>NZ_MAST01000034.1 GCF_001758225.1 Humibacillus sp. DSM 29435 | reverse complement strand
TGCCGCGTTGAGGACGTTCCCTACGAGCCATCGCGTAGCCCTAGAGCTGGAGGTGGATCCGCAACGCGTCGTCGAGCTGGGCCATCTCGCGCGCCGGGACCCGACCTATGACCGCCCCCAAGCGCTCCACGGACACCGAGCGGATCTGCTCGCCCTGCGCTTTCGAATCCACTTTCAGTCCAGTCTCATTCGCGGACAGCAAGACCTGGAACGCAAATACCCGGTCGACATTGCTGGTCACCGGCACAATCGTGACCACCCCACGACCCAGCCTGGCAGCGCTGGCATTGGCGCGGTCGTTGCTCACGATGACCGCAGGGCGACGCTTACTTGCTTCACTCGGTCGCGCGGGGTCCAAGTCGGTTAGGCGGATCTCACCGCGCAGCATCGGCAAGCCCGTCGCTCGCGGTGACCTCCCACGCGGACGCCTCGCCCGATGCGTCCCACTCGTCCCAGGCCGCTGCGTAAGCATCCTCCAACTCGGGGTCGCCCAACATCCGGATCGCTTTCTGGATCGCGGCGGAACGCGAGGACACACCCGCCACCTGGACGTACCGATCCAACACGGCGACGTCGTGGACGGACAGGCTGACACTCAACTTCATGACTCCAATACTACTCCGGTAGGACTCTAACTACTACCCCAGTAGCTTTACTTCTCTTGCCGCGGAGCGGCTGAAGTTCGGAGCCATCATCGGGTGCTCCGGAAGGGCTCGATGCGTACCGCGAACGTCCGGGCGTGCTTGTTAGGTAGGTGATCGTCGTTGCTGTGGCGTATCGCCAGGCCTCTCCGCGTCTTCATGCATTGCCGTCATACTTGAGGGGTGTGGCGCCGACGATGGGCAACGCTCGTTCTTCTGGCCGCTCCTGTGGCGGCGATCAACTCCTGCGCCACCCCGCCCACGGTTGAAGCTCCGACCGCCACACGGGCTTCAGCGGACAGACCAGGGTTGTTCCGCCAGACCTCACCCCGCGCCGCCGGCGCCGATCGGGTGTACTTCGACCACGCCACCGGTGCCGCGACGGGCCGGCCTCAGCTGCGCCAGGGCTCTCGACGACGCCCAGGCCGGCGACGTGCTCACCGTCTGGCGCCTTGGTCGTCTCGTCCGCTCGATAGGTGACCTCTTCGGGTGGTCCGCGGATCGCCAGCGTGAGGATGTCCTGGAACGCGACCGTCTCGAACCCATCCGGAGCCATCGCGTCGATGGCCATCTCGGCATCAGCGGGATGCTGCGAGTAGCGGGGTTCGGCCCCTCGGCGAAGCCTTGCATGGCGATGTTGCCGAAGAAGACGATCTGGCCCACCGGCCCGCACTGGGGGTCGACCTTGGTGAATGGCGCGGCCATGGAGGACGCCTTGTTCGCGCGGGAACGTCCGCCGGCTCTGGCCAGGAGGGCTTGACGGACCGGACGGTGACCCTCAGCGTCCGGTGAGGCAGGTGGGCCGTCGGAGCTGCGGCTGCTCACCCCAGCCGCGCGAGCACCCCGGTCTGGGCCAGCAACGCGAAGCGGTCGGGCACGCCCCAGTGCTCGACGATCCGACCGTCGACGATGCGGGCCTGGTCGAAGACCGTGATCTCGACCGGGCGCCCCGACGGAGGTCCGAAGAACGGGCCGGTGTTTCGGCCGCGCCCGCGCACCCGCACCCACACCCGGTCACCGTCCACGACGGACTCCTCGATGCTGAAGCGCATGTCGGGGAATGCGCCATGCACGTCGCGGATGGCCGCCTTGAGGTGGGCGATCGCCTCCGCGCCAGTACCCGCGAGGCCGAACTGGTGCTCCACGAGGTCCGGTGAGCAGAGCTCGTCGACGACCGAGTCATCGCCGACGGAGAACCCCTCGTCGAAGATGCGGTGCATGACGTCCACGGAAGGATGGCTGACCGACATGTTTTCTGCTCCTAAACCGCATGTCCGCGATTAGATTGACTCTAGGCTAAGTAGAATGAATATGTGCCTGACGATACGCCCGTGTCAAGGGAGAAACGCTCCTACCACTCGTCCGTGCGTGCCGACCGTGCCCGGGCGACGCGTCGCCGAGTGGTCGACGCGGCCACCACGCATTTCCTCGACGCCGGTTACGCCAGTACGTCTCTCGCCGCGGTCGCCGGCTCGGCCGGGGTCTCCGTCGACACGGTCTACAAGACGTTTGGCTCCAAGATCGGGCTGCTCAAAGCCGTGCTCGACGTAACAATCGGTGGGGACGACGCCCCGGTCGGTGTGCTCGAGCGAGCCGGGCCACAGGCTCTGCGTGAGGAGCCCGACCAGCGTGAGCAGGTTCGGATGCTGGCCTCCGGAGTCGCCGGGCAGCTCGAGCGCATCCGACCCCTCGACGACATCCTGCGCAGCGCGGCCGCGGTCGACCAGGAGGCGGCCGGCCTCCGAGAGGACATCCAGGTGCGGCAGCGGCGGGCCGCGATGCGGACGATCGTGGGGTGGATCGCCGTCCGAGGGCCGTTGCGGGACGGTCTCTCGGTCGAGCGTGCCGCGCAGGTGGTGTGGACCCTCACCTCTCCTGAGGTACACCTCCTGATGCGCGACACTGGTGGCTGGTCGCAGAAGTCCTACCGGGACTGGCTCGCGCAGGCACTGGCCGACGGGATCCTCGCGCGGTAGGAGTGAGCGGGTCAGCCCTCGGTCAGGTCGAGGCCCTGGTCCCAGAGCTGAAGGGGCGTACCACGGCGCCGCTGTCCGGGCTGTCGGACTCAGGGGGCTACTTCCGCCGCTCTGAGCGAACCAATCAACGCGATCGGCTTCTCGCCGACCGGACGAACCCAGACGGCGGACTGGTGCTGCACCGACGGGGCCAGTCGATCAACACCGATGCCGAAGCCGGAACCGTCGGTGCTCCACACCATCGCGGATGGCCGATCCTCAAGGCCCGTCCAGTTCTCTTCTTCGATGCGTGCCAGCGAGACCCCGGCACCGCTCAGATCTTGCAGAACTGGCGCCAAGGCCTGCTCAAGCACCTCGTTCATGACCACAGCGTCCCACCCCGGGCCACCTGGTTTTCACGAGGTTTCACCGTCACTTGTAGTGCTGGGGTTCCACGTGGGCTGACGCCGTCTGACCGGGCCAGCGCACGAACGGACCCTGATTTTGCAGTCATGGCCGCAGCGTCACACCGCTCAGCGAAACCGGGCCGCGAACTGGCCTGGCGTGATGCCGGTGGACATCCGGAAGTCGCGGGTGAAATGCGCCTGATCGGCGTATCCCAGCTCGGCCGCCACGGTAGACAGGTCGGCGTCACTGTCGCGCAGCCGGTCGGCCCCCTCCTGGAGCCGACGGCGACGGATCAGCCACTTGGGCGACAGGCCGATGCGCTTGTGCAGCAGGCGTTGCAGGGTGCGCTCCGAGATGTCGAACCGATCGCAGAGGTCATCTACGCGCAGCAGGTCGGGTGAGGTCTCGACCAGCTCGACGACGGCGTTGACGAGCTGACCCTCATCGTCGACCGGCAACCGGGGCCGCAAGGCATCCTCGACCGCCTCGCGAGCCTGCTCCTGAGCCGCCGGTGACTCCGGGTCGTTGCTCATCGCCTCGCGTACCCGCAGGGTCAGCTCCGCACCGCCGAGCCCCGGCACCGTCGACAGGTCGACGTGGTGGTCGGTCATCCGGCGTACCGGCTGCGCCGTGAGCAGGTAGCCGGCGGCGGGTGCCAGCATCAGGCCAACCGCCCAACCGCGACCCTCCAGTACGGTGTGGGACAGACCTGACGCCACCCCGTAGAAACGGGCGTAGGTGTTCGACACGACGATGAGGCAGACCGGGTACTGAAGCACGCTCTGAGGCGAGCTCTGCCCAGGTGGCACGGCCCAGACCGGAATCCAGAAGCGGCGCGCCAGACCGGCCAGGTCGGGGGACACGCTGGCACGCTCGATCGAGTAGCGCAGGTCGGTCGGGTCGACCAGGTGGGCGCGCTCGACGTCGTCACGAACCCGGGAACCCACCATCGGCATATGTCGGAAACTATCAAGACCGGCGCGTGGACGGGTGCCTACCCTCGAGAGGGAAGCCATCGAAGGAGCAGACACATGACCGTCACGTCCGACCGCTACGCCCAGCTCGCCGACCGCTTCGGCGCCGTCGTCGACTCCCTGACCCCGACCGACTGGGGGGCCGCTTCACCCTGCGAAGGGTGGGCGGCCAGCGACGTGCTCGACCACGTGATGAGCACCCAGCGCGACTTCCTCGCCCAGCACGGCGTCGACGCCGGCAGCAGCATCCCGGCGACGGTCGACCCGGCGCAGGCCTGGCACGCGCACGACCGCCACCTCCGGGAGCTGCTGGCCGACCCTGCCGTGGCCGACCTCGAGTACGACGGGGTCTTCGGCCGCTCGACGATCGGGGCGGCGATCACCACGTTCTACGGGTTCGACCTGATCGTGCACCGCTGGGACCTCGCCCAGTCAGCTGGGCACGACGAGATTCTGGATGCCGCTGAGCTCGACACGATCGAAAGGTCGGCCGACGGTTTCGGCGAGCATCTCTACGGCGAGGGCGTCTGCAAGTCCGCGGTCGACGTGCCCGACGGCGCCGAGCGCCAGGCCAAGGTGCTGGCCCGCCTCGGGAGGCGTTCGGGCGTGCCTGCCGCCTGACCGGCGCTGCTCAGGACACCTGTTCGTCGGCACGCACGGCAGCGCGGCGCATGGCATCGAGCACCCCCACCTGACCAGGGGTGCCACCGCGGCTCGAGGCGGGCGAGATGCCGTCGGTGTGGGCGATGAGCGCGATGTCGGGCTCCCCGTCGTGCCCGACCCGCGCCATCGACCAGCGGGCGAAGACTCGTTCGGGCACCATCTCGGTGCTGATCAGCTCGACGCTGTCGTGGCGCGGATCCGCCTTGATGCGGTCGAACAGCATCCTCACCTCGGGCTCGTCGCCTTCGAGGGTCTGCACGAACTGGTCACCGTCGACGAGCAGTGCCCCGGTCACGCCCAGGGCCTTGTTGTTCGAGCGGGCCTTCGTGAACAGCGCGCCCAGTGCGAGCTTGCGCTCGTCGGGAGAGATGCGGTCGCGACTGCGGTACATCAGCCGGAAGGTCTGTGAGTCGGTCATGGAACAGTCTGGCTCGCGGTCAGAGCCGGTCGACGTCTCACCTTGCGACATCCGACGACCCCCCACAGCGACGGCGACAGCGACGGCGCCAGCGACAAAGCCGCCCCGCTACCCCTGACTGAGCGGACGGACCGGTGCCAGGATGCCGTAGTCGCGGATCTTGCGGTAGATCGTGGCGCGAGACATGCCGAGGGCCTTCGCCGCCCGGGTCTTGTCGCCGTGAGCCTGCTGAAGCGCCGCGACCACCGCGTCGCGCTCGAGCGCCTCGATGTGCGTCAAGCGTCGCCGACTGACGGTGCGGGCAGCTGGCGGTAGGTCTTCGAGCACGATCTCGCCCGAGCGACGGTGCGCTGCGATCTCGCGGAGCACGCCGTCGAGCTCGGTCACGTTGCCGGTCCAGCTTCCCCTCACCATGGTGGCGATCACGTCCGCCGAGTAGGTCAGGTGCCCGTGCGGGTCGATCCGCCGCAGCAGGTGAGGAACGAGCAGGGGCAGGTCCCGCAGGTGGAGCCGCAGCGGCGGCACGTCGACCGTGCGCGGAAAAAGGTCGAGCAGGGGCAGCAGGTGGAGCTCGTCGGCGCCATCGGCGAGTGTTGCTGCCACCCAACGTAGCTCGCTGCCGGGCTTGGCCTTCGCAGCCTGCAGCGCTTCGGCGGCCGCGTTGAGCCGGTTGGCGTCGAGAGCCTCCGTGTGAGTGATGACGACGCCCGTTGAGCTGCCGTGGAGAGCGACGGCCAGCTCCCGGGCCCAGGCGGATGCCGTGCGCTCGACTGCGGCGTCAAGCACCGTGACCTGGCTGCCGGGGTGAAGACGAAGATGGACCGCGCGCAGCACGGCGAGCTTGCCAACGCCCCTTTCGCCGCGAACGACGAGCCACTCGTCGTTCCGGGCGGCCGTCTCCACCTCACGACAGCAGTGTGCCCACACCGGATCGGTGCCCACGATGCCGGGCAGGCCGGCATCCGAGGAGTGCTCGATGTTCGGACGCCGACCGGTCCACGCTTCGGCGAGGCTGACGCTGACGACCGTCCCCTTCTCGTCCTCGCCCACCGACTGCGCCTGCAGGCGGGCCCGAGTACCAGAGGGCAGGTCGATGTCGATCTGCTTGCGGTTGCCGTTCACGAGCGACTCGAGGGCGTGCGTCACCATCGCCGACTGGTCGTCGGGGGAGAGGCGGGTGCGAACGCTGTCACCGAGGATCACGGTGTCACCGGTCACGGCGAAGACGATGCCGGACGAACGGCGCGAAGCGCGCAGGTAGGCCTGGAGCAGCTTGAGCTGGCCGTCGCCGGCGCCCGCGGTCAGCTCCTGTCGGATCTGGGCCACGGCATTCTTCGCGAGGCTCAGCAACAGGGGGCCGGCGTCACGGGTCCAGCAGGTCAGGTTGAGCACCCCGACCGTGCGACCGGTCACCGGGTGTTTGATCGGAACCGCCACGCACGAGAGGCGCTCGAGGTTCTCGACGTAGTGCTCGTGCCCGAGAACAGCGACGGGGCCGCCCATCTCGAGGGCAGTGCCGATGCCGTTCGTGCCGACACTGTCCTCGCCGTAGCAAAAGCCTGGAGCCAGCTCGACCATGTCGAGGTAGCGGTCGAGCTCGGGCTCGCCGCTGCTGCGCGAGAGGACCAGCCCGGTGTGGTCAGACAGGATGATGCTGACGGCCTGTCCTTCCATCTGCTCGCGCAGTGCCCGGAGCACGGGCCGGGCGCTGCGGGTGAGGCCCATCTCAGGGTCGATGTCGTCCTGGAAGGTGTGCACCACGCGGTCCGCCGGGACGTCCTGCTCGCGCGAACGACGCCACGAGGCGAGGATGTCACCGCGTACGCGAGCCGGGTCGAGGGGCTCGCCCGCGAGGAACCGCTGGCGGTCGCGGGCGACGAGGTCGCCGCGGTCGGCACGGTCGCGATCGGTGGGTCGGTCTTTTGCAGGAGAACGCATCATGTGGCTTCACCTCCGCGACCCGGCCGGGTCACTGTTCGGGGCGCCCCCGCCACGCCCCCACGACGAGCGCTGTCGTGATCCTTGGGCAATGGTACGCACCCGCCGGATTGCGCCAGTGTCTCAAAGTGAGACGGCGCCCCTTCACCGCTGCGGTAGACCGATGCCACCGTGGTGGTGGACCCGTCGCAGCTGGCCCACGAACCTGACGAACACGTCTTGGAGGCTGTCGTGAATGAGCGGATCGATCGTTTTGCGGAGTCCGAGCCGAAGGCCGACCCGGTCGGTACCAAGGCTGCGGCTGTGGTGCACAACGAGACGTACAACCCCTGGAGCGTGGTCAGCCTCGTCTTCGAGCACCTCGTCGACCAAGGTCTGCACCCGGTGCTCGGTGAGAGCGGCGACCCTGGTGCTCCCGCACGAGAACTACTGGCAGCACTGGGGATCGAGCCACGGGCCGAGGGTAACCGAGAGGTCATGAAGCGAGTGCATGCTCAGCTGGACGAGCTGCGTGCCGCCGTTTTCGAGACACCGTGACCAGGCTGCTGCCCGTCTCAGAGTGAGACCGCGGATGCCGTCGGGGATGGGTTCACTAAGACTCGGACGGCTACCCCGAAGGTCGTCGTCTTCCACGGACCCGAAGGAGTGTCGATGAGTCGCCAGAGCATTGCGAAGGCTCACGAGAAGATCCAAGAGCTTGCGTGGGAGCCGCTCTACCACGAGCCGGTCTCCCAGTACGGGACGGACTACACCTTCGCCAAGGCGAAGAAGAAGGACCCCCTCAAGCAGGTGCTGAGGTCGTACTTCCCCATGCAGGAGGAGAAGGACCACCGCGTCTACGGCGCGGCCGACGGAGCGATTCGCGGCAACATGTTCCGCCAGGTCGAGGAGCGCTGGCTGGAGTGGCAGAAGCTGTTCCTCAGCATCATCCCGCTGCCCGAGATCTCGGCCGCCCGCGCCATGCCGCTGCTGTTCCGCAACGTGCCGAACCCCGAGCTGCACAACGGCCAGGCGATCCAGATGATCGACGAGGTGCGTCACTCGACGATCCAGCAGAACCTCAAGCGCCTCTACATGAACAGCTACATCGACCCGGCCGGCTTCAACAGCAGCCTGAAGAACTTCCAGAACGACTACTGCGGCACGATCGGCCGCCAGTTCGCCGAGGGCTTCATCACCGGTGACGCGATCACCGCCGCCAGCATCTATCTGACGATCGTGGCCGAGACCGCGTTCACCAACACCCTCTTCGTCGCCATGCCGGCCGAAGCGGCCGCCAACGGTGACTACCTGCTGCCCACGGTGTTCCACTCGGTGCAGTCCGACGAGTCACGACACATCAGCAACGGCTACGCCACGCTGCTCATGGCGCTCGCCGACGAGGGCAACCACCAGCTGCTCGAGCGTGACCTCCGCTACGCATGGTGGAACAACCACCGCGTCGTGGATGCCGCCATCGGCACCTTCATCGAGTACGGCACCAAGGACCGCCGCAAGGACCGAGAGAGCTACGCGGAGATGTGGCGTCGGTGGATCTACGACGACTACTACCGCAGCTACCTGGTGCCGCTCGAGAAGTACGGCCTGGTCATCCCGCACGACCTCATCGAGGAGTCGTGGAACCAGATCTGGAACAAGGGCTACGTGCACGAGGTCGCCCAGTTCTTCGCTACCGGCTGGCTCGCCAACTACTGGCGCATCGACCCGATGACCGACAAGGACTTCGAGTGGTTCGAGTACAAGTACCCGGGCTGGTACGACAAGTACGGTGCCTGGTGGGAGAACTACAGCCGCCTCGCCACCCCGAACGGCCACAACCCGATCATCTTCGAGGACGTCGACTACGTGTACCCCAGTCGCTGCTGGACCTGCATGGTGCCGTGCCTCGTTCGTGAGGACATGGTGATGGCCGAGGTGGGCGGGCAGATGCGCACCTACTGCCACGAGGCCTGCCGCTGGACCGATGTCGAGGCCTTCCGCCCCACCTACCAGGGCCGCAACACCCCGAACATGGGTCAGCTCATCGGCAAGCGGGAGTGGGAGACGCTCTACCACGGCTGGAACATGGCCGACGTGGTGACCGACATGGGCTACGTGCGCGACGACGGCAAGACGCTCGTGGCGCAGCCGCACCTCAACCTCGACCCGAGCAAGATGTGGACCCTTGACCACATGCGCCGCTGCCCGCCCTTCGCGAGCCCGAACGTGCTGCTTAACGAGATGACCCCTGAAGAGCAGCTGGCCTTCCACGCTGACTACATCCGTCAGGGACCGGGAGGGCGTCCGGCACCCGCCGCGGTCTGATCCGTCTTAGCACGGGACTCCCCACCGCACGGCCGGGGGAGGCGCGACCATCGTCGCGCCTCCCCAGGCCTCACCTGAGAGGTTCAAGACAAGCATGGGCGAGACACACGTCGTGCGGTTCGAGCCGGTAGGCATCGAGATCGAGGTGCAGGAAGAGCAGACCGTGCTGCGAGCGGCATCCGAGCAGGGGCTGATGCTCATGCACGGGTGCAAGGAGGGCCAGTGCGCGGCCTGCAAGTCGTTCGTGCTCGACGGCGATGACATCGAGCTCGACAAGTACTCCTCGTTCGCCCTACCCGACTTCGAACGGGAGGAGGGCTACACGCTGCTCTGCCGGGCGCACGTCTACGAGGACGTGACGATCGAGCTGCTCAACTACGACGAGGAGATGATCCACTCCGGGCTGCCGATCCAGACGGCGACCATGGAGGTGGTCTCCAACGAGCTCGTCACCCCCGACCTGCACAGCCTCGTGCTCTCGTTGGTCGAGCCCACCGAGTTCGCCTTCTTCCCAGGGCAGTACGTCGAGATGACCGTTCCCGGCACCGATGTCACACGGTCGTTCTCCATCGCCAACTGCTCCGCGAAGACCAGTGGCCAGCTCGAGTTCGTGATCCGGGCCTACCCCGACGGTGCGTTCTCGCACCTGCTGGGCCACTCGATGGGCCCGGGGACCAAGGTCGAGGTCGTGGGCCCGTTCGGAGTGTTCACCCTGCGCGAGGGTCGCGACAGCGACATGGTGTTCGTCGGTGGGGGCGCCGGCATGGCCCCCGTGCTGTCGGTCTTGCGACAGCTCGCCGAGAAGGGGAGTGACCGCAAGATCACCTTCTACTACGGCGCTCGACGTCGCCACGACCTCTGCTTCGAGCAGGAGCTGGCTTCCCTCGGCGAGAAGCTTCCCGGGTTCCGTTACGTACCAGCACTTTCGGAGCCGGATGACGCCCCTTGGAACGGTGAGACCGGCCTCATCACCGACGTCGTGAGACGCCACGAGAGCGAGCTGGATGCCGCTGACTGCTACGTCTGCGGGCCCCCGCCCATGGTCGAGGCCGCCATGGAGACGCTCCTGCAGCTGGGGGCGACCGACAAGCACATCTACTACGACAAGTTCACCACCACCGGAATGTCCTGATCGCACGAGCAAAGGCGGACCAGATGACCACCACGACCGAGCGGAGCCTTCCGCAGCCGCGCTTCACCGACGCGGAGGCCGGCGCCAAGGAGTTCCCCGACTCGACGGCGCGCAACTACAGCTACTTCACACCGCAGAAGCGCAAGCAGACCCACTACGAGGACGTCACGGTCGAGGTGCAGCCCGACCCGCGCCACTACCTGAGCCAGGGCTGGCTCTACGGCTTCGCCGACGGCCAGGGTGGCTACCCGCTCGAGTGGACCGCACTCAAGGCGTGGGGTTCAGACCGCCCGGTGCCCGAGCGGTTCCCGGGATCGGGTGGCAAGGGCTACGACTGGCCGGCCCACGGCTGGCACGAGTTCCGCGACCCGAACGAAGAGTGGGAGATGACGTTCTACCGCTACAACTCCAACGTGGTGCGCCAGATCACCCAGAACGTCGACAGCGCCCGTGAGACGAAGGCCTTCGAGCAGTGGAACCCCAACTGGGTGCAGTTCGTGGAGCGCAACGTCGGCGCGTGGATGCACGTGGAGCAGGGACTTGGGCTCTACCTCTTCGCCAATGCCAACCGGCGGGGTCCCACCAACATGCACAACACGGCGATGGCGGTCAACAGCATGCACCGCCTGCGGTTCGCCCAGGACCTGGCCCTCTACAACCTCACCCTGAGTGACGAGATCGAGGCGTTCGACGGGGAGGCGCACATCGAGACGTGGAACTCCGACCCGGCCTGGCAGGGCGTGCGGCGGGTCGCCGAGCAGCTGACGGCGGTCGACGACTGGGCGGAGGCCGTGTTCGCGGCGAACATCGTGTTCGAGCCGCTCGTCGGCGAGCTCTTCCGCAGCGGGCTGGTGCAGCAGGCGGCGCCACGCAACGGCGACTACGTCACCCCCACGGTGGTGGGCGCCGGCGAACACGACTACGCCGAGCGCGACCTGCGCTACACCTTGGCCATGTTCGACCTGCTGGTCAACGACAAGGAGTTCGCGCAGCACAACAAGGACCTGATGAACCAGTGGCTCTCGACCTGGACCGAGCGCTGCATCAAGGCCTCCCGAGACCTGCAGCCCCTGTGGTCACAGCCGGACGCCAAGCCGCCCCGGTTCGAGGACTCCCTCGACCGCGTGAAGAGCCGCTTCAGCGAGATCCTGCGCCAGCTGGGCCTCGACGACCCGAAGGAGCTGACCCTGTGACCACGTTCACGACCGCAGAGAGCCCGTTCAAGCGCGACAGCAGCCCGTCGAACAAGTGCGGTGTCACCCTGATGAACAACCAGGTGGGGGCGGTGGTGGCCGAGGTCATGGGCACCAAGCCCGACGTGACCGTCACCCCGCTGCCGTCGATGATCCGCCTCGATGCCGTCGGCCGGATGGACTTCGACTACGACGAGCTCTCGGAGGCGCTCGGCGAGGAGGAGGGCTTCTTCGACGCAGCCACCTTCGAGGAGAACATGTCGACCCACTACGGCCGGATGATCCACCTCGACGACCGCACCATCATGTTCGCCAACCCCGAGGACGCCGCCGAGTACATCGGCTTCGACCTCACCGCCAACTGAGGGAGAAGCTGATGTACGAGAAGAATGGCGAGAAGTACTTCATCGTCGACAGCCACATGCACTTCTGGGACGCCAGCCCCGAGAACTGGGTGGCGGGGCACGAGAACTACGCCAAGGGCTGGATCGACTGCTTCCACGCCTACCAGTCGCTCGGCCCGCCCGAGACGCACTGGTCGATCGAGCACTTCCAGAAGCCCTCCGAGGAGGACCTCATGAAGGACGTGTTCGAGGACGGTCACGTCGACGTGGCGATCTTCCAGCCGACCTACCTTCTGGAGTGGTACCGCAACGGGTTCAACACGACCGAGCAGACCGGCGCCCTGGCCGAGAAGCACCCCGGCCGGTTCGTGGTGAACGCCCGGTGGGACCCGCGCGAGGGCGACGCCGGCCTCAAGCAGCTCGAGGAGGACGTCAAACGATGGGGTTCCAAGGGCGTCAAGCTCTACACCGCCGAATGGAAGGACACCTCGCGCGGCTGGACCCTCAAGGACCCGGAGGCCTACCGGTTCCTCGAGCGCAGCCAGGAGCTCGGCATCAAGAACGTGCACGTGCACAAGGGCCCGACCATCTGGCCCCTCGACAAGGACGCGTTCGATGTCTCTGACGTCGACCACGCCGCGACCGACTTTCCCGACCTCAACTTCATCGTCGAGCACGTCGGGCTCCCTCGCATCGAGGACTTCTGCTTCATGGCCACCCAGGAGCCGAACGTGTACGCCGGGCTCTCGGTCGCTATCGGCGGCCTCATGCACGCCCGACCGAAGTTCTTCGCGAAGGTGATGGGCGAGCTGCTGTTCTGGGTCGGCGAGGACAAGATGACCTTCGGCAGCGACTACAACATCTGGGAGCCGAAGTGGCAGATCGAGGGCTTCGTCGACTGGGACTACCCCTCTGACGAGTTCTCCGACTACCCGAGACTCACCACCGACACCAAGAAGAAGATCCTCGGCCTCAACGCCGCGCGTCTCTACGACATCGAGGTGCCGGCCGAGTGCCAGCTGTCTTCCGCCTCCAGCGAGCCGGCGTCGCAGGACGACGCCGCGCTGGTTACTCAGGAGGAGGCACGGGTGTGACCGCCACCGCCACCAACCCGACCGGAACGACAGCCACGACCGGCGATGTCGACGACACGGCATCCGTCACGGCTCGGGTGGTGGCGGCGCTCGGCACCGTGCGAGACCCCGAGCTCGACGAGTCGATCACCACGCTCAAGTTCGTGGCGTCGTGCACGGTCGACGAACGGGGGACGGCGCAGGTACGGCTGCGGTTGCCGACCTACTTCTGCGCGCCCAACTTCGCGTATCTCATGGTGGCCGACGCCCACGACGCGGTCAGCGGGGTCGACGGGGTGAGCCGGGCCAGTGTGGTGCTCGACGACCACTTTGCCTCTGACGCCATCAACGCGGGGGTGGCTGCTCGAGCGGGGTTCGTCGCCTCGTTCGAGGGGGAGGCTGTCGACGAGCTCGACACCCTTCGGGCCGACTTCGTGCGCCGGGCCGTGCTCGCCGGCACCGACCGGGTCTGCCGTCCCATGCTGGCAGCCGGTACCCCCGCGAGCGCGTTCGCCGGCATGACCCTCGGCGACGCGCCGCACACGCCCGACCGAGAGCGGTTGAGGCAGCGGCGGGCCGAGCTCGGTCTTCCCAGTGGTGACGACTCACCGCTGGTCGTCGATGCCGTCACCGGCGAACGGGTCGTCGACACTGACCTGCCGATGCACCTCAACCGCAGCCGACTGACCCGGGTGAGCGCCGAAGCCAACAGCGGCGTGTGCCGCGGCTTGCTGCGTGATCGCTACCCCGAGACCGCCACCATCAGCTCCCCGGATTCGACCCATACGGAGGCAGCGTCATGAGAGCAGTCCGACTGCACGGTTATCACCAGCAACCCGTGGTGGAGGAGGTGCCGGACCCCGTCGCGAAGAACCCGCTCGACGTCGTGGTGAGGATCGGCGGAGCGGGTGTCTGCCGCACCGACCTGCACATCATCGAGGGCCAGTGGGACGCGGCCATGTCGCCGACCCTGCCCTACACGATCGGTCACGAGAACGCCGGCTGGGTCGAGCAGATCGGTTCGGGAGTCACGAACCTCGAGGTCGGTGACACCGTGATCCTGCACCCGACCCCGACCTGCGGCCTCTGCCGGGCCTGTCGAGCAGGGCAGGACATGCACTGCTCGAACAGCTCGTTCCCCGGGCTCGACAGCGACGGCGGCATGGCCGACTACCTGCTGACCTCCGCCCGCGCCTGCGTGCGGCTCGACCCGGCCACCCGGCCCCAGGACGTGGCCGCGCTCGCCGACGCCGGCATCACCGCCTACCACGCGGTGCGCAAGGCTCTGCCGCTGCTGTATCCGGGCACCACGGCTGTCGTCATCGGGGCCGGAGGCCTGGGCCACATCGGCATCCAGTGCCTCGCGGCACTCAGTGCGACGAGGGTCATCGTCGTCGACCGCAACGGGGACGCCCTCGCACTGGCGAAGCGCCTCGGCGCGACCGAGACGGTGCTCGCAGACGGTTCGCAGGTCGAAGCCGTCACGGACCTGACCGGAGGCGAAGGCGCCGACGTCGTGTTCGACTTCGTGGCGGAGGAAGGCGCCGAGAACGAGGGGTTCGCGATGACCCGTCCGGGTGGCTCGTACTACGTCATCGGCTACGGCGGAACGCTGACGGTGCCGACGCTCGACATCATCTCGACCGAGCGCAACATCGTGGGCAACATCGTCGGCACCTTCAACGAGCTCGCCGAGCTGATGGTGCTCGCCGAGGCCGGCAAGGTGACGCTGCACACCAAGGCCTACTCGTTGGACGATGCCCCCCAGGCGCTGGCCGACCTGGCCGCCGGCCAGGTTCGTGGGCGCGCGATCCTCGTTCCCTGACGGCATCCGGACCGCAGCGTCCACCGATCACCGCAGCCGTTCCACTCCGACGACCACTCACCAAACTACCCAGGAGGACCCATGGCCAAAGACCTGCGATTCGGCCCCGAGGCCCGACGGCTGCTGCAGTCGGGAGTCGACCAGCTCGCCGAGGCGGTCAAGTCGACGCTCGGGCCCAAGGGGCGCAACGTCATCCTCGAGAAGATCACCGGCTCGCCGGTGGTGACCAACGACGGCGTCACGATCGCCCGCGAGATCCACCTGAGTGACCAGTTCGAGAACATGGGCGCGCAGCTGGTCAAGGAGGCGGCCATCAAGACGAACGACATCGTCGGTGACGGCACGACCACGGCGACGGTCATCGCCCAGGCCATCATCCGAGAGGGGATGCGGGCGATCGACAAGGGTGGCAACCCGGTGCTGGTCAAGCGCGGCATCGACATGGCCGTGGCGACCCTCGTGACCCACCTGCGCAGCGTCGCGCACCCGGTGGAGTCGCGTGCCGACTTCGCCCGGGTGGCGGCGATCTCGGCCAACAACGACGAGCTGGTGGGCAACGTTCTCGCTGAGGCGCTGCACACCGTGGGTGACGGCGGCATCGTCACCGTCGAGGAGTCGTCGGAGCACGGCATGAGTGTCACGTTCGTCGAGGGGTTCGAGTACGACAACGGCTACCTCTCGCCCTACCTGGTCAGCAACTCGGCCAGCCTCGAGGCGGTGCTCGACGACCCGTACATCCTGCTGTGCAGCGAGAAGATCACCTCCGTTCAGCAGCTGATGCCGATTCTCGACAAGGTGATGCGGGCGCCGCGCCCCCTCGTCGTCATCGCCGAGACAGTAGAAGGCTCGGCGCTCAGCATGTTGGTGCACAACCACGTCAACGGGGTGTTCCAGGCCGTCGCCACGAGGGCGCCCGGCTTCGGCGACCGTCGGCTGCGCAAGCTCGAGGACATCGCCACCATCACCGGCGGGCAGGTCTACAGCAAGCACTCCGGCTTCAGCCTCGAGAACATGACCCTCGAGATGATGGGTCGCGCCCGCCAGGTGCGGGTGACGGCCGACCGGACGGCGATCATCGACGGAGCCGGCAAGCCCGATGACGTGCAGTTCCGCATCACCCAGCTGCGCGCGGAGATGGAACGGGCCAGCTTCGGCATCGACGAGGATGTGCTCACCGAGCGCATCGGCTCGCTCTCGGGCAAGGTGGCGGTCATCAAGGTCGGGGCGCCGACTAACGCCGAGCTGGCCGAGCTGCAGCACCGCGTCGAAGACGCCCTCTCCGCGACCCGAGCGGCGATGGCCGAGGGAATCGTCGCGGGCGGGGGAGTGGCGCTGATGCACGCGGCTCCTGCTCTCGACGCGCTGCAGCTGTCCGACGACTACGCGATGGGCGTCGACATCGTGCGTCGCGCGCTCACCGAACCGACCTTCCTCATCGCCTCCAACGCCGGCTACTCCGGTGCGGAGGTCGTGGAACGGGTCTCCGAAATGGGGGTTGATGGCGGGTTCGACGCCCTCAGAGGGGTGTTCGGCGACATGATCGAGATGGGCATCATCGACCCGCTGCGAGTGTGTCGCTCGGCCCTTCAGAACGGCGCTTCCGTGGCCGGTCTGCTGTTGACCACCAACACGCTGATCGCCGAGGAGCAGACGCCCTGGGGCGGGAGCCGATCACTCATGACCGAGTTCGGTGCCCTCGACGGGGGGCTGCACCAGCCGTCACCCGACTCGAGCACCCCGCAGTCGCTCGGCCTCGGGCCGTCGGTCGGCTGATGACGGCCGACCTGACCCACGTTCGAGCCCTGCTCTCGCCGGAGGCGCTCGAGCTGGCCGACCTGTACGCCGTCTTCGACGAGCTCGAGGTCGTGCTGCGCTGCTGTGAACGGCTGATGGTGGAGATCGAGCGCCGACCGCAGCCCCCGGAGGAGGTGCAAGAGGGTGACCGCACTCGTATCGAGGGCGCGGATGCTCCGGATGCTCCGGATGCTCCGGATGCCCCGGATGCCGGAGATGACAACGACGGCGTGGTGATCGAGGGTCTCTGGACCCTCGCGCTGCTGTCGTACCGTCGGGCGTTCGCGCCGGGTGCCCTGCCGGGAACCGGGCGTCTCACGGGCGATGACCTGCAGGCCGTTCAGCCGGATGCCGCGGCCACCGAGTGGCATGACCTGCTGCTGCGCCTGCGGGCCCACCACGCCCACGAGCGACTCAACCCACGAGAGGAGTTCGCGGCCGGGGCCGCCCAGGAGGAGGGCGGTCGGGTCGTTGGCATCGCAGTCACCTCGAGGCGCCAGCCCCCGGTCGACGACGTCACCGTGCGTCAGACCGGAGCGCTCGCCTACTCATTGCGTCAGCTGGTCGGCCGACGCATCAGTGAGTCGGAGGCCGCCCTGCTGGAATCGGTCTCGAGCCTCTCCCGGAACGAGCTCGACGCCCTCGCACCGCTCGACATCGCCCCGCCGAGCGCCGCCAGTCTCAACTGAGGGGGGTCTCCCAGCCGTTGCGGGTTGGCCCGGTGGTGCCAAGGTGGGGGGATGAGTGGACCCCTTGCCGATGTACTCGTCGTCGACCTGTCACGGGCCCTCGCCGGGCCGCACGCGACGATGATGATGGGCGACCTCGGGGCGCGGGTGATCAAGGTCGAGACGCCAGGTACGGGCGACGACACCCGAGGCTATGGGCCACCGTTCGTCGGCGACGGGGCCGCTCGAGAGTCGACGTACTTCCTGGCCGCCAACCGCAACAAGGAGTCGATCGCCCTCGACCTCAAGGATGCCGCCGACCGTGAGGTGCTGCACGCGCTCGTCGACCGGGCGGACGTGCTCGTCGAGAACTTCCGCACCGGCGTGCTCGAGCGGTTGGGCCTGGGTATCGAGGTGCTGATGCGGCGCAACCCGCGCCTGGTCGTGCTCTCGATCACCGGTTTCGGCCACGACGGGCCCGAAGGCGGCCGCGCCGGCTACGACCAGATCGCCCAGGGCGAGGGCGGGCTCATGTCGTTGACCGGCCCCGGCCCCGACGACCCCCAGCGAGTCGGGGTGCCGATCGCCGACCTGCTCGCTGCGATGAACGGCGCCTACGGGGTGGTGGCGGCTCTGCACGAACGGCATCGCACCGGCGTGGGCGTCGTGGTGCGCACCTCGTTGCTGGCCTCGGCCGTCGGGGTGCACGCCTTCCAGGGGACGCGCTGGACCGTGGCCGGAGAGGTCGGCCGGGCGCAGGGCAACCACCACCCGTCGATCGCCCCGTACGGGCTGTTCCACTGTCGTGACGGGGCCGTGCAGATCGCGCTCGGCAGCGAGAGCCTCTGGCAGCGGTTCGCCGTCGCCTTCGGCCTCGATCCCGACGCCGAGGGCCTGGCCACCAACGCCGAGCGGGTCGAGGCGAGGCCCCGTCTCATCGCCGTGGTCGAGGCCGCCTTCGCCGACTGGGATGCCGCTCCGCTGCTGGAGCGGCTGTCGGCCGAGGGCCTTCCGGCCGGACGCGTACGCACCGTCGACGAGGTCTACGACTGGGACCAGACCGTGAGCCAGGGGCTGCGGATCGAGGTCGACCACCACACGCTCGGACGGATCACCCTGCCGGGGCCGCCGCTGCGGTTCTTCGGGCCGCACGGGCAGGAGGCGACCCGCCACGACCACCGGCCACCGCCCACGCTCGACCAGCACGGCACCGGCATCCGGGACTGGCTCGCCGATGACGCGTGAACCGAGCGCACGCCCGAACTGCGCGTCAGCGCGACCAGAGGTACTCCACCTCGGGGCGGCCGGCCCCCGCGTAACGGGAGCTGCGGGTCACCTGCCGGTTGTCGCTGAGGTACTCGGCGTAGCGGCGGGCGGTGACTCGGCTCACGCCGACCTGCTCGGCGATCTCGGACGCCGAGCGCCCGCCCTCGGCCTCCCGCAGAACCCGGGAGACCCGTAGGAGCAGCTCCTCGCCCATGCCCTTCGGCAGCCGGGTGTCGACCGGGCTGCGCGGCCCGGCGAACACGTCGTCGACCTCCGACTGTGAGCCGAGCTCGGCCACGTCGGCGAGCTGGTCGCGGTAGGCGCGATAGGCGAGTAGACGGTCGCGCAGCGTGGCGAAGACGAACGGTTTGAGCAGGTACTGCACCACGCCGAGCGACACCGAGGTGCGAACCACGTCGAGGTCTCGGGCCGAGGTGACGGCGATGACGTCGGCGCGGTAGCCCGCCGCGCGCATCGCGCGCACGACGTCGAGCCCGTGCCGGTCCGGCAGGTTCAGGTCGAGCAGCACGACGTCGACCGGGCTCTGCCGGAGAACGCGCAGGGCGTCGCGGTTGGTCCCCACCGTGTCGACCACGACGAAGCCGGGCACCCGCGAGACGTACTCCGTGTGGGCCTGCGCGGCGATGGGCTCGTCCTCGACCACCAGCACCCGAAGATCGTGGTCGTCACTCATTCCCGAGCCTCATTCCCGAGCCTCACGCCCGGTCCGGCAGCGGGAAGCGAACCGTGAAGGTGGCACCCGGCGGGCCCGACACCTCGAGGTGGCCACCGAGCCGAGTGACCGACTGCGCGACCAGGGCCAGCCCGATGCCCCGTCTGCCGGCGCTGCCCTGCTCCTTGGTCGAGAAGCCCCGCCGGAACGCATCGTCGACCCCACCTGGCGGGAGCCCCGGACCGGTGTCGGAGACGACGAGCACGGCGCAGCCGCCACCTTCGTCGCCGTCGCTCGGATGGCTGCTGGCCGAGATGGTCACCCGTCGCACGCCGCTCGACAGGTCGACCGCCGACACCGCGTCGAAGGCGTTGTCGAGCAGGTTCCCCACGATCGTGACCACATCCCGGGTCGGCGCGATGTCGGGTCGCCACGTGGAGTCCGGAGCGATCTCGAAGTCGATGCCGCGTTCGTGTGCCTCGGCGGCCTTGCCGAGCAGCAGTGCAGTGAGGGCGGGCTCGTCGACCGCGCCGACCACACTGTCGGTCAGGCGCTGGCTGACCTGCAGCTCGTCGGTGGCGAAGTCGAGAGCCCGGTCCGCATGACCGAGCTCGATGAGGCTGATGATGGTGTGCAGCCGGTTGGCGGCCTCGTGCGCCTGGGAGCGGAGGGCCTCGGTGAGTCCGCGAGCCGAGTCGAGCTCTCCCGTGAGTGCTTCGAGATCGGTGCGGTCACGCAGCGTGGCGACCTGACCCAGCAGCCGACCGTCCCACTGGGCCGGGGCGGTGTTGACGACCAGCACGCGCGCCGCGGTCACGTGCAGCTCGTCCTGGTGCGGCCCGGCATCCCCCAGCACCGTCGCGAGGGGTGCGGCGAGCCCGAGGTCGCCGACGGCCCGGCCCACCGCATCAGGGGGCAGGTCGAGCAGGCGCACCGCCTCGTCGTTCGCGAGGCGGAGGCGGCCGTCGAGGTCGGTGATCACCAGGCCCTCGCTCACGGCGTGCAGCACCGCGTCGTAGTACTCGTACATCTCGCGCAGCTGGCGCTCGTCGAGACCGTGGGTCTGGCGACGCACTCGGCGCGCCACCAAGGCGGTGCCCAGACCCGACAGGAGGGCGGCGGCCAGGCCGGCGAGGAGCAGCCCGGGCAGCCGCGACCGCACCTGCTCGCCGACCGCCGTCTTGCGGATGCCGACCGACACGAGGCCTACGACGGTGCCGTCGTCGGTGACGGGCACCACGACACGGGCCGAGGGGCCGAGGGTGCCGGTGTAGTCCTCCTTGACGATGCCGCCCCGCTGGGCCGCCTCGATGTGGCCCAGAAAGCGCTTGCCGATCTGGCTGGGGTCGGGGTGGGTGTACCGGATGCCGTCGAGGGTCATGATGACGACAAAGTCGGTTCCAGACTCCTTGCGCACCCGCTCGGCGTACGGCTGGAGCGGCGCGGTCGGTGACGGCCCTGACACGGCGTCGATGACGGAAGGCGTGAGGGCGATCGTCTCGGCCACCGCCGTCGCCCGGTCGATGGCACCATCATCGGCGGTGCGCTCGGCCTGCAGCCAGGTTCCGACCAGGCCGGCCGCCACGACCACGACCGCGATGCCGACCTGCAGCACGAACGTCTGTGTCGCGACGCTCCAACGCGCCGGCAACAGCCGGGTCGGTCGGGCCCTGCCGAAGAGGGCACTCACGGTCGCCCCACCGGAACGGGGCCTCGCCGGGTCTCGAGTGGGCTCGAGAACTCAATGAACACAACCGTGACCCTAGTCACCCTCGCCGCCATAGTCGGATCAGCCGGCCCGGCAGACCCGGGCCCCGACCACCCTCTGAACGCCCGACCCTGCCCGACCTGGAGGTCACCGTGAGCAGCACCGCCGACAGCGCCGTCGACACCACGACGAAGAAGCGCGACCGCACGCACTATCTGTACATCGCCGTCATCGTGGCCATGCTCCTGGGCATCGCGGTGGGCGCCATCTTTCCTGAGGTGGGCAAGAGCCTCAAGCCGCTCGGCTCGGGGTTCGTGAACCTCATCAAGATGATGATCACCCCGATCATCTTCTGCACGATCGTGCTCGGCATCGGCTCGGTGCGCAAGGCCGCCCAGGTCGGCCGGGTCGGTGGGCTCGCCCTCGGCTACTTCGTGGCGATGTCGACCGTCGCCCTGGGCATCGGGCTCGTCGTGGGCAACATCGTCAAGCCGGGCGCCGGCCTCGACCTGACCGACGCGATCACCGCGTCGGGAACCTCTCAGGTGGCCAAGACCTCCGAGACCACGGCCGACTTCCTGCTCGGCCTGATCCCCGACACCCTGGTGTCGGCCCTGACCTCGGGCTCGGTGCTGCAGGCCCTGCTCGTCGCCCTGCTCGTGGGCTTCGCGCTGCAGAAGATGGGCAAACAGGGTGAGCCGGTTCTGCGCGGAATCAAGCACCTCGAGCGGCTGGTCTTCCGGCTGATGGCGATGATCATGTGGGCCGCACCCGTCGGCGCCTTCGGCGCGATGGCCGCTCTCGTGGGGGCCACCGGCCTCGAGTCGCTCAAGAGCCTGGGTCTGCTGATGCTCGCCTTCTACGCCACCTGCATCATCTTCGTCTTCGGCTTTCTCGGGTCCGTCCTCAAGATGGTCGCCGGGATCGGCGTCTGGTCGCTGATGAAGTACCTCGCCCGCGAGTTCCTGCTCATTCTCTCGACGTCGTCGTCGGAGTCGGCCCTCCCGCGGCTCATCGCCAAGATGGAGCACCTCGGCGTCTCGCGACCGGTCGTCGGCATCACCGTGCCGACCGGCTACTCCTTCAACCTCGACGGCACCGCGATCTACCTGACGATGGCCAGCCTCTTCATCGCCGAGGCCATGGACAAGCCGTTCAGCATCGGCCAGCAGGTCTCGCTGCTCGTGTTCATGATCATCGCGAGCAAGGGCGCGGCCGGAGTCAGCGGGGCCGGCCTGGCCACCCTCGCCGGCGGACTGCAGTCGCACCGGCCCGACCTGGTGCCCGGCGTCGGCTTCATCGTCGGCATCGACCGGCTCATGAGCGAGGCCCGCGCCCTGACGAACTTCGCCGGCAACGCCATTGCCACCGTGGTCATCGGCACCTGGGTCGGTGAGATCGACCGGGAGCAGGCGGATGCCGTGCTCTCCGGGCAGCGCCCGTTCGACGAAGCGTCGATGTTGGACAACGACGATGACGACTCGGTCGAACCGTCAGGGCCCGATCCGGAGCACGACCTGGTGCCGTCTACACGCTGACCCCCACCGGCGTCAGTCACCCGCAGTCGCGCCACCGCTCTCGAGCGGTGGCGCCGGCGTGCTCAGGCGTCGAGCTGCAGGACGATCTTGCCCCGAGCGTGCCGAGTGGCCACCTTCGCCAGCGCTTCCCCGGCATCCTCGAACGCGAGCACCTGTTCGATCTCCACCCGAACCTCACCGGCGGCCACGTCGAGCATGAGCCGGCTCAGCTCGTCACCCACATCCGCGCTGTGCGGAACCACCTGCACCACGATTCCCCGCTCCGGTTCCAGTCGGTCGCCCGAGATGCTGATGAGACCGCCACCGTCGCGGACGACACCGAGGCTGCCGGTCGAGGTGTCCGGTTGCACGGCGATCGCAGCGTCGACACCACCCGGCATCCACCGGAGAACCTGAGCCGCCCAGCATGGGTCGCGGTAGTCGACGGCCAGCTCGGCGCCGAGGGAGCGCAGGTAGTCGCGGTTGCCCTCGGAGGCGGATGCCGCCACCCTCCACCCCCGCCGGACGGCCAGCTGGATGGCGAGGGTGCCGATGGCCCCTGACCCGCCGGCGATGAACAGCGAGCCCGCGGCGGGGCCCAGGGCCCGCAGCGCGCGGAGAACGGTGTTGCCGGCAACCGGAAGGGCAGCCGCCTCGACGAAGCTCATCGTCTCAGGGACCGACACGATGAGGCTGTCGGCTCGCACCGCCACGAACTCGGCCCACGTTCCGCCCTTGGGCTGCATCGAGCTGACGAACGCGACCCGGTCGCCCGGGTGGTGTGCGGTGACGGCGAGTCCCGCCGTCTCGACGACCCCCGCCGCCTCGATCCCGATCGGGTAGGGGTAGGTGGCGTCGCCGGGCAGGAAGTACGAGTCGTGGATGCCGACGCCGACCGCTTTCACCCGCACGAGCAGCTCGTCAGCAGACGTCGCGGGCGGGGCCACCTCTGCGAGCTGCGGCAGCTCGGCTCCGGCGTAGGGCAGGACGAAGGCTTTCATGATGAGAATGGCTCCACGGTAAAAGGATCGGCGTGGCCCGGATGCCGGGCCGCGGGCGCTCGGTAGCGCTCCGACCCTACTTGCTGAAGCCGGCCGTGAGCCCGCTCAACAGCTGGCGGCGACCGACCACGTAGAGCACGAGAATGGGCAGCGTGGTGAGCACGACCGAGGCCAGCACAGCGGGCACGTTGACGCTGTACTGCCCCTGGAAGGTCCAGAGGGCCAGTGGGAGCACGCGAAGGTCAGGGCTCTGGGTCAGCACCAGGGGGAGCAGGAAGCCGTTCCAGATGCCGAGGGCGTTGTAGATCGTGACCGTCACGAGAGCGGGGCGGGTGAGGGGCAGCGCGAGCCGCCACAGCGTCTGCCACTCGCTGCACCCGTCGAGGCGCATCGACTCGAACAGCTCGTTCGGCACGTCACGCACGAAGTTCGAGAGCACGAGCACAGAGAGCGGGATCGCGAAGGCGATCGAGGGCAGGATCAGGGCGAGCAGGGTGTCGTAGAGGTGTAGCCGGATGATGAGCAGGTAGACCGGGATGATCGTTGCCTGAAGCGGAATGGCCAGACCCATGAGGAACAGCCCGTTGACCGACTTGAGGAAGCGCCCACGGCCACGCACGATCGCGAAAGAGGCCATGAACGAGACGAACACCGCTGGCACGACGGCGCCGACGGTCACGATCACGCTGTTGAAGAAGTAGCGGACGAAGTTGGACTCGATGACCAGGCGGTAGGAGTCGAGGGTCGGGCTGGTCGGCGGGGCGAACGGGTTCGTCACGAAGTAGACGCTCTGCGGCTTCAGGCTCGTGATGACGATCCAGTAGATCGGGATGATCACGATCGCGAGCCAGAACCAGCCCGCGAGGCCACCGATCCAGTTCAGCTTCGCGGCGCGGCGTCGAAGGGTGGTGACGGCCGTCATGTCAGGCTCCTTCGAGCTGGCTGGCGGTGTCGTCGCCGCCACCGATGCGTCGCAGGAGCAGGGCGATGGACAGACCCACGAGCACGAGGATGAGCGCGATGCCGCTCGCCGGCCCCATCAGGTTGGCCTGGAAACCGGTGATGTACATGTCGAGGGCGAGCACCCGGGTGGCGTCGCCCGGGCCGCCGGCGGTGAGGATGTAGATGAGGTCGAAGAAGGTCAGCGAGCCGACGACCATCAGGGTGGAGGAGGTGACGATGGTGTTCTTCAGCTGGGGCAGGGTGATCGAGAAGAACTGGCGCATCCTCCCGGCCCCGTCGATCTGCGCCGCCTCGTACATCGAGGTCGGGATCTGCCGCACGGCGCCCTGGTAGATGAGGGAGTGGAACGGGATGAACTGCCACGACACGACGAAGACCACGACGCCGAGGGCCAGGTTCGGTCGGCCCAGCCAGTCCTGGGAGAGGAACGGAAGGCCGAGGCCCGCACCGAGACCGAAGTTGGGGTCGAGCAGCGCCTTGTAGGTGATCGCGATGGCGGCCGAGCTGAGCAACAACGGGAGGAAGTAGAGCACCGACAACACGGCGCGGTAGCGCTCCGCACCGGCGAGGAACACCCCCAGCAGGATGCTGAGAGGGGTCTGCACCAGCCACGAGAGAGCCATCACCAGGAAGGTCACCCAGAGCGCGTGGGGGAGCCCGGGGTTGGTGAGCACGGCGGTCCAGCTGTCGAAACCGGCGAAGCGGATCGCGCCGATACCGTCCCACGAGGTGAAGCTGAGCGCCAGCACACCGAAGAGCGGGATCACTCCGAAGGCGGTGAAGAAGAGCAGCGCGGGGGCAGCCATCCAGCCGACGGAGCCCACCCCGACCTTGCCGCCAGACCGGCCGGCCGTGCTGCCGGCCGTGCTGCCGCCCCCGGGTGGGGCCGGCAGCACGGGCCGAACGCTCGTCGAGGTCACTTGCCGATGACCGCGTTGAGGTTGTCGGCGAACTGCTGCGGGGTCACCGACAGCTGGAACAGCTTGGAGATGTTGTCGAGCAGCGTCTCGGCGGCCGTCGGGCTGAGCGCCTGGTCCCACGACTGGGCGAACACCTTCGCGCCGCTCGCCACGCCGTAGAGGAACTTCAGCCAGTCGGCATCCTTGGAGCCCGCGATCTTCGCGTCGCTGCCGTTGACGATCGGGATCGACCCGGTGTCGATCCACGACTTGACCTCGGCGTCGTCGAGGATGGCGGTGGCGAAGAACTTCTTCGCGGTCTCCTTCTCGGCGTCGCTGGCCTTGGCCGAGATCGACAGGTACTGGCCCGGGTTGCCGACGGTGTCGCTCGGGTCGCCCTTGCCACCCTCGACGGGTGGGAAGTTCATGTAGCCGAGGCTCCCGCTGGAGACGAAGTCGCCGCCGTCGGCGCTCATGCTGCCGTAGGTCCACGAACCGTGCAGCATCATGGCGGCCTTGCCGGTGTAGAGCAGTGCCTGGTCGGCGTTCGAGTCGGCCGTGATCGACGAGAAGCCCTTGATGAAGCCGTCGGCCTTGATGAGGTCCTGCATCTTGGTGAGCGCCGTGATGGCGTCGGGGTTCGACCAGGCGTCCTTCTGGCCGTCGAACACGGCCTGGAAGACCTCTGGCCCACCGATGCGGTCGAAGAGGAACTCGAGCCACATCATGTTGGTCCACCGCGACTGGCCGCCGAGGGAGAACGGTGCGATACCGGCAGCGTTGAGCTTGGGGACCATGGCCATGATGTCGCCCCACGACTTCGGGGGCGCCACGCCGACCTTGTCGAGAACCTTCTTGTTGTAGTAGAGAACGATGGGCTGCACCGTCTCGCAAGGCATCGCGTAGATCTTCTTGTCGACGGTGCCGGCGCCGAACGACGACGGGAAGAGGCGGCCCTTGACCTTGGGGTTCTCGGCGAACCACGAGGTGAGGTCTTCGACCTGGTTGGCTTCGGCGTAGGTGCGCAGGGTGCCGCCGCCCCAGCCCCAGATGATGGTGGGAGACTGACCGGCCCCGATCGCCGTCTTGATCTTCGTCTTGTACGCGTCGTTCTGGAACAGGGTGAGCTTGATGGGCGTGCTCGAGTTGGCCTTGTTGAAGCGGTCGACCGTGGCTTGGCGGATGCCCTCACCGGGTTGGCCGGTGAGTGACCAGTAGCTGGCGCCTGATCCGCCGCCCGCACCTGCTCCGGCGCCGCCGGTGCTGCCTGGGGTGCTGCTGGGGCCGTCGCTGCCGCACGACGCCAGGGCTGCGACCAGGGGCACGCCCATGGCGAGCCCGAGGAAGGTACGACGAGAGGTTGTTCTGGGATCCACGGTGATCTCCGTCTGGGTCGTGGCCGACTGTCGGCCGTCCTGGTGTCGCCCGGGGTGTGGGGCCGGTAGCGCAGCGGCTGCGCTGCGGACCAAGTCACCCTGGTTTCGCAACAGTGAGTGGGTTTGACGGTACTTTTCGAAACTTTGCGCTGTCAATACCCTGGACATCACGATCTGTTGCGAGGATTTTGGATCTGGATCACTCGTTCACGGCGCGAACTGTGCATGATGACAGTGCAGCCGCTGGGGTACTAGGGTGACCGAAAGTTTTCGATACGTTTCTCCAGAACCACAAAGGAGCTGTTCGTGCCCGACACGCAGCCAGCACCGACCGCCACCGCATCGCCGGGCCTCGGCGCGGCCGACCTCACCAGAGACTCCCGAGACGCCCGGGAGACCGAGCCGTGGCGCGACCCGCGACGTTCGCTCGACGAGCGAACGGATGCGCTGCTCGCGGCCCTGACGACCAAGGAGAAGGTCGGCCAGCTCGGCAGCCGGTGGCTCGGTAACGACATGCACGCCGACGACCCAGCCGATACCGCCGGTTCCACCGCGATCGACCCCCCTGAGGCACCCGACTCCGATGCCGTGCTCAACGTGGCCCCGATGCAGGACGTGTTCGCGGCCTCGGGCACGGTGTCGCTCGAGAACGCTGCGGCGTATGGTCTCGGGCACCTGACGCGTATCTACGGCAGCGTCCCCCGGACCGCTGCGGAGGGCGCCGCCGAGGTGGTGCGCCAGCAGCACGTCGTCATCGACTGCTCGCGACTCGGCATCCCGGCCATCGTGCACGAGGAGTGCTTGACCGGGTTCACCACCTACGGCGCCACGGTGTATCCGGCTGCGATCGCGTGGGGTGCGACCTTCGACCCTGACCTCGTCGAGCAGATGGCCTCCGCCATCGGTCGGGACATGGCTTCACTGGGGGTTCATCAAGGCCTCTCGCCGGTGCTCGATGTGGTGCGTGACTACCGCTGGGGTCGGGTCGAGGAGACCATGGGCGAAGACCCCTATCTCGTCTCCATGCTCGGATCGGCTTACGTACGAGGGCTTCAGAGCGCGGGGGTCGTGGCCACCCTGAAGCACTTCGCCGGCTACTCGGCCGCCCGGGCGGCCCGCAACCACGGCCCCGTCTCGATGGGGCGGCGCGAGCTCCTCGACGTCATCCTGCCGCCCTTCGAGATGGCCGTTCGGCTGGCGGGCGCCGACTCGGTGATGAACTCCTACTCCGACGTCGACGGGGTGCCGGCGGTCGCCGACGCGTGGCTGCTCACCGA
Source organism: Humibacillus sp. DSM 29435 (assembly GCF_001758225.1). Taxonomy (GTDB): domain Bacteria; phylum Actinomycetota; class Actinomycetes; order Actinomycetales; family Dermatophilaceae; genus DSM-29435. The sequence goes on along the minus strand of NZ_MAST01000034.1, from coordinate 319,066 downwards.
GCTGCTGCGTGAGACCTGGGGCTTCACCGGCACGGTCGTGTCGGACTACTGGGCGGTGCCGTTCCTCGCCTCGATGCACCGGGTGGCAGTCGACGTCGACGACGCTGGCGCGCAGTCGCTGAGCGCGGGGCTCGACGTCGAGCTGCCCGACACGCTGGGCTTCGGGCAGCACCTCGCCGACCGGGTCGCGCGTGGAGACCTCGACGAACAGCTCGTCGACCGGGCCGCCCGCCGGGTGCTGCGACAGAAGATCCGGCTGGGCCTGCTCGACCCGGGGTGGACCCCGGAAGGATCAGCGGCGGGCGCAGACCGCGTCGAGCTCGACAGCGCGGCCAACCGGCAGCTCGCAAGGCGGCTCGCTGAGCGCAGCGTCGTGCTGCTCGACGCCGGCACGGCTCTACCGCTGACAGGCCCCGGCCGAACGTCGCCCGCAACCATTGCCGTGGTGGGGCCGACGGCCGCTGACGCTCGAACCTTCATGGGCTGCTACGCCTTTCCCAACCATGTGCTGCCGCGCTACCCGGCGCGCGGGCTCGGCGTCGCGGTACCGACCCTCGTCGACGCACTGGCCTCGGAGCTGCCGGAGGCGCGGGTCACCTTCACCCAGGGTTGCGCCATCGACGACAACGACCGCACCGGCTTCGAGGCGGCCCTGGCGAGCGCTCAGGAGGCCGACCTGTGTGTGGTCGCGGTGGGTGACCTCGCGGGCCTGTTCGGTCAGGGCACCTCTGGGGAGGGTTGTGACGCCGCTGACCTGTCGCTTCCCGGTGTGCAGGGAGAGCTCGTCGCCGCGCTCATCGCCAGCGGCACCCCCGTCGTGGTCGTGGTCGTGTCGGGCCGCCCGTATGCGCTGGGCGAGGTCGCCGAGGGCGCGGCCGCTCTGGTGCAGGCGTTCATGCCCGGTGAGGAGGGAGCAGGTGCGCTGGCCGGCATCCTGTCGGGTCGGGTGCAGCCCACTGGGAAGCTGCCGGTTCAGGTTCCCCGCATCGCCGGAGGCGGCCCGAGCACCTATCTCCAACCCCCTCTTGGGCTGGGCGGGGGCGGCATCAGCACACTCGACCCGACGCCGCTCTTCGCGTTCGGCTTCGGCTCGTCTTACACCCGGTTCGAGGTCAGCGACCTGAGTCTCAGTTCCGACGAGATCGACACCGGCGGCGAACTGAGCGTGACGGTACGGGTGACCAACGTGGGCGACCGTGCCGGCGAGGAGGTCGTGCAGCTCTACCTGCACGACGTGGTCGCGCAGGTGACGCGGCCGGTGAAGAGCCTGATCGGGTTTGCCCGCGTAGCAGTAGAACCCGGCGAGTCACGCTTCGTCACCTTCCGAGTGCACGCCGACCGCACCGGCTTCACCGGGCGTGACCTGCGTCGGGTCGTCGAGCCCGGGGAGATCCGGCTGTGGGTCGGTTCGTCGTCTGATGGCCTGCCGTGCAGTGCCACCGTGCGGCTGACCGGGCCGTTACGGGTCGTCTCGGCCGGCGGCGTGCTGGTGACCCCCGTCGAGGTCTCGGCCCCGCTGCGCACCCCGCAGGGCTTGTGACGTGGGTACCAAGACCCAAGGGCGCACCACCCTCTCGGCGGTGGCGACGCAGGCCGGAGTCTCGGTGGCCACCGTGTCGAAGGTCGTGAACGACCGTAGCGACGTGTCTGATGCCACCCGGGCCCGGGTGCGGCAGCTGCTCGATGAGCACGGCTACCTGCCACGCACGACGCACCGGCTGCCGGCCACCACGACCGACGTGCTCGAGCTCGCCTTCGAGGGCGACCTGCACGCCTACACCGCGGAGGTGCTCCAGGGTGTACTCGACGCGGCGGCCGAGTCGGGCGTTCCGGTGGTGGTCACGTGCCGGCCCATCGGGGCTGGACCCGCCGACGCGGACGCTCGTGGCTGGGCCCGCGGGCTGTCCGTGGCCGGGCGACGGGCTCTGATCGCCGTAACCAGTGTGTTGTCGTCATCGCAGCTCTCCGCCCTTGCCGGCGAGGGGATCTCGCTCGTCGTCATCGACCCGCTCGAGATGCCGAACGTTGACGTGACGAGCGTGGGCTCGACGAACTTCTCCGGTGGGGTCAGTGCGGTTCAGCACCTGCTCGACCTCGGTCATCGGCGCATCGCCTATCTCGGAGGGCACTCACAGGCGGCCTGCAACCAGGCTCGGATGCACGGCTACCGCGCGGCCATGGAGGCCGCCGGAGTGCCCGTGCCCGACGGCTTCGTGCGCTCGTCGCGCTTCATCTACTCAGACGGTGTCGACTGCGGGCTGGAGCTGCTCAACCTGCCCTCGCCGCCGACCGCGATCTTCGCCGGTTCCGACGAGATCGCCGTGGGGGTCATGGAGGCGGCCAGGCGGCGCGGTCTCGATGTGCCGGCGGATCTCAGCATCGTCGGCTTCGACGACACCCAGCTCGCGCGGATGTCGTCTCCACCGCTGACCACGGTGCGCCAGCCCCTGGCCGAGATGGGCCGGCTCGCTGTGCGTACCGCCCTTCGTCTCAGCGACGGCGGGTCGGTCGACTCGCACCACGTCGAGCTCGCCACCGACCTGATCCTCAGGGAGTCCACAGCGCCGCCATCGCGCTGACCCAGTCCGTAGCGCCCTTCTCGTACACAACACGGGCTGGATGTTCTCGCTCCCGCTCGACTCGGCGACCGGCCGACAGCTGCTGTCGGACTACTACGCCGACTACGCGAGGATCGCGGCGTCGGCGGCATCCGGCCTCATGCTCGAGTCACCGACGTGGCGCGCCAACCGCGACTGGGGCCGACGCCTCGGGTACGACGGGGTGGCTCTCACGCGGCTCAACCGGGCTGCTGTCGCGTTGCTGCGCGATCTGGCGCAGGAGAGGGCGGATGCCGTTCCGAGGACCCTGGTCAGTGGGATGATCGGCCCCCGCGGCGACGGTTACCAGGCCGAGGCGAGGATGGGGGCGCAGGAGTCGGCCGACTACCACCGGGCGCAGGTCGACGCCCTGGCCGGAGCTGATCTCGTTCACCGCGGAGACCGATGGGCGGTTGCCTGACGGCTCGACGCTGGCGGCCACCACGCTCGACGACGGCGACCCGTCTCGGTTGGCGGTAGCCACCGGGCGACTGCGACCGATGCTGCCCGGTCTCGCCATCGTGGGGGATGCTGCGGCACCGACGCTCGCCACGTGGCCGCACAGTGCAGGGTGGCAGACCCGACAGGGCGGCGGTTCAGCGGCGAATGATGCGCTGCTCGATGGCGGCCGCCACGGCGCCGGCCCTCGTGTCGACCCCGAGCTTGGTGTAGATGTGCGAGAGGTGCGACTTCACCGTGGCCTCCGAGACGAGCAGCTCGCGGGCCATCTCACGGTTACCACGGCCGCTCGAGAGCAGCTCGAGCACCTCGACCTCTCGCTCGGTGACGACTCGGCTCCCCGCGGCGTGCGACGACGCCCGTCGCACCAGGGTGGCGGCCACCGCTGACGCGAGTACCGTCTCGCCTCGTGCCGTCGACCGGATGCCGGCGAAGAGCTCGTCGGGTGGTGCGTCCTTGAGCAGGTACCCCACGGCTCCTGCGTCGAGTGCCCGGAGGATGTCGCTCTCCGTGTCGTAGGTGGTCAGCACGAGTACGTTCGGCGGGTCGGCCAAGGCACGCAGCACCTGCGTGACCTCGGCCCCGCCGGGGCCGTCTCCGAGGCTGAGGTCCATCAGCACGACGTCTGGGCGCTCGAGGGTCACGATACGGCGGGCGCTGCGCAGGTCACTCGCCTCACCGACGACGGTGAGATCGGGCTGGCCGTCCACGAGCGCTCGCAAGCCGGCCCGCACCACCGGATGGTCGTCGACGATCACCAGGGTGACCGGGGATCTCACGCTCACGGCCGACCCTCCAGCGGGAAGCGCACCGACACCGTCGCCCCGTCGCCGGGGGTGCTCTCCACCTCCACCCGGCCGCCCAGCTCGTGAGTCCGCTGCCGGATGCCGCGCAGCCCCCGACCGCGCGGGCCCGACCCCGGTCCGTCGTTCGGCTCGAACCCCCGCCCGTCGTCTCGCACATCGAGCAGCACCTCGTCAGGGTGGTAGGTGAGACTGACCACGGCGCGGCTCGCCCCGGCGTGCTCCACCACGTTGGCGAGCGCTCCCCGCGCCGAGCGCACGATCGCGCTCGCCACCGGCGGGGGCACCGCCACCACGGTGCCGTGAACCCTGAGCTGCACCTCGATGCCGTGTCCCTCTCGTTCGGTGAGCCGGGCCAGCGCCACGGGCAGGGCCGCGCCGTCGTCATCGGCCTCGAGATCCTCGGGCGCCAGGTCGCGCACCACACTGCGCACCTCGTCGAGACCTTCCCGCGCGGTCGCCGAAGCGGTCTGCACGTGGTGCCGGGCGAGGTCGGGGCGGCGGCTCCACTCCTGCTCGGCGGCGTTGAGCAGCAGGTTGATGCTCGAGAGGCCCTGGCCGACGGAGTCGTGGATCTCGCGCGAGATCCTGCCGCGCTCTGAGAGCACACCCGAGCGATGCTGGGCGATAGCAAGATCGGCCTGCGCCTCGGTGAGCTCGTCGAGGAGCAGCTGACGGGTTCGCGACTCGAGGTCGAGAGCGCGGTAGGCGATCACCGTCACGAGGGCGATGCCGATCGGCCCGACGACCACCGTCGGGTCGACCTCGTCGGTGATCCGGTTCCACGCCAGGCTGACGACGACCGTCATCACGACCACGACGCCCACGGCGCCACGGAACGGCAGGATCTGCAGGGCGGCGAAGGCGAGCGGCACGGCCGTCCACGAGAACGAGGGCGCGACGAGCGTCAGCCCCATCCAGAGGGTCAGCACGACGGCGACCCATGCGGTGGGGCCCCACGAGCGTCCTGCTACGAGTGGACGGGCCGTGTAGACGACCGCCAGGGCAGTGGCGCCGGCCAGGATGAGCCCGGCGGTGAGGTCGACCGGGTGACGCAGCACGTAGCGAGCCGCACACACGAGGATGAGCACCACCAGCACCCCGTGCAACCAGGCGTCGAGGGTGGCCGCCGGGGCGAGGATGCCGCGCACGCCAAGGCGCCGGACGTCGACCTCGTTCTGGGTGTGCTGGCTGCGCATGATCGTCCCAGCGTACGGACGCGAGGGGCGCGCGGCGTCATCCGATCGGCTACTCGTCACTGACCCGTTGCCCGACGCGCCCTCGCGCGTTCTCGTCGATCGTGGAAGGACAGCACACCTCGCCACCTCGACCTCATTCCAGGAGCCACCATGAAACGAACCGCCATCGCGATCGTGGCCACGGCCACCCTTCCGTTCGTCGTCCTCCCCGTCGCCGCCGAAGCGTCAGTCGCCCCGGTGTCGGCGACGACGCGAACGACACCCGGCCCGGCGGCATCCGCCGATCGGCACGGGCCGCTGAGCACGTACCGGCTGACCGGAGACGACGGAGGCTCGAAGTTCGAGGGGATCGGCGCTGACCAGCGCACAGGGCTCTTCTACGTCAGCGAGGTCACCGGAGGCGAGATCCACCGCGGCTGGGCGCTGTTCGGTCGCACTCAGGAGTGGCTCCCCGGCGACGGCGTAGACGGCCGGTTCACCGCCCGCGGCGTCACTGTCGATGACGCGGGGCGGGTCTACATCGCCGGTGGCCCGAACGGCATCGGCACGGGGCGGCCCGACCTCTGGGTGTACTCGCAGAGCGGTCGGCTGCTGGCGGCGCTGCGGGCGCCCGGCGACAACGTCTTTCTCAACGACGTGGCCATCGGGCCCGACGGTGCCGCCTACTTCACGAACTCCAATACGCCCCAGGTGTTTCGGGTCGCGACCGGCCCCATCGGCTGGGGTGTCGAACTGTGGTCGGACGCCACCGGAACGATCGAGACCACGGAGGGCTTCAACCTCGGTGGCGTCGTCGTGACGGCCGACCGCCGAGCCCTCGTCGTGGCGCAGGGCACGACCGGAGACCTCTGGCGGTTCGACCTGCGCACCCGGGCGGTGTCGGCGGTCGCGACCGGCGGCGCCGATCTCACCGGCGCCGACGGGCTGGTGCGAGAAGGAAACCGGCTCACGGTCGTGCGCAACTTCCAGCGGATGATCGCGACGCTCCGGCTCGAGCCGTCGGGTCGCTCGGCGCGTCTCGTGCGTCAGCAGGCCAGTGACCCGCAGCGGGTGCTGACGACCGCGAAGACCCTGTGGGGCCGCACTCTCTACGTCGACAGCAAGTTCGACGAACCGGTCGCGTCGGGGCCCTACGAGGTCGTCACCCGGCCACTGGCACGATGAGGGGGATGAGCCGTCGTGTCGTAGCCTCCGCCGCTTTGGCGGCGAGTGTCGCACTGTCGGGCTGTACGAGCTCGGATGCGGGTCTCGCGGCCTCGACGGCGACGTCGACAGCGACCTCGACAGCGACCTCGACAGGGCGGCCGACCAGCGTGCGACCGCCGAGCTCGCCACCGACCACGAAGGAGCCCACCATGTCGCCGACGACCGGCTCGACGCCCATAGGCAGGGCGGTGAAGCTCTCCACGGCGGAGCAGGCGCGGCTCGACGACCAGCTGCGGGCTGCGGCCTGGCGCAACGACGTCGGACAGGCCGCCGGCCTCATCGAAAAGGGCGCCGACGTCAACGCCCAGGACTCCACCCGGCAGTCGGCCTACCTCATCGCGGCGAGTGAGGGCCGCCTCGAGCTGCTGCGGTTGGCGCTGCGAAGCGGTGCGGATGTCAACGACAAGGACAGCTGGAACGGCACCGGGCTGATCCGGGCCGCCGAGCGCGGACATGCCCTTGTCGTCGGGCAGCTGCTGCAGTCCGGGATCGACCGCGACCACGTGAACCGCATCGGCTACCAAGCGGTGCACGAGGCCGTCTGGCTCGGCGCGAACACTGCCGACTACGTCGACACGGTGCGGGTGCTTGTCGCCGGAGGGGCGGACCTCACCACCCCGTCGCTCAGCGAGGGCCGCACGCCCCTGCAGATGGCTCGGCTGCGCGGCTTTCCACTGCTCGAAACCGTGCTTGAGAAGGCCGCCTCCGCCCAGCCGGTGGCCCGCCCCGACGTGGAGCTGCTGGCGGCCGCGGCCGACGGAGACGCCGACCGGGTCGCGCTCGCCCTCCGCTCGGGGGCCCAGATCGAGACGCGCGACAGCCGCGACCGCACCGCGTTGCTGCTCGCAGTGACCTCCGACCACGTTGCCGCCGCAAGGCTGCTCGTGGCGATGGGGGCGAGCGCCGATGCGCTCGACGACCGTCACGACACACCCTGGCTGGTCACCGGCGTCACGGGAAGTGCGGCCATGCTCGAGGCGCTGCTGCCAGCGACCCCCGACCTGACGATCGTCAACCGCTACGGCGGGGTCTCGGTCATCCCGGCCAGCGAGCGCGGGCACGCCGACTACGTCGACCGGGTCGTCAAGACCGGCATCGACGTCAACCACGTGAACCGCCTGGGCTGGACCGCCTTGCTCGAGGCGGTCATCCTCGGCGACGGCGGCCCAGCCCACCAGCGCATCGTCGCCACTCTGCTCGCGGCGGGCGCCGACCCGGCGCTGCCCGACGGTGACAGGGTGACCGCGGTGCAGCATGCGCGGTCGAAGGGACAGCGCGAGATTGTGACCCTGCTGCAGCCTCGCTGAGAAGCCAGGCCCCAGACGTTCACCTCGATCTGTTGGTGCCCGACATCGCAGCAGCCGAGCCGCACTTGAGCTGCAGTTCGCCAGTTCACGACCCGAGTCGAGACCGTGTGGGGCACACTTGAGCCCACCGCCGGCGGGGCGGCTCAGCAACGGTCAACATCGAGAGATTGGTCTTGTCATGGGCAGAGTCAAGCGCAGGGTGTTCGGACTGACGGCAGTGGCAGCCCTCGTGCTGGCCGGCCTGGGCGGTCCCGCGTCAGCCGCCACCACGGCTAGGCACATTGCTCCACCGCAACTCAAGATCAGGGATGTCGGAGGCCCGTTGAGATTTGGTCCAGCGACCCTGACCCTGTCAATTCGATGCTTCGGCGGTGCCATCCTCAACGAACTGACCGTCAAGGTCACTCAGGAGTCGCTCCGAGGTGAGCGCTACAGTGGCCGCACTGACGACATCGTCTGCGACGGGGTTCGTCGAGACATCTCCGTGGCCTCCTACAGCGTCGAGGAGGAGAAGTTCCACGTCGGTCCCTCAATGGTGACGGCCAGCCTGACAGTTCTCGACCCACAGACGATGAAACCCCTGCCGGCGGTCGTCGCGACGCAGAGCGTCTATCTGCGTCCCTATGTGTTTGCCAAGATCGCGACCGGTCCAGTCCGGCTCACCGCCGACGGCAGCGCGGTCTTCAGTGCCTCCGTCAAGTGTCTGGCCCCCTACGTACTCGATTACTTCGACGTCTCGGCATGGCAGAACGGCGGCCGGATCGGCGGCTACGGACCAGGCGACCCCCAGGTTCCGCCGTGTGACGGGACCTTCCACGAGCGCACGTTCACCGTGCACCCCAACAAGCCGTTCGTGCCCGGCGTGATTCATGTGACTGCCAACGCGTACCTCCTCGATCCGGACACCCACCAATGGGTGGACTTCTCCGACCGTTACAGCTACCGGACCGCCATTGCGTGGGGTTCAGTGACGTCCCGGGAACCTGCTCGTATGTCGTGATCTGACCGTCACCGTACGACAGGCGGAAATTGAGCACTGCTTGTCGTACGGGCCTGTCCGGGTCTCACCGAAGAGGTAGCCACCAGGTGGGTGGCCTCAGCTAGGTGGACGAGTCGAGAGGTTGATCTCGGCATGAGTCGATGGCCCCGGGTCCTTCGGGCAGTGACGGCTGGAACTCGGCGAGCAGATCGGGGCTGACCTCCGCGATGACGGCGTAGGCCCGTTCGAGGGGGAGGTCGACCAGGTCGTAGTGCTGCTGCCCGGCGGCGGTGGTCGCGACGAGAGTCGCAACGCCGGCTCGGCGCTGGAAGAACGACTGCTCCACCTTCCACCCGATGATCCCCGAGCGGTCGAGCACCACGCGCCGGCGGTCGAGCGACCCTTCCCGGGCCACCAGGTGACCAGGCGTCACGCGGTGGCCAAGACCGGCGTAGCGGTCGCGGGCCAGGGCGACGGCCGCGAGAAGCAGGATCGGCAGCGGCGCGACCACCGCCGGCGGCCAGCCCCACGCGAGGGTCGCGGCGGTAAGTGCGACCAGCAGCACGAGCGTCGGAGCCAACGTTCGGGTGAGGCGGCGACGGCGGGCGGCAGGGCCGTGCTGCTGCAGACGCCCGGCAACGGCATCCTCGTCGGGAACGATGGCGCGGGCCAGCCCGGTGACCACGGCTGCGGGGGCCGGCGGGCACAGCCAGTCGCTCCCGCCGTGCTCGTGCAGCAGGCCGGTCGTGACGACCTTGAGACGACGCCCGCCGGCCAGGCGCAGGCCGAGGGGCTCGTCGAAGCGGATGCCGCGCACGCGGGCGTGGTCGATGCTCGTCTCCCGCTTCGTCAGCAACCCGCGGCGGGTGTGCAGGCTACCGAGCTGGTTGCGGGTGAGACGGAAGCCCCAGAAGGTCAGCACGTAGGCGATCACCGCTAGCGCCGAGACCACGACGAGCACGAGCAGCAGGTCGGTCCACCACTCGAGCTCGGACACCCATCTGGCCCCGGACCTGATGGTGTCGCTCTCGTCGCCGACCGTGCGCAAGCCCTGGCTGGCAACGCCCACGATGGCAGCGGCGCTGGCCAGGCCGGTGAGCGTCAGCGGCGCGTAGCGCACCCAGGCGGGGTCGAGACGCAGCAGCTCGACGTCGCCACCCTCGCGAGGAGCAGCCGCCGTGCCCAGCACGGCAGCGTCGACGGGCCGGCCCGTCGGCGCCGGCCGTGCGGTGACCGCCCGGTCGACGCGGTGCAACAGCTCAGCGCGAAGCCGGCGGCCCTGCTCGACCCGCAGCGAGTCGAGCACGAGGCGTTCCTTCGCTGAGCTGCCGGTAGAGATCTCGACCTTGGCCAGGCCGAGCACCCGGTGGTAGATCTTGGCCGTGAGGTCGACGGTGCGCACCTTGTCGAGTCGCGCCGTCGTGGTCTGCTTGTTGAGCCACCCCCGGCGCAGCTCGATCTGACCGCCCTGGATGCGGTAGCGCGTCGTCACCCACCGCAGCGCTCCCAAGGCGAGGATCACCGGAACGGCGATCAGCTCCCAGCGTTCGTCGCTGTCGGAACCGGCTCGGGCGAGGAAGATCGCGAGCACGGCCGGGAGGGCGCGAACCAGCGTCTCGAGGGGGTGGATGAGCAGCATCCGGGCATCGAGCCGCCGCCAGGCGAGGTCGGGGACGGGCCCCGTCGCCGCTTCCGGGCCGGGTGCGGGGAAGGGCTCGGGCGGTTGTTCGGTCATGTCGCATCGCCCTTCTCGGCCACCGCTGCCGCGGTGAGCCCTTCGACCAGCTCCTCCGCCACCGCCAGCTCGAGCCCGTGCACCTTGACCGGCCCGGCCGCCGACGCGGTGGTCACGGTGACGGAGGCGAGCTTGAACAGCTGAGCCACCGGCCCGCGCTCGAGGTCGACGGTCTGCACGCGGCTGAGCGGCGCGATGCGTCGCTCCTGTTTGATCCAGCCCGTCTGGGTGTAGATCGCGTAGGAGGTTGCCTCCCAACGGTGCACCCGAAATCGCCACCGGGGCATGATCGCGACGTAGCCGACGGAGACGACGAGCAGGATCGAACCGACCACCCACTGCGCATCTCGGGAGCCGGTGTCGAGAAACCACCAGGCGACCATCCCGGCGACGAGCCAGGCGACGACGAAGAGGGCCTCGACCGTCCACATCCGCACGGCTCGCGGTGAGACGCGCTGCGAGGGCTCACGCAGGGCCTGCTGGTCGGGAAGGTCCATGGGCACACGGTGTCACACCCGCGAGCCTGGTCAGGTCGCGAGGGGTGCGGCCGCACGTCCTACTTGCGAGGGGGCGTCACGGCGTGCTGAGCTTGATCCAGTCGATGTCGCCGGTGAAGAAGTCGCAGGTGATCGTCACCTGGTCGCAGTTGCTCTTGCCGCCGATGGTCATGGGGACGTTGTTGGAGATGTTGCCGGCGAAGCCCGACTTGTGGCGCGTCGTGGTGCCGTCGATGACCATGGTCGCGCCGGTGGAGGTTCGGCTGCAGACGATCGTGTGCCACTGTCCGTCGTTGAGGATGATGCTGGAGTTGACGAGCACCGATCCGCTCTGCCCCTTGAACAGGCAGGTGGCGTGACCCTTCGGGATCTCGATCTTCCAGTAGCCGCCCTTGTTGCCGTTCTGGCCCTTCTGCATGACGTTGCCGAAGTTCTGCGTGGTGCGATAGCGCATCCCCACCGTGAAGTCGGCCGTGCCGGGGTTGGTTCTGGGGTCAGTGACCCGGATGAGCCGAGGGGCGTCGGCCGGGGTGGTGTTCGGTTTTGCGAACGGCCATTTGAAGAAGGTCGTGCCGGTGGACCGGTCGAGCTTTCCGAGCTGGATGCCGCTGCCGATGGCGCCGTTGACACCATGGCCGCTCTGGTCGACGAGCACGGTCGAACCCGCCGGCTCGCTCATGTCCCAGAACGCGATCGTGCCGTCGGTGTCGGCCTGAGCCGGAGTGCTGAGTAGACAGGTGCCCGCCACGACGATGCCGGCGCCGAGCGATGCCAAGGTGCGTGTTCTCATGGTTCCCCCGTTGTGTCGCTTGCCCCGGCGCTAGCCGGCCGGTTATACGTCACTAGACAACCGACCGCAACTCGTTGTCTGGCGAACGAGCATTCCGTAACCGTCTTGTGGCCGCAGGAGGCCCGGGAAAACCGACGCTCCTGCACGAAAGCGCGGATATCGCCTGGGTCGCGGCGGGTCAGGCGGCCGTGAGGGCCGACGGCTCGGAACGAGCGGCCGAGAGGCGGGCGTAGCGGCCGGCCTGGACCATCAGCTCGTCGTGGTGGCCGAGCTCGACGACGTGGCCCTCACCCAGCACCGCGATCTGCTCCGCAGCACGGATCGTGGAGAGCCGGTGCGCGATGGTCAGGGTCGTGCGGCCGGCCATCAGCCGGTCGATCGCGGTCTGCAGCTCACGCTCGGTCTCGTTGTCGAGGGCGCTCGTCGCCTCGTCGAGGATGAGCACCCGCGGGTTACGCAGCAGGGTTCGAGCGATGGCCAGGCGCTGCTTCTCGCCCCCGGAGAACCGGTGGCCGCGGGCACCCACGAGGGTGTCGAGCTGGTCAGGCAACCCGGTCACGAGCTCGGACACCTGCGCGGCCTCCAGGGCCTGCCACAGTTCGGGCTCGCCGGCCTCGGGAGCGGCCAGCAGCAGGTTGTCGAGGATCGAGGCGTGCACGAGGTAGGTGTCCTGCGACACGACGCCGACGATGCGGGCGAGGTCTTCGGGTGCCAGGTCGCGTAGGTCGATCCCGTCGATGGTGACCCGGCCGCTGCTCGGGTCGTGCAGTCGGGAGAGCAGGCCGGCGAGGGTCGACTTGCCCGAGCCGGTCTCGCCGACGAGGGCCAGGGTGGTGCCGGCGGGAACCTCGAGCGTGACGTCGTCGACGGCGAACCGCGGCTCGGCGGCATCCGGCTCATAGCTGAAGCGCACGCTCTCGAAACGCACGTCGCCACGCATGCGGTCGGGGTCGACCGCCACGGGGTGGGCGGGCGGTGCGACGTCGACGGGGAGGTCGAGGTAGCCGAAGATGCGGCTGAACAGGGCCATCGAGGTGACCCACTGGGCGCCGACGTTGAGCAGGCCCATGAGGGGGCGGAAGATGCCGGCCTGCAGCGTGGTGAACGCGATGAGGGTGCCGATGGTCATGCCGCCCGAGGTGGCGGGGAAGCCGGCCGCGAGGTAGATGAGGGCGGGGATGGCGGCGAAGATGATCTGCATCGTGGCCAGCCGCCAGCGCCCGGCCAGCTGCGAGCGCAGCTCGAGGTCGATGAGGTCGCCAGAGATGGCGGTGAAACGGTCGGCCGTGGCCGGGCCCGCTCCGAGGGTCTTGATGAGCGTGGCGCCGCTGACGCTGAGCCCTTCCTCGACCTGGCTCTGCAGGTCGGCGAGGCGCCGTTGCAAGGTCGAGGTGATGTCGCGCCGCAGCAGGGCGACCCGGCGGGTCATCCAGATCGCCGGCGGGATGACGAACAACGAGAGCAGGGACAGGCGCGGGCTGAGCGCGACCATGGCGACGATCGTGGCGATGGCGGTGGTGACGTTGCTCGCGATCGACGTGGCGGTCGAGGTGATGACCGACTGCACGCCGCTGATGTCGTTGGTGAGGCGTGACTGCACCTCACCGCTGCGGGTGCGGGTGAAGAAGGCGATCGACTGGCGCTGCAGGTGGCGAAAGACGTCGGTGCGCAGGCCGTGCATGACGCGCTGGCCGACGGCGGTGGTCAGCCAGGTCTGCACGACGCCGAGCAGCGAGGTGATGACGGTGACGGCGAGCATGCCGCCCACCGCCCAGAGCAGCAGGCTGACGTTCTGGTGGGGCAGAGCGTCGTCGATGACCGCGCGCAGCAGGAAGGGGCTGGCCATCGAGATGACCGAGATGAGAACGACCGTCGCGGTGACGATGGCCACCGTGCGGCGATGGGGGCGAAACAGCGCGACGACGCGGCGCATCGACACCGGTGACTCGTCGAGCTGAGCGCGGTCTCGGGGGTCGATCTTGGCGGGGCCGGGAATGCCGCGGGTTCCGCCGCTGGAACGGGGGCCGGCGCCTCGGGTTTCGGTGGTGGCTGTCAAGGTTTACTCCATCTCTGTTGTCCAGTTCATGATGGTGAGGTTACCTCACAATGAGGTAGAGGTGCAACTCGAGCCGTATGCTGCGGGGCATGCCCCCTGCCGATGACGTCACGCCCCAGCCGGTGGCCGCCGCGGAGCCGGCTCTCGACGAGCTGCTGATGGGAGCGGCGCGGGCCCTGCGTCGTCGGTGGTCGGTGGGTCTCGGGCCGGTCGACCTCTCGCCCCACGACGGACGCGCGCTGCGGGTCGTCGGGCGTCACGGACCGACGAGGTTGGGTGTCGTCGCCGAGCACCTGCGCATCGCGCCCCGTTCGGCCACCGACGTCATCGACCGTCTCGAGGGGCGGGGCCTGGTCGACCGCGAGCCCGACCCCGACGACCGACGGGCCATGACCGTGCGCCTCACGCCGCAGGGGGAGGCCGTGCTGGCGCAGGTCGACGCGGCCCGACGCGCCGACGCCGAGCACTTCTTCGGCGACCTCACGGCATCCGAGCGACGGTCGCTGGCCCGGATGCTGGCCACCCTCGACCGGTGAGCGTGTCGCCGAGACAGTCGGTCGAGGGGGTCTTCGACGAGGCCACCGACGTTGAGGTGCGCCGCCGGTGGGCGGTGCTCGCCGAGGCGGGCCTGCCGAGCCAGGCGAGTCACCGCGGCCAGTCGAACTCTCCGCACCTGACCCTGTCGGTGGCCGAGCGTGTGCCCGCCGACGTGGAAGAGACGCTCGTCGACCTCGCCGGCGACCCGGGGTCGGGGCTGCCGCTGGCGTGCCGCCTCGGCCCGCTGGTGCTGCTCGGCGGTCGCCGGCTCGTCGTGGCCCATCTCGTCGTGCCGAGCGAGCCGCTGATGAGGCTCCAGGCGGCCGTCGCGGCCCTCATGGCCGGCGGTGAGGGCGTGTCGGACCTCGTACTGCCCGGCCGTTGGACCCCGCACGTGACCCTGGCGCGGGGCGTCGACCGTGGCCAGCTGGGTGCGGTGCTCGATGCCCTGGGACGTCTGGACGAGCTCGAGGGGGCGATCACCTCGCTACGCCGCTGGAACCCCGTGGAGCGCCGGGTGTGGACGCTCGGCGCCGACCCCGACCTCCCTACGATGGGGGCATGACCCTCGAACTCGGCCTCGACACCTTCGGAGACGTCGCGAACGACACCGGCGGCACGCCGCTGCATCCCGCCGTCGTCATCCGCGAGGTGCTGGCCGAGGGTGAGCTGGCCGAACGGCTCGGCCTCGACTTCTTCGGCATCGGCGAGCACCACCGCCCCGACTTCGCGATCAGCGCGCCCGACATCGTGCTCGCCGCGCTCGCCGCCCGCACAGAGCGGATCACGCTCGGCACGTCGGTCACCGTGCTCAGCTCGGAAGACCCGATCCGGGTGTTCCAGCGCTTCTCGACGCTCGACGCCCTCAGCCACGGTCGCGCCGAGATCACCGTCGGCAGAGGCTCTTTCGTCGAGTCCTTTCCGTTGTTCGGCCTCGACCTGCAGCAGTACGAGACCCTGTTCTCCGAGAAGCTCGACCTGTTGGCGGCGGTGCTGACCGAGGGGCCGGTGTCGTGGAGTGGCACGTTCCGCCCGCCCGTCGAGGTCACCGGCGTGGTGCCGGCGACGGAGTCGGGCCGGCTGCGCACATGGGTCGGGGTGGGAGGAACCCCGCAGTCGGTGGTTCGAGCGGCGCACTACGGCTTCCCGATCGTCATCGCGATCATCGGAGGATCGTCCAAGCAGTTCGTGCCGCTGGCCGACCTGTACCGCCGCGCCCTCACCGAGATGGGCCGGCCCGAGCTGCCGATCGGGGTGCACTCTCCCGGTTACGTCGCCGCCACCGACGAGCAGGCGGTCGAGCAGTTTCTACCGCACTTCATCCCGTTCATGAACAGGCTGGGGCGCGAGCGCGGGTGGGCGCCGATGGGCGAGGGTCAGGCGCGGGCGCAGCTCGGGCCGGAAGGGGCTGTCTACTGCGGCTCACCCGAGACGGTGGCGACCAAGATCGCCGATACCGCTCGCTCCCTTGGCATCTCGCGCTTCCAGCTCAAGTACTCCTTCGGCACGCTGCCGCACGAACAGCGGATGGAATGCATCCGTCTGTACGCCGAGGAGGTCGCGCCCCGGGTGCGCGAGCTGCTCGAGTGAGGGTGCTGCTCGTCGGGATGGGTTCGCGCGGCGACGTGCAGCCGTTCGTGGCCCTGGGCGAGTCGCTGCAGCGGCTCGGATACACCGTGTCGCTGGCCGCCGCCGACGAGTTCCGAGACCTGGTGGTCGGGCACGGCCTGCGCTTCGAACCGCTCTCGTTCGACCTCCGAGGCGGTATCGAGTCCGACATCGGGCGCGAATGGCTCGGCGGGTCGAGCACCAACCAGGTTCGCGAGGCGCGGCTGATGCGCACGGTGATGCGCCACGTCGCCTCGACGCTGGCCGACGACCTCGAACGTCTCATCGGTTCGGCGGATGCCGTCGTGTCGAGTGCGCTGACCTTCGACGCCGTCGAGACCCTGGCGGGGGCCACACGGGGTCAGCGCACCCCTCACGTCTACGCGACGTTCCAACCCGTGTGGCCGACGGGGTTCGGTGCGTCGTCGACCTTCGCTCTGCAGCCCCGGTCCCGGTCGGTGCTCAACCTCGGCTGGAGCTGGGTGGCGGCGCAGGCGGCCTGGAGCGTCGTGCGGTCGACCGGTGACCTGTTGCGGCGCCGGCACGGTCTGCCCGGTCGCACGATGTTCGGTTACGCCGCTGCCGCGAGACGGACCCCCACCCTGCTCGCGGCGAGCCCTCTCGTCGTTCCTCCGTCGCCCGACTGGCCGGCCTCGATCCGGCAGACGGGCTTCTGGTTCCCGACGGCGTCTGACGCGTCCGAGGTGGGCGTCGTCGACCCGGCCCTCCGCGCCTTCGTCGACGATGGGTCGCCGCCCGTCTACCTCGGCTTCGGATCGATGCCCACCGGTGACCCGGTCGGGGTGGTGAGAACCTTCGTCACCGCCCTGCACCGAGCGGGCCGACGAGGCATCGTCAGCTCCGGGTGGGCCGACCTCGGGGCGGCGCCTCTTCCCGGCACCGTACTGGCAGTTGCGACAGTGCCGCACGACTGGCTCTTTCCGCGTTGCGTTGTGGTGGTCCACCACGGTGGTGCGGGCACCACAGCGGCGGCCCTGCGGGCAGGCGCCCCTCAGGTCGTCGTTCCGCACATCGCCGACCAACCCTACTGGGGCCGTCGCGTGTCCGAGCTGGGCGTCGGCTCGGCTCCTCTGTCTCGCAAGCACTTCGACGCCGAGCGTCTGCGTCAAGCGATCGAGGTGGCGCTGTCACCGACGGTGGCGTCGACGGCTCGCGACCTCGGTGAACAGCTGCGCGACGAGAACGGCGCCGGTCACGCTGCCAGCCTGATGCACGCCCTGTTGAGCGGGGCCGGCTGACCCGAGGGGACTGGCGGTCGAGCCCGGGGACTCGTCGGAAGAAGGGTGACGAGACAGGGTGCCGTGGTGCGGGCGAGCGGTTGCTGCGCTCGTGTCGGCGGACCAGGTCGCCGGAGGTCACCCTGCCGAGGGTCGAGCGAAGTTACCCTTCGGTAGGCGACCCAGGCCCACGTCACCGGGTCAGCCGTGGACAATGAGATGGTGAGCGAACACCTCGACGTGCTCGTGGTCGGCGCGGGACTCTCCGGGGTGGGGGCGGCCTACCGGCTGCAGACCATGTGCCCCGGCCTGTCGTACGCCGTGCTGGAGGCGCGGGATGCGGTGGGGGGCACGTGGGACCTGTTCCGCTACCCAGGGGTCCGGTCCGACTCCGACATGGCGACGCTGGGCTACCCCTTCGAGCCGTGGGACGGCCGTGACTCGATCGCCGACGGCGACCAGATCCGCGACTACATCGTTCGCACCGCCACGAAGTTCGGCATCGATGAGCGGATCCGGTTCGGTCACTCCGTCGTGGCGGCCGACTGGTCGAGCGAGCAGGCCCGGTGGACCGTGACCGTCGAGCGCGGCGGGGTGCGCCAGCAGGTGACCTGCGGCTTTCTCTACCTGTGCTGTGGGTACTACGACTACGAACGCGGTCATTCGCCGGAGTTCGCCGGGCACGACGAGTTCGCCGGCCACGTGGTGCATCCACAGTTCTGGCCCGACGACCTGGAGGTCTCAGGGTGCAAGGTGGTCGTGATCGGTTCGGGTGCCACGGCGGTCACCCTCGTGCCTGCCTTGGCGGAGCGCGGCGCCGACGTGACGATGCTCCAGCGCAGCCCGACGTGGGTGACGTCGTTGCCCCGCCGCGACCGCGCCAGCGAGCTCGCTCGCGCCGTGCTGCCGAGCGGGGCGGCCGCGAGGCTGGCGCGTTGGAAGAACATCGCCACCACCTCGACGTTCTACCAGCTGACACGGCGCCGGCCGAAGGTCGCTCGCGCGATGCTGACCAAGGCCGCGGTGCGGGGCATCGGGTCGGCCGAGGTGGTGCGCGAGCACTTCCAGCCGGCCTACGACCCGTGGGACCAGCGACTGTGCCTCGTACCCGACGGCGACCTGTTCACGGCGCTCAGAGGCGGTCATGCCCACGTGGTGACCGACACGATCGACCGCATCACCCCGACCGGCATCCGGCTGGGCTCCGGCCGCGAGCTCGACGCCGACATCATCGTGACCGCAACCGGCCTCACCCTGAAGTTCGCCGGCGGCATCGCCATCAGTGTCGACGGAAAGGCCCAGAAGAGCGGCGAGCTCGTCACCTACCGTGGCGCCATGTTCGGGGGAGTGCCGAACCTGGCCGCGTGCGTCGGTTACGTCAACGCGTCGTGGACGCTACGGGCCGACCTCACCAGCCGCTACGTGTGCCGCCTGCTCACACTGATGCAGCAGCGGGGATGGCGCTCGGCGACGCCGCAGACTCCCCTCGGTCTGACCGGACGCCCGTTGCTCCCGCTGACGTCGGGGTACGTGCGGCGATCGGAGGGGGTGCTGCCCCAGCAGGGAGACGCAGCGCCGTGGCTGATGCGCCAGAGCTATCTGCTCGACCAGCGGGACCTGCGCCGGGCCGACCTCACCGAGGCGATGGCCTTCACGTCGTGACCCGCGGCCACGGGGTCGGGCTCTAGCTGACGAGCTGCACACGCGCAGAGATCAGCCCGCGTGAAGCGAGCTCTCGGAGGCGGCCGCTGGTGTGGTCTCGTACCGTCCATGGGTCGATGGTGTTGACGTAGATCTTGGTGCCGCCCTCGAAGCCGGCCAGGGTCGACACCCGCCACTTGAGCACGGCGCGCAACGGCATCGGCAGGTCGAACGAGGGCGGGCGATGGTGCCACTCCTCGTTGGTCGGCACGTGAGCTCCGGTGGCCGCATGACAGGCGTGCAGCAGGTCGGAGAAGTCGCGCACCTCGTCGCCCTCGAGCTGCCACGGTGGGCAGTCGGGGCGCGTGGTGTGCACCTCGAGAGACGGGTAGCGGTGGCCCACCCCGGCGAAGGCGACGGCGGTGGGGGTGCGGGCCACGACCAGGCCCTGCTCAGCGGCATACCCGGCCCCCCAGCGCGCGTAAAGATCGGGCTCGGACTGCACCCGGACCGCTTCGCGCTCGAGCTGGGCCCCGAGCTCGTCGATCGCGACGATCTGCTTGTGCAGATGGTCGAACGACGCCCCTGCCGGGCGGAGCCAGTTCTGGAAAACGGCGACGTAACGAGCATGGGGGTTGCCCCGGTAGAGGTCATGCATGGCAGAGACCGCGAAGGCCGTGTACTGGCAGTGCTCCTCGGGAGTCAGGGTTCCTGACGACGCGAGCTGAGAGTCGTCGGTCGCCCCGTCGAGGTAGTGGCGGCGGGCGGCGATGACCTGGTGGTTGCCGGCGAACAGCCCGACCGACTCGCGGTCGACGTCCGACTCGGCCAGCGGCTCGGCATCCCATCCTGGGGCGTTCCTGGCCCGCATGCGGATGCGCGCCAGCGCCTCGAGCTGGGCCCTGCCGGCCGGTTCCGCGAGGTAGGACGTGCGTCGGGCCTGCGACTCCGGGGTCGGCTCGAACCCGTGCGAGAGGTGCCAGTAGTCGTAGCTGAGGATCTCGAACAGGTTCGGGAACAGCCGGAACTCCGGCGTGGTCGACCAGAGCGACTCGGGCCCGACGGCACGCAGCCGCCGCCACGTGTGCAGGTCGTCGTGCACAACGCGGGCGATCTCGGGAGTGGTCTCGAGCATGCGCGCCCAGCAGAACGCACAGTGTCGATCGTGCAGGGCCGGGTCGAGCGGCCGGGTGGCGCCCTCGGGAGCATCAAGGGGGCGCGCGGCCCGCCCGGGAAGGGTCCAGACCTGGGTGCCGGTCAACGGGCTGACCTGCTTCACGGTGCCGTCGGGCAGGCGGGTCAGCGGCTTCATCACGACGCCAGCGTAGGGCGCGGTGGTGGGCGCGCCTCCCGGCCGGCGTCGGCGCCGGCTCGCTGGTCGGATCGGCGCCACGGCTAGGGTCAGGCGAACAGTGAGACCGAGTGCCAGATGAGGGAGCGCAGATGAGAGCAGTTCGAGTCACGTCGCTCGACGGGCCGGCGAGCGTGGCCGTGGCAGAGGTGGCCGAGCCCACTCTCGGCGCCGGCCAGGTGCTGGTCGACGTGCACGAGGCCGGGGTCAACTTTCCCGACGTGCTCATGACCAAGGGGCTCTACCAGATGCGGCCCGACCTGCCCTTCACCCCGGGGTCCGAGTGCTCGGGTGTGGTGAGGGAGGTGGCCCCGGGCAGCTCGTTCGCGGTGGGTGACCGGGTGGTGGCCTTCCCGATCCTCGGTGCCTTCGCCGAGACCGTGGCCGTTCCCGACGACCTCGTCTTTCCGCTGCCGGATGCCGTGTCGTTCGCCACGGGCGCCGCCCTTCCGATGAACTACCTGACGGTTCATTTCGCCCTCGCGCGCCGAGGGCGCCTCGTGGCCGGCGAGACGGTGCTCGTGCACGGCGCCGCCGGCGGCATCGGCACGGCCGCTACCCAGCTCGCCAAGGCGATGGGCGCTCGGGTCATCGCCGTCGTGTCGAGCGAGGACAAGGCGGAGACGGCCCGGGCCGCCGGCGCAGACGAGGTGGTGCTGGCCGGCGGGTTCCTGGCCCGCGTCAAAGAGCTGACCGCGGGCCGCGGGGTGGACCTCGTGGTCGACCCGGTCGGCGGCGACCGCTTCACCGACAGCCTGCGCTCGCTCGCACCGGAAGGACGCCTGCTCGTCATCGGTTTCACCGCCGGAGCGATCCCCGAGGTCAAGGTGAACCGCCTGCTGCTCAACAACATCAGCGTCGTCGGCGTGGGCTGGGGAGCCTTCTGGACCTCCGACCGGGCCTACCTGCGCACCCAGTGGGACGCCATCCTCCCGATGCTCGAAGCGGGCACCCTCGACCCCCCCATCGGTAGCACCCACCCACTGGCGGATGCTACCGCCGCCCTCGTCGAGATCGACGACCGTCGTGCCCTCGGCAAGGTGACCCTGCACCTGCGCTGACCGGCATCCCCCGACGTCCCGCGATGCACTGATTATGAGGTTAGGCTAACCTAAGTGCACGCTGCCGGAAAGCGTAAGATGGGCCGGGAGGAGACGTCAGGTGTGGGGTTCCGAGTCGACAGAGGGTCAGCCGCTGGACGGGAGACAGCCGTCGTGGGGGGAGGTGGGGCGAACGGCCCTGGCCGACGCCCGAGTGGCGACGTTGGTGACCGGCGGCTGCCCCGCCCCAAGCATCCCGACGATCGTGCGTGTCGAGCCGGGTGCTGAGGCGCACGCGCAGTTCTGGCTCGAGCCGTCGTCGCCGACGGTGGCCAGGTTGTCGCGCTGGCCGATGGCGACCCTGGTGGTCGCGGCGCCGTTGCCGTTCCGGACCCTGGCGCTGACCGGAGCCGTACGGTCCGGCTCTGACGACGGCTCGGCCTGCCGTGCGTTCGACCTGGTGCCCACCTCGGCCCGGCTGGTCGGGGCGCGAGCCCAGGCGATCCGCCTCGAGGAGTTCCTGGGCGCCGAGCCCGACCCGTTGCGGCGCGAGGCCGCGGCCATCCTGCGACACCTGGCGGCGGCGCACGCAGCCGAGCTGCTGGGGTGCCTTCGAGCGCACGGGTACGTCGAGGCGGTGGCGGTGGTGCCGCGGACCCTGAACCGATACGGCATCGAGCTCGTCGCGCTGTCGAACCATGGAGTCCAGAACGTATGGCTGGCCTTTCCCGAGGGCCCGGTCGCCACGCTGCACGACGTCGGGCCCGGGCTGCGCACCGTGTTGATGTGCCGTTGCCGCTCGCGTCAGACCGAGTAGGGCCGTGAAGCCCGCACTGAAGGCGGGTGCAGCACCAGGGCCTGCCCTGATGGAGCGCGAGGCTAGGGCTTCTTCGTCGCAGCCTTGGGGGTCTTCGTCGACTGTGGCCCGCCGAAGGTCATGGCGTTGCGGCACGTCGTCGGCACCGGTTTGAGCCCCGGTGGGGCACCGACCAGCCGGCACGCGATGGTGAGGATGACCTTGGTGTTCTGGTTCGCGACGAACGGCGAGATGAAGTGGTAGTCCGTCGTGCGGAAGCTCTCCAGGGCCTGCTCGAGAATGATGGACTTGTCGATGGACACCGTGAGCAGCCCCTCGTCTCCCTGCGGGTTCTCAAGCACGAAGTCCGTCACGTTGATGGTCCGGTTCTTGGGCACCGTGAAGGTGGCCGACCTGGTCTGGCCCGCCGCAGCGCTCACCGTGAGCCGACTGGAGAAGGGGGCGGTCACCACCACGGGCGGGAGCGGCCCGCTCACGAGCTTCGCGATCGCCGCCTTCGTGGTGTCCGCCTTCTTGGCCGTGGCCGCCGCCGCGGTCTGCGCTGCCTGGGCGGTCTGCGCCGCCTCGCTGGCTTTGGCGGCCTGGGTCTGGGCCTTCGCGGCCTGAGCCTGTGCCTTCAGGGCGGGAGCCTGCGCCACCTGCACGGCAGCCTCCCGGGCCGCCGCCTGCACGGTCGGCTTGAGCAGCCCGAACCAGATGGCGGCGAGAGCCGCGAGCAGGGCGAGCAGGGCGAGCAGCGCCTTGCCGAGCCACGGCGGGATGATCGGCTCCTGCAGGTGGCTGCCGTCCAGGGTGACGGGGGCGCCGTCCTGCGGGCTGACGGTCGCGGTGAAGGGAATCGTCTTGCTCGGGCCGCGCCAGAGCCGCTCGACCGGAGCCACCTTCACCTGGGCGAACTGGGCCTGACCCGGCGGCACCGTGAGGGCGTCTTTGGTCGACTCGTCGAGCTTGAGCAGCTCGCCCTGGTCGGTGACGGCGACGAACACGGTCACCGGCACGTTGCCACGGTTGTCGACGGCGATCTCGTGCTTGCCGCTGAAGCGGCCCCGGGAGGTGCGGGGCACGAGCTCGGCCGTCGTGTCCAGGAACGGCAGCACCTCGACGACGCCCTCGGGAACGACCGCCTCGTCAGGGTGGTCGTTCGGTGTCACCTTGACGCCGAAGCGCACCTCGCCGGCCGGGACCGCTGACGACCGCGGAGGGTTGAGGGTGAGCAACGTGGTCGTCGACGTTCCCGGGTAGAGGGTGAACTCCGGCTCCGCGACCGACGACCACTGGGCGGGCACCCCGATGATCTCGACGAGGTAGTCCTCGACGAAGTCGCCGGTGTTGCGCACCTCGAGCGGCAGGGTGGCCTGACCACCCGCCGCGAGGGTCAGGCTCTCCACCTCGAGTCTTGCCACGGTGCTCATGCTCCACCCTCTCGTGTGCCCTGCCCCCCGAAGACGGCAACCAGGGCTCACTCTCGGGCACCAAGTCTGCCCGTTGAGCCAATGTTGAGTGCCCGGAGAGGATGCCC
Source organism: Humibacillus sp. DSM 29435 (assembly GCF_001758225.1). Taxonomy (GTDB): domain Bacteria; phylum Actinomycetota; class Actinomycetes; order Actinomycetales; family Dermatophilaceae; genus DSM-29435. Next base: position 295,687 of record NZ_MAST01000034.1, on the reverse strand, counting down.
GTGCACACTGCCCTGATCGGTCGGTTTGCCCGAATGTGAAGTTCGGGCGGCACCCTGGGAGGGAACCATGGAACGTGTCACTGTCGGCGTCCACGCGCGGGATCCGATCTCAGCGGCGGGGGTCGTCGCCGAGCTCAGACCGCGGCCCGAGGTGCAGGTTCTGCGGGCGCAGGAGATCGACCTCGCCAGCGTCGCGGTCATCGTCGTCGACGCGGTCGACGAGGATGCGGTGCGGCTGCTGCGGCAGGTTCAGCGGCGCGGCACCAGCCGGACCGTGCTGGTGGCTGGACGTCTCGATGACCGAGACCTCGTCGCGGCCGTCGAGATGGGTGTGGTCGGTCTGCTCCGCCGGAGCGAGGCCACCGCGGATCGGCTGACCGAGGTGATCTGTCGGGCCACCACCGGTGAAGGGAGCGTGCCACCGGACCTGCTGGGCCGGCTGCTCGACCAGGTGGGCCAGCTGCAGCGGCAGGTGCTGAGCCCGCGGGGGCTGAGGTTCACGGGGCTGGCCACGCGCGAGGTCGAGGTGCTCAAGCTCGTCGCCGACGGGTACAGCACCGGCGAGATCGCCATGCAGCTGTCCTACTCCGAGCGAACCGTCAAGAACGTGCTGCACGACATCACGACCAGGCTCCAGCTGCGCAACCGGTCGCACGCCGTGGCGTACGCCCTACGGCAAGGGCTCATCTGAGCCATCCGTGCCGTCACGAGCTGCCCCATCGCACGGGTCGGCCTGCCTCAAAGGTTGTCCCCGGCGCCGGTGCGTCGGCGGGGCGTTTGTCGAAGTGTGGGGTGGACGTCGGCGGTCCCGGCAGAAAGGAGGCGGGGCGATGGGTGCGTCCCGCCCGGGGGCCACGGCCGCATACCGGCTGGCCGGTGTGCTGGCCGTGCTGCTCGTGGCTGCTCTGGGCATCGCGACGCCTGCTTCGACAGCCGTCGTGCCGGCGGGTGCGGCAGGCTTCGCCGCGCCAGCAGCTCCCCCCGTCGACCCGGCGCGCACGGCCGTACCGGATGCTGTTGGGCCGCGGATCGCCTTCACCGCCGCCCGGGATGCCATCGCCACCGTGACGGTGTTCGACGGAGAGGGCGGGCCCGGTGTGGCTGCCACGGGCTCCTCCGTCCCCCCGTTCTCGCCGGCGCCGGTGCACGAGGGTGACCTCTCGAGCAATGCGACCGGGGCGCAGGCCTTCATCAGCACCCGCGACGACCCACGTGGGGAGGTGTACTTCATTGCTGCCGCGGGAAGCCCGACGGTTCAGCCTCCCCCTGTTCGGGTCACGTGCGACAACACCGAGGTCGAGTCGCATCCGGTCATCTCGCCGGACGGGAAGCGGGTCGCCTACGCCACCGATGCGTCCGGGGTTTTCCGGTTGCGCCTGGCCGTACTGGATCCCGCTCAGAAGCCGTGCTCGAGCACGGTCTACGACCTCGCGGGCACCAGGGGAGGGGCGGACACCTGGCCGACGTGGCTCAGTGACCAGTGGCTGGCGTTCAGCAGCACGAAGGGTGATCCACTCGGAGACATCTGGGCGCAGTACGTCGGCCTGGAGACACCACCCCCGCCCAACCCCGCCATTCGCTTGACGACCGGGCCGGCCGCCGAGACGCAGCCGGCATCCGTCGACATGAACTTCGACGAATCTGGACAGACGATTCTCATGTTCACGACGACCCAGTACCGCGCCGACGGCTCCATCGGTGCCATGACGCTGCCTGAGTTGTTGACGGACGGAGACGCCACGGATCTGCTCGATGGAGGGGGGACCACCGTCTACTCGCCGTGGGCGGGCGACCGGAACGACCCGCCCCAGGGCTCGCAAGCGGCCTTGACGCGTGGTTCCGAGGGGGGAGTCAACCTCGCCTTCTCGACCACCGACGGCGATCCGTACGGCGACGTCGTGGCTGTGATCGGCGACTACGACGGCTTCTGGGAGAACGAGGTGGCGCTGCCGCAGCCGTTCGGGCTCGGCGACAGCCACCTCGACATCGCGAACCTACCCGGGCGGGCGGAGACTCAGCCGGTGTGGCTGCCCGGTGTTGACCCCGACAGCCTGCGCGTCAGCTACACCCAACGCACCCCGCCCGCCACCATCGACGACGTTCGCGCAGCGGACGGGACCGGACGACGCACTATCGCCAACGAGGAAGGGACCGTGGGAGGTGATCTCACGCTTCCCCTGGACGAGTCGACCCCGTCCTACTCCCCGGACGGCACCCGGCTGGCGTACAGCCGGATCGGTCCGACCGGGCAAGGGCGGGAGATCGTGGTGTCCGGCTCTACCGGAGGTGCCCCGGTTGCCGTGGATCCGAACCGGCCCGCCCCCGTTCTCGACTCGGAGCCGGCGTGGTCACCGGACGGCACCCGCGTCGCCTTCATCCGCACCTACCTCTGCGGTGAGTCGTGCCCCGTTTCCGGGTCGAAGCTCTGGATCGCCGATGTGGCGAAACGCCGCGCCCGGCTCGTCACCCTGAACCCGGCCGGGGCCATCGCGTGGGACCAGCATCCGTCGTGGTCCCCGGACGGAACCCGAATCGCGATCGGCCGAACCCTGGAGGCGCCGCCCGACCTCACCGCGAGCTTCGCCGCGAAGAGTCTCACCGTCGAGAACGGTGCCTCGGTGGAGGCCGACCTGACGGTGACCAACCGCGGCCTCGGTGCGGCCCGTCATGTTCAGATCAGCCTCCCGCCCGATCAGAGCGCAAGCCTGTTCACGGTCGCAGCTCCGTTGGACCTGTCGTGCAGCAACTACCGGTACGCCAGCTCGTACTGTGTCGTTGCCACCATCCCGGCCGGGAAGTCGAGAACCTTCAGGCTTCGCGTCACCGGCGATCAGCAGGCGACAGGTACGGACAGCCTCATCATCCAGACCGCCGTGCTCGGCACGCCCTCTGAGATCAGCACCGGTAACAACGAGGCCCGCATCCCGGTCACCGTCCAGGCGTCGACGCCGACCACCCCCCCGACCCCTTCCCCGTCCTCGACGTTCGAGGTGACGGACTGGTACCTCCCACCGAGTGGGCCGGGAACGGCATCCCGGTTCGCCTTCGCAGCCTGGTCCCCATCGAAGGTGGCGACGAGACGCGTGTCGCTCTCGAGTGGGCGGCCGGCCGGGATCCGTGAGGTCTTCGCCGCACCTCCGGCCGGCGACGTCTCGACCCTGTGGGTGGTCGACGCGTCAACCGGGGTGGGCCACCAGCTGGCCACGCCGGCTCCCACGGCGTGCCAGTGCGTGCGGACCATCGAGGGTCGTAGCCCGGCCTGGTCACCCGACGGCATGCGGATCGCCTATGAACACCACGGCTCGGTGCGCCTCGTGGGCCTCGCCGACCGCCGGGGCGCCGCGATCGCCGTCAGCAACGAGGTTCCGCATGTCCAGATGGTCACGGGGTTCACGCAGGAGTACCAGCACGAGGTCGGCCGGGCGGGTGCCAGTGGCGCGCCCACCCCGAGCCGGACCACGATCTCGGCGGCCCAGGACCCGGCGTGGTCGCCCGACGGTGCGTGGATCGTGCTGTCCGGCCAGCCTGCGGGAAGCGCCGACAACCCGGGGGTCTACCGCCTTCGCCCTACCGCTGCCAACCTGACCGTCGTGGCCCAGGAGGCCGGGCCCGAGACCGAACCCGCCTGGCAGCCGTGGGCGAGCCTCGCGGTGTCGCTGACGGCCTCGCCCTCCTCGATCAGCATCGCGAGCCAGACGGTCCTGACCGCCACCGTCGCCAACCCCGGGCCCGGAACGAGCGCTCGCCCGGTTCTCGCGATGGCGCTTCCTGCCGGGCTGACCCCCGGGATGCTCCCGTCCGGCTGCGTCATCACCACCACGACCAGCGGCTCCCTCATCACCTGCACGCTCGAGTCGCTTCGACCGGAGGCGGCCCCGCCACCGGCGACCGGTCTGGTTGCGGCCACCATCTCGGTGCGCATCGCGGTCACGGGCACCGTGCTCGGGCCCCACACCGTCACGGCAGCGGTCGGGTCGGCCAGCCCGGACGACCTCGCGACCGACAACGAGGCCAGCACCTCGATCACGGTGACCTCGGCCGTGCTCCCGGTGACGGACACGGGGGTGACGGTTGCGATGAACCCCACCCCGGGATACGTGGGCGGGACGGGCACCGTGACCGTGGTGGTGGCCAACCGGTCGAGCGTTCCCGTCACCGATGTCACCTTGACCGTCCTGCTGCCGACGTTCTCACCGTCACAGCCGAGTGCCATCACGCCCCCACCGGGCACGGTGGAGATCGTGGGCACACCCGAGTGCTTCACCGGGGCCCCCTGCGACCCGGGACCGATAGCGCCCGGCGGCTCGAGATCCTTCACGGCAACCGTGAAGCTCGTCACCGCCGGAACCTCCACCATCACCGCCTCGGTGGTGACGGCGACCGTCGCAGACTCCGATCCGGCCAACAACTCCGCCTCGGTCGCGCTCGTGGTGCTGCAACCGGTGGTCCGGCTGCTGCAGCCGGTGGCCGACCCAGGATCCGTCGTGCTGGCAGTCGGCAGCGACTTCCCTCCGGGCACGCAGGTGACCCTCTCCTGGGACGCGGGCGTCAACGTCCGCGCTGCCCCGCTCACGGTGGCGGCGGACGGCACGATCCGCGCCACCCAGATCCTCATCTTCCGTCGGGACCAGCTGGGGCCCCGAAACCTCGTGGCGACCGCCACCGACGAACGGCTCTTTGCTCCCGTCCAGGACTCCCTGATGGTCGCGCCCCGCACCGTTGCCCCCCCTGCCGACTTCGCGTCGAGGAGCTGACCCATGATCTCTGAGGTCGACGAAGCGTTGCGTTCCCTCGTGCGCGCCGAGGCGATCGCCGGCTCTGAGCTCGACGTCGTCTTCGACGCGCCGACCAAGGACTGGGCGGCACGGCGCAACGCACCGACGATCAACCTCTACCTCTACGACATCCGGGAGGACCTGCGTCGGCGAGAGCAGGGGTGGCAAGAGATGAGAGGCACTCGGGGTGAAGTGGTTTCCCGCCGCCCGACACCGCGTCACTTCAAGCTCTCGTACCTGGTGTCGGCCTGGACCCAGCGACCGGAGGACGAGCACCGGCTCCTCTCCGAGCTGCTCCGGTGCTTCATCAAGCAGGACGTGTTGCCGACCGAGCTGCTTACCGGACCGCTGGCCGAGACCGGCATGGAGTTCCCGCTCACGGTGGCCCTGCCGCCCCCGGAGGACCGGGCCTTCGCCGACGTCTGGTCGGCTCTCGGTGGAGAGCTCAAGCCGTCTCTGGACGTCGTCGTCATCGCTCCCATCGACGTTGGGGTGCCTCGCCCCGCCGGTCCGCCGGTTCTGGACGGGGCCCGGCTGGACCTTTCGGACCGCGCCACGGGGGCGTTCGACTTCGACCGGTCCCGTCACAACCCCGACACCCCACCGCGGGTCCGTAGGGTGGACCCGTCCGGGAACGGGTCGCCCAAGGAACACGCAGCCGAAGACCCCACCCGGGTACCCGGTCCGGCAGCGGGCACGGACGATGCGGCCGGTACCGCTCGACCGGCGGCCACGACGTCGAAGGGTCGAGCGCGAACACCGCGCACCGGGCGGCGGACATGAGCGGCACCGCCAACCTGACCGATCTGATGGGACGGATGTCGTTTGTCGAGAAGCGAATCCGAACACTCGTAGAACTGCGAAGGGCGGGTGACCCGCAACCCGACGATCCCTTCCGTGGGCTGTACCTCAGCGACGACGCCGTGGACCGGCTCCTCAGGGCCGAGTCCGACCCCAGGTCGAGGGTGCTCGATGCGGATGAGCTCCAGGGGTCGTTCGGGTCGGGGGAGGAGGGCGATGTCACAGACCCCGTCGGTGCAGGGCTTCGGCTCCCGGCCCTGGCCCGAACCTGTGGGCTCTCCGGCCTCGACGTCGACCTGCTGCTGGTGGCTCTGGCCGGTGACCTCGACGTGCGGTTCGAGCAGCTCTTCGGCTACCTCAACGACGATGTGACCCGCCGCCGACCGTCGGCCGGAGTGGCCCTGGCTCTGTGTGGGGTGCCTCTGTCGTCCGCCTCGGGGCGCGAACGACTCACGAGCGGCCCGCTCATCGAGGCCGGTCTGCTCGTGCTCGACGACCAGGACCGGCCCTTCCCGGGTCGGGCCGTGCGCGTTCCGGACCGCGTCGTGGCCCACCTGCTCGGGAGTGACCAGCTCGACGCGATCCTCGCCGGGGTCGTGGTGCCCCCGCCTGCCGTGGCCTGGGGGGACGGGTCTGCGCTGGCCCGAGCGCTGAGGGCCGGCAGCCGGCTCTGCTACCTGCGAGAGCCCCCCACCGGGTCCGGCGTGCTCGTCGCGCTCGACGCCTTGCGACGGACCGGTCTCGACGGCCTGGTCCTCGACCTCGCGCACCTGTCTCGTCTGCCCGAGCCAGTGGCCGCAGCGCGCGCGGCGGCCCGAGAGGCGCGGATGCGATGCTGCGGGCTCATCCCCTCACCGGTCGAGGCGATCGGCGGGTCGCTCGAGGGGCTGTCGGCCCTGCGTGCCCTTCCCCTGCCCCTGCTCCTGGTCGGCAGCAGCCCCTGGGACCCGCTCTGGTCGCCTGACCCACCGCTGCTCGTCGACGTCCCAGCCAGCACCGCGACCGAGCGCGGGCGCCTGTGGAGCGAGACCTTTCGCGGGTCCGGGCTCGGCTTCGACCCGGGTAGGGCCACCTCGCAGTTCCTGATGAGGCCCGGGCAGGTGCCGCGGGCCGCAACGAGCGCCCGACAACAGTCCCGGCTGACGACAGATGGCGTGGTCACCCTCGAGCACGTCCGGTCAGGGGCGCGGTCGGAGAACGGGAGCGCCCTGCAGCGCCTGGCCCGCCGGATCGAGCCCCGCGTGGGGTGGGACGACCTCGTGCTGCCTCCCCCGACCCGGACAGCGCTCCACGAGGTAGCAGCGCGCGGACGTCACCGCGAGCGGGTCCTCGGCGAGTGGTCCATGCGGCCCGGTGGCGGTCGTGGCCTCGGGGTGGCCGCCCTGTTCGCCGGTGACTCCGGCACCGGAAAGACGATGGCGGCCGAGGTGGTGGCCGGAGATCTCGGCCTCGACCTCTACGTCGTCGACCTGTCCACGCTGGTGGACAAGTACATCGGGGAGACCGAGAAGAACCTCGACCGGATCTTCACGGCGGCAGCCGGAGTCAACGGGGTGCTCCTTTTCGACGAGGCCGACGCGGTCTTCGGCAAGCGGTCCGAGGTCAAGGATGCCCACGACCGCTACGCCAACGTCGAGAGTGCCTACCTGCTCCAACGGATGGAGAGCTTCGACGGCCTCGCGATCCTGGCGACCAACCTTCGCTCCAACATCGACGAGGCGTTCACCCGTCGTCTTGACGTGCTGGTCGACTTCCCGCTGCCGGACGCGCCGCACCGCCTCGCCCTGTGGCGGTCCTGCCTTGCTCCCCTCCCGACCACTGGTCTGCTCGACCTCGAGTTCTGCTCCACAGCGTTCGTGCTCAGCGGTGGCGGAATCCGCTCGGCGGCCGTCACCGCCGCCTACCTGGCGGCAGACCGTGACGGCGCGGTCTCGATGAGGGAGCTGGTCAAGGCGGTCGAGCGGGAGTACCGCAAGCTCGGGCGGCTCTGCCTGGCACAGGAGTTCGGCAGGTACCACTCGTTGCTCCTCTGACCGAACGCTCGCCGCGGCTGCCCGAAGGGGCACGGACCAGTGCCCCGAGGGCCGCCTGCTGGCCCGTGACAGGCGCTCGCCATCCGGAGGAGCTTGGGAGCATCGGTGACAGAACGGTTCGGGTGGAGGCGAGCGAAGATGCACGCACACGAGCACGAGCGCAGCGCAAGCGACTCGCTGCGACCCACGGCAGCCAGAATCGACGAGCGGTCTGACCCGACGCTCTTCAGGGCGGCGGCGGCAGGTCGTGGCGACGTGGTCGGTCCGGCCGGGTTGCTCCAGCTGCAGCGGACGGTCGGCAACGCGGCCTCCGGGACGATCATGAGGAGCCCGGTGCTGAACGTCCTGGCCAACAGCTCGGGCAGCCCGCTTGCCGAGCCGGTGCGCGAGGACATGGAGTCTCGGCTCGGAGCCGACTTCTCCGACGTACGGGTGCATACGGGGGACGAGGCGCACCAGTCGGCTCGCGCAGTCAGTGCGCACGCCTTCACGGTCGGGTCCAACATCGTCTTCCAGCGGGGCAGCTACGACACCGACTCGCAGGCCGGCAAGACGATGCTCGCCCACGAGCTGACCCACGTGATCCAGCAGCGCTCCGGGCCCGTCGACGGGACTCCCATGGAGGGTGGGATCAAGGTGAGCGACCCGTCGGACCGTTTCGAGCGCGAGGCCTCGGCCAATGCGGAGCACGTCATGTCTCGCCCAGCCTCCCTCGGTGTCCAGCGCGCGGCGGAAGACGAGGAAGCGGTGCAGGGCGCCTTCGTCCAGCGTGAGGAAGACGAGGAAGCGGTGCAGGGCGCCTTCGTCCAGCGTGAGGAAGACGAGGACGCCACCGCTGAGTGAGGTGTCCGCTCGGGAACGGCGTGATCGGCATCCGGTCGGATGGCGCCGCGGGACGGTGCTCTGGGGATCGGTGTCGGCGGGATCCGTTCTGGCCCGCCCGACGACTGTCCCCGTCGCCCGATGGGGCAGCCGCTGTTACCCGAGCAGACGCGCTGACGGACGTGCTCGAGGGGCAAGGGTGACGAAGGCTGGGTCTCAGCGCTCCCGGACCCGGCCGAGAAGCGCCTGAACCAGTCGAGGAGGGGGCATGCCGAACTATCTGTCACCCGGCGTCTACGTCGAAGAGGTCGAGGCCGGTTCGCGGCCGATCGAAGGCGTGGGCACCGCGGTCGCGGCCTTTGTGGGATTTGCGGACAGTGGACCACTGAACCAACCCACCCTCGTCTCGAACTGGACCCAGTTCGCCGAGACCTTCGGCGACTTCCAGCCGGACACCTATCTGGCCCATGCGGTCTATGGGTACATGCAGAACGGTGGCAACAACTGCTTCATCGTTCGGATCGGCAGCGGTGTTGCCGGCGCCACGAACGGCAGCTCACCGACCAACGGCAACGGCGCCGCGGCCGGGCAGCAGCCCGAGGTCGGGCCGCCGCAGGCCATCCTCGGCGGCCTGACGATGACCGCCATCGGCTCGGCCGCGCGCAAGTCGGTGACCATCGAGGTCACGGACGCGAGCCCGGGCTCGTCGTCGACCGACCAGTTCAAGCTCGTCGTCGCCGTGGACGGAAAGCCGACCGAGACCTTCGACAACCTCAGCGCCACCAAGGGCGCCGACTACGTCGTGACGAAGGTGAACCAGAAGTCCAAGATCATCACCGTCGAGGAGCCTCAGGCGGCGACGGTGACCAAGCCGGCCAACGGCACCACCGACCTGACCGCGCCCGCGACGGTCAGCGACGAGGTGGCGGTCGCCGGGGGAGTACCGGTGTCACCGAGCGACTACGTCGGGGACGTGGCCCGACGCACCGGGTTCAGCGCCCTCGAGGCGGTCGACGAGGTCACCATGGTGGCCGTCCCCGATCTCGTCTCGGCTCTAGAGCAGGGGGCGATCGACGCGGAGGGCTTCAAGGCCGTGCAGCTCGCCGTCATCGCGCACTGCGAGCTCATGGGTGACCGGGTCGCCATCCTCGACCCGCCACCTGACCTCAACGCCCAGCAGATCAAGGACTGGCGGGTGGGCGAGGCCGGCTACGACTCGAAGTTCGCGACGCTCTACTGGCCGTACGCCAAGGTGTTCGACCCCGCCTCCGGGGTGGCGAAGTTCGTCCCGCCGAGCGGCCACGTGGCCGGTATCTGGGCCCGCAGTGACAGTGAGCGAGGGGTGCACAAGGCGCCCGCCAACGAGATCGTCCGAGGGGCGATCAGCCTGCAGACCAGGATCACCAGTGCGGAGCATGACCTGCTCAATCCCGTCGGGATCAACTGCATTCGGACCTTCCCTGGCCGAGGCATCCGGGTGTGGGGGGCGCGCACCCTCTCGAGTGACCCGGCCTGGCGCTATCTCAACGTGCGTCGCCTCTTCAACTACGTCGAGGAGTCGATTCTCATCGGTACGCAGTGGACCGTGTTCGAGCCGAACGACCCAGCCCTCTGGGCTCGGATTCGGCGAACCATCAGCGCCTTCCTCGTCAACGAGTGGCGCAAGGGCGCGTTGTTCGGCATGACGCCGGATGAGGCGTACTTCGTCAAGTGCGACTCCGAGACCAACCCGGCCGAAGGCATCGACGCCGGTCAGGTGGTCTGCCAGGTCGGTATCGCGCCGGTCAAGCCTGCAGAGTTCGTCATCTTCCAGCTGTCCCAGTTCTCCGGCGGCGTCAGCCTCGTCAACGAGTGACCCGACCCCAACACGAATAGGAGTGCACGGCCATGCCACTAGCTGACCCGCTCGACTCTGCAGCGGCCAACGGTTTCAAGTTCGTCCTCGATGGCATCGAGGTCCCCAAGGTGATCGAGGTCAGCGGCCTCAAGTCCGAGGTGGACAAGATCGAGATGAAGCAGCAGACCAAGGACGGCAAGTTCATCGTTCGCAACCTCATCGGCCGTCCCAAGGGGGGCGAGATCACGGTGACCAGAGGCCTCACCGACAGCAAGACGATCACCGACTGGCTCAAGAAGGTGATGGAGGGTGACGTCGCCGGGTCCCGCAAGACGGCCGCGGTCGAGGTGACCGACTACAAGGGTCAGACGATCAAGACGATCAGCTTCACGAACGTCTGGGTGAAGAGTGTCGAGGTGAGCAGCCTCAAGGCCGGAGCAGCCGAGGCGGCAACGGAGAAGTTCACGATGTGCTTCGACGAGTCGACGGTGGCGTGATGCAGCGCTCGCGGGAGAACACGCTGGCTGCTCCGGTCGATACGCTCGACCTGGATCGACCGGTGTCGTTCGCCCCCGAGCGGCCTGTGCTGCGCACCGAGTTCCAGTTCGAGCTGCCCCGCGGCTACGTGGACGGCGACGGTGTGGTGCACCGAAGCGGCACGATGCGTCTCGCGACCGCGCGTGACGAGCTACTGCCCCTCTATGACGCTCGGGTCATGGAGAACCCGGCCTTCACCACCGTGGTGCTGCTCGCTCGGGTCATCCTCGCCCTGGGTACTGTGCCCGCGATCACCTCCAACGTCATCGAGAACATGTTCGCCAGTGACGTGGCCTTCCTGCAGGACTTCTACCGCCGGGTCAACACGGAAGGCCACACCCGCGCCGCGGTGACCTGCCCAGAGTGCTCCCACCGGTTTGCCGTGGACCTTTCCGGTGGGCGCCTGGGGGAATCGTGACGTACGCGCCCGACCGGATCCACGAAGAGGTCGCGTACGTCGCTTACCACTTCCACTGGGATCTCGACGACATCCTCGACCTCGAGCACGGTCAACGCCGTCGCTACGTCAAGGAGATCGCAGACATCAACTCTCGAATGGCAGAGGAGCGGTGAACGGTGCAATGGCCGTGGAAGGGGTCGCGCGAGCGCGAGGCAGCTGCGTCGGATGACGCGGTCGTGCCGGCAGCCGCACCGATGAGATCTGCTCCTGCGAGGGTGTCGCCGGCGGGCTGGGCCAGCATGGAGCCCTTGCAGCGACAGGTGACTGACATGCCGACCGTGGCGAGCTTCACCTCCTTCGCGCCAACCCTGGCGGCCTGGAGCTCGCCGGCGTTCCTCGGGGTGATGCCTCGCGAGCTGAGCAGCCGCCCGATGACCGCCGCGAACCACAGCGAGGGCGGGTCACTGCGCGCGGCTGCGCCCCCGATGGGGAACCCGTATCCGGACGGGACGAACCCGCGGCACCCGCCCGTGGTGAGCAGGACGCACGCATCGTCGGAACCGGATGCCGACCGACTGGCTTTCCCACGCATCGTCCACCCCGAGCAGGCGACCCTGCGCCGCCTCGTCGCGGCGCCGGCCCGGGGGCTCCCCATCGTGCAGCTCGCGGCCGAGGCACTCCCGGCGGTGGCCCCCAACGCGGAGGTCGGGCCGGATATCGATCCTGCGGCGGATGACCTTGCTGCCATTGAGGCGCCCGATCGCCAGGGCCCGACCTCCGTAGGCGTAGACCTCGCTCGGCTCCCGGAGCTCCCGCTGCTCGGCCGTCCTTCACGATCGCTTCAGCGAACGGTCGCAGCCCCCCAAGCGCCGGGCCCCTCCGGCGACACCGCAGCCGTCGGTGAGACGGCGAGAGCTGCGAGGCTGGAGGACGGAGCTTCTGGGGGCGCAACGGTTGTCGACATTCCCGGGACCCCAACGACGTGGCCCCGCCCTGCGGCCCCGTTCGGGTCGCTCATACCCAACGTCCAACGCTCGACGCCATCCCCTCGCGGAGCCACCCGACCGGGGCGGCTGGGCCTGGGAACGCCGCTGCCGGAAGGGCCGCGGCCCCTCACCCGTAGCCTTCCGGTCCGTCAGCCGCCGACCGACACCCCGATCGTGCAGGCGTCGTTCGTACCACCGGGTGGAACCACCTCCCCGGCGGCGGCTGACGTTCAGGGGCCACAACCGTCGGAGCAGTCGGTGACCGAGGCGGGCACGGTTCCTGACTCAGCTCAACTCCTGACGCACTCTCCACTGGGCGATCCGTCGACACCGGCACACTCCGGCACCCAGCACGGGACCGGTGGTGGCGACTCGACGCGCGAGGAGGTTCGTGACGCCAGGGTCTCGGACGTGCAGGTGGACGTGGGCCCGGCGCCCATCGTGGTGGAGCCCTTTGACGACCTTCTGGTGGCCATGCCCGTGACCGGGTCGGGAACGCGGCCGGCCCCGCTGACCGAGGCCAACACCCTTGACGCAGTGGCCCAACGAGTCGTCGTGTCGAGTCCAACGGTGTCTCGCAGCCCGGCTCCCTCGCACCCAGAGGTGCTGAACCAGGCAACCGACATTGACGGCGCCGAAGACGGGCCGGCGCGCGGCGTCGCCAACGGGGCCGAGGCTGGTGCGTGGCCGGAAGGCGGCCATCCACCACAGCACGAAGCCGGGTCCGGGTCCGGGTCAGCTCGGTACGCGCCAGTCCAGCGTGCTGCCAGCCTCGCTGGTCCCACACCGTCAGAGCTCCCGACGTTGCCCGTCCTTGCAGCCGGGCCCGGGCCGTTGGTTCGGATGCCGGTGGCCCCGGCTGCCGCCCCGTCCGTACGGGTGCTGGCTTCCGCTGCCTCGTCGGCTCAGGTGCAACGCTCGACGGTCCAGCTGCAGCGGTCGGCTGCCGCCCGCCCCCACGGTCCAGCCCAGCCGGCCCGCACCACCTCGGTCCAGACGTCAGACAGGGCCCAGCCACGTCCTCCGAGCTCAGGCTCGGGTCGAGTGACGATGGAAACAGCACGTCCGACGTTGGCGCTACAGCGATCACACCGCGGTGGGCCTCCCTCACCCGACCCGCAGATCGTCGTGGCTCCCGCTGAGCGGCCCGAGTCGACCATCGAGGCGCGGAGCAACGAGGCCCTTCAGTCCTGGCCGGTCGCGGCCACCGAGACGCGGCAGGAGCCGGGTATCGAGACGCCCGTGCTCCAGCGCCGAAAGGACTCTCTGCCGCCGCTCGTGGTCGTGCGACCGGGGGCACCCGCTACCGGAACTACGGCGTGGTCAGGGCCGCTGTCGCCGTCCCGACCGTCCGGACCGTCCGGGGCGCATCCCCCACCCGGGACCTCACTTCAGCAGGGCTCCTTCGCGGTGCAGAGGTCGTCGGGGGCAGGGCCGGCAAGCGCCGTGATGTCTGACCCGGCGCGTGTGCCCGCCTCCGGCCCGGTCGGCCTGCGGCCGATCACCTCGGCGTTCACGCCGACGACCCCGGGGTCGGGTGACCTCCCGGTGCAGCGGTGGCTACCCGGACTGGTTCGGGGGCCTCGGCAGGCCGTGGCGACGTCAGGTCGCCCCTTGAGCGTGGCCGCACCGTACGAGAGCCCGGCCACCGTCGACATGCCGGTGGTCTCTTCGCCGGCGGGCAACGGGCAGATAGGCCTGGCGGTGCAACCCACTCTCGATCCCGTGGCGGCAGGAGTTGCTGAGGCGCCGGTCTCCGCAGGCCAGTCGCGCGTGAGCGAGGTGGTGACGGTCAGTGGGCCCAGCGGCATCCGCGAAGAGCCCGCCGGAACACCGTCGGCCCGTACCGCTACGACAGCCCAGGAGCTGGACGAGCTCGCACGGCGACTGTACGAACCGCTGGCGTCTCGGCTGCGCACGGAGCTGCTGGTCGACCGCGAGCGTCGTGGTCAGCGCACGGATGCATGGTGAGAGGGGAGCGATGATCCAGGACGTCAACGTCGCAGTCTCGGTGAGCTTCCAGGTCAAGCTCGACGACCAGGATCTCGGCGAGTTCAGTAGCTGTGAGGGCCTGGGCTGCGAGGTGGTTCTGGAGACGCGCGAGGAGGGCGGCAACAACGGCTTCACGTGGCAGCTGCCGACCAAGCTGCGGTATCCGAACATCAAGCTGACCCGCCCACTAGGGCGCGACACCGAGAAGATCGTCAAGTGGCTGTCGAGCATCCAGACCGGCTACACCCGTCGAACCGGCACGATCGTGGCGATGCGTGGCGACGGCAAGGTCATCGCGACGTGGGGCCTGCTGGATGTGGTGCCGGTGCGATGGAGTGGCCCGTCCCTGAACTCTGACCAGGCCAAGGTCGTCACCGAGACCGTGGAGATTGCGCACCACGGCTTCATCACGACCGGTCAGGGGGCCTGATGGCTTCGCCGGTTGCCATGGACGCGACGGCCGCGGGAGCGACGAAGCTCGGTGCGAACGGGCGGCCCAAGCTGGAACATGCCTACCTGTTGCTGCACGAGCCGTCGCCCGACGGCACGCTGTCCAAACCCGGCCCGCAGATCGGCAAGATCCTCTTCCAGTTCAACCCGAAAGAGCTGAGCCTCACCAAGACGGCCCGGTGGGTGCGAGGCACCGGATCCGGCAACAAGAAGTCCGGCCCGCCTCAGTTCACCGGGCCGGAGCCCGCCAAGCTGTCCCTAGAGATGTTCTTCGACGCCTCGGACACCCAGGATGCGAGCGTCGTCAAGAGTGTGGAGCAGCTCTTCGCCTGCTGCATCCCCACGACCGCCTCGCATCAGAAGGACAAGGGGTCACCGCCCTGGGTGCTCTTCCGGTGGGGCGGG
Source organism: Humibacillus sp. DSM 29435 (assembly GCF_001758225.1). GTDB lineage: Bacteria > Actinomycetota > Actinomycetes > Actinomycetales > Dermatophilaceae > DSM-29435. The sequence continues at coordinate 280,649 of NZ_MAST01000034.1, read as the reverse complement.
CTCACCGGGTTCCTCGCCTACGTCAGCGGGGTGACCGCCAAGTACACGATGTTTGCGCCGAGCGGCCTGCCGATCCGAGCCATCTGTACGGTTCAGCTGGAAGAGCTCGCCGGCGACGCGCCCAAGCAGAACCCCACCTCGGGAGGACTGGTGCCCCGGCGAATCCACGTTCTCGTCGAGGGTGACACCTTGGCGATGTTGGCCTATCGCGAGTACGGCGACGCGACCGCGTGGCGAGCCGTGGCCGCCATCAACGGGATCGACGACCCGATGCGGTTACGCCCCGGGAACACCCTGCTCATGCCCTCGACGGAAGATCTCGGCCCGAGCAGTCTCGTCCACCATGGGCGCGTCGGACTCCTCGCAGACCAGGGGACGAGTCATGGCGTCTGAGCTCGAGGCGACGACCAGCACCTTCCGGATCGACGTGGAGGGGGCCCCGCTCTCGGATGCCGTTCAGGCCCGCCTGAGCCAGGTCGTCATCGATGACAGCCGCAACGTGCCCGACCTGTTCATGCTCACGTTCGTCGACTTCGACGCCGACGTCCGTGCGACGAGCGCCTTCAAGGTCGGATCCGTCGTGAAGATCTCGGTACAGCGCAGCGGATCCAGCGGGCCGGACCTGTTGCTGACCGGCGAGGTGACGGGGATCGACCTGGAGATCGCCTCCGACGGGAGCGAGCGCACCCTCGTGCGTGGCTACGACCACTCGCATCGGCTCCACCACGGACAGCGCACCGAGGCCTACGTCAACGTCAAGGCGGGAGACATCGCCCGGACCGTCGCGGGGCGAGCGGGGTTGAAGGCGGGCGTCATCGACTCGTTCGAGCCGGTGCTCGACCACGTCGGGCAGGGCGGCGTCAGTGACTGGGCCTTCCTGCGCGAGCTGGCCGCGGACGTCGGTGCCGAGGTGACCGTCAGTGATGGGGCCCTCCATTTCCGCAGGCCGGCCAAGGCGTCTGCAGCATCGGGGAAGACCGAGGCCCGCCAGGACCCGCTCGTGCTGGAGAAGGGCGTCAACCTGTTCTCGATCCGGGCCGGCATCACCGCCTCCGACCAGGTCTCCGAGGTCGAGGTGCGGGGGTGGGACGCCCAGGCCAAGCAGGCCCTGGTGGCTCGAGCCTCGGCCACCACGAACGGCGCTGCGCTGGACGGCGTCAGCCCGGCCAGCCTCGGTCAGGTGTTCAAAGGGCCGAACTGGGTCGAGTCTCGTTCGTCCGCTTCAGTCCTGTCGGCCCTGGAGACCACGGCGAAGGCCATCGCCGACCGGATCGGGGGGTCCTTCGCGGAGATCGAGGGAACTGCGAGGGGCCACCCACTGCTGCGGTCCGGTACCCCGGTCACCATCGCCAAGGTGGGGGCGCCGGTCGATGGCCGCTACGTCCTCAGCGGGGTGCGACACGAGTTCACCGGCGACCACGGCTATCTCACCCGCTTCACGGTGAGCAGCTCGTCTGAGCGATCCATCTACGGACTCGCCACCGGCGTGGGCGGAAGGGGGACCGGCCAGCAGAGAAGTGGCGTCATGCCGGCCCTCGTCACGGACGTGAAGGACCCCGACGGTCGAGGTCGCGTGCGGGTGACCTTCCCCCTCATGTCCGACACGTACGTCACGGGGTGGGCGCGCACCGTGCAGCTGGGTGCCGGTCAGAACCGGGGGTCGCTGGTGCTTCCCGAGGTCGGCGACGAGGTGCTCGTGGCGTTCGGGACGGGCGACTTCGACGACCCCTACGTCATCGGCGGCCTCTACAACGGCAAGGACGTGCCGAAGGTGGGCTGGAACGAGCACGTCGATGCCACGAGCGGTTCGATCAAGCGGCGGGCGTTCGTGTCTCGCAGCGGGATGGTCATCGAGATGATCGAGTCATCGACCGAGGAACGGCTCACGCTCGCGACGGCGGACGGTAAGCAGCGAGTCACGCTGGTGCAGAAGGCCGCTGCTGCCATCGAGATCATCTCCGAGGGGCCGGTCACGGTGACGGCCAAGCAGAACGTGAGCATCTCGACCACTGGCGGCAACGTCTCGGTCGAGACCTCCGGCGGCAGCCTGTCGCTCAAGGCCGCGACGATCGCCATCGAGGCGCAGGGGCAGCTCACGCTCAAGGGAGTCAACGTCAAGATCGACGGCCAGGCCATGGCCGAGCTGGGCTCCGGCGGCATCACGACCGTCAGGGGCAGCCTCGTGCAGATCAACTGACCGGCTCACAGCAACCGACCCCATTCCACCATCAGACCGAGCCCAAGGAAAGGAGGGCAAGATGCCCTTTGCGGCCCGCGTCGGCGACCTGACAGCCCACCCCGGGGTCGTCACCGGTCCGGGAGTCGCGACCGTGCTCATCGGCGGTCTCCCTGCGGCGGTCGCCGGAGACCTCCATACGTGCGCCATGCCGCCGCCCGCCGGTCCCCACCCTCCCAGTCCGTTCGCCCCCGGATCCGTCACCGTGCTGATCGGCAAGCGTCCCGCGCTGCGGGTCGGCGACCTCTGCGGCTGCGGCGCGCCGATCATTCCTCCTGGCTGCCCGACCGTGCTGATCGGAGGGTGAGATGGCGCAGGAGTTCATCGGTACCGGCTGGGGGTTCCCGGTGAGCGTCGACCCCACGGGAGGCATCACCCTGGTCTCCGGCCCGAGAGAGATCGAGCAGAGCATCCGGCTGATCCTCGCCACAGCCCCCGGGGAGAGACCCATGCGGCCGGAGTTCGGGTGTGCCGTGCACGACTACGTCTTCGCCCCGGCCGACGCCGGAACCGCTGGCGACATCGCCTACGCCGTCCGGGTCGCCCTCGAGAGGTGGGAGCCCCGGATCGAGCTGGAAGACGTGGACGTCCGCTTCGACGCGGTCGACCAGGGCACGCTCTACATCGATATCCACTACTCCGTCTCTGGCACCAACGACCCCCGCAACCTGGTCTTCCCCTTCTACGTCATCCCCTCGGAGGGCGATGCGCCATGAGTCTGCCCTTGCCGAACCTCGACGACCGGCACTTTCAGGACCTGGTCGACGATGCCAAACGGATGGTCCAGGAGCGCAGCCCGGAATGGAGCGACCACAACGTGTCAGACCCCGGGGTCACGTTGATCGAGACCTTCGCCTTCATGGTCGACCAGCTGATCTACCGGCTCAACCGGGTGCCCGACAAGCTCTACCTGGCCTTCCTCGACCTGGTGGGGGTTCGTCCGCACGCCCCCGGAGCGGCTACCGCCGATACGACGTTCTGGCTCTCGGCGCCGCAACCGGAGCCGGTGCTGGTCGCGGCGGGTGTCCAGGTCGCCACGCAGCGGACCGAGAGCGAAGACGCAGTCGTGTTCGAGACGACCAGCGACCTCCGCATCCCACCTCGTCGACTGGTGGCCGTGGCGACCGCGGTAGCCGGCAGCGATGTCGTCCAACGCGCGCTCGAGCTGCGTGAGGAGTCGGGAATCGCCTGCTTCGGCGAGCCCCCGGCGTTGGGGGACGCGCTGCTCTTCGGTCTCGATGACGCCGCGCCGCGCTGCGCCGTCGCACTGCGCCTGGACTGCGACGTGCAGGGTGCCGGCGTGCATCCCGGTTTCCCGCCGCTGAGATGGGAGGCCTGGACCCGTGACGGATGGCAGCCCTGCGACCTTGACACCGACCAGACAGGGGGCCTCAACCGTCCGGGCGACGTGATCATCCACGTGCCGGCCGCTCACCTGGCGTCGATCTCGGGTGGAGTCCACGGTGGCTGGCTCCGCTGTGTCGTCACCGACCCAGTGGGGGACTACCCGCCCTATCGCGTGTCACCGCAGGTTCGCTCGGTGACGGCCTTCACGATCGGTGGCACGATCGGGGCCGTCAACGCGGAGCTGGTCTTCGACGAGGTGCTCGGGCTGTCGGAGGGGGTGTCGGGTCAGGGCTTCGCGCTCGCCCGCCACCCACTCGTCAGGGATGGTTCGCCCCTCGTGCTCGAGGTCGCCGGCGGGTCGGGATGGCAGGAGTGGGCCGAGGTCTCATCCTTCGCCGAGCACGGGCCGGATGACCGCGTCTTTCACGTCGACTCCGCCGCCGGGGTCATCGAGCTGCCGCCGGCGGTTCGGGAGGCAGACGGGACGGTGCGGCGCTACGGGGCCATCCCCCCCAAGGCCGCCCCGCTCCGGCTGCAGTCGTATCGGTTCGGCGGCGGGCCCAGGGGCAATGTGGCCAGCCGAACCCTACGGGTGCTGCGCACCTCCATCCCCATGGTCGAACGAGTCGAGAACCGGCGGCCTGCCCTGGGTGGGGTGTCGGCTGAGACGCTCGAGGAAGTGCGCGTGCGGGGACCGCTCGACCTCAGAACCCTCGACCGGGCCGTGACGGCAGAGGACTTCGAGGTGCTCGCCATCCGATCGACCCCCACCCTGGCCCGCGTCCGCTGCATCACCGAGCCGAACTGCGGAGCAAGGCTGCTCGTGGTCCCGGCGGCCCCTCACGAGGCCGACGACACCTTGCGGTTCGAAGATCTGATCCCCTCCGAGTCGCTGTTGGCGACGCTGACCGAGCACCTCGAAGAGCGTCGGGTCGTCGGGACGCGGCTCGTCGTCGAGCCGCCCCTGTACCAGGGCGTGACGATCGTCGCCCGTCTCACGGCGCGTCCGCGTACCGACCCGAGCAACCTTCGCGAGGCGGCCCTGCGGGCGCTGTACCGCTACTTCGACCCTCTGCGCGGCGGACCCGACGGGAGCGGCTGGCCCTTTGGGCGACCCGTCCAGGCGGGTGAGGTGTACGCGGTGCTGCAGAGACTTCCGGCGACCGAGCTCGTCGAAGAGGTACGGCTCTTCGCGGTGGATCCCCTGACCTCCGAACGCGGCCAGCAGGCTGATCGGATCGAGCTCGACGCCAACGCCCTCGTCTTCTCGTTCGGCCACCAGGTCCGGGCGACGAAGGGGCGATGACGATGCGCGGGCGGGTCGATGGCCTGCAGAGCCCGTTCCCGGTGCTCTTCCAGCTTCCAGGTGTCTACCAGGAGGAGGGCTTCACAGAGCGGTTCGTCGGAGCCTTCGACGACAGCCTGGCTCCGCTCGTCTCTTCGCTCGACAACCTGGCAACCTACGTCGATCCCGACCTGACCCCGCCGGACTTCCTGGCCTGGCTCGCCGGGTGGGTCGCGGTGGACCTCGACGACCAGACCCGGACCGCAGACCTGCGACGCGCGGTGCGGGCGTCGGTTCCCACGCACCGTCGACGCGGCACTCGGCTGGGTCTACGGGAGGTCGTGTCGCACCTGACCGGGGCGCAGGTCGAGGTCACCGACTCCGGGGGGGCCATCTGGTCGGTGACGCCAGGCACGCCGCTGCCCGGCGACCCTGACCCGGTCGTGCGGATCAGGGTGCTGGTCGACGATCTGGGGAGCCTTGACCGCAGTCGCCTCGAGGCGGTCGTCCGGTCTGCGAAACCGGTGCACGTCGCAGATGTCATCGAGGTCACCGAGGTCACCGAGGTCACCGAGCGGAGTGTGGTCTCGGGGAGTGAACCGTGATGTGGGTCAGGCAGCGAAGACGCGAGTGGCATGAGGTATGGAGGCGGGCGATGATCAGCTGCGACCAGTGTGGGTCGGCCAACGAGGCTGGTGAGTCCTTCTGTGGTGCGTGCGGCGCATTTCTGGAGTGGGAGGCCAAGAAACCTCAGCCGAGCGCCCCTCAGGTGGAACCGGCTGCCGAGCCGGAGCCGGAGCCAGCCGCTCCCCTTGCGAAAGCAGCGGCCCCCACCTCAGCGGCCCAGAAGGTGAACACCCCGCCCAAGCCCGTCGCCCCGGTCGAGCAGGCCGTCACTGCGGTGCGACCTGGTGTCGCGGCGCCCAAGCCCCGTCGACGCGAGCTCCCGCCGGAGGACCGGGTTCCCCTGCCGGGTGAGACGGTGTGCCCGGCGTGTGGTGCGGGCAACGTCGCGCCCCGCCGCTTCTGCCGTCGCTGCGGTGCTGACCTCGTCGATGCCCCCGTCGTCTCAGACCTCCCGTGGTACCGACGTCTCTTCCAGCGTTCTCCCAAGGCGGGTCCGCTGGCCGGGGACCGGCCCAAGCGCCGACGGGGGCGCCGGCGCGGCTACCGCACCCTGGTCAGGGCCGTCATCGCGCTCGGTATCGTCGGCGCCGGGGTCTGGTTCGCACTGCCCCACCTCGGTTCCAGGGGTGCCGCCGTCCAAGACCGCATCTCTGGTTCGCAAGTGGTCAACCCCACGTCCATCACCGCTTCGAGCGCCGTGAAGAGCCATCCCGCCGCCGCGCTCCGCGATGGAGCCACGAACACGTACTGGTCTCCCGCCCGCCCTGGCGCAGGCAAGGGCCAGTACATCCAGGCCACCTTCGCCGATCCGGTCCGCCTGCTGACCATCCAGGTCTTCAACGGCTCATCGGAGTCGCCCAAGGGCTATCTGACGACGGCCAGGGTCGCGACCCTCGGAGTCATGTTGACCCTGGAGGACGGCAGCACCCAGAAGCTGGACTCGGTGACGCTCGGCGACTCCCCGGGCCCGCAGGAGGTGCCGATCGCCGTGAGCAACGTGACCGAGGTGCGCCTCACCGTCGAGGCGGCCTACGGTGCCGCGTCGAACCGTCGGCTGGCCGTGGGTGAGCTCGCCTTCTTCAAGCGTTCCTGACCGGGGTCAAGGGGAATCAGATGGCCGGTCGTGCGCTCAACAGCCCGTCGTGAATCATGCTCGTCCCCTCGGATCGACTCGAGAAGGAGATGGTAGGAGTGTCGGACCTGGTCGGTGGCCACCGGGTCGTCGGCCCGGGTGTGGGCCGCGATGAGCGCGCGCCACGCAGAGTCGTTCCACCGGTCCAGCGCCACGGCGCGCTCGGCAGCGGCGATGGCGGCGTCTGCGCTGCCGGCTCGCAGGCAGAGGGCACAGAGCCGGATGGCGGCCTGCGCTACGGAGAGGCGGGCGTGTTCTCGGATCTGAAGCGCCCACTCGGCCGCTCCGTCGTCGGGCAGCACGTCGTCCGTGTACAGCTCGAGAGCGCTGGACAAGGCTCGGCCCTGGCCGGCAGGGTCACCATCGCGGCCGAGCTCTCGCGCGATCCGAAGCTGCGCCATCACCCGCTGCAGGTCTGTCACCAGGCTGAGGCTGCGAGCGAAGGTGTAGGTGTCCCCGCCCCGGGCCAGCAGCGTGTGGGACCGTCCGGGGGCGTGCGGCTCCAGAGATCGGCGGAGTGCGCAGATGGCGACGTGCAGGTTGTGGATGCCGGCCGCCGGGCGAAGCGTCGGCCAGAACTGCTCCACGAGCCAGTCCCGGTGCACGGGCGTGCCGGCCCGGATCGCCAGCGCGCGCAACACGCCCCGGGCGACCGGACGTACCTCGGCGAGGTTGACCTGGACCTGGTGGATGGTGAGGTCGAACGAGCCCAGGCAGCGGACGCTCACCTCCAGGGCGGACGCCGTAGGGCTCGGCTCCGGAGGCGGTGCGCGCAGACGCTCGGCCGGCCCACTGAGCCACTCCCAAGGACGGATCGTCCGTGAGCTTCCGTGGGTGCCCACCGGCCCGGCACCTGCGTGCACATGACCACGCGGCCCAGGCCCAGCACTTCGCCCAACCGGGGTCACCGAGAGCTCTCGGGCCAGTTCGAGCAGGTCCGTCCGACTGCCGGGCTTGACGATGGCCAGAGCCGCGTAGGCCGTCGCGTGAGCTCCGGCGACGCCGGAGGCGCGCGCCAAGGCCTCAGCCGACGAGGCGGCGGCGGAGGCCTCGGGCAGGTCGGCGTTCGCGACAGCGAGGGCCAGACCGGAGCTGAGCCAGGCGACGCCGGGGACCGACCCCAGCCCACGGGCCCGAACGGTGAGCTTCTCGAGCAGCGTGAGGTCGGGGTGCCCGGCGCGGAACTCGGTGAGGGCAACGGCGCACTCGAGCAGGAAGGCCCCGGCCGGGTCACCGACAGCCCGTCGCTCTGCAGCCACTCGCAGAGCGGCGTCGATGCCCTGGCCGGCCCCGTCTCGGATCAGCCCGATCGTCAGGGCGATCCGCGCCATCCACGTCTCTCCCCGCGCGAGACTGTCCGCGTGCACGGCATCGAGCGCCTCGGCCGGGTCGGCGGAGTCGATCAGCACCGCCATGACCGCAGAGAGCAGCCGGGCCGCTTCCGGTTCCGCCGCCCAGGCTGCAAGCGGGTCGTCGACCGAACCTGCTGCCCCTCCCGCCCAGCGAAGCGCCTCGGCCACAACGTCTTCGCAGAGGCGGGCACCTTCCCGGTCCACCATCTGCGAGGCCGCCTGACGGGCGGTCCTCTCGCAGTCCTCGGGCCGTCCGTCGGCGAGTAGCCGTCGTGCCGTCGCCAGCATGAACCAGGGGTCGTGGTCTCGAACGTCGGGAGGCAGCAGGTCGAGCCACGTCGACATGTCCGGTCGGGTCAGCAGTGCGCCGTGGACTCGCAGCAGGCTCGACAGGCCCGGCCAGTCGGCCGCCCGGGCTCGCGCGGTCGCTTCCTCGCCCGGCGCTTGGGCCCGCACGAGCACGTCGATGGCCAAGGCGCGCACCGTGCGAACGGTCTCGGCGCCGAGCTGCTCGCGCAGTTGAATGCGGAGATGGTCGCGCAGGACCCGGTTGTAGTGGAAGCAGTCGGGGTCGAACGGGTCGCGACGGACCAGCCCCTCACGGCGGGTCAGCTCCATCAGCACCTTGCGCGACCCGGTCCACCCCAACAGCTCGTCGCACCGCCCCGGGGTCACGGTGTCGAACACGCTTGTGAGCCGGAGAAATTCGACGAGTGGCGGCGGCAGGGGGCGTAGAACCTCGCGAGAGAGGTAGTCCTGCAGGTACTGGTCGTTCGTCGTACGAGCCGCGGTTGCAGAACCCGGCCGGCCGGTTCGAGAGCCCAGGCCGAGGTGGTGCAGGTGCAGGGCCGCGGCCCAGCCGTCGGTGTCGTGAGCGAGCTGCGCCGCAGCCGCCGGATCCAAGGTGGTCCCGTAGACGTCTCGGAAGAGGGCGGCGACCTCGCGCGGACGAAAGCGCAGTGCCTCGCCTGTGATGAGCACCGGTGTCGGGAACTCGCGGTGCGCGAGGTTGAAGGCGGGCATCGTGCGTGAGGCGATGAGGATGGTGGCGTGCGGCGTCGATCGTTCGATGAAGTGCTCGACCACCTCCATGTCGTGCGATGCGATGCCGTGCGCGTCATCGATGACCACCGTGATCGACCCCGGCGGACCGGTCGAAGTGCTGATCGCCACGGTGAGGGGGTGTAGGTCGATGGGGCCGGACGTGTCGACCCAGTGCACCGGTCGCGTTGAGCGGCCGGACCACTGCTCGAGGAGAGTGGTCTTACCGCTGCCCAACGGAGCCACGATGAGCGCGACACCGGTCGGTAACGCGTCCTCGAGGCAGCGCACCAGGCGGTGCCTCGGCAGCACCCGCCATCGATCTGACACCGCCTTCGCCTCCCCGCCCGGATCGTCTCAAGCATGGGGATCCGGCTGTGACCAGTATCGGCGGCGGGTGCCCGAGACGTCCCGTGATGTGCGGTTTCCGTACCAATCTTTTACCAAAGGCAGGGTTGATACCAGGTAGTAACCGGTTCGGGCACCCGGACGGGCCCATCAGGGCCCAAGACGCTCATGAACGGCGCGACTAGGGTCGCCCGTATGTCGCTCCCGTCGCTCCGCTCACGCCGACGCCCACGCCCTCAAAAGCCGCGCCGCGTGCTGGTCACCGGCGCGGCATCCGGGCTGGGGTTGGCGTTGGTCACGGCCTTCGGCGTCAGGGGCGAGCAGGTGCTCGCCACCGACATCAGTGCCGACCGACCGGCCACCCTCCCGCCCCGCATCGACTACCTGCCGCTCGACGTGCGCAGCGACGACGCCTGGAGCGCGGCACTCGAGCACGTGCTGGCGTCGATGGGTGGGCTCGACCTGCTCGTCAACAACGCCGGGGTAGCCGCCGCCGGGCGCATCGACATGGCCACGATGGAGGAGTGGCAGTGGATCGTCGACATCAACCTGCTGGGCGTGGTGCGCGGATGTCGAACGTTCACGCCGCTGTTCAAAGAACAGGGCAGTGGCCACATCGTCAACACCGCGTCGCTGGCCGGTCTTGTCCATGCTCCCGGGATGTCGGCCTACAACTCCGTCAAGGCAGGGGTCGTGGCGCTCAGCGAGACCCTGCTGCACGAGCTGCGCCCGCACGGTATCTCCGTTTCGGTGGTCTGCCCGTCGTTCTTCCGAACCAACCTGACCGACTCCTTCCGGGGTGCCGACGCCGAGGTGGAGCAGGCGGGCGCGGCGATGGTCACCCGCTCGCGCCGCACGGCCGACCGGGTCGCGTCGACGGTCATCCACGGCATCGACGCCCGACGAGACCTGATCCTGACCGACCCAGAAGGCCAGATCATCTGGCGTATCAAGCGATTCGCACGGCCGCTGTACCGCGCCGGCATGAACCGAGCCGGTGCCGAGTTCGCTCGCGCTCGCGGCCGGCAGTCGAAGGCCACCGCCTCGCACTGGTGACCGGCCGCCTCAGCCGTGACGCGTGTCGACCTGGCTGGGCCAGTCGGCCCCGAGAACCTCGCGGAGGCTGCGCGCGAGCAGGTCGGCCGCCACCCCTGACTCGGCCCGCGAGTAGGTCTTGCTGAACGTCGGTTCGTGGTCGTCCTGCTCCCAGCCCAGGGTGACGAGCCGGCCCTGCTGCGCGACCGAGAGGTCGCTGAGCCCCTCGAACTCGGTGTCACCGATGCACTCGAGCGCAAGCCACCCCTCGAGCAGTCGTACCTGCAGCAGCACCTCCGCCATCGGTGGGGCGGCGACCGTCGACGGTCGGGGGGTGGACGGCATCCGAGCGGGCCGGCCCCTGCGCCAGCGTCTGCGGGGGTGAGCACCACCGTGGTCACCGACGGGTGCTGCGGGGTGAGCCGCAAACGTGGCGAAGCCGTCGCCGGCCAGCGCTTCGAGCTGCCCGGCGACCCGCCCGACCCAGGCCTCCCACGACTCCTCGGGGTGGTCAGTCATCGTGAGTCCCCCTCCACGACCGCAGATTCCAGCAGCGTGCGCAGTCGATCGGGCAGCGGGTGGGGGCGGCGGGTGGTTGCGCTGATCTCCACGTGCACCCAGTGCCCCAGCGCCTTGAGGTCGGGGTCCACCTCCGCGCTGCGCTCGGGGTCGAGGAAGAGCCCGAGCTGGTACGTGGCACTGCTCGAACCCAGCCGCACCACCCGAAGCCCCACGACCAGGGGAGCCGGAAAGGCGACCTCGGCGAAGAAGGTGCAACCCGACTCTGCGACGACCCCCTGCGTCGGGTCGGTGAGGGGGTCGATGGCGACGTGCTCGGCCTGCCAGCCGTTGATGGCCGAGTCGAACAGCTCGTAGTAGACCGCGTTGTTGAGGTGGCCGTACATGTCGTTGTCGGACCAGCGAGTCGTGACCGGTCGCTGCACGGGAAAGTCGCCGAGCCTCAGCTCGCCTGGGTCGGATGCCGCTGGGCCGTTCGTCACCTCGCCCATCCTGCCCGACCCCACCCGACCCCACCTGACCCCACCTGACCCCACCTGACCCTGCCCGACCCTGCCCGACCCTGCCCGACCCTGCCCGACCCTGCCGTGCCACCGCCCACCTGCTCGACGCGACGTGGCTCCACCGGCTACAACGCCAGTGGTCACAGCAGCGCTGGTGGCGATACGTCACAAAAGCCGACACTTACCGACCGGGCTCGATGCCGTAGACAGATCACCCGACCGTCGTTACTTTGAGCGAAGCGTCGTGGGCAGTGCCGCCGCGTCGGACCGACCGAGAGGGCATCCTCATGTCTCGTTCAGCTCCACTTCACCATTTGTTCCTCGTGTGCGGGGAGGCCTGAGGTGTCCGGCGGTGGCCCCGAGCTGAAGAAGGCTCTCAACCAACGTCAGCTGACGATGATCGCCATGGGTGGCGTGATCGGCGCCGGCCTGTTCGTCGGGTCGGGCACGGTCATCCACGACACCGGGCCGGGCGCGTTCATCACCTACGCCTTGTGTGGCGTGCTCATCATCATGGTCATGCGCATGCTCGCCGAGATGGCGGTGGCACAACCCTCGACCGGCTCCTTCGCCGACTACTCGCGCAAGGCGCTCGGTGACTGGGCCGGCTTCTCCGTCGGTTGGCTGTACTGGTACTTCTGGGTCATCGTCGTCGGCTTCGAGGCGGTGGCCGGGGCGAAGGTCGCCAACTTCTGGCTCCCCGACGTGCCGACCTGGCTTCTCAGCCTCTTCCTGATGCTCCTCATGACCGGTACCAACCTCATCTCGGTGAGCTCGTTCGGCGAGTTCGAGTTCTGGTTCGCGGGCATCAAGGTCGGCGCGATCATCATCTTCCTGATCTGTGGCGGGCTCTTCGTCTTCGGCATCTGGCCCAACGCCACCAGAGACTTCAGCAACCTCACGCAGCAGGGCGGCTTCTTCCCGAACGGGGGTGCGGCCATCACGGCAGGGGTGGTCACAGTCATCTTCTCGATGGTCGGCGCCGAGATCGCCACCATCGCCGCGGCCGAGTCCGACGACCCCGAGCGGGCCGTGTCGAAGGCCGCCAACTCGGTGATCACCCGCATCGCGATCTTCTTCGTCGGCTCGATCTTCCTGCTGTCGGTCATCCTGCCGTGGAACTCGCCCGACCTGGCCGTCTCGCCGTACGTCGCGGCGTTCAAGCAGATGGGTATCCCCTACGCCGACGACGTGATGAACGCCGTCGTGCTCACCGCGGTGCTCTCGTGTCTCAACTCCGGCCTCTACACCGCGTCTCGCATGCTGTTCGTGCTGGCGGCTCGTCGCGAGGCCCCCGCATCGATGGTGTCGGTCAACTCGCGCGGCGTGCCGGTGGTCGCCATCCTCGCCTCGTCGGTCGTCGGCTTCCTCGCCGTGATCATGGCCGCCATCTCGCCCGACACGGTGTTCTCGTTCCTGCTGAACTCCTCTGGTGCCATCATCCTGTTCGTCTACCTGCTCATCGCCATCTCGCAGATCATCCTGCGATATCGAACCGACGAGTCGACGATCAAGGTGAAGATGTGGTGGTTCCCCGGCCTCTCGGCGGCGACGGCCCTGGGCATCATCCTGGTGCTGGTTCAGATGGGGCTGACCGCCGACGTGCGGATCCAGCTGGTTCTGAGCCTTCTGTCGTTCGGCGTGGTGCTCATCCTCTTCTTCATCAACAAGCGCCGCATCGCTCGGCTGCCGATCAGGGCCGAGGTCGAACCGACCGGCGACGCGCGTCGCGTGCTCGTGCTGGCCAACCAGACCCTGGAGGCTGACGAGCTCATCAGCGAGCTGGACCGGATCGACGCCAGTGGCAAGGCGACGTACTTCGTCTGTGTACCGGCCAGTGCTGTCGAGACCGGCACCGCGTGGACGCACGGCGCCGTGTCGGTGCATGACGCGACGGTCGCGGCTGCGCAGGAGCGGTTGGACCGGACCCTCGAGACACTGTCGGCCCACCAGCTCGACGCCACCGGCGCTCTGGGCGACTACCGCCCCATTCGGGCTCTGCAGAAGGCCGTTCAGGAGTTCCGTCCCGACCAGATCGTCGTCGTGACGCTCCCGGCGTCGGATTCGGTGTGGCAGCGGTTCGAGGTCGTCGACCGGGCGGCTGAGCTGGGGGTGCCGGTGACGCACGTCGAAGCGGCCTCGCTCGTGGCGCCGGTCTGACCCATGACGATCGTCGTCGCCTACACCGCGCAGGACAGCGGCACGTCGGCCCTCGAGCTGGCCAGCGTGATGTCGCGGTCCACTGGTGAGCCGCTCGTGGTCGCTGTCGTCGTCGCCACCCCGCAGGCAGCGGGGGTGCCAGACTTCGTCGACGGCGACTACCTCGGGCCGCTCACCGACTGGGGCCACTCGGTTCTCGACCAGGCCAGAGCGAGCCTCCCGAAGGACATCGAGGCGACCTACGAGGTGCGCCAGGCGACATCCATCCCGGGAGGGCTGCTCCAGCTCTGCGTCGAAACCGGCGCGTCGGCACTGGTGCTCGGATCGTCGAGCAAGGGCTCCCTCGGCCGCATCTCGCTCGGCAGCGTCACCGACCGGCTCGTGCACGCCGCGCCCCTGCCGGTGCTCCTCGCCCCGCGTGGGTTCCGTTCCGGCCCGACCGCACGCATCCGCCGGGTCAGCATCGGCTTCGGGGGATCCACGGGTGGGGCGCACCTGGCCACCGTGGGCGTGGGCCTCGCCGAGACCGTCGGCGCAGACGTCCGCGCCGTGTCGTTCGCCGTGCGACCGCCCAAGCGGTTCTTCGGGTCTGTCGACGAGTCCGCCGACGACCTCGTCGTCGAGCAGTGGGTGACCCGCACGAAGGCTGCCCTCCAGGCCGAGGTGGGCGCGGTGGATGCCGACCTCGGCAACCGGCTGGCCACCTCCCTCGTGGTCGGGGAGGGCCTGTCGTGGGGCAAGGCGATCTGGAATGTCCCCTGGAACGAGGGTGACCTGCTCGTCGTGGGGCCGAGCTCGTCGGCTCCGGCCGCTCGGCTCTTCCTCGGCTCCCGGGCCTCCAAGATCCTCCGGTCGGCGCCGGTCCCTGTCTATCTGGTGCCGGCCCCGCGCGCCGGCTGACGCCTCCTGGTCACACGTCGCCGGTTGGCTAGCCTGTGGGGATGGCCACCTGGATCGTCTTCCTTCGTGCCGTCAACGTCGGTAGGCGGAGCTATCCGATGGCCGAGCTGCGCCAGACCCTCACCGACGCCGGTTACGCGAACGTCGAGACCCACATCCAGACCGGCAACGTGCGCCTCACCTCTGGGCTGCGCTCACGCGCCAAGCTCGAGGCGGCCGTCGAGAAGGTGCTCGAGGCCGACCGGGGCTTCGAGGTTCCCGTCGTGGCGCTGACCCCGGTCGAGCTGGCCGCCCTGGCGGCCGACGTCGAGATCATCTCGTCGACCGACCCACCGAGCGGGGGGCACTACGTCAGCCTCCTGAAGGCGACGCCGACGGCTGGCGCCACCGGCACGATCGAGGCCGACCCGCCCGACGGGGAGCGCCTCGTCGTCAGGGGCCGCTCTGTGCACCTGCTCTACGACAAGCCGTACCACGAGGCCAAGCGCTCCAACGCGTGGGTCGAGAAGGCCATGGGCGTGGCCACCAACCGCAACGCGAAGGTGATTCGAGCCCTCGCTCAGAAATGGGGCAGCTGAGCCTGTGGAAGGCGGTTCGCGGTGTCTGCCCTCACGCCTAGAGTCGAGTGGTGGCATGGAGCGTGGGTCGAGCGAGCTGGGTGGGCGACCTCAGCGACCACTCGATCGAGCAGCAGGTGGGCTCACGCACCTTCGAACGCGGCCAGGCGTACGCCGCGCAGCGACGGGTCCGCTCGCTGGCCACGCGGCCCGAGGGCTCGATGCTGCTGGGCACCGTGTCGGGATCACGTACTGACACCTACCAGGTCATCGTCGAGTCGAGCCCCGAGCGCAGGGCCCGCGGCGTCGAGTGGTGGGCCCGGTGCAGCTGCCCGGTGGGGATGGACTGCAAGCACGCCGTCGCGCTGCTGCTGACCGCCCGTGACGTCGCGCACGGCATCCCGGTGGGGCCGAACACCGCCGGGGGGTCGGATGCCGCAAGGCCGGCGCCCGTGCCGGCCGCGCCGCTCGCGCTCTGGTCGGAGGTGCTCGGTCACGTTCAGCCTCGGGAGGGGCCTCGACCCGTCGAACCCGTGCGGCCCGAACCGCGAGGTGACCTCATGCCGGCCGGCCTGTTCGTCGACACCATCTACCGCTCGTCGGTGGCCTGGCGCAGCGAGGCCGACCTCGGCTACGGGCTGCGTCCGACCCGTCGCACCCGAGTCGGCGGCTGGCACAAGAGCCTGTCGTGGCAGGAGGCACTGCCCCAGTGGCGCACCGGGATCCGCTTCCTGCCCGAGCACGAACGCATCCTGACGCGGCTGCGCGATGCGGCCCGGCACGGGTCGGGCGGCACGACCTACTTCAGCACGTCGCCGCCCCTGGCGCTCGACGCGTCGGCCGACGTGTGGCCGTTGCTGCGTGAAGCTCGCGAGGTCGGCATCGAGATCATGGCGGGCGAGGGGGTGGCCGGCCCGGTCTTCGTGGCCGACGAAGCGGCCCGACTGGTGCTCTCGGTGCTGCGGTCCGACGACGAGTCGGGTGACCTGCTGCTGCGCGCCACCGTCGAGGGGCTGCCCGACTCCGCCGCCGACCTCGGCATCGACGAGCTGGCGGGCCTCGGCGACCCGGTGCATGCCGTCGCGGTCGAGGGGGCCGACGGTTCGCTCACCTTCGTGCCGCTCGAGCAGCACCTCGGCCTCGACACCCGAGGTCTGACGCAGGCCCTGACCGGGCTGCGCGTTCCCGCCGCCGAGCGGGCGTCGTTCCTGCGCACGACCGTTCCGGGCCTGCGCGAGAAGGTGCGCCTGCGCAGCGAGGTGCCGCTGCCCGCGCCGCTGCCGGGGGAGGCTCGCAGCGACCGTCAGGGGTCGACGGTCACCGTCCACGCACGCATCACTGCCGACGTGCCGGGCGAAGTATGCCTTGACCTCGGCGCCGCCTACGACGGTGTGCTGAGGTCGTTCGGCACCAAACGCTTCGGCGGTGGCTCGCGTGACCGGGCCGCCGAGGCGACGGCGCTCGCGGCGGCCACCTCGGTGCAGACCATCCCGGGCGCCACCCGCGCCGACTCGACCGGCGTGCTGCACCTGGTCTCAAGGGTCGTGCTCACCGGCATCCATGCTGCTCGGTTCGTCACCGACCTGCTGCCAACGCTCGAAGACGACGAGCACGTCACCGTCGAGTTCGACGGGGTGCTCCCCGCGTACGACGAGGTGACCACGGCGCCCGTCATTCGGCTCGGCGCCCTCGACCCTGCTCTCGACCCCTCGCTCTCCGCCGGTGTCGCTGGAGTTGAGGGTGTTGCCGGCACCGCCCCCGGGCACCTGCAGGGCGCGGGGCCGTCGGGGGGCCGCCTCGAGCCGCGTGACGGCGACCGGTCCGACTGGTTCGACCTGCACGTCTCCGTCGAGGTCGAGGGCGAGGAGGTGCCGTTCGAGCCGCTGTTCGCCGCCCTCACCCGGGGCGATGAGATCATGTTGCTCGACTCGGGCTCGTGGTTCCGCCTCGACCGGCCCGAGCTGCTGCGGCTGCGCTCGCTCATCGACGAGGCCCGCGAGATCGCCGACCCCGAGTCGGGAGGGCTGCGGCTCAGTGCCCACCACGCCGACTTCTGGGAAGAGCTGGTGGCGCTCGGAGTCGTCGACGAGCAGAGCGCCCGCTGGGCCGCCAACGTCGAGGCCCTGGCGTCGGTCGACACAGCAGCCACGCCACCGGTCCCGGTGCCGAGCGACCTGCGGGCCACGCTGCGGCCCTACCAGGTCGAGGGTTATCGCTGGCTCTCGCGGCTGTGGGACGCCCGGCTCGGCGGCATCCTCGCCGACGACATGGGGCTGGGCAAGACGCTGCAGACGATCGCGATGTTGGCTCGGGCCCACGACCGCGGCGAGATCGGTGGTCGGCACGGGCCGGTGCTCGTGGTGGCGCCCACCAGCGTCGTCGGCACCTGGCTGGGCGAGCTGGAGGCTTTTGCGCCCCACCTGAGCGTCGTTGCGGTCACCGCGACCGAGCGCAAGCGGGGCACCTCGCTGGCCGAGACCGTGGCCGACGCCGAGGTGGTCATCACCTCCTACGCGGTGCTGCGGCTCGACGACGCGGCCTTCCACGACCTTCGATGGTCAGGGGTCGTGCTCGACGAGGCCCAGTTCGTCAAGAACCGGCAGGCCAAGACCCACGTGGCCGCCCGCAAGCTGGGTGCCCCGTTCACCATCGCCGTTACCGGCACCCCGCTCGAGAACTCTCTGATGGATCTCTGGTCACTGCTCTCGCTCACGGCGCCCGGGCTCTACCCCCGCCCCGACGTCTTCACCAAGAACTACCGCAAGCCGATCGAGTCGGGGGAGCGGCCCGAGCTGCTCGACCTGCTGCGCCGACGTATCCGCCCACTCATGCTGCGGCGTACCAAGGAGCAGGTGGCGGTCGACCTACCGCCGAAGCAGATCCAGGTGGTTCCCGTCGAGCAGCATCCTGTGCACCGGCACCTCTACGACCAGCACCTGCAGCGTGAGCGGCAGCGCGTGCTGGGCCTGCTCGACGACCCGGAGTCGAACCGGGTGGCCATCCTCGCCGCCCTCACCCGCTTGCGTCAGCTCGCGCTCGACCCTGCCCTCGTCGATCCGGCCTACGCCGGTCGGGCCACCGCCGCGAAGGTGGACTTCCTCGTCGAGCAGCTGCGCGAGCTGGCGTCCGAGGGGCATCGCGCGCTGGTCTTCAGCCAGTTCACCGGCTTTCTGCGCATCGTCGAACGGGCCCTTTCGGGGGCCGGTCTGCGCACCTGCTACCTCGACGGCGCCACGAAGAACCGGCAGGAGGTGATCCGCAGCTTCCGTGACGGAGAGTCTGCCGCCTTTCTGATCAGCCTCAAGGCCGGCGGGTTCGGTCTGACCCTCACCGAGGCCGACTACGTGTTCGTGCTCGACCCGTGGTGGAACCCTGCTGCCGAGGCGCAGGCCATCGACCGGGCTCACCGCATCGGGCAGAAGCGCCCGGTCACCGTCTACCGCCTCGTCTCGGCCGACACCATCGAGGAGAAGGTGGTCGCGCTCCAGGAGCGCAAGCGAGACCTGTTCCAGCGAGTCGTCGACGAGGGCGGCGCCCTCACTGGAGCGATCAGCGCCGCCGACGTTCGCGACCTGCTCGGCCTCGGCTGAGCCCCGCTCGAGGGGCCCGGCCTCATTGGCTTCGGACGATCTCCATCTCGACGAACTCGATGGTGCTCTCGCCGTGGTTGCTGACGCGATGCTCGGCACCGGCCGGTCGGTGGTAGCTGCGCCCCAGCTCGATCTGCGACACGGTCTCGTCACCGTTGGGAAAGCTCAGGTGCATCGTGGCGCTCACCAGCGGAACCACGACGTAGTCGTGCTCGTGAACGTGCATCGGGATCGCCTCCCCCGCAGGGATTGTCCACCTGGTGACACGGAGCGTGTCGGTGTCGATCTGAATATCGGCGGTTGCGACCACGGCTGACTCCTTCGTCTCGGGCGTGAAGCGCCCGTGCTCACCCAATGTCTCACCCTTCACCCGCGGGCCTCTCGGCCGGGGTGGTCGGCGGGGGTGGTCGGCCGGGGTGGTCGGCGGGGGTGGTCGGCAGGGGTGGTCGGCCCTGCTGCCAACCGACAGTGACGAGGCCCGCGGTTCGCGTCGTCAAGAGATTCTTGACGCTACCAAGTCGTCAATGTTAACTTGACGCTCATGACAACCACCACGAAGAGCTCCTGCCCCCCGGCCCCTGACGACCATCGAGGCCAGGCCCCCGCCATGCCGACGGACCTCACAGACTGGCGCGGCTGGGTCGACTACGGGCTGGCCTGGAGCAACGCCTCCCACAGTGCCGTCGACTGGATCGCCAGCAGCCCCATCGCCAGCGCCGCGACCTTCCCCCTGCGCTTCACTGCGTATCAGGAGGACACCCCCGGCCCGCGATGGAAGGCACTGTACGACGCGACCTGGGGGGCCTACTCCTCGTGGTACGCGTCTCAAGGTCTCTCCGAGCGACCGAGCCTGGCCGAATGCCGCCAGCGGCTGCTCGACCACATGCCCGAGCTCGTGCCCGTCTGGGAACAGCTGGTGAGGCTGACTGACAACGACACCGTCGCGGCCAGGTTGCTCTCGATGTGGCGCATGCCGTCGTTCGCCTGCGGATGCTCCCAAGCCGTCATCGCCGGTTCCGATCCGCTGCTGGTGCGCAACTACGACTACGACCTCAACCTGTTCGAGGGAGTCATCGCCTCGACGAACTGGTCAGGGCATCGGAAGGTCATCGGTACGAGCGATCTGCTCTGGGGCCTGCTCGATGGCATGAACGAGGACGGCCTCGTCGCGTCGCTGACCTTCGGCGGTCGCCCCGACGTCGGCGACGGGTTCGGCATCCCACTGGTCATCCGCTACCTCCTCGAGACCTGCGCCGATGTCGACGCCGCAGTCTCGGCCCTCAGGCGGATACCGGTGTCGCAGTCCTACAACGTGACCCTCGCCGACACCTCCGGCGCGCACGCCACCGTCTTCGTCACCCCGGGCGAGCCGATCGAGGTCAGCGACCTCACCGTGGCCACCAACCACCGCCTGGACGTCGTGGAGCGTCCCGAGCACGCTCGTCGGCTGGGCAGCCTGCCTCGCCAGCAGCACCTGAACCGGCTTCTGGACGAAGACACTCCACGCCATCGGCTCGTCGATGCCTTCCTGCAGGAACCGCTGCGAGCCGACCAGTACACGGCTGGGTTCGGCACCCTCTACACCGCTGCCTACCGGCCGTCTGCCGGGGCGGTCACCTACCGGTGGCCGGGCGAGACCTGGGTGCGCACCTTCGACGACGTCGACGACCACCGTGAGGTGACCCTCGTCGGTCGGTAGTTGCCGCGCGTGGCGACGACGGGAAATACTGGCGGGGTAGAAAGGACCTCCATGAGCATGCCGACTGAGCCCGCCGATCCCGTCGCCCTCGCCGCCGCTGCCCGGGAGTACATCGACGCCCTCGCTCGCAGCACCGACGTCGCCGCGTTTCAAGAGTTGCTCGGCCTGAGCCAGACCGTCGGCGAGGCCCTCGGCGCCAGCGCTCGGTCGTTGGCCGAGGCGAACTCCTGGACCGCGGTCGGTGGGCTGGCCGGCACGACGAAGCAAGCCGCCTGGGCGCGGTGGCGCACCTGAACCGATCGGAGGTGGGCCGCCCAGCAGCAGACTTCAGGGCGGTGTTCAGGGAAGGGAGCGGATGAGCTTCTTGTTGACGAACTCCTCGATGCCGTAGCGGCCCAGCTCGCGGCCGAAGCCCGATCTCTTGACGCCGCCGAAAGGCAGCTCGGCGCCGTCGGCGCCGACACCGTTGACGAAGACCATGCCGACGTCGAGCTGGTCGGCGACGCGTTGGGCCTGGTCGGGGTCGGTGGTGAAGACGTAGGAGCCCAGGCCGTAGGGCGTCTGGTTGGCCAGGTCGATGGCGGCCTGCTCGGAGTCGGCCTTGAACACCATGGCGACGGGTCCGAAGAGCTCTTCGGTGAAGACGTCGTTGTCGGGGGTGACGTCGGTCAGGATGCCGGCGGGGTAGAAGGCGCCGTCAGGCTCGCCGTTGGTGTGCAGGATGGCCCCGCCGTCGACGGCGCGTTGGACCTGTTCGGCGAGGCGTTGAGCGGCCTGAAGCGAGGAGAGGGGCGACTCGGTGGGGATGGCCAGGATCTTGGCGGTGAAGGCGCTCAGGAAGTCGTCATAGAGGTGGTCGGCGACGATGAAGCGCTTGCCGGCGTTGCAGGCTTGGCCGGTGTTGTAGACCCGCGCTTCGACGGCAGCGTCGGCGGCGGCGTCGATGTCGTCGGTGCTCAGCAGGATGAAGGGGTCGGAGCCGCCGAGCTCGAGGACGACCTTCTTCAGGTTGCGACCGGCGATCTCGGCGACGGCGGCCCCGGCGCGTTCGGAGCCGGTCAGTGAGACTCCCTGGATGCGGGGGTCGGCGATGATCTCGGCGACCTGCTCGTTGGTGGCGTAGATGTTGACGTAGGCCCCGGTGGGGAAGCCGGCCTCGTGGAAGATCGTCTCGATGGCGGCGGCCGACTCGGGGCACTGCGGCGCATGTTTGAGCACGATGGTGTTGCCGGCGACCAGGTTCGGACCGGCAAACCGGGCGACCTGGTAGTAGGGGAAGTTCCACGGCATGATCCCGAGCAGGGGGCCGACGGAGCTGCGGCGAACCAGGGCCGTGCCGGTTCCGGCGGGCAGGTCGATGGGCTCGTCGGCCAGGAAAGCAGCGGCGTGGTCGGCGTAGTACGCGTAGATGGCCGCCGCGAAGTCGACCTCCTCGAGGGCCTCCTCGGTCGGCTTGCCCATCTCGCGCACGATGATCGCGGCGAGCTCGTCGCGGCGTTGGGTGTGCAGCTCGGCGACCCGGTGGACCAGGGCGGCGCGCTCGGCCACCGTCGACCCGCGGGACCAGTCGCGGTGAGCCTGAGCTGCGGAGGCCAGGGCCGCCTCAATGGTCTCGGCAGTGGCCGTGGGGTAGGAATGCCCCTGCTCGCTCGTGCTCGGGTCGACGACCGCATACTCCGTGGTCATGGAATGCCTCCAGCTGCTTCGTTGCAAGGGTTGGGTTCGTTCGTCACCCTAGCAACTGAAACCGTTGGCACCAGATGGGATCCATCACGACGGGGGGCCGCGAAAGGGGTGCCCAGGCGCCGTCAGGTGTTCACGTGCTGCCGAATGGATGGTGCCTCGACCCCGCCCAGGCGAACGGGCTCTTCACAGAGCGTCGAGGTGTTCGAAGGTGGCTGCTCTGAGGGCGGTCGCTCGCGCAAGAATCACGCGGTTGATGCTGGGGAAGTCATCTTTTCCAACTATGTCATTGAGGTCGACAGCCCTGCCGGAAGTTCTTTGCTCGTCAAAAAGGGTCTTGAGTGTGCCAGCAACATGGCCGACTCCGGAGTAGAACAGGGCTAGCCATGACCGCCTCGCCGGGTCGCTCAGCCCCGCCCACAAACTTTCGCCGTCGACCGTGACTTTGGCCTTCTTTGCCGCAGAAGCTAGATAGGACGTCCGGAAGAGCTTTTCGTGGTTTGCCGTGGTGATCATGTGGGCAAACATGAGGTCTCGCGCCTCGATCCAGGCCGGATTCCGGTTCTTCGCTTTCAGGTCGGGGTCGTCACGGTCGACCTTCTCGATAAATAGGCCCGATTTCTCGAACTCCTTGCGGTACTCGTCGCGGCCTAGGTTGTCGAGTCCGCTGGCGCCTTTCTTGTGCGTGTCCTTTCCTCCTGAAACCACCTTCTCCGTGTCGGTGCGGAATATCCCTGCGCCGCCTTCTCTCGTGGCTATGGCCGCAACAAATGCGACGTCCTCCCCGCTCTTCCATTGGCCCAAGGAGCTCTCTCTGAAGAGCACCTTGCTTCGTTCAAAATGGCTGGTCGCCTGGCTATATTTTGATGCGTACTTGGCCACGTTCTCTGGATCCATAGCCCGGAGCTCAGCACGCTTACCCTTGCTGTAGAAGTGCGCCGAGCGACTCTCGTTCTCCTCGGACAACCCCAGTTGCGCGCGATTCTTGGCGATGAAGTCAGCTGCGCTCGTCGACAGGTGGGAACCGTGATCGAGCTTAGGCTTGGGGCTGCCATCCTTGTGCTTACCGCTGCCGGTGGCTTTGTGGGCCGTGTCCCTGAGTGCTGGACGCACGGTGGTGTCGCGGATAGAAATCCACAGACGGACCAGCTCGGTTTGCGCCGGGTCAATTTTCTGTAGAATCATTTCGGGATGGTCGGCCCAGAAGAGAAGGTTCGTGATCTTGTTCTCATCGCGAAATCCGAGCGCCATGAGGAGTTCGACGGCTGCTCGGTCAGTATGTGACCTCAGACCCGGTATGAAGCCAAGCCAGTCTGTGACGACTGGCTGCGTCATGCCTCTCTGAAGAGCTGGCTGAGCGGTCTCGGGCGTGGCCGTCGTGTGCCCTGCTTCATCCACATCACTCGGCCGCCCGGTGCTCAGAGGCTGACGGACCTCCTGAGCACGCCGCAGCGGAGGTGAGTCATCCGCGACGGCGGTCATGAGCTGCGAAACGGCGCGGTTCCCCGCTTTTCGCTGCAATGACAGGAGTGGATGGCTGACCGGAACCGTCGCGCTCGGTCCGCGAGACTTGGCGAGGCGGGCCGCGTTCTCCTCGGCTAGATACAGCCTCATCGTCTGCCCCCCTGCTCTTGCCGATCCACTCTAGATGACGGGCCTCTGGTTCGATAGGGGTCGGGATGGTCGCGCTACCCGCCTGTGCTGCGAGAGACAACAACGGTGGGTCCGCTCGCGAGTCCTGAAGCGTGCCCCTGCGTCGGTCCGGCCCCACGGCATTGCCCGGTTCACGCGGTTTCCTGGGTCGAACCATCGTCGGACCTCCTGCACGGCCTGCCGCGCCGCCGTACACCCCTATCAGCTGGTTTGTGGGTCTTCCAGGGTCACCTCAGCGGAGACACGCACCTCGTTCAGCTCGCTGGCTGCCGCGCCGAACCGTGCGTGCGGACGGGGAACACCAGTGGGTTACCGGCCGGGGTGGCGCACCAGTCGCGGACGAGCCGGCCGTGTTCGCCGAGGCCCGGCGGCGGCAGGTCTCGTCGCGGGGCATGGTCCGAGTACGTGATGGGGTGGCTGACCTGGGCCGTGCGACCGGGGCCGACCGCGAAGGTGGGGTCCAACCCCAGCTCGGTGGCCCGAGTGAAGGCAGACCCGAGGTCACCGACCCGGGCCGCGGCGATCCCGGCCTCGAGCAGGGCCTGCTCCCACTTCTCTGCCGTGCTGGTCACCAGGCGCTCCTCGAGGGCACGAACCAGCTCGACCCGGTTCGCCACCCGTTCGGCGTTGCTGCCGAACCGCGGGTCGGTCGCGAGCTCGGGCTTCCCGAGCACGTCGACCAGACGCACGAACTGGGCGTCGTTGCCGCACGCAAGCGCGATCACCCCGTCTGCGCAGTCCAGGGTCTCGTACGGTGCGATCGACGGATGCTGGTTGCCCATTCGTTCGGGCGGCCGCCCGGTCGCGAGGTAGCTGCTCGCCTGGTTGGCCAGCGACCCCAGCAGGCTGGAGAGCAGGTTGACCTCCACCCGCTGGCCGAGCCCGTGAACGTCCCGCGAGCGCAGGGCAGCGAGGATGGCGATCGTCGCGTCTTTGCCGGTGAGCACGTCGACGAGGGCAACCCCCACCTTCATCGGGTCCCGGTCGGGCTCGCCGGTGATGCTCATCAGACCCCCGAGCGCCTGCACGACGAAGTCGTAACCGGGCAGTGCGGCGCCGGCTCCCGAGCCGAAGCCCGTGATCGAGCAGTAGACGACACCGGGGTTGCCGGCCGCCACGCACTCGTGGTCGAGCCCGTAGCGGCCCATGGTCCCGGCCCGAAAGTTCTCGATCACGACGTCGGCCTTGGCCGCGAGCGACCGAGCGACCTCAAGGTCTGCCGGGTCGGTCAGGTCCAGCACCACGCTCAGCTTGGACCGGTTGACCGACTCGAAGTACGAGCTCGACTCTGCGGCCCACGGCGGGCCCCACGCGCGGGTGTCATCGCCCACGCCAGGACGTTCCACCTTGATCACGGTGGCGCCGAGGTCGGCGAGCAGCATCGTCGCGTACGGTCCGGCGAGCACGCGCGAGAAGTCGGCGACGACGATCCCCTCCAACGGCGCGGTCACGGCGCGGCCTTTGCCCCACTGCCCGCGGAGCCGACGGAACCGGAGGCGCGTGTGGTCGCGCTCTTCGACCTCCTCGGGGCTCCGGCGCTCTTCGCGGCCCCCGACGTACCGGCGGCCCCCGTGGTACCGGCGGCCCCCGTGGTACCGGCGGCCTTCGTGGTTCTGGTGCGCTTCGCGGTGCCCGTGGTCCCGGCGCTCTTCGCGGCCCGTGTCCTCGGGCGCGCGGGCGCGGACGGGGCAGTCGCAGGTGCAGAGTCCGCTGTGGCGAGGATGCCGTCGAGGCGGCGCGGCAGGCCCCACTCGTTCTCGGTGCGCAACGGGACGGGCAGCGCAGCATCCGCTACACCTTGGTAGGCGACCGGACGGGTGAACCGGTCGAGCGCGCCCGATCCCACGGAGGTGGCGGCGGGGGCGGTCGTCGAGGGCCAGGGCCCGCCGTGGTGCTGCGCCCAGGTGGTGGCGACCCCGGTCGGCCACGCGTCCACCACGACGCGCCCCGCGAGGCCGGTGAGCCCGGAGACGAGGCCGGGCAGCTCAGGGTCGTGCGGCCCGTCGGTCATCACGGTCGCGACGAGGCAGCCCTGCAGCCGGCCCAGGATGGAGTCCCGGTGGGCGACGTCGTCGTACTCGACCACGACAACCACCGGGCCGAAGCACTCCTCGAGCAGGGGCGACCCCGGCACGAGCAGCTCGGCGTCTGCCGACAGAACCACGGCAGACACGGCCGCGCCCGGGCCAGGCTCGACGACGTAGGCCTGCATCGTGGTGCCCGCGAAGAGGAGCCGGTCGATGCCGGCGGCGTAGGCGCCCGCGATTCCGGCGGTCAGCAGCGGGCCGCGCGGTTCCTGCCGCTGCACCGACGCGACGATCGCCGCGGTGATGGCTGACCCGCGAGGCGCGAGGACGAGGCCCGGTTTGGTGCAGAACTGGCCCATGCCCATCGTGAACGAGGTGGCACACCCGTCGCCGATCGTGGCCGCCCGGGCCTGCGCGGCGAACGTGACGACGACAGGGTTGACCGTGCTCATCTCAGCGAAGACCGGCACCTGGACCGTGCGGGTCGCCGAGAGCCCGGCGAGCGCCAGGCCCGCCTGCTGCGAGCCGGTGAAGGCGACCGCCCGCACGGCGGGATGCAGCACGAGCTCGGTCCCTGCTGAGAAACCGATGACCGCAGACAGGCTCCCCTCGGGGGCGCCCGCCGCGACGAGCGCGCCGGTCGCGATGTGGAGGAGCAGCTGGTGGGTGGCCAGGTGTGCCGGGTGCGCCTTGACCACAACGGGGCAGCCGGCCGCTAGTGCGGAGGCGGTGTCGTTGCCGAGCGAGCCGAACGCGAACGGGAAGTTGCTGGCGCCGAAGACCGCGACCGGGCCGAGCGGCACCCTCATCCGGCGCAGGTCGGGCTGGGCCTGTGTGGCGCGGTCGATGACGACGTCGAGGAAGCCGCCGTCGCGCGCGACCGCGGCGTAGAAGCGCAGCTGGGCGGCGCACCGCAGCACCTCACCATCGAGCCGGACGCGGCCGAGGCCGGTCTCCTGGTCGGCGACCTCCGCCAGCTCGTCGGCGTGAGCGTGCACGGCGTCGGCGATGGCCTCGAGCCAGCCGGCCCGGACGGCTGGTGACGTGTTCGCGACTGCATCGGCGGCCAACGCGGCGGCGCGCACCGCCTCGTCCACCTCGATCGGGCCGGCGATCGCGAGGGTGAGCACCGGGTGGCCGGTGCGGGGGTCGAAGCTCGTCTCGGTGAGCGGTGCGGCGATCGCGGTCATGACAGGCTCCGGCAGGCGTCGGCGAAGACGCCGAGGGCGTCTTCAAGCAGCTCGTCGGAGATGACGAGTGGGGGCAGCATCCGTACGACGTTGCCGTACGTGCCGCAGGTCAGGGCCAGCACGCCGGCGTGGTGGCAGAAGGCGGCGACGGCCGCGGTGGCCTCGGGGGAGGGCTCTGTGGTTCCGGGCACGACGAACTCGACGGCCTGCATGGCGCCGACGCCACGCACCTCGCCGATCCACGGGCATTCGGCCGCGAGGGCGTGGAGACGTCGGGTGATCAGCTCGCCGATCTCGCGGGCCCGGTCGAGCAGGTGGTCCTGCTCGATCGCCTCGAAGACGCCGAGGGCAGCCGCGCAGGCGACCGGGTTGCCGGAGTAGGTGCCCCCCAGCCCGCCGGGGTGCACGGCATCCATGAGCTCGGCCCGACCGGTGACCGCAGACAGCGGCAGGCCGCCGCCGAGAGCCTTGGCGGTGACGACGAGGTCAGGCACGATGCCGGCGTGCTCGGAGGCGAACATCGCCCCGGTACGCCCGATGCCGGTCTGTACCTCATCGGCGACGAAGACGATGCCGTGGGCGTTGGCGATGGCCTGCACCCCGGCGAGGTAGCCGGGCGGCGGCACGATGAAGCCACCCTCGCCCGAGATCGGCTCGATGACGATGGCGGCCACGTTGTGGGCTCCGATCTGCTTGACCACGAGGTCGTCGAGGGCGGCCAGCGCCTCGTGGGCGCACTGTTCGGGGGTGGTGCCCCACCGGTAGGGGTAGGCCAGCGGCGCGCGGTACACCTCCGGAGCGAAGGGCCCGAAGCCGTCCTTGTACGGCGCGTTCTTGGCCGTCATCGTCATGGTCAGCAGGGTGCGCCCGTGGTACGCGTGGCCGAACGTGATGACGGCTTGACGCTTCGTCGCGCTGCGGGCGATCTTGACGGCGTTCTCGACCGCCTCGGCGCCGGTCGTGAAGAGCATCGTCTTCTTCGCGTGGTCTCCAGGCGTGAGCCGGTTGAGGGTGTCGGCGACCTCGACGAAACCGTCGTACTCGGTGACGAGGAAGCACGTGTGGCTGAACCGGTCGACCTGCTCGTGCACCCGACTGACCACCGCGGGGTGAGCGCCGCCCACCGAGGTCACGGCGATGCCGGACGCGAGATCGACCAGCTGGTTGCCGTCGACGTCGACGACGATGCCGCCCGACATCCTCCCGACGAAGACGGGCAGCACGGTGCCGATGCCGTTGGGCACGGCGGAGTCGCGACGGGCCTGCCGGGCCAGCGACTTCGGACCGGGAATCGCGGTACGCAGCCAGCGCTTCTGGGTGACCGCCGGTTCGTCGACCGCGCTGCTCAGGGTGGTTGCCTCGGTCATCTGTGCTCCTCTGCGGATGTCCGGGTCCCGGTTGTGGGGCCGCTGGATGATCCGAGCGTAGAGACTCTGTCTCAACCGTCACTGGATAGGATGACCCAGATGAACAGGGTTCGGGATAGAACAACCTCAGTGGAGTCAGCCCCGCTGACCGTCGCCCACCTCGTCGCGCTGCTCCCGAGAGCCCTCGTCCCCCACGTGCCATCCGAACCCGGCGCGGCCGTCCTCGATGCCGTGCACATCAGCGAGCTCGCCGACCCGACGGCGTACCTGCACGGAGGTGAGCTGCTCCTGACGACCGGGCTGGCCCTGCCGCTCACCGGAGCAGGGTGCGGTGCCTACGTCCGGCGCCTCGTCGGTGCTCGGGTCTCGGCCCTCGGGCTGGGGCTCGGCCCGGTGCACGTGGCCGTGCCCCGTGTGTTGGAGCGGGCCTGTGCGCGGCTGGGGCTGCCGCTTCTCGTCGTGCCCGCGGAGGTGCCCTTCCAGACGGTCACCCGAACGTTCTGGTCCTCCGTCGGTGCGCAGCAGGAGCGCTCCCTGCACGCTGCCATCGACGTCCACCAGCGGTTGGTCTCGGCGGCAGCCTCGGACGAACCCGCGTCGGCGGTGCTGGCGGTCCTGGCCGACGCGGTCGGTGGCTGGGCGACGCTCACCGACCCGTCGGGCCGGCCCCTCGTGACGCAGCCCCCCGAGCGGGAGACGGATGCGGCGGGGCTGGCTGAGGAGGTGCGTCGGCTGAGGCCCGCCGGGGCTCGAAGCGCCGCAACCTTTCCGGTCGGCCGCGAGGTCGCCTCGCTGCACCCCGTCGTGGGCAACGGAGAGATTCTTGCCTACCTCGGCACGGTCTCGCCGGTATCGATGTCTCGGCAGCTGCGCGGCTTGCTGCTGTCGTCGCTGGCCCTGCTCGGTTCCGACGCGGCGCACCGCCAAGAGACCGTCCGCGCGACGCGGGCGCTCACCGCTGGGGTCGCGCACCTGGTTCGGGCCGGCCACGTTCGTGCCGCCGTTGACCTCGCGCACGCGCTGGGCGTGTCCGCGCCGCCGCCGAGGGTGCGGGTGCTGGTCGCGGTGGGCCCCACGGGTGACGTGGCGCTGGAGAGCCTGGCTGCTGCGTTGGAGCCGGCGGGTGCGCCGTGGTGGGGGATGGTGACCGGCACGGTCGCCACCGGGCTGCTGCACGCGACGCACGACTGGGTGGACGACGAGAGTCGGGATGCCGCCCTGACGCCGCACGCGCAGGAGTGCGCGATCGGAGTGGGACCTCTCCTGCGGCTCGGCGACGTGAGCCGCGTGCACGGCGCCGTGGACGACTGGTGCCGGGCGCTGCCGCTGCGCGGGGTGCACGTGTGGCGGCCGGACGTCACCCCCCTCGTGTCGCAGGCGTGGGCCGACGAGGTGATCGGGGCCCTGACCGGCGAAGGCGCTGAGCTCGTCCCGCTGGTTGCTGCCTATCTGCGCCACCGTGGCCGCTGGGAGGCCGTGGCGCACGCAACCGGCCTGCACCGCAACTCGGTTCGGGCCAGGATCGTGCGTGCCGAGGGTCTCCTGGGCGGGAGCCTCGCCGATCCTGACGTCGCCGCGCGGGTGTGGCTGGCGTTGCGAGCCACCGGTCTCGACAGCGCCACCTGACCCAGGCCGCGGTCGAGCCGGTCGCCGGGTGCGTAGTGTCCGGGGATGAAGCTTGCGACCAGAAGGGGCCAGCAGGATGGCTGACAGCGATGACCGCCCGGACGGTCGCAGCGCCCCGCACAACCAAGGGGCCTTCTGGCGTATGTCCGACCTGATGCCCACACTGGTGGTGCGCTCCGCTGAGACGGCCAGGCCGCTGTCGGCCGCCTCGTCCGGCGTCGATGTGCGGGCCGTGGCCGTCGACCGTGTCGACGGAACCTCGGCGCCGCTCTCCTCGGTGCTCGCTGACTCGTACACCGACGCCTGCGTGGTGCTTCACGACGGCACCGTGGTGTTCGAGGAGTATGCCGATCACGGCCACCCGGATCTCACCCACGCGCTGATGTCTGTGACCAAGCCCCTGGTGGGGTGTGTGGCGGCGATCCTCATCGAGCGGGAGGAGCTCGACCCGGCTCGGTTCGTGACGGACTACGTTCCCGAGCTCGCCGACTCGGGCTACGCCGGGGCCAGCGTGCGCGATGTGCTCGACATGCGCAGCGGCATCCACTTCCGAGAGGAGTACGACGACCCCACCTCGGAGGCAAGCGAGCTGGGTCGCTGGGTGGCCGCCAGCCAGCGCGGAGACGATGGCGACCGAGGCGGCCTCTACCCGTACCTGCTGACGCTGGAGGCAGACTCGGCGCACGGAGGTCTCTTTCGCTACCGTTCCGCGGAGACCGACGTGCTGGGCTGGGTCTGTGAGCGCGCCTCCGGACGATCGATGGCCGACCTGCTGAGCCTGCAGGTCTGGGCTCCGATGGGCGCGGAGCACGACGCCTTTCTCAGCTGCGACGGCGCGGGCGCTCCGATGCACGACGGCGGCCTCAGTGCGACGGCCCGGGACGTGGCTCGGTTCGGCCAGATGTTGCTCGACGGCGGCACGGTGCCGGGCAGCGACGGCGGTCGGGAGATCGTGGTGCCGGCGCGGTGGCTGCGCCAGGCCTGGGCCGTCGATGCCGACATCCGGGACGCGTTCGCCCGCTCGCCCGCCGAGCTGATGTTCCCCGGTGGCTGGTTCCGCAACCAGTTCTGGTTGCGGCCCGGGCCGTACGGGGATGTGCTGGTCTGTCTCGGCGTGTACGGGCAGATGGTGCACGTCAACCGCCGGACGCGGACCGTCTGCGTCAAGCTGTCCAGCTGGCCCACGGTTGGTAACCCCGCCTTCCTCCAGGACACCGTGAAAGCCTTCGACGCCGTCGGTGGCGCGCTCTCGAACGTCACCTCCCGGGGGGTGCGTCAACGGCTGCCGGGTGTCGTCACGGGCCTGTGAATAGGATGTGGCCAACCGGCGCTGGTCCCACGGAGCTGCCCGCACAAAGGAGTGCATCATGAGTAGACGTCGCCTGGACAACATCTCGGAGATCCGAACGTTCTTCCGTACCAACGAACAGCCGATCTACTTCTTCGGCCCGACGGCGTTCAACCTGCTCGGCATCGACCGCTGGGTGCGCAACTTCCACTATGTCGCCTACTACGACTCGTGGGACGGTGCCCATCCGCGGGTGTTCGCCCCGACCAACCGGCCGGAGATCGCCTTCGAGTCCAGCGAGCAGATCGTCAACTACCTGCTGCGAGACCCAGAGGTGCAGGGCTACCTGAAGAACCGGGGCGGAACCCCCATGGTCGCCATGGTCTTCTTCGACGAGGAGACCGAGGAGATCTGCCGGGAGCTGGGCTACACCCTGATTCTGCCCCCCGACTCCTTGCGCCGCAGTCTCGACTCCAAGATCGTCACGACCCGGCTCGGCAACGAGGCCGGCGCCCCCTCGGTGCCCAACGTGCTGGGCCGGGCCGACACCTGGGCCGAGCTGGAGACGCTGGCGTCCGAAGCCGCCCTCGGGTCTGACCTCGTGGTGCAGACTCCCTATGGCGACTCGGGCAAGACCACCTTCTTCATCACGTCGGAGACGGACTGGGACGAGTATCGCGACGACATCGTGGGCCAGGAGCTCAAGGTGATGAAGCGGATCAACCACCTGGCGGCGGCCGTCGAGGCCTGCATCACCACGCACGGCACCATCGTGGGCCCGTTCATGACCGACCTCACGGGCTACCCCGAGCTGACCCCCTACCAGGGCGGCTGGTGCGGCAACGACCTGTTTCCCGAGGCCTTGAGCAGCTCCCAACGAGCGAGCGCCATCGGCTACGTGCAACGCATGGGCGACCGGCTGGCCCAGGAGGGCTACAAGGGCTTCCTCGAGGTCGACGTTCTGATCGACACCGACACCGACCAGGTCTACCTCGGCGAGGTCAACCCGCGTATCTCAGGCGCCTCGTCGATGACCAACGTCACGGCCGGTGCGTACGCCGACGCCCCGTTGTTCCTCTTCCATCTGCTGGAGTTCATGGACGTCGACTACACGATCGACGTCGAGGAGATCAACGAACGCTGGCGCGAGCTGGCCGCAGTCGACGTCTGGGCCCAGCTCATCATGAAGGAGCCGGCCGACGCGGTCGAGCGCATCCTGGCGGCCCCCCGCACGGGTACGTACCGGTTGCAGAAGGACGGCGCGATGGTGTTCAGCCATGTGACGAACGACTGGCATGACGTGACCGATGCTGACGAGGCGTTCTTCCTGCGGGTCTACGGCCCGGGAGACTACCGGTTCCACGGCGCCGACCTGGGGGTACTGGTGACCAAGGGCCGGATGCAGCGTGGTGGCGAGCTGACCGACCGTTGCCGGCAGTACATCGCGGGTATCGCGGGGATGTACCGCACGGAGCCGGTGCCTGACGTCACTGCCCCGTTGCCCATCGCCTACGTGAAATAGGAGTGCCTGTGCACGAGAACGAATCCACGCATGCACCGGCCGACCTGACCAACTGGCAGGAGCCCGACCAGGTCAGATGGGCCTTCCAGCACATGGACGAGGTGATGCCGAGCCAGGTCATCGCCGCCGGGTCGGCCACGCCCCGACCGCTGCCCGAGAACCCGCACCCGATCGGGGAGCTGCGGCTCACTCGGCTCGACGGGTCGAGCGGAACCCTGGATGAGGTCGTGGCTCAGACTCACACCGACGCGTTCCTCGTGCTGCACGAGGGTCGAGTGGTCGAAGAGCGCTACCTGGGGGAGATGACCACCGGCACCCGGCATCTGGTGATGTCGGTGTCGAAGTCCATCGTGGGCTGCGTCGCGGCCGGACTGGTGGAGGCCGGCCACCTGGACCCGGAAGCCGAGGTGACGCGCTACGTTCCCGAGGTTGCGGGCTCGGGGTACGACGGAGCCACGGTTCGCAACGTTCTGGACATGCGCACCGGTGTGGCCTTTCGTGAGACCTACACCGACCCCGATGCGGAGGTCCGTGTGATGGAACGATCCATGGGCTGGCGCCCGCTCGAGCCGGGCGACCCGGTTGGCGCCTACGCCTATCTTGCGACCCTCGGGCGGGACGGCCCCCACGATGGCCGCTTCACCTACCGCTCGGCCGATACGGATCTGCTGGGTTGGGTCTGCGAACGGGTTGCGGGCGCACCGATGGCCGAGCTCATCTCAGAGCAGATCTGGGCGCCGATGGGCGCCGAGTCGGATGCCGCAGTCACGGTGGACTGGGTCGGCAACGCCATCCATGACGGCGGTGTCTCGGCGACGGCTCGTGATCTGGCACGCTTCGGTCAGATGCTGCTCGATGACGGCATGGTCGATGGCAGGCAGGTCGTTCCCGCGGCCTGGATCGAGCAGTCCTACCAGCCCGGCAGTGCCGTGCGCGCGGCCTTCGCGGCGTCGCCGGATGAGGCGGTGCTTCCCGGTGGGTGGTATCGCAACCAGTTCTGGTTCATCCCGGGCGTGACCGGCGACAACCTCGTCTGTCTGGGAATTCACGGCCAGATGATCCACGTCAGTCGATCGACTCGCACGGTGGCGGTCAAGCTGTCGTCGTGGCCCGACCCGCAGAATCTCGGTCACCTCGTCGACACGCTACGGGCAGTCGGGCAGGTCGGCGCGCATCTCTCGGGCGGTGACCGGGCCGACGCTCATCCGGCCTGAGGGCGCCGTGCCGAGTCAGCGGAAGGCGGCTTCACCGGTAAGAGCCTGGCCGATCACGAGCTGGTGCACCTCGGAGGTTCCCTCGTAGGTCAGTACCGACTCGAGGTTGTTGGCGTGGCGCATCACGGGGTACTCGGTGGTGATTCCCGCCGCGCCCAGGATGGTGCGGCACTCACGGGCGATGGCGATGGCCTCGCGCACGTTGTTGAGCTTGCCGAGGCTGACCTGTGCCGGCGCGATCCCTCCCTCGTCCTCGAGCCGGCCCAGGTGCAGCGCCAGGAGCATGCCCTTGCCCAGCTCGAGGGTCATGTCGGCGAGCTTGGCCTGGGTGAGCTGGTAGGACGCCAGTGGACGGTCGAAGATCATGCGCTCCCGGGCGTACGCGACTGCGGTTTCGAGGCAGTCGCGGGCGGCGCCGAGGGCGCCGAAGATGATGCCGAAGCGGGCCTCGTTCAGACACGACAGAGGCCCGGAAAGGCCGGCCGCCTCAGGCAGCATCGCCGACCCGGGAAGGCGCACCTCGTCCATCACGAGCTCGCTGGTCACCGATGCTCGTAGCGACAGCTTCCGCGTGATCTCGGGGGCGGAGAAGCCGGGGGTGTCGGTGGGCACGACGAATCCGCGGATGCGGTCGTCGGTCTGGGCCCAGACGATCGCGACGTCGGCGATGGAACCGTTCGTGATCCACATCTTGTTGCCCGTCAGGATCCAGTCGTCTCCGTCGCGGCGGGCACGGGTGCGCATGCCGGCGGGGTTCGACCCGAAGTCGGGCTCGGTCAGGCCGAAGCAGCCGATGGCCTCGCCGGCCGCCATTCGCGGCAGCCACTCCTGCTTCTGCTCCTCCGAGCCGTGCTTCCAGATTGCGAACATCGCCAACGAGCCCTGCACCGACACGAGCGAGCGCACGCCGGAGTCGCCGGCCTCGAGCTCCAGGCAGGCCAGCCCGTAGGCCGTCGCGCTCATCCCGGCGCAGCCATAACCCTCCAGGTGCATCCCCAGCACCCCGAGCCGGCCGAGCTCCTGGGCGAGGTCGCGCGCCGGTAGCGACCCCGACTCGTACCACTGCGCCACCTCGGGGCGGATCCGGTCGTCGACGAACCGGCGCACCGTGTCGCGGATGCTCCGGTCGTCCTCACCGATCAGGCTGTCGGTGTCGAACAGGTGAAGCGGCGAGAGGGGCGGGGTGGGGCGGGCCATGACTGGACTCCTCTATCGTTGACGAATGCTGTTCGGATATTAACCGAACAGCATTCGGTTCGCAAGATCTCGCACCGGCAGGCGCGAGGCCAGAGAGAGGGAGGGGAGCCATGGCCAGACCACGAACACCGCTGCTGAGCCCGGACCGCATCCGGGATGCGGCTTTGACTCTGATCGACGCACAGGGCCTGGCTGCACTGTCGATGCGCCGCCTGGCTGACACCTTGGGCGTACAGCCCTCGTCGCTGTACAGCCACTACGCGACCAAGGACGAGGTGCTCGACGCCGTGGCCAACCGGGTCGTACGGGAGGTGGACACCAGTGGTTTCGCGCGCGGCTGGCGCGATGGTCTGCTCATCTGGGCCCGGTCGTACCACTCGGTGCTCGTCGCACACCCGAACTGTGCCCCGGTGATCGCCTCGGGAACCCAACGGCGGGAGCAGTTTCTCGAGATGGCCAACTCGGTGCACGGGGGACTCGTCGGCGCCGGCTGGCCCGCCAGGAGAGCGACCGAGATCTCCGGTGCGGTGAAGTACCTCGTCATCGGCGCCGCCTCGACACCCTTCGGCTCCGGGTTCGCCGACGACGTGCAGGTCTACCTCGACCGCTACCCCCACCTGAGCCAGGCCCACCGCCTGCGCCACGAGGCCAACCGCATCGACCACGACAGCTTCGAGCTGGGACTCACCTCGCTCATCCGCGGACTGGAGCCAGGGCCCGGCCAGACCGAGTGAAGAACCCCGCGGTCGACGGGGAGGAGCAGGTGCTGAGCGGCCGCGATGGCTCGTTGGAGCGTTTCCTCTGGCGACCGCAGGTGCTCCCGGCCGACGACGCCGAGGTGGCAGGATCGGCGCATGGAGATCGAGGAGACCCTGCTGCCCGGCGTCGGCATCCGCTACGAGATGCGCACGCGCTCGGGCCGGGTGCTGGTGGTCGTGGCTCACCGTGACGGAAACGCACAGCTGGGCGGTTACCGCCTCGATGACCCCGACGTCGTCACCGACCAGATCGACCTGCGAGCCGACGAGGCCCGCGCTCTGGCAGACCTGCTCGGCGCCGCACGGGTCACCCAACGCTTCGCAGACCTCTCTCGGGAGGTTCCCGGCCTCGAGTCGGCCCGCCTCGCCATCGCCCCGGGGAGCCCCTACGACGGCCGCACCCTTGGCGACACCCGGGCGCGCACCCGCACGAGCTGCTCGGTCGTGGCGATCGTGCGAGGCGACGACGTCGTGCCTGCTCCCGGCCCCGAGCACGCGCTCCACGCGGGGGACATCCTCGTGGCCATCGGGGCCGGCAGTGGCCTCGAGCAGCTCGCTGCGCTGGTCGAGCGCGGGTGGACCCCGACCGTGCAGGCCATGGGCGGGCTCACCTGAGCCATGAACGACCTCGCGCTGCTGTTCGTCGAGCTGGGGCTTATCGTCAGTGGCCTGTCGGTGCTCAGCTGGCTCGGTCGCCGGTTCGGGCTGTCGCCGATCCCGCTCTTCCTGCTCGCCGGCCTCGCCTTCGGCACGGGCGGGCTGGCCCCGGTGCGCGAGTCGGCCTCCTTCATCGAGGTCGGTTCGCAGATCGGCGTGCTGCTGCTGCTCCTGCTGCTGGGCCTCGAGTTCACGGCGGACGAGCTGGTGCAGAGCCTTCGACGGCACCGAACCTCAGGCGTGGTCGACCTCGTGCTCAACTTCGCCCCGGGGCTCGCCGCGGGGCTGCTCCTCGGTCTGCCGGTCGTGGCAGCACTGTCGCTCGGCGGAGTCACCTGGGTCTCGTCGTCGGGGATGATCGCCCGGCTGCTCTCCGACTTCGGCCGCCTCGGCAACCGCGAGACACCGTCGGTGCTATCGGTGCTCGTGCTGGAAGACATCGCCATGGCGCTGTTCCTCCCGATCCTCATCGTGATGCTCGCCGGCGGTGGACCGCTCCAGGCCCTGGCGGGCGTCGCGCTCGCTGTCGGGGCCGTTGGGCTGGCCCTGCTGGCCGCGAGCCGCGCCGGGTCACGCATCGAGAAGCTGCTCGCCGCCCGATCGGATGAGGAGTCGCTCTTCCTGCTCCTGGGGCTGACCCTGCTTGTTGCGGGCATCACCGAGGGGCTCGGCGCCAGTGCCGCGGTGGGGGCTTTTCTCGTGGGGATCGCGGTGCCCACGGAGGTCGCTGAGCGGGCCCGTGGCCTGCTCGAGCCGTTGCGGGACCTCTTCGCCGCGGTCTTCTTCATCGGCTTCGGCCTGACGGCCGACGTGCACGAGGTGGTGCCGATGCTGCCGGTGGCCCTGGCCCTGGCGGTGGTGACCGCGTCGACCAAGGTGGCCACGGGCTGGTACGCGGCCGGTCGTGACGGGGCGGCGTTCAAGGGCCGCCTGCGCGCCGGAACCGCCCTCATTGCTCGAGGTGAGTTCTCCATCGTCATCGCCGGTCTGGCCGCCGCGGCGGGGCACGACAGTGTCAAACCCCTTGCCACTGCCTACGTTCTCGTGCTGGCCGTCTCGGGTCCCGTGCTCGCCCGCTACAGCGACGCCATCGCCGACCGTATCCGCCCTCCTGCTCGAACGGCCCCAGGGTTGCCGGATCGCAGTTCTCGGGTAGGTCACAAGCAGGTCGGCAGACGGCGACAGAGGAAGCCCGGATCAGGCGACGTCCGGGACACCTTGCCGCACCGGCGACCCACCGGCATAGAGTGACAGAAGCCGGACGACTCCCGATGAAAGGAATGCCACGTGGCCTACACGCTGCCCGAACTTCCCTACGACTACGCAGCTCTCGAGCCGCACATCAGCGCTCGCATCATGGAGCTGCATCACAGCAAGCACCACAAGGCCTACGTTGACGGCGCCAACGCCGCCGTCACCAAGCTCGAGGAGCTGCGCGACTCAGGTGACTACGCGGCGCTTAACGGGGTGGAGAAGAACCTCGCCTTCCACCTGGGTGGTCACACCAACCACTCCGTCTTCTGGCAGAACATGAGCCCCGACGGCGGCGGTGAGCCCGAGGGTGAGGTCGCCGCGGCGATCACCGAGTACTTCGGCGGTTTCGCGAAGTTCCAGGCCCACTTCAACGCCAACGCCAACGCGATCCAGGGCTCGGGCTGGTCGATCCTCGCGTGGGACACCATCGGCGCACGGCCGCACATCATGCAGCTGTTCGACCAGCAGGGAAACATCCCGGTGGGCCAGATCCCGCTGCTCCAGCTCGACATGTGGGAGCACGCCTTCTACCTGCAGTACGAGAACGTGAAGGGCGATTACGTCAAGGCGTGGTGGAACCTGGTCAACTGGCAGGACGTCTCTGCTCGCCTCGAGCGGGCCAAGGCCACGACGGGCCTCATCCTCCCCGCGTGAGTAGGTAGGTACGTCAGAGGGCGGGCGCCGAGTCGGTGCCCGCCCTCAGTCGTGCTTGCCTTGGTCAGGCTTACGGCCTTGATGTGCACGGAGCCTCCTCAGACTGAGGCGCGACCGCGACCGGTCAGGTAGTGCTGGGCCGCGTCAGGCGGTCGATGAAGCCGATGAGAAGGGCCTCGCGCAGGGCTGGGGGGAGGGCATCGAGCAGGGCGTTCACCGGTGCCATTCGGTCCGGAAGGGCGAGCTGTCCCCCTTCGCCGGCCAGGCCGGCCAGGGCCAGGAGCCCGTCGAAGGTGGGCTCGTCCAGACTCGACGGGTCGATGCCCCCCGCGGCTGAGACCAGCTCGACCGGCACGGTGACCGGGCCGGCCGTTCGGGCTGCGGTGGTGGAGGCGGCCAGATCGCGTGCGATCTGGCCGGAGGAGCGAGCGGTGGCCGCGCTGAAGGTCAGATGCAACGTGGCGGGCAGGTCGGCGAACCGCATCTGCGGCTGCACGAACCAGCCGCGGGTGAGCATCTCGTCGGAGATGGTGAAGACGTCGCAGGAGTCATCCGTCATGAGCGACAGCAGCGTGGAATCCGGTTGTGCGGCAAGGGAAAGCCCTGGGATGTCGCTCACCGCCGTAGCGAGTTCGATAGTGGCTGTGCGTGCCGTCCGGGCGAGCTCGGCGTAACGCTCTGCGCCGATGTGGTGCACGACGGCCCAGGCCGCGGCAAGGGGGCCTCCCGACTTGGTCGACTGGGTGGTCGTGTTGAGCATCGTGTAACCGGGCCACGCGGCTGACGCGAAGAGGTGGGTACGACGCAGCTCCGCGGAGGCGTGCAGCAGGATCGAGACCCCCTTGGGGGTGTACGCGTACTTGTGGAGGTCGAGCGAGATGCTGGTGACCCCCTCGCAGGCGAAGGTCCACGGCAGCTGGTGCGGTTCGGAGGCTCGCAGGTACGGCAGCACCCACCCTCCGATGCAGGCATCGACGTGGCACCGCACCCCGGCCGCCGCCGCTGCGGCGGCAATGGGCTTGACCGGGTCGATGACCCCGTGGGCGTAGGAGGGGGCGGACGCGACAACGAGCACGGTGCGGTCATCGATCGCGGCGGCCATCGCCTCCGGGAGGGCCCGTTTGGTCTGGGGGTCGACGGCGACCGGAACCACCTCGACGCCGAGGTAGTGGGCGGCCTTGTGGAAGGCCGCGTGGGCCGTGGTCGGCAGCACCATCCGCGGGGCACCGATGGCCGGCTGTGAGTCCCGGGCCGCCAGCACGGCGAGCAGGATCGACTCGGTCCCGCCGGAGGTGGCGACGCCGGCGAACCCGTCTGGTGCGTCGACGAGGTTGCCGGCGACGGCGACGAGGTCGTTCTCCATCTGCAGCAGCGACGGGAAGGCCGTGGGGTCGAGCCCGTTGGTCGAGCAGAAGGAGGCCAGGGCCTCGCGACCGACCGCGTCGGCCGACTCGAGGCCCGAGTCGTAGACGTACGCCAGCGTGCGCCCCCCGTGCGTGGGCAGGTCATGGGCGCGCATCTTCTCGAGTGCCGCCCTGACCTGCTCCACCCGCATGGGGTCCTGGTGGTTCGACAGCGGGGTCATCGGTTGTCCTTTCCGGCGGGGTAACCGCGCAGGGCGAGCAGCGAGAGAGCAACGAGGACTGCGGGCACCAGCGAGAAGCCGTAGGCGATGGCGGTGACGGCCCCGTCGGTCTGCGCGACGATCCCGCCCGTCGACGACACGTAGCCGCCGAACGTCAGCACGGCGGCGTACACGGCGGGCCCGAGAGCGAGCCCGAGAGTCTCACCCGCCGTCCACACCCCGGTGTAGAGACCGGCTCGGGCCTGCGCGTCACCACCGCGGCCGGCGACGTCGGGCAGCATCGCGAGGGGGAACATCTGGGCCCCGGCGTAGCCGACCCCGACGACGGCCACGCATCCGTACAGCAACGAGGTCGGCATCGTTCGCGAGAGCACGAGAAGCAGTGCGCCGCCGCCGAGGAGCAGCGAGGCCAGCAGGTAGCCGCGCTTCTTGTCGTGGCTGGTGCCGTAGCGCTGCCACAGG
Source organism: Humibacillus sp. DSM 29435 (assembly GCF_001758225.1). Lineage (GTDB taxonomy): Bacteria > Actinomycetota > Actinomycetes > Actinomycetales > Dermatophilaceae > DSM-29435. The sequence continues at coordinate 240,181 of NZ_MAST01000034.1, read as the reverse complement.
GGAGTGACCACCAGGGCGGGGGCGACGAAACACAGGAACAGCAGGGTGGCCGAGATCTTCGTGCCGATGATCCAGCGCGACACGTAGTCGACCCCCGCCAGCATGGCTCCCGTCGCCAGGGCCTGGAGCACGAAGGTCGTGAGCAACAGGCGAAAGGGCTTGTCAGAGCGCACGATCCGCAGCTGCTCGCGGAACGACACCGAAACCGGCGTCGTCATTCGCACCGGTACCCCCCGCGTTCCCGACCAGGCGCCCCAGGCTCCGAGGGCGATCAGTGAAGCCACGAACAGGCCGACGGCGCGGTAGCCCCAGTCGAGGCCCAGAGCGTCGCGGATGGCCGGGGACGCCCCGCCGCTGACGAGGATGGCGAGGGCGAGAATGGCGACCCGCCAGGTCATCAGCCGGGTGCGTTCGTCGTAGTCGTCGGTCATCTCAGCCGGCATCGCGACGTAGGGCACCTGGAAGAAGGCGTAGGCCGTGGCGCAGGCGAGGTAGGCCACGGCCACCCACGCGGCGCCCGCCCACTGTGGCGAGGTCGGGCCGAGGAAGAGCACGGCGAAGGCGACCGCGAGCAGCAGGCCGGCGCGGATGAGGAAGGGCCGACGAGGGCCGTCGGGATGCTGCGAACGGTCACTGATGCGACCGGCGACCGGGTTGAGCACGACGTCCCACGCCTTGGGGGCGAAGACGATGACCCCGGCGACGGCGGCCGTCACCCCCAGACGGTCGGTGAGGTAGGGCAGCAGCAGCAGGCCGGGCACGGTGCCGAACGCACCGGTCGCCACCGACCCCAGGCCGTAGCCCCGGCGCATCGCGCGGGTGAGCGGCGGCGTCGTCGCACTCATGACCGCACCCTACGGGCGGGTCAGCTCGAGCGTGCCCACAATCTCGGAGAGCGCGGCGCGGCCGCGTTCGGACAGTCCGGTGTCGGTCACGAACACGTCCACGTCGCGCAGTTCGGCGAAGGTACTGAGCCCGACGATGCCCCACTTGCTCGAGTCGGCGAGCACGCACACGCGCCGTGCTGCCGCCACGAGCGCCCGGTTGGTCTCGCTCTCCACCAGGTTCGGGGTGGTGAGGCCGGCTCGCGCCTCGTAGCCGTGGGCTCCGAGAAAGAGGATGTCGACGTGCAGCGACCGCAGCGACGAGACCGCCACCGGGCCGACCAGGGCGTCCGACGGGGTACGGATGCCGCCGGTGAGCACGACGGTCTGACCGAGGGCTCCGGTCTCGTGGAGCAGCTGGGCGACCGGCATCGAGTTCGTCACGACGGTGAGCCCGGGAATGTCGGCGACGGCCCTGGCCAGCTCGTAGGTGGTGGTGCCGGCCGAGATGCCGATGGCGCTGCCGGGCTCCACGCGTGCGGCAGCGGCCCGGGCGATGGCCTGCTTCTGCACCCGCTGGAGCAGCGACTTGGCCGAGAACCCGGGCTCGTCGCTGCTGCGTTCACCGTCGACGGCCAGAGCGCCTCCGTGCACGCGCTCGACGAGCCCGTCACCCGAGAGCCGGTCGATGTCGCGGCGGATCGTCATGTCGGAGACCCCGAGGCGTTCGACGAGGTCGGACACCTTGACCGCGCCCGCCTCCTCGAGCAGCTCGAGAATGACCGACCGTCGCTGGCTGGCCAGCACCTCAGGTCTCCCTGATCACGGCGACCGCACCGGGTGCGAGCTCGACCGACCCTGCCACGGCCGTGTCGGCCACGAGGTCATGCCCCGACGCCGCCAGGCTGTGCGTCAGGTCGGTGTGGTTGAGCAGGAACAGCCAGGAGCCGTCGTCGCCCCGGCGCCGAGTGGCCTCGACCCCGACCGGCAGGCCGGCCACGGTCGGCTCGACGCCGGCGGCGGCGAGGAGCGTGTCGAGCAGCCGCCCGAGGCGGTCGTCGTCAGGCAGGGTGCTGAGGTACCAGGCCGACCCGGTGCCGACGTCCCGCCGGGTGATGGCGGGCCGGCCGACGAGGGGCCCGGCGGCATACGACTCCACCACGGTCGCGTCGGTCGCCTGCACGTCTTCGCTCCACCAGCCTCCGGTGCCGTCGGTCAGGGCCACGGTCTCGACCGGGCCGAGCGGGAAGAACTCCTCGACGCGAACCCCGAGCAGGTCACGGAAGGCGCCGGGGTAACCACCCAGCCGAACATGGTCGTGCTCGTCGCTGATCCCGGAGAAGTAGGTGACGAGCACCTGGGCGCCGGCGCTCGCTGCCGCCGACACGGCATCGGCGTGCTCGTCGGTGACGAGGTAGAGCTGCGGCACGACGACGACCGCGTAGCTCGAGAGGTCAGCCCCCGGGTGCACGACGTCGGCGGTCACCCCGCGGTCGTGCAGCAGGCGGTGGATGGTGCGGGCGGCTTCGAGCGCATCGAGCTCGGACGACGGCAGGCACGGGCCCTCCGAGGCCCAGATCGCCTGGTAGTCGTGCAGGATCGCGACCCGGGCCTCCACCCGGCTGCCGACGAGCTCGCCGAGCCGGCCGGCGATGCGGCCGAGCTGCTCGACCTCACGGAACCGGGCGGTTTCGGGGCCGGCGTGCGGAACGACGGCACTGTGGAACTTCTCGGAGCCGGCCCGCGACTGTCGCCACTGGAACCAGGCGATGGCGTCGGCGCCTCTGGCCACGTGGGCGAGCGCGTCGCGGATGGTCTGCCCGGGTGCCTTGGCGTGGTTCGTCGGCTGCCAGTTGACGGCGCTGGTCGAGTGCTCCATCAGCATCCAGGGAGCACCACCCGCGAGGGCACGGGTCACATCGCCGCTGAAGGCGAGCTCGGAGCGGGGGTGCTCCAAGGCATCGACGATGTAGTGGTCGGTGCTGACGACGTCGACGGTGGGGGTCCACGCGTTGTAGTCGAGGTGGCGGAAGTGGTCGAGGGTCATGAAGTTCGTCGTGACCGGCACGCCGGGCGACAGCTCGTCGAGCACCGCGCGCTCGGCCCGCATGAAGTCGAGCAGCGCGTCGGAGGAGAAGCGCTTGTAGTCGAGCACCTGGGTCGGGTTGTTGAACGTCGTGGAGTGTCGGGTGGGCAGGATCTGCTCCCAGGCGGTGTAGCGCTGGCTCCAGAACGCGGTGCCCCATGCGTCGTTGAGCCGCTCGAGGCTCTCGTAGCGCCGGCGCAGCCACGAGCGGAAGTGTCTCGCGCACTCGTCGCAGTAGCAGGGCAGGTTGTGGCAGGCGTACTCGTTGGAGACGTGCCACATCGCCAGGGCCGGGTGCTCGTGGTAGCGAGCGGCCAGCTGGCGGGTGAGCGCGAGCGCGTAGTCGCGGAACACCGGTGAGGTGGGGCACCAGCTCTGACGGCTGCCGGGCCAGAGGGTGTGCCCGAGCACGTCGACGGGCAGGATCTCCGGGTGGGCAGCGGAGAGCCACGGGGGAGGGGTGGCGGTGGCCGTCGCCAGGTCGACGGCGATGCCGCCCGCGTGCAGCTTGTCCATGATCGTGTCGAGCCACTCGAACTCGTACTCCCCCTTGGCGGGCTCGAGCCAGCTCCACGAGAAGATGCCGAGGCTGACGAACGAGATGTTGGCTCGTTGCATCAGCGTGACGTCGTCGTCCCAGACGGCACGGGGCCACTGCTCGGGGTTGTAGTCGCCACCGAGGGACAGGGTCTTCGTCGGCCAGGCTCGCATGACACACAGGCTGGTGCGTTCCTTCGCAGATGTCAACAATTTCCAACATTGTTTCCGAGGAGCCCCCGGTCGTCCGGTGGAATGAACCGACGTCGGCCCGAGCGCGAATCCGTCACGATTCAGGCTCAGTTCAGCCCTCTGAGGTCAGGTCACAGGTTGATACAGCGTCTGTCGACACCCTTGACAGGCCCGTTTCGGGCTGCCACAGTCTGTTCACTGCTGGTGGTTTGTGGGGGCGAATGTTCGACTTTTGCACTACCTGACCGAGGCAGGGCCCCAGTTCCGCGTCAAAGGAGACACGTCATGACCCGTCCGACGAACGAGGCCGAGTACCTCGCCCGGCTCATCCCCCCGTCCCTCGGCGGTGTCAACCGTCGCACGGTGCTGCGCGGGGCCGTGGGCCTCGGAGCGCTGCTCGGCGCCGGCGGTCTCGCCGCCTGCGGCAGCGACAGCCCCAGTTCGACCGGTGTGCCCACCGGCCCGGTCTCGGGCACGGTCAGCGCCGGCTCCAACCAGTCGGATGCCCCGCCCAAGGCCGCCATCAAGGCGGTGATGGACGCCTTCCAGAAAGCCAACTCCGGAACGACGGTCAAGATCAACACGATCGACCACAACAGCTTCCAGGAGAACATCAACAACTACCTCCAGGGCGCGCCAGACGACGTCTTCACCTGGTTCTCCGGCTACCGCATGCGCTTCTTCGCGAACAAGGACCTCGCCGGTGACATCTCTGACGTGTGGACCAACGTCACGGGTATGAGCGACGCCCTGAAGAAGGCGTCGACCGGCGACGACGGCAAGCAGTACTTCATGCCCGCCACCTACTACCCGTGGGCCGTTTTCTACCGTAAGAGCGTCTTCAAGGACAAGGGCTACGAGGTGCCCAAGACCCTCGACGAGCTCAACGCCCTCGGCGCTCAGATGAAGAAGGACAACCTCATCCCGATCGCCTTCGGCGACAAGGACGGCTGGCCCGCCATGGGCACCTTCGACCAGCTCAACCTGCGCATCAACGGCTACGACTTCCACATCAGCCTGATGGCGGGCAAGGAGTCGTGGGCCGACCCCAAGGTCAAGAAGGTCTTCGACACCTGGGCCGGTCTGCTGCCGATCCACCAGCCCGACGCCCTCGGTCGCACCTGGCAGGAGGCGGCCCAGTCGCTGCAGCAGAAGAAGTCGGGCATGTACGTTCTCGGCTCGTTCGTGGCCCAGCAGTTCGAGAAGGGCGCCGAGCAGGAGGACCTCGACTTCTTCACCTTCCCCGAGATCGACCCGGCCGTCGGCACCGATGCTATCGAGGCCCCGATCGACGGCTGGATGATGAGCAAGAACCCGAAGAACGAGGCCGCGGCCAAGAAGCTGTTGGCCTACCTCGGTTCGGCCGACGCACAGAACATTGTGGTCAAGGCCGACCCGAGCGTCATCGCCACCAACGACGGCGCCGACGTGGCGGGGTACACCTCGCTTCAGAAGAAGTCGGCCGAGTTCGTCAAGTCGGCCAAGTCGATCGCCCAGTTCATGGACCGCGACACCCGCCCCGACTTCGCCTCGACCGTGATGATTCCCGCCATCCAGACCTTCCTGAAGAACCCGAAGGACATCGACGGGCTGACCAACAGCATCGAGGCCCAGAAGAAGAGCATCTTCGCTTCCTGACCCGGAGGGCTTCACCATGGCACGGAAGTACAAAGGCATCGACCAGCTGTCGACGCGCGACAAGGTCGTCGTGGGTCTGATGGTGGTCGTGCCGACCGCCCTGGTGCTCTGGCTGGTCTGGGTGCCGGCGATCGGCTCGGTGCTGCTCTCGTTCACGAACTGGGACGGCATCGGGCCGCTCTCCGGCATCAAGTCGGTGGGCTTCAAGAACTACGTCGATATTGCCACCATCTACCCGCCGTTCTGGCCGGCCATCCAGCACAACCTCATCTGGCTGGCAGTGATGTTCTTCATCGCGACCCCCCTCGGGATGTTCCTGGCCGTACTCATCGACAAGGGGGTGCGGGGCACGAGGTTCTACCAGACGAGCATCTACCTCCCGGTCGTGCTCTCCCTCGCCCTCGTGGGCTTCATCTGGCAGCTGATCTACTCGCGAGACCAGGGGCTGCTCAACGCCATCACCGGCGGCACGACCGACTGGTACGGCGACCCGAGCGTCAACCTGTGGGCGGTGCTGGTGGCCGCCACCTGGCGACACTCCGGCTACATCATGCTGCTCTACCTGGCCGGGCTCAAGGGCGTCGACCCTTCGCTTCGCGAGGCGGCCAAGGTCGACGGCGCCACCGACCGGCAGACGTTCTTCCAAGTGGTCTTCCCGGTCATGCGCCCCATCAACCTGATCGTGCTCGTCGTGACGTTCATCGAGTCGCTCCGTGCCTTCGACCTCGTGTGGGTGATCAACCGCGGCCGTAACGGTCTCGAACTGATCTCGACGCTGGTCACCCAGAACGTCGTGGGCGAGGCCAGCCGCATCGGTTTCGGCTCGGCCCTGGCCACGATCATGCTCGCGATCTCGAGCGTGCTCGTCGTCGGTTACCTGCGCATCGTCATGAAGGAGGAATGACTGTGTCTGCCACCGACACCGATCCGGTCACCGCACAGCAGGCGCCGCTGTCGAAGACGCGAGAGGGCGGCCCGCAGAGCGGGCGGCGCTGGCTGCTGCCGCTGTTCCTCACCGTGGTCGCCCTCATCTGGCTCGGCCCGATGCTGCTCGCCGCCCTCAACTCCTTCCGCGACTACGCGTACACCGCCAAGAACGGCTACGTCTCCTGGGGTGGCTTCACCCTCGACAACTACAAGAACGCCTGGCAGCAGGCCGACTTCGGCAAGCACTTCGTCAACTCCGCGATCATCACCGTTCCGGCCGTGCTGCTCACCCTGTTCCTCTCGTGCTGCATCGCCTTCGTCGTCTCGCGGTTCTCGTTCAAGTTCAACCTCACGTTGCTCTCGGTGTTCCTCGCGGCCAACCTGCTACCCCCGCAGGCTCTGCTCATCCCGGTGTACCGGATGTTCCGCGCCATCGAGGTTCCGACGTGGCTCAACGACTCGGGCCACCTGCTCAACAGCCTGGCCGGCCTCGTGCTCGTCAACGTGGCCTTCCAGACCGGCTTCTGCGCCTTCGTGCTGAGCAACTACATGAAGACCATCCCCCGAGAGATCTACGAGTCAGCGGTGATCGACGGGGCCGGTGTGCTGCGGCAGTTCTTCACTCTCACGCTGCCCCTCTGTCGCCCGCCGTTGGCGGCGCTCGCCACCCTGCAGGTCACCTGGGTCTACAACGAGTTCTTCTGGGCCACCGTGCTGCTGCAGGAGGGTGACAAGTTCCCCGTCACCAGCTCGCTGAACAACCTGGTGGGCCAGTTCTTCACCGACAACAACCTCGTGGCGGCAGGGTCGATCATCGTCGCCGTCCCGACCCTCGTGATCTTCTTCCTGCTCCAGAAACACTTTGTGGCGGGGCTCACGCTCGGCGCCACGAAAGGCTGAGCGTGACTGTCATCAAACCTGGTTCGCCGATCTTCATCGAGTCCGCCGGCACCGCTCTCGTGGTGGTGCCGGCGGATGTCGGTCTACCCGAGGTGCTCCACTGGGGGCCTGCGCTCGAGGGCGGTGCCTCCGCCTACGACGCGCTTCTCGTCGCCACCTCGGCGGCGGTGCCGCCGAGCGCCCTCGACGCGCCGTGGCCGCTGACCGTGCTGCCCGGTGAGGCCGACGGCTGGTCGGGCACGCCGGGCTATGCCGCCCATCGCGGTGGCGGCTCCGGCGCCGTGCGGTGGGGTGAGGTGACCTGCCAGGTCATCGACGAGGCGATCGTCTCGACCGCCCGGTCGACCGACGGCGTGGTGCTCGTGCTGCGGCACGACCTCGACCCGAACGGTGTGCTGCGGGTTACGGCATCCGTGACGAACGCGCGCTCGGAGGGAGTCGCCGTCGACGTGGCGGCGCTGCGCTCCGTGCTCCCCCTTCCGTTGCGTGCCGACGAGGTGCTCGACCTCACCGGTCGCTGGTGCCGCGAGCGGTCGCCCCAGCGCAGCCGACTCGACCACGGCACCCATCTGCGCGCCTCGCGTCGCGGACGCACCGGTCACGACGCCACCCTGCTGATGATGGCCGGTACCCGCGGCTTCGGCTGGCGCACCGGCGAGGTGTGGGCGGTGCACACGGCATGGAGCGGCAACCACGAGCACCTGGTGGAGGCGCTGCCCGAGGGGGCGGGTCGCCACCACGCCGTGATCGGCGGCGGCGAGCTGCTCGCTCCCGGCGAGGTGCGCCTCGAGCCGGGTGAGACCTACGTCGCCCCCACGGTTGTCTTCGTCCACTCGACCGAGGGCCTCGACGGCCTGTCGCGTCGTCTGCACCGCAGCCTCCGCGCCCGGCCGAACCATCCGAGCCGTTCTCGACCGGTGACCCTCAACACCTGGGAGGCGGTCTACTTCGAGACCGACCTCGACCACCTCAAGGCGCTGGCCGACCAGGCCGCCCACATCGGCGTCGAACGTTTCGTGCTCGACGACGGGTGGTTCGGGGGCCGTCGCCACGACCGCGCCGCCCTCGGCGACTGGGTCGTGTCGAGTGACGTGTGGCCGCAGGGCCTGGGCCCGCTCGTCGACCACGTCAAAGGGCTCGGCCTCGAGTTCGGGCTCTGGTTCGAGCCCGAGATGGTCAACGACGACAGCGATCTCGTGCGCGAGCACCCCGACTGGATGCTGCGCCCGACCGATGGCGCCCCCCGTGAGTGGCGCTTCCAGCAGCTGCTCGACCTGACCAACCCCGACGCCTGGCAGCAGGTGTTCGACCGCATCAGCGGGCTGGTCGGGCAGTACCGCATCGACTACCTCAAGTGGGACCACAACCGCGACCTGCACGAGGCGGTGCACACTGCGGCGACGGCATCCGGCCCGGTCGTCGACGCGCCCGTGGTGCACCGACAGACGCTGGCCTTCTACGCACTGCTCGACGCCCTGCGGGCCGCGCACCCGGGGCTCGAGATCGAGTCGTGCAGCAGTGGAGGGGCCCGGGTCGACCTCGGCGTGCTCGAGCGCACCGACCGCATCTGGACCAGCGACTGCAACGACGCGCTCGAGCGGGCGTCGATCCAGCGGTGGACCAGCCTGCTCGTGCCGCCCGAGCTGATCGGCAGCCACATCGGGCCGCCGACGGCCCACACGACCCATCGCACGCTCGACCTGGGTTTCCGGATGCTGTTGGCCCTGCAGGGTCACGCCGGCCTCGAGTGGGACATCACCACCTGCTCCGACGACGAGCTGGCGGCCCTCACCGACTGGGCGGCCCTGGTTCGCGAACTGCGCTCGCTGCTGCACACCGGCGACCTGGCCCGGAGCGAGAGCCCCGACGGCACGGTGCAGGTGACCGGCACCGTCGCCCCTGACGGTGGCCGGGCGGTCTTCACCGTCGTGCGGCTCGTCACCGGTCGTGACGCCGTCACGGGGGCGCTGCCGCTGCCCGGTCTCGACCCGAGCCGCACCTACGTCGTGCGCGTTCGCCGCGAGGCCGGACTGCCCGCACTGGTGCAGGCCGCACCCCCTGCCTGGTGGGAGCCGGCAACTGGGGAGTCGGGTCTTGTCGTGCCCGGATCCGTGCTGACCTCGGTCGGGCTGCCGGTGCCGGTGATCGGCCCCGCCCAGGGCTACCTGCTCGAGGTTCTCGCCGTCGGAGCCGTCTGACCCGCCAGCCCAACGGGGTTCACCAGCCGAGCCGGCTCGCCTGGTCGTCGCTGCTCGCAGGCTCGTCAGCGGCATCCGCAAAGGCGGTCAACGACGTCACCAGTCCCCGTCTCCGGCCCGCCGGCATGGCCGAGACGATGCCCTCGATGGCAGCCCGTCGACGTGCGGTCACCTCGCTGACCACGGTGGCTCCGACGGGCGTGAGGTCGATGACGACCTCGCGCCGGTCGTTCGCGTTCTCACGCCGCCGCACCATTCCGGAGGCGATGAGGCGGTCGACGGTGCGCAGCGCGGTCGAGGCGTTGACGCCCAGGCGCTCGGCCAGAGCGATGAGCCGCGTCGGCCCGTGACCCTGCAGCACGACGAGGGTGCGGAACTGGGTGAGTGTCACGGAGTCCTCCGCCCCGGCCAGTGACCGAGCCGAGACCCCGACCAGAACGCGGGATGCCGTGAGCAGTGCCGTCACGATCTCGTCTGTCTCACCGGCGTCTGCCGGCTCTGTGACATCGAGCTGTGCTGCGGCGCAGTCACGCTCGCTTCGGGACCCAGCCGTGCACTGGGTCTCTGCGTCGCGCGCCATCGAACCTCCCACTTCCCTTGGCCAGTACAACTATTGCATACTGCAATTCATGCCTTCCTATGCTGCCACCCCATCAGCCGACCCGGGAGGCATCGGCGCCCCGGCGTGGCGCCGGGCGCTGCTCTCCCTCGACCGCATCCGCGGGTCGAACGGCGGGATGCTGGCGCTCGCCCTGGTCGTCGGTGCCGGAACGGGCCTGGCCGCGGTCTTCTTCCGCTGGCTGATCGGCGCCTTCACCCAGCTGTTCACCGGCCACGCCGACTACGCCGCCGTGCCGGGGGCGGCCAACCCGTCGTTGCCCGGGCTCGGGCGGTGGTTCGTCATCGGTGTGCCGGTCGTGGCCGGGCTCCTCTACGGCCCCCTCGTCTACTTCTTCGCCCGGGAGGCCCGCGGCCACGGCGTGCCTGAGGTCATGTACGCCGTCGCACGCCGGGGCGGGCGGATCAAGCCTCAGGTTGCCGCGGTCAAGGCGCTGGCATCGGCCCTTTGCATCGGCGGCGGAGGTTCGGTCGGTCGGGAGGGGCCGATCGTGCAGATCGGGTCGGCGCTCGGCTCGACGGTTGGTCGCATCGTGCGCCTGCCGACGCCGCGGATGCGGGTGCTGGTGGCCTGCGGAGCGGCCGGCGGCATCGCGGCGACCTTCAACGCCCCGCTCGCCGGGGTCTTCTTCGCGATGGAGCTGATTCTCGCCGACTTCACGACCCAGTCGTTCGGCATGGTCGTGCTCTCGTCGGTGACCGCCTCGGTCATCGGCCGCGCGATCCTCGGTGACACGCCGTTCCTGCAGCTGCCCCCGTTCACGGTCGAGCACCCGTCGGAGTACCTGCTCTTCGCTCTGCTCGGCCTGATCGCCGGCGCCGTGGGCGTCGGCTTCACCAAGGTGCTCTACTTCATCGAGGACGTCTGCGACGCCGTCTGGCGCGGACCGGAATGGCTGCGCCCCGCCGTCGGCGGCCTCCTGCTCGGGCTGCTGCTGCTCGTGCTGCCACAGATGTACGGGGTCGGCTACCCCGTGCTCGGCCACGCCATCGACGGCACCTACGCCATCGGCTTCCTCATCGTGCTGCTCGTCGGCAAGACGCTGGCCACCTCTCTCACGATCGGCATCGGCGGCTCCGGAGGCGTCTTCGCCCCCAGCCTGTTCATCGGCGCCATGCTCGGGGCCGCCTTCGGCCTTGTCGCCCAGTCGGTGGTGCCCGGCATCGCCGGCCCGATCGGGGCCTACGGCCTGATCGGGATGGGGGCGGTGTTCGGCGGCGCGGCCCGGGCCCCGATCACCGGCGTCATCATCATGTTCGAGCTGACGGGGGAGTACTCGATCATCCTGCCGATCATGATCGCCGTCGTGCTGGCCACCCTGCTCAGCCACCGCCTGACGCCCGACTCGATCTACACCCTCAAGCTGAGCCGACGGGGCATCGACCTGTCGGAACCGGCCAGCAGCGCCGCCGCGAGCCTCATCGCGGTGCGCGAGGTGATGCGGCCGGTGCCGACCGTGATCAGCTCTGACACGACCCTGCGCGAGACGGCCAACCTGCTCGGCGGGGCCCGCTACGGCGTGCTGCCGCTGGCTGACGCACAGGGGCGGTACATCGGGGTGGTGACGGCTCGGGCCGTGGCGGAGGCGCTGGCCGACGGTCAGCATGACATCGACCCGGCTGCGCTGCTGGTCGAGCTGCCGGTGACGCTGCGGGAGGACGACCAGCTCGACCAGGCCATCGAGGCGCTCGACGGTAGCGGGATCAGCGCCATCCCGGTGCTCGCCGCCCAGGGTGACCAGCCGGTCGGTTGGATCGACATCCGCGACACCTTGCGCGCCCTCAACCCCGCCGGCTGACCTCCGGCCGCGACGAGCCGGGGTTCAGCCGGCGTCGGCCCGACAGTCTCGACAGGTGCCGAGCAGTGCGGTGCGGCCTGGGTCCAGAGCGAAGCCGATGCCGTCGAGGAGTCGGGCGGTCAGGGAGTCGAAGGCGGTCGGGGGAACATCGAGCACCCGACCACACGAGACGCATCGCACGTGAGCGTGGCCCGTGCCGCACGACCCCTCCGTGCCCGGGCCGGATGCGGCAGCCCGGTCGGCCGCGGCGGTCGCCCTGGGCTCCTCCAGGTGGTAGATCGTCGACGCTCCTCCAAGGTGCACCTGCGAGAGGAAGCCGGCCTCGGTCAGCGAGGTGAGGGTGCGGTAGACCGTGGCCCGGTGAACGCTCGGCGCCAGCTCGGCGACCCGGGCGCCGATGACCTCGGCCGTGAGGTGCTCGTCGGCACGGTCGGCGAGGTCGACGACCCGCAGCACAGCGCGTCGGGCAGGTGTGACCCGCTCACCGCACGCCCGCATCCGGGACAGGGCGCCGACCACCCGAGGGCTGTCGACCACGTTCTCCGTCACACCGCCATTGTGCCCCCACCGGCCGGCCCGGCCGGAGTGGCAGACTCTCAGGCGACGGACCCTCCGTCATGTCTTGCGGAAGGACTCTCGTGCGTGCCCTCACCAAGCTGACCGCGGGCCCCGGACTCGAGCTCGTCGACCGACCGAGACCGCGATGCGGGCCTGCCGACGTCGTGCTGCGTGTGCTGCGTGCCGGCCTGTGCGGCACCGACCTGCACCTGCAGGAGTGGGACGACTGGGCGGCCGCCACCGTGTCGCCGCCGATGGTGATCGGCCACGAGTTCTACGGCGAGGTCGTCGAGCTGGGGGTCGACGTCACGGGCATCGAGATCGGTGACCGCGCCTCGGGCGAGGGCCACATCGTGTGCGGCCGCTGCCGCAACTGCCGCGCCGGCCGGCGCCACCTCTGCATCCGCACTCGGGGCATCGGCGTCAACCGCGACGGCGCCTTCGCCGACTACGTGGCGCTACCGGCATCCAACGTCTGGGTGCAGCCGCGCGACCTCGACCCCGACCTCGGCGCCGTCTTCGACCCGCTCGGCAACGCCACGCACACCGCGCTGCAGTGGCCGATGGTCGGCGAGGACGTCGTGATCACCGGCGCCGGGCCCATCGGGGTCATGGCCGCGGCCATCGCCCGGCACGCCGGTGCGCGCTACGTCGTCGTGTCCGACGCCAGCGACTACCGCCTCGCGCTCGCCGAACGCGCCGGCGCCGACCTCACGGTCAACGTGACGCGGGAGTCGCTGGCCGACGCTCAGCGCCACCTGGGGATGCAGGAGGGCTTCGACATCGCCCTCGAGATGTCGGGGGCCGCCCCTGCCGTCACCGACCTCATCGACAACATGAACCACGGCGGCCGGATCGCGCTGCTCGGCCTGCCGCACCAGGGCTACCAGCTCGACTGGGGCAAGGTGATCACCCACATGCTCACCCTCAAGGGCATCTACGGTCGCGAGATGTACGACACCTGGTACGCCATGTCGCAGATGATCGCCACCTCGGCGCCGCTGCGCGACGCGGTCACCCAGGTCATCACGCACCGTTTCCCGGCCGAGCAGTGGGAGGAGGCCTTCGCCACCGCCCGGTCGGGTCAGTGCGGCAAGGTCATCCTCGACTGGAGCTGAGAGGAGCCCCGATGCCGAACCGCCCCCGTTCTGACGATGACGTGAAGGGTTTTCGCCCCCAGGAGGGCGAAAACCCTTCACCACCCCCGCCGCGTCGACCGCTTGTGCTGCTGCACGGGCTGGGCCAGTCACCCATCGCCTGGCAGGACTTCGTCTCCGCCTTCGGCCCCGGCCGGTCGATGAACGCGCCCTGGATGCGGGGCCTGAAGCCGGGTGACCCCGTCGGCTTCGACCTCGCCACCGCCGCGCACGGGGTCGCGAACGACCTCGAGCTGCAGGGCATCCGTCAGGCCGACTTCCTCGGCGTGTCGATCGGGGCCAGCGTCGCCCTCCGCCTGGCGGTGGAACGCCCCGAGCTGGTCGGTCGCCTCGTGGTGGGCGGGGCGCTGGTGCGGCCCTCGAACGGGGCCATCCGGCTCCAGAAGCTGGCCATGCGGGTGGTGCCCGAGAGCAAGCTCGTGGATGCCGGCGTGTCCCGCCCGCGGATGCTGGCCGTACTCGATGCTCTCAAGGGTTTCGACGGCCGCGAGTCGTTGCGTCAGGTGACCGTGCCGGTCCTCGTCGTGGCCGGGTCGAAGGACAAGCCCGGCGTCGTGGCGGCCAAGGCCCTCGCGGCCGAGCTGCCCGATGCCCGGCTCGAGGTCATCCCCGGGGCGGGCGCACTGGTCAACACCGACTCGGCCCGCGAGCTGGCGGCGCTCACCCGTGCTTTTCTCGACGACCCGGCATCCGGGTGAAGAAGGGGATGGTCAGCCGGCTGGCCGAGCCCCTTCCTCCGGCGGGTCAAGTTCTGCGGTCGCACGTCTGGCGTCACGCATGCGCAGGAGCTTGACCAGTCCCACGATGCTGAACAGGCTCCAGCAGACCTCGGTGAGGAACACCCCAGAGTTGAAGGGCTGGATGACCGAGTAGGCCAGGCAGATGGCGCCGCCGAGGTTGCACAGCTGGTAGGGGTAGGACGTGCTGGGGTTGAGACGTCCGGTCTGCAGGCCGGCGTAGGCGGCCAGCAACAGAACCGACCCGATGACGGATACGGCTTGGTACAGGGGCATGCTGTTCTCGCTTCCGCTGTGGTGCTGATGGATCAGGCGACGCATGAGTGTCCCGCTCGGCTTGGCGGCCTGCGTGAGCGCGGCATCCGCCACCGGCTCGGGGGCGAGGGCTACGCGTGGTGTTGGGCTCTCGCCCTCGAGGGCCATGGCCCTGCACCACATCGGTCTCACCGCGAGTAGCGCACCTCGCCCGCGAGACGTGTCTCGGAGACGGCGATGCCCGAGATCGTCATCGGGTCGATCGTAGCCGGGTTGCTCTCGAGCAGAACGAGATCGGCGTACTTTCCGACCTCGATCGAGCCGGTCACGTCGTCGGCTCGGCACTGCCACGCGGCGTCGATGGTGACGGCCCGCAGTGCTGCCTCGACGTTGATACGCTCGTCGGCGTTCAGCACCTCGCCGTTCTCGGCCATGGCCCGCGTGACGGCATCCTCGACGTAGCGCAGCGGCTCCAACGGGGTGACGTTCCAGTCGCTGTGCAACGAGATGCGCAGCCCGGCCCGTAGGGCCGAGGCGCACGGGTCGTAGAGCGCCGAACGCTCCGGGCCTAGGAGCCGGTCGCGGAACGCCGTGCCCCACCAGCGAACGTGACCGATGAGGAACGAGGGGGAGAGCCCGAGCGCCGCCATCCGCGCGATCTGCTCGGGGTGCAGCATGCTGCAGTGCTCGATGCGGTGCCGGTGGTCGTCACGCGGAGCCTCAGTCAGGGCACGCTCGTACGCATCGATGGTGACGTCGATGGCGGCGTCGCCGTTGGCGTGCACGCCGATCTGCCACCCGTCGCGGTGCGCGCGGAGCACGACCTCGGCCAGCTCGTCGGGGGAGTAGTTCAGCGACCCGCAGGAGTCGGTGCCGAGGTAGGGCTCGCGCTGGAACCCGGTGCCGGCTTGGTTCGACCCGTCTGACCACGCCTTGATCCCGTCGACCCGGAACCGGTCGTCGCCGAACCCGGGGCGCAGGCTGAGCTGGGCCCAGGCGTCGTACTCGCTCGAGACGAGCATGCCCCGGTACCGCACCGGAGAGTCGCCGTCGACGGCGCGGCGCAGACCGTCGAGGTCGGTGACCCCGTCGATCGACCCGATGCCGCAGTCGTGCAGCAGCGTCGCTCCCTTGCCGGCCGCGCTCCACAGCAGGTCACGGATGCGGCCCACGAGCGCGTCGCCGGTGACGAGGGGGAACCCGATGGTGAAGGCCCGCACGGCCGGCGACTCCTCGAGCCGCCCGGTCAGCTCGCCGCGCGCGTCTCGGCTGTAGCGACCGGCCGGTGGGTCGGGCGTGTCACGGTCGACACCGGCCCGGTGCAGCGCCGCGGAGTTGACCCAGGCGATGTGGCCGTTGCTCTCCAGCACGAGCAGGGGCCGGTCGGGCACGAGGCGGTCGAGGGTCTCGCGGTCAAGGCGGGGGTGGCCCTCGGTGATGCTCGGGTCGAACTGCTGGGCCAGCACCCAACCGGTGCTCGTGGCGGTGGCGTCACGCAGGGCGGTGTAGACAGCGTCGGCCGTCGGCGTGGCCATCGGGCTCACGTCGACCCAGTCGGCCAGCTGAACCATGGCGGAGTGCATGTGCGGGTCGATGAGCCCGGGCAACAGCGTTCGCCCCTCGAGGTCGACCTGCTCGGTGTTGTTGCCCACGAGGGCGTTCACCTCATCGAGCGACCCGACCGCCACCAGGCGGCCGGCGCGTACGGCCACGGCCTCCGGGCGGGACCCCGCCGCGTCCATCGTCATGATCGGGCCGCCGGAGAAGACGATGTCGGCAGGGCTCTGGCTGTGGGTGTCGGCCGATCTCATGCTTCGACCGTAACCGCATCGGCCGGCCGGTCGACGGGCTCATGCGACGCGGGCGCGGCGCAGAGAACGCCGGCTCCTACACTCGGCAGGTGCCTGACCTGTCGACCCGACGCCGCCGTGATGCCGACGTGCCGGCCCTGGTCGAGATCCTCGTCCGCCAGCAGCCCGAGACGCACTACCCGTTCCACTGGCCGTCAGATCGGGCGCCAGAGGACTTCATTCGCCGCCCGGGTGAGCTCGCGTCGTGGGTGGCCGAGCTGCACGGGGTCGTCGTCGGCCACGTCGCGATCCAGTCGGTGGCCGACGACGACGAGCTCGGGCAGGTGTGGGCTACCGCTCACGGCGTGCCGGTCGCCGCTCTGCGCTGTGTCAGTGTGTTGTTCGCCGACCGTCGCCTCGCTCGCCGGGGTATCGGCTCGGCGCTGCTCCAGCGGGCCACCGACCAGGCTCTCGCTGACGGTGGGGCGCCGGTGCTCGACGTGGTGGCTGAGCACCGCGAGCCGCGTCACCTCTACCTGGCTCGAGGCTGGGTCGAGGTGGGCCGGTCTCGACCCGCTTGGCTGCCCGCTTCCGCCGAACCGGTCTACCTGATGATCCTGCCCAGAACCCTCGGTGGCTAACACCGGGTAGCGCCCTCGCAGTGGTCTCGGCGGGCAACCGAGGCCGATGCCGTCGTGGGCAATGACGCTACCGATCGGGTGTGGCGCAAGCGTCGGGACGGTTCTCCTTCGTGGGCACGCCTGGGTCCGACCCTGGGCTCAGGTCTCGGACGCGCGCGCGTGCGCACCGTCCGCGACTCCTTCTCCGACTCCGACTCCGACTCCGGAACTCTCACGAGACTCACGCCACGAGGTGATCGTCAGCACGGCCGTGATGACCAGGAGCGGCACGTGCAGCGTCCCCATCCACCAGCTGGCGGGTCTGACCACGAACCAGGTGAGCAGGTTGAGCAGGCCGAAGATGAGCCCGAGCCAACCGACGACGACTCTGGTGGTTCTGCCGTACGCCGCAGGTCGCAGGGCCATCGTGCCCGCGATCACGGGAGTGACCATGCAGTACGTCACGCCGGCGCTGTTCACGAACAGGCCGGTCCAACCGCCGGGAACGATGGTGTTGCCCTGCAGCGCGAATGGGTAGAGCCAGGCCCACAGCATGAGTGGCAACATCCACAGCCGCTCGCGTCGCAGCGAGGCGGTGTCCGACGTGCCGCGAATCCCCAGCAGGCACACGGCCGCGACCACGAGCTGCGCCAGCAGGTTGCCTACGATGACCGCCACGCCCTCCGGCAGCGTGGCGGTGTTCTGGAAGAGTGCCACCACTCCGAGGTTGGCTGCGTAGTACGCGAGCAAGACCTTGGCGTACGGGCCCTTACCGGTGATGCCCATGACCGCCACCACGAGAAGCGCCAGCTTGGCGACGGGCATCAGGATCGGAACGGACTCCGACCACGGCTGCATCAGCACGCTCTGGATAAGCTCGGTGACCTGCTCGGAGCCGACGACCGCACCGCCACGCATCGACGGAACCCCGAAGGTGATCACGATCAGCGCGAGCGGAAGAACCCAGCCCCTGCGACGAGGCCGGCGATCAGCGCGCCGCTGGTCGTCTCCGCCCATGACCTCATCGTGAGGCAGAGGCCTGACGGCCGAACAGGGCCGAAGGACCCCGACTGTGCCGGCTACAGATGAGAAGGCCTCAGAGGTCTTGGCGACTACGGGCGAGCCAGCGGGCCAAGGCGGTCGCGACGCGCTCCGTCTCCTTGCGCCCAGAGGTGTTGGCCACCACGACCACCGCTCGCCGAGCCTGGGGGAACAGCGCGAAGAAGGCCGAGTAGCCGCCGGTGGCGCCGTTGTGCCAGACCATCTGGCGGCCGGTTCCCGCGACGGTGTCGGTCATCCAGAACAGGCCGATCTGCCGGCCTGCGCCGATGTCGTGCAGGGGCGCCAACGCCGACTGCCCTGGGGAAGACTCGTCGAGCAACCCCTGGGCCAGGGCGGTCAGGTCGTCGAGGGTCGCGAAGACGCCTCCGGCCGGTGCGTAGCCGCCCATGACCCACGGCATGAAAGGCACGCCGAGGGGCGACCAGCCCCAGTCTGCGTGCTGGTCCGGAGTCGAGACACCTGCGCCGCCCAGGCTGAGGGGATCGAGCAGCCGCTCGCGCAACACCTCGCTGAAGTCGCGGCCTGCGACTGTGGCCACGACCTGACCGAGCACCGCTGCCCCGAGGTTGGAGTAGCGGTAGTGCCCCCGGCGGCGCAGGTGTTGGCGTGCGGCGGCCGACAGCAGGCTCGTCGGCGACGTGCCGCGGTAGGGGTCGAGCCCCAACAGGCCGTGGAGCGGCACGCGAAGAAGCGTCATCGGCCGGAGAGCCAGCCGTGGTAGGCCCGACGTGTGCGTGCACAGCTCCAGCAGTGTCACCCCACCCAACGGCGTGCCGTGGGCCTTCGCGATCACCTCGCCGACCTGGGTCTGGAGGGTGACCTCGCCACGTTCGAGCGCGTCGGCCAGCAGCAACCCGGTGAGCGCCTTTGTGACAGAGCCGATCTCGAACCGGGTGGCGGCGTCGCAGCGCACGAAGGCTGACCGTGTCGACGGGTGGTCGCCCAGGTCGACAACGCTCGCGGCCAGGCGTCGAGTCCGCCGAGAGCACAGCCGGCCCAGCTCGGCGGCCAGGGCCGGATCGCCGACGGCCGACGGCGACCGGCGGCTGATGCTCGACGCGTAGCCGAGAACGAGCACCACCAGCACGGCGACACCGACCCAGCTGAGGGTGATCGACAACACGGTCACGAGGCTAGAGGCGCTGGCTGAGAAGACCCGGCATCCCAGAGGGTGAGGGTTGCAAGGCTCCCCGGTGCCCGGCGAGTCGTTTGTGGGCGCGTCCCTGTGGCGCCAGTCATCGGCCTGACCGTCGTCGGTCAGGGTCAGGAGAAGTCGCGCAGTGCCCGGTTCTCGATGTCGCGCAGCACCTCGTCGGCGGCGCCGGCCGACACCTCGCCGCGACGACGCTCGCGCAGCACGAGCTGTCGCTCGACGTCGCTGGCCCGGCTGAGCAACGACTCGAGGGCCCGGCCGGGTTGCTCCGTCTGCTCGCTGCCGCCACCTTCGCGGGCCTGGTCCATCCGCTGCTGAGCGGCGAGGTAGCCCTCGTACTGGGCCATCGCCGCCTGCTGCACGTCGTCGTCGGTGCCGCTCGCGCCGACCTCTTCGCGAATCTGCGCGAGCGCCGCCTCGGTCGCACGCAGCCGCAGGGCCGAGACCTCCTTGGCCTCATCGGCGTCGCTGCCCACCCCGAGCAGCCGGGTGAGCGGGCCGAGGGTCAGGCCCTGCACCACCAGGGTCAACAGCACGCACGCCAACGCGACCGCGACGATCTCGTTTCGGTTGGGCAGGGGGCCACCGGTCTCGACGACCGTGGGCAGGGCGAGCGCGGTGGCCACCGTGACGACGCCGCGCATCCCGGCCCACGACACCACGGCCGACTCGCGCCAGTTGCTCGGCACCGGCCTGTCCCGACGCCTTGCGCGGAACCGGCCCAACGAGGCGGCGGGAAAGATCCACGCCGCGCGGAACACCACGAGCGTGGCGACGACGAGCAGCGCTAGCCAGACGGTCTGCATCGTCACCGCCGTCGAGCGAATGACCGATACGAGCTCGAAGCCGAGCAGCGCGAAGACGAGGCTGGTGATGAGGAAGTCGGCGTACGACCACACGGCCCGCCCGAGCAGCCAGCCACCCGATGTGGTGGCCTCGTGCCCGAAGGTGCGCAGGTAGAGGCCGAGCACGAGCACGGCCAGCACTCCCGAACCGTTGACGTGCTCGGCCCCGACGTAGGCCCCGAAAGGCACCAGAACCGTCAACGTGGTCTCGGCGTAGCCGTCGTGGATACGAGCCAGCAACAGCCGGGTGACGTAGCCCAGGGCCAGTCCGATGGCTACGCCGAGCACGAGCGCCTCGACGAGCTCCAGCCCCACGTCGACGGCGGTGATGTCACCGGTGACGGCCGCGATGATGGCGACCTTGTAGGCGACGAGGGCGGTGGCGTCGTTGAACATCCCCTCGCCCTCGAGGATGGTGACCAGCCGGTGCGGCAGTCGCAGCCGCCGGGCCACCGCCGTGGCCGCGACCGGGTCGGGTGGCGAGACCATGGCCCCGAGCACCCAGGCGACCGTCCAGGGGAGCCCGGCCGCGTGGGCGACGACGGCGACGACGGCGACGGTGGCCACGGTGAGCCCGACCGCCAGCACGAAGACGGCCGACGCGTGCTCGCGGAACTCGTTCACCGTCGTGCGCTGGGTGGCGGCGAACAGCAGCGGCGGCAGCACGAGCGGCAGGATGAGGGCGGGGTCGAGCGAGAAGGTCGTCGACGGTGACGCGAGGGCCAGCGCCAACCCGAAGATGGTCAGCAGCACGGGCTGGGGCACCCGCACCTTGTCGGCCACGGGGGTGAGCAAGATGACCCCCAGCACCAGCACCACCGTCAACATCAGACCGCTCACGAGAAAACTCTAGTGGGGCGTGCACGGGCGCCGATTCGTTGGCGGCATGACGTACGGCCGTTGCAGCGTCGGTCGTTGACCGGGTCTGAGCGGCATACATTGGCAGTGGACCCCAACCGACCCCAGTGAGGACACCGATGTACGGCTCAGTCAAGGACGAGATCGCCGCCACGCTGCAGCAGATCGAGGATGCCGGTCTCTACAAGAACGAGCGCGAGCTCACCTCACCCCAGTCGGCGCACGTCACGACCCGCAAGGCTGACGCCCTGAACTTCTGCGCCAACAACTACCTGGGGCTGGCCAACGAGCCATCGGTCGTGGCAGCGGCGAAGTCGGCGCTCGACGAGTGGGGCTTCGGCATGGCATCGGTCCGCTTCATCTGCGGCACCCAGACCCTGCACACGGCGCTGGAAGAGAAGATCTCTGACTTTCTCGGCATGGAGGCGACGATTCTCTACTCGTCGTGCTTCGACGCCAACGGTGGCGTGTTCGAGGTGTTGTTCGGCCCTGACGACGCGATCATCAGCGACGAGCTCAACCACGCGTCGATCATCGACGGGGTTCGGCTGTCGAAGGCGAAGCGATTCCGCTACCGCAACCGTGACATGGCCGACCTGCGCGACCAGCTGACCGCCGCGCGGGCCGCCGACGCGAAGCGGATGGTGGTGGTGACCGACGGCGTGTTCTCGATGGACGGCTCCTACGCCCCGTTGGATGAGATCTGCGACCTCGCAGACGAGTTCGGTGCCATGGTTCTCGTCGACGACTCCCACGCGGTCGGCTTCGTCGGCGACGGCGGGCGCGGCACCCCCGAGCTGTTCGGCGTGATGGACCGCGTCGACATCATCACCGGCACGCTCGGCAAGGCGCTCGGTGGGGCCTCGGGGGGGTACGTCAGCTCGCACCGCGAGGTCGTCGACCTGCTGCGGCAGCGCTCGCGGCCCTACCTCTTCTCCAACTCCGTGGCGCCGGCAGTGGCAGCCGGGTCGATGGCGGCCCTCGCACTGGTGGAGGGGTCGGCCGAGAAGCGCGAGACCCTCAAGGCCAACACTGAGCTGTTCCACCACCTCATGACCGAGGCGGGTTTCGAGCTGTTGCCCGGCACCCACCCGATCCGGCCGGTCATGTTCCCCGGCGACGACGGCGCGCGCCTCGCCGCGGCGATCGCCGACCACATGCTTGCTCACGGTGTCTACGTGATCGCGTTCAGCTTCCCGGTGGTACCCCGGGGCAAGGCCCGCATCCGGGTGCAGCTCTCGGCGGCTCACTCCGAGGCTGACGTACGGGCCTGCGTAGCAGCCTTCGTCGGGGCTCGTGATGCCGTCCGCTGACGCGGGTCGTCACAGCGCACAGCTCACCACGGGTGGTGGAGCCGCGGGATACCTCGACCGAAACGGGCGGGTTGCGGCCGGGGTGCAGGGGCTGACCCCCGGCTATTTCGCGCTCGTCATGGGCTCCGGCATCATCTCGCTCGGGCTCGACCTCGGTGGCTTCAGAGCAGTCTCGGCAGTGCTGTTCGTGGCAGGAGTGGTCAGCTACGTGGTGCTCGTGGTGTTGAACGCCTGGCGGTTGGTCGCCTTCCATCACGACATGCGCTCCGACTTCACCGACCCCAAACGCGCGTTCGGGTTCTTCACCTTCGTGGCCGGCACCAACGTGCTCGGCGTGCGCGCCGGTGAGCAGGGCTGGCACGCCGCGACGGGTGTGCTGCTCGTCGTGGCGGGGCTGTGCTGGTTCGTGCTGGGCTACGTCGTGCCGTGGAGCGCCGTGCTGGGGCATTCCGAGCGGCCGGTGCTGGCGAGCGCCAACGGCACCTGGTTCATCTGGGTCGTCGCCAGCCAGTCGGTCGCCATCGCTGCGTCGAGCCTCGAGGTGGTGGTCACCAACGGGCGTATCGGGCTGGCCATCATCGCGGTCTTCTCGTGGTCGGTCGGGGTGTTTCTGTACGCGGCGGTCGGCGTCTTCGTGTCGTTGCGTCTGATGCTCTACCGCCTCGAGCCGGTGCAGCTCGACCCGCCCTACTGGGTGGCCATGGGGGCGGTGGCGATCACGGTGCTGGCCGGCGCGCGCATCGTGGAGATGCAGACCGCGCCGATGGTCGATGCGACCAGGGCGCTGATCGCCGGCATGTCGGTCGTCTTCTGGTGCTTCGCGACCTGGCTGATCCCGGTGCTGGTGGCAGCGGGCCTGTGGCGGCACGTGTTCAAGCGCGTACCGCTGAGCTACTCGCCTGCGCTGTGGAGCATCGTCTTCCCGCTCGGGATGTACGCCGTGGCCAGCACGTACCTCGGGCGGGCCGACCACCTGCCGATCCTCGAGGCCATCGGGGCCGGCTGGATCTGGGTGGCCCTGACTGCCTGGGTCATCGTGTTCGTGGCCATGATGCGCGACATCGCCCGGCAGCTGCGCGGCGGAGCCGTCGACGTCTGATCGGCAAGCACGCCCGGGTGACAGATCGGATGCCGCTGGGCGGCCGGCGGATGCGCGTCTGGCACCTGCCAGCGCTCAGAGGTGCCAGACGCGCAACAGCCTGCGCGTCTGGCACCTGCCCGTCTTCGGAGGTGCCGAACGCGCGAGGGAGACGCACCGTGGTGGCCACTGGATCGACCCTCCTGCGATCGCGATGAAGTCGGCGTCAGTCGACCCGGGCTCGCAGCCACGGGCGGGCGAGGTCGAACCGGCGGCCAGTGACCTCGATCTTCTCGATGGCGATGATGCGCATCTTCGGCGTGTCGACCCATGGTCGCAGGGGGAGCTGCTCGACGAGTCTGCCGGCGTCGCCGGTCAGCTCGCGGGCCTGGCCGCGCAGCACGACGCTGGTGGCAACCTCGTCGGTGATCTCGTCGGTCTCGAAGGCCACGTCGGCGTTCATCTTCAGTCCGAGCAGCTTGCTGCCCTCAGAGGTGCGAAAGATCAACCGCTCGCCCTCGACGACGTAGTTGATCGGAACGATGTGCACCTCGTCGAGCAGATGGAAGGCGATCCGGCCGAACTCATGGCCGCGCAGAAACTCCCAGCTCTCTTCCGGGTGCATCTCATGGGTCGGTTCTTCACTCGCAGACATCGTCGTCACCTTTCGGGAGGACGGCCCCGTTAGCCGTCGGCGGCCTTCTCCTACGAAGTGTAGTATCTGCGGCCCGGCGCGCGACAACAGGCCGGCATCCGCTTGACTGTGGTCATGGACTTCTGGAGCTCGTACCGCCACGGGTTCGCCCGGGTCGCGGCCTGCACGGTGCCGCTCGCCATCGCCGACCCGCAGCGCAACGCCGACACCGTCATCGCCAGGGTGCGCGACCTGCACGACGACGGGGTGGCCGTCGCCGTCTTTCCCGAGCTCGGACTGTCGGGCTACGCCATCGACGACCTGCTGTTGCAGGACCCCCTGCTCGACGCTGTCGACGAGGCTCTGGCCCGCATCTGCGAGGCGACTGCCGACCTGCGCCCGATCTTCGTCGTCGGGGCTCCACTGGCCCGGGGCAACCGGCTGTACAACTGCGCTGTCGTGATTCAGGGCGGCGGCATCATCGGGGTCGCCCCGAAGTCGTACCTGCCCACCTACCGCGAGTTCTACGAACGGCGACACTTCGCGCCGGGCGACGACCAACGGGGCCTCGACATCGAGGTGGCCGGCCAGTGGGTGCCGTTCGGGCCCGACCTGCTCTTCCGCGCCGTCGACGTGCCGGGCCTCGTGCTCCACGTCGAGGTGTGCGAAGACCTCTGGGTGCCGATCCCACCCAGCCACGAGGCGGCCCTCGCCGGAGCCACCGTGCTGGCCAACGTCTCGGGCAGCCCGATCACCGTGTCGAAGGCCGAGGACCGTCACCTGCTCTGCCGCACGGCCTCGATGCGGTGCCTGGCCGCCTATCTCTACGCCGCGGCCGGCGAGGGTGAGAGCTCGACCGACCTCTCGTGGGACGGCCAGACGATGATCTACGAGAACGGTGCCCTGCTCGCCGAGACCGAGCGGTTTCCCGAGGGAGACCGCACCTCGATCGCCGACATCGACCTCGACCTGCTGCGTCAGGAGCGTCAGCGTCAGGGCACCTTCGATGACAACCGTCGCACCCACGCGACCCGCACGAGCGAATTCCGCACCGTCGATGTGCGGCTCGACCCGCCCACCGACGACATCGGGCTGCTGCGCAAGGTCGACCGCTTCCCGTTCGTGCCCGACGACGAGCAGCGTCTCGCCCTCGACTGCTACGAGGCCTACAACATCCAGGTCTCCGGGCTCGAGCAGCGCCTGACGGCCATCGGCCGGCCCAAGATCGTCATCGGGGTCAGCGGTGGCCTCGACAGCACCCACGCCCTCATCGTGGCGGCCAAGGCCATGGACCGGCTCGGTCGCCCTCGCAGCGACATCCTCGCGTTCACCATGCCCGGCTTCGCCACGAGCGACCACACGAAGAACAACGCCATCTCGCTCATGGGATCGCTCGACGTGACGTGGGCAGAGCTCGACATCCGGCCCGCGGCGACCGAGATGCTGACCGCGATGGACCACCCCTTCGGGCGCGGCGAGGAGGTGTACGACGTCACCTTCGAGAACGTGCAGGCCGGCATCCGCACCGACTACCTCTTTCGCATCGCCAACCAGCGGGGCGGCATCGTGCTCGGCACCGGTGACCTCTCCGAGCTGGCGCTCGGCTGGTGCACCTACGGCGTTGGTGACCAGATGTCGCACTACGGCGTCAACGCCGGCGTACCGAAGACGTTGATACAACACTTGATTCGCTGGGTGATCTCATCGGCTCAGTTCGAGGAGCCGGTGGCCGAGACGCTCGAGTCGATCCTCGACACCGAGATCTCGCCCGAGCTGGTGCCGGCGAAGGAGGGTGAGAAGCCGCAGAGCACGCAGGACCGTATCGGGCCCTACTCGCTGCAGGACTTCACCCTCTTCCACGTGCTCCGCCGCGGCTACCGCCCGTCGAAGATCGCCTTCCTGGCCCACCACGCCTGGAGCGACGTCGAGGTGGGGGAGTGGCCCGCCGGCTACCCCGACGCCGAGCGCGCGGCCTACGACCTGCCCACCATCCGCAAGTGGCTCGAGGTGTTCATCACCCGCTACTTCGCCAACCAGTTCAAGCGCTCCGCCCTTCCGAACGGGCCGAAGGTGGTGGCCGGCGGGTCGCTCTCACCCCGAGGAGACTGGCGGATGCCGTCTGACGCCAGCGCGACGACGTGGCTCGGTGAGCTCGACGCCAACGTGCCCGAGCGGTGACGACGGAGGGTGCGCCGTGAGTGAGCCGGATGCCGTTGTCGTCCGTGATCTGACTGAGGCCGACTGGGCGCAGGTGTGGTCGATCATCGAGCAGGTCGTTCGAGCCGGCGACACCTTTCCCTTCCCGACCGACCTGAGCGAGACGGTCGCCCGCGAGATCTGGCTCGACAACGGTCCGGGTGGCCGAGCCAGCGTGGCCGTGGTCGGCGATGACCTGGTGGTGGGAACCGCGAAGATGGGTCGCAACCGACCAGGGCCGGGTGCGCACGTGGCCACGGCGAGCTACATGGTGACGAGGGCGGCGCGCGGACGTGGTGTGGGCCGATCCTTGGTCGTCGACTCACTGGCCTGGGCGCGGGAGTCGGGCTACGCCGCAATGCAGTTCAACGCCGTGGTCGAGACCAACCGGCCAGCGATCGGGCTGTACGAGAGCCTCGGCTTCGTGGTGGTCGGCACGGTGCCTCGGGCCCACGAGCTGCCCACGGGCGAGCGGGTGGGGCTCAGCATCCTGCACGTCGAGCTCTGAGTCACGTCGGATGCGCGTCGAGGCCTCCGACAGGCGTAGTCCGCTCCGCCGCAGTGGCGCGTCAGGCTCGACCCGGCGTGGCCGCTGTTCTGCCTGAGCGCCGTTCGGCCCGCCTGACCGGCATCCCTGTCAGACCCGCAGAGCCCGCAGAGCCCGCAGAGCCGTCAGGGAACGGCGGCCAGGAGCCGGTCGAGCTCGGTCGCCAGGCCGTCGACCAGCGCCTGTGGGTCGGGGCACAGCTGGCTCACCGTGGTGACACTGATGTCGACGTGCTGGTCGTAGGTGATGGCGGCCACGAACAGGTGAACCGGCGGGCTCACGATGCCGCGGAGGAAGACGTTGGCGATGCGGCGGGTGGCCAGGTAGAGCGGCTGACGAGGCCCAGCCAGCGTCGAGACGGTGAGGTTCTGGGTGGGCGGCAGCAGGCTCGACGCCTTGGTGCCGGCGAAGGCCATGGCGGCCGAGACGACGCCGGGCAGCAACAGGTCACCGACGTCGGCGAGGGAGTCCCACTCGGCCCGAGACCGGGGCAGGGCGGCCTTGGCCGCGGCCGAGCTCGCGCGCACCGCGGCCAGCCTTTTTACGGGGTCGTCCAGGTGTACGGGCAGGTCGACCCACATCGTGGTTAGGTGGTTGCCGGGCAGGCCGTCGTCACCCGCGGCCCGCACGTTGACGGGACATGTGGTGCGGATGGGGCGGTCAGGCAGGTCGTCGTGCGCCGCCAGATAGTCGCGCATGCTCCCGGTCACGAGCGCGAGCAGCACCTCGTTGATGGTTGTTCCAGGGACCACCACCCGCACCGCCTGCACCTGGGCGAAGGGCAGGCTGACGATCGCGATCGACTTGTGCGGATCGGTGACGTGCTGGTTGAAGAGCGTCAACGGCGGGGCGTTGGTCAGGGAGGGCACGTAGCCCGGTAGCTCGGGCAGCCGAATGGGCGCCGGGCGCGGAGACCGGGCAAGCACGCCAACCTGTTCGGCGGCACTGGCCAGAAGCCGCTTCGTGGCGACGGTGTTGGCCGCCAGGCGGCTGGGTATCTCCACCACTGCCCGTCGCAGCAACGAGGGGTGGGGCCGCCCGACCATCGGCGTCGGCTCGAGGTCGTGACAGACGGGGGAGGGAGCGACGTCGAAGAGCAGCTGCTGCAGCGCGATCATGCCCATGCCGTCCATCACCGCATGGTGCAGGCGCAGCACCAGCGCCGACCGCCCATCGGCCAGCCCCGTCAGGTACCAGGCCTCCCAGAGCGGCCGGCCGCGGTCGAGCGGCTGGCTCGTGACGTCCAGCACGGTGTTCATCAGGGCACTCTGGTCGCCCGGTGCCGGCACCACTCGGTAGTGCATGTGCGCGTCGAGGTCGACCGAGTCTGCCTGCGACCAGCGATCCTCGCCGATGCGCAGCGGGGCATGCGCGATCACCCGGTTGGCGATGGGCGAGCCGGAGAGCCGTTGGGCGAAGACCGCCCGAATGTCGGCGAAGGGCAACGGCCCTTCCGGGGCCGCCTCGAGCACGTAGATCCCGGCAACGTCCATCGGGTAGCCGGCGCGTTCGAGTCGCAGGAAGATGCTCTCCGTGCTGCGCATCGACGGCATCTGAGTCCTCTCGAAATCGGCACCCCAGTCAGGCACTGCTCATTATGCTCGGGTGAGGTGGGCCCGCCTCAGCCCCCTGGCGGGTCAGGTTCGGTCCTGACCGCTCATGATCGTTCGTGGTCGGCGATCGTTCGCGGCGACCCGCTATGACCAGGGGTCAGTCGGTCAGTCGGTCAGTCGGCCAGGGCCTGGCGCAGCAGCTGGACGAGCGCCTCGAGCTGGAGGGTGTCGCCCGACGCGACCTCCTCGTCGCTCCCGTCGAGAGCGCGGGCGGCGAGCCCCTGCTTGGCGTCGATGAGCTCGGCGATCTTGGAGTCGATCGTGCCGGCGGCCAGAATGCGCCACGCGGTGACCGGTTCGTCCTGGCCGATGCGGTGCACCCGGTCGATCGCCTGGCCCTGCTCGGCGGCGGTCCACGACAGCTCGGCGAGCACCACGTTCGAGGCGGCGTGCAGGTTGAGGCCGACTCCGGCGGCCGTGAGCGAACACACCGCGACCGCGACCTCCGGGTCGTTCTGGAACGCGTCGATGGCGACCTGGCGCTGCTTCGAGGTCTGCTCGCCGCGAACAGAGACGGTGCGCAGACCGGCATCCGCCAGCTTGCGCTCGGCGGTGTCCATGACGTCGATGTGCTTCGCGAAGAAGACCACCTTGCCGACCGAGTGAGAGAGCTGGATGGCGTAGTCGGACGCGAGGGAGGCCTTGGCCTGACCGATGCGGCGCACGAGCGAGAAGACGTTCTCGGTGCCGTTCTTCGCCGAGGAGGACTTCAGCTCGGCCGCGGCCACGCGACGCATCAGCGCCTCGTCGGGCTCACCGGGGATCTCGGCGGCGTTGTGCTCGGTGAGGAACGCGCGGTACTTGACCAGCAGCCGCTGACCCAAGGCCCGTTCGGCCTGGCGCACGGAACGGCCGAGGTCGTCGTCGAGCTCGACGGGGATGTCTGCGACGCGCTTCTCGGGCAGGTCCTTGGCGACGTCGACCTTGCGCCGTCGCACGATGCCCATGTCGACGACAGCCGAGCGCGCCTCGCGGTAGAAGGCCCGGTCTGACGGCGTGAGCCCGGTCTCCTCGAGACGACCGATGAGCTCGGAGGTGGGCTTGTTGTTGCGCACCCACCCGAGGAAGGTCCAGATGGCCTGGAAGTCCTTGACGTCGTTGATCAGCGGTGTGCCGGTGAGGGCCATCAGCAGCGGGTTGCCGCCGGGCGTGAGGTCACGAAGACGGTCGGCGAGGGCCAGCACCTGCTGCGACCGTTGCGACTTGAGGTTCTTGATGAAGTGCGCCTCGTCGACCACCATCGACCGCAGCCCGAGGCTCGAGAGCCAGGCGAAGTGCCGGTCGAGGATCTCGTAGTTCACCACGAAGACGTCGGCGAAGGCGTCGACGTCGCGGCCGTCTCCGTGGATGACCGCGACGCGGCGCTGCGGCGTCCAGCGCTGCACCTCACGGGCCCAGTTGATCTTCACGACGTTCGGCACCACGGCCAGCATCGGGTAGGCCCCCGCCACGGAGGCAGCCAGCACCGACTGGGCCGTCTTGCCCAGCCCGGGCTCGTCGGCGAGCAGGAAGGTTCGATGCCCCAGCCGCACCTCCTCGAGGAAGCGGGCCTGGTGCACCATCAGGGTCGAACCCTGCGGCGAGATGCGGTCGATGGTGGGCGCGGGCGGCAGGTCCATCGTGGCGGACCCGCCACCGGCGCCCTCCTCGAAGGCGCGGTAGAGCGGGTCCATCAGGTCCCACCCGGCGAGGCGCCCCGGAAGGCGCTCGTGCTGCAGGGCCCGCCCGAGGTCGGGCGCGAGGAAGGGGTTGGACATCACGCGCGAGGAGACGGATGCGGGAACCGGCGCCTGCGTCGTGGTGACCCCGGCGGGGATGACCGGAGCGGGAGGCGCCGGAGCGACGATGACCATGTCCTCGGGAGCCAGCTCGGCGCCCGACTCGAGCAGCCAGTCGAGCCGCAACCGTTGAGCGGCCGGGCCGGGGGTCTTGCCGTCGAGCAGGGTCAGCAGACTCGTGTCACGAGAGGTCACTTGGGCCAGGATGGTCGCGATTCCGTCAAGACGCTTGAGCAGCTCGGTTCGAGCCCCCGACGGGATCTCGGGGTCACCCTTGATGCGGGCGCGTTCCGAGCGCACGAGCAGGGCGATCACCTGGAACTTCGTGCGGTTCGAGGGGCTCATCGGGCCACGTCCGACCTTCGCCTCGATCTCGCGTACCCGGCGGGCCAGGATCGGAATGATCGGCGCGGGGTCGTCAGGGCGCGTCAGGACAACGCGGCCGCCGGGGCGACCGGACGTCCGGCGACGGACATTGGGCGACATGCTCCTCCTGATGACGAGGCGTTGGACCAACGAGCCGGGTTCCCCACGAAACGGCCCACGAGACGCAGGCCGGTCGTACCGGTTCGTGCTGGACCTGGCCAGTGCCTCAGGTGCTGCCCACTCAGGTTTGCGCCAAGGGGCTGGGGCCTGATGCCCGACCGTTTCGCTCCTGGCGATGGTCGTGGCTCGTCGCCGACTCGGCGTGGGCACGGGTGCGGTCCTGAACACAGCGTACAGGCGAGGAGGGTGTTCATGCACCAGAGCCGGAAGGTCGTCATGCCAGGTTGAGGCCGACCACGGCTCCGATGACATACGTGATGACCATGGCGAGCAGGCCGCCGACCACGTTGCGGGCGATGGCGCGTGGCACCGGACTGCGGCCGAGGCGAGCGCTGGCCCATCCGGTCAGCACCAGGGCCAACGCGACCGCCGTGAAGGTGACCATGGTGCGCAGGTGCTCCGGGGCGAAGGTGATGGTCAGCAGCGGAAGCAGCGCCCCCACGATGAAGGCTCCCATCGAGGCGCCGGCCGCGGCCCACGGGTTGGTCAGGTCGTCGGGATCGATGCCGAGCTCGATGTCGGCGTGCGCCGAGAGGGGGTCCTTCGCGGTCAGCTCGACGGCCACCTGGCGCGCGAGGTCGCGACTGAGGCCCTTGTGCTCGTACATCTCGGCCAGCTCGGCCAGCTCGCCGTCGGGGTCGTCGTGCAGCTCTTGACGCTCGAGCTTGATGAGCGCACGTTCGGAGTCGCGCTGGGTGCTGACCGAGACGTACTCACCCGCCGCCATCGACAGGGCGCCGGCGGCCAGCGCCGCGATGCCGGCGAGGATGATCGCCCCCCGGTTGCTGGTCGCCCCGGCGAACCCGACGACGACACCCGCCGTGGAGACGATGCCGTCGTTGGCCCCGAGCACGCCGGCCCGTAGCCAGTTGAGCCGACTCGTCATCGTGGAGTCGTGCGGCTCGCCCGACTGCCGGGAGGCCGTACGGTCGGTGGCGGCCTCGATCTCGTCGCGGGCGTCCCCGGCCCGGGTGTCAGACATGCGTGCGACTCCGATCAGTGGGTGCGACTCTGATCGTGACAGCCGGCCCGGCCGGTGTCATCGAAGGCGAGGCTTGCCTTGGGCTCGAGACGGCCGGCTGCGACGCAGGGCTCAGGTGTCCAGCACGCCCGGGTCGGAGCTGGAGCCCTGGCCCGGTGCCGTCGGCCGGCCGGCCCCGGGCTCCCGCCGTGTGTCGTGCCGTTCCGTGGTGGAGCCCAGCCCGCTCGACCGCCGCCCAGCTGCCCGGTGTCAGCACCGGTCGACCCGACTGGCAGGGCCACCGCCGCACCGGTGGACGGCTGGGGACCGCGCAACAGGGCATCCACAGAGTTCACACAGCAAGATGGTGGCGCTCACACAGACCACACAGGTTGACTGGTGCCATGAACGAGAAGTCGAAGGCCACTGCCGCCCATCTGCAGCGTCTCGACGGGTCGCCGGTGCGGGTGCTGGTCGTCGACGACGAGCCCAACCTCACCGAGCTGCTCGGCATGGCCCTGCGCTACGAGGGGTGGGAGGTGCGCTCGGCGGGCACCGGAATGGAGGCCGTTCGAGTGGCCCGCGACTTCGACCCCGACGCGGTCGTGCTCGACATGATGCTCCCCGACTTCGACGGGCTCGAGGTGCTGCGCCGCATGCGCGCCGACAACGACAGCGTTCCCGTGCTGTTTCTCACCGCCAAGGATGCCGTTGAAGACCGGGTCTCGGGCCTGACCGCGGGTGGTGACGACTACGTGACCAAACCCTTCTCGCTCGAGGAGGTCGTGGCCCGGGTGCGCGCGCTGATGCGACGCACGACGGTGGCGGTCTCGTCGTCCGACTCGATGCTCGTCGTCGGTGACCTCACCCTCGACGAGGACAGCCACGAGGTCATGCGGGCCGGTACCGAGGTGCACCTCACGGCGACCGAGTTCGAGCTGCTGCGTTACCTCATGCGGAACCCGCGGCGGGTGCTGTCGAAGGCCCAGATCCTCGACCGGGTCTGGAACTACGACTTCGGCGGTCAGGCCAACGTGGTCGAGCTCTACATCTCCTACCTGCGCAAGAAGATCGACGCCGGCCGCGACCCGATGATCCATACGATGCGAGGCGCCGGGTATGTCCTCAAGCCCGCAGTCTGACCCGACGGGGCAGATCGGCATCCCTGAAGCTCCCCACCCGCTGGGCAGAACCGATCGCCCTCGCAGTGACCCGCCCGTGCCCGCCGACCTGCCGGACCGCGCAGCCGCGGGTGCTCCGGCTCGCGCACCGGTCGTACCCGCGGGACCGGATCACGTGGACCTGTCCACGGAAGCCGCCGAAGCGCCTGGAGCCAGCTCCCCGACCGGTCGGGGAGGCAGGTCGCCCGTCGCCGAGCACGTGAGCGTTCTGGCGCGAGTCCAGTCGTGGTCGGCCTGGACCCTGCGGGCCAAGCTCGTCGCCTCGATGCTCGCCCTGTTCACCGTGCTGAGCCTTGCCACCGGAGCCTTCACCGTGGTCGCCCTCGGCCGGCAGCTGAACGGCCAGGTCGACGACCAGCTGCGCGCCTCCCTGATCAGCAACAACCGGCCCGGTGCACCCAGGCAGGACGACGACGGACCGAGGGGCCCGGGCGCCGACCGCCTGGTCGCTCAGCTGACCTCGACCGCCAATGCCGGGTTCGTCTCGTCGACGCACGGCAACATCGTGCTGAGCCCGGCGCAGCTGGCCAAGATTCAGGCTGCCGGCGTCGGCTCGGACGCCAAGACGGTCGACCTCGGCGGTGACGTGGGCCGCTACCGGCTGATGGCGGCCCGGGTGACCTTCGTCGACGGCAACCGCAACCCCGTGGCCACGGGCACCCAGGTGGTGGGGCTCGCCACCGCGCCGACCGATGCCACGGTCGGTCGAATGGTGCTCATCGCCGTGTCGGGGGTGGGCCTGGGCATCGTGCTAGTCGGCGCCCTCGGCACCTGGATCGTGCGGCGCAACCTCGAGCCGTTGCGGCGCGTGGCGGGTACCGCGACCAGGGTGTCGAGGATGCCGCTCGACAGCGGTCAGGTCGCGCTCGCCGAGCGCGTGGCGCCGGCCGACACCGACACCCGCACCGAGGTCGGCCAGGTCGGAGCCGCGTTCAACGAGATGCTCGACCACGTCGACAGCGCTCTCAACGCGCGCCACCAGAGTGAGCAGCGGGTGCGCCAGTTCGTGGCCGACGCGTCCCACGAGCTGCGCACACCGCTGGCGTCCATCAAGGGCTATGCCGAGCTGTCGAAGCGTGAGCCTGATGTCGTGCCCCCCTCGGTGACGCATGCGATGGCACGCATCGAGTCCGAAGCCGACCGGATGTCCTCCCTCGTCGAAGACCTGCTGCTGCTGGCCCGACTGGATGCCGGTCGCCCCCTCGCCGACGGAACGGTCGACCTGTCGATGCTCGTCATCAACGCGGTCAGCGACGCGCACGCCGCGGCACCCGACCATCGGTGGGGCCTCGACCTGCCGCCCGAACCGGTCGAGGTGCGCGGTGACGATGCCCGGCTGCACCAGATCGTGGCCAACCTGCTCGGCAACGCCCGCGCCCACACGCCGAAGTTCACGGCGGTCACGACCTCGGTACGCCACGAGGGCGACTGGGTCCGTATCGCGGTCCACGACGACGGCCCTGGCGTGCCGATCGCTCTGCAGGGCAACGTGTTCGAACGCTTCGCCCGTGGTGATGACGCCCGCAACCGCAACGGTGGCAGCACGGGTCTCGGCCTGTCGATCGTCTCCGCCGTGGCGAAGGCGCACGGCGGCCGCGTCGAGCTCGTGAGCACGCCAGGCAACACCACCTTCTCCCTGCTGCTGCCCGCCCCGCGCACCAGCTGAACGTAGTGTTCGTTCTCGAACTCACCGTTACAGCACGGTGTTCGAGAGCGAACGCTGCGTTCACCTGGCGGGAGGGGACTGGAGGTGGGGTGGGGTGGATGGGAGCGGCATTCATCACGGGGGCCAGTCACCACCTAGGAGCGCTGACCCCTCAGTCGTGGTCGCCGTCTGCTGCGCACTCCTGCCACCACGGGGTGGCATGGCGGCCCGCGACCTGGGCCGACGTGCCCGCCGTGAGGTCGACGCGGGCTCCGACCCTGGGATAGACGACGGGGATGCCGGCGGGCCCGGCCAACCGGCGCAGCCAGCGCACTGGCTCTGACCACCAGTGCAGGGCCAGGTTGAAGGTGGCCCAGTGCACCGGCAGCAGCACCGAACGGCCGGCCGGGTCGAGGGCGTCGTCATCGTCGTTCTCGTCGTCTTCGTCGGGTGCCGTGGCGTGCCTGGTGTGGTGCACGGCATCCGCCGGGGTGTTGACTGCGATGTGCGCATCGAGGGCCTCGGCCGGGGTCACGTGGATATCGGGCCAGAAGCGGTCGTAGGCGCCCACGGGGATGATGGTCAGGTCGAACGGCCCGAGCCGTTGACCGATCTCGGCGAAGCACCCGGAGGGGCCGGAGTCTCCGGCGAAGTACGCGGAGTGCGCCGGGCCCTGCATCGCCCACCCGGCCCACAAGGTCTGGGCTTCGGTGAAGCCACGGCCGGAGTTGTGCCGGGCCGGCGTGCACGTCAGCCGGATGCCGTGCACCTCGACCTCGTCGTACCAGTCGAGAGCCGTGACGCGCTCGCGAGGCACACCCCAGGCGAGCAGGTGTGCGTCGACGCCCAGCGGCACGACGTAGAGCGGGCGGTGGCTGGTTTCGAGACGGGCGATCGAGGGCTCGTCGAGGTGGTCGTAGTGGTCGTGCGAGATCAGCACCGCGTCGAGAGACGGGAGGTCCTCGATGCGGCCCGGCGCGGGGTGGAGGCGGCGGGGGCCCGTGAGCCCGACGGGTGAGACCCGGTCGCCGAAGACGGGGTCGAGCAGCAGGCGCGCACCGTCGATCTCGACCACCGTGGTCGCGTGGCCGTACCAGGTCACCGCCAGCTCACCGGGGATCACGGCCGGTTGGGCGGCCACGATCGGCACCTCACCAGCGGGCTGTCCGCGCCCACGGTGACGCCAGGCCGCGGTGGCGATCTGGAGCGCCTGCGCCTTGTCGGGCCGGTGCGTCGGCTCGGGGGAGTGGAACCGTCCGTCGCGGAAGTTCGTGGAGGCGCCGACGGCGGCGATGATCGACTCGGAGTCGGCCCCCATCCGGCGCAGGGGCGGGAACCGACCGCCGGCGCGCATCGTGGGCTGGGCCGACTGCTTCGCGCGCTCGTCGTCTGCCCTGGCCGCCGAGTCGGCGAGCGACTCGTCGGGCGACGGGCCCGTCGACGGGTCGGCCGCAGGCACGTTCACGGGTCGGGCCCTCGAGCTCATCGGTTCTCCTTCGTGACAAGGCCGTCGGTCGGCGCACCACCATTGTCGACCGAATCCCTGTGGTTCGTGCAGGGGCTGCTGGAACGGTCGGTGAAGAACCGGCCAACGGCCTGCCGCGGATGCTGTCCCGCGGGCCGGACGGCATCCGATCAGAGATATGGTCGTTATGGTGTTGACGTGATGTCACTGCGGTGTCATTGTGGTGTCTATGGACATCACAGAGCACGTCGACGCACTGCGTCGGGATCTCGCCCAGGCGGCCAGGGCGATGGGTCCGGAGATGGAACAGGCCGCCGACCGGATGGCCTATGCGATCGACTCCTCGACGCGCCTGGCCCTGATGGACGCCCTCTCGCACGCTGCAGCCGAGATCACCAACGAGCTCGACGGCTGGTCGGTCGAGGTGCGTCTGCAGGGTCGGGAGCCGGTGTTCGTGGTCGTCGGCGCCGGCCCGTCGCCGGCGGCACCCGATGACACGACGGCGATCCCCGAAAGTGACACCAGGGTGATGTCGCAGGGCGAGGAGGGCGAGGAGACCGCCCGCATCACGCTGCGCCTCCCGGAGGTGCTGAAGGCCAAGGCGGAAGAGCTGGCCTCGGGCCGTGGGCAGTCGCTCAACACCTGGCTGGTGAACGCGGTGCGGGCGGCGACCGTGGGTGGGCTGACCATCAACGTCGGCGCCAGGCTCGGGCCAGGTGCACCCGGTCGCAACCGCTCCTCGAACAAGCGCGTGCAGGGCTGGGTCCGTTGACCCCTACCCCCGGCACCACCATCGGCAACCGACCGGCACGACACACCCGTACGAGCGACGAAGGAAGACTGACATGAACAGTTTTGAGAGGCAGTTCGACAACAGCGGTCCGATCACCTTGCGGGTCGAGGTGCGGCGAGGCGACGTCACCCTGATCGCGAGCGAGCGGTCCGACACGCTGGTGCGCCTCATCCCCCGCGACGGTGACGGCGCCGACCTCGCAGAGCGCTTCACCGTGGAGGCCCGCGGTGACGACGACATCGTCGTGCTGGAACCTCGGGGCCACGAGAGCGGGTTCGGCTTCGGCCGACGGGGCTCGATCGATGTCGAGGTCGAGCTTCCGGTCGGCAGCTCGATCGACGTCAAGACCGGTTCGGGCGACGTGACGGCCCGCGGTCTGCTGGCCCGTGTCGAGGCGGCCAGCGGTTCGGGCGACCTCACCTTCGAGGACGTCGACGCGGCCGAGCTCAAGTCGGGTTCGGGCGACATCACCGCCCGAGCCGTGCGGGGAGGGGTGAACGCCAAGACCGGTTCAGGTGACATCACGCTCGAGTCGGCCGGCGAGGATGTCGACCTGATCGCGGGCAGCGGCGACATTCAGCTGCGCCGAGCCGACGGTGAGGTCAAGGCCAAGAGCGGTTCGGGCGACATCGGCGTCGGCGCCTCGTCAGACGACCTACTCCTGATCACCGGCACCGGTGACGTCAAGCTGGGCGCCGTGTGTGGTGGCACGGTGCGGGCCAAGACCGGCACCGGCGACATCTCAATCGCGGTGGCGATCGGGGTCGCCGCCTACCTCGACCTCAACACCGT
The DNA here is from genome assembly GCF_001758225.1 of Humibacillus sp. DSM 29435. Taxonomy (GTDB): domain Bacteria; phylum Actinomycetota; class Actinomycetes; order Actinomycetales; family Dermatophilaceae; genus DSM-29435. The sequence goes on along the minus strand of NZ_MAST01000034.1, from coordinate 202,885 downwards.
CACCGGTGACGTCAAGGTCGACCTCGACGAGGCAGACGGTCCGGAGGGGTCTGAGTCCCAGACCCGCCTCACGGTTCACTCGGGCAGTGGCGACATCCGCGTCGCCCGGGCCAAAGGCAGCCTGTCGTGAACGCCGCGGAGCCGCCGGTCAGCCTCAGCCCCCACGAAGTGCTCGCCCGCGAGCTCATCGTCGAACGCGTCCGCTCCCAGCACGCACGCGAGGCTCGCGCGAGCGGTCTGGGTCGACCGGCCCGGCCTCGGCGACGCCGCCGAACGGCCCTGGTGCTGAGGCGAATCGCCGAGCGTCTCGATCCCGCCGTGGCAAAATTCTCGAGCGCCGACGCCGGCCGGGCCCGTCACGGCGATCCCTCTGAAGTGGCACCCCACGAGGGGGCACCCCGACCCTGGTCGTCGGCACCACGCGTGCCGCAGCGCCACCACTGAAACCCCCGCGCAGCGGGCACCGTGGTCACTCGACTCCAGACCTGGTCGAGTGGCCACTTTCGTTCACTGGTTGAGGGACTGGAGCCGGTCCGCCGGTCGGCGGCCGACGAACCGGGCCCACCCGATCGCCACAGCGATCGCAACGATGAGCAGCACCGCGCTCACCTCGACGAGCGCGGCCCGCCACGATCGGTGCCCATCGCCGTCTCGGCGGTGTTGTCGGATGCCGTGTTCTCGGATGCCGTGTTCTCGGGTGCCGCGTCGCCTCCGGCCTGATCGCCACCGCCGTGACGGTGAGGATACCGCTTGGGCGGTCTGCGCAGACCCGGGGCAGTTCACGCCTTCACTACGGTGCTGAAGACCGGCCCCGGCCAGATGGTGGTGGAGCGCGGCCCCTACCGGGTCGTGCGGCATCCCGGCGACACAGGCTAACTCATGGCCCCCCTGGGGAGGTGGGAGCATCGGGGCCATGTACGTTCCCCGATTCAACGTCATGCCCGAACCTGAGGTGGGCGCCTTCCTCCAGGCCCACCCGGTAGCCCAGCTCGTGACCGTCGGTGCCGACGGGGTGCCCGACGTCACCCTCCTGCCGATCCTGCTCGACAGCGTCGAAGGGCGCGACCGGGTGGTGGCTCATCTCGCCCGGGCGAACGACCACTGGCGGCGCATCGTAGACGGGGCGGACGCCTTGTTCGTGGTCGCCGGACCCGATGCCTACGTCTCACCCAGCTGGTACGCCAGCAAGGCCGAGCACGGCCGGGTGGTGCCCACCTGGAACTACTCCGCGGTGCATCTCAGGGGCCCGGTCACCATCCACGACGACGTCGACTGGGTGCGCACCGCGGTGACCCGCCTCACCGAGCGTCATGAGGGCAAGCGGGCCACCCCCTGGGCCGTGAGCGACGCGCCTGAGAAGTACGTGGCCGGGCAGCTGAAGGCTGTCGTCGGCATCGAGATGACCATCGCGAGGATCGAGGCCAAGGCCAAGCTGAGCCAGAACCGCAGCGACGACGACCGCTCCGGCGTCATCGCCGGGCTGCGCGATGAGTCAGACCGCTCCGGCGCGAGCGGGCCCACTGCGGTGGCGTCGGCGGTGGAGAGGGCACTCAACCTCTGAGGTCGACTGACCTGTGGTGAAGGCAGATTCAGCCACGGTCATGGCTACGTGTTGTCACAAACACCGCACAGGAGCCGGTTCGACGCTGGAGGCATGAACAGCAACCCTCACCCCCTGACCATTCGTACCTCTCTTCGCCGCGGCCTCGGTCTGACCGCGACGCACCCGGTGAGCCTGCCTCCCGCCGGCAGCCTGGCCGTCCGATACTCCTGCGATCAGGGCGAGCTGAGGCAGCTCTGAAGCCGACGTCGGTCGACTCGCGGCAGTCAGTGAACCTGAAGGGGCCAAGCTCTGGTGCTCGGGTTACCGAGCCGTGTCGCGACCCTCGTCGCGCAGCGTGAGCCAGAGACGGTGGGCGGTGACCACCGCCAGTGCCCACGCGAACCCGATGGCCCAGCCGGCGACCACGTCCGTAAGCCAGTGGTGCCCCAGGTAGACCCGGCTGAGGCCCATGGTGACGACAAAGCTCAGGCCGACCACGACCGAGGTGACTCGCTGCCACACGGCGGTGGTCTGGATCAGCACCAGGTAGACGACGACGGTGGTCAGCACGGTCGCGTTGAGCGTGTGACCGCTGGGGAACGAGGGCGAGATCTCGAGCGGGGGAACGGCCAGGGCGGCCGGTGGCCGGGCCCGGCCGACGAGGTCCTTCCCGACGACCGTCATCACCAGCGAACCCGCCGCCGCGATGGCGGTGACGACCACCGGCGTCCACCGTCGGCGACGCACGGTCATGACGACGACGACGACCGTGGCGAGCAGCGGCATCCCGACGGGGCCTCCGATGTTCGTGAAGGCGGTCATCACACCGTCAAGCGTGGGGTTGCGCACGGAGACCATCGCGTCGAGCACCGGCCGGTCGACAGTGGTCAGCCCGTTTCCACCGACCACGCCCTCGTAGACCTCCTGAGCGCCGTCGACGAGCAGGGCGATGACCACGAGGGCGATCACACTGAACACGACGAACGCGACGTTGGCCGACGACCACGAGGCGGCCCGACCAACCGTGGGGCGCAGGGCGCGAACGACCCCCGTCACCAGGGACACGAGCCATCGCCCGAGCCGTGTGTCCCAGTGAGCCAGGTCGCGACGACCGATCGAGTCGTGGTCACCGCGCGGCGGGTCGGTCTGGGGCATGTCGCATTGTCGCAGGGTTCTAGGGTCGAGCCATGACGGTGACGGGTGACGACGGCCTGACGCGACCGCAGTGGGCGGCCACCGACGAGCTGCTGCGCGACTACTACGACAACGAGTGGGGGATGCCGGTACGCGACGAAACGGGCCTCTACGAGCGCATCTGCCTCGAGGGCTTCCAGTCCGGGTTGTCGTGGGTCACCATCCTGCGCAAGCGCCCGGCCTTTCGCGCGGCCTTCGCCGGCTTCGATGCCGAGCTCGTGGCGACCTTCGACGAGCGCGACGTGGAACGCCTGCTCGGTGACGCCGGCATCGTGCGCCATCGCGGCAAGATTCGAGCCGCGATCACCAACGCCCGGGCCACCCTCGCCCTGCGCGACGAGGGCGGGCTCGTCGACTTCGTCTGGGCGTTCCGGCCGAGCGACACTCCTCGCCCCCAGACCTACGCCGACGTGCCGACCTCGTCGCAGGAGTCGGTCGCCCTCTCGAAGGCATTGCGCAAGAAGGGCTTTGCCTTCGTCGGACCGACCACGATGTACGCACTGATGGAGGCGGTGGGCATCGTCGACACCCACCTGATGGTGAGCCACCGTCGGGGCAGCTCGGGCGTCTGGCGGGCCTGACCTCTAACCGGTGTGTTGTCGGGAACGCGACGGGGCGCCGGTCAGAGGTCGGGAGGGTCGGGGTCAGCCCTGCAGCACGGCGCGGGCCGCGTTGTGACCGGGGATGCCGCTCACCCCGCCCCCGCGGCGGGCGCCGGCGCCCGCGAGCAGCACGTTGGCGTGCCGCGTCTCGACACCCCAGGTGCCCACGTCGGAGCCGGCCTCGGCCCACGGCCACTGCAGGGTTCGGTGGAAGATGTTGCCGCCGGGCAGGCCGACCGACTGCTCGAGGTCGACTGGGCTCTTCACCTCGATGCACGGGTTTCCGTTCGCATCGAGGGCGAGCACGCTCTCGATCGGCTCGGCGAGCACCGAGTCGAGAGAGCGCAGGGTGGCGGCCAGCGCCTGCTTGGTGGCCGCCTCGTTGTCGGCGCGGAACAGCCGGGCCGGGAAGTGCAGGCCGAAGAGGGTCAGGGTCTGGGCCTCGGAGGCCGCCAGCTCGGGGCTGAGGATGGAGCGGTCGCTCAGCGTGTGACAGTAGATCTCGCACGGGGGAAGCTCGGGCAGGTGCCCGGCGAACGCAGCGGCATACGCGGCTTCGAGCTGGTCGTGGCCCTCGTTCACGTGAAAGGTGCCGGCGAACGCGGCCCTAGGGTCGACCGTCTCATCGCGCAGGCGAGGCAGGCGGCGCAGCAGCATGTTGACCTTGAGCTGGGCTCCCTCGACGTCGGGCTCGGTGTCGATGGGGTCGGCGCCGGCCGCCGAGAGCAGGCGGTTCGCCACCTCGGGTGCGCACCCGAACAGCAGGTTGGCGCCCGTCACGTGGCCGCCGAGCCACCGGACCTCGCCTGTCGACGGGTCGACCGAGGTGACCTCGGCGCCCGTCTCGATGGTGGCGCCACTCGCGGATGCCGCGGCGGCCAGGGATCGGGTGAGGGCGCCCATGCCGCCGACCGGTACGTCCCAGTCTCCGGTGCCGCCGCCGATGAGGTGGTAGAGCAGGCACACGTTGGCTCGCAGGTCGGTGCCCGACAGCGACGCGAAGGTGCCGATGAGGGCGTCGGTGGCGATGATGCCGCGCACGGTGTCGTCGTCGGTGACCCGGCCGATCAGCGTGTCGACGGGCTGGGTCGTCAGGGCGTCGAACAGCGCGTCGTCGCCGACCAGGTCGCGCACAGCCTCCCGAGAGCGCAACGGCTCGAGCACGGTCGGGAAGACCCGCTCGGCCAGCGAGCCCATCCGCGCGTAGAAGTCGCACCAGCCCGCGTAGGCATCGTCGCCACCGGTCAGGTTCCGGAACGCCGCTGCGGTGGCGGGCTCGTCGCCGTGGTCGACCAACAGGCCTCGTTCGGGTGACCCGGGCAGTGGCGTGTACGAGGAGTAGCGCCGCCGGATGAGCCGCAGGTCGAGGTCGAGGTCGGTCAGGATCTGGCGTGGCAGCAACGACACGAGGTAGGAGTAGCGCGACAGCAGGGCGTCGACACCTTCGAAGGCTCGGGCCGAGACGGCGGCGCCGCCCACATCGGCCGACCGCTCGAGCAGCAGCACCCTTCGCCCGGCTCGCGAGAGGTAGGCGGCGGCGGTGAGCCCGTTGTGGCCTCCACCGATGATCACGTCGTCGTAGCGCACGCTCTCACCCTACAAACCCCAGTCGAGTGGCCAGTTCCGTACGCGCTCACCCGGTCGAGTGGCCAGTTCCGTACGCGCCCAAGCGGTCGAGTGGCCAGTTCCGTACCGATGCGGGTGTACGAAAGTGGCCACTCGACTGGGTTGGTGGGTTGGTGGGTTGGTGGGTCAGCGGGTCTTGGCCCAGGCGGCATCCTGCTTCGCCTGGAACGCCCGGTCGGCGCGGTCGATGCTGGCGCGGCTCGAGAGGTCGACGCCGGCGGCACGGGCAGCGGCCTTGGCCCGGGGCGTCGTCAGGTCGGGAGCCACGAACGGCTTGGGGGTCACCGTGCGGTCGGCCGCGGCCCAGCGCCTCGCGTCGCGGGCCAGTGACCGAGCAGACGACCGGGCCTCGGCGGCCGCGGAGGCCCTGCCGAGCGCCACCGGCAGCCCGAAGACCGGTTGCGTCAGCGGAACAAGGCCGTTCGCGTGGCCGGTGCGGTTGGGGTGGTAGCTCTCGGTGACCGGGTACGACAGTCCGTTGAGCCACTCGACCCGGTCACACACCGCATGACCGGTGAACGCCGAGGTGGGGTTGACGAAGGTGAAGCCCGCCGCCGCCGCAGCCGACGCCGTGCGCCCGTTGAGCAGGTCGGCGGTCGTGTTGAGCCGCGACTCCTCTGACCGCGAGAACCAGGTCAGGGCGTTGCAGTCGGCGCCGTTGAAGATGCGGGGGTAGCCAACCACGATGACCTTCGCGTGGGGGGCCCGGGCCCGGATGGCGCTGTACAGGCTCGACAGACGCCCGGGCACGATGGTGTTGATGGTGGCCTGGGCCTGGTCGACGGCCCTGTTGCAGTTGCTCAGCCAGCTGGGCAGGGCGCACGTGGTGAGCACGCTCGAGAAGCCGGCGTCGTTGCCACCGACCGAGATCGTCACGTAGCCCGTGTCGACCGTCAGGGCGGACAGCTGAGTGTTGGTCACGTCGGCCACGGTGGCCCCCGAGCAGGCTCGGAAGGTCAGGGACAGACCGAGCGACGCCGCGTCGATCGCCGGGTAGGCGTAGGTCGAGCGCTGGCAGGAGGTGCCGTCAGCGATGTACGCACGGGTGCCGGTACCCGAGGAGTAGCTGTCACCCAGGGCGACGTAGCCGGTGCCGGACGATGCCACGGCCGCAGGGCCGAGCGTCAGCCCGAGCCCGGTAGCCGTGAGCGCGGCGAGGCCCATCGTGAGCAGGCTGCGACGGTGGGGATCGATGGTCTTCACGACACACTCCTTCGTGCGAGGGGGAGCCCGGCCCGCCGGCCCTGCCCAACCAGCAACGTAGAACCACCGGATCCCGCGCGCCACCTGAAACGGCCACAGGAACCTTCTAGGATCTGACTGCGCCTGTGACGCTTCGTCGCGACGGTGCCGAGCAGAGTCGAGCCATCGACCGACGAGGAGTTCGCAGTGGGGTTTCCCGAGAACGTGCTGGCCAAGGGTGAGCGCGTCGAGCGCAGCATCCACCCGCACTGGCTGACCGTGGCGCTACCGACGATCGTCGGGGTGCTGCTGGCCGCCGCGGCCATCTTGGTCGCCGTCGTGACGCCCGACGACAGCACGGGCAACCGCATCCAGCTCATCGCGGTGGTGGTGCTGCTCGTGCTGGCGGTGTGGTTGGTGGTGGTGCCCTTCCTGCGTTGGCGCACCACCCACTACGTCGTGACCAGCCACCGCGTGATGGTGCGGCGCGGCATCGTCAGCAAGTCGGGCAAAGACATCACGCTCTCGAAGATCACCGACGTGAGCTTCCAGCAGACGCTGCTCGACCGCATCATCAACGCCGGCTCCCTTCACGTCGAGTCGGCCGGCGACAGCCCCGACGAGGACTTCGCCAACATTCCCAACAGCAACGACGTGCAGCAGCTGATCAACCGGCTCATCGACGAGGACGACCTGCGCCGTCGCGGCCACCTGGGTTCGTCGGCCGGCGCTGGAGAAGACGGCCCCGACGCACCAGAGAGCTTCACCACCCGCGACCCCGACGGCCGCCGTGACCGGCCTGAGCTCGCCGAGGAGCGCCGGCCCCGGGCGCGTCGTGGCTCCGACGAGAGCTGAGAGCGCCTCGACAACCCCTGAAGACCTCCTGCCGGATGCCGCTCGCCCCGGTCTGCTCTTGACGTCGGCCGAGTGCGTGGCAGGGTCAGGGTCATGACTGATGCCTCCAGCGCCACGACCGCCTTCCGTGCCGCCCGTGACCAGCTGCTCGAGCTGCGGGGCCAGCACGAACGGGCCGTCAGCGAGTTCGAGTTCCCCGCTGTCGGGCCCCGGTTCAACTGGGCGGTCGACTGGTTCGACGCCATCGCCCGCGGCAACGACCGTGCCGCCCTCACGATCATCGATCAGGGTGGCTCGCCCGACGAGAAGGTCACCACGATCTCGTTCGACCTCATGAGCCGTCGCTCCGACCAGGTGGCGGCCTGGCTTGCGGGCCTGGGCGTTCGACGTGGCGACGCGGTGCTGCTCATGCTCGGCAACCAGGTCGAGCTGTGGGACACCATGCTCGGGGTGATGAAGCTGGGTGCGGTGCTCATGCCCACGACCACGGCAGCCGGGCCGGGCGACCTCGTCGACCGCCTCCATCGTGGCGGCGCCCGCGCCGTCATTGCCGACTCGCGTGAGACGCACAAGTTCGACGACGTGCCGGGCGACTACCTCCGGATCGCGGTGCCGACGGGGGCTGACGCAGGGCTCGGGGTCGGGGCCGGCGACGATCAACACAATGACGCGCAACCGCGTTGGCTCGACCTGCACGACGCATACGGGCTGACGGTCGGCCCGGCGCCGCATCCAGAGACCGCACCCGACGACCGGCTGCTGCTCTACTTCACCTCGGGAACGACCAGCCGCCCCAAGCTCGTCGAGCACACGCAGCAGAGCTACCCCTGCGGGCACCTGACGACGATGTACTGGATCGGTCTGCAGCCGGGCGACGTGCACCTCAACATCTCGAGCCCGGGGTGGGCCAAGCACGCCTGGTCGTGCTTCTTCGCGCCGTGGATCGCCGAGTCGACCATCTTCATCTACAACTTCACGCGGTTCGACCCGGCTGCGCTGCTGCGGGTGCTGACCGAGCATCAGGTCACCTCCCTGTGCGCGCCCCCCACGGTGTGGCGGATGCTCATCAACGCCGACCTCAGCGGGGGCCCCGGCACGCTCCGCGAGATTGTGGCCGCAGGTGAGCCGCTCAACCCTGAGGTCATCGCGAGGGTGCACCAGGCCTGGGGGCTGCACGTGCGTGACGGCTACGGCCAGACCGAGACGACGGCCATCGTCGGCAACACGGTCGGCTCGCCGCTGAAACCGGGTTCGATGGGACGCCCGCTACCCGGGTGCCCGGTCGTGCTCGTCGACCCGATCACGAACGAGCGGGTCGCGCTCGCCGACGCCCAGGGCGACGCCGGGGGAGAGCACGGCAGTGAGACGGTGATCGAGGGCGAGATCTGCCTCGACCTGACGGCATCCCCCACCCTGTTGATGACCGGCTACCAAGGCGACGAGCAGCGCAACGCCGACGCGATGGCCGGCGGTTTCTACCACACGGGCGACGTGGCCTCGGTCGACGCCGACGGCTACATCACCTACGTCGGGCGCACCGACGACGTGTTCAAGGCGAGCGACTACAAGATCAGCCCCTTCGAGGTCGAGTCGGTGCTCATCGAACACCCGGCGGTGGCGGAGGCAGCCGTCGTTCCCTCTCCCGACCCGGTGCGCCTCGCGATCCCGAAGGCCTACATCGCCCTGGCCCCCGGACACCTGCCGGATGCCGAGGTGGCCCACTCGATCCTGGCTCACGCCCGGGCGCGCCTCGCCCCGTGGCAGCGCGTGCGTCGCATCGAGTTCTACGACCTGCCGAAGACGATCTCGGGCAAGATCCGCCGGGTCGAGCTGCGCGGTCGTGAGGTCGACCTCGACGGCAGCGGTGCGGCCCAACCCGAGCTCGAGTGGCGCATCGAGCAGTTCCCTGACCTGAGCAGCTGACCGGGCGTGGCGCTGGAGCACCGACCCCATCGGATCATCCTCGTGCGCCACGGGGAGTCGCAGGGAAACGTCGACGACTCCCTCTACGAACGCGTGCCTGATCACCGAATCGCCCTGACCACCAAGGGATTCGAACAAGCCGCGGCCACCGGCGCGCGGCTCCGGTCGATCGTCGCCGACGAGAGCGTCGACGTGCACTGCTCGCCGTACCTACGGGCGCGCCAGACCCTCGAGGCGCTCGACCTGTCGATCTCTGCGGATGACGTGCGGGTCGAGCCTCGCCTGCGCGAGCAGGACTGGGCCAACTTCCAGGACCCGGCCGACATCGCCGTGCAGAAGGCGCAGCGCGACCGCTACGGGCACTTCTACTACCGGTTCACGCACGGTGAGTCTGGCTCCGACGTCTACGACCGGGTCTCGAGCTTCCTCGAGTCGCTGTTCCGCATCTTCGAGACCTCCCGGAGCGCGCGCAACGTCGTGATCGTCACCCACGGCCTGACGATGCGGCTGTTCTGCATGCGCTGGTTCCACTGGAGTGTCGAGTACTTCGAGTCGCTGGAGAACCCGAACAACGCCCAGCCGGTCGTGCTGTTGCGCCAGCCCGACTTCCGCTACCGGCTGGAGACCCCGTTCCGGCAGTGGAACGCGGCGGTCGCCCCATCCGATCGCGAACGGTCCTCGTGGCTGTGAACCGGTCGCTCAGAGGTACTGACCGGTCGGGCCGCTCTCACCCGGCATGGGTCCGCCGTCAGGATGCAGGCCCGGCGGGATGCCGTACGACGCGCCCTCGGGAGTGCGCCCGGGTGGCAGAGCCCGCATCTGCTGAAGCTGCTGCTGAGCCGCCATCTGCTGGGCAACGAGAGCGGTCTGGATGCCGTGGAAGAGGCCCTCGAGCCAGCCGACGAGCTGGGCGTGAGCAATGCGCAGCTCGGCGTCACTGGGGGAGGCGTCACTGAACGGGAGGGCGATGCGGTCGAGCTCGTGCACCAGCTCGGGAGCCAGCCCGTCCTTGAGCTCCTCGAGCGAACGGTGGTGGATGTCGGCGAGACGACGTCGCCCGGCCTCGTCGAGCGGGGCGTTCCGCACCTCCTCGAGCAGCTGCTTGATCATCGACCCGATACGCATGACCTTCGCCGGCTCCTCGACGAGGTCGGCCGGGTTGGTCTGCTCGCGTCTGCCCCGTTCGCGCCCGCTCTCGTGGTCAGACTCGGTGTCGCTCGAACCGGGGTCGTTGTCCGCCGGGTCGGCGACCCCCATGCCGTCCTGGGTGACGACGACGATGCGACGGTCTTCGGCTGGCTGGTTCGCGTCCGGGGTCATGCGTTCCATCCTGCCTCACGGTCGCGGGCCCCGGTGCTCTGCCCACCCGGCGACGAAAGACGTCACTACGATCGCCAGAATGACGACGCGGGCTCACCCACCCATGGTGACGAGCTGCCTCGCGGCCGCCGCCATCGCGGCCGGTTCCACACTGCTCGCTGCCTGCACGACCGGTGCGTCGAGCACGGTTCTGGCCCCCAGCCGCATCCAGCCGTCGACCCCCAGCCCGTCGATGACCACCGTTGGGGTCACGGCTGCCGCGACCGATGACGCGACCATCACGTCTGTGGGAGGGCCCGACGACGCCCGGCTGGCGGCTCCGACGCGCCGGCCGAAGGAGGTGGCCCGAACGGTGTTGAGCCAGCACTCCACCGCGTCCGAGAGTGAGGTCGACTCCGGAGCCTCCAGCGCCCCGGTTCGCCTCGTCGCTGAGGTCAGGTGTGTGGGGGTGGACGGCGTCACCAACGCGACACTGCTCGTCACTACGAGCACCTACTCGGTTCTCGGCGCACCCGACCAGAGCCAGGTGCTGGCGAGGCGAGGGGTGTCGTGTGACGGTAGACCCCACCGCCTCGACCTGGGGGCGGCCCTGAAGGGAGCGGCCGCAGTCGTGCTGGTCGAACCTGCCGACGAGCACCTACGTGGCTACGCCCTGCTCGTCAGATCGTGAGCAGGATCTTGCCGATGTGGCCCGAGGCCTCCATCTCGCGATGGGCGGCAGCGGCATCCTCCAGGGGATGCCGTGAGTGCACGATCGGGCGCACCTGACCGGCCTCGATGAGTGGCCAGACGTGTTCGCGCACGGCGGCCACGATGGCGGCCTTCTCGGTGGACGGCCGGGAACGCAGCCCGGTGGCGATCACGGCGCCCCGCTTGGCCAGCAACGTGCCGAGATCGAGCTCGCCCTTGCGGCCACCCATCAGCCCGATCGTCACCAGCCGGCCGTTCGTGGCGAGCAGGTCGACGTTGCGGGCGAGGTACTTGGCGCCCATGTTGTCGAGGATGACGTCGGCGCCATGGCCGTTCGTCAGCTCGCGCACCCGCTCGACGAAGTCTTCCTCGCGGTAGTTGACGAGGTGGTCGGCGCCGAGCTCGCGGCAGAAGTCGAGCTTCTCCTGGCTGCCGGCCGTCACCGCGACGTGGGCCCCGACCGCCTTCGCGAGCTGGATCGCCATCGTGCCGATGCCCGAGCTGCCCCCGTGCACGAGCAGCACCTGCCCGGGCTGGATGTTGGCCACGAGGAACACGTTCGACCACACGGTGCAGACGACCTCCGGCAGCGCCGCGGCATCGACCAGCGGCACGCCCGTCGGCACGGGGAGGAGCTGGTTCGCAGGAGCCACGGCCTGGGCGGCGTAGCCACCTCCGTCGAGCAGCGCGCACACCTCGTCGCCGACGCTCCAGCCCTCCACTCCGTCGCCCAGGGCGGCGATCCGGCCGCTCACCTCGAGCCCGAGCAGCTCGGATGCGCCGGGAGGTGGGGGGTAGGAGCCCTGCCGCTGGTTGATGTCGGCCCGGTTGACGCCCGCGGCCACGACGTCGATGAGCACCTCACCGGCGCCGGGGGTGGGGGCGGGAACGTCGTCCGGCACGAGGGAGTCGGCATCGCCGAACTGCGGAAGGGTGATGGCTCGCATGCGACGAGCCTATTGACCGGCCCTGACCCGGTGAACCTCGACCCCGCTGCTGGCCCGGTCGGGCTCGCTCCGGTCGACGCGCCAGACGCAACCCCGGCCGACTACCGCGTCACCGGGCACCAGGGCGGTGCACTCGTCGATCGCGAACCCTCCCGGAGCGAGGCCGGCCTCGACGGCCGCGACCAGACGCGAAAGGTTGCCCCACTGGGCGGCATGCACGTCGACGGCGCCGTCGACGAGGCCGATACCCGGCACCACCGTGACCGGCTCCAGCTCTTCGTTGCTGTCTTCCGGACACACGGGCACCCCGTCGATGCGCCAGCCCCCGACGATGGCGTGCGTGGCCGCGATGGCCGCTCCGGCCGAGAAGCCTGCGTACGGCATCCCGGCTTCGACAAGCTCACGGATGCGCGGGTAGGCCGGAGCCAGCGACGCGTGGTACTCGGGGGTCGGCCCGCCGCCGACGAAGAGCCCGTCGACACCGGCGAGGGTCGTGAGGTCGAAGGGTGAGCCCTCGGCCACGCGCTCCACGACCAGGTCGTGCCCGCCGACGAGGCCCAGGGTCGCGACGAACTTCTCGTGGTAGGCGAGCGACTCGTCATCGGTCCCCATGAGCACCAGCAGCAGGCGGGGCCGCCCACCGGCACGACGGGCGGCCGCCTCGACGAACCCGCCGTAGAGCGTTCGCGCGAGGTCGTCGTCCCAGCCGCCCCCGACGAGATGAAGGTCCATGCAGAGACCCTAGAAGAACGGCCCAACTCAGGGTGCGGTCTTTTTCACCGGGCTGGGCCGGAGCCGTCGCGCGACGTCGTGGGCAGCCGCCCTGGTGTGCGCCACCAGGGCGGCGACGTGCTCGTCGGTGTCCTCGCGCGAACGGAAGGTCACCGCGATGGCGGCCGGTGACCGCCCGGTTCGGTCGGTGACGGCCACCGCGATCGACGAGAGCTCGGGCGTCACCGTGCCGTCCTCACGGGCGTAGCCGTCGGCGCGGGTGCGGGTCAGCACGCCGCGTAGCTCGCTGAGAGACTGCGGCCCGCGCTCGTGACGCTGGGTGAACGAGGCCCGGTCGGGGTAGAGGGCTCGCACCTGGCTGGCCGGCAGGCCGGCGAGCATGGCCAGACCGCTGGCGGTCAGGTGTGCGGGCAGGCGCACCCCGACGTCGGTGACGAGCATCGGCTGCCCCGGGGCGCGCTCCTCCAGGAGGTAGATGACGTCGCGCCCGTCGAGGGTGGCGAAGTGGGCGTTGCGGCCGCACTGGTCGACCAGACGGCGCATCGTGCCCCGGGCGAGGCGCGCAAGGGGTGCTTGACGCTGGTAGGCCGACCCCAGCTCGTAAGCGGCTTGGCCGAGACCGAAGCGACGCTCGTCGACGTAGTGGGTGACGTAACCGCGGGCCTGGAGCACCGAGAGCAGGTGGTAGGCCGTCGAACGGGGTAGGCCGAGGTCGCGGGCGATGGAGGCAGCCGGCACGGGTTCGGCGTGGCGAGAGAGGTGCTCGAGCACGTCTAGGGCCTGCCCGGCCGCGGGTGCGTTCGACATGCTGGTTCCTCCCGCCGAGTCCAACGTCTCACATCTGAGACAACTATGCCCCTTCCCCCGGTGACGCGCCACCGGGGAAGGGGTTCGATGAGTTCATGACCGCACACACCGTCACCGTCGGGCTCGGACCGCTGTCCATCGAGGACGTCGTCTCCGTCGCGCGACACGGCGCGACCGTCGTTCTCAGCCCCGAGTCCGAAGCCGAGATCACCCGAAGTCGCGACATCATCGAGTCGCTCGCGTCTGACCCAGCCCCGCACTACGGCGTCTCCACCGGCTTCGGCGCTCTGGCCACCCGGCACATCCCCGTCGCCCTCCGGGCCCAGCTGCAGAGATCCCTGGTGCGCTCGCATGCGGCCGGAAGCGGCCCGGAGGTCGAGCGAGAGGTGGTTCGGGCGTTGATGCTGCTGCGCCTGTCGACCTTGGCCACCGGGCGCACCGGCATCCGCCTCGAGACGGCCCGGGCCTACGCGGCGGTGCTCAGCGCCGGCATCACCCCGGTCGTGCACGAGTACGGCTCGCTCGGCTGCTCGGGCGACCTCGCCCCGCTGGCGCACTGCGCCCTCGCGGTCATGGGGGAGGGCCCGGTGCGGCTCGCAGACGGCACCCTGACCGATGCGGCGAGCGCACTGCGCGACCAGGGGATCGAGCCGGTCGTGCTCGCCGAGAAGGAGGGGCTGGCGCTCATCAACGGCACCGACGGCATGCTCGGCATGCTCGCGCTGGCGATCACCGACCTGCGGATGCTGCTCAAGGTGGCCGACATCACCGCCGCCATGAGCGTCGAGGGGCTGATGGGCACCGATGCCGTGTTCGCGGCCGACCTGCACGAGCTGAGGCCCCAGCAGGGACAAGCCCTCTCGGCCGCCAACATTCGGGCGGTCATGAAGGGCAGCCCGATCCGGGCCTCACACCGCGACGAAGGCTGCACCCGGGTGCAGGACGCCTACTCGCTGCGGTGCGCGCCCCAGGTCGCCGGCGGCGCCCGCGACACCGTTGAGCACGCGGCCCGGGTCGCGGGGTACGAGCTGGCCTCGGCCGTCGACAACCCCGTTGTCACGAAGGACGGCCGGGTCGAGTCGAACGGTAACTTCCACGGTGCACCGGTCGCCTACGTGCTGGACTTCCTCGCCATCGTCGCCGCCGACCTCGCGTCGATGAGCGAGCGTCGCACCGACCGCTTTCTCGACAAGGCACGCAACCACGGCCTCAACGCCTTTCTCGCCGACGACCCGGGGGTCGACAGCGGTCACATGATCGCCCAGTACACCCAGGCGGCGATCGTCTCCGAGATGAAGCGCCTGGCGGTGCCCGCATCCGTCGACTCGATCCCGAGCTCGGCGATGCAGGAGGACCACGTCTCGATGGGGTGGTCGGGCGCTCGCAAGCTGCGCCGCTCGGTCGACGGACTGACCCGGGTGCTGGCCGTCGAGCTCTTGACCGCCGCTCGGGGCATCGAGATGCGGGCACCGCTGCAGCCTGCGGCCGCCAGCGCTGCGGTCATCGCCGAGCTGCGGCGCGAGGTCGACGGGGTCGGCACCGACCGCTTTCTCGCCCCCGAGATCGAGGCCGCCGTCGAGCTGGTGGCGTCGGGCCGAGCGCTCGCCGCTGTCGAGACCGTCACCGGCCCCCTGCGATGACTCCCGCCGGCCACGGTCGCCACGCTGTTCCGTTCGAGTGGCCACGACTGAACGGCATCCTCACGATTTGCAACGCACGAGAAGGGAACTGACATGGAAGGTGCACGACCGGTTCGCGCCCCACGGGGCACGACGCTGACTGCACAGTCGTGGTCTACCGAGGCCCCGCTGCGGATGTTGATGAACAACCTCGACCCCGAGAACGCCGAGCGACCCGACGACCTCGTGGTCTACGGGGGTACCGGTCGCGCGGCGCGTGACTGGAAGAGCTTCGACGCCATGGTGCGCACGCTCACCACCTTGAAGCAGGACGAGACGATGC
Organism: Humibacillus sp. DSM 29435; assembly: GCF_001758225.1. Taxonomy (GTDB): domain Bacteria; phylum Actinomycetota; class Actinomycetes; order Actinomycetales; family Dermatophilaceae; genus DSM-29435. The sequence continues at coordinate 187,502 of NZ_MAST01000034.1, read as the reverse complement.
TCGTGCAGTCGGGGCGCCCGGTCGGCGTCATGCAGACGCACGAGTGGGCCCCCCGCGTGCTCATCGCCAACAGCAACCTCGTCGGCGACTGGGCCACCTGGCCCGAGTTCCGCCGGCTCGAGCACATGGGCCTGACCATGTACGGCCAGATGACGGCCGGGTCATGGATCTACATCGGCACCCAAGGCATCCTGCAGGGCACCTACGAGACCTTCGCCGCGGTGGCCGAGAAGAAGTTCGGTGGCACCCTGGCCGGCACCCTCACCCTCACCGGGGGCTGCGGCGGGATGGGCGGGGCCCAGCCGTTGGCTGTCACCATGAACGAGGGTGCCTGCCTCGTCGTCGACGTCGATCCGGCCCGCCTGCACCGCCGCGTCGAGCACCGCTACCTCGACGAGGTGGCCGACGACCTCGACGACGCGATCGACAAGGCCCTCGCCGCCAAGCGGGAGCGCCGTGGCTGGTCGGTGGGTGTCGTCGGCAACGCCGCTGAGGTCTTCCCCGAGCTGCTGCGCCGCGGCGTCGAGATCGACATCGTGACCGACCAGACCTCGGCCCACGACCCGCTCAGCTACCTGCCCGAGGGCGTCGACCTGGCCGACTGGTCCGAGCTCGCCGAGAAGAAGCCCGAGGAGTTCACCGACCGGGCCCGCGCCTCGATGGCCAAGCAGGTCAAGGCCATGGTCGAGTTCCAGGACGCCGGCGCCGAGGTGTTCGACTACGGCAACTCCATCCGCGACGAGGCCCGCCAGGGCGGCTACGGGCGAGCGTTCGAGTTCCCGGGGTTCGTGCCCGCCTACATCCGCCCGCTGTTCTGTGAAGGCAAGGGCCCGTTCCGCTGGGCGGCCCTCTCGGGTGACCCGAAGGACATCGCCGCCACCGACAAGGCCGTGCTCGAGCTGTTCCCTGACAACGACCGTCTGCACAAGTGGATTCGGGGTGCTCAAGAGCGGGTCGCCTTCCAGGGCTTGCCTGCTCGCATCTGCTGGCTCGGTTACGGCGAGCGCGACAAGGCCGGCCTGAAGTTCAACGAGATGGTGCGCACGGGCGAGCTCTCGGCGCCTGTCGTGATCGGTCGTGACCACCTCGACAGCGGCTCGGTCGCGAGCCCCTACCGCGAGACCGAGTCGATGGCCGACGGCTCCGACGCCATCGCCGACTGGCCGCTGCTCAACGCCCTCGTCAACACCAGCTCGGGCGCCACCTGGGTCTCGATCCACCACGGGGGCGGGGTCGGCATCGGCCGCAGCCTGCACGCCGGGCAGGTCTCTCTCGCCGACGGCACCGACCTCGCGGCGCAGAAGCTCGCCCGAGTGCTGACCAACGACCCCGGCATGGGCGTCATCCGGCACGTCGACGCCGGCTACGACATCGCCGACCGGGTCGCTCACGAGCGCGGGGTGCGTGTGCCGATGCAGGAGGGGTGAGAGCCCTGGCCAGACGGATGCCGCGGTGCCGGCTCTCGGCCGGCCGTGCGGTTCAGCGCGGGCGTCGCACTCGGATCGGCCCCTTGAACTTACTGGGTTCGATGACCTGCCCGCCCTGGGTGATCTCGGCCCGCCCGGCGGCCACGAGGCGTCGGGCGGCGTTTCGGGCCGGCTCCATCAGCTCGTTCCAGTCGTCGGCTCCGACCGCCTTGCTGACGGCCCGGGCGGCCTCGGAGGGGCAGACCGACGAGCTACGGGCCCGGGCGTCGAGCAGCGACTCGAGGCTGGCCTCGAGCTGCCGGTCGACGTCGGTGACCCCGCGGCTGCGGCATCCGGCCGAGCACCAGCGCACCGAGGGCCAGTCGCGCTCCCACGCCTTGCGCCAGGTGATGGTGCGTCCGCAGCGGGCGCACGGCTTGGTGGGCAGGTCGGGTCGGGCCATGGGCCCAGTCTGCCCCGGAGGTGAGTTGTGGTGTCGGGCGGTGGTCGTTCAGGGGCGCCGCACCTGTTCGTCGGAGATGTCGGCCACCGTGGCACCGAAGAGCCTGATCACGTCGTCGCCGTTCACCGTGAGGCCGACGCCGTGACCACCACCCCCGATGGAGATGCGCCGGCCGACCAGCTGCTGGTCGGCGATCATCGGCAGAGCCTGCCGCGACCCGAACGGCGTGATGGTGCCCCGCTCGTAGCCCGTGACCGCCAGGGCGACTTGGGCGTCGGGCATCGAGATGCGGTTCGAGCCGAGCAACGACCGCACTTTTGGCCACGAGAAGGTGCGGTCGCCGGGAACGAGCACGAACACGTGGTCGTGCTCGGCGCGGCGCACGACGAGGGTCTTGACCAGGTCGCGAGGCTCGATGCCCCGAGCGGCCGCCGCCTCGGCGAGGCTCGACACGCGGCCGTGCCGGGTCACCTCGAAGTCGACTCCGGCGGCCCGGGCCGCCTCGATGGCCGGTGTCGACGGTTTGTCGTGCCGCTCCGGCCGGTCGGTGACATCGTCAGACATGACACGAGACTAGTTCTGGAGGGGTGGTGAGCGACATGTCGGTCAGCTTCGACCGGATGTGGTCTGACCTCGCGTCGGTGGGCCGTGAGCCGGCGACGGGCGGCTACCGACGTTTCGCCTGGACCCGCACCGACCACGACCTTCGCGAGTGGTTCGCGGGCGAGTGCGCGGCGCGCGGGCTCGCCCTGACCGAAGACCGAGCCGGCAACCAGTGGGCCTGGTGGGGTGACCCCGATGCCCAGCCGGGCGTGGTGATCGGCTCGCACCTCGACTCGGTACCCGACGGGGGTGCCTTCGACGGGCCGCTCGGCGTCGTCAGTGCCCTCGCCACGATCGACACCCTTCGCCAACGCGGGATCACCCCGGCGGTGCCGCTGGGAGTGGTCAACTTCGTCGACGAGGAGGGGGCTCGCTTCGGGGTCGCCTGCGCGGGCTCTCGTATCATCACGGGCGCCCTCACGGCTGACCGGGCGCGTTCGCTGACCGACGCCGACGGCATCTCTATGGCGCAGGCCTGGACCGCAGCGGGCCGTGACCCTGAGTCGATGGGGCCCGACGACGAGGCCGTGAACCGGATCGCCTGCTTCGTCGAGCTGCACGTCGAGCAGGGCAAAGCCCTGGCCCTTGCTGCCGATGGGGTCGACGACCTCGACGACCCGGCCCGCGCCGTCGCCATCGGCACCGACATCTGGCCCCACGGCAGGTGGCGCCTCGACATTCCGGGGGAGGCCAACCACGCCGGTACGACCCGCCTCGACGACCGCCGCGACGCGATGCTCGGGCTCGCCACCGTGGTGCAGTCAGCGCGGCAGCAGGCCACCGTTCTCGGGTGCGTCGCGACGGTCGGGAAGGTGCGGGTGGAGCCGGGTGGGGTCAACGCCATCTCCAGCCACGTCACGGCCTGGCTCGATGCCCGAGGCGCCGACGAGGATGCCGTGCGTGCGACGGTCAGCGGGGTTCTCGCCGATTCCGATTCGCTGGGAGTCGAGGCGACCGAGGAGTCGTGGACCCCCACCACCGCTTTCGACGCGGCGCTGGTGAGCCGGCTGCGCGGCATCCTGCCCGGTGCCCCGCTGCTCGGCACCGGAGCCGGACACGACGCCGGAGTGCTCGCCACGCACGGGGTGCCCTCCGCCATGCTTTACGTGCGAAACCCCACCGGCATCTCGCACTCTCCCGCCGAGCACGCCGAGCGGCGTGACTGCCACGATGGGGTCATGGCACTCACCTCGGTTGTCGCCGAACTGGTCTCACGCCCTACCGATCGCACGAACGGCAGCGGTCAGTGACCACGTTCTGGTGCGAGTCCGCCTGGTTGACAGGCGGCTTCGCGCGGAGAGTTCGTCTGGTGACCTCTGACGGTGTGCTGCGCGAAGTGCAGTCGGGGGTCGACGCCGAACCCGACGACGTACGTCTGGCCGGGGTGACCCTGCCCGGCATGGCCAATACGCACAGTCACGCCTTCCATCGGGCCTTGCGAGGCAGGGCCAACGGTGGCGGCGGAAACTTCTGGAGCTGGCGCGAGGAGATGTATGCCGTTGCGGCAGAGCTGAACCCCGACACCTACTTCGACCTGGCCCGAGCCGTCTTCGCCGAGATGGTGCTGGCCGGTATGACCGTCGTCGGTGAGTTCCACTACGTGCACCATCGGCCCGGAGGCAAACCGTACGGTGACCCCAACGCCATGAGCCTTGCCCTGCGGCACGCCGCCGACGAGGCCGGCATCCGGCTGACGCTGCTCGACACGTGCTACCTCGAAGGCGGGCTCAACGGCAGCGGCCACGTGCCCCTGCACCCGGGGCAGCGCCGGTTCAGTGACGGCAGTGTCGACGCCTGGGCCCAGCGGATGGCCGCTCAGCGTGCCGAGACCTCGACGGTGCGCCTGGGTGCCGCCATCCACTCCGTTCGGGCGGTTCGACGCGACGACCTCCCGCGCGTCGTCGAGGCGTCAGCCGGCCTGCCCCTGCACGTGCATCTGTCTGAACAACACGGTGAGAACCTCGCCTGCCAGATGTTCTACGGCCGCACACCTACTGAGCTGCTCGACGAGGCTGGTGCGCTCGCGAATCGGCTGACCGCCGTGCACGCGACCCACCTGACCGACAGCGACATCGAACGCCTCGGGAGCAGCGGTACCGGAGCCTGCTTCTGCCCGACCACCGAGCGTGACCTCGCCGACGGGATCGGCCCTGCCCGAGCCCTGTTCGACGCGGGCACACCCCTCTCGCTCGGCTCTGACCAGCACGTCATCATCGACCCTTTCGAAGAGCTGCGCGGGCTCGAGATGCACGAGCGGCTGGTGACGAACGAGCGGGACCGCTTCGCAGCCAACGACCTGCTGATGGCGGCATCGTTCAACGGCTACCGGGCACTGGGCTGGGCCGACGGCGGGCACCTCTCCAAGGGGGCGCTGGCCGACTTCATCACCGTGCGTACCGACACGGTGAACACCGCCGGCTCACTACCCGAGCAGATCATCTACTCGGGCGTCGCCTCCGACGTGTCGACCGTGGTGGTCGGGGGCGAGGTGGTCGTCATGGGCGGACAGCACCGCATCGGCGACGTGGGCCGGCTGCTCGGCCACTCGATCAGCCGCGTGATCGGCGGGTCATCGTGACGTCGACGAGCCTGCTCCTCACCGGCATCAGCGAGCTCACGACGAACGACCCGGCCCGGGGCGATGGTTGCGCTGACCCCGGCGACCGGTTGGTGGGCATCATCCGCGACGCGGCGGTGGTCGTGCTCGAAGGGACCGTCGTGTGGGTTGGCCCCAGCACGCAGGCACCGCCGGCTGACAGGCGGCGCGACCTGGGTGGTCGGGCCGTCATTCCCGGCTTCGTCGACAGCCACACCCACCTCGTCTTCGCCGGCGACCGCTCGGCCGAGTTCGCCGCCCGCATGACGGGAACGCCCTACGACGGTGGGGGTATCGCGGTCTCGGTGGGCGCCACCCGGGCGGCCTCCGACGACGACCTGCGTGCACTCGTTGCTGCACGGGTCGCCGAGATGCGGGCGCAGGGCACCACCACCCTCGAGATCAAGACCGGCTACGGCCTGACGGTCGACGACGAGCTGCGGGCCCTGCGTATCGCCCGCGAGTTCACCTCGCACACCACGTTTCTGGGGGCTCACGTCGTGCCCCGCGAGTATGCCGCCGACCGGGGGGCCTATGTCGACCTCGTCGTCGGGCCGATGCTCGATGCCGTGATTGCCGGCGGCGGCCCGGCTCTGGCTGAGAGCATCGACGTGTTCTGCGAGCCGGCTTCGGCCCACGCGTTCGACGGAGATGAGGCGCGCACGGTGCTGGAGGCCGGTCGCCGCGCCGGCCTCGCTCTGCGGGTGCACGGCAACCAGCTTGCACCGGGGCCGGGGGTGGCTCTTGCGTGTGAGCTGGGGGCTCGCAGTGTTGACCACTGCACCTACCTCAGCGATGACGACATCGAGGCGCTCGTGGCCGCGCGCGGCACCACGGTGGCCACGCTGCTGCCCGGCGTCGAGTTCTCGACCCGCTCGCCCTACCCCGACGCCCGTCGCCTCATCGATGCGGGCGTCGACGTCGCGATCGCCTCCGACTGCAACCCGGGCACCTGCTACTCGTCGTCGATGCCGTTCGCCATCGCGCTCGCGGTCCGTGAGATGGGCATGACCCCGGCCGAAGCGCTCTACGCCGCGACCGCCGGGTCGGCCCGGTCGCTCGGACTCGACCGACGCGTTGCTCATGGGCAGCCGGCCGAGCTGACGGTTCTCGATGCACCGAGCCATCTGCACCTGGCCTACCGCGCCGGCGTGCCGATCGCGCGCGCCCTCGACCTCTGACCCCCACCCTCGGACTCTCTCAGTCGAGTGGCCACTTTCGTACTGCGCGGTTGGCACCTTCGAGGGCTCAGAGGTGCCAGACGCACAGCCCAGCGTGCGGTTGGCACCTCTGGAGCTGGGCAGGTGCCGACCGCGCACCAGCCGAGCGAGACTCACCCCGTCGAGTGGCCAGTTTCGTTCATAGTCAATCGGTTTCGGTGGCGGGGCAGTGTCGGTGGTGGCCTCTAGGGTTTGAGTTATGAACACCAAGGGTTCGCTTCTCGAGAGACTCCGGCAGCAGCTGGCCGACCTCGAGTCGAGCCAGCGTCGAACTGGCGGAACCGCGGGCGCCGGGTTCTGGTCCACCCCCATCCCGGATGCCGCAGGGCCCGCACCTGGTGCCGCCGACGCGACCTCGCCAGCTGCCGCCACGTCGGGTTCGCCCGGGGAGGAGCGGCCGGTACGGGAGTTCCCGGCGCCGTTGACGGTGCACTGGGCGAACTGGTCAAACGTGTCCGGCGCGTACGCGTCGGGGTTCGCGTTCGCGGCCGCGAGCCTGGACCGGCCTCAGATGGAACCGGCCCGGATGAGCGAGGCCGACCTGCTCGAGTCGGTGACCCAGCTCGGCGCGATCCAGCACCACAAAGAGGTCAACCTCGTGCGCTTGGTCACTCAGCTCGAGGCCCGTGGGGTGGCTTCCCCGGGCGGGTTGTGTCGGGTCGACTGGTTGCGCACGGTCGACCCCACTCTGACCGCCAGCGCTGCGAAGGCGGTCGTCACGTGTGGGGACGCGTTCAACGAACCCCGCTGGACCCAGTTGCATGAGGCGGTCATCGGCGGAACCTCCGGCGACACCACCAGCACGGGCGGGCGGGTGACGGTGGGTAAGGCGGCGCAGGTCATCGACTTCCACACCCGCCTCAAGCCCATCGCTGACCCCGACGACCTCGGCCAGGCCGTCACCCACCTGACCGAGGAAGCACCCGGGTTGCGGTGGGAACAGCTCGCGAAGCTCGCCCGTGAGCTGTCTGACCAGGTCCGGCCCCCGAAGGATGCTGAGGAGCACGACCAGAAACGCCGCGACGGCCGGGGTTTGTGGTTCACCGGCCCGAACGCGGCCGGGATGGTCGGGATGAGCGGCACCCTCGACCCCGAAGGCGCCGCGACCCTCAAAGCCGCCATCGACCCCCTCAGTGCACCCCGCCCCCTCACCGACAGTGACGGGGTGCGGATCGAGGACGACCCCAGACCACCGCACCAGCGCCGGATGGACGCCCTGCTCGACCTCGTCGCCCGCGGCGTCACCGCGCCCGGTCAGGCCCCGAGCATGGACAAGGCGAAGATCGTGGTCACCATCAACTTCGAGGCCCTACGCGAATACGTAGCCTCCGGCTGCCCACCCGACTGGGCCAACCGCGGCGGCCAGAACGGCGCGGATCGCCAAAGCGGTGCGGCGGGCCAGAGCGGTGCGACCGGCAAGGGCGGGAGCGGGTCGTGTCTGAGTGGTGACGTGCTCAGCGCGGCCATCGTGCGCCGGCTGGCGTGCGACGCGACGATCATCCCCGTCGTGCTCGGCTCCGACTCCCAACCGTTGGACGTCGGTCGGGAGGAACGCCTCGTCACCCGGGCCATGCGCACCGCGCTCTGGCTCCGCGACGGTGGCTGCTCGTTCCCGGGGTGCTCCACCCCCGCTCAATGGACCGACGCCCACCACGTGCGGCATTGGATCGACGGCGGAACCACCTGTCTCGGCAACCTGGCGCTGTTGTGCCGGCGACACCACATCTACGTCCACGACAAGCACCTCACCGCGACCATCACCGACACCGGCGTCACGTGGCACACCTGGCAACACTGGCGCACCACCTTCGCCACCGGGCCCCCCGAACCCGGGCCGTGACCATCACCACTCGATCTGGCCGCCCCGAGCCGTGGGATCGGGAGCGGAGGGATGAGCGTCGCCTGCGACCGCGGTATGACGCCGAACGCGACCGTGCGCCGTAGGCTCGCCGAGTGAGCGAGGGGACCGTCTACGACTGGTGGCAGCGCCGGCCGCTGTTGCTCGATGTTCCTATCGCGGTGGGCTTCGCGCTGATGCACCTGCTCGAGTTCCGACCCGGGGCGGACGGAGCCTGGGCGCTGCTCGGACTGCTGTACCTGGCGCTGGTGGTTCGCCGCACGCGACCCGCGGTGGCTTTCGGGGCCGTCACCGTGGCAATGGCGCTGCGAGTGATTCCAGCCGACACCGTGCTGGCCACCGATCTGGCGTTCTTGGTGGCGCTCTACTCGCTGGCCACCTACGAGCGCCGCCGGGGGGCCCGCATGGCCGGCCTGGTCGTGGCGGGGATCGGTGCGCTCGTCGGCGCGTTCCGCTTCACCGGCGCGTTCCCCGGCACTGCCACCGGCGCCTACGGCTTCGGCTCTCAGGCTGCCGACCTCGCGTTCGTGTTCGTGGCCTGCGCGGGGCTCGCCCTGTCGGCCTGGACCCTCGGCGACCTCAAGCGCAACCGCCTGCAACGTCTGGCCGACCTGCAGGAGCGGGCGGAGCGCATCGAACGGGAGCAGGAGAACGAGCTGCAGATCGCGGTGCAGAACGAGCGGGCGTCGATTGCCCGCGAGATGCACGATGTCGTGGCCCATGCGTTGTCGGTGATTGTCGTGCAGGCTGACGGGGCGGCCTACGCCGCTGAGCATCGCACTGACGACACCCGGGCCTTGACCGTGGGCGCACTCAAGACCATCGGTGCTACCGCCCGCGACGCCCTGGGCGAGACGCGGCGGCTCGTCGGCGTGCTGCGTGACCCAACATCGGGCGCCGAACTGGCGCCGACGGGTGGCCTCGAGCACCTCGACGAGCTCGTCGGCCGGGTTCGTGCCGCGGGGGTGCCCGTCACGCTGGCGATGAGCGGCGCCCCTCAGGCGCTGCCGGTCGGTGTCGATGTCGCCGCCTACCGAGTCGTGCAGGAGTCATTGACGAACGTGATCAAGCACGCCGGCCCTGGCGCCCGAGCAGCGGTCGAGGTCGAGGTCACACCGGAGGTGTTGCGAATCACAGTGCGTGACAATGGGTTCGGCGCGGTATCCGTCGATGACCACCGTGGCCACGGGCTGCACGGAATGCGCGAACGGGTCGCCGTGCACTCGGGGCAGCTGACTGCGGGCCCGGGGCCCGCGGGTGGCTTCGAGGTGCTGGCCACCCTGCCCTTGAGCGAGGAGAAGCAGAGATGACCGACACCGTCAGCGACACGAGCCGAACCTCGAGCCCGGTTCGGGTGCTGCTCGTCGACGACCAGGCGCTGGTACGCGCCGGCTTCCGCATGGTGCTCGACGCCGAGCCCGGCATCGACGTCGTGGCCGAGTGCGCCGACGGTCAGGCTGCAATCGACGCCCTGCGTGGCCGGGCGGTCGACGTGGTGCTGATGGACATCCGGATGCCGCGCCTCGACGGCATCGAGGCCACGCGCCGCATTCTGTCGGGCGGTCCACCGACGCCGAAGGTGCTGGTGCTGACCACGTTCGACCTCGACGAGTACGTCTTCGCAGCACTACAGGCCGGAGCCGCCGGCTTCCTGCTGAAGGATGCCGGGCCCAGTGAGCTGCTGGCGGCGATCCGGGCAGTGCACACGGGCGACGCCGTGGTCGCGCCCGGCCCGACGCGACGGTTGCTCGACCGCTTCCTCCCGGTGCTGACGGCATCCGGGAGAACGGCTGACCGATCCCGCCTCGACGTGCTCACCGAGCGCGAGCTCGAGGTGCTCGAGGCCGTGGGCCAGGGGCTGAACAACCGCGAGATCGCTGCGAGCTTCTTCGTGGCCGAGGCGACAGTCAAGACGCACATCGGGCGCATCCTGGCCAAGCTCGGCCTGCGCGACCGGGTGCAGATGGTCGTGCTGGCCTACGAGACCGGCCTGGTGACCATCGGCGAGCGCTGACCGGTATCCGAAAAGGGCCTCGTCACGTTCAGCGCCGTAGGAGCGCCCCGTCTCGGAAGGTCAGGAGAGCTTGGCCTGCGCCTTCTTGAGCTTCTTCGCAGCCTTCTTCTCGGCCTTGCTGGGTTTGACGTCGGTGAGGGCCTTCGGCAGATGCCCCGTCGAGTGGCGGTAGTACTCCGCGGCCTTGCGCTCGGCGGCGATGCGCGCGCCGGTCACCAGCATGGCGGAGAGCGCGGTGAACGCGATGACGTCGCGGGTGCGTTCCTGCTCGTAGTCACCCGCCACCGGCACCGGCTTGCCGGTCGCGAACTTCCACCCTCTCTGGGCGGCGTCGGTGGCGAGCTTGGTGGCCCCTACCGTCGCGGCGATGCTGAGGGCCTTCCAGATGAGACCGCCCATCGGTGAATGACGCACCTCGTCGGCCGGTGTCTGCTGGTCGGCCTTCTCATCCTTCGAACCCATGCAGTGAATCTTTCACGGCCACGGGGTAAAGTCACCTCCACAACGGCAAGACACAACTTCACAAGAACGACCCATCACGACAGGGGAGCGCCCTACAGCGCTGAGAGTGCACCGCCGAACATCGGCGAGCCGCAGACCCTCGAACCTGCTCCGGTTAGCACCGGCGAAGGAAGTCGGTATTTCTCGAGGCAGCCACTCGGCGGCGCGAACGCGCCTGCCGATCACGGCAGCCTTCCCCCGGAATCCAGCCATCGGACCCGGGAGACCACTCATGAAGAACATCACCGCGTCAGGACCCCTGACGCGCTGGCGCACCATCGACCTGCTGACCTGTGCTTTTCTCGGCGTCGCGTTCGGCATCGCCTACTGGGCCTGGGGGCTGATCTACGCAGCCCCCTCGGGTGTTGTCTCGGCGGGCTTCCCGCCGTTGGGCGCCCTGTTCGCCTGGCCCTGGCTCGTGGCCGGCATCGTGGGAATGCTCGTCATCCGCCGCCCCGGAGCGGCCCTGTTCACCGAGCTGCTCGCCGCCATGGTCTCTGCCCTCGTGGGCACCCAGTGGGGCCTGACGACCTTGGTCTCGGGCATCGTTCAGGGCCTGGGAGTCGAGCTCGGGTTCGCGCTGTTCGGCTACCTCTCCTTTCGCTGGGTGCCCCTGTTCGTGGGAGGCTTTCTCGGCGGCGCGTTCGAGGCCGTCTACGAGTGGTACTCGTACTGGCAGGACTGGGGCTTCGGCTACCGCATCGCCTACCTGTTCCTGCTCGGTGGCAGTGTCGCGATCTTCGGTTCCCTGCTCGCCGTCGGCCTCACGCGGTTGCTGGCCTCGGCCGGAGCCCTGAACCCGTTCCCGCCTGGCCAGGAGGTGCGTGAACGACAGGCCGTGTGACCGGGCCCTCGAGCAGGCGACAGAGCACGCAGTGGCGAACCACCCCCGGCCCGAGGTGAACCCGGCCCGCAGGAGCCTCGCCTGTGGGGCGCGCGTGCGCGTCGACGAGCTGCGCTGGCGCCCCTACGGGCGCAGCCAGCCGGTGCTCGACCGTCTGAGCCTCACCATCGAGCCCGGTGAGCGCGTGCTGCTCGCCGGGCCGAGCGGGTCGGGCAAGTCGACTCTGCTGCGGGGGATCGCCGGGCTGCTGCTCACCGCCGACTCCGGCGAGCTCTCGGGTGAGGTGACGGTCGATGGGGAGCCACCGCAACGCTCACCCGGCTCGGTCGGGCTCGTGCTCCAGGACCCCGGCGCAGGCGTCGTCGCCTCCACCATCGGGCGTGACGTGGCCTTCGGCCTCGAGAACACGTCGGTGCCACGCGCCGAGATGGGCCCGGCCGTGCGGTCCGCGCTCGCCGAGGTCGGGCTGACGATGACGAGCGACAGCTCACCCGAGACCCTCAGCGGCGGCGAGTCACAGCGGTTGGCCCTCGCCGGTGCGCTGGTGATGGAGCCGCGCGTGCTGTTGCTCGACGAACCCACGGCGATGCTGGATGCCGTCAACGCTCGCTCTGTGCGCGAGGTCGTGGCCGACGTGTGCGACCGGCGGGGACTGACCCTTGTCGTGGTCGAGCATCGGCTGGCGGGCTGGGTCGAGCACGTCGACCGCCTCGTGGTGCTCGACGCCTCCGGCGTGATCGTCGCCGACGGGCCGCCCGCTGCGATTCTGGCCGAGCACGGCAGTGACCTTGCGGCGCAGGGGATCTGGGTTCCCGGGCTGCCGGAGCCGGAGCCCCTCGCCGTCGAGCTGACCCCGGTGACCGGAACAACCTCCGGACGCGTCGCACCTGGGGGTGTGGTGGCACGGGCACGGGCGGTCACCGTCGAACATTCGGGCAGCCGCCTCGGCTCGACGGTACGGGCGACCGTGGCGGTGCGCGACGCAGACCTCGACGTTCGTGCGGGGGAGGTGGTGGCGCTGGTCGGGCCCAGTGGCGCCGGTAAGTCGTCGTTGATGGCCGCAGTGGGTGGGCTCGTGGCACCGGCGTCGGGCTCGGTCGGCTTCGCCGAGCCACTGCTGCCTTCGAAGCCGGCAGCCGCTGCCTCAGCCGAGCCCCCTGCCCAGTGGCGCTCCCGCGAGATCGCCCGGGTCGTGGCCTGGGTGCCGCAACGAGCTGCCACCTCCCTGGTCGGGCCGACCGTCCGCGACGACATCCTGCTGACCCCGCGCGCGTTGGGGCAGGACGAGACGGCATCCGGCCGACGGGCTGACGAGCTGCTCGGCGCGCTGGGGCTCGCCCACCTCGCTGGTGTCGACCCCCGTCAGCTCTCCGGAGGTGAACAACGACGGCTCGCGCTGGCGTCGGCCGTGGTGCACTCGCCCGCACTCCTGCTTGCCGACGAACCCACCGTAGGTCAGGACCGGCTCACGTGGTCGGCGGTGTCCGGTCTCATCGACGCTGCTCGACGCGAGGGGGCCGGAGTCGTCGTGACGACCCACGACGAGGGCGTGGTCGAACGAGCCGACCGCACGGTGGCTCTCACCCGGCCGGCCTGCTCCGAGCAGCAGCCCGAGCCCGAGCGTCGGTCGCTCGTCGCGCGGGCCGGGCCCCTCGCCCTGCTGGCGGCGGCGCTGTGCGTGCTACCCCTGCCGGCCCTGCTCGACACCTGGCGCCAGGGGCTGGTCGTGCTGTCGGTCGAGGTGCTGCTGGGTCTGGTCGGGCTCCTCGCCGTGGGCACCGGCCGTCGGCCACGGGGACGGGCGCGCTCGCTGGCCCGACGCCTTGCTCCGGCGGGCCTGGCCGTCTTCGGGGTGGCCTGGTCGTCCTGGCTGCTGGGGGGTCGCGACCTGGAGATCGCCTCGAGCGCCGCACTGCGAGTGCTGTGCCTGGTGGTGCCGTCGGCCTTCGTCGTCGGCTTCATCGACCCCGAACCGCTGGGTGACCACCTGGCCCAACGGTTACGGATGCCGGCGCGCCCGGTCGTGGCCGCCACCGCCGCCCTGCAGCGGCTCCAGTCGTTCGACACGCTCTGGGGCGAGCTCATGACGACCCGTCGCGTTCGCGGCATCCGGGCCGATCGGGGCGTACTCGCCCGAGGCCGCGAAGCCGTCGTGGTCACGGGCGGGTTGCTCGTAGGGGCCCTGGGGCAGGCCGCGGTGCTGTCGTTGGCGATGGACGCGCGCGGCTTCGCTGAGGCCCGTCGTCGCACCTGGGCCGGCCCGGCTCCGTGGCGACTGCCCGACACCCTCGTCCTGCTCGCCGGTCTGCTCATCGTGGTGGCCGGGGTCGGCGCTCGACTCCTCGTCGGCTGACGGAGGGCAGTCGCGCTGGTGGGCGACCAGCGTGTCCCGGCTCGGACGTGATGGTGCGCGGGGGCACAATGGGCGAACGACCGCCGGTGCCGTTCACACCGTCCACCGACCATGCCGCCCAAGGGGGCCATTCGCTTGCGCCAGACGCCTCACCGACGATCCGTCGCCCGGTACGGGTTGCGACTCGCCGCCCTGACGTTGTCGACGGTCACCGTCGCCACCCTCTCCGGCTGCGGCCAGCCGTCGCCCTCCGACTCCGGCGACGGAGTGGACGCGACCGTGAGCGTCGCGCTGCAACCCACGCTTCGGCCCGACACGAGCACCCCCGACATCGTCGACCCCTCGGCGCCGAGCAGCGGTGGCCTCTTCGACGCCTCCCAGGCCCTGGTCAGCCAGGCCTGTACCGCAACGGGTGAGGCCTGGAGCTTCACGGGCCGGGTCGAGAACACCGACACGACCGAGCATGCCTTCACCGTCGGGGTCTTCATCACGGCCACGGCCGACGGCAGCGAGGTCGGCGGCAAGGAGATCGTGGTGACGGTGCCGGCCGGTGGTTCTGCCCCGGTGGCGGCCAAGAACTTCTTCACCGGCCGCACCAAGGGTGTCGAGTGCCTCACGGGCGTCACGGTCAAGGCGGACGACTGACGTGCGGCTCTACCTGACGCGTCACGGCCAGACCTCGGCCAACGTCGGGCGGCTTCTCGACACCGCCGTGCCCGGCCGAGACCTCACCGACCTGGGCCGACAGCAGGCGACGGCACTGGCCGAGAAGATGCGACGCGAAGACCTCACCGCCGTCTACAGCTCTGATCTGGTGCGCGCGCAGCAGACCGCAGCCCCGCTCGCCGACCATCTGGGCCAGGAGGTCGTCACCCTCGGCGGTCTGCGCGAGATCCAGGCGGGCGACTGGGAGATGACGACCGACTGGATGCCGTTCGTCGAGGCGGTGGGTCGGTGGGGGGGCAACCCCGACGAGCGCATCCCCGGTGGCGAGAGCGGGGTGGAGTTCATGACTCGCTATACCGAAGCGCTGCACCGCATCGTGGCCGATGTGCACGCCCGTGACGTCAACGCCTCCGCGCTCGCGGTCAGCCATGGAGCCGCCATGCGCGTGTGGTGCGCGGCCGCCCTGGGGATGCCCCCCGACTGGTTCACCGGTCGGGCCCTCGACAACACCCTGGTGGTGACTCTCGAGGGTGGGCTCGAGGGCGACTGGAGACTGCTGGCCTGGGGCGACGAACCCGTCACGGTCGGCTGACCGGGGCTCACCTGATCGGAGGGCGGATGCCGGTCAGCGCGCTGATGGCGCGAGCCGCTCGCTGACAACGACGACCGCACTGGTCCACACTGTGCCGGTGAGCAGTTCCGGCTTCGTCGACGAGGCTCCGGGGCCCGACCCGAACCGAGGGGTCGGCCAGGGGGGCCGCCGTCGCGCGTGGCGGCTCGGCGGGTTCTTCGTGACGGTGCTGCTGGCTCTGCTCGTCTTCGGCGGCTGGGCCTGGACCTCCCGGGCGCACGCCGACGACCTGGTCGCCTTCGAGGCCCTGAGCGCCGGGATCGACATCATGGACCGCAGCCTGACGCCGCAGCGGCACAGCGAGATCCCGCCGTGCCGAGACCGCGAAGCCGGCCTGGTCACACGCACCTACCCCGACACCGACGGCCCCGCCGCCGCCGAGATCGTCGGCTACCTCCTGCAGCATGGGTGGCAGGAGGTCGACCCGACCCCGCCTGCGCTGGGCGCCCTGACCAAGACCGTGGCCGGCCACGAGCTGTCGGTCTCGATCATCGCGACGAGCCGCTCGGCTCTGCCGCTCTCGCTCACCGCCTCCAGCGCGGCGAGCACCGTTGGTTGCTTCCTGCGCTGACGATGGCGCCCGTCCTCGTGATATCGAGTTGACCTTTGACCCTGACCCTGGGGGAGGGGGGAGACTCGTCATCGGCGGACAGTGAGCCCGCTGAGGAGGGTTGAGAAGGGGTGCAGACGTGGCTGCGAGGTTGCTCACGATCGGGGAGTTCTCGGCCGCCTGCCGGCTCTCGCCGAAGGCGCTGAGGCTCTACGACCGCCTCGGTCTGCTGCGGCCCGCCCAGGTGGACGCTGCGACGGGGTACCGCTGGTACGCACCGACGCAGGTCGCCCGGGCCCGCACGGTAGGCCTGCTGCGGAGGCTGGAGATGCCCTTGGCGCTGATCGCCGAGGTCATCGACCAGACGCCCCGGCAGGCCGTGGCCAGCATCCGGTCACACGCCGTAACAGATGCCCGCGCTGCCAGTGAGCGGGCCGAGCTGGCCCGCTACCTCTGCCTCCTCATCGACGACCAGAAGGAGAGCGTCTCCATGACCAACCAGACTTTCGAGGTGCAGCAGCGGGCCGTTCCGGAGCGAGCGGTGCTCAGCGCGGTGCGGCGGGCCCATATCGACGAGCTGGGGCCCACCCTCGGCGCCCTGCTCGGCGCCATGAGTAGCGCGGGCCCCGGTCTGACCGGGGTGGATGGCTGTCCCTACGTCGTGTACTACGCCGAGGTCAGCCACGACAGCGACGGCCCGGTCGAGATGGTGCGTCCGATGGGAGACCTGGCCATGGCGCAACGGCAGTCTGCCCTGCTGGACGATGTTCAGGCTCGCGTCGAACCAGCCCATGAGGAGGCCTTCGTCGCGTTGACCATGGCCCAGACCAGAGGGAGCGCGACGATGGACGCCCTCGACGTTCTCGAGGAGTTCGTCGTCTCCAAGGGCGCGACCGTGACCTCGCCGCCACGACAGATCATGATCGCGGACTGGCGCACCGCCGGCCCCGACGAGCTCACCTGCCACCTCGCGGTCACGGTCCGCTCAGTACGACCGACGCCGAGCCCTCTGTCGTGAGTGTCGGCAGCCTGCGCAGACGAGCCGGCCGCGCAACCGAGACGAGGCGCAGTGACATCGACCAGTCCGATCACGACGAGATCGCACGCACGTTGGCCGTGCACCCAGCGAGGAAGGGGGTCGTCTTCAACGTCGCTCTCACCGCTCTGGAGGTGGGCGGGGCCATCGGGCTCTTCCAGCTGGCCAAGGCAGGCGGTGGCGACGACGTCCAGGCCTACCTGGCCGGCAGCGTCGCGCCCGTGCTGGGGGCCGCGGTGGTGTGGGTGCGGTCTCGAAAGTTCAGCGGGGCGTCTGCGGCGATCTTCGCCTTCACGGCATTGTCGGTGGTGGTGGCCCTCGTGGGCAGCACCGATCCCCGAGTGCTGCTCTACAAGGACTGTGCGACCACGGCGGCGGTCGGTGTGGTGTGCGCAGCGTCGTGCGTGCTGATGGCGCGTCCGGTGATGTTCTACTTCGTCCAGCGCTACGGGAGCGACGGCACTCGCGAGGGGATGGCCGTGTTCGACCGGATGTGGGTCGTCTACCCGGGCTTTCGCCGCAGCATGTTCCACGTCACCATCGTCTGGGCGGTGGTCTTCCTGGTCCAGGCCGTGGTGATGGCTCTGATCATCGCGTCCACGAGCTTCGCGACGGCGTACGGCTGGGACCAGATCCTGCCGATCGTTGCGCTGGTCGTGGCGCTGTCTCTGTCCGTCACGGTCGGCCGCCACGCCCAGCGAACGGCCGGGGCACAGCGGATCGGGACGGCGGGTCACTGAGATCGGGTCACTGAGGTCGGGCCACTGAGGTCGGGCCACGCCGCTGGCCACATGGCGAGAACGGCGCGGCGATCGGCATCCGCGGGTGACACTCTGGTCGGTATGCGCCCGGTCACCCAGTCACGCAAGCTGCAGGATGTCTGTTACGAGATCCGTGGGCCTGTCATGGCCGAGGCCCGCCGCCTCGAGGACGAGGGTCATCGCATCATCAAGCTCAACATCGGCAACCCGGCGCCGTTCGGCTTCGAGGCGCCGGAGGACATCCTCGTCGACGTCATCCAGGAGCTGCCGACGGCGCAGGGCTACAGCGACAGCAAGGGCATCCTCTCGGCGAGACGAGCGATCAAGCAGCACTACGAGGTTCGCGACTTCCCGCCCGTGAACGTCGAAGACATCTACCTCGGCAACGGCGTCAGCGAGCTGATCGTCATGGCCATGCAGGGGTTGCTCAACGACGGTGACGAGGTGCTGCTGCCGGCGCCCGACTACCCGTTGTGGACAGCGGCGACGAGCCTGGCCGGTGGCCGGCCGGTTCACTACGTGTGTGACGAGCAGGCCGGATGGGCCCCTGATCTCGCCGACCTCGAGAGCAAGATCACCGAGCGCACGAAGGCGATCGTGGTGATCAACCCCAACAACCCGACCGGTGCCGTCTACCCCCGCGAGGTGCTCGCGGCGATCGCCGAGCTGGCCCGCCGGCATGAGCTGATCCTGATGGCCGACGAGATCTACGACAAGATCCTGTACGAGGATGCCGTTCACACCTCGGTCGCGGCGCTCGCTCCCGACCTGCTCTGCCTGACCTTCAACGGCCTGTCGAAGGCCTATCGGGTGGCCGGGTTCCGCTCCGGCTGGCTGGTGCTGTCGGGTCCGAAGGAGCATGCGCGCAACTACATCGAGGGTCTCGACGTGCTCGCCAACATGCGGCTGTGCGCGAACGTACCGGCGCAGCACGCCATCCAGGTCGCACTCGGCGGGTACCAGTCGATCAACGAGCTCATCCTGCCCGGCGGCCGGCTGCTCGAGCAGCGCAACGTCGCGTGGGAGCTGCTGAACCAGATTCCCGGCGTGTCGTGCACCAAGCCCGAGGGGGCCCTCTACCTCTTCCCGCGCCTCGACCCCAAGGTGCACGCCATCCACGACGACGAACGGTTCGCGCTCGACCTGCTCCGTGACCAGAAGCTGCTCGTCGTGCAGGGCACCGGCTTCAACTGGCCCACCCCCGACCACCTGAGGCTCGTGTTCCTGCCCCGCGTCGGCGAGCTCGAGGACGCCGTGGGAAGGCTCGAGAAGTTCCTCTCGACCTACTCGCAGTAGCTTGGCCCGAGCGCCTGCCTGATGAGGGTCGGGGTGAGATGGGGCACGCTCAGGGTTGAGACAGGGACATCCCCGATGGCTGCCGGCCTGATGGGCGACCACGGTAGGGGCATGGCTCCCAACCAAGATGCTCACCGCTGGTTCGTCGCGGCCGCTGTGGCCGGCGTCGCGCACGCTCTACCCAGCCTCTACTGGGCCCTGGGCGGAACCGCGCTCGTCTCGACGCTCGGTGGGTGGGCGGCCGACTGGCAGCGGAAGGCCCCGATGCAGGTGCTGGTGCTGCTCCTGGTGATCTTCGCGGTCAAGCTGGCCGGCGCGTTCGTGCCCTTGGCGAACGAGCGAGGTCGGCTCCCGGCGCCTCGCCTCTGGCGCGGACTGTCGTGGGCCGGCGCCGGAGTGTTGGTGGCGTACGGAGCGGTCAACGTCGTCGCGGCGCTCGCCGCCCTCACCGGGGTGGTCGCGGCAGGTCCGACCATGGACACTGCTGCCCTGGTGGGTCACGCCTTTCTGTGGGACCCGCTGTTCCTGGTGTGGGGCCTGCTGTTGGCCACGGGGCTGTGGAGGAGCCGGTACCAGAAGACCGGCGGCCGTGACCGAGCCCACCTGGTGGCGGCAGCGCCATCCGCGAGATGATCCTGAGGGCCGACGAGGGGCAGGCCGGCGCGACTGCTCGTGCGACTAGCCAATGTGGTTCCTGGCCCACCAGTTGACCAGCAGCCCGAGGGCGATGCCCCAGACGATGGTGAAGACGAGGCTGAGCACGATGGCGAGCACGGCGTAGCGCCGACCGGCTCGCTCGCCCCGGGCCAGCGACAGGCCCGCGAGCGCCAGCGCCAGCAGCTGGGGCAGGAAGACGAACCCGAACACGACGCCGACCATCGACACGGCCAGCGCCCCGCGCGCCAGGGGCGCCTCGGTGGCGAGGGAGAACCGCTCACCGGGCAGCCTGTCGGCGACCTCGGGCGACGCCGGGGGATGATCGGGCTCCGTCACGCGTTCAGAGTAGCGATGGAGATCCCCGTGTCGCTGCCAGTCACTGCCCGCCGCAGTCGAGGTGGTCCGCCGTGGCCCAGCACGGCGCAGCATCGCGACGGCCCGGTCGTCGTGCGGCGCCTTGGCTTTTCCGGTTTCGCGGCGGCGGCCCTCACCGCCTTGGCGCTCGTAGGGCTGTCGGGGTGCAGCAGCGCAGTGAACCTGCACGACCTGCCCCCCGACATCGCAGCGGCCAAGCCCGACATCACGGCCGAACAGGCCGACTTCGTGCTCGACGCCAACCGGCAAGGGGCGTCGATCACAGCGGCCAGCCTCGACGACGACCTCGAGTCGGGCACCACGACGTGCTGGGCGCTGAAGAACGGTGGCATCCAGCTGCGCCAGCTCGCGGTCGACGACCAGAACCGACTGCTCGGCAACTCCGGCGACGCCCTGCGCACCAAGGCCCTGATGGCGGCCGGCATCCGAGCGTTCTGCCCTGACTACACCGACCAGATCGCCCAGCTGAAGCTGCCCTGACCACCGATGTCAGCCCCGGTCGAGGTATGCGGCCGCGCCCGAGCGCGGCGGAATACCTCGACCGGGGCGGCGGGTTGTCGGAGTCGTGACTCCATCAACGCGCGCCCGCCTGAACATCCTCGACCTCGTTCCCGTGGTGGAGCACGGCACCGCGGCCGAGGCCATCGAGTCGACGGTCGACATCGCCCGGCACGCCGAGCAGTGGGGCTACCAGCGGTACTGGATGGCAGAGCACCACAACATGCGGGGCGTGGCCTCGAGCTCGACGGCGGTTCTGATCGGGCACGTCGCCGACCAGACCCAGACGATCCGGGTGGGAGCCGGCGGCATCATGCTGCCCAACCACGCGCCCTACGTCGTGGCCGAGCAGTTCGGCACCCTGGCGACCATCCATGGCGACCGCATCGACCTCGGGCTGGGGCGGGCGCCGGGAACCGACCCGCTCACCTCCCGCGCCCTGCGTCGCAACGACGCCGCCGCGATGAACTTCGCCGGCGAGGTGGAGGAGCTGATCGGCTTCCTGGGCGAACCTGACCCCGAGGCCAAGGTGCGGGCGTTCCCGGGTGAGGGCACCAACGTGCCGGTCTGGATCCTCGGCTCGAGCCACGGTGGCGCCCAGGTGGCGGCCGCCCTGGGCCTGCCCTACTCGTTCGCCTCGCACTTCGCCCCCGCGGCCCTGATGAGCGCTCTCGAGGTGTACCGCACCCGCTTCCAGCCCTCCACCTCGACGAGCGGCCTCGATGCCCCGCGCACGATGGCCGCGGCCAACGTCATGGTCGCCGACACCGCCGAGGAGGCCGAGCGACTCTTCACCAGCGTGCTCAGCCGCTTCCACGGCATCATCACCGGCCGGCGCACAGGCCTGGCGAAGCCCGACGGCGACGTGGCCAGCCTGATGGCCACCTGGACGCCGAACGAGCGGGCGATGGTGTCAGACATGATCAGGGTCTCGTTCGTGGGCACCCCCGACCAGGTGCGTGACCGGCTCGAGGAGTTCACCGCCGCCACCGGCGTCGACGAGGTCGTCGTGACCTGTGGCGCCTACGACCACGACGCGCGGCTGCGCACCTTCGAGCTGCTGGCCGACGCCTGGCAGTGACGGTCTCGCCACGATGCCGGATGCCGGATGCCGGTGATCTGCGAGGCTGGCGGCATGAGCGAAGAGCAGCAGCACGTCAGAGACGAGCGAAGCGTGACCCTGACCCGCGACAGCGTGGGGCGCTACACCGTGCGCAACGGGCGTGGCGGCTCCATCACGACGAGCTCGGGCACCGACGAGCTGTCGCCGGTCGAGCTGCTGCTCGCCGGGGTCGCCGGCTGCACCGCGGTCGACGTCGACACGGTGACGAGCCGTCGGGCCGAGCCCGAGAGCTTCGAGATCGAGGTGAGCGCCGACAAGGTCAAGGACGAGAACGGCAACCACCTGAACGACATCGAGATCACCTTCCGGGTGCGTTTCCCGGAGGGCGAGAGTGGCGACGCAGCCCGAAAGATCCTGCCCAGCCTGGTGCGTCGCAGCCACGAGGAGTTCTGCACCGTGAGCCGCACCATCATGCTGAGCGCCGACGTCTCCGCCACCATCGAGTAGCCCCGACCCGGTCTCTCCCCTGCCTGGGTTGGGGGAGGCTAGTGGGGGGTGGGGGCGGCGTCGAGGTAGCTGATCGGGTCGCCCCACCCGAGCCGGGTGATGCGGTGCTTGTCGAGGGCGAGCACGGCCAGGGTGCGACGGTGGGCCGCGAAGGTCAGCACGTGGGCGATCATGGCGCCGTAGCTGCACGTGTACGGCGGGTCGCACGACGCGTCGACGAACACGTCGTCGAGCCGGCCCTGCTCGATGGCCTCACGCACGTGCCCGAGAAACACCGGGGCGGCCTCGGCCAGGCGGCGGCGGGCCGAGGTCAGCGACTCGCCCTGTTCGACCGCGAAGTCGTATCCCTCGCTCGCCATCGAGGCGTTCCACATCGCCATCTGACCGACGAGGCGGCTGATGATGCGACGCAGCGTCGACGGGTCGGGGTCGTCGTCGACGTTGATGACGATCGGCTCGTCGAGCTGGGCTTCGGTGAGCGGTGTGGCGCACTCGATGAGCTCGCCGGTGAGCCAGATGTGGTGCTCGACCATGCGCTGGATGAGATCCATGACAGAAACCTTTCGCTGGGCCGGCAGGCGGATGCTGCTCGGCGGGTGGAAGTGGATGTCGTTGACCGACTCGATCCGCAGCGTTCCCGGGCGGGAGCGCCACTGGCTGGGCGAGACGCCGTAGGCGCGGCGGAAGGCCCGGGTGAAGGCCTCGTTGGAGCCGTAGCCGGCCTCGACGGCGACGTCGAGCACGGTGCGCCGGCCGGTCGCCAGCCGGAAGGCAGCTCGTTCGAGCAGCACCCGGCGGCGCAGGGTGCTCGGCGCCTCGCCGGCCACTCCGCTGACGACCCGGTCGAGATGGAACCGCGACAGGTGGAGCCGCGCCGCGACCTCGTCACCGGTCAGACCGGGCTCGTCGATGGTCTCGACGAGCACGCCAAGCCAGGCCGCGAAGGTGTCGGTGGCGATGCTCACGAGCTCAGCCTGTAGCCCCGGCCTCGCGGTCGCTTGATCGCGCTTGCGCAGGGTGGCGTCATGTCAGCCGAGGCGGCGCACGGTCAGGATCTGTTCGGCCCGGCCGACCGGGCCCTGCTCGTCGTGGAGCGTGGTCGACGTGAGCCCGAGGCCGGTGGCGCCCATGGTCACGCGGGTGTCGAAGCCGACCCAGCCGTGCGGCCCTGGCACCGGCTCCCGGAACAGGTGGATGGCGAGGTCGACGTTCGGGAACATCCACTCCAGCGGAGAGGCCCGCACGGCGATGCCGTTGGCCGTGTCGACGAGCCGAACGAGGTCAGCGGTGGGCGAGCAGGGCTCATCGTCGACGAGGGCGTTGTCGGTGCGGATCCACGCCCGCGCGCGACCTGGCCGCGCGGCGGGGTCGGAGCGGATCTCGAGGCCGGCGATGTAGCCACCGGCCCACGTGGCGCTGCCAGCCCATGGCTCGAAGGCGTCCGGACCGGGCATGGGGTCGAGCTCGACGCCGGCCACGGGCGAGCTGTCGTGCGCCGCCAGCCGCCAGGCCTGGGCTCGCACCACGGCCCGGTCGTCGACCGACAGCGTGGCCTCGACCAGCTCGATGGTGCGGCCGGGCCTCGACGTGCGCACCGCCACCCGGGTCGGCCGGGCGGGGATGAAGCCGAGAATATCGAAGTTGACCCGTGCCAGCTGGAGGCCGTCGCGCCGTTCGTGGGCGTCGATGGCGTGCACGAGGATGCCGCTCACGGGAGCCATGTGCTGCTCGTCGACCCGCCAGGCGCCCTGGGCCTGCAGGGTGGGCTCGAACAGGTCGGCCCCGACGCGGCGGTAGAAGGCCGGGGTCGACGGGTCGAGGGCGAAGGGCAAGGGCTCGGAGGTCACCGGGCCAGCCTAGGAGCCGGTCGCGTCGGTGAGCCTCACCCCCAGGCCCAGGTCGACCATGCGCACCAGACGTGGTGCCATCTCCTCGACGAAGCCGGCCGGCAGGTCGCGCAGCGGCCCTTCGAGGGCCAGCATGGCCAGACCGTGCACGGCCGACCACGCCAGGATCTCGGCGCCGGGTCGTTCGTCGGGCGGGAGCACGCCCGCCTCGAGCATCTCGTCGAGCATGTCGCCCAGCAGCTGGAACGGCGTGCGACCACAGGCCCCGGCGGCCTCTGATGATGCCGACCTGCTCAGGTCGGTGGGCACGGCGAAGGCGGTGCGGAACAGGCCCGGCTCGCTCATCGCGAACCTCAGGTAGCCGATGCCGACCGCACGGAAGCGGGCCCGGGCGCGCGGCCCCACGTCTGTACCGCCTCCA
The DNA here is from genome assembly GCF_001758225.1 of Humibacillus sp. DSM 29435. Lineage (GTDB taxonomy): Bacteria > Actinomycetota > Actinomycetes > Actinomycetales > Dermatophilaceae > DSM-29435. The sequence continues at coordinate 163,336 of NZ_MAST01000034.1, read as the reverse complement.
GCAGCCTCGATCTCGGCGGCGATGACGTCGGCCGCGAGCGACTGGGCCCGCGAGACGACCTCGTCGAGCAGCGCACCGCGGTCGGCGAAGTGGCGGTAGGCCGCGTTGGCCGAGACCCCGACCCGCCGTGTCGCCTCACGCAGCACCACGGCATCCGGCCCACCCTCGCGGGCGAGGTCGAGACCCGCGTCGAGCAGCGCGCGGCGCAGGTCACCGTGGTGGTAGGTGGACCGCCCGCTCACAGCGGCCGACCCGGCCTGGGAAGCGGTCGACGGTGTCACCCCCTCATCATCCCCCTCGGCCGGTCAGCCCGCGGGGTGGGGCTTCGGTACGGCGATGCCCTTCTGCTGCAGAACCTTTCGCAGGTCGTCGGGGTGGTTCGTGATGATGCCGTCGACGCCGAGGTCGATCAGGCGTGACATGTCGCCCGCGTCGTCGACGGTCCAGGGAATGACCGTGAGACCAGCTGCGTGCGCCTGGGCCACCATGGCGGCGTCGACCGGGAAGGTGAAATCGGGGGACACGGCGACCACCCCGTCGATGGTCTTCGCCGCCCGCACGAGGCTGCCTCCGACATCGTCGACATCGACCCCGCCGAGCCAGGGCGAGGCGCCCGGTGACCCGACCTGCAGATAGTCGGGTGCGCTGAGGGCGACGAGCCGGGCCCGGGGGGCGATGGCGTGTACCTGCTTCAGGCTCTCCCAGTCGAACGACTGGATCGTGACGCGGTCACTCATCCCCGCCGCAGTGACGACCGCCCAGGTGCGTTGAGCGTAGACGTCTCGTGGCACGGTGACCTCGAGGTCGTCGGCCCGGCTCTTGATCTCGACGTTGGCCGACACGTTATCGGCCCCGCGCTTCTTCAGCAGGGCGAACACATCGGCGAGCTCGGGTATCGGAGCCACGACGGCGTTCTGCTTCGGGAAGGCCTTGTCGACCTGGTAGCCGCACTGCAGGGTCTTGACCTCGGCGAGGGTCAGCAGGCGCCACGGCTTTCCCGCGTAGGGGTAGAGCGGGTCGCCCGCGAAGGCCGGTGACGTGTCACGGCAGTTGGCCTCGTTCACGCGGGTGTCGTGCGAGACGATGACGTGCAGGTCCTTCGTCACCTGCACGTCGAGCTCGAGGGTGGAGACGCCGATGTCGAGGGCTCGGCTGTAGGCCGCCAGGCTGTTCTCCGTCGTGAGGGCTGCTCCACCCCGGTGCGCCTCCAGGTCGAACGCTGCGCGCAGCCGGGTCGGGGCGGCGGCGGGCGCTGGGCTGCCCGTCGGGCTGTCGGGGGAAGGGGAGCCGCAGGCCGCCAGCGCGGCCGAACCGACGACGGCGCCGGCGAACGCGGCGACCAGGATGTGGGGGCGTCGCCTTGGCTGGTTCGGTCGGGTCTCGCCTGGTCGAACGTGCTGCATCAGTCTCCTGTCGTCGGTCTGACTCTACGACGAGGGCCGGGTGGGCTCAGAAGCCGAAACGTCGAGCGGTCGCCCGCACGGCCTGGGCCGAGGCTCGCAGACCGTCCAGCTCGAGCTCGGTCATCGGCACCTCGATGCGGTCGCCGACGCCACCGGCGTGCACCACGGCCGGCACCGAGAGGCAGACGTCTCGGAGGTCGCGATAGCCCTCGAGAAGGGAGGACACGGGCAGGATGCGCCGCTCGTCGTTGACGATGGCTTCGAGCACTCGCACGGCCGCCAGCCCGATGGCGTAGTTGGTGGCGCCCTTGCCGGCGATGACGCGGTAGGCGGACTGAACCACGTCAGTGGCGATCTCGGCCAGGGCCGGGGCGTCGAAGAGGGGGCTGCCGTCGGGGCCCTTCCACTCCAGCAGCGGAACCGAGCCGATCATCGCCGACGACCAGACGGCGATCTCGGAGTCGCCGTGCTCACCCACGACGTACGCATGAATGTTCTGGGCGGCCACCGCGGTTCGCTGGGCCAGCACGAAGCGCAGCCTCGACGAGTCGAGCACCGTGCCCGAGCCGAAGAGCCGCTCGGGTGGCAGGCCGGAGATCGACAGCGCGGCGAAGGTCACGACGTCGACCGGGTTGGTGACCATCACGTGCACGGCATCCGGTGCGGTCTCGACCAGCCGTGGCATGAGCTGACGCACGATGCCGATGGTCGACTCGGCGAGGTCGAGTCGCGTCTGGCCCGGCTTCTGCTTGGCGCCGGCGGTGAAGACGACGACGTCGGAGTCGGCCAGCACGGCGATGTCGTCGGACCCCTGCACGCGCGCCATGGGCACGAACTGGATGCCGTGCCCGAGATCGAGCGCCTCCGCCTCGACCTTGGCCCGGTTGACGTCGTAGAGGGCCACGGTCTGGGCGGCACCACGCATCAGGGCTGCGTAGGCCAGCGTCGAGCCGACCGCACCGGCACCGACGATGCCGAGCTTGATGCTCTTGCGCCGCGGCACCACGGTCGCAGACGGGGCGGTGGTGGGGGCTTCGTCGCTCACGGTGGGTCCTCCGGATGGGTCCTCGCCTGGGTGGAACCTGACGACCGACAGGTTAACGTCGGGCGGCTCACCCCCCTGGCCGCCGTTCGCGTGGCCGTGTGACGATGGGCGGGTGGGTTCTGCGTCGGAGGCCGAGTCGTTCCTCACCGGCTACCCGGTGCTGCCGCCACCGCTGCGTCGGCCGGTCGTCTTCGACCAGATGTGGCGAGACGTCACGTTCGTGCACTGGCCGGTGGAACCGAGCTCGGTGGCGCACCTGTTCCCGACCGGCACACGGCCCGACGTCTTCGCCGACGGCCGCACCTACGTCGCGCTCGTGCCCTTCGTCATGGACGGCATCCGGCTCGGGCGAGCGCCGTCGCCGCGCATCCCGTGGCTCGGCAGCTTTCTCGAGACGAACATCCGCCTCTACTCCGTCGACGACGCGGGCCGGCACGGGGTGCTGTTCCGCTCGCTCGAGACGCAGCGGCTGCTCGTCGTTCCGGCGGCCCGCATCGGGCTGGGAATCCCGTACACGTGGGCGCGGCTGTCGGTGCGCCGCGAAGGCGACGTGGTGACCTATACGAGCCGACGTCGGATGCCGGACCGTGGCCTTCGCAGCGTGCTGTCGGTACGCGTCGGTGGCCCTGTCACGCCCACACCGCTCGAGACGTGGCTGACCGCACGATGGGGCGCGCACACGAAAGTGGCCGGCCGCACGGTGTGGGTGCCGAACGAGCACGGGCCGTGGCCGCTGCGCGCGGCGGAGGTGCTCGACCTGCGCGACGACCTGCTGGGTGCGAGTGGGGCCCAACCGACGGGTGAACCGTTGCGTGCCCTCTTCTCGGAGGGGGTGGCGACCCGCTTCGGGCGACCCTCGCTCGTGACGTGACCGGTGACGTGACCGGTGACGTGACTGGTCAGGAGTCGGCAAAGAGCTCGGCGACGCACTCGGCGAACATCGCAGTGTGCGCGTCGACATCGGCTCGGGTGGTGTCGGGGCACATCAGCGCCATGTTGTGGAACGGGGTCAGCAGGATGCCCCGGCCCAGGGCGTAGAGGTGGAGCAGCTGCTGCAGCTCGAAGTCGTCTGAATCGGCCGCCTCGCGACCGGTGCGCGGCGGCTGCTTCGAGAAGGTGTACTCGGCCCGGGCGCCCAGCCGGGTCACGCACCAGTCGGCGCCGGCCGCGTCGATGCCGGCCTGAACCCCGTCGGCCCACGCGTCGGCCAGCGGCACCATGTGCTCGTAGGCCGAGGGTGTCAGCACGCCGTCGAGGGTGGCCCTCATGGCCGCCATCGAGAGGCCGTTGCCGGCCAGGGTGCCGCCGATGCCGCCCACGTCGATGTCCTCCAGCTCGACTGAACGGGCGATGCGCTCGGCCACCTCGTGACTGAACCCGAACGTGCCGCAGGGCACGCCGCCCCCGATCGACTTGCCGATCACGAGAAAGTCGGGTTCGAGCCCGAGCTGCCCGGTGTAGCCCGATGGGCCGGCGCAGATGGTGTGCGTCTCGTCGTTGATGAGCAGAGCGCCGTGGCGGGTCGCCAGCTCGCGAACCGCCTCGTTGTACCCCGGCTCGGGCAGCACGATGCCGATGTTGGTCAGGGCCGGCTCGACCAGCACCGCCGCGACGTCGCCGTGCGCCAGGGCGGCCTCGAGCGCCTCGAGATCGTTGAAGGGCACGACGCGCGTCGTCTCGGAGGTGTCGACCGGCGCGCCGATGTTGCCCCTGCGGTCGATGGTGCGGCCGTCGTCGGACATCGTCGCGAAGGCCTCGTCGACCGACCCGTGGTAGCAGTAGTCGTGCACGACGATCTTCGGGCGGCCGGTGAGGTGGCGGGCGTAGCGGATCACGTGGCGGTTCGCGTCGGTGGCGGTCAGGGTGAACTGCCAGTAGGGCAGGCCGAAGCGCTCGGCCAACCCCGCGGAGACCGCGATGGCGTCCTCGGTGGGCAACATCGTCGTGATGCCGCGCGTCAGCTGACGCTCGACGGCGGCCACCGTCGCTGCCGGGCTGTGGCCCATCATCGCGCCGGTGTCTCCGAGACAGAAGTCGATGTGGTCGATGCCGTCGACGCAGGTGAAGTGGGCGCCGGCCGCCCGGTCGACGAAGACGGGGAAGGGCCCCGGCCACTTGGCCATCCAGCTCATCGGCACGCCGGCGGGCATGTGCTGACGAGCGCGGTGGGCCAGCTCCTCCGACCGTGGCCGGGCGGCGGCGAACGTGGTGCGCTCGCGTTCCAGCAGCCGGGTGAGACGGGCACGGTCGACGGTGGTCATGACCGGCATCCTGCCCCCTTTTTGCGGTGACCGGAAGAGGGCGTTCGTGGCGCCGACCTTCGGATCCAGTAGGTGGAGTGCTGGTTTTGGTGAGGATCAGTGGCCAGAACCGTCTTCGCGCCACGACTCCAGTAGCGGCATACTCAGCCCATGCCCAACACCGGATACCGCGGCCTCAGCCTGTGGCACGAGACCGTCGACGACGACCTCACGCCTCGACCTCGCCTGTCGGGCGACCTCGATGTAGACGTCGCCATCGTCGGGGCCGGCTACACCGGGCTGTGGACCGCCTACCACCTGCTCGCCGCCGATCCCGCCATCCGCGTCGCGGTGATCGAGGCGGAGATCGCCGGTTTCGGGGCCTCGGGTCGTAACGGCGGGTGGTGCTCGGCACTTTTTCCGACCTCCCTGCGCCGGTTGGCGGCCGAGGGAGGGCGCGGCGGCGCCGTGCGGCTGCAACAGCAGCTGCACGACACCGTCTCCGAGGTGGGCCGCATCGCCGAGCGCGAGGGCATCGACTGCCACTTCGACCAGGGTGGGTATCTCTCGGTCGCGCGCAACACCGCCCAGCTCGAGCGCGAGCGCGAGGAGGTCGCCGAGTACGCCGCCTGGGGCTTCGGCGACGAACACCATCGGTTGCTCGGCCCGGCCGAGGTGGCCGAGATCGCCTCGGTGGCGGGGGCGGTCGGCGGGGCGTTCACTCCTCACTGTGCGGCCATCCACCCGGCTCGCCTCGTGCGCGGCCTGGCGCGTGCCGTGGAGCGCCGCGGCGGGGTGATCTACGAACGATCGCATGCGCTCGACGTCAGCCCCGGCCGGGTCACCACCCCAGAGGGCACTGCCCGAGCTGAGCACGTGGTGCTGGCGACCGAGGGCTACACCCCGTTGGTCGCCGGGCGTCGGCGCGCCATCGCTCCGGTCTACTCGCTCATGACGGCCACCGAGCCCCTCGGCCCCGAGCTGCTCGCCGCCGTCGGGCTCGACAAGCGCACGACGTTCGCCGACAACCGACATCTGACGATCTACGGTCAGCGCACCCGTGATGGGCGAATCGCCTTTGGCGGCAGAGGCGCTCCGTATCACTTCGCATCCCGGGTCTCGTCTGACTTCGACCGCGACCCCAAGGTGCACGCGAAGCTGCGCCAGATCCTCGTCGAGCTCTTTCCGGCACTCGCCGGGGTTCGCTTCACCCACGCGTGGGGTGGCAACCTCGGGGTGCCACGCGACTGGTTCCCCTCCGTGCGGCACGACCGGCGCACTGGGCTCGGCTTCGCCGGAGGCTACGTGGGCGACGGCGTCGCCACCTCGGCCCTGGCCGGTCGCACCCTCGCCGCGATGATCCGCGACGACGACCCCGACGACCTGGCCGGGCTGCCCTGGGCGGGGCGTTCGTCACCACTGTGGGAGCCCGAGCCCCTGCGTTGGCTGGGCGTCAACGCGGTCACCGCACTGATGTCGTCGGCCGACTGGTCGGAGCAGCGCACCGGCCGACCCTCGAAGGTGGCGTCAGCCTTCTGGTCGGCGATCGGACAGTGACGTCCCGGACCGAAAGGCGCCGTCGACCAGCACCGGAACGCTGAGGCTGGAGTCGAGCTCGCCCGCGATGGCCACGTCGTCGGACCAGCCCGACTCGACGAGCTCGCGCCCGCTCGCGCACTCCGCCAGCGACGCCGGCAGTCGATCCCGCACCCCGTCGTAGGCGAGCCGGGCCGCGTGCGCCTCCGGGCTCAGCAGGCCGGATGCCGGGTCGTCCCCGAGCGCGACCTCGAGGCGTTCGAGGATCGCCGCCGCCACGCCGCCGGCACCCCAGAGGTCCTCGACGGCGGGTCGCAACGAGCCGTCGGGCCACCGCTCGCCGGCCGGTACGAGCAGCACCACGGTCTGATGGCCCCCCGACTCGGCGACATGCGCAATGAGTCGCCGGCTGAGCCACTGCGCCACTGCCGCCCGGTTGCGCAACGCGCCGGCGACGACGACTGCCCCGCATTCGCCCAGCTTCTCGGCAATGGTCGATCCGTTGGGGGAGGGCAGCACGATCGCGCTTCGGGCCTTCGTGTCTCGAATCGACCTCGGAGACAGGCTGACCCGTCCGGCACTCGTGTGCGAACGAGGCTGGGCCAACACTGCTGAACGCTCGTCGGCGAACTCACGCGCTCGGTCGTGGCCCCATCGGAAGGGCAGCACGGGAAGGCCGGCATCTGCAGCGACGGAGACACTCGTGGTGAAGCTCAGCACGTCGACCACCACCGCGTAGACGCTGCCACCCCTCTCGACGGCGTAGCGTGCCAGGGCGAGGGCGGCGTCGGGTCCCCAGTCGAGGCGAACCGGGTGGCGATCCTGACTGTGTGACGACCGCCACCCGAAGGAGTCTTCTGGTGGGCCGGATGCTGGGGCCTCAGCCATCGAGGGCCCGGACCAGGCGGGCGGGGGCGGTGCGCCGATACGAGGCGTCGACGAGCTCGGCCACCTCGGTCCAGTCGACCTGGGCGACGCTCCCCGCCGGGCGGAAGTTCAGGCCGAGCCAGCCGTACGGCCCGAGGTAGGCCGGTTCGAAGAACCGGTCGTCCTCGACCAGGGCGGGGCGGTCGTCAGGGTCGGGGCAGAAGAGCAGCGACCGCCCGTAGGGCTCGGGGTCGTGGTCGCCTTTGACCGTGCCGCCGTAGTAGGCGAACACCTTCTTGGTGAAGAAGGTCGGGCGCCCGTGGGCCACCTTCTCGTCCGCCTCGGGGAGGGCGAGACAGATCGCCCGCAGCCGGGCCAGGTACGGGTCGTCGACGTCGAACATGATCGGGTGGGCCATGCCACCTCACCGTAGGGGTCCCGAGCCGCGTGCGGGTGCTGTCGAGCACGGGTCGAAGCCGCTTGTCAGCTGGAGCAGGCGCCGCCGCAGCCGTTCGACCCACAGCCGCCACCGCAGCCGGCGGAGGCCGCGACCGGCTCGGGCCGCTCGTGACGAGTAGACCAGGCCGTCTCCAACGCCTGGGTCAGCACGTCGACCGGTTGCGCCCCCGACACGCCGTACTTGCGGTCGAACACGAAGAAGGGCACGCCGGTGATGCCCAGCATGGTGGCCGTGGCCTGGTCGCTGCGCACGTGGTTGCCGTAGTCGTCTGACTCCAGCATGGCCACTACCTCGTCGCGGTCGAGCCCGATCTCGGCGGCCAGGTCAGCGAGCGTCTCGCGGTCGCCGATCGGGCGGCCTTCGGCGAAGTAGGCCTGCATCAGACGCTCGTGGGCGGCCCCGTCGAGGCCCCGCTCGGCGGCGAGGTGCACCAGCCGGTGAGCGTCGAAGGTGTTGCCGGGCCGGGCGGCCTCCCAGTTGAACTCGAGGCCGATCTCACGGGCGGCGGTGGCCATCGACTCGTGCTGGGCTACCGTCTGCTCGCGGCTGGCGCCGTACTTCGTGGCCACCATGTCGATGAGGCCCTGCTGGGAGACGGCCTCTGCGTTGCGGTCGAGCTCGAAGCTGTGCCACGTGAGCTCGACCTCGTCGCGGTGCTCGAAGCCCGCGATGGCGGTCTCGAGATAGCCCCGTCCCAGGTAGCAGAACGGGCACACGATGTCGGTCCAGATGTCGATCTTCACGTCGGTGCAACTCCCTCGGGGCCGGCTCTCTTCCCGGCGACCGGGTATCACCCGTCACGGGCGGCCCTCTGCTTGGTCAGGATCGGGTGCAGCCTGCACCCGAGTCAGGGGAAGGAACGGCCTGTCATGGGCACACTCACGAAGTTGAGCGCAAAGTCGTTGACCGTCGGGGTCGGCATGCTGGCTGCGGCCAGTCTCTCGATCGGAGCGGCGGCCGCCGCTCCGACCTCCGGTGACGCGGCCGCATCCGCGGGCGGCGCGAAGACGGCCAAGGGGGCGACGAACTCCTCCAGCCGGCCGACGGTCACGCCGGCCGCCAAGACCGCTGGAACGGCGAGGTTCGGCGTAGCCGCGACCGACAACCAGGCCCTCGAGGCCTACTGGACGCCGGCCCGGATGCGGGCCGCGGTGCCCGTGGCGAGCTCGGGCGACCTCAGTGCGAAGGCGGGCGCCTGGAGCACGTCGCAGCAGCTCGCGCGTCAGAAGGGCATGCGGCCCGTCACCAACGACGGACCGCTGCGCAAGGTCGCCGGAGCGAAGAGCAAGGTCTTCACGGCATCCGGCAAGGGGGTCACGGCGGCCTACAACCCGAACCTTCCGTACTACTCACCGACGGCATACACGGCGGGCAAGGTGTTCTTCACCAAGTCTGACGGTCGCAACTACGTGTGCTCGGGCACCATCGTCAACTCCGAGGGCAAGGACTCGGTCTGGACGGCCGGGCACTGCGTCAACGAGGGCTCGGGCGGTAGCTGGCACAGCAACTGGGCCTTCGTGCCGGCGTACGACGACGACCTGAGCAACCCCAGCCCGTACGGCACGTGGGGCGCGGCCTACCTCTCGTCGCGTAGCGCCTGGACCGGGAGCTCCGACTTCAGCCAGGACATCGGGGTGGCCACGATGAACACCAACTTCGGTTGGCACATCGCCGACTACTTCGGTGGGCAGGGCATCACGGTCAACCGCGGGAAGAGCACCTACGACTACGCGTTCGGCTACCCGGCCGAGACACCCTTCGACGGCGGCAACCTGATGCGCTGTCAGGGTTGGACCTCACCCGAGTGGGATGCGGTCTTCTTCTGGAGCCAGACCGTCAAGATCCCTTGCGACATGACGCGGGGGAGCAGCGGTGGCGGCTGGCTGAACTCGTACAACGGTGACTGGGGCTACCTCAACGGGGTGAACAGCCGCATCGACCGCATCGCCGGTCCGACGATCATGCTCTCGCCGTACTTCGACGACGACGCCTGGTCGCTCTACAACTACACCCGCTACAACTGACCGACCAGCACGACCAGCACGACCAGCACGACCAGCCCGACCAGCTCGAGAGGCCACTTCCGTACCGGTTCGTGCGTACGGAAGTGGCCACTCGACGGGGTGGGGTGGGGGGCGGATCCTGCCGGATGCCGGTCAGTCGGCCGAGCGCACGCGGGACACGATCGCGGCGGCGCACTCCTCGGGCCGCTTCTCGGGCAACCAGTGGCCGGCCGTGAGCTCGACGAACTCGTAGGGCCCCGTGACGTGCTCACGGGTCAGCTGCGCTGCGAGCGGCCCAAGGGCGAAGTCGCGGTTGCCCCAGACGTAGGTGCTCGGCACGGTCACCCGATGGGCTCGAACGTGAGACGACCTAGCCGCGCGGTACCAGTTGATCGGCCCGGTGAGGGCTTCGGGGCGGGCCAGGTGAGCGGCATACCGCTCGACGTCCTCGGCCGGCAGGCCCCCGCCCACCATCAGCTGTCTGAACCGGGCGGCCACCGCCCGCTCGGGCAGCCACGGCAGCTGGAAGGCGCCCATGTACCACGACCGTCGCAGCTGGTCGCGGGTCTTGAGGGCTCGCGACAGGGCGGCCGGATGCGGGGTCGAGAGCACGGTGACCGACGCGATCCGTTCGGGGTGGTTGCCGGCCACCAGCCAGGCCACGGCGCCTCCCCAGTCATGCCCGACCAGGTGCACCGGCTCGGCGTGGCCCGTGCCGCCAGTGCCGCCCATGACGCCCGTACCGTCACTGCCCGCGGTTCCGGCCAGGTCGACGAGGGTCAGGGCGTCCGCGACCAGCTCTTCCAGGCGGTACTCAGCCCGCCCCCGCGGGCTCGCCCGCGGGCTGTACCCCCGCTGGTCGGGCGCGAAGGTTCGACAGCCCGCCTCGTGCAGGAGCGGTTCGATGTGTCGCCAGCTCGTGCGGTCGGTCGGGAAGCCGTGCAGCAGCACGACCGGCCTGCCGCTCACGGGGCCGGAGTCGGTCACCTCGAAGGTGAGGCCGACCCGCTCGTAGTCGGTGATCCGCTCGTCGCTCGTCATGGGGCCATCCTCCCCGGTCACCGGGTCGGGCGCCGTTCAGGGTGATCCCCGAGGCCGACCCGTGAGAACCCCGAGGCGGGCGAGGCGGCCCGGCACCTAGTCTCGAGGGATGCCGGAGATGTCGTCGCTGCTGCCGAGTCGGCGCCCGTGGTGGCACCTGTCGCGCACCGGCCTGTTCTTCGCGGCCGGCTACTTCGTGATCTCGATGTCACCGAGCCTGCTGCCCCGAACCTGGTACTACCAGGGCATGGTCAGTGGGCTCTGCGCCGCAGCCGGCTACGCCCTGGGGCTCCTGGTCTTCTGGGCGGCCCACCACCTCGCCCGGTTCGTCGGCCTGAAGGTGTTTCTCAGCGAGCAGGCGGCGCGCTGGCTGCGGGTCGCCGTGCCCGTCGTCGTCGCGCTCGCGGTGCTCGCGGTGACGGTCTCCAACGTGCGCTCGCAGGCCCGCACCGCCGCCGTGGTGCACCTCGAGCCGCTCAGCCCGGTCGGCTGGGCCGGCGCCCTGGCCCTCGCCACCGTGATCGCGGTTGCGCTGCTCGGCGTCGCCCGCGGGCTGCGGGCGCTGCGCAGGGGTCTGGCCGATGTGGTGGGCCACGTGCTCCCGAAGACGGTGGCGACCGCAGTCGCTGTCGTGGTGGTCATCACCGGAGCGGCCTGGGTCTCCGACAGCGTCATCTTCCGCCGCGCCATGCAGGCCTTCGCGGCCTCGGCTGCCCGCGTCAACGCCGACAACCCCTCGGGCCGCGCCGCGCCGACCTCGCCGTTGCTTTCGGGTGGCCCCGGCTCGGTCGTGCCCTACGCCAGCCTCGGCTACGAGGGGCAGATGTTCGTCACGAGCGCACCCACGTCGGCCGAGATCGGCGCGGCGACCGGCCGGCGGGCCAGCGACCCGATCCGGGTCTATGCCGGGCGTCCCGACGAGCGCAGCCTGGGCGAGGTCTCTGCGTCGGTGGTCGCCGAGCTCGAACGCACCGGGGCGTTCCAGCGTCGGGTGCTGGCCGTGTTCACCACGACCGGCACCGGCTGGGTCGACGACTACCAGGCCCAGGCGCTCGAGTACCTCAGCAACGGCGACAGCGCGATCGCGGCGATGCAGTACTCCTACCTCCCGAGTGCGGCTCAGTTTCTCACCGACCGCGAGACACCGAGCGAGGCGGGCAAAGCGCTCTTCGACGCTGTGTACGTGGCATGGAGCCGGCAACCGGCCGGGGAGCGGCCGCTGTTGGTCGTGGGGGGAGAGTCGCTGGGGTCATACGGAGGTCAGGCGGCGTTCACCGACGCCGACGACATGATGGCCCGCGCGCAAGGCGGCGTGTGGGCCGGCACCCCGAGCTTCACCCCGCTCTGGACGAGCCTCACGTCGAGGCGAAACCCCGGATCGCCCGAGATCGCGCCGGTCGTCGACGACGGGAGGCACATCCGGTTCGCCACGAGTGGCACGCAGCTGACGACCGACTACTACGGGCGCCCTTACGGCGTCTGGGACTTCCCGAGGTTCGTCTACGCCCAGCACCCGTCCGACCCCGTCGTCTGGTGGAACCCCGACCTGCTCGGGGCCCAGCCCGACTGGCTGCGCGAGCCGCGTGGCCACGACGTCAACCCCGACGTGACGTGGATTCCGTTCGCCACGTTCTGGCAGCTGACCAGCGACATGCCCGTGGCCCACGACACGCCGGACGGCTTCGGGCATCGTTACGGTGTCGAGCTGGTGCCCGCCTGGGGTGCGGTGCTGGGCGGCAGCCCCACGGCCGACTACTCCAAGATCATCGCCGGGCTCGAGAAGTCGGTGAACCGCGTGCAGTGACCTTGCGTCGTCACGAGCGGAGCGGCATCCGACGGCCCAACGGGAGCCGCACTCAGACGACGTCGGCTAGGCGCGCAGCACCGCGGTCGCCTCCGTCACCTTGAGCAGCTCGGCCAGCAACGGGTCGACCGACTCGCGCAGCACGTCGTTGGGCACGAAGGCTCCGTCGACGACGAAGCTGCTGACGAACGGGATGCTGATCGCCTCCAGGATCGGGATCATCCGCAGGGGCAGCACGTTCGACTTCAGGGCGGTGGCGGCCCGCAGGCCGGCGGCCACCCCGCCGTAGCTCACCGTGGCGACGGCCTTGTAGGCCCACTCGCGGTTCAGGTAGTCGATGGCGTTCTTGAGGGCCGGGTTGACCCCCAGTTGTACTCGGGCATGACGAAGACGACCGCATCTCCGCGAGAGACCGCCTCGCTCCAGGCGTGGGTGTGTGGCTGTGTGTACTGGTGCATCGCGGGGTGGTACGGCTCGTCGAACAGGGGGAGGTCGATCTCGGCGAGGTCGAGCACCTCGACCTCGAAGGATCCGTTGGCCCGAGCCGCCTCGACGAACCAGTCGGCGACGTGGATGCCGACCCGGCCCGGCCGGGTGCTGCCGATGATCACCTGAAGGAGGGGTTTCGTCATGGTCTCCAGAGTTGCACACGACTCGCCTTCCCGCATCGCTCGCCTACGCTCGGACCATGAGGGGATGCCGGTGACGCAGCGGTGGTGCTTCCGGGGCCAGATCGCCGGGGTCGGGTCGACGAGCGGGGTGCGCGTCGTCGTCGGCCGTTGGGCCGACAGCCACCTCGGGTCGTTCGCCGACGCGATGGTCGAGACGGCTCACGGTCACCGGGTGCTGATCGCGCCCACCGAAGGGGTGGCCGAGTTCATCTGCGCCACGTACGAGTTCGACGAGGTGCGCATCGAGCCGATCGTGGTCGGGGGTCCGCCGGGGGAGTGGCAGGTGGCGTCGACGTCACTCGACCTGCACATCGGAGTCGGGGGGCGGATGCCGCTCGGCCGACTGCTGCGGCTCGTTCCCACCCGCGTCGCGGCCAGTCCCGCAGGGGCTACCGCCATCGACCCCGTCGCCCGCGTCGTGATGCGCGGAGTACGCACTCGCGGCACGGCCCTGACCGGACGGCAGGAGTTCTACGGCGCCACCGACCTGCACGCCGTCACGGGGCTCGTCGGACGCTTCGACGACCTCGACCTCGGATCGCTCGCCCCCGTCGACCCTCCCTGCGGGTTCGGCTTCTCGTCGACGCCTCGCCGTCCGGGCGTGACCGACGTGCTCACCACCGTCATCGAACGCGACTGACACGCCGGTCGATCCGGGCAGCTGCCCGGATCTGGGACGAGGGGACGCGGCCGGATCAGCGCGGACCACGCCCCCATCTCGGGCCGGGCCGTCGTGGTGTCCGTGGTGTCTGTCGTGTCGTCTTCGTGGCGCCTGTCGAGGCGTCGGCCCGTCGACACCTAGGCTGATGTGATGCTCCGACGCTGGCTCCTCCTCGCCGTGGTCACGGTGCTGGCTTGCGTCGGATCCGCGCTGGCCTGGTCGGCCGTGCAGACCCGGCCGGCCCTGGTCGACATCTCCCAGCCCGGCCCACTCGTGGTCGTGTCGATGCCGTCCCTGACCTACGCCGACACTCCCGACACCCGCGGGTCGACCCTCTGGAAGCTGGCTCGCAAGGGCGCCGTCGGTGCACTCGCCACACGCAGCCTGACTCAGCACTCCTGCTCCCTGCAGTCGTGGCTCACCCTCTCGGCCGGCGTCCGCACGTCCATCGGCACCATCGTCGGGGAGACACCTCCGGGGCAGTCGCCGGCCCCGTGTCCTCCTGCTCCGACCCCGGTCGTGGCCAGCGAGACCACGACCGTGGCGACGGTCGCCACCACTGCGACCATCGCGCCCTGGGCCACGTGGCGGCGAACGACGCTCGGACGCGCGCAACCGGCCGACATCGGTCGTCTCGGAACCGTTCTGGCCTCAGCAGGGCAGTGCATCGCCGCTGCCGGCCCCGACGCGGCGCTCGGCGCAGCGAACACCGACGGGGTCGTCAGCCACTACGTCTCCGACCCTCGACGCGTCGACGTCACCGTCTGTCCGGTCACCTTCATCAGCCTGGCCGGCCCCGACGACGCCTACCTACGGTGGCTGACCCCTCGGCTGCCCGCTCGCACCACGCTCGTGGTTGCGGGCCTTTCCGACGAGGGTGGTCCCGAGCAGCTGCACGCCGTGGTCATCGCGGGGCCCGGGGTCTCCCACGGTCTGCTCTCGTCGGTCTCGACGGGTCAGCGGGGGGTCATCACGCTGACCGACCTCTCCGCCCTCGTGTTTCAGCGCGCCGGTTCCAAGGCGCCGCGGCTCCCGGAGGGTCGCCTTCCCCTCGTCCAACCCTCGGGCAGCCCGACCGCGCCGGTGGTTCGAACGACCGAGATCACCGACGCACTCGGCCAGCAGCACCAGCTCGTACCCGTGTTCCTGCCCGCCTTCTTCGCCCTGGTCGTCGCCGGCTGGGCCATCGGTGCACTGATCTGGCTGCGGGTTCGCGACCTCGAACCCGCGAGCCCGGCCCGTAGGTGGGTTCGCCGCTGGGTCGCGCTCGTCAGCGCCACCGCCGTCGCCATGCCCATGTCGACCTTCGTCGTCAACGTCCTGCCCTGGTGGCGCGGCGGGCACCCCCGGCTGCAGCTGGCCGTCGGGGTGGTCGCCATCTCGCTCCTGTTCGCAGTGGTCGCCCTCGTCGGCCCCTGGCGACGCCTGACGGGCGGGTCTGCGGCCGTGCTCTGTCTGCTCACCGCCGTCGTGATCGGCCTCGACGTCTCGCACGGCAGTGATCTGCAGTTTCTGTCGATGCTGGGCCTGCAACCGCTCTACGGCAGTCGCTACTCGGGCATGGGCAACGTGGCCTTCGGGCTGTTCGCCACGGCCTCCCTCGCCCTCGCGGCGCTGGTCAGCAGCCCGCTTTCGCGCGGGAGGGGCCAGGTCTCCAAACTGGCGGCCGCCACCGTCGTGGTGATCGGCGGTGTGGCCGTGCTCATCGACGGCTTCCCGCGCTGGGGCGCGGATGGTGGAGGCCCGGCCGCGCTGGTGCCCGCCTTCGCCTACCTTGCCCTCAGCGCCGTGGGGCGGCGCGTGACGGTGGTACGGGCCGTCGCCGTCGTGTTCGGCACCAGCGTCGTCGTGATAGCCCTGGCGGTGCTCGACTACCTCCGCGGCCCCGAGAGTCGCACCCACCTGGGTGACTTCGTAGCCCGTCTCGACGACGGCAAGGTGCTTGCCAGCCTGAACCGCATCTGGCAGGCCAACGTGACCTTCCTGACCTCCTCGCCCCTCACCCTGCTCGCACCTCTGCCCCTGCTGCTGCTCCTGTGGGTGGCGTTGCGACCGCGGTCGCGATGGCCGCGGCAGCTGCGTCCGAGCATCCAGGCCATCCCCCTGCTCGCACCCGCGCTGCGGGCCGTCGCGCTCGTCTGGCTGCTCGGCTTCCTGCTCAACGACTCGGGCACGGCGGTGCCCCCCGGTGGGGCGATGCTGCTGGTGCCGGTGCTCGTGCTGCTGGCCGCCCAGCTGCCGCCGCCCGACCGATCGCACGCGGGTACGCCGACACCGGGCCAGCCGAGCGTCACGGTCGAACGCGAGCCGACGGGCGCCCCTGTCGGCCGGTGAGGCCAGCGCTGTCGCAGTTCGAGCCGGCGAGACTACGACCCGGCTGGGACGTCGGTATGCCCGGCCCCGTGGTCACGGTTCGAGGTCCGGCTGGTAGGACTGGGGGATGGGCACCCTGATCGAGCTTCCGCAGCACGAGCTGACCGCCTACCGCGCCGACCCGCTCGGCGAGGTGCGGGGTGCAGTCGTCGTCATGCAGGAGATCTGGGGCCTCACCGATCACATCATCGACGTGACCGACCGCTTCGCGGCGTTGGGCTACATCGCCATCGCCCCCGACCTGCTCGGACACATCGGCCTGACCCCGGAGGTCGGCAGTGAGCTGCAGCAGCTGATGTTCGCCGGCGACGAGGCACAGCGGTCGGCGGCCCAGCCGCGGCTGCGCGACACCATGAACGCCGCCCGCGCTCCAGACTTCGCCGCGTGGGCTGTGCCGGCCCTGCGCTCAGTGGTTGACCTGTTGCTCGAGCAGGAGGGAGTCGATGACGACGTGGCCGTCGTGGGCTTCTGCTTCGGGGGCTCCTACAGCTTCGCCCTCGCGCTGGCCGAGCCCCGTCTCAAAGCCGCCGTGGTCTTCTACGGTGGCTTCCCCGACACCGGCGACCCGGCCGACCTGGCCTGCCCGGTGCTGGCGCTGTACGGAGCCGATGACCACGGCATCACCGACGCACGGCCCGAGCTCGAGGCCCGGATGACGAGTGCCGGCGCCGACTTCACCTCGCACGTCTACGACGGCGTGGGCCACGCCTTCTTCAACGACACCAACGCGCAGACCCACCACCCTGAGGTGGCCGCCGACGCCTGGCAGCGCACGATCGACTTCCTCGAGCAGCAGCTGTCCGACTGAGTGGGCTAGCACGAGAGGGCCTTCGGCGACGTCTCCGACCCGATCGGTGATGACAGGGGCGTGTCGCCGATGCCCGCATCCTCCCTGGACCCACTCGTACTGGGCCCGATGTTGCGCTACATCGGTGAGACCGACGCAACGGTGTGGGTCGAGACGGCCGCTGCGGCCACGGTCACCGTGGAGGCCGACGGTCGCGAGTGGAGCTCGCCCACCTTTGTCGTCAAGGGGCACCACTTCGCCCTCGTGGTCGTCGACGGCCTCGAGGCGGGCGCGGTCCACGACTACGGGGTGCGCATCGACGACACCTCGGTATGGCCACCGTCCGACAGCCCGTTTCCGGCGCCGGCCATCCGCACGCTCGACCGGTCGCGCCCGCTGCGGCTGGCGTTCGGCTCCTGCCGAGTGGCCGAACCCCATGACGCCGCCGCCAACAAGACCAACGGGGTCGACGCGCTGCGAACCCTGGCCCTGGCCCTGGCCGACCAGCAGGAGCAGTGGCCTGACCTGATGGCCCTCCTCGGTGACCAGGTGTACGCCGACCTGACCCCCGACGCGATGCGTGAGTTCATCGCGAGCCGCCGTGACATCGACGAGCCGCCCGGGGTCGAGATCAGGGACTACGAGGAGTACGCGCACCTCTACCAGCTCGCCTGGAACGACCCCGCCAACCGGTGGCTGCTCTCGACCCTGCCCAGCTGCATGATCTTCGACGACCACGACATCCGCGACGACTGGAACACCTCGTGGAGCTGGCACGAGGAGATCAACCGAACGCAGTGGTGGCACGAGCGGCTCATGGGGGGCCTCGCGTCGTACTGGGTGTATCAGCACATCGGCAACCTCTCGCCGTCCGAGCTGGCCCGAGACCTCGTCTACGCCGCCGTGCTGACCCACGACGGCGACGAAGAGCTCGACCTGACCGATGCCGTGTTCGGCCTCGTCGAGCGGGTCGACCGGCATCCCGAGGTGTACCGCTGGAGCTACCGCCGCGACCTCGGCGACAGCCGCCTGGTGGTGGTCGACTCTCGTGCCGCCCGCGTGCTCGAGCCCGACCGCCGGTCGATGCTCGACCCCGACGAGACGGCCTGGCTCGACGACCAGCTCACCGGCGAGCTCGACCACCTGCTCATCGGCACGTCGCTGCCGTTCCTGCTGCCGCCGGGACTGCACGACCTCGGGGCCATCGACGAGGCGGCGGCCGAGGGAGCCTACGGCGGGCGTCGTCGCCAAGGTCGCTGAGAAGTCGCGGCAGGTGCTCGACCTCGAGCACTGGGCAGCCTTCGACGACGGCTTCGAGTCGGTGTTCGACATCGTCATGGACGTCGCCCGGGGCAACCGGGGCGCCCCGCCGCAGACGGTCGTGTTCCTCTCCGGTGACGTGCACAACTCCTACGTCGCGCAGGTCATCGACGCCGCGGCCCGCCACGGCGCGGTGTCGATGATCGCCCAGGCGGTGTGTTCACCGATCCGCAACCCGATGCCGATCGCGTTGCGGGTCATGGTGTCGGGCCTGGCCAAAGGCCTGGTGCGACCGATGAACGCATGGGCGCGCCGGTCCAAGCGCGTCCCCGATCCGGCCTACCCCTGGGCGGTCACGGGCGGCCCCTGGTTCGACAACTGCTTTGCCGAGCTGAGCGTCGACGGGGCCGACCTGTCGATCGTCTGGCGAGGCGGTGAGGTGCGCGACGGCTCGAGCGCCGGCGACACCAGCACCACCACCACGACCACCACCACCACCACCACGACCAGCAGCAGCAGCAGCGCCGACGAGGCCCGCCCCACCCTCACGACCGTGGGCACGGCGCGCATCGTCGGAGGCCGCGGCTGAACCGCAAGGGCTACGCGAGCCAGGGGTCGTGCCAGCCACCGACGTCCTTCGCCAGGGCGTCGGCAGCAGACGGGCCCCACGAACCGGGGGCGTACGTCTCGGGGGCCGAGGCCAGGTCGAGCAACGGCTCCAGCACGCGCCAGGTCTCCTCGACGACGTCCTCGCGGGTGAACAGGGTCGCGTCACCCATGATCGCGGCGTGCAGCAGCTCTTCGTACGGGGTCGGCACGTCGTCTCCGCCGAGGTCGACGTCGAGGTCGACCGTGCGCAGCGAGTCGCTCGTGGGTTCCTGAGTCTGCAGCATGAAGCGCACCCCGGCGCTCGGGTCGATCCGCAGCACGATCTGGTTCGGGTCGAGCACCCCGTCGTCGTCGGTGAAACCGAGCGGTGGCGGCGGCTTGAGCACGAGCCGAACCTCGGTCACATCGACCGGCAGCGACTTGCCGGCGCGGATGAGAATGGGCACTCCCGACCAGCGCCAGTTCTCGATGCTGAGGCGCAGGGCGATGTAGGTCTCGGTGGTCGAGTCGTCGGCCACCCCGTCGGTGGACTGGTATCCGTCGTACTGTCCTCGCACGTAGTCACCCGGCCGGGCGGTGGGCATGGCCGCGAACACGTCACGCTTGCGGTCGGAAAGGGCGTCGAGCCCGCCACGGGCAGGCGGCTCCATGACGACCATCGACAGCACCTGCAACAGGTGGTTCTGCACGACGTCGCGCAGGGCACCGACCTTGTCGTAGAACGACCCTCGGTCGGCCACGTCGAAGTCTTCGGCCATCGTGATCTGTACCGACTCGATGTGGTCGCGGTTCCACACTGGTTCCAGCATGGTGTTGGCGAACCGTAGACGGAGGATCTGCTGCACCGACAGCTTCCCCAGGAAGTGGTCGATGCGGTAGAGCTGCGACTCGCGCAGCATGGCCCGAAGTGAGCTGTTGAGCGCTTGGGCTGACTCGAGGTCGTGCCCGAACGGCTTCTCGACGACGACCCGCGCGTTGGCGGTGAGGCCGGCATCCGAGAGGCCCTTGATCGCCATCTCGAAGAGCGAGGGTGGGATCTCGAGGTAGAAAACCGGGTTCTTGGCCTGACCCAGGGCGTCCGAAAGCCGCTGGTACGTGCCGGGGTCGGCGAAGTCCCCTCCGACGTAACACATCCGGGCCGCGAGCCGTTCGAGAGCATCGGAGTCGACGGGCTCGTCGCCGACGGCTGCGGTCACGGCGTCACGGGCGTGTTGCCGCAGGTCGTCGTCGGACCAGTCGTTGGCCGCCACCCCGACGATGGGGCAGTCGAGCCGGCCGGCGCGTTCGAGCCGATAGAGCGCCACGAACGTCATCTTGCGAGCGAGGTCGCCGGTGACTCCGAAGGAGACGAAGGCGTCAGCCTGCTCCTGGTCTTGGGTGCGGTCCTGAGTTCCAGCCATGGTCTGAACCTACCCACCCGCGCTGAGCCCTGTCTGTGGCGTCGGTTGGTCGGCCCCTGGGCGAGCAGTCCGACGGGCGGCCTAGCATGGGGTCAATGACACGGATGATCGGTCGCTGGTGGCCGTCTGTGCTCGTGGCCCTGGCCGGCGTGGTGTTTCTCGTCGGTCAGCTGGTCGCTTCGAACCCGCTCGTCGGCGTGGCCGCCGGTGGGCTGCTGCTCACGTACGCGTGGGCGCTCAGCCCGACGTTCTTCCCGAGCAGCGCCGACCTGGGGGAGGCCCGGCGCCGGGCCGCGCAGGGGGAGTCGCCGGTCATCTTCTGGAAGCCGGGGTGCACCTACTGCATCCTGCTGAGGCTGAAGCTCGGTGTGGCCGGTCGACGGGCGTCGTGGGTCGACAGCTCGCTCGACGAGCAGGCCCGCGTCGTGGTGCGCTCGGTCAACGGGGGCGACCACACGACCCCCACGGTCATCTTCGGTGAGCAGACGCGCACCAACCCGGATGCCGCCTGGGTTCGTTCGCTGCTGCGCTGACGAGGCGCGTCAGGCGTGGCGCTCGGCCAGCTTCTGCAGGGTCGAGGTGATGCCCTCCGCGTTGGCCTGGGGCTGTTTGAAGATCTCGAGCAGCCTCGGCGAGCGGGAGCCGGAGTAGTCGAACGTCTCGGTGACCTCGGTCAGGCCGGGAGAGACCTCCTGGAACTCCCACCGCCAGGTGTGGCCCATCGGGTGACGCCAAGCCACCACCCGACCGTCGTCGAACTCGGTGACGGTCGAGGTGATCGAGTACGGCACCCCGTACTGCTTCATGCCGACACTGAAACGGGCGCCTTCGCTCAGCACCTCCGGCCCCTTCACCGGCGTGTCGCGCACCGTGCCCGAGCCGTCGAGCTCAGGGTGGCGGTGCGGGTTCGCAGCCACGGCAAAGAGCTCGGCGGCTGGGGCGTGCACCGTCACCCGGCGGGAGACGGCCCGTGGTCCGGCGTCGACGGTCGTCACGTGGGGCTGAGTCATGAGCCGACCCTACGCATCCGCAGCGGGAACGGCGTCAGCGGGTCAACGGCATCCCGGTGCGCCGCAACGCTCTGCTCGACCTGTCTGCAGTCTCGTGCGACGGGCGGTGGTCAGAGGCCGTCGGTGGACGACCAGTCGGCGGTCGGCACGTAGTTCGAGACGTTGGCCATGCGGCGCTGGATGCTCGAGACCTCCCGCACCGCCTGGGCGATGACCGTGCGGTCGATGGCGGAGAGGCGGTCGAGCACCAGTACGTCCGAGGGCCGGATGCCTTCACGGATCTGCAGCAGCTGGTAGCGCAGCCGCAGACGTTGAAGTGTCTCGAAAACCTCGATGAGGGTGCTCGCCTGCGAGCGCGGCAGCATCGCCGACCCGGCCGCGACCCTCAGCCGCTCCGTCGTGGGCAGCGCCGCGGACCCCACGCTGAGGGCGGCCCAGCGACCGATGTTGACGACGGGCACGAGGGCGTAGGTCTTGACGTCGAAGGTGTCGTTGCGCCTCGAGAGCACCTGCCGCATGGAGTGCAGCCGAGCCCGGCTCGACAACGACTCCTGCAGCAGCAACCGCATCGTGCCCGGATGCCGGCGCAGGTCGCTGAAGACCCTGGCCACCTCCGGCAGGCCGGTGTCGCCGTGAACCGGGCGTCCGTCGACGAGCAGCGAGGTCATCATGGCCCCGTTGCCATCGGTCGGTGCGGCCAGCCACCGGGTGGCCTGAGCACGCCAGTCGGCGTTGGTGCGGGCGAACAACGTGCGCCGCGCGGATGCCCCGTGGTCGTCGCTCATCAGCCCCGCGCCGACGAGCATCTCGTCGACCTCGGCGAACACGGCGCGGTAGCGGGTGATCTCGTCAGGGGGAGTGCCGTCGACGAACGCCACTGCAGAGTCGACGTCCGAGCTGAGCACGGCCTCGCGGCGTCCGTTGCTGCCGAGAGCGAGCCAGGTGAAGGCCTCGGTCGACAGGTCGGGATGCCGCTGGAAGGTCAGCTGGATCGCCCGGCGCACGATGGTGTCGACGATGGACGAGTACACCGCGATGACCCGTCCGGAGGGCAGCCCCCGACCGAGCACGTCGGCCAGCATCTTGGGCGCCTGCCGCGCCAGGGTGTCGAGCTCCTCGGCGGTGCCCGCCCGACGCAGCTGCTCGTTGAGGGCCACCCCGGCGGTGGAGGGTGAGACGGCGAAGTCGCGCGGAGCGACGACGCCGCGCAGCTCGCCCGCGCGGTCGGTCACGACGAGGAAGTCGCTGCCGTGGTCGAGCAGGGTGATCTGGGCCTCTTGGGCGGACTCGCCCACCACGGCGGTGGCGGTTGCCGGCTGCATGATCTCTCGGGCGGGGGTGGCCGGCGGCAGGCCTTCGACGAGCACCCGCCGCCGCAGGATCGAGTCGGTGACCATCCCGAAGGTGTGATCGGGCCCGGGAACCACGGCGTAGCGCGAGTCTCGCTCGGTCATCAGCCGAGCCACCTCCGACACGGGCGTGGTCGGCTCGACCGTGAGGGGCGCCGTGGTGATGAGCTCCTCCACGGAGCTGTAGGCCGGGGCGGCCAGCGCCTGATGCCTGGTCGACAGGAGGGTCTCCGCGAGGAACCGTGCCCCCGGTCGCGAGGCGAAGACGGGAGCCACGGCTGCGGCTGGCACCCGGGCGATGGTGACGGGGGTGGCGGCGACGGCCCGCGGACCCACCGATCGCTCGGTCAGCATGGCCGAGAAGCCGAACAGCTCTCCCGCGCTGAGCGACTCGTCGGCGGCCTCCCGGAGGCGGTCGGCGTCGTTCCAGATGTCGACCCGACCGCTGAGGATGATGAAGACCGCGTTGGTGGGGTCGGTGAAGGCATCGAGGATCTGTTCACCGCGCGGAAACGTGATCACGGTCGCTGCCGTCGCCACCGATCTGAGCATCTTGGCGTCGAGAGAGTCGAAGGGGGCGTGCTGGGCAAGGAAGCCCTCGAGCTCGCGGGTGTCCACGCCCGTCATCGTGTCATGCGGCCCCACGCCGTTCCGATCACGTGGGGCCCGCTCAGCTGCCGGGTGTGGGCGGGGCCGGGATCCGGTAGCCGGAGGGCCCGACGGTCGACTCCAGCGCCGCCTTCCACGACCCGTCGTCGATGTACTTCTTGAGGGCGGCGTTGACCTTGCTGACCATCGCCGTGTCGCCCTTCTTGATCCCGACACCGTAGTTCTCGGTGGAGAACCCCTGGCCGACCACCTTGAGCAGGCCCTTGTACTGGGGCTGGGCGGCGAAGCCGGCGAGGATCACGTCGTCGGTGGTCACGGCGTCGACGTTGCCGTTCGCCAGCGCAGTCACACAGTCGGAGAACTTGCTGAGCGGCAGGAGATTGATCTTGCCGAGGTACTTCTTGGTGATCAGCTCGGCCGATGTCGTTCCGGTGACCGAACAGAGCTTCTTGCCGTCGAGCGTGTCGGGCCCGGTGATCGACACGTCGTTGCGGCGGATCAGCAGGTCCTGTTGCGCCGTGAAGTACGGGCCGGCGAACGACACCTTCTTCTCGCGCTCGGGGGTGATCGAGTAGGTCGAGAACACCAGGTCGACGTCACCGTTGATCAGTAGGTTCTCACGGTCGGCAGGGTCGGCCTCGCGCCACGCTATGGCGTCCGAGTCCACGCCCAGCTCCTTGGCGACGAAGATGGCAGTGTCGACGTCGAAACCGCTGTAGGTGTTGCCGGTCTTCAGGCCCAGACCGGGCTGGTCGAAGGAGATGCCGATCGTGAGCTTGGCGTTGGCCGCGTCACCGGCCGTGACCGACGTCGCCGGGGTGCCCGACGAGCAGGCGGCGAGCAAGGCGGTGGCGAGGGCTGCTGAGACGCAGAGGGCCGTCGGACGTAGTGTGCGCATGGTCATCCTCTCGAGTCGTGCCCGGGGCCTAGACGACACTCGGGTCGGTGTCACGGTCGCCCCGGTCGTCTCGCCCACCGGCGCCGGGTTCGCCGTAGGTCGTGGGGCCGTCGTTCGACCAGACCGCCTTCAGCCGGTTGCCGGTGTTGGCCACGACCTTCGGCTTGACCACGAACCAGCCGATGGCCAGAAAGACGGCGATGATGGGGATGCCGATGACGACGACGAGGAAGTTCGTCTTGTGCCAGAAGTACGGCGACGACTGCCAGCCCGAGATGGTCATGCCGACGAGCACGAGCAACAGAAAGACGAGACCGGCGATGCTGGTGTACGGGTGCCCGGGCATCTGGAACTTGCTCTGGCGGATGACCCCCCGGTTGACCAGCGATCGCAGACGCAGCTGGCACAGGAAGATCGTCGCCCAGGTGAAGACGACGCCGATCGCGGCCGCCTCCAGAGCGGTCTCGAACGCTCCCGGGTCGAGGGCGTTCAGCAGGGCGCCCAACACGTAGATCACGGAGGTCATGACGATGCCGGCCCACGGCACGCCGGACTTGCTCATCTTGAGGGTGAACGCCGGCGCCTGCTTGGAGACTCCGAGGCTGCGCAGCACCCGCCCGGTGGAGTAGAGCCCCGAGTTGAGGCTCGACATGGCGGCGATGATGAGCACCACCTGGATGATGTTGCCCATCCAGTTCAGCCCCATGCGCTCGAAGACGGTGACGAAGGGGCTGATGCCGCCCTTGTACTCCGTCGTCGGCAGCATGCAGACGAGCAGCAGGATCGAGCCGCAGTAGAAGACGGCGATGCGGAAGATGACGGCGTTGACGGCCTTGGGCACCTCGGTCTCGGAGTCCTGCATCTCACCGGCCGCGACGCCGACCATCTCGATGGCGGCGTAGGCGAAGACGACACCAGACATCACCAGGATCGGGCCGTACCAGTTGTAGTCGCCACTCGCCGGCCAGAATCCGCCCGGGTTGCTCCAGAGGTTGCTGAAGCCTGCCTGGTGCGTGCCGATGCTGATCCCGAAGACCACGACGACGATGCCCACGCAGAGGAACACGATGATGGCCCCGACCTTGGCGATGGCGGCCCAGAACTCGAACTCACCGAAGGCACGCGCCGACAGGAGGTTGATGACGAGCACGACGGCCAGCGCGATGAGCACGGTGGCCCAGGTCGGCATGAGCGGATACCAGAACTGCACGTAGAGGCCCACGGCAGACAGCTCTGCGATACCGGTCAACGCCCAGTTGAGCCAGTACATCCAGCCCGTGATGTAGGCGGCCCGTTCGCCGAAGAACTCTCGCATGTACGACACGAAGGCGCCGGAGGTCGGCCGGTGGAGCACGAGCTCGCCGAGGGCCCGCATCAGCAGGTAGGCGATGACGCCGACGAAGGCGTAGCTGAGCAGCAGAGCGGGGCCGGTGCTGTTGAGGCGCGACGCCGAACCGAGGAAGAGGCCGGTGCCGATGGCACCGCCGATGGCGATCATCTGCACGTGCCGGCGGCTGAGGGTCTGCTGGTAGCCGACCTGCTCGGCGTCGAGGTTGTGGTGCGGTGTCTCTGTGGTGGTGGTGTCGGTCATCGGTCTACCCTCGCGTCGGCGAATGGATGGGGAACCTCATGAACCTCCACGCGGGGGGCCTCGGCGAGCCGGCTGCGTTGAAGCCTGTCGGGTTGTCAGACATGTCGGATTAGGTCAACAACGAATGATTGCGGTCGAAGCACCCTTTGGCAAGAGGGAGGCCCAGGTTCTGGCGCTGGGGCGCCCCGTCGGTGATACTGCCGAGAGGCCGAGTACCCCCCTCCTGGGCGAGTGGCCACCGAGAGATCAGAGCGTGAGCTCCCATGAAACCGACAGACGGATGGGCTTCTGGCCCGGTGCTGGGCCGGCGGATGAGTGCTGTCGACTACATGTTGAGCGACTTGCGCGACGCCATCGACTCCGGCGTCATCCACGTCGGAGAGCGGTTGCCGTCAGAGGCGGCCCTGGCCACCAGGTACTCCGTGAGCCGCAGCGTCGTGCGCGAGGTGCTGCGCTCCTGCGAAGCCCTCGGTCTGACCGTCACCCGCGGCGGGAAGGGCACGTTCGTCGTGGGTACCCACGCGTCCGACCTGATGTTCGAAGGGTATTCGTCGGCTCACCTGATGGAGGCCCGGCCCGGCATCGAGGTCCCGGCCGCCGGGCTGGCGGCGCTGCGGCGTACCAAGAGCCAGCTCGAGACCCTCCAGGGTCTCGTCGAGCGGATGGCCGAGGAGGCCGACGAGATCATCTGGACCCGCCTCGACGCCTCCTTCCACGTGACCATCGCCCAGGCCTCCGGCAACCCGGTCTTTGCCGACGTGCTGGCGACGATCGCCTCGGCCCTCGGCGGCCAGTCGGGGATGCTCAACGTGCAGCGCAACCGCCGCACGGCGTCGGCGGCGGAGCACCGCACCATCGCGGCCGCGATCGCGCGAGGTTCGGCCGTTGAGGCCGAGGACGCCATGCGCTACCACCTCGACGAGGTGCGCGAGGCCCTCGCAGTGTCGATGACCGTCGATCCCTGACGGGGATGCGGCCCCCCTCGCCTCAGCGGGCGGCGACGTCGATGGTGGTGTGGCTCCAGGCGTTGTTGATGTAGCCCTTCGGGTTCCACAGGCCTGCAGCAGAGTCCGGTTGCGCCGCTCCGGTGGAGTCCCAGGCGCGAACCGTGATGGTCAGGGCTCCCGGCTCGGCATCGACCGTGGTGTGCCAACGGCACCAGGCCCAGTCTCCGGCATCCTGCTCGAGCTCGGCCTGCCGCCAGGTCTGCCCGTGGTCGAGGGAGACGTCGACCCGAACGACCGCCCGGTCGTCGCCGGCGTAGGCGTAACCGCTGACGTCGACGCGGCCTGCGGACACTGTGCTGCCCGGCGACGGCACGAGCACGTCGGAGTTGAGGGCCACCGAGCTGAGCATGGGCATCGCGTGGAGGTCGGCGCTCTCGGGGTCGGCGTCGGCCGGCAGCAACCGGTAGGCCGTCTGCTGGAAGTAGTTCGGCGACGGGTCACGGCGAGCGGTGACCCGTTCGACCCACTTGACGCTGCGGGCGCCGATCCAGCCAGGGACCACCACCCTGACCGGGCCCCCGTGCACCGCCGGCAACGACTCGCCGTTCATGCCCCAGGCGAGCAGCACCTCCGGGCTGGTGGCCTTGCGGCGCGTGATCGAGCTGCCGTAGGGCTGCGCGGCATCGGCGTGGCGTGAGAGGTCGGGTGCCTCGAACGCAAGGTGCTCAGCGGCATCCTGCAGTCCTGCCGCGGCGAGCACGTCACCCAGGGAGACCCCGGTCCAGCGGGCGGTCGAGGTGGCACACGGCCCCCAGGGCGCCTCACCGGGAATGTCCCGGATCGCGACGAGGTCAGCGCGTCGAGCACCGGCGCACTGAAGCGTCGCCACCACCTCGCGCGGCTCGAACTCCGCCTTGAGGCGGGCGAGGTCGATCTGGAGTGGGCGCTCGACGAGCCCATCGACGCGCAGTCGCCACCCGTCTGGGTCGACGGTCGGTACCGAGCCGTGGTTACGACTGTAGAAGGTGTCGATGGGGGTGATCATCGCCACGGCAAGCGCGGCCCGCGACGGCTCGGCGTTGTAGGGCTCTGCCTCGTGCACGATCGTGTCTTCACGCTTCTGCCACATGTTCGCCTCGTACCCGTTCGTCGGTCGCCTCTGGTCACGCCCACCCAGTCGGAGCACCCATGCTGCCACCGTGCGTTCGACCCAGCGTGGCGGGGTCGGCTGCACGGCGGACGCCCCGAACGTAGGCTGGCAGAAAGCGCGCAGCCCCATCAGAGAATGCCGCTGGTCGCTGTCGACGGCGCACCATTGCGAACGAAAGGCCCGACATGTCTCCGGCGAACGCCAGCAGCACATCAGCCCAACAGACCGACATCCCCGATGACCGTGCGACGTCGCTGCGACGGCTCAACCTGGGCGCGGCTCTGCTGCACTTCGTGAGCGGCGTGGCGGTACTCGTGCTGTCCAACGGGTTCACGTTGCCGGTGACCGGCACCTACCTCGCCGGCCCGCCGGGAACGCCCGGCGAACAGGTGACGGTGTTCGACCTTCCGGTCGCGACGGCCATCGCGCTGTTCCTGTTCTTGTCGTCGCTGTTTCACCTGATCGTCAGCGCACCTCAGACGTTCGAGCGCTACCGGAGAGGGCTCGCGCAGCACCACAACACGTTCCGGTGGGTGGAGTACTCGTTGTCGAGCTCGCTGATGATCGTGATCATCGCGCTGCTCCTTGGCATCAGCGACATCGCCGCCCTCGTCGCCCTCTTCGGGGTGAACGCCTCGATGATCCTCTTCGGCTGGCTGCAGGAGAAGTTTCACCAGCCGGGTGACGGTGGCTGGCTGCCGTTCGTCTTCGGTTGCCTGGCCGGGGCCGTGCCCTGGGTCGCGGTGCTGATCTACGTCCTGGCTCCCGGTTCGACCTCCGACGTGTCGGCGCCCGGGTTCGTCTACGCGATCATCGTCTCGCTCTTTCTGCTGTTCAACGTCTTCGCCGTGGTGCAGGTGCTGCAGTACAAGCCGGTCGGCAGGTTCCGTGACTACCTGGTGGGCGAACGGCTCTACATCATTCTCAGCTTCGTGGCCAAGTCGGCCCTGGCGTGGCAGATCTTCGCGGGCACGCTCGCGGGCGGCTCCTGACGCGTCGGTTCGCTTGACGTCGCCAGGGGCTGGGCTGGCTGGCTGGCTGGCTGGCTCGGTCGGGCGGGCCTGGCCGCCTCAGAGCTCGCGGGCGTCGGCGCGGTAGAACATCGCGTGTTCGGCCAGCTCCGGCTTCGACAGCGCAGCTGCCATCTCGTCGCTGAGCTCGGCGAGCTCGGTCAGTCGGTTGCGCACCACGCGCCGGAACGGTGCCGGTTCGAACCGCGTGCCGTAGGCGTCCATCAGCAGGTCCAGCCGCAGCTGTCTCTCCCGTTCGGTGAAACCGTCGGCGTGGTCGCCCGAGCTGAGGGGCACCAGGCGGTAGGCGAGGTAGGCGAGGTCCCAGACCCTGGGCCCGGGGGAGGCGTAGTCCCAGTCGATCACGCCGACGACCTCAGAGCCCCGGAAGACCAGGTTGTAGGGCGCAAAGTCGTTGTGGCAGATCACCTCCGCGGGCTCGTGCACCGGGGAACGCCACGGTCCCTGCGGCGGGCACTCGGTCGTGGCATCGTGCATCTGACGCAGCAGGCTCCCGGCCGACCGGAGGGACGCCTCGTTCCAGACCCAGGCCGGCATCGGGTAGCCGGGCACGTCGCCGTCGAGAAAGGTGAGCACTTCCTGCTTCGGGTTCGTGCTCGTGAGCACGCCTGGCACACCGCGGATGCCGGCTGCGTCGAGGTGCCTCAGCAGCCGGTGAACAGCGGGGGTCCACTCGCCTGCCTGGCGCACCACCGTGTCTCCGCGGCGCAGAACCGGCCCCATGTTGCCGCCGTCGAGAACCTCGTCGCCCTCGTTCGTCACGCCACCAAGGGTAGGGCGCGAACCGGCCGGTCAGCTGCTGTCGCGGTGCATGGCGGTGGCGGGTGACAGCGGTGTGGTTCGGCTGAGCTGCGTGACGTGGCGGGGTTGGAGCTCGTCGAGGGTGGAGACGCCGAGCAGGGCCATGGTGCGGTGGATCTCGGTGCGCAGGATGGCGATCATGCGTTCGACGCCCTCTTGGCCGCCGGCCATGAGGCCGTAGAGGTAGGCGCGTCCGACGAGAGTGAACTTGGCCCCCAGGGCGACGGCGGCGACGATGTCGGCGCCGTTCATGATGCCGGTGTCGACCATGACCGTGGCGTGGTGGCCGACCTCGCGCACCACCTGGGGGAGCAGCTGGAAGGGGACGGGCGCGCGGTCGAGCTGGCGTCCGCCGTGGTTGGACAGCACGATGCCGTCGACGCCCTGGTCGATGAGCTTGACGGCATCCGCGACGGTCTGCACGCCCTTGACGACGATCTTGCCGGGCCACATCTCCCGCACGATGCGCAGGTCGTCGTACGAGATGGTGGGGTCCATCGCGGAGTTGAGCAGCTCGCCCACGGTGCCGCCGGTGGCCGAGAGTGAGGCGAACTCCAGCTTGGGAGTGGTGAGGAAGTCGATCCACCACCAGGGGCGGGGAAGGGCGTCTACGACGGTGCGCAGGGTGAGCGAAGGCGGGATGGAGAAACCGTTTCGCACGTCGCGGATGCGGTAGCCGGCCACAGGAGCGTCGACGGTGAACATGAGGGTGTCGAAGCCGGCGGCGGCGGCGCGGTTGACGAGGTCGTAGGAGATCTGGCGATCGCGCATGACGTAGAGCTGGAACCAGTTGCGGCCGTGCGGGTTGGCGGCTTTGACGTCTTCGATCGACGTCGTGCCCAGGGTGGACAAGGTGAAGGGGATGCCGGCCCGGCCTGCGGCTCCTGCGCCGGCGACCTCGCCCTCGGTGTGCATCAGGCGGGTGAAACCGGTGGGGGCGATGCCGAAGGGCAGGGCGCTGGGGGCGCCGAGGATGGTGGTGGAGGCGTCGACGTGGGGGGCAGGCGTGAGGATGTCGGGGTGCCACTCGATGTCTTCGAAGGCCTGTCGGGAGCGGCGCATCGACAGCTCGGCCTCGGCGGCACCGTCGGTGTAGTCGAAGGCGGCCCGCGGGGTGCGACGCTTCGCCACCCGGCGCAGGTCGTAGGTCGTCAAGGCGGCATCGAGGCGGCGCTTCTTGAGGTTGAGCTCAGGTCTCTTGAACTGCACGAGCTCGAAGACCTCGTTGGGCTTGGGCAGCTGACGCCTGACCACGTGGGATCTCACCTGTCCCCTCGACGGGCCGGAAATGGGTGGGCATGGGGTCAGGCAGCTGGGTTGCCACTGGCCGTTCTTCGACAGTAGTGCGAAGGCGCAACAACGGCCAACGGCCAACGGCCAACGGCCAACGGCCAAGGGCAAGGCGATCGACGGTTCCTGACGACAACGAGTTACGGCTTGCCGCCGAGATCACTTCGCTGCGTCGCTGAGGGCTGCGTCGAGAGCGGCGGCCTCGTCGGCCAGCCAGGACAAGGAAAGCACCTCACGACGGCGTCGCTGGCCAGGACCCTTCTCGGTCTCACCTGGCTGATCACTCACCCGCGGATGGTAGCCCGACGTCCTGGTGCGTCTGACACCTGCTGACCGCCACAGGTGTCGACCGCACAGCGGGTTGTGCGGTTGGCACCTTCAGACGTTGAGAGGTGCCACACGCACAGCGTGGTAGGCCCTGGCGCGTGAAGGCGACGTGGGTCGTGCCGCTCTCGCCCACTTCCGTCGTTACCCGATGGGTGAGCTCGAGTCCGCGCAGGTCGTCCCACAGCCGGTTGCCCCGGCCGAGCAGGATCGGCGCGATCATGACGTGCAGGTGGTCGACCAGGCCGGCGCGCAAGAAGTCACGCGCGGTGCTGACCCCACCGCCGACGCGCACGTCCAGGCCGCCGGCAGCCTCGGTCGCCTCGGCGAGCACGTCCTTGATCGCGGCGCTGCGGAAGTGGAACGTCGTTCCGCCCTGCATCGGGATCGACGGACGCGGGGCGGTGTGGGTCAGGACGTACACCGGGGTGCCATACGGCGGCTGGTCACCCCACCAGCCCTTCCACTGCGGATCATCAGGAAACGTGTGCAGGCCGAACATGGCCGCGCCCATGATCTCGGCGCCGATGCCTTCGAAGTGCGCGGCGGCGTAGGAGTCGTCGATGCCGGTCGTACCGGCGCCGCTGGTGTCGCCGAAGACGCGCTGGTGAAACGTGCGGGTCGCGGCGTAGGCCGAGGTCAGACGCCCCCAGTCCGCGCCCATCGGGCTCTCCGGGGTCTGGCCGGTCGAGGTGTAGCCGTCGAGCGAGCAGAACAGGTCGATGCGAACACGGGGCATGTCAGGTTTCCTTCTGGGTCGTACGGGTCAGGTGGATGACGTGACGGCCGGCCGGCGGACTCTTCACCAAACCAGTGGTACCGAACACGTCGTCGAATGGGTGACCCAGCAGGACCTCGATCTGGCCCGAAGGGTCACCGAGATCGCTCCGGCCCGACCCGGGGGTCGCCATCACGACTGTAGGTTCCCGCCCGACCTGTCACAGGAGCGAGCCCCTGACCTGCAACGCGACAAGATGCCGGGACGGCTGTCGTCCCACTAACTTGTCCGGATCCTCAGCAGGCACGTGTTTCCGGACATGCTTGATGAGCGGACGTCCGTGCGACTGAACCCGT
This sequence comes from Humibacillus sp. DSM 29435, assembly GCF_001758225.1. Taxonomy (GTDB): domain Bacteria; phylum Actinomycetota; class Actinomycetes; order Actinomycetales; family Dermatophilaceae; genus DSM-29435. Next base: position 131,102 of record NZ_MAST01000034.1, on the reverse strand, counting down.
CGTGCTCTTGCTGGTGGGGTGCGTCTTGTCGTCTCGCTCGGAGGCCACCGAGCCGGAGTGCTCTCGATACGTATCGAGTAGAAGGATGACCCTGAGTCTGTGGCCCCGGCGAGGGGAGAGCTGGGCTTTCGATGTCCACGGCCCGCGTGCAGCCAACGAGCCGGAGGATGCTGCGCCGTGGGCACGTGGTTTTCAACTGTTACGTTGACTAGACATCGTCGGCGGCAGGCGGCAGTTTGTCATGAGCCTCGTTTGGACCGTTCACCAACACAGGTTCGCGCAGGCCGTCCATGAACTCGCGCTGACGCCACAGTGTGGTTGCCCAGTGGTTGGCTCTTTGGGCGTGTTGCGCAGCGTGCCGGTGGCCGAGGCAACCTTTCGGCAACCTGCTCCGTAGACCAAGTATGACCGCATCCACCAGGGGGCCACGGTGAGCAGCCGCACGAAGCAGCGCGATGCCCAGTTCGCCACCTTCATGAATGAAGCCGGGCCGGCGCTCTTGCGCACGGCGTGGCTGCTGACCGGTGACCACAACCGGGCGCAGGAGCTGACCCAGGCCGCCCTGGTCAAGACCTACGTGGCCTGGCCGAGGGTCCATCCCGGCGAGGCCCTGGCCTACGCCCGGAAGGTGCTGGTCAACCAGCGCACCGACACCTGGCGCTCGACCCGCAAGGAAGTCACGACCGACAACCTGCCCGAAGCCGGGCCGGGTGTGGCCCGCGACGCCACGGTCACGGTCGACAACCGCGACCTCGTCGTTCGCCTGTTGAAGGACCTGCCCGAGCAGCAACGCAAGATCGTCGTGCTGCGCTACTACACCGACCTGACGGAACAGGCGACCGCCGACGCCCTCGGTATCTCGGTCGGCGCCGTCAAGAGCGCCGCCTCGAGAGGGCTCGCCGCCGTACGACGGGCTCTGCCCACCCCGCCAGATGATGACCTACCGACCGTTAGCCGAGATGGCGCCGCCGAGAAGACCGAACCACGAGAAGGGAGCCACCGATGACCAACACAGCCGAAACCGACGTTCGCGCCGCTTTGACCGAGGCGGCGACCATGAGTGGCCTGGGCTTCGACGAGGCCGCCGTGCTCTCCCAGGGGCATCGCCTGGTGCGCCGCCGCCGCGTGGCCACTGCCGGCGCCGGAGTCGTCGCGCTCGCCCTCGCCGCCGTCGTGGCGGTACAGGTCAGCGGCCAGGGCTTCAACCGCGCCCTGCCCGCGTCCCCCAACCCCACCTCGACGGTGATCAGTCTGGCCGGGCCGATCGACGAGGCCGCCGAGGTGACGCAAGAAACGGGGGACGGCACAGCATCGGGGTACGGCACCCGGTTGCTGGTCAAGGGTGGCGCGGGCAGCAGCAGGGTGGTCGAGACCTGGACGGTGAAGAAGGCCGGCAAGACCGTGAAGACCCTGACCCGAGAGTCCGACCGGCTCGGAGTCGGCCAGGCCAGCCTTCTGTTCCCTGCCGAGAGCGGCATCCCGGGACTCGTGCTCGGCTACGTCAACACCGGCAGTGACCACTCCTCCATCACTGGGGTCGCCACGGCTCCAGATCTGGTGCGCGGCGCTGCGAGCAGCGAGTCGCTGAAGACCCTTGTCTACGGGCCTCAGCGACAGGACTACGTCTTCGTCCAGACCATCGACGCGTTCGACCCCTCGCAGATCGTCGGACTCACGTGGCTCGAGGGCGCGCCCCCTCAGAAGGAGGGGATACGGGCCATCCTGCTCAACACCACGCGCACCGATCTGGTGACCGTCGTTTTGACCGAACCCGGCGGAGACCAGTGGATCAGCTGGTCCAGCGACACCCAGATCGGCCTGGCCGTCACGAACGGTGAAGGCCGACCAACCGACGTCACTGGCGTGGTGCGGCTGCTGGGCCGACCCGCGGTGTACGACCCAGAGCTGGCTCAGCACGACAAGATCTTCGGATGGGTGACCGGCGACGACACGACCACCGTCACCGCGATCACCACGCCACCCGACGCGGCCGTGACCACCTACGGACCCGCACAAGCGGGGCGGCGTCCGTTCCTGATCACCTCGAAAGCGGGCCGGTTCACCGGCCCCGTGAAGGTGAACGGCAGCGGCGGAACCCAGACCATCGTTCGAGCCCCAGGCAACGCCTCTCCGTGACACCGCTCTCGCCGGCCTCCTCTGGAGCCCGGCGTGCCGGGGGGTCAGGCGACACAGCGCTCACAAGAGTGAGACGTCTACCGATCATGCCGCGATCCGCGCGTGATTCATCCGTCACACGACCCCAGCCAACCGGAGGATGGACCAGCAGGTGAGCGTCAATAGCGCGCCGATCAGCAGGCCGATGGCGACCCACAGCACGACGCCGAGCGGTCGGGCAGCATTAGGCTTTAACGCTCCCGCAGGTCCGCGGATCCACAGGCGCGAGTTACTCGGGAAGTAAGGGATCGCTCCAATCCAGCGATCCCTAGAGCCAGACGTCATGACTCATGATGGCCGATCTGGCAGGTGCTCGGCACGGCGCTGTGCGCCACGATCGGATGAGACAGCGATGATGTAGTTCTTTCCTCCCGCACGGACGGGATTGGTTGACCAGGATGACCATGACGACCGGGGACCTTGCTGCGGATGATGGGGCCGCGGCGGCGATGCCAGGCCGTCGGCTGCTCGACATATCGCCCTCCTGCGGCGGCGAAGCGACCGTGCAGAGCACCCAATGACCTCGCCACAACGTCCGGCTATCAACCGCCTTGAAGGCGGACGCCCGATCATCAGCGCGAAGCGTTTACGGATCTGCCGCGATCCGCGCTGTCTTGCCGTCGAGCGGGAATGAACGGAGGCCTTGCTTCGTCGTCCGCGGCCGGCTTCACGCCGACCACCACGTGGCACCCGTCGCGCAGGCTGAGCAGGTAGTCCGGCGCGTGGCGGCGCCGCACCTCACCGCACGCCTCGTCCCGGCCGCTGATCCAAAACGGTTGGCTCACGATCCCGACCACCGCCGGGTCGAAGTCCGCCAGCAGAACCCTGTCACGCTCCAGCAGGCTCTCGTACCCCACGAAGGAGCCCGTCGTCGCCGTCCACAACCAGCCCGGGTAGTTGCCCTGATGAGGATGCCAAGCAAACTCCCGCACCGGCCACCTCTGGGCCAAGGCAGTGTCGGCCTCGGCGACGGGGGCACTACCTCGTCGTCTTCAGCCCTGCAGTACCGCAGCTCCGTCGACCGGAGCAGGTCCGGCTCCACCCCGTACGTCCCCTACATCACAGACACCACGGCAATGGCTCTAGATAAAGCGAGACAATGACAACTTGCACGAGAACCCACAACGACGCTGTTTCTCGGAAGGTCCTGGAAGGTGGGAACAAACCCACACCGACCCAGAGTTGAGCCTAGTGAACGCAAGATTTGGGAGCGTGGCTTTGACAAGTGTGAAGCCACGAGGCAGATTGAGCGGGAAACCAGATCTTCACCAGAGAACCCGGTCGGCAACCCACCGGGCGGCCTCCACGGAGGCGGCCCAGCGGCATCCGGCCACCATCAATCACAAGGAGTCACCCATGGCACGTGCGGTCGGAATCGACCTCGGAACCACCAACTCGGCTGTCTCCGTCCTCGAGGGCGGCGAGCCGACGATCATCTCGAACGCCGAGGGCGGCCGCACCACGCCGTCCGTCGTCGCGTTCAGCAAGAGCGGTGAGGTGCTGGTCGGCGAGGTCGCCAAGCGCCAGGCCGTCACCAACGTCGACCGCACCATCCGCTCGGTCAAGCGCCACATGGGCACGAGCTGGAAGTCGCCGGAGATCGACGGAAAGACCTACACCGCACAGGAGATCAGCGCGCGCATCCTGCAGAAGCTGAAGCGTGACGCCGAGAGCTACCTGGGCGAGGCCGTGACGGATGCCGTCATCACCGTTCCCGCGTACTTCGACGACGCCGAGCGCCAGGCCACCAAGGAGGCCGGTGAGATCGCCGGACTCAACGTGCTGCGCATCGTCAACGAGCCCACCGCGGCCGCGCTCGCCTACGGCCTCGACAAGGGCAAGGAGGACGAGCTCATCCTCGTCTTCGACCTTGGTGGCGGCACGTTCGACGTGTCACTGCTCGAGGTGGGCAAAGACCCCGACGACGGTTTCGCCACGATCCAGGTGCGGGCCACCAACGGTGACAACGCCCTCGGCGGCGACGACTGGGACGACCTCGTGATGAAGCACCTCATCACCCAGGTCAAGAACAAGACCGGTCAGGACCTGTCGAAGGACAAGATCGCGATGCAGCGCCTGCGCGACGAGGCTGAGCGCGCCAAGAAGGAGCTGTCGACCGCGACCTCCACGAACATCTCGGCGCAGTACATCTCGATGACCCCAGACGGCCCGATCCACCTCGATGAGAACCTCACCCGGGCGCAGTTCGAACAGATGACCAAGGCGCTGCTCGACCGGTGCAAGGCCCCCTTCAACAAGGTCATCGCCGACGCGGGCATCAAGGTCGCCGAGATCGACCACGTCGTGCTCGTCGGCGGCTCCACCCGGATGCCGGCCGTGACCAGCCTCGTCAAGGAGCTGACCGGCGGGCAGGAGCCCAACAAGGGCGTCAACCCCGACGAGGTCGTCGCCATGGGCGCGAGCCTGCAGGCCGGCGTGCTGAAGGGTGAGCGCAAGGACGTGCTGCTCATCGACGTCACCCCTCTGTCGCTCGGCATCGAGACCAAGGGTGGGCTGATGACCAAGCTCATCGAACGCAACACCGCGATCCCCACGAAGCGCTCCGAGATCTTCTCGACCGCCGACGACAACCAGCCGTCTGTTCTCATCCAGGTCTTCCAGGGTGAGCGCGAGATCGCCCAGCACAACAAGTCGCTCGGCACCTTCGAGCTGACCGGCATCGCGCCGGCCCGCCGCGGAGTGCCGAAGATCGAGGTCACCTTCGACATCGACGCCAACGGCATCGTCAACGTCTCCGCCAAGGACCAGGGAACTGGCAAGGAGCAGAAGATGACGATCACCGGCGGCTCGGCCCTGAGCAAGGACGAGATCGACAAGATGGTCAAGGACGCCGAGGCCCACGCCGAGGAGGACGCGAAGCGCCGCGAGGAGGCCGAGCTGAAGAACCAGGCCGAGCAGCTCGTCTTCTCGACCGAGAGCTTCCTCAGCGAGTCGGGCGAGAAGATCCCGGCCGACGTCAAGACGCCGGTCGAGGAGTCGCTCGCCGACCTCAAGGCCGCGATCGCCGACGGAGTCGAGACCAGCGCCGACGACCTCAAGGCCAAGATCGAAGACCTCAACACGAAGTCGCAGGCCATGGGTCAGGCCGTGTACGCCTCTGACCAGGCTTCCGCGGCTGCCGGTGACGGAGCGAGCGGCTTCGAGGGGCAGCAGTCTGACGGCCCCGCCGACTCCGCCGGCTCAGACAACGCCGACGACGATGTCGTCGACGCCGAGGTCATCGACGACGACGAGGGCAAGGACGCCAAGTGACGCCCGCCGAAGGCACGCACGACGACGCCACCTGGGAGGTTCCCGTGACGACTGGCTCGATGCCTGACGTGGGCGCCGACCAGGCGGGTGGGCCACCATCGCCGACCGAGGGTGCCGGCAGCCACGCTGCCGGCACCCCGGCCGGGGCCACCGGTCAGGGAAGCGATCAGAAGGCCGGGCGACACAGCTACTACGAGGGTGGCGCCGGTGCCTCGGCGGAGCCCGGTGGCAGCGACGAGTTCGACCACGAGGCCGACTCTGCGCGCAAGCCGGCCGAGGCTGACGCCCTCGCCCAGGAGGACACGATGGCGGCCTCACTGCTGGCCGACCTGCAGCGCCTCCAGGCCGAGTACGTCAACTACAAGAAGCGGGTCGACCGCGACCGCGACGTCATCCGGGCCACTGCTGTCGGCGGTGTCGTGGAGTCGCTGCTGCCGGTGCTCGACGACATCCACATGGCCCGTCAGGCCGGTGACCTCGCGAGTGGCCCCTTCGCCGCGATCGCCGACAAGCTCGAGTCGATCCTGGGCCGTTACGGCGTGGAACGACTCGGCGAGGCAGGTCAGGAGTTCGACCCCAACGTGCACGAGGCCCTCATGCACATCGAGGCCGAGCTGCCCGACGGCGCGACCAGCACCACGGTCGTGCAGGTGCTCCAGCCGGGTTACCGCATCGGCGAACGCCTCGTTCGTGCGGCGCGGGTATCGGTTGCCGACCCCAGCTGAACGACCGGCCGCCGGGCTGCACACGCAGCCCGGCGGCATCCAGCATGATGAGACCGACCACACGATGACGGCCCAGGAGGTGCGACGAGTTGGCTAGCCAGGACTGGTTCGAGAAGGACTTCTACGCGATTCTCGGTGTCGCGCACGACGCCGACGCCGCGACCATCAAGAAGACCTACCGCAAGCGCGCCCGCACGATGCACCCTGACCACAACGTCGGTGACGCCAAGGCCGAGGAGCGTTTCAAGGAGGTCGGCGAGGCGTATGCCGTGCTCTCTGACCCCGAGCAGCGCAAGGAGTACGACGCCATCCGCGCCATGTCCGGCGGCGGCGCCCGGTTCACCGCAGGCGGCCCCGGTGGTGGCGGTGCCGGCTTCGAAGACATCTTCTCCGCCTTCGGGCAGAGTGGCGCGGGCGGCCAACACGCACCGTTCGGCGCAGGCGGCGGCGGTGGCCAGCCCGACATCGACGACCTGCTCAGCCAGATGTTCGGCGGCGGCGCCCAGGGCTACGGCGGCAGGGGCGGCGGTGGCTTCGGTGGTTTCGGCTCCACGGCCGGGCCCCGCGCCGGCGCCGACGTGTCGGCGAGCACCAGCATCCCGTTCCGTGACGCGGTCGAGGGCTCGACCGTCACCCTGAGCTCACCCGACCTCGGGCGGATCACGGCGCGAATCCCCGCTGGGGTCAAGGACGGTCAGAAGATCCGACTGCGCGGCAAGGGTCGGCAGGGCGACCCGGGCAGCAAGCCGGGCGACCTCATCCTCACGGTGTCGGTCGACAAGCACCCGGTCTTCGGCCGCGATCGTGACAACCTCACCGTCGACCTGCCGGTGACCTTCGCCGAGGCTGCCCTCGGTGCCACCGTCGCGGTCCCCACCCTCGACGGGTCCTCGGTCAAGGTCAAGATCGCCCCCGGCACCCCGAGTGGGCGCGTGCTTCGGGTCAAGGGCCGTGGCGTGAAGCGTGGAGAGTCGACCGGCGACCTGCTGGCCCGCGTTCAGGTCGTGGTGCCGCAGCGCCTCACCGACGAGGCTCGCGAGGCCGTCGAGAAGATGGCCGCGGCCGAAGACGGCCACGATCCGCGGGCCGACCTGTTCGAGCGCGCCCGCACCTGAGCGGAATCCGAAGACCTGTGGAACCAGCAGCGCAACCGCGAGGAAGGTGATGACGATGGCCCACGACGACGACACCCCGGTCTTCGTCATCTCCGTGGCGGCCGAGCTGGCCGGCATGCACGCCCAGACGCTGCGACAGTACGACCGCCTGGGGCTGGTCTCGCCGTCGCGCACCCGCGGCGGCGGCCGGCGCTACAGCGGTCGTGACGTGGCGTTGCTGCGCGAGGTGCAACGGCTGTCGCAGGAAGGCGTGTCGCTCGCCGGCATTCAGCGCATCCTCGACCTCGAGAACCATGTGTTGGCGTTGCGTTCACGCGTCGACGAGCTCGGCGCCGAGCTGGATGCCGCTCACGCCGCCCTCGCTTCTGGCACTCGCGTCTTCGCGGTGGGCCGTCGGGGCGAGGTGGTCACGGTGCGACCGGGCGAGCGCCCGCCGAGACCGCTCTCCTCGCAGTCGCTCGTGGTCTGGCGCCCCGGAACCCGCTCCTAGAACGGTCTCCCGCGGAGCTGTGGTCTACCTGCGCAGACGGGCGCAGGCCCTTGCCGCCGGCAGCGTCAGACCTCCACCTCGCGGGGGACACCGTTGATTGGCGAAACTCACTCCGGTGGGGGATCCGACCGCGGCCGTTCGTTCGTAGCGTCGTCAGTGAGCAGACAGCTCGTCCGCCCACCCAACGCAGAGACGAAGACCCGGAGGCACCGCCATGTTCAGCACGTCCTCGCTCCCGCTTCACGCCGAGCTGTTGCTGCTGGCCCACGACCCGGCATCCGGCAAGAGGCTGATCCCCGAAGGACACCTCAAGGCCGGCCTTGCAGGGGCGGCCCTGCTCGAGCTGAACCTGCAGGAGGCGCTGGCCCTCGAGTGCGACGGCAAGGAGGCGCGGCTGCGCTCGAGCGGGGCCGATGTGGCCCCCGAGCTCGTACCACTGCTGGCCCGCGCCGATGGGTTCACCCCGAAGAAGGCGGTCGCGCGCATCGGTGGCGCCGAGAGCTTCAAGGACCGGGCCGGAGACCTGCGCGATGCCACCTGGAACCGACTCGAGAGTGACGGCCTGGTGCGCTCGCACGAGGACAGGCTGATGGGGGTGTTCCCGACCACGCGTCGTGTCCAGCTCACGAGCGCGCGCTCGGGACGTGTCGAGGCCATCCGCGGGGCGCTCACCGGCTCGAACCAGCCCGACCCGCGTACGTCGGGTCTCGTCGCGGTCATCGCGGCAACCGGCCTGCTGCCCAAGCTGGTTCCCGAGATGAACAAGAGGCAGCGCAAGGAACGAGCACGGCAGATCGCCGACGGCGGTTGGGGCGGCGATGCGGTGGCCAAGGCCATCAGCGACGTGCAGTCGGCCATCGTGGCGGGCGTCATCGTGCCGGCGATGGCCACCACGACCAGCTGAAGCATCGTGGGCCGGGGCGGGGGCTGCTCAGCCCGTCGTGATGCGGATGACGTCGCGCTCGCGCGAGCCACGCGAGAACACCTTCTCCACGAGCATCACGAGCTTGTACTCAACGCCGTACTTCTTGTTGAGCAGGGCGCTGACGTGCCGCAGCGTGCTCTCGCTGGAGTCGATCTCGGCCATCGCCTCCACCGACTGCGCGTCGTCGGCAACCACGCCGCGACGTGAGCTCGGCACCAGCTGCACCCGTTTCGTGTGCCGCAGCCGCTTGAGCTTGCCCGCACCGACCGGCGTGAAGACGACGAGCGAGTCGCCGTCGCGAGCCACCCACACGGTGGTTCCCACCGGCTCACCCGACCTGCGAAAGGTCGTCAGCCGGATGAAGGGTGCGTCACCGAGAGTGAGCAGGTCAGCGGGCGCAGGCACGTCTGGAGCGTACCTGCCCAAGATGCCATGGCCGCAGCCTCCTTCTAAGGTCGGTCGTGTGCACCAAGAACACCTGCTGGTACTGCCCGACCGGGACGCCGCAGACGACGTGGCCGACGAGCTGATGCGCGACGGCTTCACCGAGGTTCGGGTGCTGCGTGAGGCGCTCGCGGGTGAAGACGACGCCGACGACCACGAGTGGGCGGTGCACGTCATCACCCGTGACGACGACACCCTCGCCGATCGCTTCCGCGAAACCGCTGCCGCTCACGGTGGGTGGTACGACCCCGACCCGAGCGGGTCGAGATGAGCCAGTCCTCCGGTGATCATCGACGCTGGTGACCCGGTGACTTATGACCCTGTAGCCCTGAGGGCCTCAACCTCGCAGCTTGTTGCCGAGACGGGTCAACAGACCCGGGCGAGGCGCGATCAGGGCGGAGCCTGAAGGCGCGTCGAGCCGGGCGCGAGGGGTGCCCACGCCGGGGTCGCCAGGTCGCACGGGCGGCGACGGGGTGGGGGCGACGCCGGCGTACAGCCCCACCACCCGATCGAGGAAGGCGTCGACCTCCGACTGGTCGTAGGCTCCCCGGCGGGTCGAGAAGCGCGCCTCGTCGACCATCGCGCGCACGTCGTCGACCGACGCGTTCCCGACCACGGCCGCGCGCAGCGCATCAAGAAAGTCATCGACGTGCGCACGGTCGTAACCGGAGACGAACGGCCGCTCGCCGAACACCACGTTGGTGATCTCGACAGCGATCTGCTCACTGTTCATCTGGTCATCCTAGGTTTCGGGGTCGGCTCAACGCAGTGACATGCGGCGGCCGAGCGCCAGGCTCGCCGCCACCGCCCCGGCCATCCAGACACACAGCCCCAGCACCGGAAGCCAGGCACCCGTGCCTGCGGCGGCTGCGCGCACCGCCGTCTCGGCGAGCCCGGTCGGCAGCAGGGCGAACGCCGTGCCGACCCAGCCGTCTGCGCTCGCTGCCGCTGCCAGACCGCCGCCGGTCACGAAGACCGCCACTGCCGCGACGAATCCGGCCACCCCTGACCGAGCCGCCACCGTGAGGGCGAGGCCCGCGGCCGCGAAGGTGCACCAGACCACGACCACCACACCGAGAACCGCCAGCACGCTTGCGGTCGCCGGTGCTGTCCACGGCGACCCGGCAGCCGCGACGAGCGAGCACGCGCCGGCCGTGACGAGCGAGACCAGAGCCAGGCCGCAAGCGAGGCAGCCGGCGACGACGTGCTTACCCGCCAGGAGGGACGTGCGGGAGATGCCCCCGGCGACGAACAGCCGGATGAGCCCCAGCCTCAGGTCGGCCGAGGCCACGATGGTGCCGGCGAGGAGGCCCAGCGAGGGGGCGAGCTGAACCGTGACGTCGGCGAGGATCGTCGGAAGATGCTGCGGCGCGAGCTGGGCCACCCGGGTGCTGATCTCGCTACGGGTGGAGGCGTCCATTCCGGCATCGGTCTCGACCAGCGAAGCGATCGCCCCGAGCAGCACGAAGCCGAACAGCACCACCCCGACGACGGTGGCGAGCGCCACGAGACCCGTCGAGCGGCGTGAAGTGAGACGACGCAGCTCGAGAGCGATGACGTTGGTCATGACGTCACCTCGTCGAGGTCGGGCGTGAGCAGACGGCTGACCAGCTCCTCGGTGGCGGGGCGGCCGGGCATCACGGCGTACAGGTCGACTCCGGCGGCGACGAGGTGACGTAGGGCCGTGGCTAGCTCGCCCCGGTCGCTCACCCACACGTCGAGGCGACCGTCGGCCGTGTCGACCTCGACGCCGCGCTGGCGAAGCACGGTGACCGCGACCCCCCGGTCGCCGACGACGAGGGTGTGCCGCTGTCTGGCGTCAGGCGCCATGAGGTCGGAGTCGAGCACGACCCGGCCTGCCTCGAGAACCACGTGGTGGTCTGCGACCGGCGCCAGCTCGGCCAGGTAGTGAGACGACACCACCACTGCCGCGCCACGGTCGGCCGCCCGACGGAGCAGCCTGCTCAGCACAGCCATGGACGAGGGGTCGAGGCCGTTGTAGGGCTCGTCGAGCACCACGAGGTCGGGGTCGCCTTGAAGGGCCGCAGCGAGCGACACCCGTTGACGCATGCCGTGCGACATTCGGTTGCAGCGGACATCGAGGATGTCGCCGACCAGCAGGCGCAGCGCCGGATCGCTCGTGGGCTCGGCACCTGGCAGCCCTCGGTACTCGGCCATGAGGTCGATGACCTCGCGAGCGGTGCTGCGCGGGAGCATGGCCGGAGTGTCGAAGCTGACCCCGATGCTCAGCCGGCTGTCGGGTCGGCCTTCTTTTTGGCGCCCCGGGTCCTGCGGCGGATGCGGTTGTGCTCGGTAGGCCTGCCCCGACGTCGGTCGCAGCAGGTCGAGGGCCGCGTGCAGCAAGGTCGTCTTGCCTGCGCCGTTGCGACCCGCCAGCAGGAGCAGCTCGCCCGCCCGGGCGTCCAGCGATACCGAGGTGAGCACGGTGCGGCCCAGCACCTCGACCGTGACGTCACGAAGGCTGAGCATCGAGGGCGCCCCGAACGCCGGGTGGTCGGTGGCGGCCGGCGACGGCATCCCGTGACTGCTGACGATCGTGGCGGCCGGCCGGTTCACGAGCCCCCGCCCAGGGCCTGGGCGGCGCTGATGACTCCGGCCGGAACCACCGCGTAGCAGGCCACCGCCACCACGCGCCGACCGACGGACCGGCCGAGCACCGGCGGCAGGCCGAGGTACAGGGCGATGCCATGCGCAGCCACCGCCGCGGCCATGATCACCGACACCACCGGCGAGGCGAAGGCGACAGCAGCTCCCTGGACGAGCACGAAGGCTGCTGCCGCGACGACCCCGACGGCGAGGGGGAGGAGCGCCGCGTCGACCCGCCCTGATGCCTGCCGCAGCGTTGCGTCAGCCCCGGCGACCCGCACCGCGAGCATAAGCAGCACGTCGAGGATGAGGGAGCCGATGACCCCGGACACGACGCCGAAGAAGGCGAGCCCCAGCCCACAGAGCACGGTCAACGGCACCGAGCCGGAACCGCCGGTGACCGAGGTGACGGCACTGGGTGTGAACGCTGCGGCGAACAGTGCGACGGCGAGCACATAGGCGACACGGGGTCGCCGGTTCAACGCGCCGCGAGCTGGTCGGGTCTCGGCAGTGCGAGACCCGGCGGTCCAGTTCCGAGGCGGTCGCACCGACCGGACTCGGCCGTCCCCGGCGCCGGCTGCGAGTGGGCGTGTGGGCTGGGTCATGGTTGGCTCCTTGCGGCTGGGATCGTGCGGCGGTGGCGGTGGCGTCGGTGGCCGTTTCGGGGTGGTGCTGTCCTGGCCGGCGGTCATGGGGTGGGCTCTGGCAGGAAGGGTGTCGCGGTCTCCCAGACAGCAGCCGCAGCCAGCAGAATTGCGGCGATCGGCAGCCACCAGGCGAGGCCCCTGAGGAAGCCCACCAGCGGCGGCCGGTCTCGGCCACCGTGGTCGGTACCGGACCGGAGGGACTGGGCGGCCCAGGCGAGAGGGCGAAGGCTGAGCCAGAGAGCGATGGCCAGCGCCGGCAGCTCGAAGACGGCGTGGCCGAGGTGGGTGAAGGTCTCGGCGCCGTTGCGCTCGAACGCCGCTCCGATGCTCAGGCCCGAGGCGGCCGACGAGAGACCTGCGAGGCCGAGCGAGACGAGGCCCAGGGTCAGGCCGCCGGCGAGCCACAGGAGGAAGACCGAGCCGTTGTGGACGAACATCTCGGCAAAGCCGATCGGGGCGAGGTCGAGCGGAACGCCGGCTCGCTCGCGCGGGAGGAGCGCGAACGTCGTCATGACGGCGATCTGCACCAGGACGCAGGCCGCCACTGCCAGCACGTCGCGACGTCGCGGCCGCTGGGTCGCGGCGGCGAGCACCACTGACGGGGTGGTCATCGGCGCCGTTCCCGCCCGGCGCTGCTGGCCAGCATCGGCTGAACGTCGGGGCCCTCGCCTTCCAGCTCGTCCTCGTCCTCGTCCTCGTCGTCCTCGTCGTCATCCCAGCCGTCCTCGTCGTCGAGCTCGGCGTCGAGCCACTCCGGGTCCCAGCCCGAGATGTCACCGTCGTAGAGCACGGTGCCGTTCTGCACGGCAAGCACCCTGGTCGCGACATCGTCGAGCAGCTCGGGCTGGTGGATCGAGGCGATGAAGCTGCCGCCCGCCGCCAGGTGTTGCCGCAGCACACGGCGCACCTGGCGGGTCGCGCGCCGGTCGAGCCCGTTGAAGGGCTCGTCGAGCAGGAGCAGGTGCGGTTCGTGCAGCAGCGCGATGGCCACGGCGACCCTCTTGCGCCAGCCGAGCGAGAGCGTGTCACAGCGTTGGTGCAGGTGGGAGTCGAGGTCGAGCAGCCCAATGACCTGCTCGACCCGAGAGGTGGTGACGACGTCGCCTCGCCACAGCCGTCGCACCAGCTCGAGGTGCTCCCAGGGAGTCAGCTCCTCGTAGAGGGGCGGGGGGTCGGGAACCAGCCCGAGGTGTCGTCTCGTGCTCTGACGGCTCGCCGGCTCGGAGTTGACCAGCACCGCACCCCGAGAGGGAGCGAGCACGCCGGCGACGGTGCGCAACAAGGTGGTCTTGCCTGACCCGTTTCGGCCGACGAGGAGTACTCCCTCACCGGGCGAGACGACGGTGTCGACCCCCGTGAGCACGACGTGCCCGGGAAAGCCGATGTCGGCGCGGATCTCAAGCATGCGATCTCCTCGTGACGGCCCGGGTGACCGGGGACATGATGGTGGCGGCAACGATGGGAGCCAGGAGCGGCAACGCCAGGAAGGCCAGGGCCAGCTGGGCGCTCGTCGGGACGAAGTCGGTGGTCCGGGCGATGGCGAGCGCTCCGGCGACGGGGATGCCGACGGTGAAACCGAGCACGTAACGGGGCCCTGAAGACGTGCCGATCTCGGTCGCGTCGACCCAGTCGAGCTCGGGCCAACGCAGCGAGCCGGCCAGCTCGATGACCGGGGACAGCGCGGCCATCGCGAAGACGGCGACGAGCGCGAGCCCGAGGTCGCGGCGCCCCAGGCTGAGGGCGGCGGACGCGGCCGCGATCGCGGCGAGCCCGCAGCCTGCCACGATGAGGGACCCGACAGCCGCGCGCATCATGGCCACGGCGCGCGTGGCGCCGGGGATGAGTGACCAGAGCGTGTACGCATGGCGGTCGGCGTCCATGGCCAGCACGCTGGCGGCGGCCAGGCTCGCGGCGTAGCCCGCGAAGGCGCAGACCCCTGCCGTCAGCTCGCCACGAGGCAGGTCGGGCGGAAGCACCACCGTGCCGCCGAAGAGGGCGTAGGCCACGGCACCGATGGCGAGCACGACGAGCAGCCCGATGTAGTTGACGACCGGTCTCAGCCGGGTGTCTCCCGATCGAAGCAGGCGGCGCAGGTCGACGGCGAGGATCGCCCGAGAGCGACGGTTCGGCAGGGCTGGTGCCTCGTGTCGCACCGTCTTGTTGCGCAACGAGACCTCCGATACGTCGGTCCACTCGACGCCGGCCAGCCGACGGTGGCCATGGGCGGCGACGGCGGCGGACAGCACGACGCCGACCCCGAGGGTCAGACCGGCCAGCAGAAGTGAGACATCGACCAGCACGTAGGCGGCGACCGTGATGCCTGCGACCGTGGCCAGCAGTGCGCGCGTGAACCGAGGCGACATCCTGGCGAGGCGTCGCGCCGGGCCGGCGACGACGAGGGCGGCTCGCACACCTACGCCGAGAGCGATCCCGACGCTGGCCACGGCGGCCAGCCCAACGGCATCCGGAAGGCTGGTGCTGTTGACCACGACCATGCCCCACAGGCCGCCGGCCACTGCGCCGCTGGCGATCAGGGTCTTGGCCAGCTCGGGCAGGACGTAGCGACCGTAGGCGAACTCGCGCGGGGTGGCCGAGGTGGTGGCGATCAGCGCCCAGCCGCGCGAGGAGTCCAGGGCGGTGCGCAGGGTGCGTCCCGGTGAGCTGAGGGCGACGACCAGCGCCCAGGCGACCGGGGCGGTCAGCAGGAGTGTGTCTCGGGCGACCTGCCCGTCCTCGGGTAGCCCCGACAGCAGGCCGGCGCAGGTACCGATGACGGCGGCGACGACGAAGACGCCGGCCGCGGATAGGGTGAAGAAGCGGTGCCGCAGAGGGACGTCGATTCCGTATCGGCGCACCGTCCGCAAGAGGTGGTTCTCAGCCAGGTAGGTCATTGACGCCATCTGCGGCACCCCTTCTTCACGTCAGTCTCGTCTTGGCGAAGCGCGGTGGCTGGTGGTCACCACGCCGCCGCGTAGCGCCACCCGTAACGGATGACGAGGCGAAGCAGGGTACCGGCGACGCCGCCACCGATGATGAGCAGGGCCCACCACGGGACCGAGCCGAGGAAGTCGACGGCGCGCGCGATCTTCTCGGCGGTGCCCCCGTCGATGCGCAGCGTGCGCACCAGCATCGGACCCACGGCCTGACCCGCGACGACGGCGACCAGCAGGACGGACATGAGGGTGGCCCCGGCGGTGGCGCGCTGGCGCGTCGCCGGGGCGATAGCTGTGGTGCTCATGGGTGTTCTCCTTCGGTTGGTGCTGGTGGGTTGTTCCTGTCTGTGGGCGCTGGGTGAGCCGCCCGCTGTCCGAGGCGTCGTGCTCCGGACGTGCCCATCGTGGCTGGCGTGCAGGCGCGCGACGAGGTCTTCGGGGGTGACACAAGCGGCCATGGCAGGTAGTGCGCGTGGTGGGGGTTCGGGCGCTGGCCATCACAGACTTGAGCGGAATAGACTCAACCTTGATCGGGTTGCCGCTAATGACCCCGTTACGCCGACAGAAAGGCATCAGGCGCTCATGGACCTGCAGCTGACCACCCGGGCCCAGGAGGCCTTTGCCCAGGCCGCGACGACCGCCGCCGGCAAGCACCACCCCAACATCGAGCCCGCCCACCTGTTGCTGGCGCTCGCCGCCCAGAGCGGCACGACCACCCCGGCGCTGCTCACCGCCGCCGGGTCCTCGGTCGAGGCGGCCACCAAGGCCGCCGAGTCAGCCATGGCCAGCCTGCCCCAGGTGACCGGGGCCGAGCAGCCGGCGCTGTCACGCGCCGGCCTGGCGGCGGTGACCCAGGCGCAGCAGTACATGACCGCCATGGGCGACTCGTACGTCTCGACCGACCACCTGCTGCTCGCGATGGCGCGCACCGGCCGTTTCGGTCTCGACGCCGACGCCATCGAGGCGGCGATACCGGGCCTGCGTGGCGGTCGCCCGGTCACCTCCGCCAACCCCGAAGGCACCTTCGAGGCGCTCGCGAAGTACGGCACCGACCTCACCGAGCAGGCCCGCGAGGGCCGCCTCGACCCCGTCATCGGTCGCGACGCCGAGATCCGCCGGGTCGTGCAGGTGCTCAGCCGCCGCACCAAGAACAACCCCGTGCTCATCGGTGACCCCGGAGTCGGCAAGACCGCCGTCGTCGAGGGGCTCGCCCAGCGCATGGTCGAAGGCGACGTGCCCGAGAGCCTGCGCGGCAAGACCCTGATCAGCCTCGACCTCGGCGCGATGATCGCCGGCGCCAAGTACCGCGGCGAGTTCGAGGAGCGCCTCAAGGCCGTGCTCGAGGAGATCAAGAACAGCGACGGCCAGGTCGTCACCTTCATCGACGAGATCCACACCGTCGTCGGAGCGGGCGCCAGCGAGGGTGCCATGGACGCCGGCAACATGCTCAAGCCCATGCTCGCCCGCGGTGAGCTGCGCCTCGTCGGCGCCACCACGCTCGATGAGTACCGCAAGCACATCGAGAAGGATGCCGCTCTCGAACGGCGCTTCCAGCAGGTCTTCGTCGGTGAGCCCTCCGTCGAAGACACCATCGCCATCCTGCGCGGGCTCAAGGAGCGCTACGAGGCCCACCACAAGGTGACGATCTCCGACGCGGCCCTGGTGGCTGCGGCCACGCTCAGCGACCGGTTCATCTCCGGGCGCCAGCTGCCCGACAAGGCCATCGACCTCATCGACGAGGCCGCCTCCCGGCTGCGCATGGAGATCGACTCCAGCCCGGTCGAGATCGACGAGCTGCGCCGCGCAGTAGACCGCCTCAAGATGGAGGAGTTCGCGCTCGAGAACGAGACCGATGCGGCCTCGCGCGACCGTCTTGAACGGCTGCGCAAGGACCTCGCCGACCGCTCCGAAGAGCTGGCCGCGCTCAACGCGCGATGGGAGGCCGAGAAGGCCGGCCTCAACGCCGTCGGTGACCTCAAGGCCCAGATCGACGATCTCCGCGCCCAGGCCGACCGACTGCAGCGTGACGGCGACCTGGCAGGCGCCTCGAAGATCAAGTACGGCGACATCCCTGCGCTGGAGAAGCAGCTCGCGGCCGCCCAGGAGAGCGAAGCGGCATCCCCCTCGAACGACGATGAGCCGATGGTCAAGGAGGAGGTCGGCAGCGACGACATCGCCGACGTCATCTCGGCCTGGACCGGCATCCCCGCGGGTCGCCTGCTCGAGGGCGAGACCGAGAAGCTGCTGCACATGGAGCAGCACATCGGCGCGCGCCTCATCGGCCAGACCGCCGCGGTGCGAGCCGTGTCGGATGCCGTTCGCCGCACCCGCGCGGGCGTCAGCGACCCCGACCGCCCGACCGGGTCGTTCCTCTTCCTCGGCCCGACCGGTGTCGGCAAGACCGAGCTGGCCAAGGCCCTGGCCGACTTCCTGTTCGACGACGAGCGCGCCATGGTGCGCATCGACATGTCGGAGTACAGCGAGCGGCACTCGGTGGCGCGCCTGATCGGCGCCCCTCCCGGCTACGTCGGCTACGAGGAGGGCGGGCAGCTCACCGAGGCCGTGCGGCGCCGGCCCTACTCGGTGGTGCTGCTCGACGAGGTCGAGAAGGCCCACCCCGAGACGTTCGACATCCTGCTTCAGGTGCTCGACGACGGCCGTCTCACCGACGGGCAGGGTCGCACCGTCGACTTCCGCAACGTCATCCTCGTGCTCACCTCCAACCTCGGCTCGCAGTTCCTCACCGACCCGACCCTGACGCCGGAGGCCGCCCACGAGTCGGTTCTGGGGCTGGTGCGCGCGACGTTCAAGCCCGAGTTCCTCAACCGGCTCGACGAGGTCGTCGTCTTCGACGCCCTGACTCGCGACGAGCTCGCGCACATCGTCGACCTGCAGGTGCGCCAGTTCGCGACCCGTCTCGGCGACCGGCGCATCAGCCTCGAGGTGTCGGATGCCGCTCGCGGCTGGCTCGCGGCCACCGGCTACGACCCCGCCTACGGTGCGCGTCCGCTACGGCGACTGGTGCAGCGCGAGATCGGCGACCGGCTGGCCCGGGCGCTGCTCGCCGGCGAGGTGCGCGACGGCAGCACGGTTGCCGTCGACCTCGACGAGACCGGTCAGACCCTCACTCTGGCCTGACCCAGCCGGGTCAGGGGGTCTCGACCAGCTCGGCGAGCAGGGCGAGGGTCTCGAGCCGGGCCTCGCGAGGGACAGCGGGGAAGGGGATCATCTGCAGAGTCTCGGTGTCGGTCACCTGTGACCAGTCGTAGGTCTGCGTGACGAGTGTCCCGGTGGCAGAAGGCTCGAGGTCGAAGCGCCAGGTCCAGCCCAGTGGTTCGGCGCCTGCTTCGGCCACGCTCCAACCGATCGCGCGCCCGGGCTCGAAGACGAACACGCGGTTGTCGGTCTGGTAGCGGTTGACCCCACCCATCGTCATCTCCATGCGAAACACCTGGCCGGATGCCGTGACCACCTCGGCGTCGACGCTGGCCAGCACCATGCCCGAGTCGTCGAGCCGGGGGTGCCGGCTGGGGTCGGACAGCACGTCGAAGATCGCTTCAGGGGTCGCGGCGATCTCACGGGTCACGCTGTCGTGGCGCGGCTTTCGCCGGGCGGGTTCGGCACTCACGGCCCCAGCGTAAGCCGTGGCCGGAGATGGGGGACCGATGCGGCCCAGCCCAGCACTTACGATGTGGCCCAATCGCACAACCGGTCAGGGGGCCGCATGTCACGGCGTTGGTGGATCATCGGTGGGCTTGTCGTGGTGTTGGCCGCCGGCGGCATCACGTGGAAGGTGCGTGCGGGCGACGACGACCCGAAGCTCACCACGAGCAGCTCATCAAGGGCGTGTTCCGACTTCGGCCCGCGCGGCGGCAGCCTCGCGGGTGACAGCGACCTGCTCCAGCGGTCGCTCGACGCCTGGCGTGAGCACATCAGCGACGTCCGCGACGACGAGGACGTGGACGTCCGCAAGGCCGAGGAAGAGCTGCCCTCCGAGGTCTGTGCCGCGTACGCCGCGTCGTTCGACGGTGACCCCTACGTCACCCTGCTCACGAGTGGCCGGTACGCCGTCATCCGCGACAGAGGACGTTCCGGCCCCCGCGTCGTGCTGAGCGGAGACATCCCCAGACAGTCGATGGCGGTGCCGGCCGGGGCCGGCCATTGGTTGATGGCGGATGGCTTCTTCGGCACGGTGCTGCACGTCGATGATGCTGGTCGGCACGTGAAGATCCCGGTGAGCACCCCGGTGTTCGACCCGGCCGGTCTCATCAAGGCGAAGATCGGCGGCGAGACAACCGAGAAGCTGCCGTTCGTCATGACGGGGTCGCGATCGCGGTCGACGTACGCCTGGACCGACTCTCGCGAGCCGGGAGGCGGCAGCCCTGCCGCGCGAACCGTCGTCATCGCCGAGGAGGAGCGCGAGCTCGAGGAGCAGCTCGACACGCCGGGAGCCGTGGGTCTGCTGGCCGGCGCGGTCGCCCGTGACTCTGGCCAGCCAGAGCCAGGCAGCACCTCGACCCTGCTCGACATCATCGGCCAGGCATCGGCGGGCGACCGCGGCAACGTCATGGTGCTGCGCGAGGCCACCTACGGCGGACCGCAGCCCGGCTCGACGGTGCTGGCCGTGTTCGGCCCACCCGGGCAACGAGGCGCCCGGCAGAGCCTGGGGGCCATCCCACCGGGGGTGGCGAACGGGGGCTGGGCCGGGGGCACCTTCCTCAAGACGGTGGGCCCGCCGAAGTCTGCGGCCGACCGGGTGTTCGTGGTCGCCGGGGCCACGGCCCGTGACAACAGCGGAGGCGAGATCGCGCTGACGGTGCGAATCGGCGCCGCCACCGTGGAGCGCAAGGGGCCCATCGCGGTGCTGACCGCCGCCGAGGTGCCGCAGATCGCGGCCGACGCCGGTCGATACCCCGCCGTCGCAGTCGTGGGGGCGCTCTCCTCCGGAGAGGTCGTGCCGACGCTCGGCACCGCCCAGGCCAGCAGGGTCAGCTAGGGTTTCGCCGGATGCTCGTCGGTCGAACGAAGAGCTCTGCGTGCCAACCGAAGTCGCGAGCGGCTTCGACGTTGGCCACCTGGTCGTCGGTGAACCACACCTCATGAGCGGCCATGATCCGCCCGAGGCCCCGCTCGATCGTGCGGTGCGCGGCCGCGTACGCCCTGGGGTCGGGTTTGGCCACCCCGAAGTCTGCACTGTTGAGCACGGCGTCGAACAGCTCGCTGACACCGAGCAGGTCGAGCTCGGCCGGCACGTGGTCGGTGCCGTTGGTGAACGCGTAGGTCCGCCGCCCTTCGGCGCGCAACGACGTCAGCCGCGCGACCGTCTGGGGGATCGGTGTGCCGCGGTGCGCGCGCCACCGCTGCATCGCTGAGCGCACCCGACCGGGATCCGCCGCGACCTGCTCGAGCTCGGAACAGATGGCCGCAAACCACTGCTCGAAGCTCTGGAGACCGGTGATGGTGGGCCCGACCAGGTCATCGCGGAACGCGGTCGCGGCGACGCTGCCCGCCGGGAGGCCGAGCTCCGTCTCTATGCCGCCGTCAACGCTGCCTGCTCCGAAGTCGCGAACCACGCCGTCGAGGTCGAACACGTAGGCCGCGTGGGCCGTCACGAGCGGTGTTCACCGCTCGTGCGGGGCATCTCCTCGGTGACGGCATCCGGCGAGGCCGTGGTGCTGATCTCACGGGTCTCGGCTGACACGGTGGGCACCGGGGCGGGGCCGACCCACTCTGCGGTGCCGTCGTGCACGCTGCCCTGGGCCCGACCCGCGACGACGTCGGCCACCGAGGGCCTCAGCTGCTCCTCGAACTCCTGCCGGCGGTGCGCCAGGGCTTGTTCTGCGCTGGCGACCTGCTGCTCACGGACGTCGAGGCGGTCGTGGCGCAGCGACACCTCCTTCTCACGGCGACCGAGGTCGTCGTCGCGGCGGCGCAGGTCCTCGTCTCGGCGCCCTGCCTCCTCGAAGCGACGCTCGCTCTCGGCGCGATCAGCACTGGCCCGGCGCTCGAGCTCGTCGATGCGCGCGCGTTCACGCTCGTCGCGCTTGACGCGGCCACGCCGGCGCAACCCCGCGGAGATCAGCGCCCAGCCGATACAGAAGACGAGCGCGGCGGCGAGGCCGTAGGCGGCCAGCTCGATCGCGCTGGCCGTGCGAGTGAACCCGAGGGCCTCGACGGCGATGGTGCCGTCGCGACCCGCGGTGGCCAGATAGGTGACCGCTCCGGCGCCGACGCCGACCAGCAGAACGACGATACCGAGCAGGATCATGGCCGGCCTCCTTCGTGTACGAACGGACAGAGCCCCCTCGTCTGAGGCCCCCGTCCGACGGGGTGAGCGTTCGGCGAGCATAGCGATGTCGGTGTCGACCTCGGTTAGCCTGACGACCATGCGTCTGCCGAAGAGCATCGTCTCGACCACCCTGGCGGCCCTGTGCCTCGTCGGCGTCAGCGCCTGCTCGAGCGAGGCGGACACCCCCTCGCCGAGCCAGTCGACCGAGATCAGCCCCGCCCAGCGCCTGGCGGGGGCCAAGGCGAAGGCCGACGCGGCGACCTCTTTCCACCTGACACTCACGAGTGCCGACGTGCCCGACGGGGCCGACGGCATCGTCTCGGCGGAGGGGGTCGGCCAGCACCCGCCGGCCTTCAAGGGCACCTTCAAGGTGCGGCTTCGCGGCATCGAAGCCGATGCCGAGGTGATCTCGCTGAACGGCGAGGTCTACGCCAAGCTGCCCCTCATTCCCGGGATGAACAAGATCGACCCCAAGACGTTCGGCCTACCCGACCCGGCCATGCTCTTCTCCACCGACAAGGGTCTGACCACCCTGCTCACCGCCACCTCGAACCCGACCAAGGGCCAGCCGGTGCGCCTCGGCAGCGAGGTGCTCTCGACGATCAGCGGCACCGTTCCCGGAGCGAACGTCGTCGACCTGCTCGGCATCGGCGACCGCAACGGCACGTTCGCGGCCACCTACGGCCTCACCGACGACGGCCAGCTGCGCCAGGTCGTGCTCAAGGGCCCGTTCTTCGGGGCGGGCACCGCCGCGACCTACACGCTGGTGCTCGACAAGTACGGCGAGCCGGTCACCATCGAGAAGCCCTGAGCGTGAGCTCTCCGCAGCCCGCCGTCCAGGCGCCGGCCGGCGGGCTGACGACCGGGGGAGGGGATCGTCTGGCCCTGCTCGCGGCCGCCTCCGCGGCCGTCGCGTTGGCGGCCGCCGACACCTACGTGGTCGTGCTCGCGCTCACCGACATGATGTCGGGGGTCGGCATCGGCATCGACGCGCTGCAGGAGGCCACGCCGATCATCTCGGGTTTCCTGCTCGGCTACATCGCCGTACTGCCCCTCATCGGCCGGCTCGCCGACCTGCTGCCGCGGCACCGGGTGCTGCTGGGCTGTCTCGTGGTGTTCGTGATCGGGTCGGGCATCACAGCCCTCGCCGTCGAGATGCCGGTGCTGGTCACCGGACGGGTGCTGCAGGGCGTCGGCGGCGGTGGACTCGTGCCGGCCACCCTCGCCCTCGTGGCCGACCGCTGGCCACCGGAGCGACGCGGCACGCCCCTCGGTGTGGTCGGGGCGGTGCAAGAGCTCGGCTCGGTGCTCGGCCCGGTGCTGGGCGCCGTCATCCTCGCGTGGTCGGGCTGGCGGGCGATCTTCTGGGCCAACGTCGCTGCGGGCATCGTGCTGTACGCCGTCATCCGCGTGCTCGGCAGCCGAGCCGTCCCTACCGTGGCCCCGACCGGGCGCCCACGATCACGGTCCGCGACCGCCATCGCCTGGGTGCTGGCCGTGGCGGGCCTCGCCCTTGGTGGGCTGGCCCTCGCCGCCCCCACCCGGCTTGTCACCGACGTGACCCTGGGTGAGCCGTTCGTGCCCTTCGTCGGTGCGTCGAGGGTGCTCACCCCGATCGGGGTGACCGCACTGGTGGCGCTCGCCCTGCTGGCCGTGGTCACCGCTTCGCGCTGGTGGGCCCTGCTGCGGCGCCTCGACCTCGTAGGCGCTGGGCTCATCGCCGTGGTGCTCGGCGCCCTCGTGCTCACGTTCGCGTCGTCCGACCCCGAGAAGGAGGTCGTGGGGCCCCTCGGCTACGCCCTGCTGCCGCTGGGCCTGGTCGCCCTGGTGGCGGCGGTGTGGTGGCACGCGAAGGCGGCCGACCCGCTGGTGCCCCGGGGCGTGCTGCACGGACGCGGCATCCGGGCCCTGGTCGTGAGCCTTCTCGTCGGAGCCGCGCTCGTCGCCGTCATCGTCGACGTGCCGCTGCTCGCGCGCCTCACCGACGACTACGACGAGACCGGCGCGGCGCTCGTGCTGGTGCGCTTTCTGCTCGCGGTGCCCGTCGGGGCGGTCGTGGGCGGCTGGGCCCTTCGGCACCTGGGCGACGGTCTCGTGGCCGGAGGCGGGTTGGTCATCGCCGGGGTGGGAATGGTCGCCATGTCGCGGTGGGGTCTGACCTCCTTCGACGACGCCGTGTCGACGACCGTCGTGCTCGTCGCGGTCGGGCTCGGCGTGGGTCTGGCCCTGGCGCCGGTCAACAACGCCGTGCTCGCAGACTCACCCTCGCACGCGCACGGAGTGGCGAGCTCGCTGGTGGTGGTGGCCCGGATGGTCGGCATGGTCGTCGGTCTGGCGCTGCTCACGGCCGTGGGGCTGAACCGCTACTTCGACGCCGTGCGCCGACTGCCCAACCCGCTCGACACCGACGCACTGCTCGGCGCGGGCGTCGTGCAGGTGCAGACGGTGTTTCTCGGGGGCGCCGTCGCGGCCCTGCTCGGCGGCCTGGTCGCACTCACTCTCGGTTCCAGGCGGGACGCCCCGGGGTCCGAGCCGGTCGTCGTGTCGCTCTGACGCCAAGACGGGGCCGTCCACCCCCTGATGTGCCCGTGTCGCGTCAGGGCATCGCTTGGGCCGGGGTTCCCGACAGGGTGCGCTCCATGATCTTTCGCCAGATCGGAGCCGCGAAGCAGGCACCGGTCATCGCCGTGCATGACTTGCCCTGCATCGAGACGTTGAACATCGGCCTCGTCGCATCGGTGGGGTTGCCGACCCAGACCGCAGTGGTCAGCCCCGGGGTGTAGCCCACGAACCACGACTGCGAGTTGCCGTTCGACGTGCCCGTCTTGCCGGCCGACTCCCGGCCGGGCAGCTGGTTGAGCTGGCCGGAACCGTGCGTCATGTTGTACTCGAGGTACTGGGTCGCCTGGGACACGGCGGAGGGGTCGGCCACCTGTTTGCAGGACGGCTTCGGGGCCCAGATGCTCTTGCCGTGGGCGCTGATGTCGGTCACGGGGTAGGTCTGGCACAGGGTGCCGTCAGCGGCCAGGCCGGCGTAGGCGTTGGCCATCGTCTGGGGTGAGACCTCCTGCGCGCCGAGGATGATCTGAGGCGGGTAGGTGCCCAGTGGAGCGCCGTTGGAGGCGTGGATGCCGAAGGCCACCATGGTGTCGCGGATGGCGCAGACCCCGATCTGCTTGGCCAGCGCCACAAAGGCCGTGTTGGTCGACTTCGCGGTGGCCGTCTTCAACGAGATCGTCCCGCCGCCCCAGGCCTCGTCGTTGAGCACGTCCCAGTTGCGGGAGAGCCCGCAGGGCTGCGGGAAGTCGCTCGGGGTGTAGGTGGCCGCGTGCTGCGGGGTGGCCCCGATGCCGGTGACGGTGGCGTCGGTGCCGAGCCCCTGGTCCATCGCGGTCACGAGGGAGAAGGCCTTGGCGGTCGAGCCGAACTGAAACCCTCCGGACCCGCCGTAGCGCTGGTCGAGGGCGTAGTCGACGGCGGTGCCGCCCGAGCCGGCCGTCAGCCCGAAGCTGGTGTTCTGGCCGAAGGCGAGCACCTTGCCGGTGCCTGGCTCGGTCACGTAGGCCGCCGCGGCAACGCCCAGGTGGTTGTGGTCGGGGGCGACGTCGCGGATCGACCGGTCCACGTTCTGCTGCACCTGTGGGTCCAGAGTGGTGTGGATCGTGAGTCCGCCCGAGTAGATGCGGGCCTTCCGGGTCGCCACGGTCGCTCCGAGGGCCGGTTGTTCCTCGAGCCACCGAATGACGAAGGTGCAGAAGTAGGGGTATTTCGACGCGGCGCACGTGTTCGTGGGGTTGGTGACGTGCAGGTCGGCGGCCATGGGGCGGGCCTTGGCGGTCTTCAGCGCGGCGTTGGTGATGATTCCCAGCTGGTGCATCCGGTCGAGAACGACGTTGCGTCGCGCGGTCGCTGCGGCGGGGTAGTGAACCGGGTCGGTGAGGCTCGGGCTCTGAACGAGTCCGGCGAGGGTGGCGGCCTCCGTGAGGTTGAGGGCGGCGGCGTGCACGCCGAAGTAGTGCAGCGACGCCGCTTCGACGCCGTAGGCCTGGTCTCCGTAGTAGGCGAGGTTGAGGTAGCCCTGCAGAATCTGGTCCTTGGTCCACTCACGACCGAGCGCCACGGCGTACCGCAGCTCGACGATCTTGCGCAGCACAGACTTGGTGGTGGCCGCCTGGGCGGCAGTGGTGTCACCGCTGGCCAGCGCCTGCTCCTGCAGGCTCATCTTGACGAACTGCTGGGTCAGGGTCGACCCGCCCTGCGTCGCGGATCCGGTGCGAAGGTCCTCGAGCGCGGCCCGGGCCAGACCCTGGGGGTCGATCGGGCCGTGCTGGTAGAAGCGGTCGTCCTCGATCGCGACCTGGGCCTGGCGCATGACGGGTGCGACCTGGCTCAGCGAGACGATGCGACGGTTCTGGTCCTGAGGCATGGCGATGAGCGACCCGTCGGCGGCCAGGATGCGCGATCCCTCCGAGAGCGGGTTGACGGTGAAGCTGTTGGGCAACGAGTCGAAGGTGCTGTCGCCCGACTGGGTCAGAGCGCCCACGGCTGCCGCTCCGGGGAGGAAGAGGCCGGCGGCCAGCACTCCCAGCACGAGGGCAGTCGCCAGAAAGGCAGCGAGCAGCGTGAAGGCGTGGGTGATGCTGGGCTGACGGGCTCTCACCCGGCGACGCTAGAGCGCGCGGCTGGGACCGCGCTGGTGGCTACCCCGGTGTCGGCTGTGCGCCCACCGGAGACCGTGGGTCAGCCGACCTCGAACACGACCGGTGCGTGGTCAGACGCGCCCTTGCCCTTGCGCTCCTCGCGGTCGATGGCGGCGCCGACGACCCGGCCCGCCAGGGCGGGGGAGCAGAGCGCGAAGTCGATACGCATGCCCTGCCGCTTCTGGAACCGCAGCTGGGTGTAGTCCCAGTAGGTGAAGGTGCCGGGCTCGGAGGCGTGCGGCCGCACGACGTCGACGAAGCCGGCATCCACGACGGCCTCGAAGGCGGCCCGCTCATCGGGGGAGACGTGTGTTCTTCCCTCGAAGAACGGCACGCTCCACACATCGGCGTCGGTCGGCGCCACGTTCCAGTCGCCGAGCAGTGCGACCTCGGCGCCGGGGTCGGCCGCGAGCCAGCCGCGACCCGCGGTGGCCAGGGCGGCCAGCCACGACAGCTTGTACTGCAGGTGCGGGTCGTCGAGGGAGCGCCCGTTGGGCACGTAGAGCGACCAGATGCGGATGCCGCGACAGACCGCGCTGATCGCCCGGGCCTCGGCCGCGACGGGGTCGCCCCAGCCCGGCATCCCCTCGAAACCGACCTGCACGTCGTCGAGGCCGACCCTGGAGACCACGGCGACCCCGTTCCACTGGTTGAGGCCGTGGTGGGCCACCTCGTAGCCGAGGTCGCGGAAGCGGTCGAAGGGGAACTGCGTGTCGCGGGCCTTGGTCTCCTGGATCGCGAGCACGTCGACGTCGGCCCGTTCGAGCCAGGCCGTCACCCGGTCGATGCGAGATCGGATGCTGTTGACGTTCCACGTGGCGATACGGGTGGACTGGGCTGGCTCACTCACGCACGCCACCCTAGACGCGCGCGCCGACGGGCGGCGACGGGTGGCGACGGGTGCGGACCGCGCGGCGACGGGCGGCGACGGGACGGCATCCACCCCTGCCTAGGGTGGGCAGATGCCAACCTCCCTGATCACCGGCGCCACCTCGGGCATCGGGCACGAGTTCGCCGTCCAGCTCGCCTCTCGGGGGCACGATCTCGTGATCGTCGCTCGTGACGAGGCGCGTCTCGCGTCGGTGGCGCAGCAGCTGCGGGCCGACCACCGCGTCGAGGTCGAGGTGCTGCGGGCCGACCTGTCGAACCGGGACCAGCTGCAGACCGTGGCCGACCGGGTCGCCGACCACGCGCGCCCGGTCGACCTGATCGTCAACAACGCCGGGTACGGGCTCAAAGGCCGCTTCGTCGACAACGACGTGGCGGTCGAGGAAGCGTTGTTCGACGTGCTGGCCCGGGCGGTGCTGGTGCTCTCTCACGCGGCGGCGCGGGCCATGAGCCCCCGGGGTCAGGGCACGATCGTCAACGTCTCGTCGGTCGCGGGCTTCCTGGCGATGGGAACCTACTCGGCCGCGAAGTCGTACGTCACGGTGTTCAGCGAGGGTCTGTCGGCCGAGCTCGCGGGCACCGGGGTGCAGGTCACCGCGCTCTGCCCGGGCTACGTGACGACCGAGTTCCAACAGCGCGCCGGTCTGTCGACCCCCGGCCCGGGCTTCCTCTGGCTCGATACCCAGCGGCTCGTGGCCGACTGCCTCGCCGACGTCGAGCGGGGCAGGGTGGTCTCGGTGCCGAGCCTGCAGTACAAGGCCGCGGTCGGGCTGCTGCGGGTGGTGCCTCGCTCGCTGCTGCGGCGTCAGCTGCGCTCGGTGCGCAGACCGGGCCCGCGCCGCTCGCGATGACGCCCGCCCGTATCGGTCGTCGCGAACACCGGTTCCACTAGATCGAACGAGCCAGCAGCACCGAGAGCGCGACGGCGGGCCCCAGCAGCACGACGTGCAGCCACGGGTGAAAGGTCAGCACCGTGACGAACTCGCGAAGGACGGCGCGAGGGGGAAAGCGGCCGCCGGTGCTCGACCCGATGACGTCGGCATCCAGGCCGGCCCGGCGCGCCAACAGCGAGGTGCGGGCCACGTGGTAGCCGCTCGTCACGAGCGTCAGGTGTCCCTCGCGGCCGCTCGCGACGGCCACCTGACGCGAGAGTGAGAGGTTCTCCTCCGTCGTGCGGGCCGCCGTCTCAGCAATGACGTCGGCGGCCGGTACGCCACGCTCCACGAGATAGTCGGCCATCGCGGCACCCTCCGACCGGGCCTCGTCGGGGCCCGGGCCACCTGAGGGCACGAGCAGCGGGCGGTGGCCCAGAACGACCTGGCGGTGCCACTCGTCGATGCCCTTGTCGAGCCGGCCCTCGAGCAGTCGAGTGATACGACCGCGCACCAGTTTGGTGCCCAGCACGACGACAGCGGCAGGGTCGGCCCGCGGCCGACTGCGGCCGTAGCTCACGACGTACGCGAGGAACGACAGGAACGCGAGTCCGAGGTAGAACGAGACGAGGAAAGCGAGTGCGGCGAGACCGGTCTGCACGCCGACGTGCGACCGGGCAAGCAGCACCCCGCCCACGGGCAGGGCCACCAGCACGAGGCCGATGAGCAACGCGAGCAGTTCTCTGCCGTTCCGGCCCCTGTGGCGCATCAACGTGAGGCCGTCGGCGACGACAAAGGCGGCCAGCACCAGCACCGACAGCGGCAGTGGCGCCAGCACGACGAGTGGCCCCAGGGCGCCCTGCGGCAGCAGCGCGTCGATGAGGTTCGTGGTGGCGCCGAAGAGCAGCCAGACCACGGCCACGAGGTACACACCCAGTCGCAGCCGGCGCGGCTCGCGTCGCACCGACGACCGGTAGAGCAACGTGACGGCGAGCGCCAGCACCAGGTTGCCCATGGATCGGAATATACGATCTGGGGCGTGAACGCACCGAACCCGGCCCCCGAGGTCGCCGCCGCTCGTGCCCGCCTGCTCGAGATCATCAGGGAGAAGGCGATCGTGCACGGGCTTGTCACCCTCAGCTCGGGCCGCGAGGCCGACTACTACGTCGATCTGCGCCGCATCTCCCTCGACGGCGAGGCCGCGCCGCTGGTCGGCATCGTCATGCGCGAGCTCACCAAGGACCTCACCTACTCCGCCGTCGGCGGTCTCACCCTCGGGGCCGACCCGGTCGCGACCGCCATGCTGCACGCCGCCGCCGCCGCCGGCGAGCGGCTCGACGCGTTCGTCGTTCGCAAGGCCGGCAAGGCGCACGGCCTCCAGCAGCGCATCGAGGGCCCGTCGATCACGGGCCGGCGGGTGCTCGTGGTCGAGGACACCACGACGACAGGGGCCTCGCCGCTCGATGCCGTGGCCGCCGTGCGCGACGACGGCGCGACACCGGTCGCGGTGGCCACGATGGCCGACCGAGCCACCGGAGCGGGGGCCCGGATCGAGGCGGAAGGGGTGGAGTACCGCTACGTCTACTCGCTCGACGAGCTGGGTCTGGGCTGAGGTGGTCCGAACGGCCCGCGGGTGGACCGCGCCGAGCGCCGGTCACATCGCCCTGCCCCCGGCCAGGTGAGCCGCATCCGCACGGAACGCGACGGTGTCGGCGGGCGTCGCAGGTGCGGTCGGTAGCCGACCTTCGTCAGTGGTGCCTGGGTCTACGATCAAGGCACTTGACCGCTCGTACAGGGGAGAACCTGTGATCATCGTCTGGATCCTGCTTGGCCTCGTGGTGCTGCTCGGCATCGGTGGCGTCGTCATGTACAACGGCCTCATCGGCCTGAAGAACCGGGTCGAGGAGGGCTGGCGGCAGATCGACGTCGAGCTGAAGCGTCGCCACGACCTCATCCCGAACCTCGTCGAGACCGTCAAGGGCTACGCCTCTCACGAGCGCGGCACTCTCGAAGAGGTCATGCAGGCCCGGTCGGCAGCCATGAACGGTGGCGGCACACCGGCGGCGGCAGCGCAGGCCGAGGGCCAGCTGAGCCAGGCCCTCGGGCGCCTCATGGCCGTGGCCGAGGCCTACCCCGACCTCAAGGCGAACCAGGGCTTCCTCGCCCTGCAGAACGAGCTGACCAGCACCGAAGACCGCATCGCCAGCTCACGGCGCTACTACAACGCGCTCGTGCGCGAGCTCAACACCAAGGTCGAGTCGGTGCCCTCCAACCTCGTGGCCGGCATCGCCGGGGTGCACAAGGCCGAGTACTTCGAGACGTCGGCGGTCGAGGCCGTGGTGCCGAACATCTCCTTCGGTGGCAACGGCCCGGCCGGCGGCGCGCCGCAGGTCGCACCCTCGACGCAGCCGGGCGCCGTGGGTGGTGCTTCGACGGCCCCGGGAGGCGCTCCCGAAGCGTTGCCGCAGGCCCAGGCTCCTGGCGCCGGCGCGCCCGACCCGACCTCAGACCGCACCACCCCGAACCCCTGACTCCCGCCCGCACCTGCGCCCAGCGGCATCCTGGATGCCGCTGGGCGTCAGTGCGAGGTGGTGTCGGCGCCGGTCGGGCGCTCGGCGATGTCGCCCGCTGCGTCGCCCACCTCGACGGCGATCTTCTGCGCGGCTCGGCGGTGCTTCAGGTACTCGAACAGCATCGGCAGCACCGACACGGCCACGATGAGCAGGATCACGACCTCGAGCTTGTCCTGCAGCCCGGGGAAGGACTTCCCGAGGAAGTAGCCCACCAGCGTCAGTCCGGCCGCCCACAGCACGGCGCCCACGGCGCTCCAGGTGAAGAAGCGCCGGCGTTCCATGCGGCTGACCCCGGCGACGACGGTGATGAAGGTGCGCACGATCGGCACGAAGCGCCCGATGACCAGCGCCTTGTTGCCGTGCTTGTCGAAGAAGACGGTCGTCTCGTCGAAGTACTTCTTCTTGAGGATGCGCCCGTCGCGTCGGTAGAGCGGAGTGCCGACCGCTCGGCCGATCTCGTAGCCCACGACGTTGCCGAGAAGGGCGGCTGCGCACAGAGCGAGGATGGCCACCCCGAGGTTGACGTGCACCTGACCGGTGGCGATGAACAGCCCGACCGCGAACAGCAGCGAGTCACCCGGCAGGATCGGGAAGAGCAGCCCGCACTCGATGAACACGATGACGATGGCGAGCCAGAAGAAGGCGTCGCCGTACTGTGCCAGCAGGTAGGTGGGGTCCATCCAGTCAGGGCCGAGGGTGGCGACAGCTCCGAGTGCGTGCATGCAGCAAGGGTAGGTGCTCGCGTGGAGATCACCTGAATCCTGGCTGAGAGCCGTGCTGCCCGTGGCCCGTGGAGGGGCCTCGTGCATCGGTTGGGTCTCGAAACGGCGTGGGGCCTTGGCTCTTCGCCCCATTCACCCCAGTATGTCGTAGGGAGTCGGGAAGGAGCGCGACGCTGAGCCGTGGTTTAGGGGTAGCGACGGTGACGTTGCGGCGGCCAAGCGTGGCCCTCCTCCCCGGCGCCCACCAGCGCCGGCTCCGTTTCGGATGCCGCGTCGTTCGCATCCCGGACCCGTGCCGACGGCAGCCGGTTCGCTCGTAGACTCGGCTCGTCGTCCCGGTCGCCAGGGTGACAGGGAGGCGCCCAGGTGGTTCGCGCCTGCTCGTCGCCCTGCCAACAGACCGACCATCCGAAACCGCAGGAGCCTGTCATGAACCGACCCCGTCTCGCGCTCGCGGCAGTGTCTGTCGCCGCGTTCGCCACCTTGGGCGCCTGCGGGTCCACCACGCCGGCCGGGCCGACGCTCGCGGCCACCGAGAACGGCGCCGGGACCGGCTCCGGAGCCCCGGCCGACGCGTGTGCCAAGGCCTCCCTGCCGCTCGTGACGAGCGGCAAGCTGACCGTCGGCACCGACAAGCCGGCCTACGAGCCCTGGTTCAGCAAGGACGACCCCAGCAACGGCAAGGGCTACGAGTCGGCCGTCGCCTTCGCCGCCGCCGAGAAGATGGGCTTCGCCAAGGCCGACGTGACCTGGGTGGTCGTGCCCTTCAACACGGCCATCTCTCCGGCGGCCAAGACCTTCGACTTCGACATCAACCAGATCTCGATCAGCCCCGAGCGTAAGAACGCCGTCGACTTCAGCTCGGGCTACTACGACGTGCGCCAGGCGGTCGTCACCTACAAGGGCAGCCCCCTCGACGGCAAGACGACGGTCGCAGAGCTCAAGGAGGCCAACCTGGCCGCCCAGGTCGGCACCACCTCCTACGACGCCATCAAGAACCAGATCCAGCCGAGCAACGACCCCAAGGTCTTCGACACCAACGACCTCGCCGTGCAGGCCCTGAAGAACAAGCAGATCGACGGCATCGTCGTCGACGTGCCGACCGCGTTCTACATGGTCGCCGCCCAGCTCGACGACGGCGTGATCGTCGGTCAGCTTCCCGCGACCGGCACGCCCGAGCAGTTCGGTGCCGTGCTCGACAAGGGCTCGGCCCTGACCCCCTGCGTCAGCAAGGCGATCGACGCCCTGCGCAGCGACGGAACCCTCGACAAGCTGCAGCAGGAGTACCTCGCCAACGCGGGCGCCCCCGAGCTGAAGTGAGCCATCGGTGACCTCACCATCCGGGATGCCGCTGGGCCCGTCCAGTCATCGCGCCGAGCCGTCGGAGCCGCCCTGGTCGCCGTCGCAGACCGAGCTCGACCGCCGGGCCTTCCGCCAGTCCCGCACCAAGCGGTCGGCCTTCATCTCGGCGATCAGCACCCTCGTCGTCGGCGGCCTCGTCATCTGGCTGGTGACCCGCTCGGCCGGGTGGCCGCGGGTGCAGACCACCTTCTTCAGCTGGGACAAGGCGGTCGACTCCTTCCCGGTGGTGCTGAAGGGCCTCTGGCTCAACATCCGCATCATGCTCATCTGTGGTGTGGCGATCGTGGTGCTGGGTCTGACCCTGGCGATCATGCGCACGTTGCGCGGCCCGATCTTCTTCCCTCTGCGTCTGCTGGCCACGGCCTACGTCGACCTCTTCCGTGGGCTGCCCCTGCTGCTGCTCCTGCTGTTGCTCGGTCTGGGGGTGCCGGCCCTGCGGCTTCCCGGAGTGACCATCAGCCTGGCCTTCTGGGGCGGTGTCGCGATCGTGCTCTCGTACTCGGCCTACGTGGCGGAGGTGTTCCGGGCCGGCATCGAGTCGGTGCACCCGTCGCAGCGGGCGGCCTCGCGGGCCCTGGGCCTCTCGCACGGCCAGACGCTGCGCCATGTCGTGCTGCCCCAAGCGGTGCGGCGGGTCATGCCGCCGCTGATGAACGACTTCGTCTCGCTGCAGAAGGACTCCGGCCTGATCTCGGTGCTCGGCGTGACCGACGCCATCCAGGCGGCCCGCATCGAGACGGCATCCGACTTCAACTACACGCCCTACGTCGTGGCGGGGGTGCTGTTCATCTGTCTCACCATCCCGACTGCGCGCCTGACCGACCACATCGCCAAGAAGCAGGGCTGGCACGGCGCAGGGGGCACCCTGTGAGCCTGCCCACCACCCCCACCGCGCTGCTGTCGGTGCGCGGCCTGCGCAAGTCGTTCGGTGCCAACGTCGTGCTCGACGACGTGAGCCTCGACATCGAACCGGGGCAGTGTGTGGCCCTCATCGGCGCCTCCGGCTCGGGCAAGTCGACCCTGCTGCGCTGCATCAACCTGCTCGAGCAGGTCGACGACGGTGTCATCGAGCTGGCCGGGCGCGACATCGCCGACCCGCGGGTCGACGCCGACCAGGTGCGGTCTCGCATGGGCATCGTCTTCCAGGCCTACAACCTCTTCCCGCACCTCAGCGTGCTCGACAACGTGACGCTCGCCCCGCGCCGGGTGCACAAGGTCGCCCGCGCCGAGGCCGAGAGCCGGTCGATGACGATGCTCGACCGGGTCGGCCTGGCCGACAAGGCCAGGGCCCGACCCGACGACCTTTCGGGCGGGCAGCAGCAACGCGTCGCGATCGCGCGCGCCATGGTCAACTCGCCCGAGCTGTTGTTGCTCGACGAGGTGACCAGCGCCCTTGACCCAGAGCTCGTCGGCGAGGTGCTCGACCTGCTGCGCGACCTGCGCGCCGAGGGCATGACGATGATTCTCTCGACCCACGAGATGGGGTTCGCGCGCAACGTCGCCGACACGGTGTGCTTTCTCGACGCCGGCCGCATCCTCGAGGCCGGCCCACCCGCCGAGGTGCTGGGCGACCCCCAGCAGGAGCGCACGAGGCAGTTCCTGTCGCGGCTCGCCTCGTGACCGCGCCGCCGGACAAGCGGCCCCCTGACGTCGGGGTGGGGCCCTGGGCGGGGGAGTGGCCCACCGACGACCGGCTCGACCCCGAACTGCTGCGTGAGGGCGACCGGCGCAACGTCGTCGACGGCTATCGCTACTGGCTCCACGACGCGATCGTGGCCGACCTCGACGCCCGGCGGCACGAGTTCCATGTGGCCGTCGAGAACTGGGGTCACGACTTCAACATCGGGTCGGTGATCCGAACGGCCAACGCCTTCAACGCCGCTGCGTTCCACATCGTCGGCAAGCGCCGGTGGAACCGCCGCGGCGCGATGGTGACCGACCGTTACCAGCACGAGCACCATCACGCGGATGCCGCCGCACTCGCCACGTGGGCGCACGCCGAGGGCCTGGCCGTCTTCGGGGTCGACAACCTGCCGGGCTCGGTGGCGCTCGAGACGTTCGACCTGCCCCGGGCGTGCGTGCTCGTCTTCGGGCAGGAAGGGCCGGGCCTCTCGGAGCCGATGCGGGCGCACTGCGAGGCGGTGCTGCACATCGAGCAGTTCGGCTCGACCCGCTCGATCAACGCCGGCGCCGCGGCCGCCATCGCCATGCACGCCTGGGTGCGCCGGCACGTGTTCGACCAGCGCCCGTAGCGACGGTCAGCCGACGGCTTCTCGCCCACGCCAACGCAGCGGTTGCTCGGCGTACTCCTCGATGACGTGTGCGGCCACACCGAAGCTGCGGGCGATCTGGAAGAAGACCTCGCCGGCGGCGGGCGGCAGCCCCAGGGCGTGCAGCACCGCCGCCCCGGCCAGGTCGATGTTCGGATGCCGCCCCGTGCGGTCGAGCACGACGGCGGCCACCCGCGCCACCCGACGTCGCAACCGCGCCGTACCAGGCAGGTCGGCGAGCGCGTCGAGCACGAGGTCGGACCGGGGATCGCCCTCGGGGTAGAGGAAGTGCCCGAACCCGGGCACGTCGCCGTGTCGTCGGAACGCCTCCGCCACCGACTCCTTCGCTGACCCCTCGGAGCCGAGCAGGCCGTGCGCCGCGACCGGCGCGGCCCCGTGCAGCGGGCCGGCCATGGCGGCGTAGGCCGCGCAGAGGCAGTCGTGCACACCAGCGCGGGTCGAGGCGGCGACTCTGGCCGCCACGGTCGAAGCCGTCAAACCGTGGTCGAGCAGCGCGATGAGCGTGACCCGCAGCACCTCCAGCTCGGCGGGTGTCCCCGCGCGACCGCCCAACGCCTGCATGGTGACTCGGGTCAGCGAGCTGGTGGGGGGCGAGGTCGGGTCGCCCGGCCCGTCAGCGCCCGAACCACCGAGCAGCGCGACGGCTCGGGGCACCAGGGCGAGCGCTGTCGAGCGGATGCGCTCCGGGTCGGTGTCAGGGCCGAACGGGTCGGCCGAGGCGAGGGCCTGCACGGCAACCGGCATTCGACGTTCGAGGTTGAGGCTCGCAATGGCCTGCGCCACAGCCGGGTTCACCCCAGGTAGGTCGCTGGGGGCGGCATCCTCGTCGCCCATGACGAGCGCGGCAGCGCGTTCGAGGCCGAGGGTGGCCACCTGGGTGAGCGGCACACCGCGGTAGAGCAGGTCGCCGTCGCGTTGGGCGCTGACCGCGGTGGCGATACTGCGAAAACGCAGCACGGGCTGGGGGGCGCCGGCCGGCCGCGCAGACGAGGCGAGAGCGTCGATCTCACCCCGGTCGAAAAGGCTCTCCTGCTGGCCCGGCCGGCGCTCGCTGCGCAGCTGGCCCCGGCTGACGTAGGCGTAGAGCGTGGCGCGCTTCACCCCGAGACGCTGGGCCGCCTCCGTCGTCGTGATCCACCGGCCGGCGTCGTTGCTCATCGCACTCCTCTTCGCCCGGGTTGATCGGGTCAACCGTTGATCTGATCAACATTGACGATGTTGATCAACTGGTCTCAGAGTGGCCTGACCGAGCAGAAGGAGCAAGTCATGAGAAGCACCGACCAGCTGGCCGTCATGGTCCCCGCCGGGCTCGCCGGCGTCGTCGTCACCGAGACCGAGCTCGGCGACGTGCGCGGAAGTGAGGGTTTCTACCACTACCGGCAGTACTCGGCGATCGACCTGGCCGAGGCGGTCGGCTTCGAGGAGGCGTGGCACCTGTTGCTGCACGGCAACCTGCCAGATGCCGAGCAGCTCGTGCGCTTCCGCGAAAAGGTCGGGTCACTGCGGCCGATGCCCGACGGCCTCGCTGCCCTGCTTCCGGCGATCTGTGCGACCACCGACGACGCGTTGACCATCGTGCGCACCGCCCTCTCGCTCTGGGGCGGTATCCGGCGGCTGCGCCCGCTGTTCGACGCCGACCCCGACGAGATCGCGGAGGCGGCGATGGCCTCCGCTGCGGTGACGCCGACGATCCTCGCGGCCGCCCACCGCATCCGGCAGGGCCAGGAGCCCATTGAGGCCGACCCCACTCTCGGCCACGTCGACGACTACCTGCGCATGCTGACCGGCGCACGCCCGAACGCGCACGACCTCCGCGCCGTCGAGCAGTACCTCGTGTCGACGATGGACCACGGCTTCAACGCCTCGACCTTCACGGCCCGGGTCATCGCCTCGACCGGCGCTGACCTGGCCGCCTGCCTCGTCGGCGCCATCGGCAGCTTCTCGGGGCCCAAGCACGGCGGCGCGCCCAGCCGGGCCCTGCAGGCCCTTGACGAGATCGGGTCGCTCGACCGGGCCGAGGCGTACGTGCGCGACAAGATCGAGCGGGGCGACCGGGTGATGGGCTTCGGCCATGCGGTCTACCGCACCAAGGACCCGCGATCGGAGATGCTGCGGCGCACTGCCCTGGGTTACGACGACCCCCTCGTCGACCTGGCCGTCGGGGTCGAGGCGGTCTTCGAACGCACCCTCGCCGAGCTGAAGCCGGGCCGCGAGCTGTTCGCCAACGTGGAGTACTACGCCGGCGTCGTGATGAAGCTGGCCGGCATCGACCCGAGCATGTTCACCCCGACCTTCTGCGTGGCCCGGGTGGCGGGCTGGACGGCGAACATCGTCGAACAGAGTCGCGACCCGAAGATGATTCGTCCGAGTGCGCGCTACGTCGGCCCCCCGCCGCCCCAGCCGGTCCCATCCCTCGCAGCCCGACTCGCCTGACCTCCGCCCAACACCACGCAACACACCGAGCAATCGACAACTCACCGAGTAGTTACCCGGTGAGTTGTCGATTGGTCGGTGTGTTGCGGATCAGACCGCTGAGGTCGGGTCAGGCGTCGGCCGACTTCAGGCCCTCGCGCCACGACATCTTGCCGCGGGTCTGCATGAGCGACCGGCGGTAGATCTTCTCGCCGACCAGCACGGTCACGGCGGCGAACCCGGCCATCACCAGCAGCGCCAAGACCGGCTCCCACCAGGCGGCATCACCCGAGAGGATGCGGCCCGGCATCGCCACGACCGACACGATCGGGATGAACGAGACCACCTTGAGGGCGGTTCCCGTCACGGTGAAGCCGACGACGTAGACGACTCCGAGCACCATGGTCATCGGTGCGGTGGTGCTCTGCAGGTCTTCGGTGCGCGAGGCGAGGGCCCCGGCGACGGCGTACAGGCAGGCCAGGGCGAAGAAGCCGACCGCGAAGAACACCACGAACCAGATCACCGCCGCCGACAGGCTCGGCAGCAGCCGCGAGTAGTCGGTGAACGCCACGGCCACAAGGCCGACGGCGCCATAGAGCACCACCTGGCCGAAGGCGATCACCGAGTTGCCGAGCACCTTGCCGGCCAGCAGGGCCCGCAGGGGGATCGCCGTGGCGATGATCTCGACGAGCCTCGACTGCTTCTCCTCGACGACGCTCGCCGCGATCTGCTGGCCGAAGAGGATGGCCGCCATGAAGAAGAGCAGCGAGAACGCCAGACTCGCGAGCTTGATGAACAGCGAGTCGTCCTGCTGCCCGTCGAGGCGGTCGGTCGTGAGCACCGTTCCCTTCTCGATGGCGGCCGTGGTGGTTCCGGCGGCCGCGGCGTTCGTCGACAGGGCTTGGGTTCGCACCGCCGCGCCGATGGCGGCCTCGACCGCGCTGTCGGGAGCGTCCTTGGCCGTCAGCACCCAACCGTCGTTCTGCTGGTGCAGCCAGGCGTCGGCGCTGCCCGAGGTGAGGGCCGCCTTCGCCGCCGCGTCGTCGGCCACGGCCTGAGGCTTGATCGAGACCTTGTCGTCGGCCTTCGTGGCGGCGGCCGACCCCTGCTCGACGAGCTGGGTGGCGGCGGCCCCCGTCACCGCCACCGTCGTCGTCGACGAGCGACCGCTCTGCCAGGCCGAGAAGCCCCCGAAGCCGGCGATGAACACGAGCGTGACGAGGGTCGAGACGATGAACGACTTGTTGGTCAGGCGCACGACGATCTCGCGGCCGGCCACGATCAGCCAGGGCCGGCCCGCATCGTTGCTCCGAGAGGCGTGGCCTGGCTGGTCTGGGCGGTTCACGGTGGTGGTCATTTGGTCACCTCACGGTAGATCTCGGACAGCGACGGGCGCTGGGGGGCGAACTCGAGCACGTCTCCGCGGCGCAGGGCCTCGGAGAGCAGCCGGTGGTCGGCGCCCTGGTCGAGCACCTCGAGCAGCACGGCCCCGCCGTCGACGTCGACGGTGTGGATGCCGGGGGCATCGCGCACCCAGCCGGCGTCGCCCGAGAGCACGAGCCGGTGACGCACCACGGTCTGGGTGCGCAGCTCGTCAGCCGTACCGGCCGCCACCACCGTGCCCCTGGACAGCACCACGAGCCGCTCGCACAGCCGCTCGACGAGGTCGAGCTGGTGCGAGCTGAACAGCACGGGCACCCCGCGTGAGGTGTGCTCGCGCAGCAGGTCGGCCATGCTGTCGACGGCCTGCGGGTCGAGCCCGCTGAACGGCTCGTCGAGCACGAGGGCCTGGGGCCGGCCCATCAGCGCCGCGATGATCTGCACGCGCTGCTGGTTGCCCAGCGAGAGGGTCTGCACCTTGTCCTTGGCCCGCTCGGCGAGACCCAGCCGCTCGAGGTGGTCGGTCACCGACGCCTTCGCGGCGGCCGTGCCGATGCCGCGGAGCCGGCCGAGGTAGACGAGCTGGTCGAGCACGGCCTGGTCGGGGTAGAGGCCACGTTCCTCGGGCATGTAGCCGAAGCCACGACGGTCGAGCGCAGTGATCGGCCGGCCCCGCCAGAGCACGTCGCCGGCCGAGATCGACAGCACACCCATGATCATGCGCATCGTCGTCGTCTTGCCGGCGCCGTTGCCTCCGACGAACCCGGTAAGCTCGCCGCCCTTGACGGTGAAGCTCACGTCGTCGACGGCGCGGATCTCGCCGAACTGCCGCGACAGTGCGCGCACCTCGATGTCGTCGGTCTGACTGTCGTGTCGGTGACTGGCCCCGGATCGTGGGCCGGCGCCCGTTGCCGTGCTGGTGTCTTGGCTCATGTCTCCACGATAGGAACGGCCGCGGCGGTGAGGATCAGTCGCCGGGGGGAGATCCGTTCTCCCCCGCGAGGATGAGCCCCGACTCGTAGGCGAGCACCACCGCCTGCACCCGGTCGCGCAGGTGCAGCTTGCTGAACACGTTCGACAGGTGGGTCTTGACGGTGGCCTCGCCGAGAAACAGCGCCTTGGCGATCTCGGCGTTCGACATCCCGCGGCCGACCAGCCCGAGCACCTCCCGCTCGCGTGGCGTCAGCGAGTCGAGGCGGCCGTCGTCGCCCACGGCCTCAGCGGCATCCGGGATGCCGGTGAGCTGGTGGCCGCTCGGGCCGTCCGGCACCGCTGTGGCTCGGGCCCCACCGGTCATCTGGGCGATGACCCGCCGGGTGACCTCGGGCGCGAGCAGGGCGTAGCCGCCGGCCACCGTGCGCACGGCCTCGATGAGGTGGTCTGCGTCGGCGTTCTTCAGCAGGAAGCCGCTCGCCCCGGCCGAGAGCCCGGCGAAGACGTAGTCGTCACGCTCGAACGTGGTGAGGATGATGACCTTCGAAAGGCCGGCCTGCACGATGTGCGTGGTCGCCTCGATGCCGTCCATGACCGGCATCTGCACGTCCATCAGCACGATGTCAGGTCGCAGGTCGCGGGCCAGCTGCACTGCCTCGGCACCGTTGGCGGCCTCGCCCACCACCTCGAGGTCGGTCTCGACCGACAGGATGAGCGAGAAGCCCGACCGCACGAGCTGCTGGTCGTCGGCGAGCAGCACCCTGATCGGCCTCACCCTTCCCCCGCGAACGACTCGTTCGAGGTCGAACGCGGTGGTACACCGACGTGTTCGCTCATGAACCCGGCGTTCGAGACTCGCCCGCGCTTCACGACGGCTCCTCCGGCAGCGGCATCCGCACCCTGACCCGGTAGCCACCGGTGGCGCGGGGCCCGATCTCGCTGACCCCGCCGTGGGTCGCGAGGCGTTCGCGAACACCCAGCAAGCCCAAGCCGGTTCCCGACGTACCTGCTCGTGGACGGCCCGTGTCGATCACCTCGACCTCGGCGTACCCGTGCCGAAACCCGCTCTCACCGCGGCGGTCGACCCGCACGAAGACCGTGGCGCTGCTCGCCGTGGAGTGGCGTCGCACGTTGGCCAGGGCCTCCTGCACAGTGCGGTAGAGCGAGAGCCCGATGGGGGAGGGCACCGACTCCACGGCGCCCGGGCGGTCCTCGACCACACGGATCTGCGCGTGCAACCCGGGTGACTCCGTCTCTCCCACGAGCGTCGGCACGTCGGAGAGGGTCGGTTCGGGCGCCCGCGGCTCCCTCTCGGCGGCGTCGCCGGAACGCAGCGTGCCGAGCAGACCCCGCATCTGGGTCACCGCGTCGCGTGACGACGACTCGATCGAGCGCAGCGACTTCTCGGCGGTGGCGACGTCGCGACCCATGACGCGTCGGGCGGCGGCCGCCTGGATGCCGATGACCGACACGTGGTGGGCCACGACGTCGTGCAGCTCGCGGGCGATGCGCAGGCGCTCCTCGACGACGGCCTGGCGCTGAAGGTCGAGGGTCTGGGCCTCGATGGTGGCCGCCTGCTCGGCGAGGTGGGCCCGGTGTAGGGCGGCCCTCCACGCGGCCTGTCCGCCGACGACCGCACCCCCGAAATAGAAGACGTTGATGATCAGGGAGTAGACGACATAGGCCGTGAGGGGGCTGAAGAGCCCCTGCACGGGAAGAGGTTTGCCGTTGTCGCTCAGCACGCTCTCGAGGCCCGAGCCGACCGCGTACTGCCAGGTGAGCCAGGCGAACATGACGACGACGACGCCGCCGGCGACGAGCAGCATCGCCTGCCGGTTCCGCGCCCAGGCGACTCCCGTGAAGATCGCGAAGAAGTAGACGACCTGCATCGCGAACGACGACGCGACGATGGGCAGCGTGAGGCCGACGACGAGGAAGTGCAAAGACAGCCCCGCCATCACGGCGATCGGGTAGCGGCGCCGCCAGACGAGCGGGACCGTGCCGACGACGACGGCCAGGTGCGGCAGCCACACCGGGCCTGGCAGCTTCCCCAGGTTGTCGAGGCTGCGCAGCACCTCGATCCCCAGCAGCCCCGACACGAGCAGGACGCCGGCGATGAGCAGGTCGACCCGAAGCGTGCGCGCGGAGTCGCTCGGCCGGCGTTCCCAGTCGGTGTCGGCCCCGAACCAGGACTGCACGCGCTCGAAGCGCTGGCGCGATCCGGTGCTCATGGCCAGAGCCTAGGCGGGCGGATGAGCATCCGGCTCCACCGCGCGGGGGAGATGCCGCTGGGCCGGCGAGCCCCGCTGGTGGACCCTCTGTCCGAGCGCTCGACGGCTGGGTCGGTGCTGGCGCCTACGCTGACTCTCACGCTGACCCCTACGCTGACGCCCATGGGAGTCAACGTGCCAGGCCTCGACGTCACCACGATCAGCTCACGGCTGGGCCGGCTTCGAGCTGCGGCCGAGGCGGCCGACGTCGGCGCCGTCGTGGTCACCACCGGTTCGGACCTGCGGTACCTGATCGGGGTCGGCGGTACCTCCTTCGAGCGGCTGACGGCGCTCGTGGTGCCCTCGGCGTCCGACACGCCGATCGTGTTCGTCTCGCCGGCGCTCGAGTTCGCCGGTCTGGAGCAGGTGCCGTTCGCCGAGATCGGCATCGAGGTGCGCACCTGGGTCGACGGCGAAGACCCCTACCGGCTCTCGCTCGCTGGACTGCCCCTTGAGCGCGTGGCGGTCTCTGACATGACACCCGCGATGCACCTGCTGGCGCTGCGCGACTCCGGTGCCACCGAGCCGGTGCTCGCCGGGCCGATCATTCGCGAGCTGCGCATGCGCAAGGATGCCGTCGAGCTCGACCAGCTGCGACGGGCCGGGCAGGCCATCGACCGGGTTCACGAACGCGTCACCGAGATGCTGCGGCCCAGCCGCACCGAGGCCGAGCTGGCCGTCGACATCGCCCGGGCCATCGTCGAGGAGGGCCACGAGCTGGCGGAGTTCGTCATCGTCGGGTCGGGGCCCAACGGCGCGAGCCCGCATCACTCCGTCAGCGACCGGGTCATCCAACCTGGAGACGTCGTGGTCGTCGACATCGGTGGGCCCCTTGCCTCGGGGTACAACTCCGACAGCACGCGCACCTACGCCATCGGCGAGCCGAGCTCCGAGATCAAGCTGACCTACGCCGCGCTGAAGGCGGCGCAGCAGGCCGCGTTCGACGCAGTGATGCCCGGCGTGACGTGCGAGGCGGTCGACGCCGCCGCGCGCTCGGTGCTCGAACAGGCGGGTCTCGCCGACTACTTCATCCACCGCACCGGTCACGGCATCGGGCTGGACGTGCACGAAGAGCCCTACATCGTGTCGGGCAACGACCTGCCCCTCGAGGAGGGGATGACCTTCAGCATCGAGCCGGGTGTCTACCTGCCGGGGCGCTGGGGCGCCCGCATCGAAGACATCGTCGCGGTCACGGCCGGGGGAGTGGAGTCGTTCAACCTGCGCCCCCACGACCTCGTCGTCGTCTGAGTCGTCTCGTGGCGACCCCCGACGAGCTGCTTCAGATCTACCATGACCGCACCCGTGCTCCGGTCGTCACGGGCACGAGCGACCGTCCGGTCGAGCTCGACGGTCGCATCCGGCGCCACTACGACCTCGAAGCGCCCGGTCACTTCGCGATGATCGAGAGCCCCGACGGGCTCGGCGACGACCCGGCATCCTTCGACGCCGTGATCGCGAACCAGCGCGACTTCTTCGCGGCCCGTGGGCAGCGCGTCGAATGGAAGACCTACGACTACGACGAGCCGAACGACCTGGGCGAGCGTCTCCTCAGGGCGGGCTTCGTCGCCGAGGAAGACGAGGCGCTGATCATCGGAGAAGCGGGCCCGCTGGCCGAGCTGCAGGTCGCGCTGCCCGACGGCGTCGTGGTGAGACCGGCCGACGATCCCAGCGACTTCGTGCGCATCAGAACCCTGCAGGAGTCGGTGTGGGGTCAGCAGCAGAGCTGGGTGACCGAGTCACTCATGCCCGAGTGGCTGACCCGACGCGACACGATGGATGTCGTGGTGGTGGAGCAGTCGCGGGAGGGGCCGGTGCTCTGCGCCGCGCGGGGGGAGTACGACGACAGCCCCTTCACCGGGCTGTGGGGCGGCTCCACCCTCGAGGCCTGGCGCGGTCGCGGTCTCTACCGGGCCACGCTCGCCCACCGAGCCGCGCTGGGGCTGGAGCGCGGCAACGACTTTGTGCGGATCGACGCCTCGCCCGACTCCGAACCGATCCTGCGTCGCCTCGGACTGCATCGGGTCGCCACCACGACCCCCTACGTCTTCGACCCCAGTCGCTGAACGCAGCGTTCGTTCTCGAACTCACCGGTGCAACAGTGAGTTCGAGAACGAACACCGCGTTCAGTCCCTAGGTGGCTCAGGAGCGTCGGAACAAGTCCTGCTGCGATGAGAGGCCGGACTCGGTGACGTCGCTGGGCTCGTCGCCGAGGAGGATGGGGCCGACGCTTCCCGAGACCGTGGCGGTGCGCATGACCATCGTGGAACGGTGAGTGACCTTGGTGCCGTCCTCGTCGACGAAACGGTCGAGCGACACATCGGTGTCGGCCCGACCCACGGCCGTGAGGGTGATGTTCACGGGCAGACGAACCGAGGGTCGAACCCCCGTGACGTCCTGCGCGGTGGCGGTTCCCGTGATGTGGGCCGACGTCAGGTTCTTCGCGTAGGTGACCTTGGCGCCGCGGAAGGAGAGCTCGCGGGCGCCCCGATAGAGGCACTCAGTCGCTGGGGCCTCCGGCTCGCCGTGGCTGTAGAGCTGAGGCACGGTCGCGCCGGAGGGGCACGACCAGGCCTCGATGCGGCCGTCGAGGTAGTCGAACCCGGGGGTCGACACATCGTCGGCGGTCGAGATCACGCCTCGGTGCACGTTCCCGGCGAACAGTGCGGTGACCGGGCCGCGGTCGACCCACGTGGTATCGGCCCGCTTCACGTAGTAGTTCTCGGAGGCGCCGCCGGCGTCAGCGGCAGACGTGCTGACGATGACCGGCGTGACGCCGAGCGCGGCGACGGTGGCGATTCGGCGAAGGTTCTTGAACATGATCGTCTCCCCTGGTGAGTACGGGCCTAGGTCACGTAGTGGCGATGAGGGCCCCTGTGCCGGAAGCGGA
The DNA here is from genome assembly GCF_001758225.1 of Humibacillus sp. DSM 29435. Taxonomy (GTDB): domain Bacteria; phylum Actinomycetota; class Actinomycetes; order Actinomycetales; family Dermatophilaceae; genus DSM-29435. The sequence goes on along the minus strand of NZ_MAST01000034.1, from coordinate 86,189 downwards.
TTCGCTACCGGATGCTGCTCTGTCGGCCGGTTTGCCGTCATTGCAGATCAAGACCCTGGGGGCCCGCAAAGGGTTGTCATCGCGGCCGCAGATTCTTTTCGACGCGTCGCGCAACGTCGGAAGGGGAGATGACGGCCGCCGGGGAGGGCTCCGGTGCGCGGACGCTCGATGCCGGCCCTGCGGCATCCGTGGCAGGATTCTGGGCAACCGAGAACCGCTGGTCCGACGTTCAGGAGAGACGCAATGCCCATCGCCACACCCGAGGTCTACGCCGAGATGCTCGACCGCGCGAAGAAGGACTCGTTCGCGTACCCGGCCATCAACGTCAGCTCGAGCCAGACCCTCAACGCGGCCATCAAGGGCTTCGCCGACGCGGGCTCCGACGGCATCATCCAGGTCTCGACCGGCGGCGCCGACTACTTCTCGGGCCACAGCATCAAGAACATGGTGAGCGGCTCGCTGGCCTTCGCTGCCTTCGCCGAGCAGGTGGCCAAGAACTACCCGGTCAACATCGCGCTCCACACCGACCACTGCCCGAAGAACAAGCTCGACGGCTTCGTTCGCCCGTTGCTGGCCGCCTCGCTCGAACGGGTCAAGGCCGGCGGCAACCCCTGGTTCCAGTCGCACATGTGGGACGGCTCGGCCGTGCCGCTCGATGAGAACCTGCAGATCGCCGAAGAGCTGCTCGCTCAGGCCAAGGCCGCCCACATCATCCTCGAGATCGAGGTGGGCGTCGTCGGCGGCGAGGAGGACGGTGTTGAGGGTGGTGGTGGCGACCAGCTCTACTCGACCCCCGACGACGCGATCGCCACGATCAAGGCCCTCGGCTCCGGCGAGAACGGCCGCTACCTCACCGCCCTGACCTTCGGCAACGTGCACGGCGTCTATAAGCCGGGCAACGTCAAGCTGCGCCCCGAGATCCTGCTCAAGGCCCAGCAGGCCGCGGCCAAGCAGCTCGGTCTGTCTGACGACGCGCGGCCTTTCGACCTCGTCTTCCACGGCGGCTCAGGCTCGCTGCCCGAGGAGATCTCCGAGGCGGTCGACAACGGCGTCATCAAGATGAACGTCGACACCGACACCCAGTACGCCTTCACCCGTTCGGTGGCCGGTTGGATGATCTCGAACTACGAGGGCGTGCTCAAGGTCGACGGCGAGGTCGGCAACAAGAAGCTGTACGACCCCCGCGCGTGGGGCAAGGCCGCCGAGGAGGCCATGGCCCAGCGCGTGGTCGAGGCCTGCACCGCCTTGCGTTCGTCGGGCACCCACCAGTGACCGACAACCTGCTGGGCATTCCCGAGACGCGGCTTCCTGCTGACCCGGCCGCCGAGAAGCTGGATGCCGGTATCGACCCCGCGCAGGTCGCAGCGGCCTTCCCGTCGAGCTCGCTCGCGTGGGCGGTGCTGGCCGAGGACGCGCTCGCTGATGGTGGCCGTGACGTCGAGGCCTACGCCTACGCCCGCACCGGCTACCACCGCTCCCTCGACTCGCTGCGCAAGGCGGGCTGGCGGGGTCAGGGGCCGGTGCCGTGGTCGCACGAGCCCAACCGTGGTTTTCTACGCTCGCTGGCGGCGCTGGCCCGGGCGGCCCGCGCCATCGGCGAGAGCGACGAGGAAGCGCGCTGCGCCGCGTTCCTGCGCGACTCGAGCATCGAGGCGGCCCGCGAGCTCGGCCTCTGAGCCCCTGAACGCGTACCGGCTGGTGCTGGACCCACCGACCGTGGTTCGTTCCCCTGAAATGTCGGGGTAGCGAACCACGGTCATGCGCCTGAGCCCTTTTCCACACCCGCCGGATGCCGGGCCGACCGTCCACAGGCGCCGCGCGGAATGCCGTGGCCGAGCCGGCCCGGGTCAAGAGTCGGCTCATGGACCTTGCCCTGATCGCCCGTGCTGACGTCTTCCCACTGTCGGGGCCCGGGATGCCGGTGTCGACCAGGCCGAGCTACGTAGGCTCCTGCGCGACGGGGCCTGCCATCGTCTGCATCACGGCTGGTTCTCGGTGCGTCAGACGGTCGACGTGGCCGACCGGCACCGGCTCCGGGTCTCGGCGTTGCTCGAGCAGTACGACGGTCGGGCCGTCGCGAGTGGCATCTCGGCGCTGTCGACGCTGGGTCTGCCGTGCTTAGAACCTGACTGGTCGGTGGCGCACCTCATGCTGCTGGCGCCCGGGCGGAAGGAGCACACCAAGGCTGATCTCGTCGTCGGCCGAGCCCTGTGGCGCCCCGAGGCAGCTCGGTTCCCCCCGACAGACCAGCGCACGGTCCACCCGGCAGTGGCCATCGCTCTCGCGGGGCTGACGACGCCCTGCTCCTTTCTGGTTCCGGCCGACGCCGCGCTCGCGCGTCGGCTCGTGACCGCTCAAGAACTGCAGCTCGCGGTCACGGTGATCGGCCAGCGCCCTGGTCTCGGTCGGGCTCGGGCGGCGCTGACTCTCATGGACGCTCGTCATGAGTCCCCGGGCGAGACGTTCACGGCGTACGTGCTGCGACTGCTCGGCCACCAGATCGTTCCGCAGTTCGTCGTGCCCGGCACCGCGCCCTGGACTCCGGTCGGCCGCGGCTTCCGAGCAGACTTCGGCATCGTTGGGACCCGCGTGTTCGTCGAGTTCGACGGTTGGGTCAAGTACGCGTCGCAGCAGCACCTGTGGGACGAGAAGCGGCGCGAAGACCGCATCCGGTCCCTGGGCTGGGAGGTCGTGCGGCTCACCTGGGCCGATCTGCACGACCCGGCCCGGGTCGGCACCCTCATCGACGAGGCCCTGGGGCGAGCGCGGTGACCCACCGACGGAAAGTTGGTCAGACTGTCGTTCGCGGTTCGTCCCCTTGAAATGTCGAGGGCTCGAACCTGGGGCCCTGATCTCAAGCGTGATCGGCCGGCCGAGGGCAGCTGAGCACGCGGACAGCGTCGGGTGCCCGGCCGGGGAACCGTTAACCTTGCCGATGGTCAGACCAGGCAACCGGAAGGCGAACTGATGCCGGCAATCGTGCTCGTGGGAGCGCAGTGGGGCGACGAGGGCAAGGGCAAGGCGACCGACCTGCTCGGCAGCGGTGTCGACTACGTCGTGAAGTTCAACGGCGGCAACAACGCCGGCCACACCGTCGTCATCGAGAAGAACGGCAAGCGCGAGAAGTACGCGCTGCACCTGCTGCCCTCCGGCATCCTCAGCCCGAACTGCGTGCCCGTCATCGGCAACGGGGTTGTCATCGACCTCGGGGTGCTGTTCGAGGAGATCGACGGCCTCGAGGCGCGCGGGGTCGACACCAGCAAGCTGATCGTCAGCTCGAACGCGCACCTCATCGCCGACTACCACCGCACCCTCGACAAGGTGACCGAGCGGTTTCTCGGCAAGCGCCGCATCGGCACCACCGGCCGCGGCATCGGCCCGACCTATGCCGACAAGATGAACCGCGTCGGCATCCGGGTGCAGGACCTCTACGACGAGGGCATCCTGCGCCAGAAGGTCGAGGCCACGCTCGACTTCAAGAACCAGGTGCTGGTCAAGATCTACAACCGGCGGGCCATCGAGGTCGACGAGGTCGTGGGCGAGCTGCTGCAGTACGCCGAGCGGCTGCGGCCGATGATGCGCGACACCTCGCTCGAGCTGAGCCGGGCCCTCGACCGCGGCGACACCGTGCTGTTCGAGGCGGGCCAGGCCACCCTGCTCGACGTCGACCACGGCACCTACCCGTTCGTCACCTCGAGCAACGCGGTCTCGGCCGGTGCCTGCACCGGTTCGGGCGTGCCCCCGACCCGCATCGACTCGGTAATCGCGATCCTCAAGGCGTACACGACCCGCGTCGGCGAGGGCCCGTTCCCGACCGAGCTGCACGACGACAGCGGCGAGTTCCTGCGCAAGACCGGGGCCGAGTTCGGCACCACCACCGGCCGCCCGCGCCGCTGCGGCTGGCTCGATGTCGTGATCGGCCGCTACGCCACCCGCATCAACGGGGTCACCGACTTCGTCATCACCAAGCTCGACGTGCTCACCGGCCTCGATACCGTGCCGATCTGTGTCGCCTACGACGTCGACGGGGTCCGTCACGACGAGATGCCGCTCGGCCAGAGCGACTTCCACCACGCCCAGCCGATCTACGAGGACATGCCGGGCTGGTGGGAGGACATCAGCACCTGCCGCCGCTTCGACGAGCTGCCCGCCAACGCACAGGCGTACGTGCTGCGTGTCGAGGAGCTCATCGGTGCCCGAGTCTCGGCCATCGGAGTCGGCCCCGGCCGTGACGAGATCATCGAGCGGTTCCCGCTGGGACGGAACACCGACCGATGACTGAGCAGCCTGAGCAGATCGAGCAGCCTGAGCAGACCGAACGGGCCCAGCCCGAAGCGCCTCTCGACTGGGTGTCGCGTCTGGCCGACGAGGTGCTCGCCGAGGCGAGCCACCGCGGCCTCGACGAGACGATTGTCTGCGCCTCGGGCATCAGCCCCTCGGGCCCCATCCACCTGGGCAACTTCCGTGAGCTGATCACCCCGCACCTCGTCGCCGACGAGATCAAGCGTCGCGGCATCGACTGCGAGCACCTGCTCAGCTGGGACGACTTCGACCGCTTCCGCAAGGTGCCGAAGGGGATCGACGGGGTCGACGAGTCGTGGGAGGCCTACATCGGGATGCCGCTGACCTCGGTGCCCGCGCCCGCGGGCTCCCCGCACGCCAGCTGGTCCGAGCACTTCAAGGCCCCGCTGCTCGAGGCGATGGCTGCCACCGGCATCGAGGTGCGCGAGATCAGCCAGACCGAGCAGTACCGCGCCGGCGTCTACCGCGAGCAGGTGCTGCAGGCGATGCGCGACCGGTTCGCCATCGACAAGGTTCTTGACCAGTACCGCACCTTGGAAGCCGTCGAGGCGGCTCGACAGAAGTCGACCGGCAAGGGCCGGCGGGTCAATGCGAGCGCCAAGCAGGGCAAGGCCCTCACCGAGGAGCAGGCGCAGGCGCAGACCGAGGCCGAACGCGGCTCCGGCGCTGCCACCGACGACGACGGCAGCGGCGGCAGCAGCGGCAGCGGCGGCAGCGGCGCGGGTGGAGGCGGCTACTACCCCTTCAAGCCGTTCTGCACGGTGTGCGGCACCGACAACACGACGGTCACGGCCTACGACGACGACACCCACGACCTCACCTACACCTGCACGAAGTGCGGCCACACCGAGCAGGTCAACCTCGACACCTTCACCAACGGCAAGCTGGTGTGGAAGGTCGACTGGCCGATGCGCTGGGCGCACGAACACGTCCTGTTCGAGCCGTCGGGCGTTGACCACCAGAGCCCGGGCAGCAGCTTCGTCGTCGGCAAGGACCTCGCCCCGATCTTCGGCTGGGAGCGACCGGTCGGGCCGATGTACGCCTTCGTGGGCATCGCGGGCATGGCCAAGATGAGCTCGAGCAAGGGTGGGGTCCCGATCCCGACCGATGCGCTCGAGGTGATGGAGCCGACCGTGCTGCGGTGGCTCTACGCCCGCCGCCGACCGAACCAGAGCTTCGACATCGCGTTCGGCCCCGAGCTGCAGCGGCTCTACGACGAGTGGGACGCGCTGAGCCGCAAGGTGGCTGACGGCTCGGCGCAGGCCGCCGACCGGGCGGCCCACCTGAGGGCCACGTCAACGGCATCCGCGCTGCTGCCGACCACACCGAGGCCCCTGCCGTTTCGCACCATCGCGTCGGTGATCGACGTGACCCAGGGCGACGAGGCTCAGACCGTGCGCATCCTCGGCGAGCTCGATCCGGCCAACCCGGTCGCTTCGACCGATGACCTGCGGCCGCGCCTCGACTGCGCCGAACGGTGGGTGCTCGGGTACGTGCCGGCCGATGAGCGCACGATCGTGCGCACGGAGCCGGATGCCGTTCTGCTCGGCTCGCTCGACGATGCCCAGCGCGAGGCACTGCGGCTGCTCGTCGACATGCTCGACGAGCACTGGTCGCTCGACGGTCTGACGCACCTGGCGTATGCCGTTCCCAAGATCCAGCGGGGGATCGACCCCGACGCCAAAGTGCGTGATCCCGAGCTGTCGGCGGCCCAGCGGGCCTTCTTCGTGCTCGTCTACCGCCTGCTCATCGGTACCGACACCGGGCCACGGCTGCCGACTCTGCTGCTGGCCGTGGGGGCCGAGCGGGTGCGCTCGCTGCTCGGCGGCTGAGCGACGCGCTGCCGACGGGGGCCGCCCGGGGCGACTACCGGAGGCCGAGCCGTCGTGCTGCGGTGATGGGCGGGCGGGGGGCGAGGTGTAGGGGGGATGCACCTCGTCCCCCGCCCGGAGCGAGTCCACTGCGGGGGGGCGGGACTGCGCCGAACGTCGACGTGGTCTCGGGGGGAGAGACCGGCGGGGAGGGTGTTCATACGCTCACCATCGACGTTGTATACATCATCCACCGAGGTCTCTGTCGCGTCGACCGTTCGCAGATTACTTGAACAACTCTTTACCTTCGGCGCTCTCAAAGTTCAGCCACAGGTCAGTTCAAGCCCCCGAAGTGCCTCACAGACAGCGTCGTCGGTCAGGCAGCGGCGGAGAAACTCCGGTCAGGTGGCCGCGAATCAGGAAAGTATCGTCATTCTGTGAGCGGCTCGGGTCAAAACCACATAAAGCACGCGAATGCCTCCGGGAGACTCCCGAGTGATCTCTGCGGGGTCGATGACCACGGTCGCGTCGTACTCCAGACCCTTGGTCGACATCGGGTCGACGACGTGCACCCGGCCGCCCTCCGAACCGTCGAGACTGGCGAGCCGGCCGGCGTACAGGTGGGGGGTGACGACCGCGATCGAACCGTCGACCTGGCCCAGCAGAGCGCCGACGGCCGCGCGAACCGACGACAGCGGATCCGGCCCCAGCGGCCCCTCGACGGGGTCGATCCCGGTCTCTCGCACTGCGTCGGGGATGTCGGCGTCGGGCACCTCACGGCGCACGACCGACGCCGCGTAGTCGAAGATCTCGCGGGCGTTGCGATAGTTGGTCTGCATGTGGAAGGCCTGGCGTGCCTGGGTGCCGAAGGCCTCGTCACGGGCCGCGCCCGCCTCGACCACATCGGGCCAGGAGGCTTGGGCGGCATCGCCCACGACCGTCCACGACGCATGGCGGCCTCGGCGCCCTACCATGCGCCACTGCATGGGGGAGAGGTCCTGGGCCTCGTCGACCAGCACGTGCGCGTAGTCGTCGGGTCGGCCGATGCGTCCGGCCAGCAGCCGCTCGCGGGGGTCGAGCGGCCCAGCCGCAGCACGCTCGGACCGTTGTGGCCCCGACACGGGCTGCACCTCGGTGACACCGTAGGAGGTGAGGTCGTCGAGCTCCTCGATCTCATAGAAGCCACGCTCCTCCTGTTCCGCATCCTGGACCGGCCCGACGCGGGCCGCCAGGTCGTCGACCAGGGCGACGTCGGCGACCGACCAGGTTCCGGTGTCGAGAGCCACCGCGAAGGAGGCCGCCATGGCTCGCACGTCTTCGGGTGACATCCGCCCTCGGGCGTGTCGGTGCACCACCTCGGGGTCGGCCAGCCACAGCAGCACCTCGCGGGGGTCGACCTGCGGCCACCACGCCCGCATGAAGGCCTCGACGTCGCGGTGGTCCTCCCACTTGTCGATGAACTCGACCTTGGCGTCGCGGTCTCCGGCCGAGCCGAAACTGCTGACCGCAGCCCAGGCCGCCTCGCCGAGGGCCGCTCGTGCGGCCGGCATGGCCTGGTTGCGCTGGTGCTGACGCAGCACCTGGGCGCGCACCCGGTCGAGCGCCCGGGAGTCGAGACGCACCGCCCGCCCGGTGACCATGGCCCGGAACTCGCTCGGGCCGTCGGGCACGCGTCCGCGTGAGGCCGCGCTGAGCAGGTCGCGAACGCGGGTCGAGCCCTTGAGCCGCGCGACCGCGGGTGGGTCGAAGCGTTCGGCGTGCATGGCGTCCACCACGTCGCCGAGTGCGCGCAGGGTCACGCTCTCCTCGCCGAGCGAGGGCAGCACCCGCTCGATGTAGGCGGTGTAGGCCCCCGACGGGCCGAGCACGAGGATCCCGCCCGACTCGAAACGGCGCCGGTCGGAGTACAGCAGGAAGGCGGCCCGGTGCAGGGCCACGACGGTCTTGCCGGTGCCGGGGCCGCCGGTGATCTCGGTGATGCCGCGGGCGCTGGCCCGGATCGCCTGGTCCTGATGCGCCTGGATGGTGGCGACGATGTCGCGCATGCGGGCCCCGCGGCTGCGGGTGAGGGCCGCCATGAGGGCGCCGTCGCCGACGATCACGAGGTCGTCGGGGGCCTCGGGCACCATCAGGTCGTCCTCGACACCGATCACGACGGCGCCCTTGCTACGCAGCACGCGTCGGCGCAGCACGCCCATCGGCTGCGTGGGGGTGGCCTGGTAGAACGGGGCGGCCGCGGGGGCCCGCCAGTCGATGACGAGCGGCTCGTAGTCGTCGTCGCGCACCCCGAGGCGGCCGATGTAGCGCACCTCTCGGGCGTCGGTGCTGGGCTCGTCTGCCTCGGCAGCGCCGGCCTCGGAGGGGCTGTGACCACCGTGGACGCTGTCGTTGGCGCGGCCGTGGGCCGAGGCCGTCGACTCGGCGGCGCCGGGTGCGTGCGGGTGCGCCGGCATCCTGTGGTCGATGTCGAGGCGACCGAACACGAGCCCCTCGTACTGCGTGTCGAGCGCGCTGCGCCGCTTGGCGGCATGGAACATCAAGGCGTCTCGCTCGAAGAGCCCAGCCGCCTCCTCGTAGCCCACCTCGCCCGACTTGACGATGCGACCGCGGGCGAGACCCTCCGCCTGCACCACGTCGGCCCGCAGGCCGGCCTTCTCGAGCTCACGGTGCACCCGGTCGACGTGCTCCTGCTCGAGGGCGATCTGGTCTGCGACGACGTCAGGCTGGCCACCCGGTGCGGGGATCTCGGAGCCCAGCGGACGGGTCACGGCGTTCGAAGAGCTCACTGACATCCAAAACGATCGAGGGGTGGCGCGGGAACCATCGAGTCTAGTCTCACTTCATGCCTGTTCCTGACTGCGTCCCGCCGACTGGAGCGCCACTCATCGGACGCACCGTTCGCCTCGACCGGATGAGCCATTCGGATGCCGCTGGGCTGCTTGCCGTCTACGCCGACCCGCGCTGCTACGCGGAGGGGTACCGGATGTCGGAGCCGCACCGGTCGATAGCCGACACCGAAGCGTTCGTGGCGAGCTCTGTCGCGGCCGCGAGTTCCGGCCGCACGGCCTACACGGTTCGTCTGGTCGCCGACTCCGCGCTCGGGGCGGCCGGCACCGTCGTCGGGTCGACCTCGCTCGGTGACGTCGATGTGGTTCGTCAGCACGTGCATCTCGGCTGGACGATGTACGGCTCACGCTGGTGGGGCACCGCGGTCAACCCGGAGACGAAGCTGCTGCTGCTCGCCCACGCCTTCGGGTCGTGCGGGTTCGGGCGCGTCAAGATCCAGACCGACGTGGTCAACGCCCGGTCGCGGGCGGCCATCCTCAAGCTGGGGGCCAGCCTCGAGGGCGTGACCCGCCGCGACAGCCGTCGCGCCGACGGGTCGTGGCGTGACTCGGCCGTGCACTCGATCCTGGTCGACGAGTGGCCGATGGTGCGCTCCCGCCTGCTGGCCCGGCTGTCGGATGCCGGCGACGCCGACCGGGGTCAGTGACGCTCGGTGGGCTCACCGGCGCCGCAGCGCTGCAGCGCCGGTCACCCCTGGCCCGACCGCTGAGCGCCACCGACGCTGCTGAACTGCAGAAGGCTGGTTTGGGCGGCCCGGCTGGCCCGGTCAGCCCATAGGGTGGGCGCCGTGAAGGTTCTCGTCCTCGGTTCCGGCGCGCGTGAGCACGCGATCGTGATGGCCTTGGCAGCCGACCCCGAGGTCGACGCCGTGGTCGCGGCTCCCGGCAACCCCGGCATCGACGCGACGGCGCTCTGTGTGCCGATCGACATTCTCGACGGTGAGGCCGTGGTGCTCCTGGCCCGCCACCACCAGGTCGACCTCGTGGTCGTCGGCCCTGAGGCGCCGCTCGTCGCCGGGGTCGCCGACGCCTGCCGCGCGGCGGGGGTGGCCGTGCTCGGCCCATCGGCTGCTGCGGCGCAGCTCGAGGGCAGCAAGTCGTTCGCCAAGGAGGTCATGGCCTCGGCCGACGTGCCGACCGCCCTCGCTCACGTCTGCACGAGCCTCGATGAGGTCGAAGCAGCGCTCGACGCGCTGGGCGCCCCCCACGTCGTCAAGGACGACGGCCTCGCCGCCGGCAAGGGGGTCGTGGTCACCGACTCCCGCGACGAGGCGCTCGCCCACGCCGACCGTTGTCTGGCCAAGCCGGGAGGGCGGCTGGTGGTCGAGGAGTTTCTCGACGGGCCGGAGGTGTCGGTCTTCTGCCTCTCCGACGGCGAGACCGTGGTCGCACTCTCGCCGGCTCAGGACTTCAAACGGGTCGGCGATGACGACCGCGGACCCAACACCGGCGGCATGGGTGCCTACTCACCTCTCGAGTGGGCCCCCGCCGGCCTCGCCGACGAGGTGGTGGCCCGCATCGCCCAGCCGACGGTCGATGAGATGCGCCGACGCGGCATCCCCTTCGTGGGGGTGCTCTACGTCGGGCTCGCTCTGACGCGACGCGGCCCGAGGGTCATCGAGTTCAACGTGCGGTTCGGTGACCCCGACGGGCAGGCCTGTCTCGCGCGGCTCGAGTCGCCGTTCGGCCAGCTGCTGCTGGCCACCGCGACGGCCGGCTTGGCGGCCTTCGGGCCGCTGCGCTGGTCTGCAGACCGAGCCGTCGTGGTGGTCGTCGCCTCGCAGGGCTATCCCGACGCACCCCGAACGGGCGACCCCGTCACCGGGCTCGACGCGGCGGCTGAGGTGCCGAACGTCGTCGTGCTGCACGCCGGCACGAGGCGTGACGACGGCGGCTCACTCGTCTCGTCGGGCGGGCGCGTGCTCGACGTGGTCGCCGTCGGCAGCACGCTCGCCAAGGCGCGGAAGACGGCCTATCGGGCGGTCGCGCTGATCGACCTGCCGGGCTCGCACCATCGCAGTGACATCGCCAGCCGCGCCGAGCGGGGCGAGATCGTCGTGGAAGGACTGTCATGACCGCCGCACAGCTGCCGGGCTACGAGCACCTCTACTCGGGCAAGGTGCGCGACCTGTACGCGCCCCTCGGCCCCACGGGTCGACCCGTCGACGATCGCCTCCTGCTCGTGGCCTCCGACCGCATCTCGGCCTACGACTGGGTGCTCGACACCCCCATCCCCGACAAGGGCGTCGTGCTCACGCGGCTGTCGCTGTGGTGGTTCGACCAGCTTGCCGACCTGGTGCCCAACCACGTCGTGTCGACCGACGTGCCGGATGCCGTGTCGGGGCGGGCGGTGCTGGTGCGGCGTCTCGAGATGCTCAAGGTCGAGGCGGTTGCCCGGGCCTACCTGACCGGGGGAGGTCTCGAGGAGTACGTCGAGAAGGGCACCGTGAGCGGCATCCCCCTGCCCGAGGGTCTGACCGACGGGTCTCGCCTGGCGGAGCCGATCTTCACGCCGTCGACGAAGGCCCCCCTCGGCGAGCACGACCAGCCGATGACGCCTGAGCAGGTCGACGCCGAGATCGGTGCTGACCTCGCCGCCGAGGTGTCCGAGCTCACCTGCGCCATTCTCGCGCGCGGCAACGAGCTCGCGGCCGAGCGCGGCATCCTCATCGCCGACACCAAGGTGGAGTTCGGCCTGGGCCCGGGCGACCGCGACGCCCGTGGTGGGCTGGTGCTCGCCGACGAGGTGTTGACGCCCGACTCGTCACGCTTCTGGCCGGCTGCGGCCTGGCGGCCGGGTCGCGTGCAGCCCTCGTACGACAAGCAGTTCGTGCGCAACTGGTTGACCTCGCCTGAGTCGGGCTGGTCGCGCTCGAGCGGGGAGGCGCCACCGCCGTTGCCGGAGCAGGTCGTGGCCGAGACCCGGGCGAAGTATGTCGAGGTCTTCGAGCTGTTCACCGGTGAGACCTTCTGACCCGTTTGCCCCACGGCGATGGGCCCCGTACCCACCAACATCGCGTACGCAACTGGCCACTCGACCGGGCCACCCAGTCGAGTGGCCACTTTCGTACGCGCGGCAGGCCGCTGTCGTAACGGGTCAGCCGGCGACAGGGGCCAGCAGGGCGCGCACCTGGCTGGCCACCCGGCCGACGTCGACGGGGCCGGAGGTGTCGACGGTCACGAGCTCACCCACGCCCATCGGCGTGTCGAACTCGGCGAGTATCTCGCCAGTGAGCGCGGTGACCACGTGCGTCCGTGAGTCGCGCCTGCCGGTCGTCGCCCGCAGGGCGTACCGCTCGGCGGCCAGACCGGGCGGGCACTGGCAGTAGACCTCGATGATGGGCCGGTCCAATGCGAGCAGCTGCTCACGCTCGATGTTGCTGCGCGGGCGGAAGTTGGCCTCGAGCATCACCGGCACGGGCTGGCCGGCGAGCGCCCACATGACCTCCATGGCGGCCCTTCCGACAGTTCGTGACCAGGTGAGCGGGTCAGGACCACCCGGCGAGGGTTGGGGGAGGGCCGCGGTCAGACGCTCCTTGATGACGTCCTTGGCGATCAGCGGCAGGCCGAGCTGTCGGCTGAGCGGCCCTGCCAGGGTGGTCTTTCCGGACCCTGGTGCGCCGGACACCAACACGACAGCGGGTCTCATCTCACCGGTCCGCCGAATCCGCGATGGTGGTCACACGTCGCCCCCATGCAGCACTGCCCGGGCACGACGTCGGTCAGGGTCGGCCGAAGGGGAGGTCGGGCCGGGCCACTGCGATCTCGATGAGCCGGTTGTACTTGGCGACCCGCTCGCCGCGCGCCGGGGCCCCGGTCTTGATCTGCCCGCATCCGGTGGCGACCGCAAGGTCGGCAATGAAGGTGTCGGGAGTCTCGCCCGACCGGTGGGAGACCATCTGGGCGTACCCGGCGCGATGGCAGACGGCCATCGCCTCCAGGGTTTCGCTGACGGTGCCGATCTGGTTGAGCTTGATCAGGGCGGCGTTGGCTATCCCGTCGGAGATGGCCTCGGCGATGATCGCCGGGTTGGTGCAGAAGTTGTCGTCGCCCACGAGCTGGATCTGGTCGCCGAGGCGAGCGGTCAGCTGCTGCCAGCCGGAGTGGTCGCTCTCGCCGAGACCGTCCTCGATGCTCCAGATCGGGTAGGCGGCCACCATGGCGGCGTACCGCTCGACCAGGTCGGTGCTGGACAAAGACTGGCCGGCCACCCGGTAGGTGCCGTCGTGCTGGCGGAACTCCGACGCGGCCGGGTCCAGGGCGATGGCCACGCCGGTGGTGCCGGGCGTGTACCCGGCGTCTTCGATGGCGGCCACGATCATGGCCAGCACGTCCTCGGGCTCGGTGAGGTCGGGGGCGAAGCCACCTTCGTCGCCCAGGCCGGTGGCGTGGCCGCCGGCGACGAGCCGTTTCCGCAGCGCGGCGTAGACCTCGGCGCCCGAGCGCACCGCCTCGGCCATCGAGGGTGCCCCGAGCGGGCAGACCATGAACTCCTGGAAGTCCAGCGGGTTCGGGGCGTGGACGCCGCCGTTGAGGACGTTGAAACACGGCACCGGCAACCGGGCCGGCTGCCCGAACCCCGGGAGCCAGGCGTGCAACGGTTGGCCGTCGGCCGCGGCGAGCGCGCGGGCCAGGGCCATCGAGACGCCGACGATCGCGTTCGCGCCGAGGCGCGCCTTGTTCGGGGTGCCGTCGAGCGCCTGCATCGCTTCGTCGGCCTCGACGAGTGAGTCCAAGGACCGACCGAGCAGGTGCTGGGCGATCTCACCGTTGACGTTGCCCACGGCTTTGGACACCCCGGCGCCACTGAACCGGGCCGGGTCGCCGTCTCGCAGCTCGACCGCCTCCCGGGTGCCGGTCGAGGCCCCAGACGGGACTCCCGCGCTCACCTTAGGGCCGCCCGCCAGCTCGACCGTGACCGACAGCGTCGGCCTCGACCTCGAGTCAAGGATCTCCAAGGCAGACAACGACGCGATCTCGAAGGACATCTGGCACCTCCTGGTGGCGGTACGTTCTTGTGCCACCACCTTACGCAGCGACGGTGGAATCGATCCCGACGCGTCGGCATCGTGGCCGGCGGTATCGCGAAGCCCTCAACCGGCTCGGGCGGTGACCCCTGGTGTTCGTGCTCTCCATCGAAGAGCTCCTGCACGGCTCGAACGGTCGGTAGAGCCGTTCTGAGCCCACCGGCATCCGGGCGAAGTTGACCAGCAGGCTGATGAGGCCGGATAGACTGCGACCGTCTTGACCAGGGCATAGGCCAGGGCATCTGACCGATAAACGAGCACCACGCGGCAGCCAGGAGCACAGCACTGATGGGAAGCATCGTCGTCGACGTCATGCTCAAGCCAGAGATCCTCGACCCGCAGGGCCAGGCCGTCGGAGGGGCACTGCCCAGGCTCGGCCTGCACGGGTTCACCGACGTTCGGCAAGGCAAACGCTTCGTGCTGACAGTTGATGGCGAGGTCACCGACGCACACCTGTCCGCCGCCCGTGAGGCGGCCGAGACCCTGCTCAGCAACCCGGTCATCGAGGACGTCGTATCGGTGCACACCCTGGATGCCGCCCACGACACCGAAGGCACCGAGCGCGCAGACGGCCAGGGCGACGCGCAGTGAAGGTCGGGGTTGTCACCTTCCCCGGCTCGCTCGATGACCGAGACGCCCTGCGCGCGGTTCGTCAGTGCGGCGGCGAGGCGGTCTCGTTGTGGCACGGCGATGCCGACCTGCACGGCGTCGATGCCGTCATCCTCCCCGGGGGCTTCTCGTACGGCGACTACCTGCGGGCCGGAGCGATTGCCCGCTTCGCCCCAGTCATGGACGTGCTTGTTCCCGCGGCCCGGGGCGGGCTGCCGGTGCTCGGTATCTGCAACGGGTTCCAGGTGCTCGCCGAGAGCCAGCTGCTGCCGGGAGCCCTGGTGCGCAACGACCACCGCAAGTTCAACTGTGTCGACCAGCGTCTCGTCGTCGAGAACGCCGCCACGGCCTGGACCTCCGACTTCGCCCCCGGGCAGCAGATCACCATCGTGCTCAAGAACGGCGAGGGTGCTTTCGTGGCCGACGAGAACACCCTTGACCGTCTGGAGGGCGAGGGCCGAGTGGCCTTCCGTTACGTCACCGACGCCGATGGGCGCGGGCCCAACGGGTCGTACCGCAACATCGCCGGCATCACCAACGAGCGAGGCAACGTCGTCGGCCTGATGCCGCACCCCGAGCACGCGGTCGAGACGGGCTACGGCCCGAGCCTCGACGGGCGGGGCTTCTTCACCTCGATCCTCACGACGACCCTCGAGAGCGCAGCGAACGCATGAGCGACACCCAGACGCACACTCAGAGCGACGCGATCGAGGGGGTTGTCAGTGAAGCCGGGGCCGAAGTGCCGGCCGGCCTCGACACCGTCGAAAACGCCGTCGCCACCCCCGACGTCGACCAGCCGTGGGCCGAGCTCGGCCTGAAGAGCGACGAGTACGCGACCATCCGCGAGATCATCGGGCGTCGGCCGACCATCGCCGAGCTTGCCATGTACTCCGTGATGTGGAGCGAGCACTGCTCGTACAAGTCGAGCAAGGTGCACTTCGCGCTGTGGGCCGAGAACACCACCGACGAGATGCGCGAGAAGCTGTTGGTCGGCATCGGCGAGAACGCCGGCGTCGTTGACATCGGTGACGGTTGGGCCGTCACCTTCAAGGTCGAGTCGCACAACCACCCCAGCTACGTCGAGCCCTACCAGGGCGCCGCCACCGGCGTGGGCGGCATCGTGCGCGACATCATGTCGATGGGGGCTCGACCCATCGCGGTCATGGACTCCCTGCGGTTCGGCAACCTCTACCACCCCGACACCCAGCGTGTGCTGCCCGGCGTGGTCGCCGGCGTCGGCGGCTACGGTAACTGCCTCGGCCTGCCCAACATCGGCGGTGAGGTCGTGTTCGACAACTGCTACCAAGGCAATCCGCTCGTCAACGCCCTGTGCGTCGGTGCGATGCGCATCGAGGACATCCACCTCGCCAAGGCGTCGGGGGCCGGCAACAAGGTGATCCTCTTCGGTGCGAAGACGGGTGGCGACGGTATCGGCGGCGTCTCCGTGCTCGCGTCCGAGACGTTCAGTGCCGGCGGGCCGACCAAACGACCAGCGGTGCAGGTGGGCGACCCGTTCGCCGAGAAGGTGCTCATCGAGTGCTGCCTCGACCTGTATGCCGCTCACGTCGTCGACGGCATCCAGGACCTCGGCGGTGCCGGGCTCTCCTGTGCCACCAGCGAGCTCGCCTCCAACGGCGATGGCGGCATGAAGGTCGAGCTCGACCTCGTGCCGCTGCGTGACGCGAGCCTGCAGCCGCACGAGATCCTGATGTCTGAGTCGCAGGAACGGATGATGGCGGTTGTCGAGCCGGCCAAGCTCGACGAGTTCATGGCGATCACCGACCGGTGGGACGTCGAGGCGACCGTCGTCGGCGAGGTCACCGAAGGAGACAACCTCGTCATCACCTGGCACGGAGACGTCATCGTCGACGTGCCCCCTCGCTCGGTCGCTCACGACGGCCCCACCTACCACCGCCCGCTCGAGCGCCCTGGCTATCTCGACGCGCTGGCGGCCGATGCCCCCGACACCCTGGCTCGGCCGGCCTCGGGCGACGAGATCCGGGCGCAGCTGCTGACGATGCTCGGCTCGCCGAACCTGTGCGACCGCTCGTGGGTCACCGACCAGTACGACCGCTACGTGATGGGCAACACCGCGCTGTCGCAGCCCGACGATGCCGGGGTGGTCCGGGTCGACGAGGAGACCGGGCTGGGCGTCGCCATCGCGACCGACTGCAACAGCCGCTTCGCCAAGCTCGACCCCTACGCCGGCGCGCAGCTGGCCCTCTCCGAGGCCTACCGCAACGTCGCGACGTCTGGCGCCGCCCCCCTCGCGGTCACCGACTGCCTCAACTTCGGGTCGCCAGAGGACCCCGGCGTGATGTGGCAGTTCCGCGAGGCGATCCGCGGAATCGCCGAGGGCTGCAAGGTGCTCGGTATTCCTGTCACCGGCGGCAACGTCAGCTTCTACAACCAGACCGGCGCCGCCGCGATCCACCCGACTCCGGTCATCGGGGTGCTCGGCGTGATGGCCGACGTGTCACGTCGCACCGGCTCGGGCTTTCGTACGGAGGGCTCGCACGTCTTCCTGCTCGGGACGACCCGCGACGAGCTCGGCGGCTCGGAGTGGGCGCACGTCATCCATAAACACCTGGGCGGGCAGCCGCCGAAGGTCGATCTCGCCGCCGAGCAGGCGCTCGGCGCCGTGCTGGTCGCGGCAGCGAACGCGGGCGTGCTCGAGTCGGCTCACGACCTCTCCGACGGCGGCCTGGCCATTGCCCTGGCCGAAGCGGTGATGCGCCACGGCGTCGGAGTGACCGTCGACGGGCTCGATCAGGTGGGCGAGGGGCTCGACGCCTTCGCAGCGCTCTTCTCCGAGTCAGTGGCTCGCGTGCTGGTCTCCGTTCCGGCCGGCCAGGCGGCCGCGTTCCAGGCCCTGGTGGGCGAGGTGCCGTGTGTGCGCATCGGCGCGACGGGTGGTCGCGCCCTCACGATCGCCCCCCACTTCGCGGTATCGGTCGCCGAGCTGCAGACCGCGCATCGCTTCACGTTGCCAGCCGTCTTCGACGCCTGACCCCAGTCGAGTGGCCACTTTCGTACTGGTGGGTGTGTACGAAGGTGACCACTCGACGTGGAGCCCAGTCGAGTGGCCACTTCCGTACGGGTGGGTGTGTACGAAAGTGACCACTCGACGTGGGTTGGCTGGTCGAGTGGCCAGCTGGGTGGTCCCCTCGACGGGGTGGGGAGCGCGACGTAGCGTGAAGGGGTGACCGACGCCCCGATGATGACCACGGTCGGAGCGCTTCGCGCGTCCGGCCACCAGCAGAAGACCCTCAAGCAAGAGCTACGCGACAACCTTCTCGACGCCCTACGCGCCGGGCGCGACCCGTGGCCGGGCCTGCACGGGTTCGCCGACGACGTCGTGCCGCAGCTCGAGCGGGCCGTCATCGCCGGGCACGACGTCGTGCTGCTCGGTGAGCGCGGTCAGGGCAAGACCCGGCTGCTGCGCACTCTCGTCGGGCTGCTCGACGAATGGACGCCCGTGATCGCGGGCAGTGAGCTCGGCGAGCACCCCTACGAGCCGATCACGGCGGCATCCCGCCGTCGAGCCTTCGAGCTGGGCGACACCCTCCCCGTCGAGTGGCGCCACCGCGACGAGCGGTACGCCGAGAAGCTCGCCACCCCCGACACCAGCGTGGCCGACCTCATCGGTGACGTCGACCCGATGAAGGTGGCCGAGGGCCGTTCACTCGGTGACCCCGAGACGATCCACTTCGGTCTCATCCCGCGCTCGCACCGTGGCATCGTCGCCATCAACGAGCTGCCCGACCTCGCCGAACGCATCCAGGTCGCGATGCTCAACGTGATGGAGGAGCGCGACATCCAGATCCGTGGGTACGTGCTGCGGCTGCCGCTCGACGTGCTCGTCGTCGCGAGTGCCAACCCGGAGGACTACACCAACCGCGGCCGCATCATCACGCCCCTCAAGGACCGGTTCGGCGCCGAGATCCGTACGCACTACCCCGTGGCCCTCGAAGACGAGGTCGCCGTGATCCGGCAGGAGGCGGCGCTGGTGGCGCAGGTGCCCGACTCGCTCGTCGAGATCATCGCGCGGTTCACCCGAAACCTGCGCGGGGCCAGTGCCGTCGACCAGCGCTCGGGAGTCAGCGCCCGCTTCTCGATCGCCGCCGCCGAGACCGTTGCGGCCGCCGCTCTCCACCGGGCCACGGTTCAGGGCGAGGAGCAGGCGGTGGCGCGGGTCGTCGACCTCGAGACCGTCATCGAGGTGCTCGGCGGCAAGGTCGAGTTCGAGACCGGCGAGGAAGGCCGCGAGAAGGAGGTGCTCACCCACCTGCTGCGCACGGCGACGGCCGAGACGGTGCGTCAGCACTTCCGCGGTATCGACTTCGCCCTGCTCGTCCAAGCGATCGAGGGTGGCGCCATGGTCTCGACCGGCGCCCAGGTGGGGGCCATCGACTTCCTCACCGGCCTGCCGGTGCTGGGAGAGTCCGAGCTCTACGACGACGTCTGCGAGCGACTCGGCGCCGAGAACGACGGAGAGCGCGCCAACGCCATCGAGCTGGCCCTCGAAGGTCTCTACCTCGCTCGAAAGGTGAGCAAGGAGAGTAGCGGCGGCGAGACGGTCTACGGATGACGAGTCGCGTGAACACCCGCTACGGCCGGTACGACGGCGGCCCCGACCCACTGGCGCCACCGGTCGATCTCGCCGAGGCTCTCGATGCCATCGGCGAGGACGTGATGGCGGGCAGCTCACCCGAGCGCGCCATGCGCGAGTTCCTGCGCCGGGGCGCGATGAACCAGCAGGGTCTCGACGACCTGGCCCGACGGGTGGCCGAACGGCGACGCGAGCTGCTGCAGAAGCACAACCTCGACGGCACGATGCAGCAGGTGCGTGAGCTGCTCGACCGCGCGGTGCTCGAGGAGCGCAAGCAGCTGGCCCGCGACCTCGACGACGACGCGCGTTTCGCCGAGATGCGCATCGAGAACCTGCCAGCCTCGACGGCCGCGGCCGTGAGCGAGCTCGGCGACTACCCGTGGCGCTCGTCGCAGGCCCGCGCCGACTACGAGCAGATCAAGGACCTGCTCGGGCGCGAGATGCTCGACCAGAGGTTCGCCGGCATGAAGCAGGCGCTCGAGAACGCCACTGACGCCGACCGAGCCGCCGTCAACGAGATGCTGAAAGACCTCAACGCACTGCTGGAGGCGCACCGGCTCGGTGAGCCCACCGACGAGCAGTTCGCTGACTTCATGAACAAGCATGGGGACTTCTTTCCGGACCAGCCCCAGAACATCGACGAGCTGCTCGACTCGCTGGCGGCCCGAGCCGCTGCCGCCCAACGGATGCGCAACTCGATGACGCAGGAGCAACGCGACGAGCTCGACGCCTTGGCGCAGCAGGCCTTCGGCTCGCCCGACCTGATGCAGTCGCTGGGCCAGCTCGACGACAACCTGCAGGCACTGCGGCCCGGTGAGGACTGGGGGTCGGGCGAGTCGTTCGAAGGTGAACAGGGCCTCGGCCTGGGCGACGGCACGGGTGTGCTGCAAGACCTCGCCGATCTCGACCAGCTCGCCGACCAGCTCTCGCAGAGCTACGACGGGGCTCGGATGGACGATGTCGACCTCGACAAGCTGGCGCGTCAGCTCGGCGACGAGGCGGCCGTCGACGCCCGCACCCTGGCCGCGCTCGAGAAGGCTCTGCGTCAGAGCGGGCTGCTGAAGCGCAGCTCCGACGGCCAGCTCAAGCTCTCGCCGAAGGCCATGCGTCAGCTCGGCAAGGCGCTGCTCAAAGACGTGGCCGAGCGGCTGTCGGGTCGAGCCGGCCAGCGCGACCAGCGCCAGGCCGGTGCTGCCGGCGAGCTCAGCGGAGTCACCCGGGAGTGGGCGTTCGGCGACACCGAACCGTGGGACGTCACGCGCACCGTGACCAATGCCGTGCTGCGCACCGTGGGTGAAGGGGGGAGCGCCGCCCGTGGGGTGCGGCTGAACATCCGCGACGTCGAGGTCACCGAGACCGAGGCGCGCACCCAGGCCGCTGTCGCGCTGCTGGCCGACACCTCGTTCTCGATGGCGATGGACGGCCGGTGGGTGCCGATGAAACGCACCGCTTTGGCTCTTCACCACCTGATCCGATCGCGCTTCCGCGGCGACCACCTGCAGCTGATCGGCTTCGGGCGCAACGCCCAGGTCATGGACATCGAGGAGCTGACCGCTCTCGACGCGCAGTACGAGAAGGGCACCAACCTTCACCACGCCCTGCTGCTCGCCAACCGGCACTTCCGCAAGCATCCCAACGCCCAGCCCGTGCTGCTCATCGTCACCGACGGCGAGCCGACCTCCCACCTCGAGCCCGACGGCGAGACCTGGTTCGACTACCCGCCGCACCCGCTGACCATCGCCCACACGATCCGTGAGCTCGACGCGTCGCACCGCCTCGGGGCCAAGGTCTCGTTCTTCCGCCTCGGCGACGACCCCGGGCTGGCCCGTTTCATCGACCAGCTCGCGCACCGGGTCGACGGGCGCGTCGTGGCCCCCGAGCTCGACGATCTCGGTGCGGCCGTCGTCGGCAGCTACCTCGGCTCACGCGGCCCCAGCTCGAGAGGCGGCTACGGTTCCAGCCCCCGAGACTGGTCCGGCGGCCGCAGCTCCTGGGTCTGAGTCAGGTCTGAACGGCGTGACCGGTGGCCACGCCCCTCAGCGCACCCGCCAGCGGCCGGCATCCGGTGGCACGGGGCTTCGGGCCGCGTCGTCGACGAAGGGCTTCGCCCCGGCGGCGAGCCGCTCGAGCGCCGTTCCCTCTCGGATCCCGGTCGGGAGGTGAGCCCGGGCCACATCGCGACGCAGCCGCTCCAGCGGGAGGGGCTGCCGGCTGGCGACCACGACGGAGTTGCCGAACCGCTTGCTCTTGAGCACCTCGTGGGTGGCGATCAGCGCCACGTGCGGCAGGCTGAGCCGCACGGTCGCGAGCACCCTTGATACGTAATGCATCCCGGGTTCGTCGGCAAGGTTCCAGAGCGCGAGGCCATCGTTGCGCAGTACCCGAGCGACATCGAGCACGTAGGCCGCTGAGCTCAGTTCCGCCGGAACCCGCCCATCGGCGTAGGCGTCGGTGACGACGACGTCGGCGGACGAACCGGCGAGGGCGGCCACGCCGGACCGGCCGTCAACCTCTCGAACCCTGATGCGGTGACGACGAGGGAGGGGAATCTCCTTGCGCACCAATGCGGTCAGCTCGGCGTCGGGTTCGAGCACGATCTGGGTCGAGCCCGGCCTCGTCGCCTCGACGTAGCGCGGCAGGGTGAGCCCGGCCCCACCGACGTGGGTGACGCCGAGCGGCCCGGCGGGTAGTGCGTCGAGGGCGAGGGCAAGGTGCTGCACGTACTCGAAGACGAGCAGGGTGGGGTCGCTCTGCTGCACGTGCGACTGCGGCGAGCCATCCATGACGACGGTGACACCGCCTCGGTCGTCGCGGTCGAACCGGATGCGGTCGGTCACGCGAGCCCCTGCCCTGCGGTGTCGGTGCGGAGCACCCGTTCCTCGCCGTAGCGCTGGAAGCCGAGCAGGCGCAGGATCGGTGACGACGTTTCGACGAGCCCGTGGGTGAGCCCGAGGGTCGCCCCCGCCGCTGCGGCCGTGGTCAGACGCGCCTCGAGCACCGCGCGGTAGGCGCCTCGACCTCGCCACGACGTGTGCGTGCACCCGCCCCAGAGGCGGCACACCCCGTCGACGACTCCCCCCCCGCCCGCTCCGGCGGGCGCGCCCTCGATGTACGCCACGAACCGCCCGACCGAGTCGTCGACGCGGCCGACCGCCAGCTCGCTCAGGCCGTCGGCGATCTGGTCCGTCGTCGGCTCGTGGCTGCCGAAGGCGTCGTGTTCGACGACGTAGACGTCACGCAAGGTCTGCTCATCCAGCACCCGGCGCACCGAGACGTCGTCAGGGACCCGGATGTCGGGCCAGCGGTGCTCGAGCGGGAGGGCCAGCACGTCCGTGCGTTCGGTCAGCACCGCCCCCCGAGCGACCAGCTCGGCCTCGAGGCCGCCCGGTCGGGTCTGGTCCGACAGGCGCCACCACAGCTGCTCGCGACCCAGGCTCAGCGCGGCCCGGCCGATCTCGTCGACGAGCTCGGCGGCATCCCGCTCAGAGCCGAACACCCGGGCCACGGCCGTCTGCAGGAACCACTCCGGGTAGGCCACGACGAGGTACTCGTCGGTGCGAACGACCGGCGCTGCCTCGGGCACCCACACCCATTCGTTGGAGGCGGCGAGCACGGCCCCTGCGTCCCAGTTGCGTGTCACAGGAACAGGCTACGGTCGACACCATGCGATTCGGAGTGACGATCCTGCCCGAGCACACGTGGTCGGTGGCTGGCCCGATCTGGCGTGAGGCCGAGGCCATGGGGTTCGACCACGGCTGGACCTTCGATCACATCACGTGGGGTGGGCTTCCTGAATCTCCTTGGTTCGCGGCTGTCCCGACCCTGGTGGCGGCGGCTGCGGTCACCGATCGGATGCAGCTCGGAACCTTCGTGTCGTCACCGAACAACCACCACCCCGTGCAGTTCATGCGCGAGGTGCTCGCACTGGACGACATCTCGGATGGCCGCTTCCTGCTCGGCATCGGCACCGGGGGCGACCTCGACGCGCGGGTCATGGGCGATGACCTCTCGCTCAAAGACCGCGTCGCCCGGTTTCACGAGTTCACCGACCTGCTCGACCGGCTGCTCTCGAGCGACCACGTCGACCACGACGGACGCTTCTACGCCGCCCGAGACGTGCGTACCCTTCCTGGCCCGGTTCGCGGCACTACGGGCGCCCCACGAGTGCCGCTCATCATCGCCGCCAACGGCCCGAAGTCGATCCGGCTCGCCGCTGAGCGGGGCGACGCCTGGCTGACCGTCGGCGGCCGAGCCGAAACCGACGCCGACTGGTGGCAGCTCATCGGCGGCCTCGGCGACGCGATGACCGATGCGCTTCAAGCTGCCGGCGCCGAGCGGCAGCCGGACCACGTCTTCGCCCGCTACCTCAACCTCGACTCGGCCCCCACCTACGCGCTCAGCAGTGTGGGGGCCTTCGAGGATGCCGTCGGGCGGGCCGCCGGGCTCGGCTTCACCGACGTGATCGTCCCCTGGCCGCGACCCGACGGTCCGTTCGCGGGCAGTCGGGCGGTGCTCGACAGCGTGGTCAGCGATGTGCTGCCGAGGTGGCGCAGCCGCTGACCGAACCGTGCGGGCCGACGAGTGCGCTCTGCGTGCCACCTGCCCGGCTAACCTGGCGGGATGCCGCCTCGCAGACGCACGCCGGTCGCCGACGGGCTCGCCGCCCTCGAGGCGTGCCGGGCCGCCGCCTGGGCGGCCGACCGGTCCACCACCGGCACCGCGGTCCGCTTCACCCTCGAGGAGCTGGCCACCACGGCGCCGGGGCGAACCGTCGAGGTGCGGGTGCCGCCGTACGGGGCCGTGCAGTGCATCGAGGGGCCGGTGCACACCCGTGGCACACCGCCCAACGTCATCGAGACGGATGCCGTTACGTGGCTCGAGCTGGTCACCGGCCAGCTCGCGTGGGAGCAGGCGGTGGCCGACGCCCGGGTGCGGGCCAGTGGGCAGCGCGCCCACCTCGACGGACTCATTCCGCTCACATCGCTTACGATGGGTATGTGAGTCGTGACCTGCCCCGAGTCCCCAACTTCAAGCGTCTTCTGATCGGCGGAGCCATCATCGGCATCGTCATCGGGGTGATCGTCAGCGTTCTCGGCGACGAGGCGCAGGGATACTCCGAGACGAGCGCAGCCCTCTACCTCGGGGCCCTCGGGGCCATGTTCGGGCTGGCGCTCGCCGCCCTGCTCGGCATCACGCTCGACTGGTCGGGGCGCCGGAGCGAGTCACGTCGCTGAGCTCGTGCCCTCAGTGGTCTCGCTGAACCGTGGTCTCGCTAAATCGTGGTCTCGCTGAACCGATACCAGGGCCCTCGCCGCTGACCGACGATGGATGGGCGTCGATACGCTGAGCTGGTGACGTCACCAGGTACCGAGGCCCTCCGGCAGGGCCCACTGCGTGGGGTTCGGGTGGTCGAGCTCGCCGGTCTCGGGCCGGGCCCCTTCGCCGCGATGCTGTTGGCCGACCTGGGCGCCGACGTCGTGCGCATCGACCGACCGGGCACGACCGGCCTTCCCGTGCCGATGCCGCCCGAGGTCGACCTCCTGCGTCGAGGTCGGCCGTCGGTGGCGCTCGACCTCAAGCACCCTGAGGGAATCGCCACGGCCCAGGCGCTCATCGCCCGAGCCGACGTGCTCATCGAGGGCTTTCGGCCCGGGGTGGCCGAACGGCTGGGGCTCGGTCCCGACGAGTGCCTAACCGCCAATCCGCGACTTGTGTACGGGCGGATGACTGGATGGGGCCAGCACGGGCCGCTGTCGCAGTCGGCCGGTCACGACATCACCTATCTCGCCATCACCGGTGCGCTGAGCGCCATCGGGCGCGCGGGTGGCCCGCCGCAGGTGCCACTCAACCTGGTCGGCGACTTCGGGGGTGGGGCGCTCTACCTGGTCGCCGGGGTGCTCGCCGCCCTGCTCGAGGCGCGCTCAAGCGGCGAGGGGCAGGTCGTCGACGCCGCGATCGTCGACGGCACGGCCCACCTCTCCACGATGCTCACCGGCCTCGTCTCGGCCGGGCTCTGGTCGCAGGCCCGCGGTACGAACCTGTTCGACACCGGCGCCCCCTTCTACGACGTCTACGAGACGGCCGACGGGGGCTGGATGGCCGTCGGCCCCCTCGAGACGATGTTCTATGCCGAGATGGTCGACCGGCTCGAGATCGCCGACCGCGCCCCGGCCGACCACCTCGACCCGCGGCAGTGGCCGCTGCTTCGCCGGCTGTTGGCCGAGGCCTTCAGTGGACGCACGCGTGACGACTGGACCGCTCTTTTCGAAGGCACCGACGCGTGCGTGTCACCCGTGCTGTCGTACGCCGAGGCCCCCGAGCACTCGCACCTCGCGGCCCGTGGCACCTATGTCGAGCACCACGGCGTCGTGCAACCCGCCCCCGCGCCGCGGTTCTCGCGCACACCGGGCGCCCTGAGCTCCCCGCCACCGCTGCGGGCCGGAGCCGACACCCGGGCCGCCCTCGAGGCGTGGGGCATCACCGACGTCGACGCGTTGCTCGCGTCGGGAGGAGCGGTGCAGACCTGATGCGCCTCTTCGTAGCCGTCGTGCCTCCCGACGATGTCGTCGAACACCTCGCCGAGCACCTCGAGCCACGCGTCGAGGCGGGCCCCGACCTGCGGTGGGCCGGCCGCGACCAGTGGCACGTCACGCTCGCTTTTCTCGGGGCGGTGAACGATCGTCGCTTTGACGAGCTCACCGAGGCTATCGCTGCCTCGGCCGGTCGCCGCGAGCCGCAGCTGCTGCGGGTGGCCGGCGCCGGCGCCTTCCCCAACCCGTACGCAGCGCGCGTGCTCTGGGCCGGTGTCGAGACCGTCGAGGGCGACCTCGACACGGTGGCGAGCGGCATCCGCACGGCGTGCAGCTCGGTGGGGGCCACCCCTGACGGCACCCGCTTCCGGCCCCACCTGACCCTGGCCCGGTTCGGTCACCTGACCGAGGCGACCCGGTGGATCCGTGCCCTCGATCCCTACCGGGGGCCGCAGTGGCGCGCCGAGCACGTCAGCCTCATCGAGTCGCACCTGGGTGAGAGTCGTGGGCGGCGACCCCGCTACGAGGTGCTGGCCGAGTTTCCGCTCGGGTGAGCCGCGAGCGCTCGGATGCCGGGCTCGGATGCCGTGAGCGGCCGTGCACACGTCGGCCCCCCACGGGTTCGTGTGGGAGACTCACAGCGTGCTACCTGGCGACGGCCGACTGAACCATGACCTCCTTCCCGGCGAGAAGGGCCCCCAGGACGCCTGCGGTGTCTTCGGTGTCTGGGCCCCCGGTGAGGAGGTCGCGAAGCTGACCTACTTCGGGCTGTACGCGTTGCAGCACCGCGGTCAGGAGTCGGCGGGCATCGCCACCGGAGACGGCGAGAAGATCCTCGTCTACAAGGACATGGGCCTGGTGTCGCAGGTGTTCAACGAGCGGGCGCTGAGCTCGCTGCGGGGGCACCTGGCGATCGGGCACACGCGCTACTCCACCACCGGCGGCTCGACGTGGGAGAACGCGCAGCCCACCCTCGGCGGCAGCGAGCACGGCACCCTGGCGCTCGCCCACAACGGCAACCTGACCAACACGGCCGAGCTCAAGGCCCTCGTCGACGAGCACTTCGGCGGCACCCGGGTCACCGGCGAGCTGGCCCGCGGCAACACCTCCGACACGGCGCTGGTCACGACGCTGCTCTCCGCCGACCCCGACAAGACGCCCGAGCAGGCCGCGCTCGAGCTGTTCCCGAAGCTGCGTGGCGCCTTCTCCTTCGTCTTCATGGACGAGAACACCCTGTACGCCGCCCGCGACCCGTGGGGCGTGCGACCACTGGCCCTCGGGCGCCTCGAACGCGGCTGGGTCGTCGCCTCCGAGACGGCCGCGCTACAGACGATCGGCGCCGCGGTGATCCGCGAGGTCGAGCCGGGCGAGCTCATCGTCATCGACGAGAACGGGTTGCGCACCCACCAGTTCGCCGAGCCCCAGCCCAAGGGCTGCGTCTTCGAGTACGTCTACCTGGCCCGCCCGGACGCCGTCATCGGTGGCCGTGTCGTGCACGAGGCGCGCGTCGAGATGGGGGCGGTGCTGGCCCGTGAGCACCCCGTCGATGCCGACCTCGTCATCGGGGTCCCCGAGTCGGGCGTGCCCGCGGCGGTGGGCTACTCGCAGGAGTCCGGCATCCCGTTCGGGCAGGGTTTCGTCAAGAACGCCTACGTCGGGCGCACCTTCATCCAGCCCTCCCAGACGCTGCGGCAGCTCGGCATCCGGCTCAAGCTCAACGCGCTCGAGCACACGATCCGCGGCAAGCGGCTCGTGGTGGTCGACGACTCGATCGTGCGAGGCAACACGCAGCGCGCGCAGATCCGGATGCTGCGCGAGGCCGGGGCCGCCGAGATCCACGTGCGCATCAGCAGCCCGCCCGTGAAGTGGCCGTGCTTCTACGGCATCGACTTCGCGACCCGGGCCGAGCTCGTCGCGAACGGCCTGGGGGTCGAGGAGATCCGGGCCTCGATCGGCGCCGACTCGCTCGGCTACATCTCCGAGGCCGGCATGATCGAGGCCACGAACCAGGGCGCCGACCGGCTCTGCTCGGCGTGCTTCACCGGCAGCTACCCGATCGAGCTTCCCGAGGACGGTCAGATGGGCAAGCACCTGCTCGAGACCCTGCCCCTGACCGTGCGCACCGGCCACGACCGGTCGGTCGACGTCGACGGCGTCACGACCGGCGTCGGTACCGGCGGCGCGGGAGCCCTCGACCACCCCTAAGTCCCGACCCTTCCCTTCGGTTCGAGGTATTCGGCGACCGCATGTGGTCGTCGGTCACCTCGAATGAGTGCGGATGCCGCGCTCTACCTGGTCCATGAACTCGTTCTCGTGCAGGCGGAGCCCGATGAGGTCGATGCGAAGCACCCGGTCGTTCCGGAGGGTCACCTCGTTGCGACTCAGGTTGTCAGCGCTGACGTTCAGCGCCTCACGATGCTGGGAGCCGTCGATCTCCACCACCAACCGCGACTCGCTCCAGCGCACGTCGAGGTAGACGCGCCCTCGGGGGCCACGTCGAACCTTCTGCCGCACGGGCTCGGGTAGCCTGCGTGCTCGACACAGTCGGGCGAAGTTGAGTTCACCCAGCGACTGAACCCCGTCGATGGCATCAGCGATGACCGTCCTGACGAAACGTCGCCGCTTTCGGCCGCGCAGCTGTCCTGAGACCTCGAGCAGCTGCAGCGGGGTGGCGAGCCGCTGCTGAACGACCATGAGCAGAATGAGGGCCGCCTGCCGATCGGTTCGGGCCCAGAACGCCGCTCGGAGCGCGGCAACGGCTGGCCGCGTGCGCGGGATACCGCTGAGATAAAGCTCGTCGGGCAGGCGTCGGATCACCTTGTGCAGGTGGGTGCCTGACAGCTTCTTCACGGATGCCGTGTGCACGACGGAAACGTGGATGACCTCGTCGTCGTAGTGTCGCAGGCCGGCCACCTGGAGAGCGGTGACCCCGTCGATGACGGCGACTCCGATGCCGGTTTCCCAGATGGCCCGCCATCGGTTGGCCTCGACTCCCAGGGGGCCGTTGTGGACCGCCACCGTCTGCAGGCCGTGGCAGCGCCAGCGACCGGCTCGGATCTCGGTGCGGACGTCGACGTACGACAGGCCCAACCGGGCCAGTGACTCTCTCGAGAGCACACCGTCCGTCGTCGAGGCTGCCGTGCCGGCGAGTTGACGCCGTTCAGGTCCAGTCATCGAGCCAGCCTCGGACGGATGCCGCTGCCTGGGGCAGTGTCAGAGTGGCGAGTGTGGACAGGGGCATTTCGCTCCTGGGGGTGTGCATAAACGGTTCGAGGTATTCAGCGAGCAGATGCGGTCGCGGAATACCTCGAATCGGGGGTGAGGGTGGGGCGCCGGTAGGGTTGTGACGTGACGAACCAGCCGATCACCTATGCCACTGCCGGGGTCGACGTCGAGGCCGGTGACAAGGCGGTCGAGCTGATGAAGGCGTCGGTGCGCCGGGCCACCCGTCCGGAGGTCATCGGGGGCCTGGGCGGCTTCGCCGGTCTCTTCGACGCCAGTGCGCTCGCCCGGATGACCCGCCCCGTGCTGGCCACCTCCACCGACGGCGTCGGCACCAAGGTCGCCATCGCGCAGGCCCTCGACAAACACGACACGATCGGCTTCGACCTGGTCGGCATGGTCGTCGACGACATCGTCGTCTGTGGGGCCGAACCGCTCTTCATGACCGACTACATCGCCACCGGCAAGGTCGTGCCAGAGCGCATCGCCGCCATCGTCGGAGGCATCGCCAGAGCGTGCGAGGAGGTCGGGGTGGCGCTCGTGGGCGGTGAGACGGCCGAGCATCCCGGGCTGCTCGAGCCCGACGAGTACGACGTGGCCGGTGCCGCCACCGGTGTCGTCGAGTATGCCGCCATGCTCGGTCCGCAGCGAGTGGCCGACGGTGACGTCGTGGTCGCCCTCGCCAGCAGCGGGCTGCACAGCAACGGCTACAGCCTGGTGCGGCGGGTGGTCGCCAGCGCGGGCTGGTCGCTCGACCGCCACGTCGACGACTTCGGACGCAGCCTCGGTGAGGAGCTGCTTGAACCGACCCGTCTCTACACCCGGCCGCTGCTCGACTTGATCGCCACCCCGGGCGTTGAGGTGCACGCTCTCAGCCACGTGACCGGGGGAGGGCTGGCGGCCAACCTGGCTCGCGTGCTCCCGTCGGGAACCTTCGCGCGGCTCGACCGCTCGACCTGGTCACCGCCCGCGGTCTTTGCCGCGGTGGCCGAACTCGGGCGGGTGCCCCGCAGCGACCTCGAGCGCACGTTGAACCAGGGCATCGGCTTCGTCGTCGTGCTGCCGGCCGAACAGGCCGAGCGTGCCGTCGAGCTCGCGGGGGCGCACGGCATCCCGGCCTGGCTGCTGGGCGAGGTCACCACCGTGCAGCGCGCTCACGACGAACGCCTCGTGGCGACCGACACCGAGATCGTCCAGGGCGCCAAGGGCGTCGCGGGCGGTTCGGTGCAGGTCGTCGGCGAGCATCCCGAACGCTGATCAGCGCAACGGGTACCACCGA
Source organism: Humibacillus sp. DSM 29435 (assembly GCF_001758225.1). GTDB lineage: Bacteria > Actinomycetota > Actinomycetes > Actinomycetales > Dermatophilaceae > DSM-29435. The sequence goes on along the minus strand of NZ_MAST01000034.1, from coordinate 55,951 downwards.
CCGAGTGGGAGCACTCGGCGCACGGGGAGAGCGGTGTGGGTCAGGGCGAGCTCACCGCTCGCCCGAGGCCCACTTTCCGTATTCGTCGTACTCGTCGTCATCGACCGACCGCGACGTGCTGCTGTCACGGTCACGCGGTGGCGGCGTGATCAACGGACCGTTCGACGGGTTGTGAAGCTCTCGCTCCAACGCGCTCAAGTCCGTATCAGGTGTGTAGTACTTGAGCTGCCGTGCGACCTTGGTCTGCTTGGCTTTGGCTCGGCCGCGCCCCATGGCGTGACCCCCTCGTGCGTCGTGCCGGCGCGGCATCGCTCTTCGAAGAACCATAGGCTCTTCGATTTCCGCGTAGCGGCCCCGGGAATGTGTGTGATCTCGTGGGCCTCACGCTACATGAGCCGGGCGGCAGTTGTGCACGCGGATGATGTCCAGATCTTGCGGTGGTGGCGGATCCGAGGCCCACAACGGGGTGCGACACGCCGTCCGTATGAGAGTTTTCAACGGTTTGCCCTCAGGAACGAGCGCCGGACTTTACTATTTGTTTACTGGTCTCCCCTTCCGGAGGCCTTGCGTGTCGCAGCACATGTGACAGGGCGGTGGGGAAATTGACAATGACTCAGGATCGACCCGAGACGGAGAAGTTGCTGACTCCTGCCGAGGTGGCGGCGCTCTTCCGTGTCGACCCGAAGACGGTGACCCGGTGGGCCAAGGCAGGGAAGCTGACTTCGATCAGAACCCTCGGCGGACACCGGCGATACCGAGAGAACGAGGTTCGTGCTCTCCTTGCCGGGGGGCAGTAGAACCTACCTCGGCGCAGCAGTATCTGCGAGAAGGGCGCTTGGGGGCGCCCTTCTCGCATGTTGTGTTGTCGGCTCGTGCCCTTTCGTGCCCCTTCTAGTGCCCCAGCGCGCGCAGCTGTAGGCGCACGGCCAGCCGAGTCTCCGGATCGTGCAGGTCGAGCTCGACGATCTCGCCCAACCGTTGCAGTCGGTACCGCAGAGTGTTGGGGTGCACATGGATGCCGGCCGCCGCCGAGCGCGGGTCGCCCGGATGGTCGAGCCAGGCCGCGATGGTCTGGGCGTAGGCGGTGTCGTGGGCCGTGTCGTGGGCAGCGATCTGCCGCACCGGCCCGATGAGCTCATCGACCCGCAAGGCCGCCACGCAGCGGGCTGCGGTGATCGGGGCCCAGGCCTGCTCGAGAGTGCGCGCCGTTCCCGTCACCCGCCCCGACTCGCGCAGGTGGTGCACCTCGAGGGCTTCTCGACGTGACCGGTCCAGCTCGACAGGGCGCCCGGCGGGGGCGCCGGCGCTGGCCGTGGCTGGAGCCTGCCCTGCGGTGGTTGCCGCGGTCACCTCCTCGACGACGGCCTGCAGCCACCCCCACGTTCCGGGCGTCGTCGTCGCGCTGGTGGAGTCGGTGACGAGAGCCAGCACCAGGCCGTCGTGCACGGCGAGCAGCGGCTGACGCCACGAGCGACGCCGGGCGGCCGACTCCCACAGGTCGACGCGCGTCTCGACCCCGTCGCCCGGTGAGTCGGCCGGCGTGGTCATCGAGGCTGCGGCCGGTCCACCATCCAGCACGACGACCCGCCAGGGGCCGGCCGGCAGCCACGCCTCGACCCCTTCGACCTGACCGGTGAGGGCGGCGCGCAGCCGGTCGGCCGCCACCCGCCGAGAGAGCTCGGTCTGCGACCGCAGACGCAGCAGGTGCAGGGCCACGACGGATGCCGTCTGGCGAAGCGACCGCACCACGGCGGGGTCGGGTCGGGCCTCGACGACGATCCAGATCGACCCGAGCCACTCGTTGCCGGCCCGCACCGGGATCACGAGTCGTGGCTTGAGGTCACCGTCTGCGGGCACGTAGACCGGCTCGTCGGAGCGGGCCAACCGACGGAAGACGCCGCGACCGCGAAGGCTGGTGAGCACGGCATCCGGCACCTTGCGCCCGACGATCGTCGAGAGCCGGATCGGGTCGGCGACGTCCTGACGCGTCGAGTGGGCCAGCACCCGAGACGCGGTGTCTTCGATGGTGACCGGAGCGTCGACGAGAGCCGCGCACGCGTCGGCGAGCGAGAAGAGCTCGTCGTGGACCGGTCCATCCGACACCAGGGCAGAGCCGGTCGCAGCCTGGTCGAACACGCCCCGGAGCAGCCACACCATGTGAGCCCACGACGCATGGTCGGCGAGCTCGACGAGAGTGATCCGAAGCCGCCTGGCCGTCGCCCGGACCGGGCGCTGGCGAGCAGTCGCCCGGCGCAGCACGACGGCACCGCTACCGACCCTGGCGGCCGCCTCGAGGAGTGCGCTCGCGGCCTCGGGCGACTCGATGCCGACCCCGAGCAGGAGGTCGCCCGCCTGACCGAACACCCCGGCGCCCGGTTCGGCCAGGGTGAGGTCGTCGACCTCGGGGCCCACCCCCGCCACGACGATGCGCAGCAGACCACCCCCGAGGGCGCCGACGACGTCGGTCACGGCGAGCCCGCGGGGGACCGCGGCTTGGGTAGGGGGGCTCGCTGTGGCACGGGTCGACGGCATCAGACCATGATGCGCCTGCTTGTGCTCAGAGAACAAGACACAGAGAATTCTTTGTCTGAGCAGCAACAGGGGTGAGGGTCTGAGCTGGGCCACCATGGAGGTAACAGAGCATGCCCCCGTCGCAGAAGAAGGTCGAGCCACCCATGTCAGCTGTCACCCCCTCCGGTCACCCGGCCCCCCAGCGCGTCGCCGTCGTCGGCGCGGGCATGGTCGGGCTCGCGACGGCCTGGTTCCTGCAGGAGCGCGGTGTCGAGGTGACCGTCATCGACCGTGACGGCGTGGCCGCCGGGGCGTCGTGGGGCAACGCGGGCTGGCTGACACCGGGCATCGCCACTCCGCTGCCCGAGCCCGCCGTGCTCAAGTACGGCCTGCGCGCGGTGCTGAGCCCGAGCTCGCCCGTCTACGTGCCACCGAGCGCCAACCCCGACTTCCTCAAGTTCGTGACCGGCTTCACCCGGCACAGCACGATGAAGGCGTGGAAGCGCGCGATGGGTTCGCTCGTGCCCGTCAACGACCTGTCGCTGGCCAGCTTCGACCTGCTGCGCGACGGTGGCGTCGACGCCGAGACCTATGAGGCGAAGTCGTTCACCGCCGCCTACCGCACCGCCGCCGAGCGTCAGACGCTGCTCGAGGAGATCGAGCACATCCACGCCTCCGGTGGCGACATCGCCTTCGACGTGCTCACCGGCGACGAGGCTCGCGCCATCGAGCCGGCGCTCTCCGAGAGCATCGGCGCGGCGATCGTGCTGCACGGCCAGCGGTTCATCAACCCCGGCGTCTACGTCAACGCGCTCGCCGACTCCGTCATCGCGCGGGGCGGGAAGATCGTCACCGGCGGCGCCGTCACCGGTCTGCGCGACATCGGCTCCGGCGTGGTCGTGTCGACCGACACCGGCGCCGACGAGACCTACGACCAGGTCGTCGTCGCCACCGGCGCCTGGCTCGGCAAGCTCGCCCGTGAGTTCGGCGTCAAGCGCGTCGTCCAGGCCGGTCGCGGCTACAGCTTCAGCGTCGCCGTCGACGACCTCCCCAACGGCCCGGTCTACTTCCCGGCCGCCCGGGTGGCCTGCACGCCCGTCGGCGACCGGCTTCGCGTGGCCGGCATGATGGAGTTTCGCAAGCCGGGTGCCAAGCTCGACCAGCGCCGCATCGAGGCCATCGTCGACTCGGCCCGCCCGCTGCTGCAGGGCGCCGACCTCGACCACCGGCAAGACGAGTGGGTCGGTTCTCGCCCCTGCACCGTCGACGGCCTGCCGCTCATCGGCGCCACCCGCAGCTCGCGGGTCTTCGTCGCGGGTGGCCACGGCATGTGGGGCATCACCCTCGGCCCGGTCACCGGCCGCCTGCTCGCCGAGCAGATGGTCACGGGCACCGCGCCGTCGCAGCTGGCCCCGTTCAACCCCCTGCGCTGACGCCTCGCCCGCCGGGCGCCTTGTGAGCTGATGGCCACTGGGCCCCACCCAGCCCTGACAGCCCCGACAGCCCCGACAATGCCGCTGCGACCGACCCGTGGTGCTCGTCGATGGCCAGGCGGGCCGCGGCGACCTCGACCCCGGCGAGCATCGACAGCAGCGCCGGCTTGAGCTCACCGTTCGCGGCATCGAGAGCACGCCTCGCCTCAACCTCACCCGCGCCGGTGGCCTCGCGCAGGATGCGCAGCACGCGCCCCCTCAGCTTGGCGTTCGTCGAGACGACGTCGACCATGAGGTTGCTCCAGGTGCGACCGAGCCGGATCATCACGGCGGTCGAGAAGGCGTTGAGCACCAGCTTCTGTGCCGTGCCCGCCTTGAGCCGGGTGGAGCCGGTCAGTGCCTCCGGGCCGGTGCGCACCGCGAGCAGGTGGTCGGCGAGCCCAGCCAGAGTGGCTCCCGGGTTCGCCGTGACGAGGGCGGTGACGGCCCCGCGCTCGCGAGCCCGCTGCAACGCACCCGCCACGAAGGGAGTGCGACCGGATGCCGTGAGCCCGATCGCGATGTCGCCCGGCTGAAGGCTGCTCGCCTCTGCAGCCCCCTGGCCGGCGTCGTCCTCCACGTTCTCGACGGCGTTGACCAGCGCTTCGGCACCGCCGGCATGGTGGGCCACGAACAGGCCGGCGGGAACATTGAACGTGGGTCGCAGCTCAGCCGCATCCAGCACGGCGAGCCGGCCCGAGGTGCCGGCCCCGAAGTAGTGCACTGCGCCCCCTGCCCGCAGCGAGTCGACGGCCCGGTCGACGAGGCGGCTCAGCTCGGGCAGAACCTCTCGCACGGCGCCGGCCACGGTCGCGTCCTCGTCGTTGAGGGCCAACAGCACATCGAGCGAGCTGTAGGTGTCGATCGACGTCGTGCCCGGGTGTCGCTCCTCGGTGGGGGCCTCGACGTTCACCTCGATGCTGATACCGGTACCGCTCTCGGTGGTCACCAGGGCTGCTCCTTCGGTCGTCGCGTTGGTCGCGCTGTCACGTTCTCACCCGCGCCGGCACCCGCAGACACGTCAGCCGCCCAGGTGGTGGCCGGCGACGGCCTCGCGGGTGTCGGACACGGCTTTGCGGGCCCGCTTCAGGTTGCGTTGGGCCACCGCGATGTAGAGACAGTCGACGACGGTGAGGGCGGCGATGCGGCTGGCCGTGGCGCCCGACCGCAGGCTGGTCTCTCGCGCCGCGGTGGTGAGCAGCAGGTTGGCCTCGACCGCGAGCCGAGACAGCGGGAAGTTCGTGATCGCAACGGTCGTGGCCCCCGTCGAGCGAGCGACGGCCAGCGACTCGATCGTCTCGGCGGTCGTGCCCGAATGCGAGATGCCGAGCGCGACGTCACCGCGCCCGAGCAGGGTCGCGCTCGTCAGGGACAGGTGGGGGTCGTTCCAGGCAAAGGCGACCACCCCGATGCGGTGCAGCTTCTGTTGCAGGTCGGTGCCGACGACGGCGCTGGCCCCGATGCCGTAGATGTCGACACGGCCGGCCCTGGCCACAGCCGAGGCGGCGTCGGCCAGCGACGTTCGGTCAAGCTGTTGGGCTGTCTCCTCGACCGCGCTCGCGTTGGTGAAGGCCACCTTGGCGATGATGTCGCCGATGGTGTCGGTGGCGCTGATGTCGCTGCCGTCACGCGCCGCACTGCGGGGATGGGCCGACTCCTCAGCCAGGGCGAGCCGCAGCCGGGGGTAGCCGGGCAGGTCGAGGCGTCGGCAGAAACGCAGCACGGTGGTCTCGGACGTGTCGGCGGCCGCAGCCAGCTCGCTGATCGTGAACCCGGCGGCCCGCCTCGCATCGGCAAGCACGACCTCGGCAACCCGGTCTTCCGCGGGCGACAGCGAGGGCCGGATGCCGCGCAGCCGCACGAGCAGCGGGATCGCCGGTGCGGCAGTCACCACGAGGGCACCGTCGGAGGACTCGAGCATGGCCCCACGCTACGGCTTCGCTTCGATGGCGGCCCGTCCCCGTGCCGTCGGCGAACCCGGCTGCCGTTCGTCGTCGAGCAGGTCGCCGGAGCCCGGGATGTGGCTGTGGGGCAGCGCCGCGGCCAGGCCGTTCGCCCAGTCGCGACGGACCCCATTCGTCGACCCCCATGAACGAGAGGGGTGCACGCGGTTCGTCAGTAGGATGGCGAAGGAGTGAGACGCGAAGTCGATGACGATCGAGGTGCCGGTGTAGCCGGTGTGCCCTGCGGTGCGCGGGCCCGACAGGGCGCCCATGTACCACGGTTGGTCGAGCTCGAGCCCGAGGCCGTGGGCATCATCAGGAAACCGGGAGTTGGCGTCGCTGACGAGCGATGCGACAGTGTCTCGGCGCAGAATGCGGTGTCCGCCGTACGTTCCGCCGTTGAGCAGGCTCTGGGCCAGCACGGCGAGGTCGTCGGTCGTCGAGAACACTCCGGCGTGACCGGCCACACCGCCGAGCGCCCAGGCGTTCTCGTCGTGCACCTCCCCGCGAACCATGCCGCGAGGGGGAGCGGTCTGGAACTCGGTGGCGGCAGCGTGGTGCCGCTCGGTGGGGTTGTACCCGGTGTCGACCATGCCGAGAGGGGCCGTGATGTGGTCGTGCACCACGACGTCGAGCGGTGCATCTCGGAGCCGTTCGACCATGACCCCGAGGGTGATCAGGTTGAGATCGCTGTAGAGGTAGGTGGAGCCCGGGGAGTTCGACAGCGGTTGTTCCATGACGGCCTGGATGCGAGCGACCTGGTCGGGGTGGCTGCTCCACAGTGGCAGCCACGAGGTGAGGCCGGACGTGTGGGTCAGCAGCTCGCGCACGGTCACCGACTGCTTGCCCGAGGCGGCGAACTCGGGCAGATAGGTGGCGGCCGGCTGGTCCAGCCCCACCGTGCCCTCCTCGACGAGCTGCACGACCGCGATCGAGGTGAACAGCTTCGACACCGAGGCGAGGTCGAAGAGGGTGTCAGTGCGCACGGGCACCCACTGGTCGCGCGTCAGCTCGGTGGTCGCGTCACTCCAACGCAGCGCCCAACCGCTGGCGTCGCGGGCAACGATGTGGCCGTCGTGGCCCAGCACCCCCACGGCTCCCGCGAACAGCGCAGGCGCGTCAACGGTTGCCTCCTCGGCTGAGTGCACCTGCGCCACCGCGGCCGCGATGGGCACCGGGTCGAGGCCGACCTGCGATGGGTGCACGTCAGTGAGCACGGTTCGCGGCGAGGCAAACCCGGCTGGCGGTCGCCTACGTGGCCCACCTGGTGGCTGGGGCGAACCGGCGAGGGCGTCTGAGACCTCACGACCGTCGGGCCCGTCACAGAGGTCGCTCACCCGGGGCTCAGGCGCCACGGCCGCGGTAGAGCAGGTACGGGCGGCGGCGAGCGTTGAAGGCGGCCAGCTCGCGTCGCCATGCCCCGATGACCTCGTCGGCCGGGGCGCCCGCCGAGATCTGGGTGCGCAGGCGGGTCGAGCCGGTCAGCTTGTCGATCCAGTAGGGCCGCTGGGGGTCGTAGGTGTCATAGCGCCAGTCGAAGTCGGGGTAGAGCGCCTTCGCGGCCACCAGCATCTCGACCGCGGCGCGCATCGGGTCGAACCGGCTCGGCTTCGTCACGTGCAGCTGCACGCCGCCACAGACGAGTCCCACGTGTTTGCTGAAGGTCGGGGTGAAGTAGGTCTCGCGAAAGGCGACACCGGGCAGGTCGAGGGCCGCCAGGCGTTCGGCCCATCGGTAGTCGACGAAGGGCGCTCCGATCAGCTCGAAGGGTCTCGTGGTGCCCCGCCCCTCCGAGAGGTTGGTGCCCTCGAACATGCCCGTGCCCGGGTAGACGAGGGCGGTGTCGGGAGTGGGCATGTTCGGGCTGGGCATCACCCACGGCAGCCCGGTGGCGGCATACGTCGTCTCGCGTGACCACCCCTTCACCTCGACGACAGACAGCTGCCGCAACCGGGCTCCCGCGTCGGCGAGCAGAAACTCGCCGGCGAAGTAGCGAGCCAGCTCGCCGACGGTCATGCCGTGCGCCTGCACGATCTCCTTGGCCCCCACTCCGGAGGTGTAGGGCGTCGTCATCATCGGCCCGCGGGCCGATCCGCCGGTCGGGTTGGGGCGGTCGAGCACGACGAAGCGGGCACCGACCGCAACGGCGGCACGCATCGCCGTGTACATCGTCCAGACGTAGGTGTAGAAGCGCGCACCGACATCCTGGATGTCGAAGACGACCGTCTCGACTCCGGCCGTGCGGAACAGCTCGGTCATCCTGGTGGCATCGGCGCCGTACGCGTCGTAGACCGTGATGCCCGTGCGCGGGTCGGTGTGCGTGCCCTCTGAGCTGCCTGCCTGCGCCGTGCCGCGGAAGCCGTGCTCGGGGCCGAAGACGCCGACGATGTCGACCGCGTTCGCCTCGTGCATCTCGTCGACGATGGTTCGCAGGTTGGTCAGGATGCCGGTCGGGTTCGTGATGACACCGACCTTCTGGCCGCGCAGCACCGACCAGCCGGATGCCGCTGCGCGCTCGGCCCCGGTGGTGACTCGACCGGCGGGCGGCCCGTGAGGGCGCTCGTCGGCCATGGCCGAACCGGTCGTCGTAGTGGCCACCCCGACCGTTACCGCACCGGCGGCTCCGGCCGTGAGCAGCTGACGGCGGTTGAGAGAGGTCATGGCTGGGTCTCCGATCGTGGCGGGCTGAGTCGAGGTGGTTCAGGTCGGCTCGGGCCGGGTCAGTAGGTGAGGCCGTGTCCGAACGGGTAGAGCACCTCGGTGGGCGCTCCCGCCACCGGGATGTCGACCGGCAGCTTCGCCGTCGGTGCCACCTCGCCGGTGATCACCCGGGCCACGGCCTCGATGGCCACCGGGCTGTAGGAGTAGGTCGCGAGATAGGTGGGGGCGTCGGTGAAGTAGGCGATGTCGTACGGGTCTCGAACGGCCACCACGACGACGGGGCGCCCGGTGGCGAGCAGGGCGTTCACGAGCTTCTGCTGCCCACCTGTGGGGTCGGTGACGCTGGTGTCCCACGCCTTCATCGTGGTCACGACCACGCTGTCGCTCGCTGCGCTCGCTGCCACGGCATCCGCCACCTGGGCGTCGGTCGGTGACGTGCCGGTCACGAGGGTCTGCACGGTGGCGCCCTTCGTGCCGAGGGCGGCGGCGAGAGTGGCCGTGGTGGTCGCGCCGTAGCCTGTGACGAGCACCTTCGCGCCGTCGACCGCGAGGGGCAGCACCGACGCGTCGTTCTTGACGAGGGTCGTGGTGCGGTCGGTGATGGATCCGGCCGCTGCGAGGTGCCGGTCGGTACCGACCACCCGGTCGAGGCGCTTCGGGTTGGCGTAGGGGTGCTTCACCACGCCGCGGCGGTACTTCAGGCGCAGCACCCGCCCGACCTTCGCGTCGAGATCGCGTCGTTTGAGGCGCCCGCTGCGAACGGCCGCGAGCACGGCGGCATACGCGTCGTCCATCGCCGGCGTCATCAGCAGCTGGTCGGCTCCAGCCAGCAGCGCGCGCACGGCCACCTCGGCGTCGCCGTAGAGGTCGCGGACGCCCTGCATGGCGAGCGAGTCGGTGACGATGACGCCCGTGAAGCCCAGCTCCTCGCGGAGCACACCGGTCAGGATGGCGTGGCTCAGGGTGGCAGGGTCGCCGGAGTCGTCGAGGGCCGGGAACGAGAGATGCGCCGTCATGATCATGTCGATCTGCTCGCGGATCGCCGCCCGGAACGGGGGAGCGTCGATCTGCTCCCACTGCTCACGGGTGTGCGTGATGACCGGGAAGGCCACGTGGCTGTCGGTCGCGGTGTCGCCGTGGCCTGGAAAGTGCTTGGCGGAGGAGGAGATGCCGCCGTCACGCTGATAGCCGGCGACCTGCGCGGCCACGAGGCGTGCCGCGAGGTCGGGGTGCGATGAGAACGAGCGCGTTCCGATGACCGGGTTGAGCGCGTTGACGTTGACGTCGCAGACCGGTGCGAAGTCGGTGTTGACGCCCATCGCGAGCAGCTCACGACCGGTGATGGCGGCCGCGGTGCGGGCGTCGGCACTGCTGCCGCCGGCACCGAGTGCCATCGACCCGGGGAACTGCGTGGCGGGCGGGCCGATGCGGGTGACCACGCCCTGCTCCTGGTCGGTGGCGATCTGCAGAGGGACTCGCACCGTGCCGCGCTGGGTGAGGGCCGCCCGCTGCAGGCCGTTCGAGAGGTCGACGATCTGCGCCGGGTTCTGCACGCTGTCGGTCCAGGCGAAGTAGATGACGCCGCCGAGGTGGTACTTGCGCACGACCTCGGCCGGGCTGGCCACGCCGTAGAGCGGGAGGTTGCGGTCATCGGGCGTCGTGGCGTCGGATCCGTACACGTTCTGGATGAAGAGTTGACCGACCTTCTCCTTCAACGTCATCTGGCGAAGTGTCGACATCACCCAGCTGTGTTCGCCACGTGCCCTATCGCGTGCCTGCGTGCCAACGCTGGCAGCATCGACCGGGTCGGCGTGAGCCGTGCCGGTCGCGGCACCGGCGGCCAGGGCCGCCGTACCTCCGGCGAGCACAGTACGGCGTGAGAGATCGGACATGGACATGGCGCCTCCAGGCATTTTGTGAAGAAGTAACGCATTCCACCGTGTGGTCGGAACTTACCTACATGTCCCCGAGTCGGCAACAGGAGCCGCCGTCGCTTGCCCACGCCTGTACGAACGGGCAGCACGACATGCCCCAACGGGCAGCCTCCTGGCCGGTCCGCGAAGCGGCTCCACCCGGGATAGTGGAGAAGGCGATGGGCAGCGGGAGGAGGACCATGGGCGCCACACTGACGGCTGACCTTCGCGAGGCCCGTCGACGTGCCTACGCCGCGGAGGAGCCGCTGACGTCTCGGCGCGCGACTTCGGGTGCTGGGTCGGCGCCGCTGTCGCTCATCGCCCTGCAGAGAAGTGTCGGCAACGCCGCAGTGACCGCGCTGCTGGCTGCGAGAGCTCGGCCCGGCGGAGGCGAGCGGGTCTCCGAGATCGACGCTGCCCTGCTGCAGGCCCGTAGCGGTCAACCTGACCTCGACACCCTGGAACGGGGGCTTACGGCCGCCAAGGAGGTCGGCGTTGCCGTCGACATCGACGGTGCAGACCGCAAGCCGCCCGCGTCGGCGCTCACGGTGACCAAGACCGGGTTCGGCCCCTCGACCGTTGCCGCGAAGAAACCGGTGCCCCCACCCAAGCCGGCCCGCCCGAGCTCGCCCCTGGCCAAGGGCGCCCTGCTGAAGCACCCTGTCAAGGGTGGCAAGGAGGGCGGCGCCCATGGGGTCGGGGGGTCGGCATCGTCGGCGACTGCAGGCACCCCGACGGCGTCCACCGGCACCGTCGACGTGCTGGCCCCGCCCACCCCACCACAGCCCCTGCGTCCCGAGCAGGATTCCGCCTTCGCCGCAGTCACCGGTGGCGTCCGTTCGTTCGCGGCGGTCAAGCGGTCACACCCCACCGCCGCCAGCAAGGCGCAGGAGGCTCAGTCTGCCGCTCTGGCGCCGAGTGATGACATCGACAGTCAGGCCAAGGCGGCCAAGGTCGACACCATGGAGGGCCAACCGGCCGGCACCTTCGACAAGAGGGCCTTCATCGCGGCCGTGAAGGCGGCCATCGAGGCCAAGGCGCCGAAGAACCTCGAGGAGGCGGACGAGTACAGGGCATCGGGCAAGGCAGGGCAGGTCAAGGGTGAGGTCAAAGGCCTGGTCGCCGGCAACAAGCAGCAGTCGGCCGAGGCCATCGAGACCGCGACCGCGGCCACGCCAGACACCTCGAAGGCGGTCGCGAGACCGGTGGGGGCCCTCCAGGCGGAGGACCCTGGTCGGCCCGCCGCCATCCCCGCCGCTGGCGCCGCGCCGAAACCGGCTCCGCCCGACCAGCTCAACTTCGAAGCGGGCAAGCACCAGGCCGTGAACGTGCTCGCCGGCGCCGACGTGTCCGAGGCCCAGCTGGCCACGTCGAACGAGGCTGAGTTCACGGGTGCCTTGGCCGCCAAGCACGAGGCGGCGGCCCACGCCGACACCGGGCCGGCACAGTTCCGCCAGGCTGAGGCGGCGACGCTGGCGGCGGCCCGTACCGACGCTGATGGCACGTCGAAAGCCGCAGTCCACGGCATCCAGACGAGCAAGACGTCGACCCTGGCCCAGGTGACGGGGAGCAAGGCTGCGACGAAGGCGCAGGATGAGGCCAAGCGGGCTGAGGTGTCGGCCAGGGTGCAGTCGATCTACACCGCCACCGAGACCGCGGTGAGAAAGACCCTCGATGGCATCGACCCCAAGGTCGACCAGGCGTTCGAAGCGGGCGAGGCCCGGGCCAAGGCGATGTTCGAGGCCTTCGTCGAGACGAAGATGTCGGCCTACAAGCGTGACCGGTACGGCGGCTGTCTGGGCGGCTACCGGTGGCTCAAGGACAAGCTCACCGGGATGCCGTCTGCGGTCAACGAGTTCTTCGAGGCGGGCCGGGAGGTCTACCTCAAGGAGATGGACCGGGTGATCTCGCAAGCCGCCGACATCGTGGGGGCCGAACTCGGTGCGGCGAAGCAGCGGATCGCGGCCGGGCAGGCCGAGATCGGGGCGTATGTGAAGGCGCTGCCCAACGACCTCAAGAAGGTCGGGGCCGAGGCAGCAGACACGGTAGCTGCGCAGTTCGGCAATCTCGAGTCGGACGTAGCCGCCAAGCAGGACGCCGTCGTGGACACGCTCGCGACGAAGTACGTCGACTCGCGCCACGGCCTGGACGACCGCATCGAGGCCCTGCAGGCCGAGAACAAGGGCCTGGTCGACAAGGCGATCGGGGCGATCACCGACGTCGTTCAGACGATCCTCAAGCTCAAGGACATGCTGCTCGGCGTGCTGGCCCGTGCCGCTGCGGCGGTCGGCCAGATCATCAAGGACCCGATCGGCTTTCTTCACAACTTCGTCAACGCGGTCAAGACCGGCATCGTCAACTTCGGCACCAACGTTCTCGACCACCTCAAGAAGGGCCTGCAGGAGTGGCTGTTCGGGGCGCTGTCCGAAGGCGGGGTCGAGCTACCGGAGGCCTTTGACCTCAAGGGCGTCGTCAAGCTCGTGCTGTCAGTCGTCGGGGCCACCTGGGGGCGGGTGCGGGCGCGGATCGTCGCCAAGATCGGCGCCCCGGCCATGGACTTCGTCGAGAGAGGGCTCGACATCGTCAAGGTCATCGTCTCCGAGGGTTTGGGCGGCGTGTGGAGGTGGGTGCTGGAAAAGGTCGGCGACGTCAAGACGATGGTGATGGAGCAGGTCGAGGAGATGGTCTCCAGCCAGATCATCAAGGCCGGCATCACGTGGCTGATCTCGATGCTCAACCCCGCCGGGGCGTTCATCAAGGCCTGCAAGGTCATCTACGACGTTGTCATGTTCTTCGTCGAAAAGGCTTCGCAGCTCGGGGAGTTCGTTGACGCGGTGATTGACTCGGTCGCGTCGGTCGCGACCGGTGGGGTGGGAGCGGTGGCGGCCAAGATCGAGGCCACCCTCGGCAAGATGGTGCCGCTGCTCATCGGTTTCCTCGCCTCGTTGCTGGGGCTCGGCGGCATCGCAGACAAGATCAAGAAGATCATCGAGACCATCCAGAAACCCATCACTAAGGTCATCGACTGGGTCGTCGGCAAGGCTGTCGCCTTCGGGAAGAAGTTCACGGGTGTGGCCAACAAGGTCACGGGTGCATGGGCGAAGGGCAAGGCCAAGGCGGGCGCCGTGGTGGCCAAGGGTGTTGCGTGGGGGAAGGGGAAAGCGCAGGCCCTGCGCGACAGAATGTTAGGGGTCACCTTTCGCCGCACCTTCGAGGTGGATGGCGAGTCGCACAGCATGTACAGCACCCGCTCCAAACCGGCCCAGCTGTACGTTGCCTCTTCGGAGCCCGGGAAGCTCAGCAAGAAGGTTCCCGCCGCTGCAGCGCTGGATGCCCAGTTCGCGGCCAACGTGAACGCCTATCTCGCGGCCGTCAAGCGACTTGCGGGTGATAAGGCGGACCCGGCTCGCGTCAAGGAGGCAGAGGCCTCCAAGAGCAAAGCCGACGAACTGCTTCTCGAGCTGGTTGGTCTGGCCAAGAGCAAGCCGTGGCGTGGGGCCTCTGCCCTCAGTCCGGCGGCGATGCATGCCGAGCTGGCGGCCGCCCTGGCCACCCTGGAACGGGCCGGCATGGGCCCAGCGGGTCGGGCCGCCGTGGAAGGGGTGTTCAAGAGGAGGCGAGACTCCACCCAAGCGAGCGGTTTCGGGCCTGCTGTGAAGCGAGTGGTCCAGGCGGCTGAGCTCATCACCGAGAGGCCCGACCTAGGTACTTCGGATGGAAGAAAGAAGCAGCTGAACTCCCTCTCCACGATGAAGCTCGCGGTGCTGGGCGAGCTCGAACGCGGTGTGACCATCGACGGCCAGGCCATCGAGAATACCAAGGCGCCCAAGATCACCGCCGCCGTCAAGAGGATGGAATCGGCCTATCAGAGCCTGTCGGCGAAGATGGGCAAAGACCCTATCGAAGGGCTGTTCCGCTTGGAGAAGATGCGAGCCGAGATCGCAAGGGTCAGCGAGGTGCTGCGGGTGCACAGCAGTAACTTCACTGCGAAACTGACCTACGGCAAAACGGTTACCGATTCCACGGGCGTGACCATCGACACCATCCAGGTCGTGGCGACGGGCAGTGTGAAAGATGGCTTCTGGCGAGGCCTCCCGGGGGCTGGTAAAGAGCGCAGCCTGCCGACCCCCGGCAAGATCCTCAAGGCGAAGACCATGCCGCTCCAACTCGCGGCGGATTGGTCGAGCAAGGTCCAAGGATTCCACCGCGCGCACCTGATTGGGCCGGGGTTCGGTGGGGAGTTGAAAATGGGAATCATGCTGGCTCCCAGCCGAGTGAACCTTAATACCCAGAACAAGGGAGTGGAGCATTTCATTCGGCGGTCCGCTGCGACCGGTTGTCCGGTTGATCTCGTTGCCACGGCCCTCGGTGCACGCGTCAGGCTGCCTTTGGCGGCGGGCGGGGTGCTGGTCTTCGACGTTCTGTCCCGAGTGAGCTATCTGATAACTGTCAACGAAAAGAGCTTCACGGTGACCATCGAGACGAATCCATACGCCGTCCACTCCACCGTTCCCACAAACGCCCCTGGCGCCGAACATCTCAAGTAGCGGGCTCGCGGTTCTGGGATCACGGGTCGGGTCGCGGGGGTCGGGCACAGCACCTGGTCAGGGTGGTGGGCTGCTCGGTCACCACCCGGCCAGGTCGCGCACGGTCTGCACCGTGTCGATCTCGGCCACCGGCTTGTCGTCTCGGTAGCGCAGCACGCGGGCAAACCGTAGGGCCATTCCGCCGGGGTAGCGGGTCGACTTCTGCACCCCGTCGAAGGCGATCTCGACGACCTGCTCGGGCCGCAGCGGCACGACCCAGCCGGCGTCGTCACCGGCCCGCAGGGCCTGGAACCGCTCGGTCTGCCAGGCCAGCATCTCGTCGGTCATCCCCTTGAAGGTCTTGCCGAGCATGACGAGCTCGCCAGTATCGGCATCGCGTGCGCCGAGGTGGATGTTCGACAGCCAGCCCTTGCGGCGCCCGCTGCCCCATTCAACGGCGAGCACGACGAGGTCGAGGGTGTGCCGCGGCTTGACCTTGACCCATCCCGGCCCGCGCCGGCCGGCGGCATACGGCAGGGCGGGGGCCTTCACGACGACGCCCTCGTGCCCAGCCCCGACGAGGTCGTCGAAGAACTGCTGGGCCAGGGTCGGGTCGTCGGTGCGCAGCCGCGGCACCAGCCACGCGGGCGGGACGGTCTCAGCGAGCCGCTGCCAATGGTTCTCGGCGGGCTCGTCGAGCAGGTCGTCGCCGTTGAGGTGGAGCAGGTCGAAGAAGAAGGGCGTCAGCGGCACCTTCTCGCGCAGGCTTTCGGGGCTCTGGCTGCTCGCGGTGCGGGCGCCGGTGACCTGGAACGGCTCGGGTCGCCCGTCGGGGCGCAGCGCGATCACCTCGCCGTCGAGCACCACGGTCTCGACGTCGAGGTCGGCCAGCACCTCGACGATCTCGGGCAGCCGGTCGGTCACCTCATCGAGCGAGCGGGTGAACAGGCGCACCGACCCGTGGTCGACGTGTGCCTGCAGCCGGATGCCGTCGAGCTTGGCCTCGAGCACCACCTCACCCTCGAGGGTGGCCAACGCCGCGGCCACGTCGGGCGCCGAACCGGCGAGCATGGGTCGCAGCGGTCGCCCGACCTCGAGGGTGACGGCGGCCAGGGCCTCGGCACCACCCTCGAGCGCGGCCCGGGCCACCGGCCCGGTGAAGCCGGCCAGCATCACCGCGCGGCGCACCGCGGCGTCGGGCACGTCGGCCGCCTTGGCGATGGCCTGGAGCATGACGCCGTCGCCGGCGCCCTGCCGGGTCTCGCCGGTGATGAGGCCGCGCAGCCAGGTCTGCTCGTCGGCGGTGGCGGCGGCGAAGAGGTCGCGAACGGCATCCGACCGGGTGGCGCTCGAGCCCGAACCGGCGATCGCGGCGATGGTGGTGGCCGCGGCGTCGACCTGCTCGACGGTGAGGCTCGGCTCAGGCGAGGGCTCGGGCAGGTTCTGCAGCCCGCGCCAGCTGACGCCGATGCGCCGCTGAGGCAGCACGCCCGACAGGTGCGAGGCCACAACCTCGACGGTCGCTGGGCCGTCGTCGGCCGCTCGCCGCAGGCACTGCGCCAAGGCCTCGACCTTGGCGGTGCGCGACGAGGTGGCGGCGACCGTGTGGGCGGTGTCGACGAGATCGGTGAGGCGCATACCTCGATCCTTGCCGCTGGGGCCGACAGCCGCACATTTGCGGATCCGAGCTGGGGGGCGCGCGGTACCGGCGGGAACGACCCCCGCCGCGTGGCCAGTCGCTTGACTACGGCAGGCTGGGGCGAGAAGGTAAGCAAGCGCTTAGTCACCGATCTTCGAGGAGTGTCATGGCCGACGTCGCCGTCGTCACCGGGGCCGCCCGGGGTATCGGACGCGCCATCGCCACGCGGCTCGCTGTGGAGGGGTGGCACGTCGTGATCGGCGATCTCGACGCCGACCTGCTCACCGCCGTGGCTACCGAGATCGGAGCGGTGGCCGTGCCGGGTGACACCTCGAACGAGGCCGGCATCCGGGCCCTCGTCGATGCCGCCGGCGAGCACTACGGCCCCGTCGACGTCTTCTTCGCCAACGCCGGCATCGGAGTGCTGAAGGGCCTCGAGACGAGCGACGACGAGTGGGCACGCGTCATCGACGTGAACGTGATGGCGCACGTGCGGGCTGCCCGTGTGCTCGTGCCACAGTGGCTGGAGCGTGGCGGCGGCCGGCTCGTCGTCACCGCCTCGGCCGCCGGGCTGCTGACCATGCTCGGCGACGCACCGTATGCCGTCAGCAAGCACGCCGCGGTCGCCTTCGCCGAGTGGCTGAGCGCGACCTACCGCCACCGCGGCATCGTCGTGCAGGCTCTCTGCCCTCAGGGCGTCGACACCCGGATGCTCGAGCAGGCCGGCCCGCTGCAGGAGATGCTCGTTCGCGACGGCGCCCTCTCGGCCGAGACGGTGGCGGACGCGGTGTGGCAGGCCCTCGCCGGCGAGGAGCTGCTGATCCTGCCGCACCCCCAGGTGCGCGAGTATCACGCCTTCCGTGCCAGTCGCCCCGACGACTGGGTGATCGGCATGAACAAGCTCCAGCAACGAATGGAACGACAGACCGCCATCATCACCACCAACAGCAGCACGCCCACCCCGACACCACAGGAGACCGAATGACCGAGCAGCCGACCACTCCCCGCACCGCCATCGTCACCGGAGGCGCCCGCGGTATCGGTGCCGCCGTGGCGAGGCGACTGTCGGCCGACGGGTTCGCGGTGGCCGTGCTCGACCTCGACGAGTCAGCCTGCGCCACCATCGTGTCCGAGATCGAGGATGCCGGCGGCACGGGTCTCGCGGTCGGCGTCGACGTCTCTGACGAGGCCGCCGTTCAGGCTGCCGTCGAGCGGGTGGCCGCCGAGCTGGGCGCGCCGACGGTGCTCATCAACAACGCCGGCATCATCCGCGACAACATGCTGTTCAAGATGAGCGTCGACGACTGGGATGCCGTGATGAACGTGCACCTTCGCGGCTCGTTCCTGATGACCCGCGCGGCCCAGAAGCACATGATCGACGCCAAGTGGGGGCGCATCGTCAACCTCAGCTCGACCTCGGCGCTCGGCAACCGCGGCCAGGCCAACTACTCCGCCGCCAAGGCCGGGATGCAGGGCTTCACCAAGACTCTCGCCATCGAGCTCGGAAAGTTCGGCGTCACCGCGAACGCCATCGCGCCGGGATTCATCGCCACCGACATGACACGGTCCACCGCCGAGCGGATGGGGGTCAGCTTCGAGACGTTCATCGAAGCTGTCGCCAAGGACATCCCGGTCGGTCGCGCCGGTCAGCCCGACGACATCGCCGCCACCGTGGCCTTCCTCGTGCGTGAAGACGCGAGCTTCGTCTCGGGGCAGGTCATCTACGTCGCCGGTGGGCCGAAGGACTGACGTGACAGACGATCCCGACGGTGACACTGCCGATGTCGGACGAGCTGACGATGCGGCATCCGGCAACCCTCCCGGCCTCGACCTCGGCAGTCTTTCTGCCTTTCTAAGCCACGAGGCGCCGGGCCTGCTGGGTGAGTCGCTGAGCGGGCGTGTCATCGCGGGTGGAAAGTCGAACCTCACCTACGAGGTGGGCGACGGGACGGGCTCGGTCATCGTGCGACGCCCTCCGCTCGGTCATGTGCTCGCGACCGCGCACGACATGGTGCGCGAGCATCGGGTCATCACGGCGCTGCACGACACCGCGGTGCCCGTTCCCGAGACGTACGCCGTGTGCCCGACCGACGAGGTCATCGGGGCTCCGTTCTACGTCATGGAGCTCGTGGCCGGCACGCCTTACCGGTTCGCGGCACAGCTGGCGCCCGTCGGAGCCGAACGGGTGCGTGCGATCAGCGAACGCATGGTCGACACCCTGGTGGCACTGCACTCGGTCGACCCGGCATCCGTCGGACTCTCCGACTTCGGGCGGCCAGACGGCTTTCTCGAGCGGCAGGTGCGGCGGTGGAAGAGCCAGCTCGACGCCTCCCGCAGCCGCGACCTGCCCGGTATCGACGAGCTGCACGAGCGGCTCGCGGGCGCCGTACCGGCGCAAGGGGCCCCGACGATCGTGCACGGCGACTTCCGGCTCGACAATCTGCTCGTCAGCGACGACGACCAGATCGCCGCCGTGCTCGACTGGGAGATGGCCACGCTGGGCGACCCGCTCACGGACGTCGCGCTGCTCGAGGCCTACCAGACGCTCCCGTTGATGATGGACAGCGTCGCGGTGAGTGACGTCGCACGCAGCCCCGGCTTCATCAGCGGCCCCGAGCTTCGCAAGCGGTACGCCGCCGCCAGCGGTCGCGACCTCAGCCATCTCTCGTTCCACCTCGGGCTGGCTTACTTCAAGCTGGCGGTCATCCTCGAGGGCATCCACTACCGCTACACCCAGGGCCAGACGGTCGGGTCGGGCTTCGCCACCATCGGCGAGGCCACCGTTCCGCTCGTCACGGCTGGCCTGCGAGCAGTCAAGGAGAGCTGAATGGACTTCGCCTTCGACCCCGAGACACAGGGTCGCATCGACACCCTGACCGGGTTCCTCAACGACCGGGTCGACCCAGCGCTACCGGCCTTCGACGAGCAGGTGACAGCGCTCGACGACCGATGGGCGTGGAGCACTGTGCCGGTGCTGCACGAGCTGCGTTCAGAGGCAAGGGAGCTCGGCCTCTGGAACGCCTTCCTGCCCGGTGAGCACGGCGCTGGTCTCTCGAACCTGCAGTACGCGCCGCTCGCCGAGATCACCGGCCGTTCGATCCGGCTCGCGCCGGCCGCCCTCAACTGCTCTGCGCCCGACACCGGCAACATGGAGGTGCTGGCCCAGTTCGGCACCGAAGAGCAGCAGCAGCAGTGGCTTGCGCCGCTGCTGCGCGGCGAGATCCGCTCGGCGTTCGCCATGACCGAGCCTGACGTCGCGAGCAGCGACGCGACGAACATCGCCCTGCGCATCGAGCGGGACGGCGACGACTACGTCATCAACGGTCGCAAGTGGTGGATCACCGGGGCGATGAACCCCGAGTGCGCCATCTTCATTGTGATGGGCAAGACCGACCCGCAGGCCGATCGGCACCGCCAGCAGTCGATGGTGCTCGTGCCCCGCGACACCCCCGGAGTCGAGATGGTGCGCGGCATGGAGGTCTTCGGCTACGACGACCACGACCACGGTGGCCACGCCGAGCTGCGGTTCACCGACGTACGGGTGCCCGCGAGCAACCTCATCGGCGAGGAGGGTGGCGGCTTCGCCATTGCCCAGGCGCGCCTCGGCCCCGGCCGGATTCACCACTGCATGCGCTCGATCGGGTTGGCCGAGGTGGCCATCGAGGCGATGTGTCGCCGAGCCTCCGAGCGGGTGGCCTTCGGTCGGCCGATCGCCGAGCAGGGGGTCGTGCGTGACTGGATCGCCGAGTCACGGGTGCGCATCGAGCAGCTGCGGCTGCTGGTGCTCAAAACGGCCTGGCTGATGGACACGGTCGGCAACAAGGGCGCGCACAGCGAGATCCAGGCGATCAAGATCGTCACCCCGAAGACGGTCGAGTGGATCCTCGACAAGGCGATCCAGACCCACGGAGCGGCAGGCCTGAGCCAGGACCACGAGCTGGCCCTCGCCTTTGCCGGCATCCGCACCCTTCGCTTCGCCGACGGACCCGACGAGGTGCACAAGAACGCCCTCGCCAAGGCCGAGATCCGCCGTCACACGTCGGCCAGTTGACATCGCTGACGTCACCAAACGTTGAAACACGCTGAGAGAGAGAAGAACTGACATGGACCTCAACCTGAGCCCTGAAGAGAAGGACATCCGAGACTGGGTGCGCACCTTCGTCACCAAAGAGCTGATGCCGCTCGAGCAGCAGGTGCTGACCCGCGAACGCAACCACGAGCCCGGCATCACCCACGACGAGCTCAAGGCCCTGCAGAACAAGGCGAAGGCGGCCGGCTTCTTCGGCATCCAGACGCCCGAGAGCCACGGCGGCATGGGGCTCGGCGCCGTGATGACCTCGCTCATCCAGGCCGAGCTCGGCCGCACCTTCGTGCCGTTCCGCTTCGCGGGCGACGCCGACAACATCCTCTTCAGCGCCACCGAGGAGCAGCAGGAGCGCTACCTCCTGCCGACGATCAGCGGCGAGAAGCGTTCGTGCTTCGCCATCACCGAGCCGGGTGCCGGGTCGGACGCGCGCGCGATCCGCAACACTGCTCGCCGCGAGGGCGACGAGTGGGTCATCAACGGCGAGAAGACGTTCATCACCGGCGGCAACGAGGCCGACTTCGTCATGGTCTTTGCGGTGACCGATCGGGAGAAGGGCGCCGACGGCGGCGTCACCTGCTTCCTCGTCGACCGCGACATGGGCTGGACCAGCAGCCCCATCGACACCATGGGGGAGTGGGGCCCGGCCGCCCTCTCGTTCGAGGACGTGCGGGTGCCGCACTCGGCGATCCTCGGCGAGGAGGGGCACGGCTTCGACCTCGCCATGCAGTGGATCGGCAAGGGCCGTTACATGCTGCCGGCCAACGCGCTCGGCGCCTGTGAGCGGCTCGTCGAGATGGGCATGGAGTGGGCCCGCAACCGCAAGACCTTCGGGCTGCCCATCGCCGAGCGACAGGCGATCCAGTGGATGGTGGCCGACTCGGCGACCGAGATCGAGGCGCTGCGCTGGCTGGTGCTGGCCGCCGCGTGGCAGGTCGACAACGGCATCGACTCGCGTCAGTCGCAGTCGATGGCCAAGCTGTACGGCGGCGTCAAGGCCAACGAGATCGTCGACCGCGTGCTGCAGATGCACGGCGGAATGGGCTACACCCGTGAGCTGCCGATCGAGCGGTGGTACCGCGAGCTGCGGCTGCTACGCATCTACGAGGGCACCGACGAGATCCAGCGTCGCACGATCGCCCGCAACCTGCTCAAGGGGCACGCGTCGGTGCGCGGTCACCTCGGCTGAGGCCGACACTCTGCGTCATCGTCAGCCACCTGGGGCGGTGGGCGGCGAGGCGGAGTCGGCTGCCGTGGCCGTCGACCGGCCGGCGCTAGATCGCAGCAGCAGGACGATGACGGGGATCTCGATGGGCCTGACGGTGTTGCCGATGCTGAGCGGTATCGGCGACTCCAGAGGCTGATCACAACTGCCCCTTCAGGCCAGGGACAAGACCCTGTGTCTACGCCGACACAGAGCGGGCGCAGACCGTGCAGACAGCAGTGCACCAGTGGTTCGTAGGTCGCGGGTTCTCAGGGGGTCTGTGCGCCTCGGGGGCTCCGGTGGCGGCTTTCGGAACGCAGCCGATCAGACGTCGCACGATGACTGCTCGTCCGCACCGGGCAACCCACGGACCGTTATGTGAGCGTTAACATTCGCCCTTCCCCTGCCGTAGCCGATGTGGTTCACTGTGGCGATCGAAGTCATGTGACATGTTACGTAACACAGAGTGGGGGACGATGAGCGGCCAAGCAGCCAAGGACTCGGCCTGGGGCAACGTCTCGAGCCCCACCTCCGTCGAGCGTCCATGCGCCCCCAGGTCGTCGGCGACGGCCATCACCGGCCCGCTCGGGGGCGCGCTCGGAGCGCCGGACGTCCACCTTCGCGACGGGTTGCTGGCGCACTGGCAGCACCGCAACCTCCGATCCACCCTCCCGCACGTCGTGGAGCAGTTGCGCCACGCGGGCAACCTCGCGAACTTCCGCCGTATCGTTGAGAACCCCGAGGTTCCGTACGCCGGCGCCTACCCCTTCCTCGACACCGACGTCTACAAGACGCTCGAGGGACTGGTCTACGAGCTCGCGCGGCCCGACACCGAAAGCGAGCCGGTTGCGGCATCCCTCGTCGACTTCTACGAGGAGGCGGTCGACCTCATCAGCCGCGCACAGGCCCCCGACGGCTACCTCGGCACGGCGTTCCAGGGCATTCCGCCCCTCCGAGAACAATGGGCCGATCTCGCGTGGAGCCACGAGATGTACAACCTCGGCCACCTCGTGCAGGCCGCAGTGGCGGCCTCGCGGCAGCTCGGTGACGCCCGTCTGCTGGGGGTGGCGTGCCGGTTCGCCGACCTCGTGGTGTGCCGCTACGGCGACGACGGCGAGGCGCTCTACGGTGGGCACCCCGAGGTGGAGATGGCGCTGGTCGAGCTGCACCGCGAGACCGGCGACCCGGTCTACCTTCGGCAGGCCCAGCTGTTCATCGACCGGCGGGGGACGGGCGCGCTGACCCATTCCGTCTTTCCTCCCGAGTACTTCCAGGATGCCGTCCCGCTGCGCGAGCTCGACTCCGTCACGGGGCATGCGGTGCGGATGGTCTACCTCGCTGCGGGGGCCACCGACGTCGCCCGAGAGACCGAAGACGCAGAGCTGCTCGAGCACCTCGAGTACCTGTGGGACGACATGGTCGCGACGAAGTCCTACCTCACGGGCGGTCTCGGAGCCCGTCACTCCGACGAGGCGTTCGGCGACCGCTACGAGCTGCCGTCCGAGCGCGCCTACGCCGAGACCTGCGCCGCCATCGGCGCCATGCAGTGGGGCTGGCGGCTCTTCGTCACGACGGGGCGCGCCGACGTTCTCGACGCGTACGAGCGCATCCTCTACAACGCCTACGCCGTGGGTCTCGCCAACAACGGCAAGGCCTTCTTCTACGACAACCCGCTTCAGCGCCGACCCGACCACGAGCAACGGTCGGGGGCCGAGACCGGTGGAGCGGAGCTGCGGCGCGGGTGGTTCGGCTGTGCCTGCTGCCCGCCGAACCTCGTGCGGTGGATGGCGCAGCTGCAGGACCACGTGGCGGTCGCCGACGAAAGCTCACTCACCCTCGCCCTCTACGCGTCCTGCCGGATCGCGTCGCAGGCCCTTGACGTCGACGTCGCCACGGGTTACCCCTTCGACGGCCTTGTTGCCGTGACCGTGACGCGAACCGTCGACCGACCCGTCACGCTGCGCCTGCGGGTTCCGGGCTGGGCCGGCGCTGCCGCCGGCCTCGATCTCACGGTCGAGGGTGAACCGGCCAAGGCCAGGTTCGAAAAGGGCTGGGTGCTGGTCACGCGGCAGTGGAGCGTCGGCGAGGCGCTGAGCCTGCGGTTGCCGCTGGAGGCGCGGATGGTCACTTCGCACCCCTACGTCGATGCGACCCGGGGCGCGGCCGCCGTTCTGCGCGGACCGCTCGTCTACTGCGCCGAGCAGCAGGACGCCCCCGGCGCGGTCGATGACCTCGTTCTGGTCGGCGTGGAGTCGCACGAGCGGGCCGATGACGGCGTCTTCACGGGTCGGCCCGGCCTGACCGGTGGCGTCGACGCGCTCGTCGAGACCCGCGCACCGGCGTCGAGTGCGCTCTACCCCGACCTCGACGCGGTGGCCGTCAGTATCGACGCGAGCGACGCTGCCGCAGCGGTGCAGCGGATGCCGCTCGTGCCCTACTTCCAGTGGGGCAACCGTGAACCCGGCCCGATGCGGGTCTGGCTGCGCCAGAAGTGAACTCAGAACCTGTCGATCCACCACCCCCTCGAAAGGTCATCATGAACCGACGCTTCGCACTCACCGTGGCTCTCAGCGCCGCAACGGCCCTCGGCCTCAGCGCGTGTTCGGGCGGCTCGTCCAACACTCCGACGAACGCCACCGGCGGCCAGAGCGGTACGTCGTTCACCGCCACCCCGACCAAGGGGGGAACGGTCCAGGTGCTGCAGAACACCGACTTCTCCTACCTCGACCCGGCCCGCGGCTTCGACGGTGGCGTCAACAACTTCTACCGGCTCATCTACCGCACACTCACCACGTCGGCGCCGGGCAACGCCAAAGACCCCAACGCCATCGTTCCCGACCTCGCCACCTCGCTCGGGAAGCCATCCGCCGATGGTCTGACCTGGACGTACACCCTCAAGAAGGGGCTGAAGTTCGACGACGGCTCCGCGATCACCGCGGCCACGGTCAAGTTCGGCATCGAACGCAGCTGGGACCCCCAGATCGGCATCGGCTCGCCGTACGCGAAGCAGGTCATCGACGCGCCCAAGAGCTACCAGGGGCCGTACAAGTCGGGTGAGCTCTCCACGATCGAGACCCCCGACGAGTCGACGATCGTCTTCCACCTGAAGAAGCCCTTCCCGGAGTTCGACGCCGTCGTCGCTCAGGTGAACATGGTGCCGTTCCCGCAGGGCAGCGGCGCCGGTGACGAGTTCATCAACAAGGTGGTCGCGTCGGGCCCCTACAAGCTGGCGACCTTCACACCGGGCAGCATCGTCAAGCTCGAGCGAAACCCGAACTGGGACCAGAGCACCGACGACGTGCGCACCGCCATGCCCGACGGCTGGCAGTTCAACATCGGCATCGACCCAGCCACCATCGACGAACGACTCCTCGCCGGGCAGGGCAGCGACGTCGACGCCATCTCCGGAACGATCCAGGCCTCCACCCTGCCGCGGCTGCAGACCCCGCAGCTGAAGGGCCGCACGCTGACCATGCCTGGTATCTGCACCACCTACATGGGGCTGAACACGACGAAGAAACCGCTCGACGACGTCAGGGTTCGCCAGGCCATCAACCTCGCCATCGACAAGACGGCCGTCCAGAACGCCACCGGCGGCACCCAGCTGGCCACGCTCACCTCCACGATCGTTCCGACGACCGTGGCCGGCCACAAGGACTTCGACCTCTACCCCAGCACCGGCAACACCGGTGACGTCGCTGCTGCCAAGAAGCTGCTGGCCGACGCGGGTCAGGCGAACGGCTTCTCGATGGAGCTCGACCAGCGCACGCTGCCCGTGGCCCAGAAGCAGTCGGAGGCCGTGCAGGAGTCGCTGAAGAAGATCGGTATCACGGTCAACCTCAACCCGATCGACGCCTCCAAGTACTACGAGACGATCGGCACGCCGACCCAGCAGCACGACGCGGCCATCACCGGTTGGTGCCCCGACTGGTCGTCGTCGGCGGCCACCTTCATCCCGCCGCTCTTCGACGGGCGCAACATCCTCCCGAAGGGCAACAGCAACCTCTCACAGCTCGATGACCCCGCGGTCAACAAGCGCATCGACGAGATCGGTGCCATGACCGACATCGACGCCGCCAACACGGCGTGGGGCGACCTCGACGAGCAGATCATGAAGCTGGCGCCGGTGGTGCCCCTCAACGTGGCGCAGTACGTCTACCTGCCCGGTAGCAACGTCACCGGCCTCTTCGCCTCACCCGGCGCCGCGGCTGGAGGCATCGACTACGTGCTGGTGGGCCTTCGGGACCCGAACAAGAAGTAGGTCACCATGACCTCGCCGTTCACCGAGCTCGAGCGAGCCGGGGGCTCGGGAGCCGAGTCTGCGCAGGCAGCGGCTCTCGGGTCGGGGACGCCCTCCAGGGGGCGCGTCCTTCGGGTGCTCCGCCGCGATGTCGGGGCGATGCTCGCCCTGAGCTACATCGTTCTGATCATCCTGATGGCCGTCTTCGCCCCCCTCATCGTCTCGGTGAGCGGGTGGGGCCCGCTCGAGTTCGACCAGTCGGCCATCGACCCCAACCTCGGCGGGGTGCCGCTCGGGCCGTGGGGTGGCATCAGCAGCACGCACTGGTTCGGGGTCGAGCCGGGCAGCGGCCGTGATGTCTTCGCCCGCATCGTCTACGGCGCGCGGGTGTCGATGACGATAGCCCTCGCGGCCACCACCCTGACCACGCTTCTCGGTGTCACATTTGGTCTGCTCGCCGGCTACTTCGGCGGCCGCACCGACCAGCTGATCTCCCGGGTGATGGACTTCCTGATGGCCTTTCCGGCGCTGATCTTCATGATCGCCGTGCTCTCGGCCCTCCCGGCCGGCAACCGCTCCACCCTCCTGGTCGTCGTCATCTCGGTGTTCGGCTGGCCTTACCTCGCCCGGATCGTGCGAGGTCAGGCCATGTCGACCGCCCAGCGCGAGTTCGTCGAGGCCGCCCGGGCCTCGGGTGCCTCGGGAACCGCCATCGTCTTCCGCGAGATCCTGCCCAACCTGCGGTCGACGATCATCGTCATGGTCACGCTGGCCGTGCCTGGGTACATCGGCACCGAGGCGGGGCTCTCCTTCCTCGGTGTCGGCGTGATCCCGCCGCAGCCCTCGTGGGGGCAGATGATCGCAAGCTCGGTCACCTGGTACTCGGTCGACCCGATGTACTTCGCGATCCCTGGCCTGTTCCTGTTCCTGCTCGTCATGTCGTTCACCGTGTTGGGCGACCGGGTGCGTGCGGTCATCGACTCCGGAGAGGCGCGCTGATGGCCAGGTATCTCGTCAACCGCGTCGCCGCCATGGCCGGCATCCTTCTGCTCGTCTGCCTGTTCACCTACGCCGTGTTCTTCCTGTTCTCTCCCGACCCGGCCGTACAGATCTGCGGCAAGACGTGCACGCCCGAGCGCATCGACCAGATCCGCGACAACCTCGGCCTCGACCAGCCGTTCTGGTCACAGTTCTTGACCTTTCTCAAGGGGATCTTCGTCGGGCGCTCCTACGGTGACGGAGTCTCGGCTGTGCAGTGCTCGGCCCCGTGCCTCGGCTACTCCTTCCAGTCCAGCCAGCCGGTCACCGACATGATGCTGCAGCGCCTCCCCGTCTCGGCGACCGTCGCCATCGGTGCTGCCGTGCTGTGGCTGCTCGGTGGGGTGTCGGCGGGCCTGCTGAGCGCGGTGCGCGAAGGCACCTGGGTCGACAAGACACTCACCGGCCTGACGCTCGGTGGCATGTCGATTCCCAACTACGTGCTGGCGCTCGTGCTGCAGTACGTGCTGGTGGTGCGGCTGCAGTGGCTGCCCTTTCCGCAGGCCGTCCCCTTCAGCGACGACCCCGTCCAGTGGTTCCTCAACTTCGTCATGCCGTGGATCGTGCTCGCGGTCGGCTATGCGGCCGCATACACCCGGCTGACCCGCGCCAACGTCATCGACACCCTGCAGGAGAACTTCCTGCGCACCGCGAGAGCCAAGGGTCTGGCCCCCCGGCTGGTCTGGCGTCGCCACGCCCTGCGCCCGGCGCTCACCCCCGTGGTGACCGTGTTCGGTATGGACTTCGCCGGCCTGCTCGGTGGGGCGCTCATCACCGAGACCGTCTTCGGCCTCAACGGGGTCGGCAAGCTGGCGGCCGACTCCATCGCGAAGAACGACCAACCCGTCATCATGGGGGTCACCCTGTTGGCCGCGTTCTTCGTGGTCATCGGCAACGTGGTCGTCGACCTCGTCTATACCGTCATCGACCCGAGAGTGCGGGTGGGAACATGAACGGGCCGGCGCAGAACCTGCTGGAGGTCAGCGACCTCACCGTCTCGTTCCCCACCGCGACCGGGCACACCGACGTCGTCTCGCACCTCGACCTCACCCTCGAGAAGGGGGGAGCGCTCGGCATCGTCGGTGAGTCGGGCTCCGGCAAGTCGTTGACCAGCCTCGCGATCATGGGCCTGCTGCCGGGAAAGGCCCGCCGCTCCGGCAGCATCCGCTTCGCCGGTGACGAGCTGACGACCATGTCGGAGTCGGCGCTGCGCAGGGTGCGAGGCGATCGCATCGCGATGATCTTCCAAGACCCACTGTCATCGCTCAACCCCTACTACACGGTCGGCGCCCAGATCCAGGAGGCCTACCGCTCGCACCGCAAGGGGGTCTCGCGCCGCCAGGCCCGTCAGGTGTCGATCGAGGCGATGGAGCGGGTGCACATCAAGGATGCCGCTAGGCGGGTCGACGACTACCCGCACCAGTTCTCGGGCGGGATGCGCCAACGGGTGATGATCGCGATGGCCCTCTCGACCGAGCCGGAGCTGCTCATCGCCGACGAGCCGACCACCGCCCTCGACGTCACGGTGCAGGCGCAGATTCTCGAGCTGCTCGAAGAGATCCGCCGCGAGACGGGCAGCGGGCTGATCCTGATCACCCACGACCTCGCCGTGGTCAGCGAGATCACCGACCACATCGTCGTCATGCGCTACGGCGAGTGCGTCGAGCGAGGGCCGGTCGAGGCGGTCTTCAGCGACCCCCAGCACGCGTACACCCGGGACCTGCTCGATGCGGTTCCCCGGATCGACGACGACATCGCGGCCCTGCGCACGCCGGGCCGGGCAGGAGAAGCGACATGAGCGCCCCGAGCTCTTCGGCCCTGCTCGAAGCCGACCACCTCGTGAAGGAGTTCGCGGTCGCCGGCACGGGCGGGCTCATCGCGAGGCCCGAGACCTTCCGGGCGGTCGACGACGTGAGCCTGCGGGTCGAGGCGGGCGAGACCGTGGCCCTGGTCGGTGAGTCGGGGTCGGGCAAGTCGACGACCGCCCGGCTGGTGGCTCGCCTCATCGACGCGACGTCGGGCTCGGTGCGCTTCGACGGCCACGACGTGACCACGTTGAACGGCCGAGACCTGCACGACTTCCGCAGCGAGGTGCAGGTCGTCTTCCAAGACCCCTTCTCGTCGCTGAACCCGCGGCACACCGTCGAGCGCATCATCACGGCGCCGCTGCGCTACCAGGGCCGAAAGCCACCGGGCGGCTCCCGCGCCTTCACCCAGAACCTGATGGAGCGGGTCGGCCTCGACCCGATGCAGTGGGAGCGGTTCCCGGCGCAGTTCTCGGGCGGTCAGGCCCAACGCATCGGGATCGCCCGCGCGTTGGCCGTGGCCCCGCGGCTCGTCATCTGTGACGAGGCGGTCTCGGCGCTCGACGTCTCGGTGCAGGCGCAGGTGATCAACCTGCTGCGTCGGCTGCAGGCGGAAGAGGGCTTCAGCTATCTCTTCATCGCCCACGACCTGGCGGTGGTCCGCCAGATCGCGACGCGGGTGGCCGTCATGAGTGCTGGCCGCATTGTCGAGGAAGGCGATCGCGACGCCGTCTTCGACAACCCTCAGCACGAGTACACCCGCGCGCTGCTCAGCGCGGTTCCCCGCATCCGACCGGAGTGGGAGACGGCGCGACGCGAGCGGGCCGCCGAACGAGCGGCCCTGGCCGCCCAGAGCATCGAGAGGTGACGCCAGTGTCCACGACGATCGAGTACAACCTTCCCGGCATCCGCGTGCGTGAACAGGTGATCGGCGCACCGCTGCGGTGGGACTCGCCCGACGGCGAACAGCTCGAGCTCTTCGTGCGCGAGCTCGTCGACCCCGACAAGCGAGACGATGACCTGCCGCTGCTGACCTTTCTGCAGGGCGGCCCCGGCGGGTCCGGGCCCCGCCCGGTCGACCGCAGCGGGTGGGTCGACGAGGCACTGCAGACCTACCGGGTCGTGCTCGTCGACCAGCGTGGAACGGGCCGGAGCACCCCCCTCGAGGGCGCTGACCTGGGGGCGTTCACCACGGCGCAGGAGGAGGCCGACCACCTCGCGAACTTCCGAGCCGACTCGATCGTGCGCGACCTCGAGCTGGTGCGGCACGAGATCTACGGCGGGCGTCGCTGGGCGACCTTCGCGCAGAGCTTCGGCGGCTGGATCACGCTCACCTACCTCTCGCACGCCCCCGAGGGACTCTCGGCGTGCTACGTCGCGGGCGGCATCCCGGGAACCCCCGCGAGCGCCGACGAGGTGTACCGCCGCACCTTCGACCGGGTGGCGACCAAGACGGCCGAGCTCTACCGCCGGTACCCCCAGGACGTCGCGCTGGTGTCGGCGGTCGCCGACCGCCTCGCCGACGGCGACGTGCGCCTGCCCGACGGCGACCTGCTGACCGTGCACCGGTTCCAGTCGCTCGGCATCGACCTCGGCATGAAGCCCGGTATCGAGCGGCTGCACTGGTTGCTGGAGAAGGCGTTCACCCGGCCCGGCCGGCTGTCGGAGGCTTTCCTCGCCGACTGTCTGGCGCGTTCGTCGTCGGCGTCGAACCCGCTCTTCTGGTCGCTCCAGGAGTCGATCTACGGCGACGGCGCCAACGGCCCGACAGGGTGGGCGGCCCAACGCGAGCGCGACCGGCGAGCCGAGTTCGACCCGGGGCGAAGGCCGTTGCTGTTCACCGGCGAGATGGCCTTCCCGTGGATGTTCGACGAGGTGCGGCTGCTGCGCCCCTTCGCCGCTGCTGTGAACGAGCTGGCCCGGCGGCCCGAATGGAGCCCGCTGTACGACCTCGAGCGGCTGGCCTCGAGCGAGGTCCCGCTTGCCGCCGCCGTGTACTTTGACGACATGTTCGTCGACGCCCACCTCCAGCTCGACACGCTGGGGCGGCTGGGTTCGTCGCAGGCCTGGGTCACCAACGAGTTCGAGCATGACGGCATCGCCAGTGGCCGCGTGCTCACCCGGCTGCGCGAGATGGTGCGCGATCGCGGGGGCGAACGCCGATGAAGACCAGTGGAGTGACGACGACGACTGAGGAGCAGCCCATGCTGAACACCGCGACCGACCCCGCCGCAGTCCCGCAGGTCGCTGCTGACACCCCAGCGCGCGAGACGGGTGTCGTTGAGCCACAACGGGTTCGCCCTCCCTACGCCGACACCAAGCCGGTGCGACCGGGCGAGGCCAGGGGCTTCACCGACGCGATCGCCCACGGGTGGGGGAGCAGGCGCATCGAGCCGTCGCTGCCTTTGGGTGCCGCGGCCGCAGCCGAACAGCACCGTAGCCGGCTCAGCGAGCGGCTCACGGGCCACGACCTCGTCGTCTGCTCCGGCGAGGCGCCGAGACGCAACGGGGATGCCGCCTACGGTTTCCGGGCCGACAGCGACTTCGTCTGGCTCACCGGCTGCCAGGTCGAGGGCGCGGTGCTCGTGCTGCGCGCCTCCGGGTCGCGCCACGACGCCACCCTGTTCCTGCCCGCACCGGCGGGGCCGGGCGAGCCCGACTTCTTCGGAAGCGCGCTGCACGGCGAGCTGTGGGTGGGAGC
The DNA here is from genome assembly GCF_001758225.1 of Humibacillus sp. DSM 29435. GTDB lineage: Bacteria > Actinomycetota > Actinomycetes > Actinomycetales > Dermatophilaceae > DSM-29435. The sequence continues at coordinate 24,214 of NZ_MAST01000034.1, read as the reverse complement.
CTCTCCGGGCCTGCGTGACTGGGCCGAGGCCCTCTCGGTCGGGGTGAAGAACGTCACCGAGCTTCCCGCCACGCTCGACGGCTGCCGGGGGGCGCTGACCACGCCCACCACGCCGAGCGCCTGGGTCGCCACCCACGGGCTCGAGGTCGACGGCAGCCTGTCGAGCCGACTGTCAGACCTGCGGATGGTCAAGGACGACTGGGAGATCGGGCAGCTGCGCCAGGCGGTCGACCACACGGTGACCGGGTTCGCGGCCGTCATGGCCGAGGTGCCTGCCGCGGTCGACGGGCTCGGGGAGCGCTGGCTGCAGGGCACCTTCGACCGGCACGCCCGCACGTTCGGCAACGGGCCGGGCTACGCGAGCATCGTCGGTTCGGGCCCCCACGCCCCGACCCTGCACTGGGTGCGGTGCGACGGACCGGTGCTCGCCGACTCCCCGTTGCTGCTCGACATGGGCGTCGAGGCCACCAGCCTCTACACCGCCGACGTCACCCGCACCGTGCCGCCGTCGGGCTCGTTCTCGCCGGTGCAGCGCGAGGTCCACGACATCGTCGAGCGGGCCCATCGGGCCGGGATGGACCAGGTTCGCCCGGGCGTTCAGTACTCCGATTTCCACTTCGCCTCCATGGAGGTGGTCGCGAGCGGGCTGAACGACATGGGCCTGCTCGGGGTGTCCGTCGACGAGGCGCTCTCACCTCAGGGGCAGCAGCACCGGCGCTACCTCGTCTGCGGTATCGGGCACCACCTCGGCCTCGACGTGCACGACTGCCTCTCCTCCGACCACGACCGCTACCAAGGGGCCCGGCTCGAACCCGGCATGGTGATGACGGTCGAGCCGGGGCTCTACTTCCACGCTCACGACGAGACAGTTCCCCCCGAGCTGCGCGGCATCGGTGTTCGGCTCGAGGACGACCTGCTCGTCACGCCCACGGGTGCCGAGGTGCTCTCGGACGCGCTGCCCATCGATGCCGCGGGTATCGAGCGCTGGGCCCAGCGACACCTCGCCGCCGCCAGTGGAGCCTGAGCGAGGGCCGGCGCCAGCCGCCGGGGCGGGCGTGAGGGAAGCGCTCACGGTGGAGCGCCGCCGCGCGGCGAGGCTCAAGGATGTCGCCGAGCTCGCCGGGGTGTCGCACCAGACGGTCTCTCGGGTGGTAAACCGGGCCGACGGCATCCGCCCCGAGACGCGCGAACGCGTCGAGCAGGCGATCGCGAGACTCGACTACCACCCGAACCCAGCGGCCCGCAACCTGGTGAGGGGTCGGTCGGGCACGCTCGGGATCATCACCACCGACACCGGCCAGTTCGGGCCGGCGAGCATCCAGCGGGCGCTCGAGATGGCGGCCCGCGAAGCGGGCTACCTCGCGAGCTCGCTCGTGCTGTCGTCGGTACGTCGCGTCGAGTTCGACTCTGCCGTAGAGCAGCTGGCCCGGTTGGCGGTGGAGGGAATCGTCGTCATCGCCGTGCACGACGATGCCCTCGACGTCGTGCGTTCGCGCGCGGGTGGGCCCCCGGTCGTGCTCGTCGAGGGTGACCTCAGCGGGTCGCGGCGCACGGTGGGAGTCGACCAGGTCGCCGGCGCGCGAGCCGCGACGCGTCACCTGCTCGACCTCGGCCACACCGAGATCGCCCACGTGACTGGCCCGCTCGAGTGGGCCGAGGCCAAGGCGCGACGCGACGGCTGGCGACTCGAGCTCGAGCACGCAGGGGTGACGAACGGCGAGGTCTTCGCAGGAGACTGGAGCGCCGCCAGTGGGTATCGAGCCGGCCGGCTGATCACCGTCAGGGGGCGCGCCACGGCGGTCTTCGCGGCCAACGACCAGATGGCCGTCGGTGTGCTGCAGGCCCTGCACCAGGAAGGTGTTCGCGTTCCGGAAGACGTGAGCGTCGTCGGGTTCGACGATATCCCCGAGGCGGCGTTCCTGATCCCCCCACTGTCGACGGTGCGGCAGGACTTCCGAGCGGTCGGGCAACGAGCCATCGAGTCTCTGACTGCCGCGATCCGCGGTGGCCCTGAGCCCCGTCCGCGACTCATCGACCCCGAGCTCGTCGTCCGCGCGAGCAGCGGGCCTGTCTCGAGAGGTGTCCGCCCATGACTGCCCGTGAAGCGACCAGAACCACTGAGCCCACCCCAACCAGTGAGCAGCCCGCCTACGTCGTGGGCGTCGACTTCGGTACGTTGTCGGGTCGAGCGCTGGTCGTGCGAGTGAGCGACGGGGCAGAGCTGGGCTCGAGCGTCCACGAGTACCGGCACGGGGTGCTTGTAAGCCGGCTCCCGGGCGGCACCGACCTCCCGACGGAGTGGGCTCTGCAGGTGCCGGACGACTATCGCGACGTGCTGCGTCACGCGGTGCCGGGCGCCATCGCCGAGGCGGGCGTCGACCCTGCTGACGTCATCGGTATCGCCACCGACTTCACGGCCTGCACGGTGCTCCCCACGACGAACGAGGGGATACCGCTCAGCGAGCTTGCTCAGTTCACCGACCGGCCACACGCCTACGTCAAGCTCTGGCGCCACCACGCCGCCCAGGGGCAGGCCGATCGCATCAACACGCTCGCCGCGGAACGGTCGGAGTGGTGGCTGCCTCGCTACGGCGGCCTGATCAGCTCGGAGTGGGAGTTCGCCAAGGCCCTACAGATGTTGGAGGACGATCCGGAGGTCTACGCCGCCACGGAACGGTGGGTGGAGGCCGCCGACTGGATCGTCTGGCAGCTCTGCGGAACGTACGTGCGCAACGCCTGCACCGCCGGCTACAAGGGGATTCGGCAGGACGGCGCCTACCCCTCCGCCGACTTCCTCGGGGCACTGAACCCGGGCTTCGCCGACTTCGCGACCGACAAGCTCGACCAGCCGATCGGTGAGCTCGGCGCGCCGGCCGGTGGGCTGACCGAGGAGGCCGCGGGGTGGACCGGTCTGCGGGCTGGCATCACCGTTGCAGTCGGCAACGTCGATGCGCACGTCACCGCCCCCGCCGCCCGGGCCACCGCGCCCGGTCAGATGGTGGCGATCATGGGCACGTCGACGTGTCATGTGATGAGCAGCGACGTGCTGCGTGAGGTGCCCGGCATGTGCGGCGTCGTCGACGGCGGTATCGTGCCCGGCCTGTGGGGCTACGAAGCCGGTCAGTCGGGTGTCGGCGACATCTTCGGATGGTTCGCCCGCACCTCCGTGCCCCCCGAGTACGTCCGGGCCGCCGAGCAGGCCGACCGGTCGGTTCACGAACACCTCACGGCGCTCGCGTCGCGCCAGGCCGTCGGTGAGCACGGGCTCGTCGCACTCGACTGGCACTCGGGCAACCGGTCGGTGCTCGTCGACCACGAGCTGTCGGGTCTCGTGCTGGGCCAGACCCTGGCCACCCGGCCCGAGGACGTCTACCGGGCGCTGCTCGAGGCGACGGCCTTCGGCACCCGGGTGATCCTCGAGACGTTCACGGCATCCGGCGTGCCCGTCACCGCGCTCATCGTCGCGGGCGGGCTGACTCGGAACGCGCTGCTGATGCAGATCTATGCCGACGTCACGGGGCTGCCACTGTCGGTCATCGGGTCGCAGCAGGGCCCCGCGCTCGGTTCGGCCATGCACGCCGCCGTGGCCGCCGGGGCCTACCCGAGCATCGCCGCGGCGGCCGACGCCATGGGCCGGGTGGATACAGACGTCTACGTGCCCGACCAGGCCCGGTCGGTGGCCTACGACGGGCTCTACGCCGAGTACCGGACGCTGCACGACTACTTCGGAAGAGGGGGCAACGCTGCCATGAAGCGACTCAAGGCCATCCGGCGCACCGCTATCAAGGGCCGGGCCGGGGTCGCGCCTGAGGGGGAGACGTCATGACCGTCGGCTCCGACGTGGCGGCCGCTGTCACGCAGCTTCGGGCCCAGGTGTGCGCCCTGCACGCCGAGCTGATGCGCTGGTCGCTCGTGGCGTGGACGTCGGGAAACGTCTCGGCGCGCGTGCCCGGCCACGACCTGATGGTGATCAAGCCGTCGGGCGTCGCCTACGAAGAGCTCACCCCCGAGTCGATGGTGCTCTGTGACCTGCACGGGCGCGTCGTCGACGGTGATCTCTCGCCGTCGTCCGACACCGAAGCGTCGGCCTACGTGTTCCGCCACCTGCCGCACGTGGGCGGGGTGGTGCACACGCATTCGACGTACGCCACGGCGTGGGCGGCGCGCGGCGAGCCGATCCCGTGCGTGCTGACCATGATGGCCGACGAGTTCGGTGGGCCGGTTCCGGTCGGCCCGTTCGCCCGTATCGGCGACGACTCCATCGGTCGGGGCATCGTCGAGACGCTTTCGGGCAGCACGTCGCCCGCCGTTCTCATGAGCAACCACGGCGTGTTCACGATCGGGGCCACGGCGGCGGCGGCGGTCAAGGCGGCGGTGCTGTGCGAAGACGCCGCTCGCACGGTTCACCTCGCTCGCCAGCTGGGCGAGCCGCGGCCCATCGACCCGGCCGACATCGACGCACTCCATGCGCGCTACCAGGGCCACTACGGCCAACGGTGAAACCATGAGAGCCGAACCTCGAGGAGCACAGAGATGACCTTGCCGACACCTCCAACGACCCCCACAACGACCCCGACCCCGCAGATCTGGTTCCTGACCGGAAGCCAGCGGCTGTACGGCGCGGAGACGCTGCGCCAGGTGGCGGAGCAGTCGCAGGTGATCGCCGACCTGCTGGGCGGCCAGGGTGACATCCCGGCGCAGGTGGTGTGGAAGCCGGTCCTGGCCGACGCCCCGGCCATCCACGCGACCATGCTCGAGGCCAACGCCGACCCGAACTGCCTCGGGGTCATCACCTGGATGCACACCTTCTCGCCGGCCAAGATGTGGATCACCGGGCTGGACGCCCTGCGCAAGCCGCTGCTCCATCTGCACACGCAGGCGGGGGTGGCCCTGCCGTGGTCGAGCATCGACATGGACTTCATGAATCTCAACCAGGCCGCCCACGGTGACCGGGAGTTCGGCTTTCTCGGGGCGCGGTTGTCGGTGGCGCGCAAGGTGGTCGCCGGGCACGTGGGCAACCCCGAGGTGAGGGAGCGGGTCGCCTGCTGGGCCCGCGCCGCTGCCGGGGTGAACGCGCTGCGCACCCTGCGCCTCGCCAGGTTCGGCGACAACATGCGCGACGTTGCAGTCACCGAGGGCGACAAGGTCGAGGCCCAGCTGCGGTTCGGTGTGTCCGTCAACACCTACGGGGTCAACGACCTCGTGGCGGTCGTCGACGCGGTCGCCGACTCCGACGTCGACGCGCTGGTCTCCGAGTACGCCGACACCTACCGGGTCGCGCCTGAGCTGCTACCCGGCGGCGACCGTCACGAGTCGCTGCGCGATGGTGCGCGCATCGAGGCCGGGCTGCGGGCCTTTCTGGTGGAGGGCGGCTTCCGGGCCTTCACGAGCAACTTCGAGGATCTCGGTGGGCTGCGCCAGCTGCCCGGGCTGGCGGTCCAGCGACTCATGGCCGATGGCTACGGCTTCGGCGGTGAGGGCGACTGGAAGACCTCCTTGCTGTTGCGGGCCACCAAGGTGATGGCCGGTGACCGCGCCGGCGGCACCAGCTTCATGGAGGACTACACCTACCACCTCGTGCCGGGGGAGGAGAAGGTGCTCGGCGCGCACATGCTCGAGGTCTGCCCGAGCATCGCCGGCGCGCAGCCCTCCCTCGAGGTGCACCCTCTGGCGATCGGTGATCGCGACGACCCGGTGCGGCTGCGCTTCACTGCGGCACCGGGTGCCGGCGTCGTGGTGGGCATGAGCGACCTCGGTGACCGGTTCCGCCTGACCCTGAACGAGATCGATGTCGTCGAACCCGACGAGCAGCTTCCCCTACTGCCGGTCGCGTGCGCGGTCTGGAAGCCGAAGCCGAGCCTCAGCATGTCGGCCGAGTCGTGGCTGCTGGCGGGTGCCCCGCACCACACCGTGCTGAGCACAGCGGTGGGGCTTGAGGAGTTCCGCGACTTCGCCGAGATGACCCAGATCGAGCTGGTCGAGATCGGTGCGTCGACCACGCCGCAGATCCTGCGGCAGCAGCTGCGGTGGAGCGCCGCCTACCACCGTCTGGCCGCCCGGCTCTGAGGGTGACGGGCCGGGTTCGGCATGATCCGAACCCGGCCCGCCGCCGTCGGGCTAGCTCGACGCCGGTAGCTGGAGGGCGCCGTCGAGGCGGCGCACCAGGCCCCAAGGGTTGTCGTCGCGCAGGGCCTCGGGCAGCAGGTCTTCGGGGAGGTCCTGGTAGCAGACCGGCCGCTGGAAGCGTTCGATGGCGAGCGTGCCCACCGAGGTCGTGCGCGAGTCGGAGGTCGCCGGGAACGGACCGCCGTGCACCATGGCGTGGGACACCTCGACGCCGGTGGGCCAGCCACCCCAGAGCACCCGCCCGGCCCGTGTCTCCAGCACCGCCAAGAGCGTCCGGGCGGCGTCGTGGTCGCTCTCGGTGCCGTGCAGCGTGGCCGTGAGCTGCCCCTCCAGTCGACCGAGCGCCGCTGCGAGAGAGGCGATCTCCTCGTAGCGCACGATGAGACCGGCCGCTCCGAACACCTCGGCGGCCAGGCTGTCGTCGCCGACGAACTGGGCGATCTCGGTAGAGAACACCACCGGAGCGGGGGCGTTCTGGCCCTCACCCTCGCTTCCGACGGCGACGGTGGTCACGGCGCCGGCGGTGCCGAGGCGTTCGGTGCCGGCCTCGAAATGATCGTGGATGCCGCCGGTCAACATGGTCTGCCCGGTGGTCTGGCGCACGGCGGCCTCGACCCCGTCGACGAAACGGTCTCCCGCTTCGCCGGCGGGGAGGAAGAGCAGGCCGGGGTTGGTGCAGAACTGGCCCGAGCCGAGCGTCAACGACCCCACGAAGGCCGTCGCCAGCTCACGGGCACGGTCGCCCTCGATCGAGCCCGGCAGCACCACCACCGGGTTGACCGACGACATCTCGGCGTAGACGGGGATGGGGGCGGGCCGGGCGGCGGCAGCCGCCACGAGGGCGAGACCGCCGGCCCGCGAACCGGTGAAGCCGACGGCCGCGATGGCCGGGTCACTTACGAGGGCGGCGCCGATCTCGTTGCCGAGGCCGAAGACGAGCGAGAAGACACCGGCCGGCATCCCGGTGCGGTCGGCGGCCACCGTGATCGCGCGCCCGACGAGCTCGGCCGTGCCGGGGTGGGCGTTGTGCGCCTTGACGACCACGGGGCAGCCCGCGGCGAGGGCGGAGGCCGTGTCGCCCCCGGCCGTGGAGAACGCGAGCGGAAAGTTGCTGGCCCCGAAGACGGCAACCGGCCCCAGCGCGATCATTCGCTGACGCAGATCGGGTCGGGCCAGGGGCGTGCGATCGGGCAGGGCAGGGTCGATGCGAACGCCGAGGTGGTCGCCGGCCCGCACGACCTGCGCGAACATCCGCAGCTGGCCGCAGGTGCGCCCACGCTCGCCCTGCAGGCGGGCGAGGGGCAGACCCGACTCGAGGTGAGCGGTGTCGACCAGCTCGTCACCGAGGCTCTCGATCTCGTCGGCGATGGCCTCGAGGAACGTAGCGCGCTCGTCGGGGCTGGTGGCCCGGAACTGCGGAAAGGCCTGTGCTGCAGCCTTGGTCGCGTCAGTGAGCTGAGTCTGGGTGAGGGCGGTGACCTCCGGGCCGATCTCGCCGGCGGTGGCAGGGTCGACCGCGCGGAACGTGCCGTCACTTCCGGGCGTCGGCTGCCCTGCGATGATCGAGTGTCCGGTGAGTGGCATGACGGCTCTCCCTGGGTACGAGCGCACCGAAGTTCGGTGCTGTGTAACATTACACACTATGCACAGGAGGCTCTCGTGAAGGTCATCGTCGTGGGCGCCGGCATCGTCGGTACCGCCTGCGCCGAGGCTCTGACCCGCGAGGGCATCGAGGTCGTCGTCGTCGACCGGCTGCCCGTCGGCGCGGGCACGACCAGCCGCGGCGAGGGCAACATCCTGCTCTCGGACAAGGCGCCCGGGGCCGAGATGGCGCTCGCCCAGCTCAGCCGGCGCACCTGGCTCGAGGTCGGTGACCTCGTCGGGCGCGAGTCGATCGAGCTCGAGGAGAAGGGCGGCGTCGTCGTCGCCACGACCCACCAGGGGCTGGGTTCGCTGATCTCGTTTGCCGACCGGCAGCGCGCTGCCGGTGTCATGGCGTTGGAGGTCGAGGACCCCCTCGTGCTCGAGCCGCACCTGTCACCGAGCCTGCCCGGAGCCATGCACTACCCCGAGGACATGCAGGTGCAGCCGGTGCTCGCAGCCTCCCGCATGCTGGTGCTGGCGCAGCAGCGAGGAGCGCAGTTCCGCTGTGGGCTCGAGGTGGCCGGGGCGCTGACCGACACGAACGGTGCGGTGAGCGGCATCCGCACCACGTCGGGCGAGGTCATCGAGGCGGATGCCGTCGTGAACGCCGCCGGCACCTGGGGCGGCGTCGTCGGCGAGCGTCTCGGCGGGCCGATACCCGTGCTGCCACGTCGCGGGTTCGTGCTCGTCACCGAGCCGCTGCCCCCGATGGTGCGGCACAAGGTCTACACGGCCGACTACGTCGAGAACGTGGAGTCGTCGGGGGAGGGGCTCGAGACCTCGTGCGTCGTCGAGGGCACCCACGGCGGAACGGTGCTCATCGGTGCCAGCCGTGAGCGTGTGGGGTTCGACACCAGCCTGCGGGTGGACGTCGTCGAGACGCTGGCCCGGCAGGCCATCGCGATCTTCCCCTTCCTCGCCGACGTCAACCTGCTGCGGGTCTACCGCGGGTTTCGGCCCTACTGCCCCGACCACCTACCGGTGATCGGACCTGACCCCCGCGCACCGGGGGTGCTGCATGCCTGCGGCCACGAAGGCGCCGGCATCGGGCTCGCCACGGGCACCGGGCGACTCATCACCGACTACCTCACCGGCGCGCGTAAGTCAGAGCCGGGCGCCGAGTTCGCGGCCCTGCTGCCCGACCGTTTCGTCGGCGCCGAGTCGGCGTCCGAGTCGGCGTCCGAGTCGGTGGCCGAGCAGGTGCCAGCCCTGTGAGCGAGTTCGACACCAGCTTCGATTTCGATGGCCGACGTGTGCCGTTCCGCCCCGGCCAGACGCTCGGCGCGGCTCTCGTCGCGGCGGGAACGACCGCCTGGCGCACCACCCGGCTCGAGGGTCGCCCGCGCGGACTGTTCTGTGGCATCGGCGTGTGCTTCGACTGCCTGTTGACCGTCGACGGCCACGCCAACCAGCGAGCGTGCCTCGTGGTGGCCCGAGACGGCATGACAGCGCTCACCCAGGAAGGAACCGGTCATGACGACACCTGACCTGACGCCCTCGGGTGCCGACCACGACGTGGTCGTCATCGGGGCAGGGCCTGCCGGGATGGCCTGCGTGGCCACGCTGCTCGCCGAGACGTCGCTCACGGTCGGGCTGGTCGACGCCGGGCACGGGGCGGGTGGCCAGTACTGGCGCCAGCCCGCCCCGGTTCCAACACCCCACCCCGGTGAGCCGGCCCCACGCCGGGCCGGCCTGCACCACGACCTCGCCACCTTCCACCGGTTGCGCGATGCGCTCGATCGTGGAGCGGCCTCGGGGCGGCTGGCGACGCGGTTCGCGCACCACGTGTGGTCGGTCACGGCGAACGACCCGGGGCCGGTGGCAGAGGGTGGCTTCGCCGTTCACGTGGTCGACCGCAGCGGTCGGCCGGGCGACGAGAGCACCAGCACGATCACCGGTCGGGCCCTCGTGATCGCCACCGGCGCCTTCGACCGCGCACTGCCCTTCCCGGGCTGGGACCTGCCTGGCGTCATGACCGTCGGCGGCCTACAGGCCCTGCTCAAGGCCGGCGACGTGGCCGCCGGTCGCCGCGTGGCCATCGGGGGCACCGGCCCGTTCCTGCTTCCGGTCGCGGCCGCGCTGGCCGCCCGAGGCAGCACCGTCGTGGGTGTCTTCGAGGCCAACCACCCCGTGAGGTGGCTGCGCGAGTCGCGGGCCGTGGCCCGCAACGTCGGCAAGCTCGGCGAGGGGGCCGGGTACGCCGCGACCCTGCTGCGTCACCGGGTTCCGTTACGCCCCAGGCGGATGATCGTGGCCGCCCACGGCACCGATCGGGTCGAGGCGGTCTCGGTGGCCCGGGTCGGGCGCGACGGTCGCCCGGTCGAGGGTTCGGCCGAACGCCACACCGTCGACGCCGTGGGCGTCGGCTGGGGCTTCACCCCTCAGCTCGACATCGCCGTGACCCTGGGTTTGCGCCTGACGCGCGACAGGGGCGGCACTCCGGTCGTCGAGGTCGACCGGCTCCACCGCAGCAGCCGGCCGCGGGTCTACGCGGCCGGTGAGACCTGCGGCGTCGGCGGCGCCGCGCTCGCGCTCGTCGAGGGTCGCCTCGCGGCGCGGGGGGTGGCCCACGACCTGACGGGCGCCGACCCGGCATCCCACCCTGCACCCGGCCCGGATGGGGTCGCGGCGGTGCGGCTGGGCGCCTTCGCCGACGCCATCATCTCGGCCCACCCGGTGCCGGTCGGTTGGGTCGACGCGCTGACCGACGAGACCATCGTGTGCCGCTGCGAGGAGGTGCGCTTCGGCGCCGTGCGGGCGGCGATCGAGGCTGGTGCCACCGATGCCCGTCAGGTCAAGCAGCTGACCCGCACCGGGATGGGCTGGTGCCAGGGGCGCGTCTGCGGCTACGCGGCGGCGCTGCTCAGTGCGGGTGCGCCGGGCGAGCCAGACGAACGGCTGATCGGCGCTCCCATGCCGCTGGGTGCTCTGGCCCAGACCGACGATCAGCACGATGCAATGTAATATTGCACTGAGAGTGCTGAAGCCCTAGAGTGACCTCATTCCACCCGGCACCACCGCCGGTGTCCTTCCCCACATTCTCAGCGACTCATCGCGCGAAACCCTCAGGAGCAGCAATGGCAGACACCGATCGCAAACCGTGGCACGGCATCCTGGTGGCGACCAGCCTGCAGTTCGACCGCGAGGGCGAGGTCGACTTCGGCGCCTACCGAGAGAACGTGGCCTGGCTCGCCGAGCAGGGGCTCGACGGCGTGGCGCCGAACGGCTCGCTGGGGGAGTACCAGTCGCTGTCGTGGGAGGAGCGCGACGAGGTCGTGAAGACCGCGATCGAGGCCGCTCCCGACGGTTTCGTCGTCATGCCCGGCGTCGGCGCCTACAGCGGGCGCGAGTCGAAGCGTCACGCCGAGGTGGCCCGCGACCTCGGGGCTCAGGCCGTCATGGGTTTGCCGCCGAACGCCTACCGCGCCGACGAGCGCTCGGTGCTCGAGCACTTCGAGCTGGTGGCCGGCGCCGGCCTACCGGTCACGGCCTACAACAACCCCATCGACACCAAGGTCGACCTCACGCCCCCGCTGCTGGCCAAGCTGCACGCCGAGGGGTTCATCGTCGGGGTCAAGGAGTTCTCGGGCGACGTTCGCCGCTGCTACGAGATCTCCGAGCTCGCGCCCGACCTCGACCTCATGATCGGTACCGACGACACCGTGCTGGAGGTGGCGCTCGCCGGCGCGAAGGGTTGGGTCTCGGGTTACCCGCAAGTCTTCCCCAAGGCCTGCATCGAGCTCTTCCGCGCGTCGGTCGCCCGCGACGTCGAGACGGCGCTACCGCTCTACCGCCAGCTGCACCCGGTGCTGCGATGGGACTCCAAGACCGAGTTCGTCCAAGCCATCAAGCTCGGTCAAGACATGATCGGTCGCAACGGTGGCGGATGCCGCCCGCCGCGGCAGCCGTTGACGGCCGAGACCGAGAAGGTCGTTCGCACGGCCACCCAGAACCTCATCGACGCGGGCATCGACTGACCGCAATGCGTTCTTCCGTCGTCTACTCAGCCGTCGACTCCCACACGGAGGGCATGCCGACCCGCGTCATCACCGGCGGGGTCGGCGTGCTGCCGGGTGCCACCATGGCCGAGCGCCGGTTACGTTTCATGGCCGAGCGCGACGACCTGCGAACGCTGCTCATGTGCGAGCCGCGCGGTCACGCGTCGATGTCGGGCGCGATCCTCCAGCCGCCGACCCGGCCCGACGCCGACTGGGGCGTGCTGTACATCGAGGTGTCGGGCTGCCTGCCCATGTGCGGGCACGGAACCATCGGCGTGGCAACGGTGCTCGTCGAGACCGGGATGGTGCCGGTCACCGAGCCCGAGACGGTGGTGCGCCTCGACACCCCGGCCGGCCTGGTGATCGCCCGCGTGCAGGTCACCGACGGGCAGGCCACGTCGGTGACGCTCGAGAACGTGCCGAGCTACGCGCACAGGCTCGACCAGGTGGTAGTCGTTCCCGGCTTTGGCAAGGTTCGCTACGACATCGCCTACGGCGGCAACTTCTACGCGTTCGTCAAGCTCGCCGACCTCGGTCTGCCCTTCGACCGGCAGGCCCGCGCGCGCCTGCTCGACGCCGGCCTGGCGGTCATGGACGCGATCAACGAGCAGAACCCCGTGGTGCATCCTGAGCAGCCCGAGATCGACGTCTGCCACCACGTCTACCTCGAAGCGCCCGACTCCACCCCAGAGCACGGTCGGCACGCGATGGCGATCCACCCCGGGTGGTTCGACCGTTCGCCCTGCGGCACCGGAACGAGCGCCCGGCTGGCGGTGCTGCACGCCCGCGGCCAGATCGAGGTGGGCCAGGAGATCGTCAACGAGTCGTTCATCGGGAGCCAGTTCTCGGCCCGCATCCTGCGCGAGACCACGGTCGGCGACCGCCGCGCCATCGTGCCCAGCGTCACGGGTCGCGCCTGGATCACCGGCACCGCGAACTACCTGCTCGACCCGACCGACCCCTTCCCCACCGGCTTCGAGCTCTGACCCTCCACCCCCTCCGACGAACCCCCCACCGTCGAGTGGCCACTTTCGTACGGTGGGTTCGGTACGGAACTGGCCACTCGACTGACTTCTCCCGTCGAGTGGCCACTTTCGTACAGGCAGACCCGTATGGAACTGGCCACTCGACTTGGGGTGGTGCCGGCCGATCACGGTTTGGTATCAGCGGGCCGTGTCGCCGTCGTGCCGCTGCGGTTGGTTCTAGGGTTAGTGCAATGTCACATGTCAAAATGCCCATTTCGACAACGGACGCCATCGGCGGTCGAGAGCGGAGAATCGCATGATCGGCAAGACTCGGATCGGTTTGGGGGTCACCGCAGTCGGGGTGGCGCTCGCGCTCGCGTCGTGTGGCGGCGGAGGGTTGACCAGTGACTCGCAAGGTGGCGCGGCCGCGACCACCGGCGACATCCTGCTGGGCATGGTCACGCCGCTCAGCGGCAGCAGCGCCGCGATCGGGCCCTACATGAAGAACGGGGCCCAGCTCGCCATCAACGAGCTCAACGCGTCGGGTGGAGTGCTCGGCCGCCAGCTCAAGCTCGTGGCCGAAGACGAGGGCTGCGACCCGAAGACCGCGGCCGCGGCCGCGGCCAAGCTCGTGACGGCCGGGATCTCCGTGTCGGTGGGTGGCTACTGCTCCTCGGCCACCCTTCCGACGTTGTCGATCTTCGGCAAGGCCAACATCCCGATGATCATTCCGGCGGCCAACTCGACCGACCTGATCAAGGACAAGCTGCCGAACGTCTTCCTGCTCAACGGCACCGGCGCCCAGCAGGCCCAGGCCGCCGCTGACTTCATGAAGTCGGCCGGGCTCAAGGCCGCCGCGCTGGTCGATGACAACACGTCGTACTCGAAGGACATCACCACCCGAACGGCGAAGGATCTCGAGGGCCAGAGCACCAAGGTCGTCAACCAGCAGTCGGTCACCGCGGGCGAGCAGGACTACTCGGCGGCGGTCACCGCGATCCTGCGGGCCAACCCCGACATCGTCTACTGGACCGGCTACTACCAGGAGGGCGGCCTGATCATCAAGCAGCTGCGCGCCGCCGGGTACAAGGGCAAGATCATGGTCGCCGACGGCTCGGTCGACAAGCAGCTGGTCACCATCGCCGGCAAGGACAACGCCCAGGGCGTGCTGGCCACGATGACCCAGACGCCGCAGACCATTCCGGGCGGCGAGACGTGGATCGCCAGCTACAAGAAGGCCTTCAACGCCGACCCCGGCCCCTACTCGACGCAGTCGTACGACGCGGTGCGGGTGGCCGCCGAGGCCATCAAGAACGCGGGTAACACCAACGGCAAGGACGTCATCGCCGCCCTCGAGAAGATCGACGGCTTCAAGATCTTCAGCGGATCGCTGAAGTTCACGCCCGAGCACACCCTCACCAACGGCGGGTTCGACATCCTCGTCGTCAAGGGTGACGACTTCGCGCTCAACAACTGACCGACCGGCTCCCGGGGCGAACGGCCCCGGGAGCCGCGGCGTGCTGACCGGCATCCGTGCTGCTGCACGCAGTTCGAACAGCCTGACACCGCCCGGACGAGCCTGAAAACCAGTTCGAAATCAGGAGTGCGATGGACTTCGAGTACCTCTTGCAGCTGATCCTCAACGGACTGTTCGTCGGTTCGTTCTACGGACTGGTGGCCCTCGGCTACTCGATGGTCTACGGCATCATCAAGCTGCTCAACTTCGCCCACGGTGACATCTACATGCTGGGTGCCTTCTCGGGCTACACCCTGCTGACGATCGGGGCCGGCGTCATCGGCGGCCAGGCCTCGATCGCTGTGCTGGTCGTCATCATGCTCATCGCGATGGTGCTCACCGGCACCGTCGGCCTCATCCTCGAACGGGTCGCCTACCGCCCGCTGCGTGGCGCACCCCGACTCTCGGTGCTCATCACCGCAGTGGGAGCGAGCTTTGCCCTGGAGTACGGCATCGCCGTCTCGTTCGGCCCCAACCCGCGGGTGTACCCCGTTCGGCTCGGCAACGAGGCGTTCACGATCTTCGGCGCACGCCTGACCTACGCGCAGCTCGCGATGATGCTGATCGCGGTCGCACTGATGATCGGGCTCGACCAGGCGGTGCGGCGCACCCGGTCGGGGCGGGCGATGCGCGCGATCTCGCAAGACCCCAAGGCCTGCCTGCTGATGGGCATCAACGTCGACAGCGTCATCACCCGAACCTTCTTCATCGGCTCGGCGCTGGCCGGAGCCGCCGGCGTCATGTCGGGGGCCTACTACGGCAAGATCGACTTCTTGATGGGCTTCATCATCGGGCTCAAGGCCTTCACGGCGGCCGTCATCGGGGGCATCGGCAACCTGCGTGGCGCCGTGCTCGGCGCGATCGTGCTCGGCCTGCTCGAGTCGTTCGGCACCGCCTGGCTCGGCAGCGAGTGGCGCGACGTGTTCGCCTTCGGCTTCCTCATCCTGTTCCTCACGGTCAGACCCACGGGCCTGCTCGGCGAACGAGTGACGGAGCGTGTCTGATGAGTATCGATGACGGCAGCCGCCCAGAGCGGCCCAGCAACAGCTCAGCCAACCGCAGCAGGCCGGATGCCGCTGACGCGTCCGGTTTCGTCAACGCCGTCGACGACCGCGGCGACACGAAGGTGGCCCTCGCCGGCTCGGGACTGGCACCGGGCAAGGCCTCGACGGTCAACCCGCTCAGCCGACTGATCAGCCACCCGTTGTTCGGTCTGGTGGTGGTCGTGCTGGCCATCGCCCTGCCGTTCATCAACTCCTCGGCCTACACCATCCGGATCTCGACCGATGCCCTCATCTTCGTCATGCTGGCCGTCGGCCTCAACATCGTGGTCGGCTACTGCGGGCTGCTCGACCTCGGCTACGCAGCCTTCTTCGCCATCGGGGCCTACACCGCCGGGGTGCTGACGACCACGTTCGGCTGGCCCGTCATCGCGACGATCCCGTTCGTGGTCGTGGCCGCCGTCATCGGCGGGGTGCTCATCGGTGGCCCGACTCTCCGGTTGCGCAGTGACTACCTCGCGATCGTGACGCTCGGCTTCGGCGAGATCGTGCGCATCACCGCCAACAACCTCGACTTCACCGGCGGCCCGAACGGAGTGTTCGGCATCCCCGACTTCGGGGACTTCGGGCTACGGGCCGACATCGCGACGTACTGGGTCGTGACGGTCGTCGTCGGCCTGGCGGTGCTCGCCTCGGCCCGCCTCGGGCGCGGCCGGCTGGGCCGCGCCTGGCGCTTCGTTCGCGAGGACGAGGACGCAGCCGAGGCGATGGGCATCCATACCTACCAGGTGAAGTTCGCGGCCTACGTCACCGGTGCGATCTTCGGGGGCCTGGCCGGCGTGCTCTTCGCCGTGCACCAGACCGCCATCTCGCCCCCGAGCTTCAACTTCCTCTACTCGGCCCTCATCCTCATGGCGGTCGTGCTCGGTGGCATGGGCTCGACCCCGGGGGTCGTGGTCGGCGCCATCGTCATCGCGCTGCTCCCCGAGCTGCTGCGCGGCGCCGAGAACTGGCGCTACCTCGTCTTCGGGGTGCTGCTCATCGTCGTGATGATCTTCCGCCCGCAGGGCATCTGGCCGCACCGGGTGGGCGAGAAGCCGGCGAAGGCCCGTAGGAAACGTGTGGTCGAGGACGAGCCGGAGGTGATCCCGTGACCGCACCGGTCGGCATCCGGGAAGCGCCCGGTGAGAACGCGCCACGGCTGCTCGAGGTCGAGGCCATGACCGTCGCCTTCGGCGGGGTGACTGCTGTCGACGGTCTGAGCTTCGGCGTCAACGAGGGTGAGGTGCTGTCGGTCATCGGCCCCAACGGGGCGGGCAAGACGAGCGCCTTCAACTGCATCACCGGCTTCTACAAGCCCTCGGGTGGCCACGTGCGGCTCGGTGGCGTCGACATCACCGGCAAGCGCCCGGCCCGGATCGCCGCGATGGGCGTGGCCCGGACCTTCCAGAACCTCAGGCTGTTCGGCGAGCTGAGCGTGCTCGACAACGTACGTGCCGGGATGCACGTGCGCATCAAGCAGAACGCCTTCGACGCGATCCTGCACACTCCCCGCTACCACCGCAGCGAGCAGGAGGCGACCGACGAGGCGAACCGCTGGCTCGACTTCGTGGGCTCCCGGGGCAATCGGTACAACGAGGTTCGCAACCTGCCCTACGGTGAGCAACGCCGGGTCGAGATCGCTCGCGCACTCGCCCGCGAGCCGCGGATGCTGCTTCTCGACGAGCCCGCAGCCGGGCTGAACCACAACGAGAAGGAGCAGCTGCTAGACCTGCTGCGCCGCATCAGCGACCTCGGCACAGCGGTCGTGCTCATCGAGCACGACATGGGCCTGGTCATGCAGGTCTCCGAGCGCATCGTCGTGCTCAACTACGGCAGGGAGATCGCTGACGGCACCCCGACCCAGATCCGCAGCAACCCGGCCGTCATCGAGGCCTACCTGGGCGCCGGCGACGACGTCGAAGAAGAGGCCGAGAAGATCGCCCACCAGAGCGACGACCAGATCTTCGGCCGGACCGAGGGAGAGCAGGCATGAGCAACGTGCTCGAGGTTCGCGACCTCGTCGTCAGCTACGGCAAGGTCGAGGCGCTCAGGGGCCTGTCGCTGACGGTCGGTGACGGTGAGACGGTGTCGCTGCTCGGCAACAACGGCGCCGGAAAGTCGACCACGGTCGGAGCCATCTCGGGGGTCGTTCGCGTTACCTCGGGAACGATCACCGCGTTCGGCAAGGACGTGACCAACGCCAAGCCCTGGGACCTTGTCGAGATGGGCATCATCCACGTGCCCGAGGGGCGACGGATCTTCTCGCGGCTGACGGTTCACGAGAACCTGCAGATCGGGGGCTACGCCGTGAGCGACACCTCGGTGATCAACCAGCGCATCAAGCAGGTCTACTCGCTGCTGCCACGGCTCGCCGAACGGCGCTCGCAGCAGGGCGGCACCCTCTCGGGCGGCGAGCAGCAGATGCTCGCCATCGGCCGGGCCATGGTGTCGGGCCCGAAGCTGCTCATGCTCGACGAGCCGTCGATGGGGCTGGCGCCGCTCATGGTGGCCCAGGTCATGGACGTCGTGAGGGACATCCGAGAGCAGGGCACCTCGGTGCTGCTCATCGAGCAGAACGCCCGGTCTGCCCTGCGGGTGGCCACCCGTGGTTACGTCATCGACTCCGGCGTGGTCACCATCGAGGCACCGGCCGAGCAGCTGCGCGCCGACCCGCGGGTGGTGGAGGCCTACCTTGGGAAGTGACGACCGGATCCTGTTCGAGACCGACGACTACCACACCGGCGGCGAGCCGTTCCGGATCGTCGCGCCCGGTGCAGTGGCCCTCGAGGGGCATGGTGTGGCCGACAAGCGGGTCAAGGCCATGGCCAGCGAGTCGGTGCAGTTCGCGCGGGCCCTGCTGTGCAGCGAGCCACGCGGCCACGCCGACATGTACGGCGGCTTCGTCACCGAACCCGACGACGAGGGTGCCGACCTCGGGGTGCTGTTCTGGCACAAGGACGGCTTCTCGACCGCGTGCGGTCACGGCACCATCGCCCTCGGGGTGTGGGCGGTGGAGACCGGGCTCGTGCCCAGCCAGCCCGACGGCATCCGCGACGTTCGTATCGACGTGCCCTCCGGGCGGGTCACGGCTCGCGTGGCCTTCGACGCCGGAGCGATCACCAGCGTGTCGTTCGTCAACGTGCCCAGCTGGGTGCACGCAACAGGCGTCGACGTGGGCACCGACCGTGGCGCCGTGACGTGTGACATCGCCTTCGGTGGTGCCATGTATGCCGTCGTGCCGGCTTCGGCGGTCGGCCTCAGGGTGCACCCCGACGACCTGACCGACCTGATCCGCACCGGACGCCGGATTCGCAACGATCTCAACGCAGCCGGGGCCGCCGAGCATCCCAATGACCCTCGGCTGTCTGGTGTCTACGGCATCATCTTCACCGAAGACGTCGACCCCGGCGATGCCGTCGCAGCCGCCCCGGTGGAGGGCCTCGGCAGCGAGGGGGCACTCCACCAGCGCAACGTCACCATCTTCTCCGACGGGGAGGTAGACCGGTCACCCTGCGGTTCGGGAACCGCCGCCCGCGTGGCCCAGCTCATGTCGCAGGGCCGGCTCAAGGAGGGCGAGCTGCTCGTGCACGACTCCATCGTCGGCAGTCGCTTCCACGCACGGGCCGTGAGCCAGGGTGTGACAACGACTGCCGATGGCCACCACGCCGTCGTCGTCGAGGTCACCGGCACGGCGCACCGCTTCGGTCGCAGTCACTTCACCGTCGACCCGCGCGACGTGCTCGTGCCCGGGTTTGTCCTGAGATGATGGCCGTGTCCATTCGACAGGGGAGCCCATGACCACGACACCGACGGCGGCCGAGGACGCGCTTACGCTGCCCAGCTTCGACAACCAGGCGAACCTGCGTCAGCAGGTGGCCGACGCGTTGCGGGCCCTGCTCATCACGGGCGCCATGAAACCCGGTCAGGTCTATTCGGCCCCCAAGCTCGCGGCCCGCTTCGGCGTCTCGGCGACCCCGGTGCGCGAGGCGATGCTCGACCTCGTCAGCGAGGGCTTGGTCACGGTGGTGCGCAACAAGGGGTTCCGCGTCACCGAGCTCGACGACAAGGAGCTCGACTCCATCGCCGAGCTACGCGGCCTCATCGAGGTGCCGGTCATGGGCATGGTCGCCGAGGAGTGCGACGAGACGCTGGCGATCGAGGTCGAGCGATTGCGGCCACTGGCGATCGAGATCACCAAGGCGGCGGCCTCCGGCGACCTGCTCACCTACACCGAGGTCGACAACGAGTTTCACAGCAGGTTCCTCGCCCTGCACGGCAACCCGCGCGTTGTGTCCGTCGTGCACGACCTGCGGCTGCGGTCACGCCTGTTCGGACTCGAGTCGCTCGCCGCGGCGGGTGTGCTGGCCCAGATGTCGCAGGAGCACGAAGAGATGGTCGACGCTGCGCTGCGCCGCGACGGTGACGGCATGCGTGAGGTCATGAGCCGCCACATCGGCCACATCCGCTCGACCTGGGCCGGGCGCAACGCCTGACGACGCTGCCCCTCTGGTCGAGTGGTCAGTCAGGCAGTGTGACCGACCCGTGGTCGGTGGAACAGTCGACGGTGACGGCGAGCCCCGTGGGCAGTTCGGCGAGCTCTTCGGCGGTGACCAGGGCGACCGGCATGTCCGACCCGTAGAGCTCACGGGCCACGATGGCGCCCAGCACGACGATGGCGTCACGCTCGGCCAGCACGATGGCGGCTGGGCCGCACTGCTGCCGTAGCTGTTCGGCCAGCACGTACGAGCTCGAGCTCGACCCGCGCCCTGCGCGCATGACGAGCACCCTGCCCGTGACCGACTGCCCCCGCTGGGGGTGGTGCGCGTCGATGATCGTGCCGTGATGGTCGGTGCCGCCCCAGAACGACAAAGGCGTGTCGAGGTGCAGCACGGTGCCCGACGCGTGGCCGGCGTGCAGCGGCACCGCACTCAGCGGCATCCGGGATGCCGCGTCAGCGGAGCTCGTCGTCATCGATGACCACCCTTCCGGCGCGGGCGGATTCGACGCACTCACGCAGGCTGGCCATCACGACGTCGACGCCGAGGTTGCCGGGTGCGTAGTGGGCCCACTTGCCGCTGTTGGTCATCGCGACCTGGGCCTGAGGTCGCAGGATCGACGTGACGTAGGTGCACGTGTCGGTGACGACACGGATACCGTAAGCCTCGAGAACGTCCCGGTGGCCGCGCTGCTGGGCCAGCGCCCAGACCGAGCGCCCGGTGGAGACGTAGAAGTCGACGCCCGACGCCATCTCGGGGCCGTCTTCGAGTAGTGCTGCCAGGTGGGCGATCTCATCGATGGACGCGTGCGGCGTGCCGACGCTCACGACGTCGAGGCGCCCGTCGGATGCCGTCGTCAGCTCGCGCCGCGCCTGTACGAGGTCGTCACTTGTGAGCGTGATCGTCTCGGTGGGTGATCGGCCACCGAAGGCGATGTCGACGGTGGCGGCCTCGGGGGTGACGCCGACGACGTGGAACATCGCCACGCCGCCCGAGGAGGCAGCCGCTGCGCCGAAGGCCTTGAGGGTGTCCTCACTGGTCTCTGAGGGCATCCCGATGAGAACGGGGTTGGACGTGCCGACCCGAGACCCGACGAGGTACCCGAGCAGGGGGCCGGCGAGGTCGCCGCGCAGCACACGGTCGGGAATGGCGGTGACGTCGACCAGCACGTCGCCCAGCCGCGCCTCGTCGGTGTGCAACCCGGCAAAGGGGGCCCGCCCGGTGATGGCGGCACAAATGTCGAGAAAGTCGCCGTAGCGGTCGGTGCGGGCGCCGAGCACCGAGTTGCAGAAGGCGATGGCGTTCGACTCGGCCCATGCGACGTTCACCCCGAGGCCGGGGCGGGCGTCGAGCTGGTAGGGCGCGCAGGTCCACGTCGCTCGGGCACCCATGGCCAGGTAGGCCTCCATGAGTGCTCGGCCACCGATGCTGACCTCCTGCTCAGCCGGGGTCTGGTTGCGCACGGTGCCAGGGTGCAGCAGGTCGATCGACCCGACGTTGAGGGTGGTCGGCACCCGCACCGTGGCCCCGAGATCGACCAGCCGAGAAGCGAAGTCGAGCCCCGACTGCCCGTGGAAGAGGCAGCCGTCGATGTGGGCCGACTCGATCTTGACGAGCCGGGGCGCCTCGTGCACGCGGGCCAGACCCACCACGACGCGCATGGCCATGGCGATGCCGTCGCCTTGTTCGCCGTCGAGCATCGACTGCTCGTCGGGCGTCAGCTGCAGGGTCGGACCCGTCGGGTCATCCACGATGAGTCACCTTCTGTCACTTAAGATCGCGTGACGAACCTAGCAGCCCCATGATCGCGAACGAGGTTGGGGGAGCAAGTCGGTGCGGCGTGTTGACCGCCCCGTCCCGACGACGAAGGAGTGCGCGATGGAACTGCCGTTCATCGACGGCCCGCAGCTCGAGCAGATGCTGAGCTGGGCGGTGGTGATCGACTCCCTGGAGGCCGCGCTGGCCTCGGGGGCGGCGCCGGGCAACACGCCTCCGCGGTCGTTCACGTCGGTCGGTTCGGGCCAGTTGATCCTCATGCCCGGCGAGGTCGGAGCCGACGTCGGCGTCAAGGTCGTGTCGGTCGCGCCCGGCAACTCCGCCCGCGGGCTGGCTCGCATCCAGGGGGTCCACATCGTGTTCGACGGTGACACCCTGCGACCGCGGGCCCTCCTCGAGGCCGCCACGCTCACCCTACGTCGCACGGCCGGGCTGTCGGCCCTGGCGGTCAAGCACCTTGCGCCGGATGCCGCCGACTCACTGCTCGTCTTCGGCACGGGCCCGCAGGCGCTGGCCCACGTCGGCGCTATCAACGAGGTGCGGCCGCTCCGCGAAGTCGTGGTGGTCGGGCGTCGGGCAGCGGTGGTTGCCGACGTGGTCGGTCAGGTCGAGGCGCTGGGTCTGCGCGCTCGGGCCGGCACCCCTGCTGATGTGGCCGGCGTCGACGTCGTCGCCTGCTGCACCAGCGCGGTGGCGCCACTGTTCGACTCAGGTCTGTTGCGCCCCGAGGCGTGCGTCACTGCCATCGGCTCGCACGACCCGGCTGCCCGCGAGGTCGACAGCGCGCTGGTGGCCAGCGCGACGGTCGTCGTGGAGACCCGTCAGTCGGCGCTGAGCCAGGCCGGCGACATCCTGCTCGCAGTGGCCGACGGGGTGCCCGAGGCGGTCGCCATCACCGGCGACCTGGCCGAGCTGGTGCGCGGAGCGGTGCGCCCGGCATCCGGAAGGCCACGTCTGTTCAAGGGCGTCGGGGAGGCATGGAGCGACGTGGTGGTCGCCGCCGCGGCGGTCGAACGGATGCTGCGCAGCGAGACCGGCTGACCCGGTGAGAGGTCAGCGGGCCTCGCGCTGGGTGCTGAGGGCGGCGGGGGTCAGGTCATCGACCTCGTCCCACTCGGGGCCGCCGAGGTGGATGGCCGCCGCGGGGAACAGGCCGTTGTCCTCACGGTCCATGTGGTCGCGCAGCACCTTCTCCAGCTCGGGATAGACATCGAGCTGACCGGCTGAGATCTGCCTGAGCAACGACTCGATGAGCTGGTGCTCGCCGCACAGCCGGGCGATGTGGTCGGTGAACACCTCGTCACGGGCTAGCACGGTGAAGAGGCCGACCTCCTCCGAACCGGTATGCGGTAGCAGGTGTTCGCCGAGGGTCACGGTCGCCGCGCGTCGGCGTTCGTCGTCGTGCAGAGAGTCTCTGAGCACACCGAGGTGGTTGATGATGTGCTCGTGCTCGGTCATGAAGCGGCCGACGACGGTGATGTCACGGCATCCGCAGTAGTTGCACATGCCTCATTGTGGCGGGCCCGAGCCTCGCGATGGTGGGTTCTCGTGCGCGTAACGGCGCCAACGAGCCTCGCGGGAGACGGGCGGCACCGAGACCGCCGTCGTAGCCGTCGGCATGATCACGGGCGGAACGAACAACAACATCATTCCCGACGAGGCCGAGCTGCGACTCAACGTGCGCAGCTACTACCCGAACGTGCGCGCCCGCACCCTTGCCGCGATCACGCGCATTGCTCAGGCCGAAGCGGCTGCCCCTGTTGCGCCTCCTGCCACGGTCGACCACACCGACTACTTCCCGACGCGAATGAACGGCGCCGATGCCGTCGACCGCACCCGGGCGGCGTTTCAGGCGTGGCTCGGCGCTGACCGGGTCGTCGACCCGGGCACCATGACGGGCAGCGAGGACGTCGGTGTGCTCGCCGAGAGCGCGGGCGTTCCGTGCGCGTTCTGGTTCCTCGGCGGCGCAGACCCCGCCCTCTTCGCAGACGCCAACGGGGTGGCCGAACTGCTCGAGGTGGTTCGGGACCTGCCGAGCAACCACTCGCCGTTCTACGCGCCCGTCATGGAACCCACCCTGCGCCTGGGGGTGGAGGCGCTGCTGACTGCCTTCAAGGCGTGGGCTCCGGCGACAGTGGGCTGAGGATTTTTGGCATCGGGCATTGAAACACGAATATTTGCAGACGTATTCGCGGTCTCCTCTCTGGTGTTGAGTGACCAAATCAGGTAGAATCGAACACATGATCGATAGTGCGAGTGGGGTGACGACCGGGGAGCTTGACTCCCTGGTCGCAGCCCTGGCTCGCCTCGATGAGAAGGTCGATGACGCCGAGAGGGTCGAGCAGCTGTCGGCGCTAGAACGGCTGAAGTCTGCGGTCGCGGCGGCGCAGGTGCGGGTCACGGTGGGGTTCGTGGCCTCGCAGGAGCAGATCGCTGATGGGTGGCGTGAGCACGGCAGGGCGTGTTCGGATGCCGGTGACTTCGACGGGTGGCGCCAAGCGCGGGACAACGCCCGCCGGGCCTCGCTGGAAGAGCCCTCCCCGGCGAACCCGGCCAGTGAGGGCTCGAGTGGTGGCGGGAGGGGCCGGAAGCGGCCGGTGTTGGCGAACGGGATCGCGGCGCAGGTCGCGTTGGCGCGGGCCGAGTCCCC
>NZ_MAST01000033.1 GCF_001758225.1 Humibacillus sp. DSM 29435 | reverse complement strand
ACCCCATAATCCGCCGTTCGGTGCGCCGGTCCAGCTGCCGCGGGCACGACGTGGGCCGGCTCGAGCGGTCCACCATGGCGGCCTCGCCATGCTGGCGGTACCGACCGGCCCAGCGCGCGGCCGTGGTGACCGAGACGTTGAACCGGTCCGCGGCCCGCCGCAGGGGCCACCCGTCATCGACGATGCACCGGGCCAGGCGAAGGCGCCCGGTCGGGGTCAGTGGGGCGTTAGCGTGGGACATGAAGACCTCCGTGGTGGGTGTGTTGCCGTCAGACAGCTCCACCCCACCCCGGGGGTCTTCCTCATGTCCAGTACCGAACCCGTGTCACCAACGTCCGTGGTCAGTACAGCTAGGTCGCAGTCACCGTGCACGACCGGGGTCAGCGGCGCCGGAGCGCTCCGGCGCCAGTGAGTGCGGGCACCGTCGGTGCGGCCT
Source organism: Humibacillus sp. DSM 29435 (assembly GCF_001758225.1). Taxonomy (GTDB): domain Bacteria; phylum Actinomycetota; class Actinomycetes; order Actinomycetales; family Dermatophilaceae; genus DSM-29435. Next base: position 14,252 of record NZ_MAST01000033.1, on the reverse strand, counting down.
CTTCACCCTGGGGGATGCCGCTGAGCCCGCCTCTCGAGGAGAAGCGGGCTCAGCGGCATCCGGGCCGATGACGGGTTGGCGTCGGTCAGCTCTCGCCGCCCGCGTTGCCCGACGTGCCGGCGGTCACGTCGTCGAGGCGGTACTTGTCGGCGGCCTTGGCCGGCAGGTCGGCGTCGACCTTGCCCTCCTTGGCGAGCATCTGCAGCGTGCGCACCGCGACCGACGGGCCGTCGATGTGGAAGAACCGCCGGGCAGCCGGGCGGGTGTCGCTGAAGCCGAAGCCGTCGGCGCCGAGCGACGCGAACGGGCCGGGCACCCAGGGCTGGATCTGGTCCTGCACCGCGCGCATGTAGTCGGACACGGCGATGACCGGGCCCTCGGCGTTCTTCAGGCACTGGGTGACCCAGGGCACGATGGGCTCCTCGTCGGGAGAGAGGAACTCCTGCTCGTCGGCGGCGAGGCCGTCGCGGCGCAGCTCGTTCCACGAGGTGACCGACCACACGTCGGCCGCCACGCCCCAGTCGTCGGCGAGCAGCTGCTGCGCCTCGAGAGCCCACGGCACGCCGACCCCAGACCCGAGGAGCTGTGCGCGGGGCGCCTCGTGCTGCCAGCCCTCGGTGTCGGTCGAGGCGATCCGGTGCATGCCCTTGATGATGCCCTCCACGTCGACGTCGTCGGGCTCCTTCGGCTGGATCATCGGCTCGTTGTAGACCGTGAGGTAGTAGATGTGGTTGGCCCGTTCGAGCGTGGTGTCGGGGCCGTACATCTCGGCCAGACCGTGCTGCATGATGTGGGCGATCTCGTAGACGTAGGCCGGGTCGTAGTGCCGCACCGCGGTGTTGGTCGAGGCGAGCAACGGGCTGTGGCCGTCGGCGTGCTGCAGACCCTCGCCGGTCAGCGTCGTGCGCCCGGCCGTGGCCCCGATGAGGAACCCGCGCGTCATCTGGTCGGTCGCCGCCCAGATGAAGTCACCGGTGCGCTGGAAGCCGAACATCGAGTAGAAGACGTAGATCGGGATCATCGGCTCGCCGTGCGTCGCGTACGACGTGCCGACCGCCGTGAACGCCGCCACCGAGCCCGCCTCGTTGATACCGAGGTGCAGGATGTGCCCGTCGGTCGCCTCTCGGTAGGCCAGCATCAGCTCGTTGTCGACCGGCGTGTAGTTCTGCCCGTGGGGGTTGTAGATCTTGATCGTCGGGAAGAACGCGTCGATGCCGAAGGTGCGGGCCTCGTCGGGAATGATGGGCACGATGCGCTGGCCGATTCCCTTGTCGCGCAACAGGTCTTTGAGCAGACGTACGAAGGCCATCGTGGTGGCGACCTCCTGCTTGCCCGAGCCCTTCTTCACCTGGGCGTAGACCTCGTCGCCGGGCAGGGTGAGCGGCTCGAAGTCGACGCGACGGCTCGGCAGGGTGCCGCCGAGCTTGCGACGCCGGTCGACCGAGTACTTCACCACGGGGCTGTCGGCGCCGGGGTGGTAGTACGGCGGGCGGTAGGGGTCGGCCTCGAGCTGCTCGTCGCTGATCGGTATGCGCAGGCTGTCGCGGAAGCCCTTCAGGTCATCGAGCGTCATCTTCTTCATCTGGTGCGTCGCGTTGCGCCCGGCGAAGTGGCTGCCGAGCCCGTAGCCCTTGATCGTCTTGGCGAGGATGACGGTCGGCTGGCCGGTGTGCTCCATGGCCGCCTTGTAGGCCGCGTACACCTTGCGGTAGTCGTGCCCACCACGCTTGAGGTCCCAGTAGATCGACTCGTCGGTCCAGTTCTCGACCATCTTGGCGGTGCGCGGGTCGCGTCCGAAGAAGTGGTCGCGCACGTACTTGCCGTCGTTGGCGCGGAAGGTCTGGTAGTCGCCGTCGTTGGTGTCGTTCATGATGTGCACGAGCGCGCCGTCGCGGTCGGCAGCGAGCAGGGGGTCCCAGCCGCGGCCCCAGACGACCTTGATGACGTTCCAGCCCGCACCGCGGAAGAACGCCTCGAGCTCCTGGATGATCTTGCCGTTGCCGCGCACCGGGCCGTCGAGCCGCTGCAGGTTGCAGTTGATGACGAAGGTGAGGTTGTCCAGCTCTTCGTTGGTCGCCCACTGCAGAGCGCCACGCGACTCAACCTCGTCCATCTCGCCGTCGCCGAGAAAGGCCCAGACGTGCTGCTGGCTGGTGTCCTTCAGGCCACGGTTCTGCATGTACTTGTTGAACTGGGCCTGGTAGATGGCGTTCATCGGGCCGATGCCCATCGAGACCGTCGGGAACTCCCAGTAGCTGGGCAGCAGCCGGGGGTGGGGGTAGCTCGGCACGGCCTCGATCTTGCCGTCGACGAGGTGGCTCTTCTCCTGCCGGAAACCGTCGAGCTGCGCCTCGGAGAGGTGGCCCTCGAGGAAGCTACGGGCGTACATGCCGGGGGAGGCGTGGCCCTGGAAGAACACCTGGTCGCCGCCGCCGGGGTGGTCCTTGCCGCGGAAGAAGTGGTTCATGCCCACCTCGTAGAGCGTCGCGGCGCTCGCGTAGGTGGAGATGTGGCCGCCGACCCCGATGCCCGGACGCTGGGCCCGGTGCACCATGATCGCCGCGTTCCACCGCACGTAGCGACGGAACTCGCGTTCGACATCCTCGTCGCCCGGGAACCACGGCTCGCGTTCGGGACCGATGGTGTTGATGTAGTCGGTCGCCGTCAGCGAGGGCACCCCGACCTGCTTCTCACGCGCCCGCTGGATCAGCTTGAGCATGATGTAGCGGGCGCGCGTGCGACCCTTCTCGTCGAGCACGGCATCGAGCGAGTCGAGCCACTCCTGCGTCTCGTCGGGGTCGATGTCCGGAAGCTGACTGGGGATGCCGTTGAGGATCGGTCCGCCCTGGGATGCCACGTCGTGGGTCCTTTCTCTTCGCGACGCCGCGTCGTTCGACCGGTCGGTCACGACGCTGCTTCCTCCATCCTCCACCAAAGCCCGACAGTCGTCACGAAGGGGTCCGTGGGCCTGGGCAAAGTGCTTTTGCGGGCCCGATCGAGGCCGGTCGGGGTGGCTGGGTCGACCCGGTCGCACCGCTGCGGCCCCGCCGCCGATACCGTGGGTGTCACTCGGGAGGTGACATCGGCTTTCGCCGTGCGCCCCCACCGGGGGGGCTTTGACCACGAGAGCGCAGATCGAGATCGTGATCGTGTCCGTGAGATCCCTCCCCGACCGTCGGTGGAGGAGCTGGGCAGAAGGGCTGGTGCACGTGAGCGAGACCGGTAGTGCGCCGGGAGCGGCGGCGGCCCTGCTCAAGCTCGGCTTCGCCAAGGGACAGATCGTCCAGGAGTTCGGCTACGACGCAGACGTCGACAACGACCTCCGCTTCGACATCGAGGACGTCGTGGGGGCCGACCTCGAGGACGAGGACTTCAAGGACGGAGCCGACGGCGTCGTCATCTGGTATCGCGACGGTGACGACGACCTCGTCGACCTGATGGTCGACGGTCTCACCAAGCTCTTCGACCAGGGGTACGTCGTGTTGCTGACCCCCAAGGCCGGCCGAGCCGGGCACGTCGATGCCAGCGAGGTCGAGGAGGCGGCTTCGACCGCCGGCCTCCAGACCGGGGGGCAGGTCGCCATCTCGCACGACTGGGTCGCCATCCGACTGATGCCGCCGAAGGGGCCTCGGCGCTGAGCCCCGGTCACTGGCAGAATGGGGTCATGACCCCGATGCAGGTGCGTGAAGCCGTCGACTGTTCCCCTGTCGTCGGAACGCCGGCGCCCGGCTTCACGCTCGCCGACCAGTACGGCGGCCAGGTGAGCCTGCGCGACGTGCGCGGCCGCAAGAACGCGGTCGTCGTGTTCTACCCGTTCGCGTTCTCGGGCATCTGCACGGGCGAGCTGCGCGAGATCCGTGACGGTCTCGAGGACTTCCAGGACGACGACATCCAGGTGTTCACCGTCTCGTGCGACCCGATGTTCGCGCTGCGCACCTGGGCTGACGCCGAGGGGCACTTCTTCCCGTTGCTCTCCGACTTCTGGCCGCACGGCGAGGTGGCCCGTGCCTACGGCGTGTTCAACGACCATGACGGCTCGGCCCGGCGCGGCACCTTCCTGATCGACCGCGCCGGCACCATCGTGTGGTCTGAGGTCAAGGATGCCGGCGTGCGTCGTGACTTCTCCGAGTACCGGGCCGCGCTGGCGGCGCTGCGCCGAACGACGTCGGCTCCCGAGCCCGCGGGGTCGCTGCTCTTCTGACCGGGGGACGCCGGCGTGGGCGGTGGTGGGCGGTGGTGGGCGGTGGTGGTGACCGACCGGCCCGACGGGCTGGCACAATGACGGCACTCCCTGCGCCTGGCGTGCGGAGCAGTTGGGGCCTGTAGCTCAGTTGGTAGAGCACCGCGTTTACACCGCGGGGGTCGTCGGTTCGAGCCCGGCCGGGCCCACGTGGATCACCTGGTGCTGAGCGACGTCGTCGCGGCTCTCGACGACCTCTACCCGCCGGCCAGCGCTGCCGCCTGGGACCGCGTGGGTCTCGTCGCGGGTGATCTCGACCGTCCCGTGCGGCGGGTCCTGTTCGCTGTCGACCCCACCCTCGCTGTCATCGACGAGGCGGTGGCCTGGGACGCCGACCTGCTGGTCACCCACCACCCGCTGCTGCTGCACGGCATCCACTCGGTGGCGACGACGAGCGCGAAGGGGGCGGCCGTCACCCGCCTCGTCGAGAACAGGGTCGCCCTGTTCGTGGCCCACACGAACGCTGACGTCGCGCAACCGGGCGTCTCGTCGGTGCTCGCGGACGCCCTCGGGCTAACCGACCAGCGACCCCTGTCGACACTGGAGGGCAGGGATGGGCGACCGTATGCCGCGGGCCGGGTGGGCACGCTGGCCGCCACGTCGTCACTGGCCGAGTTCGCGGACCGGCTGGCAAAGGTCCTGCCGGCCACAGCGGGCGGCATCCGGGTCAGCGGCGACCCTGACGCCCCGGTGCGGGTCGTGGCCGTCATGGGCGGCGCCGGTGACGACCGGTTCGAGCAGGCGCGTGAGGTCGGCGCCGACGTCTACGTGACCGCCGACCTTCGTCACCACCCGGTTCTCGAGGCTCGAGAGGAGTCGGCCGGTGGCCCTCCCTATCTGGTCGACGCGGGTCACTGGGCCACGGAGTCGCTGTGGCTGGTGAGTGTGCGCGACCGACTGCAGGCGGCCCTGAAGGAGATCACGACACCACCGGCTAGGGTCGCAACGAGAATCTCTGTCGTTCGCACCGAGCCGTGGACCTTCGTGGTCGGCGCGAACGTCGCCACGCCGTCACCGGAGGTGCCCCCTGAAAGCTGACCCGTCGCGCCAGTGGCGTCTGCTCGACCTGCAGGCCATCGACTCGCGTCTCGACCAGATCATTTACGCCCGCGCGCACCTGCCGCACACGCAGGCTCTCGCGAAGGCTCGGGCCGACTTGTCGTCGCTCGAGACCGCCATCGTCAACGCCCGCACCGCGGCCGACGACGTACAGGGCGAGCTCGGCAAGTCGGAGCAGGACGTGCAGCTCGTGCGTGACCGCGCGGCACGCAACCAGCAGCGACTGGATGCCGGTCAGGGCACGCCCAAAGACCTCCAGGCCCTGCAGCACGAGCTCACCTCGCTCGCCCGTCGCCAGGGCGACCTCGAAGACATCGAGATCGAGGTGATGGAGCGGGCCGAGTCGCTCGCCGCCAAGGTCACGACGCTCCAACAGCAGCATGCAGAGCTGGCCGAGAGCGTCGATGTGCTGCAGCGTGAGCTCGACGAGGCCCTGCGCACCTTCGACGACGAGGCCACCCAGGTGGCGTCCGGTCGGGCCGACATCGTGGCCGGCGTCGGCGACGAGCTGGTCGCCCTCTACGAGAAGATCCGTCTCTCGAGCGGTGGCCTCGCCGCAGCCGAGATCAAGCACCGTCAGTGTGGCGGCTGTCGTCTCGAGCTGAACAACGTCGACCTCAACCGCATCCGCATCGCGCCGGAGGACGAGGTCGTGCGCTGCGAGGAATGCCGACGCATCATGATCCGCACCGGCGAGTCGGGTCTGTGACCCGAGCGGTTTCCGGTAGCGCGACGACCCACGGAGCCGGAGCGGACCGTCGGCTCGTCATCGAGGCCGACGGCGGCTCCCGGGGCAACCCGGGGGTGGCCGGCTACGGAGCCCTGGTTCGCGAGGCGACCAGCGGAGAGGTGCTGGTCGAGCTCGCCGAGCCGCTCGGCAAGGCCAGCAACAACGTGGCCGAGTACTCCGGGTTGATCGCCGGCCTGCGCGCAGTGCTCGACATCGACGCCGCGGCCGCGGTCGTGGCGCGGATGGACTCCAAGCTCGTCGTGGAGCAGATGGCGGGGCGCTGGAAGATCAAGCACGAGGACATGCGCCGGCTCGCCCTCGAAGCGCGTGAGCTGTGCTCCGAGATCAGCGCGGCCGGTGGGTCGGTCGACTTCGAGTGGATCCCGCGCGAGAAGAACAAGGCTGCCGATGCACTGAGCAACGAGGCCATGGACGGCAACTCGGTGCACCGGGTGCCGATCGGAGCCGATGAGCCGGCCGACGAGCCAGCTGAGAAGCCGGCTGAGGCGCCGGCTGAGGCGCCGGCTGAGGGGAGCCCGGGCGCCGAGCCCGTTGCCGACGACGGAGCGATGGCGCGGGTGGCACTGCGACTGCTGCTCGTGCAGGAGCCCGCCGACCCCTCAGACGCCCCCCGTGTTGCGCAGGCCGTGCGGCGCCTCGTCGGTGACGACGGGCGCCTGGTGTCGGGCGCTGTTGCCGCAGAGTCGGTTTCAGCCTTGGCAGAAGAGCTTGGATGCTCCCTGGAGCACCAGGGCGGCTGGTCGGCGCCCAGTGGACAGGGCGCCGATGTGGGCGTGCGCGCGGCGTACGAAAAGCTGGCCAGGCGGGGTGGGACCGTCGTCGTGGTCACCACCCGCCGAGGGGTGCTGACGGTGGTGGGGGAGGTGCTCGGCATTCCGGACGACCGGTTCTGGGCGCTGGCCACGGCCCCGGGCAGCCTGAGCGGGGTGGAGGTCTGGCCAGACGGCACCGCCTCGGTCGCTTTCACCAACCGGACCGACCACCTCGGCTGAGCGCCGCTGTGCGATATTCGCTGTCATGACGTATGCCGGTGACGTGACTCCCGACGAGGCCTGGGTCGCCCTGCGCGACCAGCCGGATGCCGTGCTCGTGGACGTGCGCACGCGAGCCGAGTGGGCGTACGTCGGTCTACCGGACCTAGGCGTCATCGGCAAGGACGTCGTGCAGGTGGAGTGGCAGAGCTACCCCGACGGGGGCGTGAACGACCTGTTCACCAGCGACCTCGAGGACGCGGGTGTCGCCCACGACCAGTCCGTCTACTTTCTCTGCCGGTCTGGAGTGCGCTCGATCGCGGCCGCCGAGGCCGCCACCCGTGACGGCTGGGCCCAGGCGTACAACGTGCTGGAGGGCTTCGAGGGGCCACCCGACGACCGGCGGCACCGCTCGGTGGCGGGGTGGAAGGTCACGGGCCTGCCGTGGGTGCAGGGATGACCGAGGTGGGCGACATGGCCCCCGACCAGTGGCGGCCCGATACCGTTGCCGTGCGGGCAGGACTGTCCCGCAGCCAGTTCCAGGAGACGTCCGAGGCGCTCTACCTGACGTCGGGCTTCATCTACCCGACCGCGGAGGACGCAGAGGCGGCCTTCAAGGGAGACGTCGACCGCTTCATCTACTCGCGCTACGGCAACCCGACCGTGACGATGTTCCAGGAGCGGCTACGCCGCCTCGAGGGCGCCGAAGCCTGCTTCGCTACGGGGTCGGGGATGTCGGCGGTGTTCGTCGCTCTGGCCGCCCTGCTCGGGCAGGGTGACCGGGTCGTGTCCTCTCGGGCGCTGTTCGGCTCGTGCTTCGTGATCCTCGACGAGATCCTGCCGCGGTGGGGGGTCGAGACCGTCTTCGTCGACGGCGGTGACCTCGACGCCTGGCGGGAGGCGCTGGCCCAGCCCACTACCGCGGTCTTCTTCGAGACGCCGAGCAACCCCATGCAGGAGCTGGTCGACATCCAGGCCGTCAGCGACCTGGCCCACGCGGCGGGCGCGCAGGTGGTGGTCGACAACGTGTTCGGCACGCCGGTGTTCAGCAAGCCCTTCGAGTTCGGCGCTGACATCGTCGTCTACTCGGCGACGAAGCACATCGACGGCCAGGGGCGCACGCTCGGCGGCGCGGTGCTCGGCTCGAAAGAGTTCATCGACGGCCCGGTTCAGAACCTGATGCGCCACACGGGCCCCGCCATGTCGCCGTTCAACGCCTGGGTGCTCGTCAAGGGGCTCGAGACGTTGTCGCTGCGGGTAGAGCGGATGGCGGCCAGCGCGCTGGAGGTAGCCCACGTGCTCGAGTCACACCCGTTGGTCAAGCGAGTCGTGCACCCGTTCCTCGAGTCCCACCCGCAGCACGAGCTCGCCAAGCGACAGATGTCCGGTGGGGGCACGGTCGTCACGTTCGAGCTCGACGGCGGCAAGGCCGAGGCGTTCGCCATGATGAACGCCCTCGAGATCATCGAGATCAGCAACAACCTCGGCGACAGCAAGTCGCTCGTCACCCATCCCGCCACGACGACCCACCGACGCCTCACGCCCGAGGCCCGGGCGGCCGTGGGCATCACCGACGGGGTGCTGCGGGTCTCGGTCGGTCTCGAGGACGTGCGCGACCTCGTCGCCGACCTGACGCGCGCCCTCGCCTGACGGTCGAGGGCAGGTCAGAGGTCGACGCGGATCGGACCGTGGCGGGGTTGCGGTGGCGGGTGCCGCCTGGTGGCCGCGGGGATCGGACCGTGGCGGGGTTGCGGTGGCGGGTGTCGCTTGGTGGCCGCGGGGATCGGACCGTGGCGGGGTTGCGGTGGCGGATGTCGCTTGGTGGCCGCGGGGATCGGACCGTGGCGGGGTGTTCAGAGTGTGAACCGGGGTCCGGGGCGCGGTCGCTGCTGACGCGCGCCCTGGGTTAGGTTTCCGGCATCCGGTGTCGTGCCGGTGGAGCGAGACGGCGAAGAGGACGATGACGATGGCCCTGACCGACGAACGTGGACTGCAGACGGCGGGGCGGCTCTCGCTCGGGCAGCGGCTCCGGTACCGACAGCTCTGCCAGGGCCTGCCCCGGGTGCGCACCGGCGGCGTGCTCGTAGAACGCGATGTTCCGGTGCGGATGAGTGACGGCACGATGCTGCTCACCGACCACTGGGCGCCGGCCGGGCAGCACCTCGACAAGCCGGTGCTGCTGACCCGCACCCCGTACGGTCGCGACGGGTTCGGCGCCGAGGCCAGGCTCTTCGCCGAACGCGGCCACCACGTCGTGGTGCAGAGCTGCCGAGGGCACTTCGGCTCGGGCGGCTCGTTCGACCCGTTCTTCACCGAGGCCGACGACGGGCTCGACTGCGTGGCGTGGCTGGAGGAGCAACCGTGGTTCACGGGCCGCATCCACACCTACGGGTTCAGCTACGTCGGGCTGACCCAGTGGGCGCTGACCCGCGACACCCCGGCATCCGTCGAGGCGATGGTCATCGGCATCTCGGCCCGCTCGTTCCTGCGCTCGATCATCCACCACCGCGGCGGCTTCGGCATGGAGACCGCGGTCGTCTGGAACCTGCTGCTCGACAGCATGGAGGACACCCTGCTGCGCCAGGCCGGGCGGCAGCTGCGCGGGCGTCGCGGCGTTCCGCGAGGGGCTGACGAGATCCCGCCCACGCGGGCGGTGGAGACCGCCACCGGCTCGGACTCCCCGTTCTTCCAGGACTGGCTCGCCCACGGCGGCGAGGACCCCTGGTGGCAGCCGGTCGACTTTGCCAGCGATCCGGCGACCGTGCCTCCGCTCGTGCTCGTGGCCGGCTGGTACGACCTCTTCGGACACTCCCAGGTCGAGGATTTCATCGCTCTCGCGGCGGCCGGGCGACCGGTGCGACTCGTCGCCGGGCCCTGGACCCACATCTCGCAGGGCATCTCGCCGGTCGCCGTGCAGGAGTCGCTGCGTCAGCTGGCCGAGGTGGAGGCGGCGCACGCGGCGCCGCCCGTGCGGATCAAGCCCATCGGGTCGTCGCGATGGCTGACGTTGCCCACCTGGCCTCCCGCGGGACGCGCCCACACCTATCACCTGCACCCGGGCGGCGCGCTGCGTGACGACGCGCCCGCGGACGCGTCGCACGCCGGCTACCGCTACGACCCGGCCGACCCGACTCCGATGGTCGGCGGTCGCTCGCTCAACCCGTGGTCGGCCGGTCGCAAGCGGCAGCGCGAGCGTGAGCGTCGCGCCGACGTGCTCTGCTGGACGAGCGAGCCACTGGCCGGCGACACGCTCGTGGCGGGTGAGGTCGTCGCCGACGTCGTGCTGTCGTCGAGCAACCCGACCGTCGACCTGTTCGTGCGCCTGTGCGAGGTCGACGGCAGGGGCCGGTCGTGGAACATCGCCGACGGGTACGCCCGGGCGGTCGACGACGGCGCGGCCGAGCGCGGGGTCATGGGGAGCCCGCGTCATCATGAGGTGCGCCTCGGTGCCACCGCCGCGCTCGTGCGGCGTGGTCACCGGCTCCGTCTGCAGGTCTCCAGTGGCGCCCACCCCCTGCACCTGCGCAACTCCGGCAACGCCGACGGAGTGCGTGACTTCAGCCGACTCGTGCCGAGTGACCAGACGGTGCACCTCGGGCCGTCGGGGACATCTGTGGTGGTCCCTATGGCCGATCACCCGGTGTGACGCCATGGTCTGACCAGCGCGTGGCGCGGCTTACCGGAGTCTCGGATGCCGGTCGGCTCGGCGAGCTGGCGTGGCCCCCACCGCTCACGTCCGCGCGGCCAGGGCGACAGTCGCGCCCGTCACCACGACGACTGCGCACACCAGCCCGGTCACGGCGATGCGGCCCGCCGAGACGCGCACACCGGACGCTCGGCACCGTTGTGCCCACAGAATCGTGGCGAGGGAGCCCCACACCGTCACGATGGGCCCGGCGTTGACCCCGACGAGCAGGGCGGCGAGACGCACCGGCGAGGTGTCGGCGGTGACCTCGAGGGCGAGGTACGCCGGGAGGTTGTTGATGCCGTTCGAGGTGAGGGCGCCGATCGACGAGAGTTTTAGCAGGGCCGGCAGCGAGTCGCCCTCTCCTACCACGTCGGTGAGCCATGGTCCGAGGCCCGCACGCAGGGCGAGGTCGACGACGACGAAGAGTACGGCCACGCCCAGGGCGGCCCGCCAGGGCACGCTGACGCGTCGCAGCAGCTCCGGCGCCCGCCGGGCCGTGACCAGCACGAGCACGACGGCGGCGATGCCGGCGGGCCAGGCTGGGGGGATGCCCGCCACGAAGGCGGGCCCGAGGGCGGCAGCGACAAGGGCGGAGACGATCATCAGCGGGCGGTCATGGGGCTCGGCTCGTGGAGGCGTCGAGTAGCGTCCGGTCAGGTCGCGTCGGTGCAGCAGCCACAGCAGGGCCACCGTGAGCACGATCGCGGTCAGGGCGGGCGCCCACATGAGCCTGACGTAGTCGACAACCGTGACGTTCAGCTGTGAGAACCGTTGCAGGGCCAACAGGTTCGTGAGGTTCGACACCGGCAGCAGCAGCGAGGCCGTGTTCGCCAACCAGAGGGTCGCCATGGCGAAGGGAAGGGGCGCCGCCCCCACCTGGCTCGCGACCGCGATGGCCACCGGGGTGAGCAGCACCGCCGTGGTGTCGAGGCTGAGCAGGATGGTGCAGACGCAGGCCAGCGCCACGACGAGCCCCCAGAGCACGAGCACCCGGCCCCGGGCGATCCGAGCGGCGTAGTGCGCTGCCTCGTCGAACACCCCTGACACGTCACAGATCTCGGCCACGACCGTGATGGCGATGAGAAACGCCAGCACGGGCAGCACCCGCTCAGCGAGCTGTGCCGGGTCAGTCACCGCACGCCGTTCTCGAGGTCGCCGTCAGGTCGCTCACGTGCGTTCGTTGACCGCGAGCGTCCACGGGCGTCCTGGCCGAACCGGCTCCGACAGCTCGACGAGGAACCGCTCGCTCAGGCGTTCGGTGAGGTCGATCAGGGTGCGCGGCGCCGACCCCGAGACCAGCTCGCGGGTGACCAGCCCGCGGGTGTACTTGGCCATGTGTGAGGCCCCCGGCACCTTGATGTGCACCCACCCTTGCGCCAGGGCTCCACTGGGTCGCCACAGCGAGGCGTAGGTGTCTGAGCGGCAGTCGACGACCAGCTCCCGTGGCCGCACCGCCGGGTCGAGAGCCGCAGCGAGAAGCGGCCGCCACGCGCGTGCGAGGTAGCCGGCGTGCGGCAGCGTGCTGCAGACATCCACGCGGTAGGCAGGGATGCGGTCGGTGAGGCGCAGCGCGCCGAACAGCGCCGAGACGACCACGACCTGCCGGTTGGCGCGCCGGACGGATGCCGGGTCGAGGGTGGGGTGGTCGAGGGCCTGGTAGAGCACCCCTGAGTAGACCCGCACGGCCGCCGCCGCCGGGGCGGTGTGCAGCCGGGTGTTGCGCTCGATCTGGTCGGCCAGGTTGGGGTTGATGCCGAGCACCGAGGAGGCATCGGGCCGGCCGCTCGCCGCCACGACGTCGTCGACGACGGCCTCGCGCATCGCCGTGAGCTCGGGGAACGAGAGGGCGCCGAGGTCGAGGGAGCGGCCTCGTTTCGCGCCGGTCTTGCCCTCGGACGGCGGGAGGAGGATGAGCACGGGACCAGCCTATGCAGTTGGTCGCTGACCCTTGCGGAGTGCCCATCGCGACGGTTCGTTCGATGCGTAGGGTGGTCGTCATGGCGCGACGCAGCATTACCTACCGGGCACCCAGTAGCGACAAAGACCTGGGCTCCGAGCTCACGGCCCGCTTTGCCGCGATCCGCGAAGAGTTCAAGATCGCCCCTGAGTTTCCGCCGTCGGTGATCGAAGAGGCGAAGGATGCCGCTGACCGGGCCGACCTGCCAGACCGCGACGAGAGCGCGGTGCCGTTCGTCACCATCGACCCGGCCAGCTCGCAAGACCTCGACCAGGCGATGTTTCTCGAACGAGACGGCGACGGCTACCGGGTGCGCTACGCCATCGCCGACGTACCGGCCTTCGTGGCGGTCGGTGGCGCCATCGACCAGGAGGCGCGCAAGCGCGGTCAGACGGTGTACTGCCCCGACCTGCGGGTGCAGCTGCACCCGACCGAGCTCAGCGAAGGGGCGGCGAGCCTGCTGCCGGGGCAGGTGCGGCCGGCTTTCGTATGGGACATCGCCCTCGACGCCGATGCGAAGGCCACCACGGTCGACATCTATCGAGCCATGGTTCGCAGCGTGCGCCGCTACGACTACGTCGAGGTGCAACGGGTCGTCGACGACGGTAGCGGCGACGCAGGCCTGTTGCTGCTCAAGGAGATCGGCGAGAAGCGCATCGCTCTCGAGCAGCAGCGTGGCGGGGCGAGCCTGCCGATGCCCGAGCAGGAGGTCGACCAGGATGAGCAGGGCGGCTACGAGGTTTCGTTCCGGCCACTGGTGGCCGCCGAGGACTGGAACGCTCAGATTTCGCTTTTGGCGGGCATGGGCGCCGCCGACCTGATGCTGAAGGGAAAGGTGGGCATTCTGCGCACCATGCCGCCACCCGAGCAGCGCGGCCTCGACCGTTTTCGGCATCAGGTCGCCGCCGCCGGGGTCTCATGGCCCAAGGGCATGCGCTACGGCGAACTGCTGCACACCCTGAATGGTGAGAACCCGAAGCACTTGGCGCTGATTCACGAGGCCACCGCGCTGTTCAGAGGCGCCGGTTACACCCCGTTCGACGGTGAGGTGCCCGAGCAGCCTTTGCACGCAGCGGTGGCGGCCCCGTACGCCCACGTCACGGCGCCCCTGCGCCGACTCGTCGACCGCTTCGGCTTGGTCGTGTGCGAGGCCCTCGCGGCCGGCCGCGAGGTGCCCGGCTGGGTGCGCGAGGCACTGCCCACCCTGCCTGAGATCATGACCAGTTCCGACAGAATCGCCAACGGGGTTGACCGGGCCTGCACCGACGCGGTCGAGGCGGCCGAGCTACTGGCCTTCGTGGGGAGCGAGCAGGCAGCGGTGGTGGTCGACAGCAACGAAAAGGGTGTGGTCGTGCAGCTGACCGAGATCGGCGTGGTGGCGAAGGCGAAGGGCGTTGCCAAGCCGGGGGAGTCGGTTCGGGTGCGAGTCGTGGCCGCCGAGATCGCCACCGGCACCATCTCGCTTCTTCTTCTCCCCTGACGGCGCCCGACCGTAGACGTCTGTGCTGCCTGGCGATTTACGCCGTTGCGGCTAGGTGTACTGACCACGGACGTTGGTGACACGGGTTCGGTACTGGACATGAGGA
>NZ_MAST01000032.1 GCF_001758225.1 Humibacillus sp. DSM 29435 | reverse complement strand
GTCGGGGCCACGAGCCCCATCAACTACCGGGCGCCCCGCTCAAGTACGAAGAGCCGGTTAACGATGAGGTCGCCCTATTAGGGGCGACGCAGGATTTAGAACCACGGCTGCATGGAGACCGAGTCGCGCAGTTGTCTGACCACGTAGCTGAGCTGCTGCAGACAAGAATCGAGGCCAACGGGCTCGATGTGCCGGGCGCTCGAGTTCTGGGCCATTCCCTCACACTGCCTGGGTGATCCCGCTGACGCAGAGCCACGCGCGGCCTGCGGCAAAGTCGGACGTTAAGGGCGCTTGTCAGGTGCTCAGGATGGAATGGGCGGGAGCCCCTACGGTGCGGTGGAACACGGCCACCCTGGGCGGCGATTCGGACCTCTCGAGCCGGATGACGCTAGGAGGGAGAGAGCAGGTGTGATGTTGCCTCTCGGGTTCAGGTCTTCGAGGGGTTTGCGTCGGGTTTGGTGGCCTAGGGCTGCTGGCCGCGTGGACGGGTATAAAGCACTTTGCCGTTCCGGTCGAGTAGTACAACGTCGACGTTTGCCGCCTGGGTGAGCGGCGCCTCGTAAGCGAATCCGAACGCCCCGTCGCGGACGGGGACGGTGACCGGGTTCTGCCCGGGGATACGGAGTTCCAGCGTCGAGACGTTGGTGGGTAACACTCCGTTGCCCCAGAAGACGACGCCGGCCGCAGGTTTTGTCATCGTCGACAGTGATGCCGAGCTGAATGCCCCAGCTTCTAGGGAGGGTGATGCCGGTAGCGGGCCACGGGTCTCGAAGTAGACATTGCCGCTTATGCTCGTCGCCGGGATGGTGCAGCCGAAGCGTTGACCTTTGTTTTTGAGGACGGCGCTGAGCACCGTGTTGGTGCGTTGAGCGGCGATGACGGTGGCCCCGCGTAGGTCAGGAACGGGCCGGCCGGTGGACTCGGCTTCCGAGCAGATCTGAGCGATCAGCGAGCCCTGGCTGACAGCGGGTAGGAAGTACGTGAAAGGCACCTCCCCACTCTCTTGCCCACGTTGAGGGATCAGACACAGTCGTCCTGGGCCGCCGTCTCGCTCTTGGATAGCGACCACGTCACCAGTCCGGTAACGCGTCCGGTCAGCACTGACCACGCTCCAGCCCGACGTGGGGCCCGAAGTCTGGCGCCACCGTGGAATTGCGTCGTACTTGGCCATTTGCGGGGCGCAGCGGCGGACGACCTCCGCATTGGCCAGGGGGGCATTGACGATCTGGGCCGTCGTGGTCTGGCTCTGGGCCGTCGGCGTCGCTCTGGGAGAGGCCGCTGCGGGGGCAGCCGGTTGAGGACCGGCGCCGGTGTCGGGGCCTAGTCGTGCCGTGGCCAGGGGGATACCGATGGCGATGCACGCCACCAGGGCCAACGCCGGCAGAGCGCGGCGTCGGCGCCGTTCGGCTCGGGCTCGGCCCAGCAGCCGTGATAGGTCGGTGTGCAGGGGCGGTTCGGAGCCTTCTGCCGCTTCTAGGAGTCGTTGCCTCAGATCGGTCATTGTCGAACTCCTTCCATCGCGGCGTCCCCCAGCAGGGAGCGGAGGGTGGCCAGCGCCTGGGAGGTCTGGCTCTTGACCGTTCCTTCGCTACACCCCAACGCTTCGGCGGTCTCATTGACCGAGAGGTCGTGGTAGTAGCGCAGCACCACGCAGGCGCGTCGACGCGGCGGTAGGGCGGCCAGGGCGCGGACCATCTCGTCGCGGTCGGCGACGTGGCTAGCGGTGTCCAGCACGAGGTCAGGCCGGTCTGACTGGTCGAGCTGCTCACCCGTGGGTCGCTCACGCCGCCACGGCCGTCGTGACTCATCGATCAGCAGGCGCACGGTGACCCGCATGGCATACGCGAACAGCGCCCCTTGGTGCTCCACTCGCGTCCAGGCCCGGTACACCCTGACAAGGGCGTCCTGGGCAGTGTCCTCGGCCCGGTGCCAGTCGCCGCAGAGTAGGTAAGCAGTGCGCCTCAGTTGCGGAAGCGCCGCCGCAGCAAACGCGGTGAACTCATCGTCGTACGACTGCACCCTCACCCCGCCTTCCGTCCTGATGTGCCATCGGATGGTAGACGTAACCGAACCCCCTGACGGTTGGTCGCGAAGCGGCTTGAGTTTCTCTAGCGCCGACCGGACCGATCACCGACAAATCCCCGATGAGTGTTTACCGCACATCAAGCATGAGGGTGAAACGGCGCCCCGCCTTGTTGCTCCCAAGACCCCTCGTCTTCGATTGCGGTCAGAACTCAACGCCCATCACCAGCGAGGTCCGTTGACGTGTCAGCGTCAAGGCGCGACAGCTAGTAGTCGTGCGACGGTGGCTTGCGAGACGCGCAGATGTCGGGCGATAGCACGCAGGCTCAGGCCGGTGTCGCGTAGTTTGCGCGCTGATTTGGCCCGCTCGGGCGTAACGAGTCGAGGTCGGCCTACCTGCTTCCCGGGCGCGCGGGCGGCCGCGAGGCCGGCCTTTGTGCGGTCGATGAGCACTTCGCGCTCGAACTGCGAGAAGGCGCCGAAGATGTGGAAAGTGAGGCGGCCACCAGGTGTGGTGGTGTCGATGGTCTCCGTGAGGCTGCGGAACTCGATGCCGCGCGCGGCAAGCTGGTTGACCTGCGTGATGAGGTCACCCATCGAGCGGCCGAGGCGGTCAAGGCGCCAGACGGTGAGCACGTCGCCGGCCTGTGCCTCGTCGAGGGCCAGGCGCAGCTGAGGCCGGCTCATCGTGGCGCCGGTGGCGTGGTCGACGTAAACCCGTTCGGCGCCTCCGGCGCGCAGCGCGTCGAGCTGGAGGGCCGGGTTCTGCTCATCGAGGGAGACGCGTGCGTAGCCGATGATCGCTATAGCAGCAGGCAACCATGCCGGCACGCACCGAACCGGCAGGCTCGGCGGTTTCGGACTCGGGTTCTGGAGCGGTTTTGACGGGCGTGTCGGTGGGTGCTTGTCAGTTTCAGAAGTCGGCTGCGCGGATGTCAGAAGTGGGCTGCACTCGGAAGTAACCGCCCTCGGCTAGGCCGTCGTGGTAGGACCTCCGCGGGTGTCAACTTTTGAAGTCGTCTGCGACTCGTACGGCAGCGCGTAACAGATAGACCGTTCGATGCAAGGGCACCCTGCGTGGGTGTCACCCTCGACCGTGCGGCCCGGACGACCTAAACGGGACGGGTGCCGCCATGCCGGGGCGGGGCCGCTCCCTGACCTCGGGGCATCACCGGTGACGGTTCGCCTACGGGTAAGTGGATGTGGTGATCGTGACTGAGTTCTGTGGCCTGCGCGGAGCTGGCCTCAGACAAGCCGCGAAGGCGTCTGGATTACGAGGCAGGTGACGATGACCAGCAGTGAGGCGAGGGCGCCAGCTGCCGCAGACCAGGTAAAGATGGTGTCGGCCCGTTGTACTCCATTGGCGGCCCATGCGGCGTTTGAGGCGGCGATCACCGACCATGTTGCGATCGAAACCCCCGCCGCGCTGTGTGTTCGTACTGTCGTGACGATCTGCGCGAAGCGAGCCGTGAGCGAGGCTATGGACGCCAGGATCAGACACGGTCCGGGCCCGACTAACCAGAAAAGCACGGCGACGAGTGAGATGCAGCCCAGCAGGCTCACGAGAGCTCGCGGCGGCGCAAGCAGGCGCCACACGATCGCGGCGCTACCCAGGGCAAACGCTCCCTCGCTGAGCAACAGCACCCACTGGCCCGTGGCCACGCCGTAGCCGGCCCAGATGGCCCCGAGGAACAGCCCCTGCAACCACGCCGACACTGATACACCCTCAACCACTCGGAAGGCTCGATGCAGCTGCGGGAGAGTGCCCGCGGTCGTGAGCGCAGCGGCCACGAGGGCGAATGCGGTCGCTGCAGACATGACGCCAGCATCGCGCACGAGTGCCGGCCGGTCTCCTCGTTTTCCATTGTGACCCTGCCACTGCGACGCTTCCGGACGCGGTTGAAGCCGCTTCCAGTAGCTCCTGGCGACGGCTGCTGGTCTCACGCCTGAAGGAGGCCTATGTCAGAGACTGTTAAAGGACCCGGTGGCGGATCCCGTTGCGAGACTGAGAGGGGGCGGCCGCAGTTGGCGCCCGTAGGGCCTACTCGGCGGTTGGCAACTCCACCTACGTCGGCCTATTTGGCGCGCTGGATTCCGGCCCAGCCGTGGATCTCGCATTGATGATCTGCGTTGTTGCCGGCGCTGAGGACCATGCCGTTGGCACGAAGGCCCAGGGTGTGGGTAGAACCGGCAGCCACAGCAATGACGTCGCGCCAGCCACCCACGTCACATTGCCCAAGGCCGTTGTCTCCCGTGGCGACGACTCGACCCGAGACGGTGACCCCGACCGTGTGGTAGCTCCCAGCAGCCACCCCGGCCACGTCCCGCCAGTCATCCACCCCGCACGCCGCCGAGGACCCACCGGCGGCGACGACTCGGCCATCGCTGCGAACGCCCACCGTGTGCAGATACCCAGCCGCGATGTCGCAGACGTCGCGCCACGTATCGAGGTCGCACTGTCCCCGGCGGTTGACCCCGGCGGCCACCGCGGTCCCCTCAGCGCGGAGCCCAACGGAATGCCAGTCACCGCAAGAGATGGCAACCACCTCACTCCAGCCGTCCACGGCGCAGGCGCCCTCGGATTCTCGACCAGCCGCGAGAACCCCGCCATCGCCGCGTAGCCCAAGCGTGCGTCGCCACCCGGCCGCCACCGCGACGAGGTCCCGCCAGGTATCGAGCCCGCACTGCCCGTCGCCGTTCCAACCCGTCGCCACCGCGGTGCCGTCGGATCGCAGGCCAACCGTGTGCGACCGTCCCGTGTTCGTCGCGGTGTGCACATTGCCAGCAGCGACGGCAACGATGTCCCGCCACCGGCCGACATCGAGTTCGTTGGAAGTGCCCCCGCCCACGGCGACGACGGTCCCATCCTGTCGGCGACCGACCGAGTGACGCTTCCCAGCCGCCAGAGCGACTCCAGCTCGCATCTCACCTTCTTCACCGAACATCCGCATCGTCCATCGCACTGTACCCAGCAAACCTTGGGTCCTCAGCGGCAATAGGACGCGCGAACCTGTCCCTACAGTCGAACCCAGTGCGGGACGCAGGGAGTGTTCGTCTTTCGAGACTACGCGCGTGCTGACCGTCTCTTCAGGTAGACCGGGACGAACGCGTCGGGACCCCTAAACGCATGGTCGATCGACGCGGAAGAGGTGACTCCGCCGTTGCGTTCCGTCCCGTCGGATCCGGACATCCTGGTGTAAGCCGAGGTCACGTGCACCAAGCTTGCGGATCGCTGCGGCTGAGCGATGATTGCGTTCGTCAGTGCGAAGTTGAACCCACTGGGCACCCTGGGTGAAGATCATTTCGAATAGCAGGCGCTTACTTATCGCGTTGCAGCCGGTTCCCCAGACATCTGGATCGAACTGAGTACCGCCAACCTCGACACCATCGGGATCGCTCGGATCGAACAGCACTGAGGTCATACCGACAACGCGGGCGTCCACACGAATGATGAACGTCTGCCGCAGGCCCTCGCGCACGTTGGCCTGGATCATCGCGTCCAGAGCGGGAGCATCCCGCGGGATGGCGCGAGGTATGTGCTCCCAAGACCGTTCGTCGGACAGGGCGGCGAACAGCGGGTCAGCGTCGCTGCCGCTGTAGGACCGCATGGACAGTGCGCCATCGCGGATCTCGGCGGGAACCTTCAACGGCCAAATCACTGGTCCATTATCGACGCGCCCCACGGACAGACACCGAACGACCGACTCGGGGCGCGCGTGTTCCGCAAGCGGAACGTCCTACGGACGTTCTAGAAGACGAGGCGAGTGAAGTCGTCGCCGCCTCGATGCAGTAAGCACCGATCCCAGAAGACCCGCCCGCGATAATGCCCGGGAAGGTTCCTCAACCGGGACGCGTTCGAGGCGGCCCACCCGAACCGATGAACCCGTCGCGTACAGCCGACCGCGGTCGCGTGAGCAGAAGACGGTAAGTGCATCAGACGCCCCGTGCGGTGAATAGCAATCCACAACGATGCATGGCCAATCATTTGAGCGACGTCCGCAATTCGGCATGTGGGTGAAACGCCGACGGCGCGCTCGATCCCCTGCAGCGGTAGCACCGTCGGCGCCACATGTTGCGCAGAAGCGCAGCCCCCTCGAATGCGTTCAAATCTCAGCCACACAAGCGGAGGCGTCGACCGGGGTGCGTCCAGAAGCGAGCGACAACGCGTCCGGTTGTCACGGTCATAGCCTAAAGCGCATGCGCGGTGGCATCCTCATCCGCCGAGGCCTTCGCTCGGTGTCGCTGCAGGAGCGACTGCGTGTCGGCCTATACCGTGAGGTGTTATCCGACCGATCGGGCGATCAGTGGGTCGACCAGGTAGCGGTTCGGTGTGCGAACGAGAAGCACGTCGTCACGCTCCTCGTTCGGTGAGGAACCAACCTTCGACTTTGACGAAGGGCGTGTCGGAAAGCGGTGCTGGATCAGGAGATGGCCGCGTTGCGGCGGCGGGCGCCCCGACGGTGCGGCCATCATCACGTCAACGCCAACGCTGTCGATCCAGTCGCTAAGGCGGGTCTACCGAGGGTGAACACCGGCAGCCTGCGCGGTGGCTTTCCTTGGTGATCGCGTTCAGCGGTTCGTGGCGGCCGCTTACGACTGGCAGTGAGTGCGTGGGTCCGGATTCGCCGATTGGAATGGAGAGTTGACGATGACGGTGTCCGAGACGGGGAAGACGGAACACGTTCTGGAGTTGCTGACCCAGGCCCAGCGACAGGTGAGCTCTGCGCGAGTTCACCTTCAGGGTTTGCAGGGGGGGCCGCCGCCGCCTCACGGGCGCTGACTAGGGCAGAGACGCAGACCCGGGTGGCCGCCGCTGCTGACCCGGTCAGGGGAGTCCGTGAAAGGGAGATCGTGGCTCAAGAGATGGCGCTCGTTGGCCGACCGTGCCGCAGCGCCGTCGACGATGGCGTTGCGATCACCCGCGAGGTGATTGTCGCTATCGCACTGGGCAAGCAAGCCAGCGCATCCGTTTGGGACATCCCACAGGCGGGGATGCGGGCCCAGAGCGTTGCCGACCTGGCGGCTCTACGGGTCCATGTCGAGGCGTTGACCACCCTCCTAGAACTTGCGCCGCCGATGGCAGCCGCTGCCAGCGAACACCTCACCGACGTCGCGCACCTCGCGGCTGAAGTCCGGGGGTTGGAGCTCGGCTTGCGAGCCCGCCCTTTCCATGTCGACCGCGCCGAGGTGGCCGTCATAGTGGCGGGCCGAGACCTTGTGCGCGCGCAACAGGGCAGTCATCATCTGCGTAGCACTATCGAAACGGCGCAGGTCACCGCGAACCACAGTGTCGCTTTTGCGGACCACGTTCTCCAAGGGTGCAAGAGACTGCCCCGCGATCCTGCTGGGATGGACCCGTTCGGTTACCCACAGGTGCTCGGGCTCGACGTGTCCGAAGCATTGAGGTTGGGGGTGGATGGCAGGTGTCCGGGGGCCAACGAGACCCTGTCTGAAGCGAGCGGCAGGCATCGTTGACCAACAGACGGAGGCGAGCAACAGGGAACACCGGGAAGCGACGTGGTCGCAGGAACCGTACGTTCCCGCACCGACGGCGGCCCACATCCTGGTCCGTCACGGTGGCGACATGAGCCAAGCCGTGCAAGACCCACAGATGGTGGAACACCTCGTCGACCAGCTCGGGTACCGGGCGGGAATGGACGCCGTCTATGACTGTGACGAAAACCCGAACGTCATCGGAAGCGAGTTCGTAGACCCCATGGTGGAGGATCCTGCTGGACCTATGGTCGTTCGGGAAGTGCTCAACAAGCTCAGGCGTGAAGCAGGGGTCCAACCCGATCGGCGAGGTCGACGTCCGACGGATGGCTGGCTTTGAGCTCTTTCCCGAGAGCGGCACACCGTCACCTCCCAGCAACCCTGCTCAGGGAGTCAGCGACGCTGCCCGCGGCCGGCTGAACACTCGGACACGGAACCCCACCCCTGGAGCGGCAACTCGGGAGCCACCACGACCCGGTCGGTGACGCAAGAACCACAGGCCCAGCTACGACGGTGAGATCCGCGGCCCGGGCCGACGGTGATATCCGCAGATTCACGATGCCCACGCCCGACGGCGATCCCGAGGCTTCTGCCACCCCACGCCCGGTTTCGTGACCGCGCCCAAGGCTCGGAAGGGGCCTGCAGGCGGTGGTTCCGATCAACCGTAGCCGGCGACGACGTTGAGCATCGGCGGAGAACCGTTGACAGAAGCCTGGCCAGCCCGGCCTGTTTCACCTGCTCGTCTCCGAGGTCACGCAGGGCGGCCGCCCACCTGACTCCCACCGGGGCAGCAGGTAGTTCACAGCGACCACTGCGACCGCGGTACGCAACACGGTTGTCCCCTCAACCCAGCTCTGAACAGCGACGACCACACCGAGGATGTACC
Source organism: Humibacillus sp. DSM 29435 (assembly GCF_001758225.1). Lineage (GTDB taxonomy): Bacteria > Actinomycetota > Actinomycetes > Actinomycetales > Dermatophilaceae > DSM-29435. The sequence continues at coordinate 15,642 of NZ_MAST01000032.1, read as the reverse complement.
GCAGGCGCCTAACAAGTCCCACCAAAGACAACCACGAGAAGGCACAAGCCACGCCTTGGCCTAGGCCGAGCAAGATCTGCCATGGTATCGCCCAGAGGGCGGGGGCCACGTCTGAGCGGGTGGCACCGACAGGGACCACTGCCTCGCTGGCACAGCAGCTTCATCGCCGGCGCCAGCGCGTCCTGTTCGGCGGCCGTGAGCCGGCGCGCCCGATAGCGAACGCGCAACGCTGCGGCTTCCTCCACCCCGCACAGGAACAACGCGTCAACGACGAGGCCGGCAACAACGACGATCCACGCCGCGACGGGCGGGACCACCTCACCGATCACCATCGTCCGCACTGACCGACGAGCACCCCTGGTGCATCGCCAACTCCTTCGCTGCCTCCACTCTCCTCACGCCCTCACCAAGCACTCGTGCGATCTGTGGGTCCCTGCTGCATTCCTGACCGCCAGCCGTTCACGAGTCGGCTTTGGTTCGTGAGGCCAGCGTCTTCCCCACCTCCCTCACCTCGGCGGCCAAATCCACAGACCCATCGCGCTCAGCTGCAAAGCCGAGGGCGGGCCTATGGGGTGAGGCATCAACACATTCTTCACGAGAAGGAGCAGTTTTGACTACGACGAGCGACATCTCCCGGGCAGAAGCTCAGGACGCCCTTTGTTCGGTGGTCCGGCTCTTGGCCCGAGCCGCGGACCAAGCAGCCGGTCAAGCGACGGACGCAGGCACGGGCCCGAGACAGGTTGGCCTGCTCGCTCTCAGCCTGGGGGCCCAGCTGGTAGCCGGCCAAGCGCTCGAGCTGCTACCCGTGAGCGCCGAGGTCGACGAGCCGATCCCGCTGCAGACCGACCCGCTGCAGCTGCTCCGCGCCGCCGAGGCGTTGACCCGAATGCACCCCATCGTGGCCTTCCCCACGGGCACATCGGCGGTCATCGTCGCGATCTGCCACCTCATCCGCGAGCACCACTCGTGAGCGCGGCCGACTTCCGCAGTGTTGGTGAGCTCCTGTTGGACTCAGAACTCATCGCACGGGACGTGCTCATGGACGTCGATCAGGTGGGCGGGCGCACCATGGTGCGTACCTGGGGTGAACTGGTCCAAAGCGCAGGCGACCTCTGGCAGGCGTTGCCGAAAACGGCGCGTAACCCTCTCGGCGGCGATGCCGTCGAACCCGATGACACCTACATGGAGCAACTGCAGGGAATCACCCGCACCATGCTGCGTACCCGGGCTGAGCGATGGCCCGGAGACGGGCCAGCCGACTCCCGGCTACTGCGAATTTCCGAGAACCTGCTCAAGGCCCGCGAGCTGGTCACGCACCAGCGCAGCGACGTCCGGCCGATGCGTGCCGAAGTACGGGAGGACCTCCTAGCGGCCAAGTCCCGGCTGATGCACACGCTGTACGTCGCCTCGCACGGCGTCAACGTCGCGCTCAGGCAGGACATCCGCACCCTGGAAGGGATCCAGGCGGACCGTCACGTCATCGCAGCACCGGAGTCCTTGACCCGTTCCCGGGCAGCGTTTGCGCGAGTGTCAGCGTTCGAGCAGCTGGCGGGCTCCTACGTCGCGCGCACGTACCCCGGCGCGCTGGGCGGCGAACACAAACCGAAACCCTCCGGCAGTCGACTCGGGCAGGCCCTGGCCTGCTTCGACGTCCAGGTGCACCGCACCCTCAGCGCAAATGCCCGGGGAGCGGACTTGATCGTCACCGCCCAGAGTCAAGCCCTGATTATGTTGGCAGGTCACACCCTCCTGCGAGCCGGCGCCGAGACCGGCGCCGTCGACCCGAGCCAGTACCGCTCGCGCCTCTCACCCGCGCTTGAGGACGCCCAAAACAGTTGGGCAGCAATGTCCAGTACCTGGCGCGTTCTGACACCACCCAGCGCCCGGCGGCCTGATCGGGACCTCGGCCACGCCGCCAGCGAGGCCCGTGCTGCCATTATGGAGATCATTCACGACCGCGCTACCTTGGCCAGCCCGACCGTCATGGCCGATCGCGTCGATCTCGCGGCCACGGCCCGCACCATTCAAGACGCGCTCAGCGCAGCCGTCGACCAAGCCCACCTCGTCCACACGGTCATCCGCGAGCCGACTCTGAACGGCAGCGCGCGCGCCGTCAACGCAATGGCTATGGGCATTGTCAAAGATCGGCCGCCAGGCCGCCCTGGAACATCCGAGCAGCCGTGGGTCAGTCCGAGGGACCTGCTGGCTAACCGGCTCGTGCCATTGCCGGAGCCCGTCCGCGAAGCGATACACGACGCCGCCGCCCAGACTGTCCAAACCGTGACCCGGGCTATGAGCGCTGCAGCCTTCCTCCACCATCTCTCTGTTGGAAACCCAGACGAAACGGACCCGACGGTCCGAGGCCCAGTCCGCGACAAAACCCCTTTGCCGCGACTGCACGCTAACAGTCCAAATCGGTGTGAGCCTCGACCGTGAATCTGCTGGCGGAGGACACGCGCGAGCTGCCGGTGGTGCAGCTGTTGTCGGTGGACTACTCGGTGGTGCAGGCGCAGAAACACGCCGCGGGTGCGCCGCGACAGTGGGAGCAGCCCGGCGGGTGAGGACGCCGTGGGCCACATCGGGGTGCCGGTCGAACGACAAGAATCTGCCTGCCAAGCCGGGCCGATTACACCTTGGGCCGGTCCCGGGGCTGGCTCGCGACCAAGATTCACACCCTCACGGGTCATTCCACCTGCCCAGTACAGGTGCGTCTGACGGGCGGACAGGCGGGGGACAACCCGTCGCTGGTGCGCGCCTAGATCGCCGAGCCCGGCCGGGCACGGACAGCCGAGCACGGTTGCTGGCGTACAAGACGTACTCCCATCCTGCGAGGCGGGAAGTGTCGCGCCGGCGCAGGACCGGGTTCACGATCCCGGAGAAGTCACATCAGCTCGGCCCACCGCAAAGCGGTGGCCGAGCTCAGTACCACGGCCACCCAAAAGCCTCGGTACCCGTCGTGCCTCAGGTGCCCTAGTGGCTCGTGTTTGAAGTGGTCTGACGGTTGGCCTTCTTGAGGATCTCCTCGGCGGTCTTGGTCCAGACGAAGGGGTGGCAGCGGTCGTTCCAGCCGTTGACGAAAGTGCGGATCTTCTTGTTGAGGTCGCGGACCGAGGTGAAGGTGCCGCGGTGGATGGCTTGGCGTTCGATGATCCCGAACCAGACTTCGACGAGGTTGAGCCACGACCCCGAGGTCGGGGTGAAGTGGGCGTGGATCCGCGGGTTCGCCGCGAGCCAGTCGCGGATCTCGACCCGTTTGTGAGCGGCGTAGTTGTCCATGACCAGGTGCAGCTCGCCCTCGGGGTAGGCCCGGGCGACCTGCTTGAGGAACGCCAGGAACTCCTGATGGCGGTGGCGCGGCTTGACCGCGCCAGTCACCTTCCCGGTCGCGATCTCCAGGGCCGCGAACAGCGTCGTCGTGCCGTGCCGCTTGTAGTCATGGGTCCGCCGCTCGGGCAGCCCGGGCTGCATCGGCAGCATCGGCGCGGTCCGGTCCAGCGCCTGGATCTGGGACTTCTCGTCGATGCACAGCACGATGGCGTTCTCGGGCGGCGCGAGGTAGAGCCCGACGACGTCGGTGACCTTCGCGACGAGCTCGGGATCGGTGGAGAACTTGAACGTCTCAACCCGCCACGGGGCCACCCCATAGTCGCGCCACGCCTTGGCAACGGTGCCGTTGCTGATCTTCAGGTGCTTGCCCAACAGCCGCGACGACCAGTGCGTCACCCCGTACTTCTTCGGTGGTGGCTTCAACGTCTCGGCGACGATCTTGCGATGGTCTAGTCGCCGGGGCCGACCCGATCGAGCCTCATCCTCGAGCCCCGCAATCCCGTGCGCGGCATACCGATTGCGCCACGTGATCACCGTCGGGCGCGACACCCCGACCTTCCCCGCGATCGCCGTGTTTGCCTCACCGTCGGCCGCCAGCAAAACGATCCGCGCCCGCTGCGCCAACCCCGCCCGCACCGACGAGGCCCGCGTCAACCGGGCCAGCTCCTCCCGGTCACCCTCACGCAACCCCAACGCCTCTGCGGGACGGTTCGCCATGGGCCCATTGTCCCAGTCCGCTAACTGTCAAATCAGTTACGACACGCGCCACTAGCACCAGGTGGACGAGCCGCTTTCGGCGTGGCGACATTCCGGGACGCAGGTCGGCCGGAGGTGTGGACGAACGACCCCACCCGGTCAGCTCGACTTGGGGTGTCTCGGGAATCTTCAGCTAAACAAGACGGGCTAATGCGTGTCCCGACCATGAGAATGACCGTGGAGATCCGGTCCCGGAGCGCAGGACGTCTGTGGAGTGAACTGGGTCGGCCAGGTCTCGTGAATTCGACGGCTGGCGGAAGGTCGGCCCAGGTTCAGTCAGCGGCGTCGAAGGCCTGCGCCACAGGGGCGGGGATACGGCCCCGGGCCGGGACCGCGATGTCCGCGGACGCGGCCCAAGCGCGAATCTCCGCGTTGCGCGAGGGCCCCGCTGATCGCAGCGTGGTGCGGATGCGTCGCTGGTGTCCCGCGGTCTTGGCCCGAGCGGTGTAGGGGGCGACGGCATCTCGCAAAGCGGCGGCGTTCTCTCCCGAAAGGTCAATTTCGTAGGTTGTCCCGTCGAGAGCGAACCGCACGGTCTCGACCGCTTCCGCTCCATCGAGGTCGTCAATGAGGGTGGTGATCGTCTTGCGCATGGTCGTGATCCTCTTCCACGGCGGGCCGTTTCGGCAATTGGTGTTTGGTTTGGTGGGTGCCGAGGCGTTGGACTCGGGCGCCGCAGACCCGACATCGGCGCAGCTTGGTGCCAGCCTCCCACTGGTCGATGGTGGCGGCCCACCACCATGTCCCCTTGCCCATGGTGGCGCCCGTCGGATGGCCGTCCGGTGGCGGGAAGTGCGGGTGCTGCCGCAGCCCCCTCACGTTGGTGCGGGTCCAACCGAAGCGGGCCACGATCTGCTTGGACGTCAACCTTGCCGGGAGGAAGTCGCCGGCCTGGGCGATCTCGGCGCGAGTGCGCGGTACGCTGCGCCCGACACACTGGGCGATGACCGCGATCGGTAGGCCCTCATCCCAGAGCTGGCGAAGCTGGTAGGGGTTGATCCGGCCACCGGAGAGCGGTCTGGGGATCCCGTCCACGACGAGCCGCACGAACGTGACCCCCATCCTGGCGTGGGCGGCGATCTGCCTGTCCGTGGACCCGGCCCGGCGTGCGCGGGCCCACTGTTGCTGCATCTCGTACGGGACCTGAGTAATCAGGTGAACCGCGAGGCGGGCGGTTTGCCGCTCGACATCGTTGGCGGGTACGCCGGCCGCCGGTCCGAGTGAGGCGGACGGTTGGCGGGCGACCAGTCTCAGGACGAGCCAGCGCAGGTTCCGTTCCGAGAGGATGGGGGCCAGCCGGCCCAGACCGTGCCACCGCAGCCAGGCCTCTACCGCTTCGATGCGCCACTGGCGCACACCGTTGCGGGCGCCTACCGGGCCCGGGAACCTTAGGTGTCGAACCATCGGGTCGAGCCAGACCGGGAGGACGCCGACGACACGGGCGACTTCGGGCTCGAGCAGAAGATGACCCAGCGCACGCGCAGGCGGTCGGGTTTCCATGGCCACCATCATCGCTGCACCTCTACCGTTTCACCGGGAGCGGGCGGAGGCAGGCCCTGTCGCGGCGGTGGCGGGATCCGCTCAGCGTGTCTCTCGTCCTTGACCGCGGTTCTCTCGGCAGGAGAACGTGGGCAGGTGTCCCAGCCTTCCTACGGTGACCCGGACGGGTACGGCGTCTACGGCGTCCTGCAGCAGACCGACGATGGCCTGCTGCTCTGTGCTGACTGCGGGCTCCGCTTCGAACACTTGGGCCTGCACGCCGCCCACGTCCACGACGGCGCCGCCAACTACCGGGTCCGCCACGGGCTGAAGCGAACCCGCGGCCTCGTCGCGGACAGTGTCCGCGCCAAGCAGGTGCAGAACGGGACCCGGATCAGCGCCTCACCGGCCGGGCAGGCCCTGGCCCAGGCACGGGACCCGCGCCGCGCAGCACGGATCTGGCGGGAGATGGGCGCCCCGGTCTCAGCCGAAGCCGCCCAGGAGCGCGACCAGCGCATGTCCGCGGTGGGCAAGGCGGGCCGCAAGGGCACCGTCACGGTCTGCGCCGAATGCCAAGTCGAGTTTTGTGCCCTCATAGCCGCAGGCAAACGGCGGTACTGCGGCCGGTCCTGCGCCAACCGGGCGAACCGGCGAGCCCCGCGCCGACCAGGATCAGGCCCGCCGTGATCGCAGGCTCCGTCGATCGAACAGGTGTTCCATAATGGGGGGATGGCAGGTGGGTCCGGGCGAGGCGTCGAGCACCATGTGCCCGCGCCGCCGCCAGCCCGCTCTCACGTCTGGGTTCAAAGCCCACCCGGGACGCCCGGCCCGGTCCCGGGCTTGATTTTGAGATGGTCCGCGGACCCGCCGGCGGGTGGCGCGCACTGACGGTGTTCTACCTCGAGGAGCAGGACACCCTGGTCCAGCAATGGGTTGAGGCATCGATGCTGACCCCTGTCGCAGATCAGATCCGCAGATGACCCCGCCTCGTCGCGCCGGGTGGCTGTCTCGTCGAACGCGATTTCATCGCGGCGCCCTCGGGGAGTGCACGGGGCTGCGCCGGCGGGGCCTGCCCGCCTCAGTTGGCCGGGGTGTCGGTCTGGGTCGGCGCGGGGGAGTGGCGGCGTCTGCCGAGGGCGGAGGTGAGGGAGACCTTGGAGGTGTACTGGATGCTGCCGTAGCGGAAGATCCGCACGGCTAGGAGCAGGACGAGGGAGCCGAGCACGATGAGCTCGGTGATGACGATCGCGGCTTGCCATCCGGGGAGGGAGCCGAGGCCGTTGCGGAGCATGGCGGTGAAGGGGGCGGTGTAGGGGAAGAAGGTAAAGATCTGCACGATGGGCGAGGCGGGGTTACTCACCACGAGGGACAGAGCGTAGAACGGGACGAAGAGCAGCACCATCATGGCCCCGAAAATGGAGCCTGCTTCCTTGGCGGTGGGCATGATCGCTCCGGCCGCGACGAGGGTTCCGGTGAAGAGCAGGAACCCGCCGAAGAGCAGCAGAGCGCCGGTGATCATCGGCCCCGGCTGGAACTGCAGCTGGGACAGGTCGAGGCTCGGTAGTGCGAGCTGGTCTCGGAAGAAGAAGTAGGCCACCAGGACGGGGGTGGTGAAGAGCAGGATCTGGACGAGGCCGATCAGGAACAGCGAGATGATCTTGCCGACGATCAGGGTCGTCGCATTCAAGGTGGTCAGGATCATCTCGGTGACCCGGTTCTCCTTCTCCTCCAGGGTGGAGTTGAGCATCTGGTTGCCCAGCAAAAAGATCACGAGGTAGAAGACCAGCAGGTACAGCAACGGTGGGATGACGGAGTTCAGCCCGCCGCTCTCATGCCCGTCGCGGTAGGTGATGGCCTCGAAGGTGGCGCCGTCTGCGGCCAGGGTGCTCAGCTGGGGCGAGCCGATCTTGTCGGTGACCGCGGTTTTGAGAAGACGCTCGGCCACCGCCTGGTACTGACCGTTCTTGAAGATGCCCTCGTCCTGCCCATAGACGCGGACCGTCTGGGTGGCGGGATCGGTGGGGTAGGCGAAGTAGGCCTGGACCCGCCCGGCGCGCACGTCCGCGACCGCCTGGCCGGGGTTCGTGGTGGGAGCGCCGCCAAGAGCCTGAGCTTGGATGGGGGTGATCAGACCGGAGGGGTCGGTGTAGACGAACCGGATCGAGGCGTTCGCTTGGTCTTTGACGTTCTGGTCGGTGGAGCTGCCGCTGACGTAGACCAGGGCGAAGATGATGGCGATGACGACCGGGACGGCCAGGGTGACGATCCAGAACGTCTTTTTCTTCAGGGTCCGCCCGAACTCGAACCCGATCACGGTGCCCAGGTTGTGCGTGGCCATCAGTTCGCCACGGCCTGGGCGGTCTCGGAGGGTTCGTCGTGGTCGCCGTAGATCGTCACGAAGATCTCGTCCATCGACTTCTTGGTCGTCGTGAAACTGGAGACCGCGATCCCGGCTTCGACCAGGTCGCGCAGCACGGCTGCTTCGTCGGCGTCATTGTTCAGGGACAGTTCGGCATAGTTCCGGTCAACGAGCGTGGCCTCCCAGTCGAGGGAGGTGGCGGGGAGCTGCCCGGCGTAGCGCAGCCGCACGGTCCGCCCGCCGAAGCGGTCTTGGATCTCGCTGATGGTGCCGTACGCCTCTGCGCGGCCGTCTTTGAGCATGATGACCCGGTCACAGAGTCGTTCGACCTCTTCCATCTGGTGGGTCACCATCAGCACGGTTGCGCCGGCCTTCTTCTGGTCCTCGATGATGCCCATCAGCAGCCGCCGGTTGACCGGGTCGAACCCTTTGGTCGGCTCGTCCAGGATGAGCAGGTCGGGTGTGTTCATGATCGTGACGCCGAGCTGGATCTTCTGCTGCTGCCCGCCGGAGAGCTTGTCGACCCGGGTGCCGGCCTTGTCGGTGAGGTCGACCCGCTCCAGGTAGTCCATCGACCAGGTCTTCGCCTCCTTGGGGGTGAGGCCTTTGAGGCGGCCGAAGTAGACCATCACGTCGAGAACCTTCTCCTTCTTGTACAGGCCGCGCTCCTCGGGCAGGTACCCCAGGGTGGAGCCCTGTTGTGGGGTGAAGACGTGCCCGTTCACGAGCAGGGTGCCGCCGGTGGGTTGGTAGATCCCCAACAAAGCCCGGATCGTGGTGGTCTTGCCCGACCCGTTGGACCCGATGAACCCGAACGTCTCCCCCCGCATGACGTCGAACGAGAGGTGCTCGATGACCGTGGTGCGCCCGAAGGTCATGGTGAACCCGTCGACCTCGATTACCCGGTCTTGTTCTACATCCCCTGATGCCATGCCGCACACAGTACTGGGGTGACCCGGACCGGGCCTGGCAGCCAGAGCAGCGGCGACAGGTTCGCAGGAGCGTGACCTCGGAAACTTGGGCCAGGGTTGAGGCTACGACCCGCCCCGTCGCTGACGGTCTGGTGCGAGGTGAGTGCTCCCGCGAGGACCTGAGGTAGGGCCGCTCCGAGGCCACTTCCTGCCGTGCGCTCTACATCGCGGGCCCTCCCCTGGCTATCCAGCGGGGAAGTGTTCACCACGGCGTTGAGCGACGGTCTGATGCGGGCTGGACCGGACGCGCATCTTTGCACGCGGATGGTGGCGAAGCCGCAACGGCGCCTGACTGACGTCGACGCGATCGCCATCTCCGCGTCCGCCAAGGGGTTGACCACTGGGGCGATCTCCGCGCACTTCTCCGAGAAGGCGGTCGAGCCGCCGTTGAATGTCTGAGTCTCTGTCTTCATCACGTTGGGTGGACGCCCCGCAACCTGAACCAGTGGGCGCGCACTTGCACCGAAGTTGACCACGAGCAGGGCAGACCCACGACCTGCGCCATCCGGTGCTGGCTTCGACGTGCAGAAAGGACCTCACCCGTGGGCAGGACAACCGCTTTTCGTATCAATGACGCCAGTTCGCTACGCTCAGGGAACTCCTGATGAAGCTCGCCGCTTCTGTGCACGTCTCCAGCCGTTTGTCATTTCTCGGTTCGGGGGATCGTACTTTCAAACGCACTCGGATCCTGCGTCGTAGCCTCCACGGAACCGTTCCGCCTTGTTGCGAGAGATGTTGACTTGTGCCTGCCTCACAGGCAGGCGAGCCAGGTTTTGAGGATCGGTTCGAGGGTTTCGCGGTCGTGGACGCTGAGCATGGCGGCCAGACGGACTTCGTTGGCCATGTGCGCCGTGAATGCTTCGTCGATGAGGTGGCGGCCGCGGTCGGTGAGGCGGATTCGTTTGGCTCGCGCGTCCGGGCTGTTGGCGGTGGAGCGGACGACGAAGCCGCTGGCCTCGAGGCGGTCGATCCTTTTGGTAGTTCCTCCTGTGGTGACCATGGTCAGTCGGGCCAACTCTGATGGTTGGCATTCGAACGGTTCGCCTGAGCGCCGCAGGGCACACAGCAGGTCGAACTCGCCCTCGCTCAGGCCGAAATCCCGGTAGACCTCAACGAGCTCTTCGGTCAGGGCAAGGGCCAACCGGTGTAGTCGGCCGATGACGCCTTGGGGACTCACGTCGACGTCTGGACGTTCCCGCCGCCACTGGCTTTGAATGAGGTCCACATGATCTTCCCCGTCCGACACCCCATTCATGCTACTCGCTTCCATGGAAGCGTACACTCACTTCCATGGAAGCGAATGTGGTCAGAGCGGCGACAGTCACGGCCTGTGCACCCATTGCGTGGGGCTCGACCTACTACGTCACCCGGCACTACCTTCCGCCAGGACTACCGCTACTCGGTGCAAGCATTCGAGCCCTTCCTGCCGGACTGATCCTGTTGGCGTTGCGCCCAGACTTGCCGAGGGGATCGTGGTGGTGGCGCACGGCGTTGATCTCGGTGCTGACTGTGGGCGGGTTCTTCGTCTTGATCTATGTGGCCGGCCAGCGGCTGCCTTCCAGTGTGGCCTCGACGCTCATGGCCTTGTCCGCAGCCGCGATCATGCTGTTCGCTTGGCCGTTGGCCGGCGAGCGGCCGCCAGCCCGCGGAGTCGTGGGAGCTGCGGCCGGACTGGTTGGAGTAGTTCTGCTGCTGCAGGCGGGATCCCAACAGCTCGACCCGGTTGGCGTGCTCGCGTCCCTGGTGGCGATGGGTTCCTCCTCGCTCGGTTTCGTGCTCACCAAGCGGTGGAACCCCCCCCGTCTCGCCCATGACATTCACCGGGTGGCAGCTCACTATCGCGGGGGTCCTGCTGGCGCCGTTGGCGGTTGCAGTAGAAGGACCACCGCCGGCGCTGTCGCTGGGAGAGGTACTCGCGTTCGGCTACGTCGCCTTACCCGCAACCGCGGTCGCCTACAGCGTCTGGTTCTACGGGTTGCGGCGCCTACCCGCTGGGACCGTAGGCGTCATCGGCCTGCTGAATCCACTCACCGGAACCCTGCTGGGCGCCGTCCTTGGCAGCGAACGACTCACCACCGCTCAGATTGCTGGCGCGGCCCTCATCCTCGGCGGTGTCCTCATCGGTCTGCCCCAACACAGGACCCGCCCCCCACCTACGAAGGAGACCCCACCACGAGACCCAGTCGGCTGTCAGTCTCAACAACCCCGGTAACGTGATGCCGGTGACTCGTAGGTCTCGAGCTGAGGGGCATCCGACAACCGGGGCCAGCACGTGCCCGCCATCGGCTCTCGGGGCAGTTGGGCGCGGGGGGATGCTGCCCTTCACCGCCGCGGACGGAGTGTTTGTTGACTACCGTGTGATGGACGATGCGGGTATCCGGGGCGGGAGGTGAGATCCGACCTGGAGTCGCTTTGGCGGCCGGGAGGCGTCACTCGGTCGGTCGCCGCCAGGATGGGACCGTCGTCGCCGTGGGCGGCACCTCTAGCGAGCTCGATATCGGCCGGTGGGTGAACATCGTTGCCGTCGCTGCTGGGAACGTGCATACCGCGACGAACACGGGACGGTCGCACACGGTTGGCCTTCGATCCGACGGCACCGCGGTGGCCACGGGTTGGAAAGGCGACGGGCAGTGCGGGCTCGATACCTGGAAGGACCTCGTCGCGGTGGCGGCCGGGTGGCGACGCACGCTGGGGCTCCGCGCCGATGGAAGAGTTCTCGCGACGGGTCGAGAATCCGAGGGCGCCTGCGCCGTGGACGGCTGGAGTGAGGTGATAGCCATCTCCTGCGGGGACTGGCACTCCGTCGGGTTCCGCGCTGACGGAACCGCGGTGGCCGCCGGGGTCAACCGCCGGGGACAGTGCGACCTCGACACGTGGCGCGACGTCACCGACATCGCGGCCGGCTACTTGCATACGGTGGGCGTACGCAGCGACGGTCGAGTCCTCGCGGCCGGTGCTCGGCCCTCGCCGGCGTGCGCGGTCGATGACTGGCAGGACGTGACCGCGGTGGCCGCGGGGAGGTACCACACTGTTGGTGTCACTGCTTCGGGTCAAGTCGTCGCCACGGGAGACAACGGCCTTGGGCAATGTGACGTGGGCGGCTGGCGCGATGTCATAGCTGTGGCCGCCGGTTCCACTCACACCCTGGGCCTTCGTGCCGACGGCACGGTCCTCAGCGCCGGCAACAATGCAGACCATCAATGCGAGGTCCACGCCTGGACCGGAATCCAGGCCGCCACGTAGGCCGTCCTCGCTGGCGCTGCCCACCGTCAAAGTACGGAGCGACGAGCGCCGGGTACCGCCGCCCCTCATTCTGGCAACAAGATCCCCCACGCCAGGCCCGCGGACGTTGGTGGGCCATCATCAGCCGGGAGGGATTACGAACCAGGGCAGTCACCGTGGGCCTGGCCGCGTGAGTGTGGGTGACTTGGTGCTGGCCGGTGCCGCCGGTGGCTCCGATGATCGTGAGGTGCGAAAGCAGTGTCACCCAGGAGCTCGGTCCTTCCAGGTCCTGGTGCGGAGTGCCCGGTTTGTAGCGGTGGTGTGGCGTCTTCGGTTCTGATGATCGCCCGTCAGACCTGCCTGACTGTCTCACCACCGGGGTGGAGTGAGGTCGTGCCCCCAGTCCGGACTAGAGAACGAAACGTACTCTATACTCCGGACAACGGTCGTGAAGAAGTTCAGGAGGGCAATGATGACGACGTCGTGCTGGTTTGTGGCTCCGCTGTCGGCGATTCGGGCAGGCGATCGAGGTCTGGCCGGGGGTAAGGGCGCCAATCTGGGTGAGCTGGTCGCGGCCGGGTTCATCGTCCCGGCCGGCTTCGTGGTCTCGACGCGGTTGTATCGAGAGGCGCTCGAGCGAGCCGGGCTGCAGGCGCCGGCGGGTGACCGATTGCTGACGGTTCGGGCCGCGGCGTCGCTGCGTTCTGCTATCGAGGCGATGACCATTCCGGAGGAGCTGGCCTCCCAGGTCCGGGATGCGTACACAGTGCTGGGGGAGGGGCCGGTAGCGGTCCGGTCCAGCGCGACCGCGGAGGACCTACCGGGGGCGGCGTTCGCGGGCCAGCAGGAAACGTTCCTGCAGGTGCTGGGTGCGGATGCGGTGTTGGAGGCGGTCCGCGGGTGCTGGGCGTCGCTGTGGGCGCAGCGGGCGGTGCTGTACCGCGAGCGCGTCGGCTATCGGGACGTGCCGGCCATCGCGGTGGTCGTCCAGCGGATGGTGGCCTCGGAGTTCGCGGGGGTGGCCTTTACGGCGAACCCGGTGAGCGGGGTGCGTGATGAGGTCGTGATCGAAGCCAGCCCTGGCCTGGGGGAGTCGGTGGTCTCGGGTGTGGTGACTCCTGAGCACGTAGTGGTTGATGGGCGAGGCCGGATCAAAGAACGGCGAGCCGGTGGTGCGGGGGTGATCATCCGCGGGCAGGCCTCGGGTGGGGTCAGCAGGCAGGCCGGCGGTGGTAGCGCGGTCGCGGGTCTCGACGCCGGCGTGGTGAGGGAGCTGGCCGGTACGGCGGTGCGGATCGCCGCGCACTTCGGCCGGCCGCAGGACATCGAATGGGCCTACGACGGCGGGACCCTGTGGGTGGTCCAGACCCGGCCGTTAACGGCACTCCCGCCGGCTCCCGTTAAGGCGAACCGGGTCGATCGGGCGGCGGGTGCGGTGTGCGCGGAGCTCGTGCCCACCCGGCCCTACCCGTTGGATGTCACCGCCTGGACCGTCCCGGGGTGGTTCGCGATCCTGGCCAGGATGGTGTGGGAGCTGGCCGGGGTCCGCATCGACGTCAAAGCGATGTTCCCTGAGAGCGGCGGTGTGGTGACCCAGCTGCTGCCGCCGCGGCCGCGCCCGACCTGGCGCACGCTGACGACACCTGGTCGGGTTCGTCGTCGCTGGCGCCGTTACGACCCGGCCCTGTGGACCCGCGATCCGCGGTTCGCCGCGTACGAAGACCGGCTTGACGAGCTGGCGGGTCAAGACCCGTCAGCGATGAGCTGGTCGGAGCTGATGCAGGTACCGGCTCAGGTGCTCGATCTGATGAACGCCTTCGTTGAGCTGCGCATCGACTATTTGCCCGCCGTCGCGGCTCGCCTACTCCGCCTGAAGGTCCTGCTTGCCCTGACCGGTGCAGGGGCGCAGTTCTGGCCACTGATGTCAGGGGCGCCGACACTCACCCGGGCCGGCAACGACGCCCTGCAGGCCATGGCGGAACAGATTCGCTTGAACCCTCAGTGGCGTCACGCTTTCACCACGCTGGCCGACGATCCCCTGATTGAGGCCGTCTGGGCCACGGACACCTTCGACCCACTCCGGGCCGCGCTCCGGGCCTGGCTGAAAGCCTTCGGCCACCGCGAAACAACGAGCGCGGCGCTGCTCTGCGGCCCGACCTGGGAAAGCGACCCGCAGCTGCTGCTGGGTCAGTTGCGTGCTCTGCTGTCCGAACCAGCAACCCCGGCCACGATGGTGGATCAGCGGGCGGCCGCGCAGACAACGGTGGTGCGCCGTCGGCGGGTCCGGTGGACCGGCACCGGTGAGGTCATTCTTCGCGCGGCTGCCGCGGCCGGCGCCGGGATGGCGTTTCGGGAGGACAGCCACTTCCACGCCTTGCGGGCGCGCCCTGTCCTGATCCGGATGGTCGTTGAGGCCGGGCGCCGCCTCCACCACGCCGAGGTGGTGGGTGACCCGAGCGACATCTACCACCTGCACCTGGCCGAGCTTCAGTCGCTGGGCGACCCGGCACAGGTCGGTTCCCCGCAGAAAGCTGAGGTCCAACAACTGATCAGGTCGAGAGCTGCCACTAGGGCTGAGTTTGGTCAGGCTCCGCTCATCTCTCCGGCCACGCTCAATCCCGGGGTTCGCCGTCCTGACCCGGACGCTCTGGTGTCCGGTACACCCGGTGGCGGGGGCCAGGCCACCGGCCCGGTACGGGTGATCCGCGAACCCCATGAGTTCGGTCGGCTTGCCCCTGGTGAGGTCCTGGTCTGCCCGTACACCAACCCGGCCTGGACCCCGTTGTTCCAGCGGGCCGCGGCCGTGGTCGCCGACACCGGATCGTTCGGGTCCCACGCGGCCATCGTGGCCCGCGAGTACGGGATACCGGTCGTGATGGGGACCGGTATCGGCACGCGCGTACTGAGCGACGGTCAACGCGTGCGTGTCGAATGGTGCCCGCGGTGACGTCGTCACCGCCCAGGAGGATCAATGAGACAGCCTGCCACTGCTTCCGATGAAGCCCAGGACCACCGAAGCCGGCCCCGGCGCCGCGGGGAACAGCTGCTTGCCGCCGTCTTCACCGCGGTCCTGACTGAGCTGACCGAGCACGGGTACGGCCCGCTCACGATCGACGCCGTCGCCGCCCGCGCCAAGGTCAGCAAAGCGTCAATGTACCGGCGCTGGCCCGGCAAGCGGGACCTGGTGCTGGCCGCCGTGCAAAGCGCGCTACCCCACCCGCAGGACTTGGCCGACACCGGCAGCCTGCGAGGGGACCTGCTCGCCTACTTCACCCAGACCGCCACCCACCTGCAAGGGCCAGCAGGACCGGCGCTGCGCGGCATCCTCGGAGACCTTCTCGGTGACCCCACCGGCGCGGCCGAGCTGTACAGCGCCGCCCACCGCGGGCGCAGCACCGCGCAGCTGCGGACCCTGCTTCAGCGAGCGGCCGACCGCGAGGAAGTCCCCGCGGATCGGCTGCACACCGTGACCGCCCGCCAGCTCGAAGCCGGGCACGCCGTGCTGCGACAGCACTACCTATGGGAAGG
>NZ_MAST01000031.1 GCF_001758225.1 Humibacillus sp. DSM 29435 | reverse complement strand
ACCGCCAACGCCACGGTCTACATCATCGACTCCGTCCTGATGCCCTGAGCACCAGCTGACTGATCCGCGTATCGACGCCCCTGCCCGACCGCTCATGGTCGGGCAGGGGCGTTCTCGCGTCGACTCGAGATCGGCCACCGGTTTCGTCAAATCGTCATCACTCCGGCTCGAGGAGGACCACACTGAACGCGGGCCCGCCTCAGTAGTCATGACCCTCGCGTGGCGGCTCAACGATCGACCAACGGTTGACTGACTGAGAGAAGGTCTGGTCATGGGTAGGTTCCGACGCACGCTGGTGGGGGCGTTGACGCTGGGTTGCGTGATGATCGGCACCCAGATGGGGCCTGCCGAGGCAGTGACGGCCACCGCGACGACGCCGCCCCAGGTCAAGGTCAAAGACGTCGGTGACCCCGGGCTGTACGGCGAGGCGCTGGTTTCCGTCGCCGTTCGCTGCTTCGACCGGGCCGACCTCCAGCAGCTGGCCGTCGAGATGACCCAGGGCGAGGTGATCGGCAACCGGGTCGTCGACTCGGGAGTCGTCTGCGACGGCGTTCGACGGACGATCCCGGTATGGGTGTCGACCGATGGGCCGGACTTCGACCCTGGCCCGGCCGTGGTGACAGCCCGGCTGACGGTTCTGGACCCGAAGACGGGTTCCCCCTTGCCCCCGGTGAGCTCGACCGCCACGGTCTTTCTGCGTCCGCAGGTGGTGGTCAGGGTAGCGACGGGGCCCGTGCGACTGAACGCCAACGGCAACGCCGTGGTGCGAGCCTCGGTCATGTGCCGAACACCGTGGATCGGCACGAGCTTCGGCGTCACGCTCACCCAGAACGGGGGGCGCATCATCGGTAGGTCGTCGTACATCGAGGAGCCACCGTGTGACAACGCCTTTCACGAGTACCGGTTCACCGTAGTGCCCACCAAGCCATTCGTGCGTGGTGGCATCCGTGTGAGCACCAGCATGTTCGTGCTGGACCCAGGTTCCTACGATCCGGCGTTCGCCGCCGCAGTAGAAACGAACCGGCAGGCCCTCCCCTGGGGTCAGTGACGGGCTGCCAAGCCTGCGCCGAACGCGCGATCTCTCACAACAACATCGACGGCGAAGTGAGGTCTGATGATGAAGGTGCTCGAACGGATCATCGTGGGCGCGCTAGCTCTTGGTTCCATCACGGCGGGCGCACTGGTGAGTCCGGCGCAAGCAGCCACGGCGACGACGAGAACACCTCCTCAGGTCACCGTCAAAGACGTCGGAGATCCCCTGCTCTTCGGCGAGGCGAGGGTCTCTGTCGCGGTTCGTTGCTTCGACGGAGACGTCCTCCAGCGACTGGCCGTTGCCGTGACGCAGGGCGAAGTCACCGGGACCGGAGTGGTCGAATCGGGAATCGTCTGCGACGGTGCCCGCCGGGTGGTGCCCGTCGTGGTGAGCAACGACGAGCTGAACTTCGTGCCCGGGTCGGTAACCGTGCGGGCCCAGCTGACGGTGGTCGACCCAGAGACGGGGTCACCCTTGCCGCCGACGAGCTCGACCGCCAGCGTCTTTCTGCGTCCGCAGGTGGTCGTGAAGGTCGCGACGGGCCCAGTTCGGCTGAACTCCAAGGGCAACGCCGTGGTGCGAGCCTCGATCAAGTGCCGAACGCCGTGGTTCGCCGACGACTTCGCCGTCACGGTCGACCAGAACGGTGGGCGCATCGCCGGTCGAGCTGACCTGGACGAGTGGCAGTGTGACGGCGTGTTCCACGAGTACACGTTCACGGTGGCACCCAACCGGCCGTTCGTGAATGGTGGCGTGCGGCTCACGGCCAGCGCCGACGTGCTCGACCCTGGTTCCTACGATCCGGCGTTCAGCACTGGGGTGATCACGAACCGGCAGGCCGTGCGCTGAGGTCAGTGACCCTGCTCGACCCTGCCCCACCCATGCCGCGGCCTCGGCCGGTCACATCTGCCGTTCCCGGAGCGTCAGGCGAATGAGGGCCTCGAAGACAGGGCCGTTCACCACTGACCAGGAGGACCCGAAGCGATGAAGACCATGACGTGCCGACAGCTGGGTGGACCGTGCGACCTCGAGCTGCGGGCCGAGACGGCCGATGCGGTCATCAAGGCGCAGGACCGACACCTCAAGGCTGCCGTCAAGGAGGGGGACGCCGCGCACGAGCCGGCCAACCAGCAGATGCGGGGCCGCTGGAAGCATCCCAAGCGGGCATTGGACTGGTACTCCGCCGCCAAGAATACCTTCGCCGACCTTCCCGAGAGCTGAGAGGCCGGCCGGTTCGGGGCAGCCACCCTCGGCACAGAAAAGAAAGGCCAACACCAGGAAGCCAGCCACCTTCTGGTGCGGCGGCGCCGGTGTTGGCGGCGGTGTTGGTGTTGGTGAAGTGTTCACGGGACGGATGCCGTAGCAGGGTTCCCCGGCCGAACGAGAGAGCTGGACTGACGCGTGGCCCGCGGTCCGTGGGTCGCCACTCTCAGTCTCGGAGGAAGCATGTCTCGTTCCACTCGGCGCCGGCGCCGGCTCCTGACCCTCTTGCCGGCCACGGCCCTGGCCGCAGCCACGATCGTGGCCGTGCCCGTCATCGCGGGCAGCACCTCTACCGACAACACCCCGGCAGCACGAAAGGCCATCACCGGTGGCCAGGCCCGGAGCGTCATCCTGCTCATCGGCGACGGCATGGGCGACAGTGAGATCACCATCGCGCGCAACTACCAGGTCGGCGCCGCCGGTCGCCTCGCCATGGACAAGCTGCCCCTCACGGGCGCGTACACCACGTACGCCGTGACGCAGGGCGATCCGAAGAAGCCCGACTACGTGACTGACTCAGCGGCATCCGGCACCGGTTGGGCGACGGGCACCAAGACCTACAACGGCGCGATCTCGGTCAACGCCTACGGCAAGCCCGTGCCCACCGTGCTCGAACGAGCCAAGGCGGC
Source organism: Humibacillus sp. DSM 29435 (assembly GCF_001758225.1). GTDB lineage: Bacteria > Actinomycetota > Actinomycetes > Actinomycetales > Dermatophilaceae > DSM-29435. The sequence continues at coordinate 20,533 of NZ_MAST01000031.1, read as the reverse complement.
GGGCTACCGAACCGGCAACGTCACCACGGCCGAGCTGCAGGACGCCACTCCGGCTGTGCTCGGAGCGCACGTCGTGAGCCGTGACTGCAAGGGCCCGAGCTCGATGGCGGCGTGCCCCACCAACGACCTCGTCAACGGCGGCGCCGGCTCCATCGCCGAGCAGCTCGTTCAGACCCACGCCGACCTCATGCTCGGCGGCGGCTCGACGTACTTCGACCAGACCGTCAAGGCCGGCCGGTTTGCCGGGCTCACCGTCGCCCAGCAGGCCCAGGTGGGCGGGTACCAGGTCGTGCGCAACGCCGAGCAGCTGTCGGCAGCGGACGACCGGAGGCCGATCCTCGGCACGTTCGCGACGGGCAACATGGACCTCGAGTGGGTCGGGCCCACGCCGACGGCGGCCAACACCCCCGCCCAGGAGTGCGCCGTCAACACGGCCCGCAGCGAGACCCAGCCGCACCTGGCCGACATGGCGTCCACCGCGATCTCGGCACTCGACCGGCAGAGCCGAGGCCAGCGAAAGGGCTTCTTCCTGCAGATCGAGGGCGCGTCGATCGACAAGCAGGACCACGCCGCGAACCCCTGCGGCCAGATCGGTGAGACGGTCGAGTTCGACAAGGCGGTCAAGGCGGCCCTCACCTACCAGCGGCGCCACCCCGACACGCTCGTGGTCGTCACCGCCGACCACGGCCACACCAGCCAGATCGTCGAGGCCGGTACGACAACGACCGGGGTGACCGCCACCCTGACCACCCACGACGGGGCACCGATGACCATCAGCTACGCCACCACGCCGCTTCCCGGGTCGCAGCAGCACACCGGCACCGAGGTGCGGATCGCAGCCGGTGGCCCCCAGGCCGCGAACGTGCTCGGTGTCACCAACCAGACCGACCTCAACACCACCATGCGCCGGGCCCTCGGGTTGCTCTGACCTGACGCCCACCCGAGGCGGCTGATGTGGCTCAGCCGTCGAACACCGACCAGCAGATGTCGTTGCGCAGTCGCTGGTCGTCGAGCACGAGCTCACGAATCACCGCCGGGAGCTGCTCACGCTGCCAGTGGCATTCGAGTCTGCCCGCGGCCCCGGCCTCACCGTGCGGGGCCGCGGCGCGAGCAGCCTTGATGGCATAGGCGGCCGCGCCGAGATCGTGGGCGGCGACGTGGCCCACGCACGCGGCCTGACCGGCAGAGAAGGCGGCCCACCGTGGGGCGCCGCTCAGGGCCCTGGCTGCGCCCATGGCATGGCCGCCGGCCGCCCGGGCCCGCATCATGCCCACCTGGCCAGACGCCCACGTGCGGGCATGGTCGATGGCCTCGCGCGGTCGAGGGTCCGCGGGCTGCGCCGAGTCGAAGAGGTGCAGAACGTGCTCTGCGCAGGATGCCGCCCACAGGGCCAGGAGGTGGTGGTCGGCATCGGTGAGGGTCCCGCCGCGGCGGATCGTCACGAGGCGGGGATCCGGGCGCTGGGGAAGAATCACGGTTCATTGTGCGCCGCGCCCACCGGTGGTTCGTGAGAGAGACTTGGTCTCTGATCGCGAGACGGCCGCAGCGCGACGACGGCTTGACCTTGACGCTGGGTCAGGGCGGCAGCCTTGTGCCATGACCAAGAAGCCAGCCATCGAGATCGTCGGACTCGCGAAGTCCTACGGTGCCCAGACGGTGCTGAGGGGTGTCGACCTGATCGTCGCAGCAGGCACGATCGTCGCCCTCCTCGGCTCCAACGGCGCAGGCAAGACCACTTTGGTCAGAATCCTCTCCACGTTGCTGCCGGCCGACGCCGGCGCCGCCGCCGTCAATGGGTACGACGTCGCCACCCAGGCCGAGAAGGTTCGCGAATCGATCAGCCTCACCGGACAGTTCGCGGCTGTCGACGAGATCCTCACCGGGCGAGAGAACCTGGTGCTCGTCGCCCAGCTGCGACGCCTCCGGGGGCCAGGCCGGATCGCCGAGGAGCTGCTCGCGCGGTTCACGCTGACCGACGCGGCCGACCGGAGGGCGGCGACCTACTCCGGCGGCATGCGACGCCGACTCGACATCGCGATGAGCCTGATCGGCAACCCGCCCGTGCTCTTCCTCGACGAGCCGACGACCGGGCTCGACCCACAGTCGCGGACCGAGGTCTGGCAGACCGTGCAACGGCTCGCCGGACAGGGCACCACCGTGCTGCTCACCACGCAGCATCTTGACGAGGCCGAGCACCTCGCCGACCGGATCGCCGTGCTCCACGAGGGCCGGATCATTGCCGACGGCACCCTTGCCGAGCTGCGGAAGCTGCTCCCGCCGACCGTGGTCGAGTACGTCCCGAAGCAGCCGACCCTCGAAGAGATCTTCCTCGCGATCGTCGGCTCCGACAGCACCGTCAAGTAAGGAGCCACCCGTGACCACCTACGTCGTCCACGACACCACCGTGCTGCTGAAGCGCTCCCTGCGCCACATCCTGCGCAGCCCCGACACGATCATCACCACCGCGGTCACGCCGATCGCCATGCTGTTGCTGTTCGTCTACGTCTTCGGCGGTGCCATCGACGTCGGCGGCGCCCGCTACGTCGACTACCTACTACCCGGCATCCTGCTCATCACGGTGGCCTCCGGCATCGCCTACACCGCTTTCCGCCTCTTCACCGACGTCTCGAGCGGCATCTTCGAACGCTTCCAGTCGATGCCGATCACCCGGTCGTCCGTGCTGTGGAGCCATGTGCTCACCTCGGTGGTGGCCAACCTCACCTCTCTCGTGCTCGTCGTGCTGGTCGCGGTGGCCATGGGGTTTCGTTCCAGCGCAGGCCCGCTCGCGTGGCTTGCCGTGGTCGGGATCATGGTGCTGTTCACGTTGGCGCTGACCTGGCTGGCCGTGATCCCTGGGCTGACCGCGAAGTCGGTAGACGGGGTGAGCGGCTTCTCCTACCCGTTGATCTTCCTGCCGTTCATCAGCTCGGCCTTCGTGCCCACCTCCGGCATGCCGACACCGGTGCGGTGGTTCGCCGAACACCAGCCCGTGACCCCCATCGTGAACACCATTCGCAACCTCTACGCCGTGCAGCCCGTCGGCCACGACGGCTGGATCGCCCTCGGCTGGTGCCTGGGCCTGCTGCTCGTGGCCTATGCGCTCGCGATGCGCACCTACCGTAGGAAGGTCGGCTGACCGCCACGTGACCTCGAGCGGGAGACTGGACCATGCTGACCATCAGCCAGCTCGCGGCGTATGCCGGGGTGACGGTGCGAGCGGTGCGCCACTACCACGCCAAGGGTCTGCTGCCCGAGCCCGAACGCGACCAGTCGGGCTACCGGCGCTATGGTGCGGCGGCCGTGGTCGAGCTCGTCCGGATCCGCATCCTCGCCGACGCAGGCGTGCCGCTGTCGCGGGTGCGCGAGCTGTTGTCGGCCGCTGACCCCGAGTTCGCGCAGGCGGTCAGGGACATCGACCTACGCCTGCGCGCTGAGATCCGCGAACGCCAGCAGCATCGTGAGCGGATCGCCCGGCTCGCGTCGGGCGAGAGCCTGGCCCTGCCCCCCGAGGCGGTGGCCTACCTCGACCGGATGCGAGAGCTCGGCTTCGGGGAGCGGCTGGTCGATATCGAGAGAGACAGCTGGATCCTCATCGCGGCTCAGATCCCTGACGAGGTGGGCACGTTCATGGCCATCAAGCACGCCCAGATCGAGCACGAACCGCTGCGACGGCTCTACCTCGACATCGAGTCGATGGCCGACTGCACCCACGACGACCCCCGGCTTCCCGAGCTGGCCGATAGGGTCGTCGTCTTCATCGAAGCCGCCGCCGCCGTGGCTCATGAGCTCGAGACCGGGGTGCCGGAGGACTACCAGGTCAGCGACGCGCTGGCCCATCTGCTGGACTCGGCGTTCTGCGAGACCTTCCCGTGGGCCACTCGTCTGCTCGAGCTGCTCGAAGAGCGCGGCTGGACGGGCTGGACCAACATCCGTCGCCTGACCCTACCTACCTGACCGGGGAGAGCAGAGACGGGCAACCTCCTGCCTCATCTCGCCGGGCCGACGGTGCTGGGGCGCAAGGACCCCGGTGAGGTGCGCCGCCCAGGTCGAGCTGCTGCTCGTGCACCCGACCGGCATCCTCGAGCTCTACTACGGCAAGGCCAAAGGTGTTTGCTCGCGGCGGTGGGCGCCCCTCAGGATGGGCGCGTGACGAACTTCCTGACCGAGAGCGAGGCGCGTGCCGCTCTCGACGCTCTGCCCGGCATCCGGTGGCGTCCCTTCGCGCGTAACGACCTGCCCGTGATCGCCGCGTTCTATCAGGCCTGCGAGACCCACGACGAGAACCCGGAACGCACCTCGTTAGCAAGTCTCGAAGAGTTCTGGGACTCCCCTCGCTCCGTGCCCGAGCACGACACGTTGGCGGGGTGCGACGCGAGCGGAGACATCGTGGCGACGGCCTGGGCGGGGTGCAACCGGGCGGTCACGCAGAAGCGAGGCGTCTACCTCGGGGGCGCCGTGCACCCGAGTCGACGCGGCGCAGGCGTCGGTCAGGCCGTGCTGCGCTGGGAGCTGGCCCACGGCCACGAATGGGACCGGACCACAAGGCAGCCCGGCTACGGTCCGCTTGTCATGCGCCTTGGCGCGCCGACCGCCCAGACTGACGTACGCGATCTTGCGGTTCGACACGGGCTCGCGACCGAACGCTACTTCTTCGAGATGTCGCAGCCTCTGACCGCCGCGGCCCACGAGCCCACGGTCGACGGCGTCCGCCTGCTCGACTGGCACCCCGAGCGGTCCGCCGAGGTGCACGCGGTGGTCAACGCGGCGTTCCGTGACCACTGGGGGCACACCGACTCGACCGCCGAGATGTGGCAGGAGCAGCTTGCCTCGCACGCGTTCCGTCCGACCTGGTCGGTGATCGCGGTCGACGAGCTGACCGACGAGGTGGTCGGGGCCGCGTTGAACGTTGCGTGGGAGCAGGACTGGGCCCCTCAGGGGTACACCGAGGGCTATACCGACGTTCTCGCGGTGCTGCGCAGCCACCGCGGTCGGGGGGTCGCGACGGCGCTGCTGCTCGCCTCGATGCGACGCTTCTCGGTCGGGGGGCTGGATGCCGCCGGGCTGGGCGTTGACGCCGCCAACCCGTCGGGAGCCCTGCGCCTCTGCGAGACGCTCGGCTACCGGCAGACGGCCAGCACCTGCATCCATCAGCTGACCCGAGCATGACAAAGGTCAGGTGACGTCAAGCCGGACTGTGGCATGCCCCGGTCGACCGGGGCGCGGGGCGTGTTGGCGCGCGGCGCGGCGGGCCGGCGGCGCTCTCGTTGCGGATATCGAGGGCTACGGCATCCGGCCTCGTCGGTCGAGAGATGAGTGCAGTTCGGCAGTCGAGTGTCGGGACGTTGGTCTCTGTGCGCGGTGGCGTTGCGGTGGTGAAGTGGCAGGGTGTCCAGAGATGCCCACGGGCTGAGAGTGCTTGCCGTGTCTGCGCTGGCGGTCGGCGCACTGCTCGCCGGTTGCACGTCGTCGCGCCCGAACAGCCCGGGCAGCCTGATGGGCGGGCACGTGGACTCAAGCACCCTCGGCAGCATGATGGGCGGACCTGCGGGCTACCACTTTCCTGCACTGACCTGTGCTGCTCCGGTCTCGATGCCTGGCGCCACGGTCACCGTGGTCCTCGCAGACATGGGCATGACGCGGATGATGGGCGGCGACGCTCCGATGGGGGCGCGGATGAGGCTACGGGCAGCCCCCGGGGCTGTGGCCGCGGGGAAGGTCAGCCTGGTCGCGGAAAACCGGGGTTGGCGCACACACGAGCTCGTCGTGCTGCCGTTGGGGCAGGCCGCCGCGGCGGGGCAGCGGGTTCCCGGCGCGGATGGCAAGGTCAGCGAGTCGGGGAGCCTGGGCGAGGCGTCCGCCTCCTGCGCTGCTGGGTCAGGGGAGGGCATCGGTTCCGGTGCGGTCGGCTGGGTGACGCTCGAGCTTTCCCCTGGCCGGTACGAGCTGGTCTGCAACCTCAAGAACCACTACGCCAACGGCATGTACCAAGAGCTCGATGTCCGCTGAGACGTCTCGGTGGCGGGGTCGTCACGCGGCGAAGTAGAGCCGATCCCGGTGTGTTCTCGGGTCGGAGGTGGATGAGGGGTAACGGGTCCAGGCGAGCTGGCAGCGCGCCGGCTCTGGGAAAGGCTGTTCACTCGTTCGATCCGTCCTGCCGTCCTCGATTCAAGCATGACCTTGCATACCCCTTGGGGGTAAGGGGTATGGTGATGTGATGAGTACCCACCCGGACACGTCACGACCCGTAGAACAGCCGACCGTCGCCGACCCGGTGTGCGGGATGAGCGTGGACCCGGACGGCCCGCTGCGAGCCGAACACGACGGCATCAGCTATCACTTCTGCTCTCAGGGCTGCCTCGATACGTTCGAGGCAGACCCGAACCATTACGTAGGTCACCAAGCAGGGGATCACGCCGGTCATTCCGCCCAGGGGGTCCCCGCCGGGCGAGGCGGGGACGAGGCCGAGAGCAACGGCGGTGCGGGCGATGCTGACCCGGCAGAGGGTTCGGAGTACACCTGTCCGATGCACCCGGAGATTCGCCAGGCAGGGCCGGGTTCGTGCCCGATCTGTGGGATGGCGCTCGAGCCGGTGACGGTCACGGCCGACACCGGCCGCAGCAGCGAGCTGGTCGACATGACCCGCCGGTTCTGGGTCGGGCTCGGGTTTGCGTTGCCCGTGTTCCTGCTGGAGATGGGCAGCCACCTCTTCTCCTGGGTGCGCGAGCTGGTGCCGTCGACGGTGTCGGTGTGGGTCCAGCTGGCGCTCGCGACGCCGGTCGTGCTCTGGGCGGGGTGGCCGTTCTTCGTTCGCGGGTGGGCCTCGGTCCGGTCCCGGCACCTGAACATGTTCACCCTCATCGCGATGGGCACCGGGGTGGCGTGGACGTACAGCGTCATCGCCACCGTCGCCCCGGGCATCTTCCCCGCCTCCTTCCGCAACATCGACGGCTCGGGCGCCGGGATGAGTGACGCCATGGCGGTGGGCACGGTCGATGTCTACTTCGAGGCCGCTGCGGTCATCACGGTCCTCGTGCTGCTCGGGCAGGTTCTGGAGCTGCGGGCCCGCGAACAGACGTCCGGAGCGATCCGGGCCCTGCTGGACCTCAGCCCGAAGACGGCCCGCCGGATCGGCGATGACGGCAGCGATGAAGAGATCGACCTGGCGAACGTGCAGCTCGGCGACCGCCTGCGGGTCCGCCCCGGTGAGCGGGTCCCGGTCGACGGCACCGTCGAAGAGGGCCGTTCTTCCCTGGACGAGTCGCTCGTGACGGGCGAGTCGATGCCGGTGACCAAGAGCACCGGCGACACCGTGATCGGCGGCACCATCAACCAGTCCGGTGGCCTCGTCATGGTCGCCGAGAAGATCGGCCGCGACACCATGCTGGCGCGGATCGTGGCCATGGTCGCCGACGCCCAGCGCTCCCGCGCCCCGATCCAACGGATGGCTGACCGCGTCGCCGGCATCTTCGTGCCCGTCGTTATCAGCGTCGCAGTCATCGCGTTCGCCATCTGGGCGCTGGTCGGGCCCGACCCGAAGCTCGCCCACGCCCTGATCGTGGCCGTCGCCGTGCTCATCATTGCCTGCCCCTGCGCGCTCGGGCTGGCCACCCCGATGTCGATCATGGTCGGAGTCGGGCGCGGCGCCGGGATGGGCGTGCTCATCAAGAACGCCGAAGCCCTCGAGCGAATGGAGAAGGTCGACACTCTCGTGGTCGACAAGACCGGCACCCTGACCGAGGGACGGCCCACCGTCACCGAGATCGTCCCCGCGGACGGGTTCGACCAGGCCCAGATCTTGACCTTGGCCGCTGGGGTCGAGCGCGCTTCCGAACACCCCCTCGCGCAAGCCATCGTCGAGGCCACCACGTCGCGGCAGATCGCCATCCCCGACGTGACCGACTTCGACTCGCCCGTCGGTCGCGGAGTCCAGGGCACGGTGAATGGCCGCACCGTCGTCATCGGCAACGCCGACTTCCTCAGCTCCCACCAGATCGACACGGTGGGCTTGAACGGGCGCGCTGACCAGCTACGCGCCGACGGAGCCACCGTCATCCACGTCGGCGTCGACGGCGCACCGGCCGGGATCATCGCCATCGCCGACCCCGTCAAAGCCACCACCCCCGACGCGTTGAACCAGCTGCGCGAGGAGGGCATCGAGGTCGTCATGCTGACCGGTGACAACCAGGTCACCGCCGAGGCGGTCGGCCGACGCCTGGGCATCGACCGGGTCGAAGCCGGGGTGCTGCCTGACCACAAGAGCGACATCATCAAGGCGCTGCGCAGCGAAGGCCGGGTCGTGGCGATGGCCGGTGACGGCGTCAATGACGCCCCCGCCCTGGCCGCAGCCGACGTCGGCCTCGCGATGGGCTCGGGCACCGACGTCGCGATGGAGAGCGCCGGTGTCACGCTGCTCGGTGGTGACCTGACCGGCATCGTCCACGCCCGCCATCTGTCCCAGAAGACGATGGGCAACATCCGCCAGAACCTCATGTTCGCGTTCGTGTACAACGCCGCCGGGATCCCCATCGCCGCCGGTGTGCTCTACCCGTTCTTCGGCCTGCTGCTCTCTCCGATCATCTCCGCCGCCGCGATGGCGCTGTCCTCCGTCAGCGTCATCGGCAACGCCCTGCGCCTACGCACCCAGAAGCTCTGAGCGCCACTGACGCCCAACCCGCACGGGCGGGCCCTGCCCATCGGGCCTGCAGCCACCCCGACCGAAGGAGCAAGACGCCATGACCACGCAACCACCCGGATACTCCGACACCAAGGAAGCCCACCTCAAGAGGCTACGGCGCATCGAAGGCCAGATCAGAGGACTGCAACGGATGATCGATCAGGACACCTACTGCATCGACGTGCTGACCCAGATCTCTGCCGCCACCCGAGCCCTCGAAGCAGTCGCCCTCGCCCTGCTCGAGGAGCACCTCGCGCACTGCGTCACCCACGCGATCCAAGCCGGCGGCGCCCAAGCTGACGCCAAGGTCAAAGAAGCCTCAGCCGCCATCGCGCGCCTCGTCCGCTCCTGACCAACGCCACCCGCAGCCAGCAGACCCGAGGAAGCTGCCCCCGTTCTGAACCCCCGTTTGCAGGCCCTGGTGAGCGAACTTCAGTCGCTGTGTCCCACCAAAGTACGCCCGTGCACCGACCCGGCGGAGGACTCGCTGAGGTTCATCCCCTTCGTCTCGGGCGCCAGCCACTGCGACAACCCGGCACCGACAGCCGCGATACCGGCGGCGACCAGCATGGTCGGTCCGGACCCGAAATGAACCATGGACCATGGCAGCAGGAACGTGCCGATGCCGGCTCCGACCCGGCTGACAGCGGTGGCGAAACCGATGCCGATACCACGGATCTCGGTCGGAAAGATCTCCGACGGGTACACGCCCATCATCGCGACGACGTTCGCGTTGAAGAAGGAGAAGACGAGGAAGAGGAAGAGCACGACCATCGGCGGCGCCCCCGCCCACAGGCCGATGACCGCGAGGGCCACGGCGCACACCCACTGCGGCGGGACAGTCATCATGCGGCGGCCAACCCGATCGACCAGCAAGACCGTGCCGACGACCCCGGCCGCAGCGACTGCGGAGAGCCCGAGACCACCGGCGAGCCCGCCACTGATGCCGTAGCCCGCCAGCACGCTCTCGGCGAAGGTAGCGATCGCGAAGTACGGTGTGACTGCGGCGAACCAGCACCCCGAGACGAACAGCGTGGCCCGCCAGTACTGCCGGGAGAACAGCATCCCGAAGGTACCCTCCCGGACGTCTTCATGCTCGACGTCCTTCATGTCGGCGGTATCCGTCATGTACTTGTGAGCAATGGCCATGGCCTCCTCCCGCCGGCCCACGTTCCATAGCCAGCGCGGCGACTCGGGCAGACCGACCCGAGCCGCAACCAAGATCACCGCGATGACGGTGCTCGTTCCCAGGATGGTGCGCCAGCCCACGTCGGTCTGGGTGGTCAGGATGTAGCCCACCAGGAAGGCGACCATGAACCCGACGTACCAGCCGACCTCAGAGACCGATATCAGTCGGCCCCGCAGCCGGGCCGGAGCGAACTCGGACATCAGTGGCCAGCCGACGGAGTACTCGGCGCCGATCGCGACACCCATCAGCAACCGCACCACGAACAGCTGCCAGGCCGAGTCGACGAAGAACTGCGCGACCGATGCCAGACAGAAGAGCGCCATGTCGGCTTGGAACATGGGCTTGCGGCCGTACTTGTCGGCGGCCCACCCGGCGAGCGGCGAGCCAACCAGGATGCCGATCAGGGCGGCCGCCGCGATCAAGCCCTCCCAGAGGTCCGTGAAGTTCAGCTCTTTGGAGATGGGGACGATCACGGTGCCGATGATCCCGAGGATGAAGCCGTCGATGAACATTCCGCCGATCAGGACACCGACAAGCCTGATCATGAAGCGTCGCTTGAACGCCGCCGAGGACCCGCCCAGATCGGCGGCGTTGTTCTTCACAGATGACACTGGTCACTCCTCATGTTTCGGATCCGAAGAATCAGATTCTCGTTTTCGATGAGTGCGGGAAGATCCCGTTTACGCTTCGTTTCCCCCGGGGGCCCTTCAACACGAATGCATCTGGCTACTGAATATTGGCGAGGGACCGGTCCTGCCATCGTGTCTGCCGCCGTTGGTGGCTCAGTCGGGGACGAGGTAGCGACGGGATGCCGCGTACACGCTGTCCCATGCACGGGCATCGACCGTCACGCCGACCGCCGCTGCCTTCGCGCGCGCCTGGGCCAGCTCGTCAGCGCTGGTCCAGCTGAGGTCGAGCTCGCCGAGCCCTTCGACGTCACGCAGAGCCACGACGCCCTCGCCCTGCACCGTCGGCGCAACCCGCCCCGAGGGCAGGTGGCTGACGGTGCCTACCCCGAGGCTGCCGTCCGGACGCGCCAATCTCACCTGAGCCGATGGCTGCGTCACGCTGCGACCGGCCCCGTCTCGCTCTGTTGCTGACCCGATCACGACCGCGACCGCCGTTTTGGTGACGCGGGCCGCCTCGAGCAGTGCGGCATCCAGCAGCGACGTCCCGGCCACGGCACACTGAACTTCCACGATGCGCTCGTCTCCCCCGCTGGTGACGAGCTCCACCGCGAGGGGGGCCTCCCGTAACAGTCGATTGCCTCCTTGGGAGCGCAGCTCGACGGCTTCCCCCTGGGCGTCCGATTCGTCAGCCACATCGACGATCTCGACGGCCGTCCGGCTCCACGGCTGGGCTGCCAGGTCGTCGCGCAGGGCGGACAGACCACCTCCACCGGTGAGCTCGGCCTGGAGCACCATCCGGGCGGCTGCTCGCGCTTCACCGTGACTGGCCCCGTGGGCCACCAGGGCTCGGAAAGCGGCCTCGTTGAGGTCGCGTAGGCTCACCCGCGTCGTCGTCGTGGTGGTGGTCATGATTCGCTCCTCGTGCCGGGAAATACGTCGTCGAACAGGCGCAACCAGTTGCCCCCGAGGATGCCGGTCACCTCGGCATCGCTGAGGCCCACCGCCTGGAGGCCGTCGGTCACGTGGGGGAAGTCGGCCGGGCCGGTGAACCATGACGGCCACTGCGGCCACTGCGGCGGATTCGTCGAGTCGGTGGGCCGCCACCGCCCGTCGCGCAGGTAGGCGACGTAGTCCTGCCCCCAGTCCTGGGTGCAGTCTGAGCCCAGGGCGACATGCTCGGCGCCGACCTGGTCGCACAGTCGAGCGACCATCGTGCAGAAACCGTCGAGCGTGGCGGCCGACCCGCCGATCACGTTGGGGTACAGGCACGCCCCGATCACTCCACCCCGGGCGGTGAGGGCCTCGATCACCTCGTCAGGCTTGTTGCGGGGGGAATCCACGAACCAGGTCGGATTCGAGTGGGTGATGGCCACCGGTCCGCTCGAGGCGGCGATGGCCTCCAGACAGGTGCGATTGCCGACGTGCGAGAGGTCGACGAGCATCCCGACCCGGTTCATCTCGGCGACGATGACCTTTCCGAAGCGGGTCAGGCCGGAGTCGACGGGTTCGTAGCAGGCGCCGCCGACGAGGTTCTGGTTGTTGTAGGTCAGCTGGGCGATACGCACGCCGAGGCGGTGGAAGACCTCCACCATCCGGTAGTCGTCGGCGAACGGGCTGGTGTTCTGGAAACCCAGCAGGACGCCGACGTGGCCGCTCGCCTTGGCTTCTCGGATCTGCTCGCTCGAGGTGACGAGGCGAAGCAGGTCGGGGTGGGCTGCCTGTAGCTGGCACCAGTCGCCGATCAGCCGCAGCGTCTCGGTCGGCCCCTCCCACACCGCGCACGTCGCGTTGACCCCGTGGATGCCGCCCTTCCGAAGCTGGCGCAGCACGTCGGGGCTCCAGTTGTTGATCTGGAGCCCGTCGACGACGGTCGCCTCCGTGTGCAGGTCAGCCGTTCTCATGCTTTCTGTCGCGCCTCTTCGCTCCACTCCGGCCCTCATCGCGATGCCTCCAAACCGGCCGCAGCCCCCGGGGCGCTGACGAAGATCCAGTCATCATCGGCAGTTCCGTCGGCGAGGTCGCGAACGCGGGGCGCCCCGACGAAGAGCGTGACTCGCAGCCAGTCGGTCGACTGCGGCACGAAGTTCTCCATGCCGTAGACCGACAGCTGCAGGCGTTGCACGTTGAGCGGCAGGAACTGCTCGCCCAACAGGTTGGTGTGCACTTCACCGTAGGCCAGCCGGTGCACCGACTGCACTCGCGAGATGGCGCCTCGGTGCCACGGGTGGGCGATCAGGAACCGCGCTACCGAGGTGGCAGGGTCAACCGAGTCGAGGTCGGAACGCAACGCGCTCACCGCCCGGGCCACATCGGTACCGTGCTCGAGGTGCTCGCCAGCGTCGACTCCGCGACGGCCCCGCCGCGGCTCCTCGTTGTTCTCGGACGAGAACCAGAAGTAGGCCTGCTGGGACGGGTCGACGAAGTCGAACTGTCGGACCCAGCCGTAGTGCGCCTCGATCGCGTCAAGCACCTCACCGACGCGCTGCGACGGCACCACGGAGTTGCGCTCGTCGCACGACAAGCTGGCCTCGATGGTGGCGTCGAGGTCGCCGGTCAGCTCGGTGAGGATGGAGGCCACCACGGCCCGGCATCCCTGGCTGATGGACTCCGCCTCGGAGTGCAGTACGTCCCACGGGCGGGTCACGGGCTGCCCTCGGACGGTGCCGTGAGCCACGAACTCGCGCAGTAGATCGCGCACCTCGGTGAGCTGCTGCGCCACGACGGCACAGTTCGGGAACGGTTCGATGTCGGTCGACCCGCCGAGCTCGAGATAGGTCACGGCGCGGTCGAACAGCTCGCGAACCCGGGCAACCTCTGGGTCACCCGGCTCTGCCACCCGGCCGCGCACCGCCGCGAGCGGCACCTCGCGCAGGTTCGCCCAGGCGTCGAGCACCTGCGGGTGGTTGATGACGTAGGGCACCATGCCGAGGCCCGTGGCGTTGCCCAGCCCGAAGTAGCGGCGCCACTGCGGGTCGAGCACCACGGCGTCCGGGTTGACTGCCCGTGCGCAGTGCTCGACGAGGTCGAGGCTGAGCTCGCGCATCAGCCAGGCCGCCAGGAAGTGCGGACGGTAGGGCACCGCGAAGGGGTGATCCGGCCCGAACCGCTCGAAGTCGGCCAGCCCGAACTTGCCGTTGCTGTAGAAGGCCGTGCTGCGCATCACGTAGGGCGAGGCCCCGAACATGTCTGGGTCGGGCTGCTCACCGGCGGCCAGTGCGTTCACCACGGCGTCGAAGAAGCGGGCGCTGCGGTTGCCGCGGGCCCAGATGACGGTTCCCTCGTCGGCCCGTCCATTCTCCTGGAGGGGCACGTTGGCGCGCAGCTGGTCGAGGCGTTCGTCGTCGACCTCGCCCTCGACGAGGGCCAGCGTGATGTCCCAGCCGGCGGCGATGACCCGGTCCTGACGCTGGGCCTCCGCCAGCACCTGCGAGAACGCGACGAGTCGCCAGGTGTACGCGCCCGCGTCGATGCGGTAGATGGCCACACCTCGGCCCGCCGCATCCATGTCGAACAGCTCCCGCGCCACCTGCCACTGCTCCGCGACCAGGTGCCTGATGACGGTGCGTGAGAAGCTGTGCCGGGTAGCCCTGGCGGTGCCCATGTCGGCCGGGTCGCAGACCTGGTTCGCCGGGCGCAACGCGACCGCTCCGGTCGGCAGCTCCAGCGGGCCGGACTGGGACGCAACGCCCGTCACGGGGTTCGTGGTCAGGGCCGAAGGGAGGCCGGATGCCATGACGCTCATCGGTCTGCCCCGATCACGCTGGGAACGGCCCGCACGTAGGCGGTCTTCAGCACCGAGAAGAACTCGGCCACGGCGTCGCTGCCCTGCTCCCGCGGGGCGGGGAACGAGGACTGCTTGACTCCGCCGAACGGCGCGTGCACCTCAGAGCCGGTCGAGGGCCCGTTGATCTTGATCAGGCCGGCGTCGATCTCATCGAGACAGCGGCGCACCACGGACTCGTCGCGAGTGAAGACCGACGCGGTCAGGCCGAACTCGGTGGAGTTGGCCAGGTCGATCGCCGCGTCGAGGTCGGCTGCCCGCATCAGCAGGGTCACCGGGCCGAAGACCTCCTCAGTGGCGATGCTGAGCGAGCTGTCGCCCTCGAGCAGGGTCGGCGCGACGTACGCTCCCGAGGCGCCTTCCGGCAGGGGGGCCTGTGCGAGCACGGTGGCGCCCTGCTGCACGGCCTGGTCGATAGCGCCGGCGACCTCACTGCGAGCACGTTCCGAGACCAATGGGCCGATCTCGACGCCGTCGCCCAGCCCGGGGCCGACGCGCAACGCTGCGACCTTCCCGATGAGCGCGTCCTTCAACGTGTCGTACGCCGAGCCCACCGCGATCACGCGCCTGGTGGCGGTGCACTTCTGACCCGTGCTCCCCATGGCTGCTGCGGTGATGAAGGCGGCAGCAGCCGGGATGTCGGCGTCGGGCAGCACGACCGCTGGGTTGTGCCCGCCCAGCTCCATCTGTAGGCGGGCGCCGCGACCGATCACGGCCGCACGGATGCGGTGCCCGACGGGCACCGACCCGGTGAAGGTGACCGCGTCGACGCGAGGGTCGGCCACCAGTTCTGCTCCGAGAGAGCCGGGGCCGAGCAGCAGGTTGAGCACGCCATCGGGCACACCGGCATCCGCGAAGACCGCAGCCAGCGCCACGGCCACGGCCGGGGTGTCGCTCGCCGTCTTCCACACCACCGTGTTGCCCCACATGAGGGCGGGTGCGATCTTCCAGGCCGGGATCTGCACCGGGAAGTTCCACGGGGTGATGACGCCGACCACCCCGACCGGACGCCGCACCGAGCGCACGATCTCGTCCGCGTTGGCGGAGGGATAGGTCACGCCCGTGGGACGTCGGGCCGCGCCCGCGTGGTAGTAGAGGGTTTCGACCGTGCCACCGATCTCAGCGCGGGCATCGGCAAGGATCTTGCCCTCCTCGCGGGTCATCAGCACCGCGAGGTCCTCGGCCCGGCGCTCCAGCAGACCGGCGGCCGTGCGCAGAATCTTGCCCCGCGCCAGCACCCCCAGGCGATCCCAGGCGGGCCGGGCATCTCTGGCGGCGGTGAGTGCGGCATCCAGGTCGTCGGTCGTTGCCGTGGCGTAGGTGCCCACGACCTCACTCGGGTCGGCGGGGTTGGTGGAGGAGGCGGTTTCGCCGCCACCGGTCAGCCACTTGCCGTTGATCAGGTGGTTCAGTTCGAGCGTGGGGTTGCTCATGAGGAGGTCTCCTTCGCTGACATGCTCTCGGACATGTCCTCGGTCGTGTTCTCGGTCGGGTTGTGGGCTGGGGCGATGCTGATGGAGGGATAGCGGCGCTGTTCCAGGGCGAGACGGCGCACGTAGATCGGGGCGGCGAACACGCTGGGCAGCAGCACGAAGCCGACCGGTACGGCGGTGATCACGATGAACGACTGCAGGGCGGTGATGCCACCGTCTCCGATGGAGATGAGCACGGCAGCCGCGCCGCCCATGATGACGGCCCACATGGCCCGCAGCCACGAGGGAGGTGAGTCGTCTCGCACGCAGGCCTGGGCCACGGCGTAGGCCATTGAGTCACCCGTGGTGGCCACGAAGGTGATCGTCAGCAGCAGGAAGCCGACGGCGAGCAGGCCGCCCAGCGGCAGGTTCGAGGCGATCGCCATGACGGCCGCGGGCAGACCGCCGTCGGCGAGCGGATCAGAGATCGCTCCCGGGGTGTTCTGCTCGACCCAGATGCCGGTGCCGCCCAGCACGGTGAACCACAAGGTGGTGGCGATCGGGGGAATGACCGCGGTGCACACGAGCAGGTCGCGGGCGGTGCGGCCGCGCGAGATGCGGGCGATGAAGATGGCCATGAGCGGCCCGTAGCCCATGAACCAGCCGAAGAAGAAGATGGTCCACGAAGACAGCCAGGCCTGGTCGCCCTGGTAGAGCGACATCCCGACGAAGTCGGTGGCGTAGGTCGCGAGACCGGACAGCCACGCCCGCAAGACGAACCCGACTGACCCGACGGCCAGCACGAGGACCATCAGCACGAGCGCCATCCACACGTTGATCCGGCTGAGGATCTGAATGCCTTTGTCGAGGCCGGAGAGCACCGAGGCCACGATGATCGCGGTCAACACCACGATCACGACCAGCTGCACGCCGTACACGTTCGGGATACCGAAGAGGCTGTCGAGGCCGTAGGCCACCTGCAGTCCCAGGAAGCCGATCGGCCCAACGGTGCCGGCGACCACGGCGATGATGCAGACGATGTCGACGACGGAGCCGATCCAGCTGGTGCGGATGCGCTCACCCATGACGGGGTAGAGCAGCGTGCGAGGGCGCAGCGGCATCCCGCGCTCGACCCCGTAGAGCATGACCATGGCGCCCAGCGACCCCAGGATGGCCCAGGCCAGAAAGCCCCAGTGGGCGAAGCTCTGTGCCAACGCCGCGGTCGCCGGGTCGATCTCCGAACGCCCCTCGAAGTGCGGCGGGGTGGTCAGGAAGTGGTACATCGGCTCGGCGGCCGCCCAGAAGACCCCACCGCCGGCCATCAGGGTGCACATGATCATGGCGATCCACTTGAACCGGCTGTATTCGGGAACGGGGATACCGCCCAACCGCGCCTTCGCCCAGGGGGTGCACGCCAACGCGATGGCCACCACGAACGTGACCAACAGCAGCAGCTGCCAGTACAGGCCGAACCACCGGACGCTGGCACTGAAACCCTGGTTGACCAGTTCGGACACGGTGGTCGGGACGGCAATGGCCGCCACCACGAAAACCACCAGGATGCCGGCGCTGACCGTCATCACCACCCGGTCGACCTGAGGCCTGGTGGTGGTCTGACGTTCCTTCACTGACCTGCTCATGGGCTCTTCCGTCCCTTGACGACCGGCTCCTCGTTGAGCTCGCTCTCTGTTCGATCAACAATCCTCGGCCAATCAATGCCTGTCCAATACTTGTTATGCCATTATCGATACCCTGAAAGCATTGATCGAAGGAGACGCTGTGGAACTGAGAACAATTCGTTACGCCCTCGCTGTCGCCGAGACGCTGCACTTCGGGCGTGCCTCAGAGCAGTCGCTCGTCTCGCAGCCAGCGCTCTCACGGCAGGTGAAGGCGCTCGAGGTCGAACTCGGAGTTGCCCTGTTCGATCGAACCAGCCGGCGCGTCCAGCTGACGGCCGCGGGTTCGCAGTTCGTCCCCTTGGCCCGGAAGGCCTTGCAGATGCTCGACGTTGCAGCCGAGCAGGCCCGGGAGTCGGCGCGCGGGCAGGTGGGTGCGCTACGCCTCGGCTTCGTGGCCACCGCTGCCATTGACGTGTTGCCACGGATACTTTCGTTACATCGGGCCCAACGACCGAAGGTCTCGATCAGCCTGATCGAGTGCACCACGGGCGATCAGATCGAGGCCCTGCAAGCGGGCCTGCTCGACGTTGGCCTAGGGCGTGACCTGCCTCCGATCGCCGGGTTGGACGTGAGCGTCCTGCGAACCGAGGCCATCATGGTGGCGGTACCCGCCACCCACCCCTTGGCCGCGGTGGTTTCCGTACACGTCGACGATCTCGTCGGTGAGCCCATCGTCAGGTTGCCGCCCGGCATGGCTCGCCGGGCCGACGTCTTGCTGGCTCAGGTCTCGGGGTTGGCCATCAGTAGGGCCTCGGCGGTCACCGCCGAGCAACAAGCCAATCAGTACATGACGTTATTGGCCCTCGTGGCCGCCGGCACCGGCGTCGCCCTGGTGCCGCAGCCCGTCACGAGGCTGCGTCATGACGGGGTGCACTACGTTCGCCTGGAGCACGCCGACGCGACCTCATCGCTCACCCTGGCCACCCGGGCCGATGACCGCTCGCCTATCGTGCGCGACTTCCGCACCATGCTCCTGGGAAGCGATCTCGCCCGCTCCGCCGAAACCGGCTGAGACACAATCCCAGCATCCGCCACCCGGCCGGTACGTGTGGTCGCCAGTTCTCCCGGGATAGCCGCTTCCGGTCGGAGGACACCATCCCTGCCCCGAGGATCATCACCGGAGGCCAACGAGGGCGAACCGCGCCTGCCAGATCGTAGGGTGGGCTGTGGAACTACGTACCGCTACCTGGAGGTGCCCGTATGTCCTTCGAGATCGCGTCCTTGTCTGCCCTGGAGATCCTCGACTCGAGGTCGCGCCCGACCCTGTCGGTCACGATCGAGCTGGCGGGAGGCGTGCGGGTCAGCGCCGGGGTCCCGTCGGGGGCCTCGACCGGCACCCGGGAGGCGGTCGAGCTGCGAGACGGCGACCCGGCCCGGTTCAGCGGGGCCGGTGTGACGATCGCCGTGGGCAACGTCAACCACGAGATCGCCGAGCATCTGGTCGGTCGGTCGCTGGACTCGCTGGCCCAGGCCGATGAGGCGATGCGCACGCTCGACGGCACCGCGAACAAGGCGCGCCTCGGAGCGAACGCGATCGTCGGCGTCTCGATGGCCCTGGCCCGCGCGCTCGCCGCGGCCGACGGCCAACCGTTGCACGCCTGGCTCCCGGGGTTCGGGCAGCCGGCCCGGTTGCCGGTGCCGTGTTTCAACGTGCTCAACGGCGGTGCCCACGCCCCGAACCCGCTCGACTTCCAAGAGTTCATGGTCTGCCCCCTCGGAGCCCCCTCCATGGCCGAGTCGGTCCGTGCGGGCGCCGAGGTCTACGCCGCGCTGCGCAAACGGCTCGTTGCCGGTGGGCACGCCACCGGCCTCGGCGACGAGGGTGGCTTCGCCCCCGACCTGACCGAACCCGAGGATGTGCTGGCCATGATCGTGGCCGCCATCGAAGACGCCGGGTACACCCCCGGCTCCAGTGGTGTCGCCATCGCCCTGGACCCGGCCGCCTCGGAGTTCCGCCAGCACGACGGCACCTACCGCGTGGCCGGCCAGTCGCTGTCCAGCACCGAGCTGATCGAGCGGTACGCCGCCATGGTCGACGCCTACCCGATCTGGAGCATCGAGGACGGTCTCGGCGAGAGCGACCACGACGGCTGGCAGCAGCTGACCGGTCGCCTCGGCGACCGGATCCAGCTCGTGGGCGATGACAACTTCTGCACCAACCCGGCGATCATCGCCGACGCGATCTCCGACGGAATCGCGAACGCGGCCCTGATCAAGCTCAACCAGATCGGTACCGTCACCGAGACCCTCGAGGCGATGGCCGTCTGCCACCGCGCCGGCTACGCCCAGATGGTCTCCCACCGCTCCGGGGAGACCCCCGACACCTTCATCGCCGACCTCGCCGTCGCCACCGGATGCGGGCAGCTCAAGACCGGGGCTCCAGCCCGCGGTGAGCGGGTGGCCAAGTACAACCGGCTCATCGAGATCGCGGTAGACCGGCCCGACCTCCCCTTCGGTCGGCCCTGACCGTGAGTGGTTCGGCGAACACCTGCCGGAACTGGTCGACCGCGTAGCTCGTCGACTCTGGTTCTGCGGGGACGAGCCGATAGGGATGCAACCCATCGGGGTCGCGTGGTGCGCGCAGGAACAGGTGCCGTGGGTCGTGTTGTTCTGCCAGCCCGTGCGAGAGCTGGTAGAGGTGGGTGACGTAGCACACCCGAATCCCCGCCGTGACAAGCGAGTCGACGATGTCGCGGGCGACCTGTGACCCCTCGATCTCGTTGGTGCTCGAGAAGGACTCGTCCAGCAGAACGACGGCGTTGGGCCTCAGCCGGTCGACGAGCTGCGACATTCGAACGAGCTCGTCGTCGAACTTCCCGTGTTGCAGGCTGGTGTCCTCGTCTCGACGGTAGTGCGTGAACACCCCGGCAGACGGGCTGGCCCGGAACTGGTCGGCTGCGACGAACAGTCCGGCGTCGAACATGAGCTGGGCGAGCCCGATGGCGCGCAGGAGGGTCGACTTCCCGCCCTGGTTGGCACCGGTCACCATGATCAGCCCCTTGCCGTCGGCATCGAGGTCGCTGCCGACCGGTGCCTGCCGGGAGCGGACCGCTGCCGACCGGTGCCTGCCGGGAGCGGACCGCTGCCGACCTGGCCCAAGCCGCCGACCACGTGCTGTCCTACTTCGCAGCGCTACGTACCGAGATCGGCGTCTACGTCGCAGCCCTCA
>NZ_MAST01000030.1 GCF_001758225.1 Humibacillus sp. DSM 29435 | reverse complement strand
CCTGGCGGCGACCGACCGAGTGACGCCTCCCGGCCGCCAAAGCGACTCCAGGTCGCATCTCACCTCCCGCACCGGATACCCGCATCGTCCATCACACCGTAGTCACCAAACTTTGCGTCCTCGGCGGTGAAGGGC
Source organism: Humibacillus sp. DSM 29435 (assembly GCF_001758225.1). Classification (GTDB taxonomy): domain Bacteria; phylum Actinomycetota; class Actinomycetes; order Actinomycetales; family Dermatophilaceae; genus DSM-29435. The sequence goes on along the minus strand of NZ_MAST01000030.1, from coordinate 25,822 downwards.
GCGCCTCCCCCGCGCCCCACTGCCCCGATGGCCGATCGTCAAACGGGACGCTCTGAACTCGGCTGCATTGGGGGCCTGTCCGCTTCAGAAGTTGACTGCACCGATGTCAGAGATCGACTGCACTCGTACGCAACGACTCGGAAAGTCACCGGCGGTCCGCAGGCAGATACTCGTGGTGCGACTGGCTGTTCGATGCCCGCGGTGGATCAGGTCGTCGGGTAAGCCGAAGGGGCCCTCGGAAGGTCCATCGCCGCTAACTTATCCGCAGCGATGACCGACACCATCTCGACGATCTGACCATCAACGACGGCGCATGCCATCACGGCACGAGGCTTGCCTTTGGTGTCCCACACCATGATCCCGGGTTCACCGTCGACGAGGACGCACCGTGTGATGACCTTCGCAGATACTCCCCGCTGGATAACGCTGGCCACCTCGGTCACACCTAGCCTGACGACGACACCATTAGCGGCGTGAGTACGCCAGCAGACATCGGGATGGAGGACGCGCAGGAGCCCATCGAAGTCACCATTGCGAGCCGCGGCCAGAAACGCCTCAACCACCTCCCGCTGCTGGCGAGTGTCAGCGGGCTGAGGTGCACCCTGAACCTTTCGACGTGCTCTGCTCGCGAGCATCTTCGCGGCATCCGTGGACTTCCCGATGATCTCCCCGATCTCCACGAACGGTACGGCGAACATGTCGTGCAGCACGAACGCCAGGCGCTCATCCGGCCGGAGGGACTCCAACACCACCAGCAGCGCCGTCCCAACCGATTCCGCCAACGCCACGCTCTCCGCGGGCGTGTCATCAGGATCGGTGACAACAAGGTGAGGAAGATGCTCGTCGTAGGACGCCTCCCGCTTGGCCTTGCGCGAGCGGAGCACGTCGATACATGCCCGACCCACCACGGTCGTGAGCCACCCCGAGACGTTATCGATCGTCTGCGTGTCCTGGCGCGCGAGACGAAGCCACGTCTCCTGCACGACATCCTCAGCGTCTGCCCACGAGCCAAGCGTGCGTTGAGCCATCGCCGTCAGCCGTTCACGCTGTTCCTCGAAGATGCGGGTGAGGACAACCTCAGGAGCCATCGTAGTTACCTTCCGTGATCGGTATCCGTCACCTCTACGACGAGTCCGAACGGGTTGAGGTAACCGACGAAGGAGCACCCGTGAACAGCGCACTATGGATCCTTACCAGTCTGCTGGGGATCGCCTTCCTGGCCGGGGCGCTCGGGCAGATCCTCATGCCCAAAGAAAAATACCGTTCCTTGGGCGCAAGCCAACACTGGGTCGATGACTTCAGCGCTGGCCACATCAAAGCAATCGGAACCATCAAGCTCGCAGGTGTGACAGGACTCATCCTGCCCGGCGTTACCGGGGTAGCCACCGGGCTAGTACCGCTCGCCGCGGCCGGTCTCATGCTGTTCATGGCCGGTGCGGGGACGACGCGGTTCCGCCGAAGCGAATGGAAGCTCATGCTCGGCGACATGACGTTCCTACTTCTCTTCGCTGTCGTGGCCTGGGGACGATTCAGCCTCGAACCCCTCGGGTAAGCAACGGAGACCGGAGGCCACGTCTCGAGACGGGGAAGGCGAGCTTCTCGCCCCACCCCCCCCGAATCAACACCCTGAAGCGGACTACCTCTGGTCAGTTGACGTTCGAGGTGTGTCCGACCAACGACGCTTCGAGTGACGCGTGTCGCTAGTTGTTTGACCGTTCTTGATGGGGGTGATGGAGCATGGCGAATCGTCCTGCCCGGGGTTGGGGCTGCGCGAAGGTGATCGTGACCGGCTGACCCGTATGGTGCGTTCCGGCGCTGGTCAGGCCGGGCTGGCGCAGCGAGCGCGGACAGACCGCGCAGTGCGCTGACAGCAAGCTGTCGATCCTGACCGCTCAGGGCTCGACCAACTAATGCGCACAACTGTCAGGTTCCTGTGGCGGCGGGTGTCTAGTCTGTATGCACCTCACCTACCTTGTCGTCACAGCATTCGCGGCACTGATGAACGCCTATGCCGCGGCATTGAACTTTGCTCGAGCCGAATCGGTCCAAGCCGTCGCCAACCGGTTGGGGATCGCCCACCGGTGGATGCTGCCGTTCGGCGTCCTGCTGGCCGCTGGAGCGGTCGGGCTCCTCGTCGGAACGGCTGCGCGGGAGATCGGCATGGCCGCGGCGATCGGTCTCATCATGTACTTCATGTGCGCTGTCACGGCGCACATGCGGGCGCACGACACCCAGGTTGGCGGAGCATTGTTCTTCCTACTTGTGGCAATAGCGGCGCTGGTCACCAATGTCGCCGACCGCAGACCCTGGTGAGCCCGAGGGCTGGGAGTAGCGATGGCAGAGCGTGAACGGATGGTCGAGCAGTTCGAGCAGCACCGACCGCACCTCCGGTCGGTCGCCTACCGAATGCTTGGATCGGCCCATGAGGCCGACGACGCCCTTCAAGAGACTTGGCTGAAGATTCGTGACCAAGATCCGCAGGGGGTGGAGAACATGCGCGCGTGGTTAACCACAATCGTTGGACGGGTGTGTCTGAATATGTTGCGCTCGCGACGTTCTCGGCGAGAGGTGTTCTGCGAGACACGGGTGTCCGACCCGCTCGTGATGATGCCGGGCCACGTCGACCCCGAAGATGAGGTCCTACTCGCCGAATCGGTTGGTCAGGCTCTACTGATTGCACTGGATGCGCTGACTCCTGCCGAGCGGTTCGCTTTCGTCCTCCACGACGTGTTCGGTATGAAGCTCACCGAACTCGCCGCGGCACTCGAAAGGTCCGAAGGGGCCGTGCATCAACTCGCGAGCCGCGGGCGACGACGCGTGCAGAACGTACCGCAGCCTGAGAGTGACCCCGCCCGCCATCACCAGGTTGTTGATGCGTTCTTTGCCGCCTCGCGCGATGGGAACTTTGCGGCACTCCTCGAGATACTCCATCCCGATGTGGACCTACGGATAGACGGCGGTGTCATCCGCGCAGACGCATCGCTGAAACTGCGGGGCGCCGAGGCCGTGGCAGAGCACACAATGACCTACGCCAGACTCTCTCCCTTTGCCCGGTCGGCGGTCGTGAACGGTACTGCTGGCGCGGTCGTCGTGACACACGGGCGGCTGTTCTCAGTGATGGGCTTCACGATCGCGAGTGACCGCATCGTCGCGATTGATGCTCTGGTCGATCCCGGGCGCCTTGAGCAACTTAACCTCAACGGACACCGCTGGATGCCGAGGTCACAACTGGGTGTGAATCACCAATACCTCGATCCTGGGCGCGGAGGCTCCGGTTGGTGAATCCAACCCGTTGACCGACTCCGCCAACGCGGTGGCATACGACGATCCGAGGCTACCGACCGACGCCGCGATACCCGCCTCGGCGCGGCGCTCGGTGTACCGAATCGCTGTGTACTGCTTAGTGGTCTCGCTCGTAAGTTCGTCGGGGGTCACCTCGAGGCTGGGGTCGCCCAAGTAGAGGCCGCAGGCGCAGTCCAGGGTGTCTTCGGGGTGCGGGCGCTGGTCACTCCGTAAACGTGGGCCTTGGGGTAGTGCACGACTGCGACGGTGTGCGCGAACGCGATGGGTCGCTCTCAGCGACCTGGCGACACGACGTAGCGGCATCGAACCGTGGATCCCCGTCTCGATCAACGATCTGCATATGGCACGAACCAAGCCCTGCCCAGACTGCAGGCGTAGGTCGAAAGCGACGAGTGGCATGCTCGGGCCGGGCCAACCGACCAGGTGGGTTCGAGTAAGACCCGGCCGGCAACGACGTGGTGACCAGCCACGACGCCTACCGACGACGCTCAGGGGCGCCACCGCTGACTAGATCACGTCAGACGTGGAAAACGACCGCTCTCAAAAACTCATGTCTCTGGTAACTGGCGCCTGGACCGGGGCAAAACTGGCCCGGTAGGGACGCACGATCCTCCACCGTGGGCGACGCCGCATGTGCCAATCGGGCAACTTCCGCTTATCGGCTACTTGTAGGTGAAACGCCGACGAGCTCGGTCCCTGCAGGGCCCGATGGTCGCGGACTATGGCGGCAATGTCGTCGGCTGCGAAGCTCATCTGCCTTGGTGGTGCCCTTCTTCGGGGGAAATAGTAGACGTGGCCGCGGACCGCTCTGCAACCGTCGACGGAATCGATGCTTTGATGGGCAGTAGGGCATGGCAGGCCTTGAGGCTGTAAAGTCGGATGTCGTTCCTACGTTGTAACTCCCACGTGTCTCGAGTGAGTCGCCATCGGTTGAGCAAGGCGGGTTCGCCGCGCCGTGTGGCCCAGTCGGTCCCGTTGGGCTCGTAACCGAGGCGTCGCGAAATCGCGTTGGAGCCGTTACTGTCTAAGAAGGCGTCACTGCTTGCTTCCTTCGCGTCAAGGCCGTCGAACGCGAGGTGCAGGACTGCTTCGCGCATCTCACGGCCGAGTCCGCGGCCGCGTAGATCCGAAGACAGCCAGGAGAAGGTCGTGACCGTTCCCAAAGTGGCGAAGTTCACTCCTGTCAGGGTCTGCTCTCCGACGGGACGGCCATCGACGACAACCACGAAGCTGAGCCGCCAACTGTCGGGCTTGACGGTGCCACGGCGCCGCCAGATCGCCCGGAGCCACGTGGCGACCCGCAGGTCTGTGTCGGTCTCGTAGAAGGACATTGGGTCGTCGTACGGCAATGGGTGGGCGTGGGTTTTGCCTGCGCGCACGACCTCCGCGAGCTGGTCCAGCAGCTCGTCCGTGGCGCCACGCAACTCCAGCACGGGTGTAGTAACACACACATTGAGGAGGGGATAACTTTTCATGCGCGGTCACTCTGCTCTCACGGTCGCGGTGGCCCTCATCATGGGCGGCGGAAGTCAGTAACGTCGGGCAGCTGCTGGAAGCCGGCCGAGACATAGGTCGCCACGCCGCCGACATTGCTGCTCGGGGTGCACACTGTCGCGCTGGATGACCCCATCTCCCGCAGGGCGTGGGCTGCCGCCACCGTGATGGCAGGCCCGTAGCCGTGGCCCCGGTGATCGCGATGCACACCCAGTGGTTCGCGCAGACCCGGCCGCGCTGGCCCGGCCGACCACACCGTGACAGCGGCCACCGCGGCACCATCGTGGTCGTAACCCACCAGGCACCGGGCCCGACGATAGGGCGAGGCGGCAGCCATCGTCTGCCAGCGTTCCAGGGTGAACGTCGAGTTGGGGAACATGGCCCGTTGCACCGCAACCCGGTCCTGAAGAACCCGCTCCTGAACGTTGTGGGTGTCGATCACCTCAACCCGGAGGCCGCGGTCCTGGACGGGTGCGGCCGGGTCACGACATAGCGGGGTCCATGCCTCATCGGCGACCCAACCGCTCCGGGGCAAGAGTTCTCTAAAGGCCGTGCCGAATCGGGCCTCGACAGTCCCGGCGCCGGCGGACAGAACGCCCTGGCCGGGGTCCGACAGATCGGCCAGCAACCTGGCGGCGAGCGCGTCGTCGTCGACGACGCTCGGTGCGATGGCCAGCCGGATCAAACCAGTGTCGTCGTCCACCATCCCCATGGCCACGATCTGCCCGCCGCGACGCCACACCCGAAGCGCCGCGGCCAGCTCATCCTCGCCCAGGCTCCAGTTCCACCCAAGGTCTCCCGGATGCAGCTGAACCGGCACGCCATCTTGCTGCCAGCCCGCCACGGTCTCGACAATCTCGTTGAGGGAGGCCGAGGCAACGAGCTCTAGCGTGATCGTCATTCGCCGATCAAACTACGTACCACGGCCAGGATGCACATGGTTTCCGCTGCGACCGAGACGCTGGCGGATCAGCGTGCGGCGACGCTCCACCTTCGATGTGATCTGCGACGCCAGGGACATTGTTCTTTCCGCACTCCTCACCTCCGTTCTCCAGGGGGCTTGGTGCCGACTCCGACAGGTGGTTCAACCCCGGAGGGGTACGACAGCGTCGCACTGGGGGTTCTGGACTCCATCTACTCCACCGGTCACAAGTACACCGGGGTGACTAACGCGCTCGACAAGTACCGAGCAGCCCGACGAAGCGAGGATGCGGAATCGGGCCAGGACACCGCCTCCGTCCTCGTGGCCGCGGTAGACCGGTGGGGCGGGATCGCCGCGCTTGTCGAGCGAACGAACAAGTGGCCCACCTCGTCAAAGGCAGGGGTCCCCAAGCAGGCCGCGGCGGCCTTCGGCACCGCGAAGATCCTCACCGGCCACGGCCTGAACACCGTCGCCGAGGTCCGTGCCGCCTTCGCCACCGCGGAGCAGCAGGATGCCTCGCCGGTGAAGCGGCTGTGGCTGGGTCTTCCAGGACAAGGTAGCGGTCTCACCTGGACCTACTTCCTGATGCTGTGCGGCGTTCCCGGGGTCAAGGCTGATCGCATGGTCGTCAGGTACGTCTCGAGGGCGGTCCGTGAGGCGGTAGACGGAAAGGACGCCAGACGCCTGGTGAGTTCCGTTGCGCGACCCCATAGCCTCGAGTTGACCCCCGACGAACTTACGAGCGAGATCACTAAGGGTCGGCTCGACGGGAGCATCTCGATCTCGGATCGGCGTCCGGGCTGTTGAACGTGGCGCGTCAGCGTCGGATAAGGCTGGCGGTCGTCAGGGCGACCACAAGCGGTCTGGTTACGGATCCGCCGAACGCGTTGCGGATGAAGGCCTCCATGTCGTTGAGCAGACCCCGTCGGTTGGAGGCGCTCATCATCTGGGTGCCGGAGTAGGAGAGCATCAGCTTCCGGTAGTCGGAGTTGCTGTAGGTCTGGTTCCAGTCCTAGCGGCGGACCGCGATGGATTCAAAGCGTGGGTCGGCCTCCAGCACGGCGCGGATCGCTGGATCGACCTGTCCACGACTCGGCGCCGGGGCGCCGGCGTGTCCTTCGCCGTATCGCTCGTAGTGTAGGCAGCGGCGAAGGAGCCGAGATCATCGGGTGAGTCCACTTGGATCAGATCGACGATGGACAGGACGCCTTCCAGACGGAGGCTCGCGGCGGGACGATCAGTCTGCGCGGGGCCGCAAAATCCAGTGGTAGGCGGTGGCCGAGAACACGGTGTCAGCCCCGGATGCGATGGCTGTCGCCTCGAAATCTCCGACGCTGATTCGAACTCGATCCGAAGGGAGGTTCGAGCGCAGCTTGGCGGCGGTCGCCGGACCGATCTCGATGGCGTGAACCGACGCTCCCCGCGCTAGGAGGTCCTTGGTCGCCTGGCCGGTGCCGGGTCCCACCTCCACGATCTCCGGCTCAGCTGGAAGCAAGTTGAACAGATCGTCGAACACATCAGCGGGATAGGAGGGCCGCACCTGGTCATAGACCTCGCCACTTGGTTGACCGACAGCCTGATGTCTTCGAGCCGGCCCACGGATAAGGTTCTACGGGATCCTTGGGCACCTGTCCACATCTGTGTTGTACGGGGCACAGCGACTTCACGAGTACCGAAGCCGCGCGGGTCGCTCCACGCTCCCGCGCGTTAACCGCCCCCAGCGAGCGCCGTGCACAGTGCAGGGCCCATAACGTGAACGCCCACCAGCACACCAAAGACGCGGCGAACCGGTTCCGCCCTGAAGCCACCAACGATTGCCAGGGTGTCCCGTAGCACCGGTTCGGTGAAGGTTCCCGCTCGGGCCCCCTATGCGGGACGTTCAACGAAGTGTTCGACGCCTTCAGGATCACGCTCCACATGAGCGGCGGAGTCTCCTCACCATCGGTGTTGCGCATACATACGGAGGCGTATATTATGGCGGTCTGCCGACAAGGGAGAAGCAATGACAGTAGGACTGGTCGCGATCCACTATCCCCATGCGCAGTTCCATGACGAGTTCCGCGGACGCGTTCAACTCGCCGCGGATCTCATGCGGGACAGGCCCGGATGCAAGACGGCGGACTGTTGGGTCACCGCAGCGGGTGACGCAATCGTCTCGGTTGGGTACTGGGTTTCAGAAGAGGCGCAGGTGGCTGGTTTCGCCTTCGCGACAGCCAACGGGGTTGACTTCTCTTACGATGAGCGCGAGTTGAGCCCGCGTGTGATTCTGCGGCTCGTGACGGGCTGATTGTCTGTTTCCGGACCCGCCGAGTTCGTCGCAGTCTTGCAGGACGACCGAAGTTATGCCTTCCAGCCGCGCGCTGGAGGACGAGACGCACCACCAAGACCGGTGAGGCGTTAGCCCGTATCGTTCACGTGTCGTGACCTGAACCGCGGCTCTGCCGCGCGAAAGTGCCTGTCGCGCAGAGATATTGGGCTTCTTGACGATTCGGTAGGCTCGAAGGGAAGGCACCTCGCAGGTGAAGCATCCGACGTGGGCGGGACCCGCACGTGGTCCGCCACCCATTGCCGGGGATCCTGGCCGTGGCCTCAGCAGCGGTGACAAGCGCGCGCGGTCGTAGCAGGCGATCGGTAAGTGGGTCGCCCATGCTGGTCGGGACCTGTTGCAACGACTGGGAGTTGGCCCGAACGCCGCGCGGAAGCCGTCGGGGTCAACGCTCCGGCGCACCTTGGCCAGGTTGGATGCCCACGAACGGCCAGAGGCACAGTCCCTCGAACGGACCCACGGCACCGCGGGAGATGAGCGAGGTGCGTGCGGCCGTCGGAGAGCCTGGCGGAGCCGGCGCCCGGTGCCCCTGCCTCGACAGGTGCTGGCCGCGCTGGATGTCACAGCCAGGCACCCGCCCGCGTCCTCACGGTGACGTCAAGTCAAAAGAAGTGCTCCATGAAGGTGCTAGCCGAGTCCTTGAGACAGGTGACGGCGTGAGAGTCCCTGCCCAAGCACACCTCGAACAGCCGTGGCGGATCCACGAGATTGCCTCCGACTTCCTGATCGAGGACGTGTGGGCGTTCCGCACACCCGGAGCAGGACCGGATGGTTTCCCAATGATGCTCGCCGTGCTGATCGCCTCCAACGAGCCGGGCGTGTGGACCGGGTGACCCGCTGGCTGATCTCGGTTGGCTGGAAGCTTGGCGCGTTGTTCGGTTGGGAGGATCCCCGGCAGGGGGGCGGGTCGGCTCGCTGCGCGAACGCCTGCCTGCCGACCTGCGCGAGACCCCGGGCCCGAAAGACCCGAACATCCCGTTCTCGCCCGTGTATGTACCGCCCGACGAGTGCGCCCAGGAGTCGGCCAACAAGACCGTCCACGACATCTTGCACTTGGGTTGGGTGCCCAGCAGCAACGGCGAGTACGAGCTGAGGATGGCGGCCCTCGTCAAGCCCAACGGACTGTTCGGTCGTCTGTACCTGGCGGCGATCAAGCCGATTGGCTACGTGCTCGACGACGCGGCCATGACGCGCCGATGGGAGCGTGCCTGGCTGAACCGGCCGGGCCTCCTCTCGGTGAGGTCGATAGGAGGATGAAGTCCATGTAGGTGCTCGTCGTAGGGGCTACCGGCGCGGTAGGTCGCCACCTTGTTCCACAGTTGGTGCGTGCGGGGCATGAGGTGGTCGCGGCCGCACAGAACCCATCCGCAGGTGTGTCGCCGGGAGTCGAAGTTCGGGCAGTGGACCTGCTCGACGCGACTGCCGTCGTCGATGCCGTGAAAGAGGTCGCCCCAGATGCGGTCATCCATCAAGTCACCGCCTTGACCGAGTTGGGTAACAACCTGCGCAAGTTTGACCAGTCGTTCGCGGCCACGGACCGGCTACGCACCCACGGGACCAGGGCGCTCATCGAAGCAGGACTGACAATGCCGAGGATGCCGCGGCTGGTGGCGCAGAGCTTCTGCGGCTGGACATCGCCACCGACCGGAGGTCCGGTCAAGACCGAGGACGAGGCCCTGGACCCCAACCCCGCTCCGGCGTTCAGGCAAACCTTCGCCGCGATCAGGGAGCTCGAGAGCCTGGTCAGTGAGTACCCCAACGGGGTGGCTCTTCGCTGCTGCGCGCCCTACGGACCGGGAACCTCACTAGCCAAGGGCGGCGCACAGATCGAGGCGATTCGCACACGTAGGTTCACGCTCGTGGGGGAAGCGGGCGCAATCTGGTCCTTTCTGCACGTCGAGGACGCCCCGTCAGCGTCGGTGGCCGCCCTCACCCAAGGCCACGGTGTCTACAACATCGTCGATGACCATCCCGTTCGGATTGGGCACTGGCTGATCGAGATCGCCAGCATCACGGGCTTCCTGACCCCCCGCCGGGTCCCCGCCTGGGTCGCCCGCATCGCCGGCGGACAAGGCCTGGTGTACATGATGACCAGGGCACGCGGATCATCGAACACCAAGGCCCGACGCGAACTGGGGTGGAAACCGAGTTATCCGGACTGGGGAGCAGGGTTCGAGATCGAGTTGCGCAGACCGGCGGTCTCCTCATGACCGGGTCTGCTCGAACACCGTCGACCGACCTCGCACACACGAAGCGGCGTTGTCCCACCTCGGGCTCGTGGCTCGGCTTGATGCCCTGTCCCAGCGCACCACTTACGGGAAACCTTTACCGGCTCTTGCGAGCGCAGAGTTCGACGAATCCGTGTATGCCACCTGTTCCCCGGCCCGGTGCCAGATGGTGATCGGGTCGGCGGCACCGTGCCCGAAGCTGAGCGCGGACAACTTGACGACCCCTTGCACCCCGGCGCCCGACGTCCCACCCGACGTCGGTTCCACGGTCACGCGATACCTCGCTCAAGGAGGGCCCGTCGTCAGCGTCTCGCTCGCCCACCACGGGCTCATCGAGCCCACGTACCCAGGCGGTAGCCGGCACATCGCATGAGCTGTTGATGGCCGGCTGCTACGGCGCGCCGACGCTAACAGCGCGCCAAGCCCGGATGAGGTTGGCCATCACCCTCTCGTGTGAGCCCAAGGTCTCGCCATGAGAGGCGTTTGCAGAGTTCGCCTAAGCATCTCGGAGCCCTTCGCCTGTGGGCGGCCAGAGCTCATTGCCAGGCCGTGTTCCATAGGCCATCCCGCAATGGTCATGTTCTGCCTGTTCATCCCGTGTTGGCCGGCCTGGACGTGCGGATGGCAGAATGGCCGGGTGCGCGTAGACCGTACCGTCCTGTTCCGGATGGCGACCAACGAACGGCTCGAGATGGCCGCACCGGGTGGCGAGGCGGCCGCGTGGCGGGCCACGTCGCTGGTCGCTCTCGCACTGAAGCGCTGAGCGCGGTAACGGACCTTCTCGGACGAGGAACCGGCGTCAGCGTCGACCTGTTCGGCGAGCTCGTGCACGACCCGGCTGCCGCCGATCAGGTGGTCGAGGACTACCGGGAGCTGGCACCGGCCCAGACTGAACGTGGTTGTCGGTCGACCTGACCCACTTGGCCTTGGACACTGATCCCACCGGGGCTGCCGACCGTGTCGCTGCTATTGCCGGGGTACTGCCCGAGGGACGGCGGTTGTAGGTCGGTGCCGAAGACGCTGCCCGAACTGATGCGGTCGTGGGCTGCGTGCTCGATGATGCCGGGCGCGGGTTGTCTGATCGGCTCGGCGACACGGTGCAGGCGAACCTGCTGCGTTCACCCGGCGACGCCGACGTGCTCGTGGCCGGCGGAGTGCATGTGCGCTTGGTCAAAGGCGCCTTCGTCGAGACCGTAGGCGCCCACCCCTATGGGGAGCCGACCGATGTCGCGTACCTGCGACTGGGGTTCCGCCTTGCCCAAGCCGACGCGACATGGTCGTTGGCTACCCATGATGGCCGGCTGCGGGAGGCACTGCTGCTGGCGCTGGGACCGGTACCGGTCGAGCAGCCGCTCGACGTGCGCCCCGAAGCTATTGACGATCTACGCGACCGCGACATCCGCACGCGCGTGTACGTCCCCTACGGCCCTGACTGGCTCCGCTATTGGCTCCGCCCGCTCGCCGAGTGCCGCGGCGCCTGACCCATCGTGCTTCGTCGCGAGCCCGTCCGATCGCCCCCGCTACGGCTACTCCATGCCGGTGCCGCCCAACCGACAAAGTCCTCGCCTTCCTCGAGAGCCTGTACCTGTGCCGATACACCCAAGGGGGGGTCCAGCATGGCATCTCCTCTCTGTGTGCCATTGCAGGGTGCGAGGGCCTCCACCCCGTTGACGAATCAGATAGCGGCAAGGTGACAGGAGGGCAGCTGGCCAACCACCTCTTCACCTAAGATAAGATATCAGTAAGTACTTACTGTCTGGAGTTCACATGCGTGCAGTTCGTCCGCGGGTCGTCGTTGTGGGGGTGGGCCGTCCGGCCTCGCCGCCGTGCACGAAGCCTGCGCCTTGCTCGGCGGAATGGGCAGAACGCGATCCGTCGCTGGGTACGCCCTCAATCTCGGTCCCCACGCGATTTATCCCGGCGTCGACATGACTTCGGCCCTGGTCGACCTGGGCGTCAGCTACGGGCCAGAAGGCATCCGGGTGCTTCATGAAGGCGCGTTCGCGAAGATGCCCGACTCACCAGCAGCGCTAGTTCGGTCGAAGGCGCTCACCTGGAAGGACCGCTTCGAGTTCGTTGGCATGATGAGCAAGCTGCCCAAACCACATGCCGACGAGTACGGCCGAACCTCTATTGCTTCGTGGATCGATGCCAACACTCGGCGCCTGAACCTCCGCAGACCCGTCACGTCGCTGGCGCACACCGACGCCTACTGCAGCGACTTGGCCCTTGTCGGCGCCGACGTGTTCATTGACGAGTTGCAGCGCTTAATCAACAACCACGTTCGTGAGGCATCACACCGTCTAGTCGAAAGCCGGTCCATGCTGTCGGCGCGGCAATCCTACTCTTTCCGTGTGGCGGCTCGTGAGACATGGTCAGCTCGGCTCACAACCAAAAAGCGAACTCACCTGGACATGGGTGGCATCGACATGGAGGGCACGCTCGGCCCAGAACCCAGATGTCACACCGTGGGTCGCTGCGCATCAATTTTCGTGACGTTACGTGCGAACCGTCTCAGAACCGAAGGTGCGCAAGAGTGAATGAAGCGCCAACCTCCCGAACTAGCAGCGCAAGGGGGCTAGCCCCCTGGATTGCTGGCCTTGTCGCGTGCGCACTATGGGCCAGCATGCTGGCCATCGTGTTTCGGTTCCCAGGCCTCGCATCCGAGGCGTCCGTCATCGCCTACTGGACGATGCACGAAAAGACGACTCAGACCGTCATTGCCCTGGTCGCCTTGGGATATCCCGGCTTGGTCCTCTTTCTCGTCGGACTCCCATACGCCTGGTCGATGACATCGTCGGCATGGGCGCGCGCTGCCACGGCGATGGGATGCATGTTCATCACTTCATTGGTCGTCGCGCTCGGTCTGGCGTCTGCCGCAGGGCAACTGATCCAAGCGTCCGATTCCAACGCACACCTCGGATACGGCCTACATGTCGCTGCCTTCGTACTGGCAGCTCCGGCAGCCGGATTGGGGACTGGCTTTTTCCTCGCGGTCATAGTGTCGACCTTCTCTGTTGCGCCACGGTGGTTAAGAGTGCCGGCAGGCATCGGCGCGCTTTGCAACGCTGGAGCTCTCGGTGGGCATTTTGATCTCGCCGGACCGCTGAACTCGGGCAACGGCCTGCTGGGCGGGATCGCGCTTCCGTTGGCGTCGCTCATGGTCTACGTGGCCTGCGTGTGCGTTGAACGTCTGGTGGGCCATGGTCGCCCCCGGCCCACCGCCGCCGACAGCACATGAGACTGCGCCAACCAAGGGAACGCCTCTTGGCGTGCCTGTACGTCGTGCTCGGCATCTTCTCCCGGTACATCCTCGCGTGGACCGTCGCCGCGAGGGAGGACTCACAGCTGGCCAAGGAGATGCTCGAGCAGGCGATGGGCGTGCACGGCGTGCCGGACGTGGTCCACGCCGACCGCGGCACCTCGTTGACCTCCAAACCCGTCGCGCAGCTGCTGGTCGACCTGGGCGTCACCCGCTCCCACAGCCGGCCACATGTCAGCAACGACCACCCGTACAGGGAAGCCGCGTTCAAGACTCTTAAGTACGCGCCCGTCTTCCCCGAGAACTTCGGCTCGCCGGCCGATGCCCGCGCGTTCGGGGAGAGGTTCTTCGGCTACTACAACCATGAGCCCCGCCACTCCGGGATCGGGCTGCACACCCCCGCCTCGGTCCACCACGGCACCGCCGGCCACGTCCGCGCGCTGCGCCGGCAGACCCTCGACGCGGCCTACGCGGCGAACCTTGAAAGGTTCGGCCACCGCCGACCCCACGCTCCGAAACTGCCCACCGAGGCCTGGATCAACCAGGCCTCACGAGAGGCCCTCCTATGCAGCTCCTGACAACCTTGCTGTCTCATCCACCTTGACACGTTCCGCCCGGCCCCGAACACTCCGTTGCCGGGCGCCACGTCGACACTGCCCCGTACACCACAACCCTGTCCTGGCCGCGAGGAGCGCAGTATGGAGCCATTCACACCGATCACCACGGTCGAGCAGCTCGAGGCATTCGGTACCCCGGTGCCACGGAATCGAGACAAGGTCCTCACCACGCTGGAGGATGTGCACCGCGAATGGATCGCAGCAACGCCGCTGGCGTTCGTAGCAACATCGTCTGCCGACGGACGCTGCGACGTCTCGCCGAAGGGTGACCCGCCCGGATTCATTCGAGTCCTGAGCCCCACCCGACTCGCGATTCCCGAACGCCCAGGAAACCGCCGGATGGATGGGTTCCGCAACATACTCGAGAACCCGCGCGCCGGCCTGACCTGCCTGATCCCCGGTCGAGGAGACACCCTGCGCGTCAATGGCCGCGCCCGCCTGGTCAGCGACCTTCCAGATTTCGACACCATGATCGTCAAGGGACACCGGCCGTCCCTGGCTCTGATCCTCGACATAGAAGAAGTCTTCTTTCACTGCCCAAAGGCCTTCCGCCGCTCCAAAACCTGGGTCCCGGAGACCTGGCAGCCGACCTCAGCGCGGCCCTACGCAGACATCGCCCTCGCCCTGTGGCGCAAGGACCAACCCGAGGACGAGGTGAGACGTCACTTCACCGACAACGTTGAGAACGAGGACCTCTACCCAGTTAAGGGGGGCGTCGTGTAAGTCGGTGCTGAAGAACACAGGCCATACAGTCGCGTCTCGGGTTTGCTTATGAGGGGCATGGTGGTCTTGGTGCTGGCTAGTCGGGGGACCATAAGCCGTATGGGGCCGACGGATTCGAACCAGACTTCGGTTCGGCCGGATGGGATGAGTTCGCGGGGGATCACGCACCGGTGGTCGCGGGCCTGGTCGAGGGTCTCGAGTTTGACGAGCTGGGCCGCGAACCGGGAGTCGACGGTTCGGGTTTGGATGATCTGCCCGACGCGGGTCACTTTCTGCAGCGCCTTGACGGTGCGGGCGCTAGTCACCCCGTAGACGTGGGTCTTGGGGGGGTAGTGCACGACGGCGACGGTGTGCGGCCCCAGGTGGCCCCGCCGGCGAACGCGTCACCGGAGGCGTCTTCCAGCAGCTGATGGGCCTAGCTCGGGTCGCCCGAGATCTCAGCCTCAAGGATGGCCAGGGCGTCTTTGCCGTTGATGGCGAAGTCGGTGTGCCGGGTCACCCGGCCCCCCGGTTGGCCGAGCCTGGTGCAGAAGCCCCACGGCCTGACCGGTCTGCTCAGGCGCTGGCATGGGCATCAGAGAGACGCGTTCCGCGCGGCTGAGCCTGCCCCGCTTTCGTCGTCGACCAAACCCTGAGGCGCTTTTCAGGCGCCTGCAGATGTTGGTCTAGGTCGGCGAGTTCACGAAGGGCGCGGACCAGATGGGTCCGGGTCGCGTCTATGTCATTGACCTGCGGCTGTTCCGTGGAAGCTATTAGGTTTCTCCCTCTCGCAGTTGGGGTTTCGGCAGACGTGGTGCTCCTTGGCGGCATACTGGCGTCATCGAGGAAAGCCTCCGATTCGGCCCTGGGCGGTCACGGACGCGACCCGGGCACTGTGGGTCTGGCGTCATCGGTCGGGTCGGGGTGGTTCTCTGTTTGACGGTCCGGGGTGGAGTTCCGCGACTGTGTATTCAGCTGGTCGTGAGCCGCGTCGCTGGTTCCCTGGGCGGGGCTCGGGGGAGGTGGCGGTGGGCCGATCTCGGGGAGGGCGTCAAGGCCGACCGCCTCTTGGAAGTCGGCCTGGGTGATCGGGTCGACCCCTACCTCACCCCTGAGCTTGTTGAGAACCTCTCGCACTACCTCCCGTCCGGCGGGGTCCTCGTCCATGGGGGTCGTTGTCAGGTACCGGGTTTGATGGAGTCATCGGAACCACGGGAAGGCATGAGTTGTGGCGGCACAGAGGAAGTACCCGGTCGAGTTGCGTGAGCGGGCGACGCGGCTAACGGTCGAGGCGCGTAAGGATTCGTCGACGAGGGCGGGGGCGTGTAAGCGGATTGGTGAGCAGATGGGGATCAATACCGAGACGCTGCGTTCGTGGGTCACCCAGGCCGAGGTCGACGGCGGCCTGCGGGGTGGGACGAGCAGCGATGACGCGGCACGGTTGAACGAGTTGGAGAAGGAGGTCGGTGAGTTGCGTCGGGCGAACTCGATCCTGAGGAGCTCAGCGGCTTTTCGCGGCGGAGCCGGGCCGCCCGTCGCGCTGATCGTCGACTACATCGATCAGCACAAGGACGACCACGGGGCCCCGCCGATCTGCCAGGCGTTGAACAGCGCTGAGGCGCCGATCGCCCGTCGACCTACTACGCCGCACGCACCCGTGTGCCATCGACCCGGGTAGTCAACGACGAACGGCTCAAGGCCGAGATGGCCCGCGTGCACCAGGAGAACTACGGCGTCTATGGGATCCGCAAGGTTCACGCCCAACTCGCCCGAGAGCACGTTGTCGGGCTTCGTGACAACCAGCGGGCAGCGCGCCCGGTCGCCAGGTGCACGACCCAACGGCTGATGCGGGAGCTGGGCTTACGCGGCCTCAGCCGCGCCAAAGGGGCCCCGGACCACGGTGGCCGCAACCGGCCCAGAGACACGCCCGGACCTGGTCGAGCGCCACTTCACCGCCGACGCCCCAGACCGACTCTGGGTCGCTGACATCTCCTACTGCCGCACGTTCGCGGGGTGGGTCTATGCCGCGTTCGTCATCGACGTCTTCTCCCGCCGTGTCGTGGCCTGGCAGCTCTCGACGTCGTTGCGCACCGACCTCGCGCTCGACGCCCTGAACATGGGCCTGTGGACGCGCCACCATGACGGGCACGAGACCACTGATCTGGTCCACCACTCCGACAAGGGCGTTCAGTACGTCGCTATCCGCTACACCCAGCGCCTGGCCGAGGCCGGCGCTGTCGCCTCCGTACCTCCGTCGGTTCGACCGGTGACAGCTACGACAATGCCCTGGCCGAGGCCTTCAACTCGCTCTTCAAAGCCGAACTGATCCGCAACCGCCGACCATGGCAGAACATCGACGACCTCGAGTACGCCGTCGCCGAGTACATCGCCCGGTTCAACAACCGGCGCCTGCACGGTGAAATTGGGCTCGTCCCATCCTTTGAGTACGAGAGCAACCACCGCGGCCTTGCGACCGTCCAGGAGGCTGCTCAGCCGGCCGCTGCGCGTGCTTTCCATGTCTCCATCAAACCCGGTAGCTGACACCAAGAACCGTCACGATCTTGGACCGCCAGCGAGCCACAACCGCCGCGTCGCTGCTCGCCTCCGTGAGGAGCGACAGGCCTACCTCATCGAGACGATGAACACCCATCTGACGCCCTCACGCCGAGCCGGTCGCCGGTGAACGACCCGACGCACGTGGCCCGGTCGGTTCCGGCGCGACCGACGCTGTTACCCCTCGACCGGCTCGCCCTCGTTGGTGTCCTCGTTCGGCTCTCCGACCACGGCGCCAACCTCGCGCAGCCGGCGAAGCCGAACCGCCTCGCGCCGCGACAGGTCAGGGCCACACCACGCCACCGCCTCACCCAGATTCAATCCCTCCCGCTCGACCATCTCGGCCAACGCAGAACTGGCCCGCTCCTCGCAGAGCGTCACCAGCTGATCTCGCTCACTGAGCGCAACCATGACCCGCACCCCGAGCGCACTGAGGCGCCGTTCTCGATCCGCCCGCTCCGTTCGCATCCTCGCCTGCGCATCCAGCGCGGCCCGACGCGCCGACTGACGCGCCGACTGCTTCCCTACCGTCGCGCCCACGACCATCACCCTTCCTCACCACAGCGGCCCACCCGACGCCACCGAAAGCCCGAACCACGCCCCCAGCGTTCACCCCACCGCCGACAAGCCGACCACCCAGCCGACCACGTACCCCCACCCGGACCGCCGAATCTCATGTCCCACACACCTCATGCATTCCCGGTGCTTTAATGCTCAACTACTGACCGCCCGACGTCGTTTCCGAGGCTTTCTCAGGTGTGACGATGTCCATCCACAAGCTGACGGCCGGGAGCGGTTACGACTATCTGACCCGCCAGGTCGCCGCTCAGGACGTCACCGACAAGGGTCACACCGGGCTCGCGAGCTACTACACCGCCAAAGGTGAGGCACCTGGCGTCTGGGTCGGCTCCGGGATGGCCGGTATCGACGGGCTCAACGCCGGCGACGTCGTCACCGCCGAGCAGATGCAGGCCTTGTTCGGGTCTGGGCATCACCCGCTGGCGCAGCAGCGGCGTGATGGCCTGGTAGGGCCGGACTTGACCGATCGGGACTACCAGAACGTGGCTCGGCTCGGAGCCCCGTACAAGGTGTACGCCAGTGACGTCAGCGCCTTCCGGCTCGATGTCGCCAAGCGCATCGCGGACTTCGCCACCGAGCTCGGCCACCCCTCGGACTCCCCCGTGCCGGTCGCGGACCGGGCCCGGATCCGCACCGAGGTCGCCATCAGTTTCTTCCGCGCCCAGTACGGCCGCGACCCCGAAGATGCCCGCGAGATCGCGGCCACCATCGCCAAGCACTCCCGGCCGAAGACGACCGCGGTCGCCGGCTATGACCTGACGTTCTCACCCGTTAAGAGTGTTAGCACCTTGTGGGCCATCGCCGACCCGGTGACCGCCGCCCGGATCGAGCGGGCCCACCAAGCCGCGGTCAAAGACGCGCTGACCTTCCTGGAGGAGCACGCCCTCTACACGCGCACCGGTACCAACGGGGTGCGTCAGGTCGACGTGCTGGGTTTGGTGGCCACCGCTTTCACCCACCGCGACAGCCGGGCTGGGGACCCTGACCTACACACCCACGTCGCCGTCGCGAACAAGGTACAGACGCAGGACGGGGGGTGGCTGAGCATCGACGGGCGGGTGCTGTACAAAGCCAACGTCACCGCTTCCGAGACCTACAACACCGCCCTGGAGAAGCACCTCGGCGATGACCTGAACCTGCGTTTCGAGGCGCGACCTGGAACGGACGCTCGTAAACGCCCGGTGCGTGAAGTGGTCGGGGTCGACCCTGCCCTCAACGAGCGGTGGTCCGCGCGCCGGGCCAGCATCGAAGCGCGGCGCGGCGTCCTCGCTGAGGACTTCCAGCGTGACCACGGCCGGCCACCGACACCGGTCGAGTCGATCCAGCTGGCGCAGCGGGCGACGCTGGAGACCCGGGAAGCGAAGAAGGAACCGCGCTCCTTGGCCGAGCAGCGCACCGCCTGGCGAGAGCAGGCCCGCGATGTCCTGGGCGGTGAGGCCGGCGTCGAGGCGATGGTCACCGCGGCCACCCGGCATCACCGCCATGGCGGACCTGGCCGCGGTGACCGGGTCACCAACGCATGGATGCGCCGCACCTCGCAGGCGGTCCTGGAAGCCGTGCAGTCCCGCCGGTCCACGTGGCAGGTGTGGCACGTTCGCGCCGAGGCTCAGCGCCGGGTCCGCAGCGCGAACCTCCCTGCCAAAGACGTCGAGGGAGTCGTTGACCTGCTCGTCGGGCAGGTCCTGGACCGTCATTCGATCCGGCTCGCCCACCCCGATGACGGCATCATTGAGCCTTCCCAGCTGCGCCGACGCGACGACTCCAGCGTCTACACCGTGTACGGCGCCGACCAGTACACCTCGGCTCGGGTGCTGTCCGCGGAGAATCGTCTGATCGCCACCGCCGGTCGGCTCGACGGGGCCACCGTCAGCGCCGCCGCGGTCGACCTGGCCCTGCTGGAATCGACCGCAAACGGCCGCACCCTCAACGCCGGACAGGCCGCCCTGGTGCGTGGCATGGCCACCTCCGGCGCCCGCTTGCAGCTGGCGATCGCGCCCGCCGGCGCGGGCAAGACCACCGCCATGAGCGCCCTGTCCACCGCGTGGGAAAACGGCGGCGGCACCGTTATCGGTCTGGCCCCCTCAGCGGCGGCAGCGGCCGCCCTACGGGTAGAGATCGGTGCCCACACCGACACCCTGGCCAAGCTGACCTGGTCCATCGAACAGAACGACCTACCCTCCTGGGCGGCCGACATCGACGCACAAACGTTGGTCGTGATCGACGAAGCGGGGATGGCCGACACGCTGACCCTGGACACCGCCGTCGAGTTCGTGACCAGCGCAGGCGGCAGCGTCCGGCTCATCGGTGATGAACAGCAGCTTGCCGCGATCGGCGCCGGTGGGGTCCTGCGCGACCTGGACAGGACCCACGGGGCGCTGCGTCTGACCGAGCTCATGCGGTTCGCCGACCCCGCCGAGGGCGCCGCCTCTCTGGCCCTGAGAGAAGGAGCCACCGAGGCCCTCGGCTTCTACCTGGACCACCGCCGGGTCCACGTCGGGGACCTGGCCACGATGACCGAAGACGTGTTCGCCGCCTGGCAGAACGACCGAGCGGGCGGGCTCGACGCGCTGATGCTCGCCCCCACCCGCGAGCTGGTCTCCGAGCTGAACCAGCGCGCCCGCACCCACCGCCTCGAAGGCGCACGACCGGAGCGGGAGGTCCCGCTGGCCGATGGCAACCACGCCAGCGTCGGGGACCTGATCATCACCCGCGCCAACGACCGCCGGCTGCGGGTCACCGCCTCGGACTGGGTCAAGAACGGCGACCGGTGGTCCATCCTCGCCCTACCTGGCGAGGGGGCACCCGACGGGGACCTGACGGTCCAACACACCCGTACCGGGCGAGTCGTGACCCTGCCCGCGGTCTACGTCGCCGCCTCCACCGAGCTCGGTTACGCCACCACCGTGCACACCGCTCAAGGGGTCACCGCCGACACCATGCACGGGCTGGCCACCGGTGAGGAATCGCGCCAGCAGATCTACACGATGATGACCCGCGGCCGGTTGGGAAACCACCTCTACCTGCAGGTCGTCGGAGACGGGGACCCGCACAACGCGATCCGGCCCGACAACCTGGCGCCGCCGACCGCGACCGACCTGCTCGAGGCCGTTCTGGCCCGGGACGACTCCCCTGTCTCGGCGTCCACCATGCTCGCCGACCAGCACAATCCGGCCCCGCTGCTGGGTCAGGCGACCGCCCGGTACGTCGACGCGCTCTACCTCGCGGCGGAAGAGTCATACGGGACGGAGGCTGTTGCGGAGCTCGAACGAGCAGCCGAGAAGATCGTCCCGGGCCTGGTCGACCAGGCCGCGTGGCCGACCCTGCGCGCCCACCTGATCTTGCTCAGCGCGCACGACATCGACCCCGTCGCGAGCCTGCGTCACGCGGCCACGAGCCGGGAGCTGACCACCGCCGGCGATACCGCGGCCGTCCTCGACTGGCGCCTGGATGACACCGGACTGCGAGGCGCTGGCCCGGGCCCGCTGCCCTGGATCCCCCGCGTCCCGCACTCCCTGACCAGCCACCCCACCTGGGGGCCGTACCTGACCCGCCGAACCGAACTGGTTATCGACCTCGCCGGGCAGGTCAGAGCCGGCGCCATCACCGGGGACACCCCTAACTGGGCTCGCCAGGGCACCGCCCGCCCCAGTGACCAGGTCCTGGGCGACGTGCAGGTATGGCGGGCCGCGATGGCGGTGCCAGACACCGACCGTCGCCCGACCGGCCCGCCGCAGCTCGCCAAAGCGCCCGCCCTGTGGCAACGGCAACTGACCACCGCGCTCACCGGAACCCGCACCCCTGCCATGAAGGAATGGGAAGACGCGCTGCACCGGGTGGCCCCCGCCGTCCGGTACGACGACTTCACCCCGCTGCTGGCGCAGCGGCTGGCCGCCATGTCCCGCGCCGGCCTGGACGCTCGCGCCCTTCTCCGGTCAGCAGCCACCGCAGGACCCGCCCTGCCTGACGATCACGCCCCGGCCGCCCTGTGGTGGCGGATCAGCCGGCACCTGTCGCCCGCCGTCGCAGCCGACGTCGACCGGTCCCACTCCCTGACTACGTCATGGCTCCCCCAGCTGACCGAGCGTCTCGGCCAGCACCGGGTCTCCCGGATGCAGGCCAGCAGCTGGTGGCCGGCCCTGGTCACCAGCATCGACCACGCGCTGCAGCGCGGCTGGAGCATCGAGAACGTCTTGACCACCGCCGGCCACCCAGACGCCGATGTCGACGAGTGCCAGGCCATGATCTGGCGGCTCTCGGTCCTGACCGACCCACCACCGGCCGATGAAGACGGGGATGACCGGTTCCCCGAGAACGCGCCTCCGCAGGACCTGTGGGCGCCCGACCCGAACCCCGCGCCCGCCGCGCCCGCCGCGCCCGGACCGTGGGAGGAGGAGTTCGGCGATCCGTTCCCCGAGGACGCACCCCCAGAAGACATGGACCAGGGCCGCCCTGGCCCTTGGGACGAGCCCGCCGAGGTACGCCCCGACCGACAGACCGGCGCGCCGCAGGAGCCTTCGACCCCCACCGAGTCGGGACCCGACAAGGTCCAGCTCCGCGAGTCCGCCGGCGTCGAAGCCGATCTGCAGCTGGCCGCCATGATGCGTGAGCTGATGGGGATCCTCGAACCCACCGACGCGCAAATCAACCTCATGGTCGACCGAGCAGCCGAGTGGGACGCCAGCCCCGTCACCCGGGAGCGGCTGCTCGAAGTCAACCAGCTGACCCTGACCTACTACGAGTCCCGACTGGGCACCGCATGGGCCCGTGACTACCTCACCGAACGAACCGGGCAGGACCTGACCGGCCACCCCGACTACGCCCCCGGCTACGCCCCGCCCGGGTGGACGAACCTCGTCACCCACCTCCGCCGGCGCGGGGTCAGCGACGAAGAGATGACCACCGCCGGCGTCGCCACTCTCGCCCGCACCGGGAGACTCATCGACCGGTTCCGAGACCGGGCCATGCTGCCAATCATCCACTCCGGTGAGGTCCTCGGCTTCGTCGGCCGCCGGCACCCCTCGCTGACCGACCAGGACACCAACGCCGGACCGAAGTACCTCAACACCGCCGACACTCCCCTGTTCCACAAGGGTGCCCAGCTGTTCGGGGTCATCCCCCACCTGATCGCCGCCGGCGCCACCCCGGTCCTGGTCGAGGGCCCACTGGACGCAATCGCCGTCACCATCGCCAGTAACGGCACCCACGTCGGGCTCGCCCCGCTGGGCACCGCCCTGACCGAAGAACAGGCCGTCCAGCTGGCCAGGATGTCCGCCACCCCGGTCGTGGCCACCGACGCGGACCTGCCCGGCCGCGTCTCCGCGCAGAGAGACTTCTGGATGCTCGCCCAGCACAACGTGACCGCCGCAACGCTGATCCTGCCCGAAGGCGCCGACCCGGCCGACGTGCTGGCCCGCCGCGGCCCCGAAGCGTTACGAGAAGCTTTGGCCGCCACCCGGCCTCTGGGTGAGACGCTGCTGCAGGAGCGGCTGACCACCCTGACCGGGCCCCAGGCCCTCGACCAGGCCAGTCGAGTCCTAGCCGCGCAACGCCCCTCCACCTGGGACGCCGGCACCCGGCTGATCGCCAACCGGCTCAAGATCTCCACCGCCCGGGCCCGTCAGAGCCTGCACGCCCACGCCCTCGACTGGAACCGTGACCCCCGACAGGCGGCACAGGTGCAGCTGACGGGTGTCCGCGACGTCAAGGCCCGACTCGAGAACCTCGCCCAGCAGACGCCGTCACAGCGGTGGCTGCCCCTCGGGCAGGAACTCGACCCGCGATTGGGGCAACAGGGCGACTGGCCGGCGCTGGCCGCGATGCTGCACCAGGGCCACCTCGAGGGGCACGACGTAGCCAGTCTCACCCGACGACTGGTCGCCCAAGAGCCGCTCGGTGAACACCCCGCCCAAGACCTTCGCTACCGCCTTGCGGTGAGCCTGCCCGCCGGTGCAGACCTACCGGGTGACCCACCGGCCCAGTCGATACGCGGCGGGGCCGCGGAGCAACGACGCAACCCCACAGCCCCAGGACGGGCCCCGGCCGCTCGACCGCGCCGCTAACCCCTGTGGATGACGGACGTGAGGCCGGTGGCACTCTGCCTACCCTGACGGTATGAACCCACTCGCGGTCGCTGTCATGGCCGGAGCTGCCGCTGCAGTGATCGGTGAGGCCATGCGCAGACGCCTGCAGCTGCTCACCTACCGGCGATCCGAGGAGAAGTCGCTTCCTGACCCCGGGCCACGCTGGTGGGTCCCCGTCGCAGCAGCAACCGCCGTGGCATCCCTTACGGCCCGGTTCCTCGATGGGCGTCCAGAAGTTCTCTGGATGCTTATGCCTCTCGCCCTCGCTGGGACCTGGCTCGCCGCCGTCGACCTCGATGTCCGCCGACTACCCGACCGGGTCCTGCTACCTCTGCTGGCCTGGGAAGCTGCCGTCACCGTAGGGCTACTCGCCACCGGCCACCGCAGCACCGGGCTGAACGTCATGATCGGGGGCGCGGCGTCCCTGCTCATGCTGTGGTCCCTGCACTGGTTTAGTATCGGCGGTCTCGGGTTCGGTGACGTCACACTGGGCGCCGCAGTAGCCGCCGCTACCAGCGCCGTCTCGTTGACCACGCTGTTCTGGGCCTTTCTCGCCTCGTTCACCGCAGCCGCGCTCTGGGGACTGATCACGCGCCGCCAGGACCTAGCTCTTGGCCCGTGGCTGGTCCTGGGCGCCGTCACGACCACCGTCTTGGTGCCATAACCGGTTATTCGCAATGGGCGGGGCGTACCTGATTTTGCAGACGTCGGTCCATCGCACCAGCTCTGCCCACCAACGCGTGGGCGCGCACGTGCAGCCCCGGAAGGATCCGACCTGTGTTGGGCAGGTCGAACTGACGGGTGGATCAGCACGGAGCTCGGAAGGTACGTCCAGCCGCCACCCGCCCTGCGCGGCCTTGTCGGCAGGCAGAGCGACGGGGTGGGCCTACTGGACTCACGAGCGATCGAACAAAAGTCTCCGGCAATTGCGAGAGGAGGTCAGAGTCAAGCATCTGGGGCAGCTTGCTCCGAGCAGACCGCGGGGCAAACGAAGTCGCCCTGGCCATGACCGTGAGATTCGAACGCGTTTCTCGCTCAGTTCCAGACGCACCCGACGCACCCCGGAGGCTCGAAATGTCTGAGATTTAGACGCACCAAGCGGCGCGGAACCGAGCAGCTTCAAACTCGAAAACGTCGCACCCCGGGGGGCGAAACGTTCCCCGCTTCGCGGCAGATCCGGTAACGCGTCACGCTGATGACCGCGCGGACTCACCATGGCATCGGAGGTGCCGGCGGTGGAGTGGGAATCCGGTTCAATGTGTCGATGTCGGCCAAATCGGGAAGGTCTCCGAGGCCGAAGCGGGCCCGAAGCTTCTGCGCTAGGGCGACTACGTCGCTACGCGCCTGGGCGACCCCGTCTGGACCCTTGAGCTGTTGCGGAGCGGGTCGGTTGATGCTCGCGGTCACCTTCCCGTTCGCAGCTCGAACACGAGGGATTGGCTTCGTATCGTCGAACCAGAACCAGATCTCTAGCACTGGAAACGGGGCTCCAGACCACCACAACTGCCATGGCTGGCCTTCGACCTCATCGAGCAGATGATCGAGCGCCTTGACGTAGTGAGGCGACGTGCCGTTGTCCGGACCGCCGCCGATCACACTGATCTTGTGACGTGTTGGCCCAGGCGAATTTTGGGGCAGGCCGCCAATCACCGGCTCTTCGGTCATAGGTGAGAAGCGTAGGACTTCGACACGACGAACTAGCGCTCATCGGCATGTCCGGAAACACGTGCCTGCTGAGGATCCGGACAAGTTAGTG
>NZ_MAST01000029.1 GCF_001758225.1 Humibacillus sp. DSM 29435 | reverse complement strand
GGGGCAGGGCGATGGCGAGGGCCACGAGGCTGGTGCGGGTCTTGGTCATCATGATGATTTCACTCCTGGTCGGTACTGAGGGTGTGTGGGTGCTGCGTTCGAGTGGGCTGTGGAGCCGAGCTCGGGCCGCACTTTCAAATGGTCTTCGTCGTGCCCCGGTGTGCGGATTGGCCAGAACCAGACGGTGTTTCGGAGCAGCCTTCGATGGGTGAGAGGTGAGGTGGAGGAAGCTGCTGGCCGTCTCCGCCTACCTGCTCGACGGCATCCCCGCTGGCGTCAACGTCGACACGCGGCGCCCTACCGTCATCGACGATCGGAGTGGTTTCATGTCGAGAAGACCTGACCGGCTCCGCTCAACAGGTGACGGGACGCGACATTCGCGGCCCACGACACAGGAGGCAACATGCCCAAGTACTTGCTGCTCAAGCACTATCGGGGCGGCCCGGAGCCACACCGCGCCGTGCCTCCAATGGACCAGTGGGCCCCCGAAGACGTGGAGGCGCACATGGCGTTCCTTCGCAACGTCGACGAGTGGCTGGAGCAGAACGGGGGGTCGGTCGTCGACGCGCAGGCGCTGACGCAGACGCGCACGTGGGTGCGTTACGGCGGTCCGGATGCCGCGCCCGTCATCACCGACGGCCCGCTGCCCGAGACCAGCGATCTCGTGGCGGGTTGGTACATGGTCGATGTCGAGTCTCACCAGCGCGCAGTGGAGTTCGCGGCCTACGTCTCTTCCGAACCGGGCCCGGGCGGCACTCCGTTGTACGAATGGATCGACGTCCGTGAGGTCATGTCCGGCGCGCCGGCCGACGACTGAGCCGCATGGTCGAAACGAGTCCGGTGCTGGACGAGGGCGCGCTGCGCGCCCTCGTTCCGCGGGTGCTGGCGGGCCTGGTCCGACGAGGAGAGGATTTCGACGTCGCCGAGGACGCGCTCCAGATGGCACTGTTGGAGGCGTTGCGCGTGTGGCCCGAGCCCCCGCCGCAGAACCCCCGGGCCTGGCTGACCACGGTGGCGACCCGGCGTCTGGTCGACGAGCGTCGGAGCGTGGCCGCCCGTCACCGCCGTGAGGAGACGACACACGCGGAGCCGCGACCGAAGGACACCGAGGAGGGCGACGACACGCTCTTTCTGCTCTTCTGCTGCTGTCACCCCGACCTGACACCGGCCTCCCAGGTGGCGCTGACCCTTCGCGCTGTCGGGGGCCTCACCACGCGGGAGATCGCCGACGCCTTCTTCGTGCCGGAGGCGACGATGGCGCAGCGGATCAGTCGCGCCAAACGCACTTTGCACGGGGCCCGCCTGGGCCGGCCCGGCGACGTCGCGGTCGTGCTCAGAGTGCTGTACCTGATCTACTCCGCCGGCCACGGGGGGCGGGTCGACCTGGCCGGTCAGGCGATTCGGCTCGCTCGTCAGCTGACCCTCGCCACCGAGGAGCCGGAGGCGCGCGGGCTGCTGGCGCTGATGCTCCTGGGGCACGCCCGGCTCCCGGCGCGATACGACGCCGAGGGCCGGCTCGTTCCGCTCGACCGGCAAGACCGCGGCCGGTGGGATATTCGACAGATCGCCGAGGGCGTTCGCGTGCTGCAGTCGGCGCTGGGTGCCGAGCGCGTCGGCCGCTACCAGATCGAGGCCGCCATCGCCGCCCTGCACGACGACGCGGCATCCGTCGACGAGACCGACTGGCCGCAGATCCTGGCCTGGTACGACGACCTCGTCGCCCTGACCGACGACCCGGTACGCCAGGATCCGGCTGCGGTGCTGGCGCGGTCGGTCGCGGTCGGGCATGTCCTCGGCGCGGCGGCCGGTCTGCGCGAGACCGACCGGCTGCGTGAGGTGCTCGGCGAGCGGCACCGGTGGCACGCCGTTCGGGGCTACCTCCACGAGCTGGGCGGCGACCTCCTGGCCGCCGCCACGGCCTACGCGGATGCCGCCGGCCGAGCCACAAACATCGCCGAGCGTGACCACCTGGTTCGCCAGGCCTCCCTCGTGCGCCGCCGCGCCGAGGGCGCGATCTCCGGCTAGCGCTCGGGGTAGAGGCGCCGCAGGCAGAGCTCGCGACTCGTGGTCACATGAGCGACGGACTCGCGGCCCGCAGCGTCGGGGTCTCCGGAGGCGATGGCCTGATAGAGCTTCTCGTGCTCGCGGTGCAGTGGTAGCGGGTCGTCGTTCTGGCTGAGCAGCCAGTGAAGGCGCCCCTCCAGCGGGTTCAGCAGCGAGGCCAGCAGGTCGTTCTTCGCCATCTGCGTGATGGCGTCGTGGAAGGCCTGGTTGCTGCGGAGCAGCGCTTCTGTGTCGTTCGCCTTCAGCGCCAAGCCGGACTGCCTGAGGGTCTCCTTCAGGCCGGCCAGGTCGTCGGCGGTGGCACGTTCTGCCGCAAGGCGGACGGCCAGCACCTCCAGGGCGAGGCGGACGTCGAACAGCTCCTCGACGTCTTTGCGAACGAGCCGGGTCACCACCACACCACGTCGCGGCTCCTGAGTGACGTAGCCCTCCCCCTTGAGCAGGCTCAGAGCGTCTCTGACCGGGACCCGTGAGACGCCGAGGCCCTCGGCGAGGGTCCGCTCCACCAGCGGCGTGCCCGGCGGGAGAGCGCCACGGATGATGCGCTCACGAAGCACCTCGGCGACCTGGTCGCGCAGCGACCGGTGAGCGGCCCCCAAAGCGGGCAGCTGCCCGGTCAGTGAGGGGGGTTGCGGCTGCATGGACATCGCCGAAAGCGTACCTCCGGTCTGGGCGGCCGCTACGACCCACGGAGCGATTGGTATTTGGTATACCAATCGCCTACACTGAGTAGTAGAGCGTTCGGACAGGTCGGCGAACCCAGGCCGAGCTGGCCTCCAACTCCCATCCATTGCCCGGGTGACGAGGCTCATCGCGCGGACGCCTTGATAGGAGAGATCGTGCACGTCAAGTCTGTGGTCATGCCCAACAAGTACAGCGACTCGATGTCGCTGATGGCGCTGTCCACGAAAGTCAACGACCTTGCCATGGTGGCCTCGGCGATGATCGGGATGGGCACCGACCTCAACAAGCAGGTGATCCAGGAGGTGGGTCTGTCCACCCCCGAGATCGAGGCCGCGACCCCTCGAGACCAGATTATCGTGGTGCAGTGCGAGACCGAAGCCGACTGTGATGTCGCCATCGAGCAGGTGGAGGTGCTGCGCTCACAGGGCGTCGCGACCCCCGCGGAAACGTCCTACCGCACGTCGCGGCAGGCCTACGAGCAGGAGTCGAACACCTCGCTCGCGATCATCTCCGTGCCGGGTCGGTATGCCGCCGACGAGGCGCGCACAGCGCTGGCCGCCGGTCGCCACGTTCTGGTCTTCTCTGACAACGTCTCGATCGAGGACGAGCTCGACATCAAGCGCCAGGCGCACGACGCCGGACTGCTCGTCATGGGTCCGGACTGTGGCACCGCCATCATCAACGGCACCGGTCTCTGCTTCGCCAACGCCGTGTCCGGCGGCCCCATCGGTGTGGCTGCGGCCAGTGGCACGGGCAGCCAGGAGCTGTCGGTGCGGGTCGACGCCCTCGGCTCCGGCATCAGCCAGCTCGTCGGGGTGGGCGGTCGCGACCTCTCCGAGGCCATCGGCGGAATCATGATGCTCGACGCGATGCGCATGCTCGACGACGACCCCCAGACCTCCGTCATCGTTCTGCTCTCCAAGCCGCCGGCAGCGGTTGTCGCCGAGCGGGTGCTTGCGGCAGCAGGCGAGCTGTCCAAGCCGGTGGTCGTCTGTTTCATCGGCGCAGCTGCGCCGATGGGCGCGCCGGCCAACGTCACCTTCGCGTCGACCAGCCGTGACGCGGCGCTCGCAGCCGTCTCCCTGGCCACCGGCTCGCCCAGCGCCGCCGTGGTGCCTTCGTACGACCTCGACACTGCGAAGATCCGTGCCGGGTGGCAGGACGGTCAGACCGACATCCGCGGACTCTTCTGCGGCGGCACGGTCTGCGACGAGGTCTTCCACGTGGTCAAGAACCAGTTCCCCGACCGAACGAGGTCGAATGTGGCCAAGCAGCCCGCGTTCCAGCTCGAAACCGGCAAGGAACCGGTCGGGCACGTGCTCATCGACCTCGGCGCCGACGAGTACACCCAGGGTCGGCCGCACCCGATGATCGACCCGACGATCCGCAACAGCGAGATCGTCAAGGCTGCGCGAGACGCCGCAACGGCGGTCATCCTGCTCGATGTCGAGCTGGGCTTCGGCTCGCACCCCGACCCCGCCGGCGCAGTCGTACCGGCGATCTCGGAGGCTCGCAAGATCGCCGCCGACGCCGGACGGCCGCTCGAGATCGTCGCCTATGTGCTCGGTACTGACCGTGACGTGCAGAACAAGAGCGCCCAGGTCGCGAAGCTCACCGACCTCGGAGTTCGGGTCGTCGACGACGTCATCGAGCTCGCCACCCTGTCCCTCGAGCTGACCCGATAAAGGTAGGAGCCCTCCATCATGACCAGCAGTCTGTTCACCACTGAGCTCGGCGTCGTCAACGTCGGCCTCGCGTCCTTCCAGCACGACATCGAACGACAGGGAGCCCACGCCGTCCAGGTCACCTGGACGCCGCCGCGCGACTACTCGCCCGAGGTCCGGGCTGCACTCGCAGCCCTCCAGCAGCCTGACGTCGCAGAGCGCATCCGGGTGGCCAACGAGGAGGTCGTCAAACGCATCATCGACGCCCATCCCATGCTCGTCGGCTTCGGCCAGGCCATCGACGTCGTGCCCGGCATGACGAAGAACACCATCCTGCACGCCGGCCCGCCCATCGAGTGGAAGGACATGTGCGGCGCGATGCGCGGCGCGGTCACCGGGGCCATCGTGTTCGAGGGCCTCGCCGAGAACATCGCCCAGGCCGAGGAGGTCGCCGCCAACGGGGGCGTCGTCTTCTCGCCCTGCCACGAGCACGACTGCGTCGGCTCGATGGCCGGGGTGACGTCGGCGTCGATGTACATGCACATCGTCAAGAACGCCACTCACGGCAACGTGGCCTACACCAACCTCTCGGAGCAGCTGGCCAAGATCCTCCGGATGGGCGCCAACGACCAGTCGGTCATCGACCGGCTCGTCTGGATGCGTGACGTGTTCGGCCCGATGCTTCAGCAGTCGATGGAGCTCGTCGGTGAGATCGACCTGCGATCGATGCTGGCGCAGGCGCTGCACATGGGCGATGAGGATCACAACCGCAACATCGCGGGCACGCTGCTGCTGTTCCAGGCGCTGGCGCCCCACATGCTCCAGACCGACTTCACCCTGGAGCAGAAGCGGGAGGTCTTCGAGTTCATCGCGTCGAGTGACTACTTCTCGGGGCCGACCTGGATGGCCGTCTCGAAGTGCGCGCTCGACGCAGCCCAGGGCGTCCCGGACAGCACCATCGTGACCACGATGTGCCGCAACGGCACCGACTTCGGAGTCCGGGTTGCCGGCTTTGAAGGCTTCCGCTGGTTCACCGGGCCGGCTCAGCAGGTCATGGGCCCGATGATGGCCGGCTACAAGCCGGAGGACTCCGGTCTCGACATCGGTGACTCGGCGATCACGGAGACCTACGGCATCGGCGGCTTTGCGATGGCGGCTGCTCCGGCCATCGTGCCTCTGGTCGGTGGCACGGTCGAGGAGGCGATGGACTACTCGAAGGACATGCTCGCCATCACCACGACGGTCAACCCGAACCTGACGATTCCCGTGCTGAACTTCCGCGGCATCGCCACGGGAATCGACGTCGTCAAGGTGCTCGAGACCGGTGAGCTGCCCATCATCAACACCGCTATCGCCCACAAAGAGGCGGGCATCGGCATGATCGGCGCCGGTCTCGTGAACCCGCCCTTCGAGGTGTTCGAGAAGGCGGTCGTTGCGCTGGCCGAGTCGATCGTGAGCTGATGATGGATGCCGTCCGTGGCCTCGCAGCTGATGCCGTGTGGAGCTCGCTCCTCACCGGGTCGGCTCAGGCCACGGTCGGGTCCAGCTTCGATCGCGCCGTCAACCTTGAGCTCGATGGGAGCCTGCTGACGCTCGTCACGGCAAACGGTCGTCCAGCCCCGGGCGCCTTGGTGACCGACGCCGGGCGACTGCCTCGCGTGCCGGCGGGAACCGGCGTCGAGATCGGGGCCGGCTGGGTTCGCTGCGGCGCCGTGCAGGTGGATGCGACGCACTGTCGCTTCTTCTCCTGCGAGGCAACAGCCGTGGAGTCGAACAGCGCGCTAACAGATCCGCCCCGGTGGCGGGAGGCGCTGCTGGAGCACGCCGTACCCGGCTCCTTCGTGCCGAGCCAGTCGCCGTCACCCTTCGACCGGGCCCTGCATTCGAGACTGGTGCTGGCGGCGCGGCAGTTCCAACAGGCACTCGGCACGGCCTTCACACCAACCGGCACGGCGCAGCTCGACTGGGCGGTGGGAGGACTCGTCGGGCTGGGGGTGGGCCTGACCCCGTCAGGCGACGACTACCTGGTGGGCAGTCTCGCCGCCCTTCACCACCTCCGACCCGCTGACCCCGTCGTTACCGCCGTCGGTACGGCGGTCACCGCCTGGGCCTCCGGCACCACGACCATCAGCGAGCACTTTCTCAGGGCCGCCGCCCAAGGTCGGTTCCACCACGACGTCCTGCGGGCCGCCACGGTCGCGCTGACCGCTCCCGCGGAGGTCTCGGTCGCGTTCGGGCGGGTCGCCGCGATCGGTTCGACCTCTGGCACCGACGTCCTGCACGGGCTGGTCGACACCCTGTCTACGGCCCTCGACCCCATCCATCCACTCAGCTCTGAGACCAAGGAGATCGTCACGTGAAGCGCAACCTCGTTCTGGCGGCGGTGGTGACCGGCATCCTCTGCGGAGTGTGGGCCGGTGTGGCCCCGCTCGTGAACCTGTCCATCTGGGCCGGGTTCGCCGGGTGCACGGCCTACTTCGCCTCCGGCAAGAACGGAGTCAACGGCCTGCTCCTGACGATCTCGACGACGTTCGTCGGTGTCGGCACGGCGCTGGCGATGATCGCCGGTAGCGACGTCATCGGTCCGCCGTTCGGAACGGCGGTCGCCGTCGGCGGCATCGTGGCGCTGATCGTGCTGATGGGCGCCGTGCGGTGGCTGGCCTTCGTGCCTGGGATCTTCGTCGGGTGCTACTCCACCTTCGCCATCGAGGGCGACTGGAAGCTGCTCGGCCTGTCGCTCCTGGCCGGTGCGGTCTTGGGCCTGCTCTGCGACTGGGGTGGTGGCAGGGCCGTCAAGACGTTCGGCGAGCCCGAGCCGGTTGCGGTTCTGCAGACCTCGCCGACCGACGCCTGAAGCGATCCGGGCGGCGCCTCCCGCCCGGGCTCGTCCCACCACCACCAGCGCCAACACCACCCATCAACACCACGCGTACCACACAGCCCCGCAACGACATTCAACGACGACCGGTAGGTCGCCACCGCACACCGCGCTCGCCCGCCAAGGCGCTCGAGCAGGAGGAGAACAGACCATGCGTGTTGTAGTAGCCCTCGGCGGAAACGCCCTCGCCAAGCGTGGTGAGCCGATGACCGCCGACCGGCTCCGCGCCAACGTCAAGTCGACCTGTCTGGCCCTGGCCGGTCTCGCCCTCGAGCACGAGGTCGTCATCACCCACGGAAACGGTCCGCAGGTCGGCCTGCTCGCACTGCAGAATCTCGCCTACCGCGACGTCGCGGCCTATCCGTTGGACATTCTCGGGGCCGAGACCCAGGGCATGATCGGCTACGTCATCCAGCAAGAGCTGACCAACGCCCTCGCGGGCGCCCGGGAGGTTGTGGCGCTCGTGACGACCGCCGTCGTCGAGGACGACGACCCGGCGTTCGGCCACCCGACCAAGCTCATCGGTCCGCAGTACTCCGCCCAGGATGCCGCGGAGGCAGCCGCCGAGTACCGGTGGACGATCGCGCGCGACGGGAACGCCTTCCGGCGCGTCGTCCCGTCGCCGAACCCGGTGCGGATCCAGCAGACGCCGGTCGTGCGACTGCTCCTCGAGAACAACCGTCTCGTCGTGTGCGTCGGCGGGGGAGGGGTGCCGGTGCGCATCGACGACCGCGGTCGCGAGATGGGCATGCAGGCCGTCGTCGACAAGGATCTCGCCAGTGCCGCGTTGGCGGCAGAGCTCGACGCCGACACGCTGATCATGTTGACCGACGGCGACTACGTCAGCCAGAACTGGGGGACCCCGGAGCAACGGAACATCCTCACTGCCTCGCCGGAGGCCATGGCCGAGCTCGAGTTCGAAGAGGGGTCGATGGCGCCGAAGGTCGACGCCGCCATCCGCGTCGCGAAGGCAGGCGGCCGCGCCCTGATCGGGCCTCTCGACCGCCTCGACGACCTGCTCGCTCGCCGGGTCGGTACGGAGATCCGTTCCGGCGTCGCCGAGGGCATCGTCTTCGTCAAGGACTGAACCCCGGCATCGGGTCGCGTCGCGATGACGCCCCGGCGATACCCTGACTCATGGGCTCGTTCGAGCCACCGGTAGCCGATGGGCGGGAGCACGGGCTCTCCGCTCTGCTGGCGGACGCCCGCCGCCACGGCTTCGTCGGGCGCACCGATGAGCTGGCGGCGTTCGCCGACTCCTTGGCCGGCCGCTCCCTGGCCCGGGTCCATCTGGTTCACGGCCCGGGCGGCATCGGGAAGTCGACCCTGCTCGATGCCTTCTCCCGCCTCGCGGCCGCGCAGGGGCACCGACCGGTCTACCTCGACGCCAAGGACGTCGAGTGCACGGGAACTGCGGTGGCTGCAGCCATTGCTGAGCGGTCGGCGCAGGCGGGTTACGGCCCCGAAGAGGCACCGGACGTTCTGCTCGTGGACAGCGTCGAGCTACTGGCACCGCTCGACGGGTGGGTTCGCGAACACCTGCTGCCGGCCCGGCCTCGAACCTCGGTGACGGTGGTGGCCGGCCGCGAGCTGCCCTCCACGGCTTGGCGTCTCGACCCCGGGTGGCGTCGACTTGCCCGGATCCACGGCCTCACCGAGCTGGACGTTGCCGAGAGCGCCGATCTGCTCGCTCGGCTCGGCGTCCCGGAGCCACAACGTCCGAGCATCGTCCGGGTCGGCCGCGGCCACCCGCTGGTACTCGCGATGCTGGCCGAGGCCCGGAGCGGGCACGCCTTCCCTGTCGAGCTCGCCGACGCCCCTGACGTCGTGGCGCAGGTCTGTCGGCTGCTCGTCGATGACGTCCCGGATGCCGCCCACCGGGCCGGGCTCGCGACCTGCGCCCACGCCACTCGCATGACAGCCGATCTGCTGCGCACGACAGTCGGATCGCGTGCCGAGGAGGTGTGGGACTGGCTCGAGTCGCGACCCTACGTTCGCCGCGGAGTGGTCGGACTCTTCGTCCATGACGTCGTCCGTGAGGTCTTCGAGGCTGAGTTCGCCCAGCGGTCGCCCGACGCCTACGTCGCGTTGCACGTCGCTGTTCGCGGGTACTTCCTGCACCGCCTCGCCGACCGAGGTGAGCCGCATCCCGACCGCGCCGCGGCCGAGCTGCTCTTCCTCCACCGCCGGGGGCCGCTCGCCGAGATGATGGCCAGGCTGCGAGAGGGCGGGCTCCTGCCGGTCGCCCGAGCCGGGCCCGAGGACCGCACCGGCATCCTGACGCTGATCGAGGAGGCTGAGGGGCCGCAGGCCGCCGCGCTGGCGGGTCGATACGCCGCCGAGCAACCGAGCTGTCTGTACCGGGCGCGGTCCGACGACGGGGTCGAGGCCTTCGCGATGCAGGTCTACCTACCGACCGGAGGCACTCTCGATGTCGATGACCCCGTCGCCGCTGCGGTTCTGGCGCTCGTGGAGGCGCGCGCACCCCTCCGGCCGGGCGAACGGGTCAACGTCAACCGCTTCGCAGGCTCGTCCCGGGCCTACCAGCGCGACCCCACCGTGTTCCTCGTCAACGGCGTGTCCTGCGTGCTCGAGTGGGGTCAGCGGCCCGCCGCCTGGACCTTCATCATCACCAGCGAGCCCGAGCAGTACGGCGCCTACTTCGAGTATCTCGGCATGACCCGGATGCTCGAGCTGTCGCCCCCGAGCTCAGGCCAAGGGCCGCGGCCGGTCGTCGGCTACGGCTGGGACCGCCGTCGGTTTCCGGTCGCCGCGCTCTTCGAGCTGATGGCCCGCCGAGAGCTGAGCGGCGAACAGGGGCCCCCGCCGCCTGAGCTGCTGAGGCCGGCTCCGCTCTCGCTGGCCGATTTCGCCGCGGCGGTGCGAGCAGCGCTCACTGAGCTGGGCCGTCCAGACCGTCTCGCCGGCTCGCCACTGCTCGGTTCGGCACTGCTGCCGGTCGAGTCCACAGACAGGGTTCACTCCCTGAGTACCTCACTCTCAGAGGCGATTCGAGCCTTGTCAGACGAGCCGCGCGGGGCTGAACATCGTCGTGTCCTGGACCGTACCTATCTCAAGGGTGCACCGTCGCAGGAGGCTGCCGCGCAGGTGCTCGGCCTGCCGTTCAGCACCTACCGCCGCCACCTGGCCCAGGCGCAGGAACGGTTGGTCGAGGTGCTCTGGTCGGTCGAGATCGGCGAGCGGCCCGGTCTGGTCACCCCCTGAGCCCACCCCACGCCAACCTGGCCCGTGGGCGAGGAATGAGCAGGAAGTGGTCTGTCGGGTGAGCAGTCGGTGGCGAGACCGTGGCGGTCCGTTCACAAGGAGACCGCCATGACCCAGCTCAGCGCCGCGCCATCCGCCCCGACCTCGCCCCGGCGCACCATCGTCGTCGTGGGAGCGGGACTGGTAGGCCTGACCACCGCCATCCTGCTCGCGCGCGACGGCCATCGGGTTACCGTGCTCGACGGTGACCCCACCGGTCCGCCGGCCACACCCGAGGAGGCCTGGGTCGGCTGGCGGCGCCCGGGCGTCAACCAGTTCCGTCAGCCACACCTCATGCTGCCCCGGTGGACCGCGGAGATGGCGCGCGAGCTGCCCGACCTGCTCACCCGGCTGATGACGGACGGTGCGTCCAGGGTGAACCTGCTGCACCTGCAGCCCGAGTGCGTCACTCACGGGTGGCGGCCGGGCGACGAGGCGTTCGACACGGTCACAGCCCGCCGGCCCGTGCTTGAGGCCAGTGTGAGCCGGCTCGCCTCCGACCAGCGCGGCCTCACCCTCCGGCGTGGGGTACGGGTCACCGGCCTCGTCGCGGATGCCGGAACCGGCTGGCCCATCCCGCATGTTCGGGGCGTCACGACCGACGAGGGCACCGTCGAAGCCGACCTCGTCATCGATGCGGGTGGCCGGCGCACCCCGGTCCCGGCCTGGGTGCGTCGGCTCGGCGGCCCGGATCCCGCCCTGACCCGTGAGCCCGGTGGCTTCGTCTACTATGGCCGGCACTACCGCGCCACAGACGGCCACCTCCCCACGGGCCACGGGCCGGCCCTGTCACACCATCCTTCGTGGTCGATCCTCACCCTCCCGGGCGACGGGGGCACCTACTGCATCGTGCTGGTCACCAGCGCCAAGGATCGCGCCCTGCGCGCTCTGCGCGAGGAAGCGGTCTGGGAGGCCGCTGCCCGGACCAGCCCGGTCGCCGCGCAGTGGCTGCAGCACGGCATCCCCCTGACGGTGGTCTCGCCCATTGCCGGCCTCGAAGACGTCTCACGCGACTACGTCCGCGACGGTCGCCCGGTCGTGACCGGGCTGGTCGCGGTCGGTGACGCCTCGGCAGCCACCAATCCCTCGCTGGGTCGGGGCGCCGCCATCGGCGTCATCCAGGCGGTGGCGTTGAGAGACGTGCTCGCCGCCGCACCGAGCGCGGCTTCGGAACTCGCCCTCGCGTACGCCGAGGCCGTCGCCACGCGCGTCACGCCGTGGGTCGACGCAACTCTTCGCTTCGACCGACACCGGCTCGCAGAGATCGACTCCGACATCCTGGGCGTCCCGTACGCCACCGAAGACCCGACGTGGGCGATGACCACCGCACTGCTCAACGGAGCCAGTGGCGACCCCGTTCTGGCGCGGGCGTCGGCCCGTGTTGCGGGACTGCTCGTCACCCCCCGCGAGGCGCTCTCCGACCCTGAGGTCGGGCTCCGCCTGGGGCCCTGGCTGGGCGGGACGCGCTACCCCGGCGACGGGCCGACGCGCGCAGACCTGCTTCGTGAAGTGGCGACGGCCACGGTTAGGGACACGTTCTTGCATGTCAGGTCGGAAGCGCGAACCCGCAGCCGCAGTGACGACGACGGCACGAGGTCCGTGGTTGGGAGCGCGGGAACGAGACCATCGCGATGACCAAGACGGTGTCCACAACTGCGCACGGAAGCGCCCTGACCACAGCCGTTCTCGGCCGACGTCCGTTTCGGGGCTGGCTTGTCTCGGCTGCCGCCACCGTCATGACCACGTACGGGGTCGACCTGGCTGCCACCGGGTTCGGCCTGCTCCTCGTCACACTGGTGAGCGGCCTCGGGTTGGCCCACGGGGTGGTGGTGGCCGCATGGGTCGCGAGCTACGTCGTGTGGTGGCTGGGTCTGCGGGTCAACCTCCAGGCCAACGTCAACCTCCTCGAGCGCACTGGCACCAGCACCAACCTGCTCTCCAAGGGCGCCTTCGACCTCGCCACCCGCCTGGGGGGCGACCGGCGAACGCGACGGCTGGCCGCGTGCGCCGCCTATCTCGCCGCCGAGCTGGCCCTGGAGGTGCCCTACTACGTGGGGGCTTTCGGGTTGGCCGCCTTCACCGACTTGGTGTCCACCGACAACGCACTGATGTTTCTCACGGGCGCCAACCTGGGTGCGGCGGTGGCCGTGTACGCGGTGGCCCGGGCGACCCATCACGTGCTCACCCGCAGGTTCGCGTCGTTCGAGACCGACTGGGTGCCCGGCGACTACCTCGCCGACTACTACTCCCGGGTCGAGCCCGACGAGGAGGAGACGATCGCGTACTTCGTGGAGGCGATGCGGCAGGTGCCTGCTGGCCGCCCCATGCTGTTCTTCGGCGTCGGTCCGACGCTGCACCACGTCTTCCTCGCCGCGACTGTGGCCTCGGAGATCCACCTCGGTGACTACCTGCCCGGCAACCTCGCCGAGATCCGCCGTTGGCTCGATCACGACCCCGAAGCCCACGACTGGAGGCCCTTCGTGCGTTACACGCTGCAGTGCGAAGGGGTCGCCCGGCCAACCGATGCCGAGGTCAGCGCCCGTGAGGAGCTCACCCGGCAACGGGTCACCCGGCTCGTCGAGGTCGACGGTCGAGTTCCCGCCGTCAAGACGGGTGACTACTCGACCGTGGTCAGCGCTTACTGTGCAGACTCGGCGACGTCGGACCACGCCTCGTGGTCCGCGTTCATGGGGCATGTTCTCGATCGGGTGGGGGTCGAGGGCCGGCTTCTCACCGCCGCGCTGCGCCGGTCTTCTGGCTACCACGTGGGTGGAAGGTACTTCCCGAGTGCGCACGTTGACGAGCGCGACGTGCGCGCGGTGATCGAGGCCGCCTGGGGCCAGGGGACGGCCTCCGTCGAGACACGTCACCTGCCCGCGCAGGCCGCCCACGGCTACGACGGCATCGTGCTGGCCCAGGCCCGTCGGCCGTCAGGCGGAAACGGCGTCGCGTAGCCGGCGCTGATCGGCGCGCCGCAACCCATGGGAGTACACGGTGGTGTCGAACCACGTGGGGAACGCCCGCGCCAGCCGGCTCGGACCCAGGAAGCGGGCCTGCCCGTTCGCGAGAAGCTCCCGGAACGGCACGAGCCCGAGGAGCCAGCGCTGCATCTGGGCGGTGTCGGCCTCGAGCGCGAGGTCGACGGTCAGGCCCTGGTCGTCCTTGCAGACGGTGATGCCCGGACGTTCGATGTCGAGCCAGCCCTGGGCGCCCCCCGCTCCGGTGAGCACAAGGTGCACCACGGTGCGGGCCACGGGCAGCATGGCGGGGATGGCGAACTGGTGGGTGCGCCAGATCAGCGACAACCCGTCGATGTCGTCGTCGCTCGGGTCACCGAACACCCACTCCGCGGCCCAATGACCCATCGCCCACACGATGGGGGTCAAGGCCTGCCCGGCCGGAGTCAGCTCGTACGACCCGGCTAGACCGGGCCCGCGCGCGGTGTGGTCGACCAACCCTCGACGCTCGAGATCGCGCAGCCGTTGGGCCAGCAGACTGCGGCTTGCCCGAGGTACCCCGCGATGAATCTCGTTGAACCCGCGAGCCCCGATCATGAGCTCGCGAATGACCAACGGGGTCCATCGGTCACCGAGCACCTCGACCCCGCAGGCGATCGGGCAGTACTCCCTGCGGCTCGTCATCGCCCCATCGTGCACCCGGAACGGCACCGCGGGTAGTACGGGTTCTGTACTGCTCAGCACGGGCTGCCATGCACCCACCTGCGTCGTCTCCACCTCTACGCCGGCTGCTGGTGCTCTCAGACCGGGCTGGCGGGCGGTACGACATCGTCACTCGTTCTGGCGACGTCATCCGACGCATCCTCGTTCTGGACGAGCGAACACACGGTTCGACCGCCAGCACCATCGAGGAGACCTGACATGAAAGACGACTCATCCACCACCGAAGCCGTTGTTCGCGAGCACCTGCGAGCCTTCCTGGAGCACGAGGAGGTCGACTCGATCGTGAAGGACTACCACGACGAGGCCCGGCTCTACGGTGAGGCCAAGATCTACCACGGCAAGCACGAGGTGCGTGGCTTCTTCGTGGACTTCGTCGGTGCGCTGCCGGTGGGGGCCCTGGAGCGGTTCGAGCTCAGAAGCCTGCAGGTGGAGGGGAACATCGCCTACATCACGTGGAGTGTGGGAGCGGACATCCCACTCGGCACCGACACGTTCGTGGTCGACGACGGCAAGATCGTGTCGCAGACCTTCGCGATGCACGCAGCCTCGGCCCATTAGGTCGACCGCCGGTCGGGCCCACCGGCACCCCGCCGAAATTCAGGCGTCATCTTGCCCCGATCGCGCGAGAATGGAGGGTGGCCGGTCAGCGAGGCGTGCCCGCGACGGCGTTGCTCCCTGCGACGACGGTGGTCTCACGATGAACGGCCACGTGCGTCACCCGGGCCAAGGCGGGCAGCCACGGTCTGTGACCTCGGACCCAACCGGCTGGCGGGTTCAGCTGCTCGGGTCGTTCGTCGTGACCACCGACGAGGTCGGGGTCGACCCCGACCGGTGGCGCCTGCGAAAGGCAAAGTCGCTTGTGGCGATGCTCGCTCTGGCTCCCGGTCAACGTCGTCACCGCGAGCAGGTGCTCGACCAGCTCTGGCCCGACCTGGAGCCGCTGGCGGCGGCCCGAAACCTCCATCAGACTTTGTACGTGGCGCGTCGGGCGGTCACCGGCGGTGGACCTTCCCAGCCCGGGCGGTTGTCCATCCGCGACGAACAGGTCGTGCTCGACGCCGCCGGCCCGGTCGACGTTGACGTCATCCAGTTCGAGCTGGCCGCGAGGGAGGCCCTGGCGAGCGACGACGCGTCGATGTTGCGGGCCGCGACCGACCTCTACGTGGGTGACCTGCTGCCTGATCTGCCGGACGTGCAATGGTTGGCAGCCCGCCGCGACGAGCTGCGCGTCACCTACCGGGAGCTCTCGGTGAAGCTGGCGGCGGCCCTCGGGCGCAGCGCTCCCGAGGAGGCGGTGCTCATCCTCACCCGGGTGCTCGAGTCCGACCCGGTCCACGAGGGCGCCGTGCGCGCGCTGATGGCGACGCTTGCCGCGATGGGTCGACGGTCGGAGGCGTTGGCGCGCTACGAGCGGCTGGTCGACGACCTTCTGGAGACGTTCGGGACCGATCCCGACGCGCAGACGGCTGCCCTGTTCCGTGAGCTGTTGACCGGTGCGCCGGCAGGGGGGCGGCCCCGGCCCACCGACATGACGACCCAGGCCTTTGTCGGTCGTCTTCCCAGCCCCTTGACCAGCTTCGTGGGCCGTGAGCGTGAGCTGGCCGACGTGGAGCGCCTGACCTCGCAGGCTCGGCTGCTCACCCTCACCGGTGCCGGTGGCAGCGGCAAGACGCGTCTCGCGGTTGAGGCGGCCCGGCACGTGCGCTCGAGGTACCCCGACGGGGTGTGGTTCGTCGACCTGGCTGTGGTCGGTGAGTCGGCGCAGGTGGCCGACGCGGTGGCTGAAGCGCTGGGGCTGGACTCCGACTTCGCGCCCGACCGGGCGCGCGCCCTCGTCGACCAGCTCCGCGACCAACGGCTGTTGATGGTGCTGGACAACTGTGAGCACCTGCTCGCCGCCTGTGCTCGACTGGTGGGCGCCGTGCTCGCGGCCTGCCCGGGCGTCGTCGTGCTCGCGACCAGCCGAGAGCCGCTGCACGCTCACGGGGAGTACACGCTGCGGGTGCCCTCGTTGGCCTTGCCGGCATCCGACTGGAACACCACGACAGACCTGGCCGACCTGACCGCGCTGGCGCGCCTGCCGAGCGTGTGGTTGTTCGTCGAACGGGCCGCCCAGGTTCGGCCCGGTTTCAGGCTCGACGCCGAGAACGCGCCCGGGGTGGTCGAGTTGTGTCGCCGACTCGACGGGATGCCGCTGGCTCTGGAGCTGGCGGCGGCGAAGGTCGCCGTACTCGAGCCCGCGGAGATCGTGCTTCGCCTGGGTGATGCGCTCACGCTGCTTGACGGGGGCAACGCCTCGATCACCCGCCGACAGACTCTTCGGGGAACACTGGAGTGGAGCCACGACCTGCTCGCCGAACCCGAACAGGTTCTGCTACGCAGACTCTCCGTGTTCGCAGGTAGTTTCACCCTCGAGGCGGTCGAAGCCGTCTGCTGTGTGATTCCGGGGGAGCAACCCCAGGTGCTGGGTCTGCTCGCCAGGCTGGTCGACCAGTCGCTGGTGGTGCCGATCCGAGCTGCTGCCTCGACGCGGTACCGGGTGCTGGAGACCGTTCGTCAGTTCGCCCACGAGAAGCTCGGGCACGCAGCCGAGGCCGAGCAGCTCGCGGCCGCTCACTGTGCGTACTTTCTCAACTTCGCCGTCGCCCACAATCCCGAACGGGCCACGGGCGTGGTGATCGAGAGGCCGAGGCTGCTTGACCGCGAGCACGACAACCTGCGGGCAGCGCTGAGCTGGGCGTGTGCCCACGACCCAGAGACCGCTCTTCGCCTGGCCGCAAGCCTGTGGCGCTTCTGGTTCGTGCGCGGCCACGCGGTCGAGGGCGCCCGATGGATCGACCGGGCGCTGGCCAGGGCGCCCGACCCGACCCGCCCCCGAGCAGCGGCCCTGATCGGCCTCACCGGTCTGGACAGCCGACGGGGCCGTAGCGACCGGCACCGGTCGCTGGGCGCTGAAGCGCTGGCCATCGTGCGACAGATCGGTGAACCGAACGAGGTGGTGATGGCGCAGATCGTCGAGGCGACTCTCGCGTGGAGTGCCTGCGATCTCGACGAAGCCGAGGCGATGGCGGCCGCCCTGAGAGCGGAGGGACACGAACGGAGTCGACCGGACCACGCTGCCGCTGGGAGCTGGCTGCTCGCCCAGAGCGCGCTGTTCCGTGAAGACGGGCCACTCGCGGTGCGACACCTCGACGGCTGCCTGAGCGAGCTGGCCCAGGCGGATGCCGGTGCGCGACCCTTTCTGCCGGTGGTCACGCCCTGTCTGCAGCTGGTTCCGGTGGCCGGTCGCCTGGTGCCGTGCATGGAGGAGACCATGTTGCTCGGACGCCGTGTGGGGGTGGCCCAGGCCACCGGGTTCGTGCTGTCTGCCTACGGCCACGCGAACCGGCTCATGGGCGACCTGCAGTCTTCGATCCCTCCGGTCGTCGAAGCCGTCGAGCTGTTCGCGGATCTCGGCGATGAGCTCGCCAGAGCGCAGGCGCTCCACCAGGTCGGGTGCATCCACCGCGACAGCGGCAACTTCGAGCAGGCCGGTCGGGCCCTGTCTCTGGCCCACGAGATTCGGGTGGCCGTCGGCGACCGTCGAGGTGAGCTGTTGACCGAGATCAACCTCGGCCTGCTACAGGCCATGGCTGGTGACGTGGATGGCGGGCTGGGCAGCGCTCGCCGGTCGCTCGCCGGGTTTGAGGCGGCCGGCGACCAGGTGGGGATCGGCGCATCGTTGACGGTACTGGGGGCCATGGAGCTGTTGGCGGGCGAGACCCGGGCCGCCCGGGAGATGTACCGCAGGGCAGCGGATCGGCTCACCCCCTGGCCGCGGTTCGCTGGTTGGCTGCGGCTGCAGATGGCCGAGCTGTCGGCGGAGCTGGGTGACGACCGGCGAGCCGACCGTGAAACAGCCCTGGCCGCAGTCGTTCTCGACCGTACCCGGTGCGTCATTGCGGGAAGCCGGCTGGCTGTGCTCCGGGGAGGAGCAGCGGCGAGCCGCGCCGGGCGTCGTCGCGATGAGGTGGGTTGAGATGGCATTGAGTTCTCGTTGAGTCGTGATCCCTAACGTCGGTTCCGCAGCTGAATCAGGCCAGGAACACACCATGACCACGAGCCCGGACCACCGGGTCGGGTCGTCCGGCACTCGCTGGA
The DNA here is from genome assembly GCF_001758225.1 of Humibacillus sp. DSM 29435. Classification (GTDB taxonomy): domain Bacteria; phylum Actinomycetota; class Actinomycetes; order Actinomycetales; family Dermatophilaceae; genus DSM-29435. The sequence continues at coordinate 13,345 of NZ_MAST01000029.1, read as the reverse complement.
CACCAAGGGAGGACAACACCGATGAAGACACGCAGTATTGCCGCCGGCGCACTCGCGCTCGCCGCCGTGGGAACCGGTTTCGCCAGCGCTTCGAGCGCCGGCGCTTCGGGCCCGCACACGAGCTTCACCATGCAGCGCTCGCCGGGGATCGTGGCCGCCCGCTGCCTTCCGCAGGCCAAGGCCAGGGTGACCGTGACCCATGACGGGCCGGTGGAGCGGATGCGGATCCAGGCGTGGGGGCTGGCGAAGAACACCGACTTCGACACCTTCGTCATCCAGGTGCCCAACGCCCCGTTCGGGGTGTCGTGGTACCAGGGTGACCTGGAGTCGAACGGCCTCGGCAAGGCCGACGTGGAGTACGTCGGGCGCTTCAGCCAGGAGACCTTCGCGATCGCCCCCGGCGTGGCCCCGGCCCCGTCGGTGCACTCCACTCCGACGCCCGACGCCACCACCAACCCGGCGTTCGGGCCGGTTCACACCTTCCACGTGGGGATCTGGTTCAACAACCCGGCTGACGCGCTCAAGGCCGGTTGCCCGGGCGCCACCACGCCGTTCAACGGCGAACACAACGCCGGGGTGCAGGTGCTCAACACGGGCTCGTTCGCCGACACCGACGGCCCGTTGGGCCGCTTCCGCCCCTGACCGACCACACCGGAGCGCACGTGACTTCACCCGGGGGGACACCGGGGCATACCAGGGGGACACCGACGGCGACGCTGACCATGAGTGTCGCCGTCGGCGCGGACGAAAGACCGATGACCAAGCAATGAGGAGAATGCAATGACCACGACGCAGACGGCATCCAGCCCGATCGGGAGCGCCACCCTTGCTGAGTTCACCGCGGGGCTGCGAGGTAGCGCGGTGTTGCCGGGTGAGCCCGGCTACGACCAGGCCCGCAGCATCTGGAACGGAGCACACGACCGGCATCCGGCCGTGATCGCCCAGTGTGCCGGTGTGGCCGACGTGATGCGCACCGTCGACCTCGCGCGAAGCGAGGGGGTGCCCCTCGCAGTTCGCGGTGGGGGCCATTCCATCCCTGGGTTCTCCACCATCGACGGGGGCATCCTGCTCGACCTTTCGCAGATGACCGGCATCGAGGTCAACCCCGACGACCGTACGGTCACCGCCCAGGCCGGATGCACCTGGAAGGACCTTGACGCCGAAACCCAACAGTTCGGGCTCGCGGTGACGGGCGGTCTGGTCTCCTCGACCGGGATCGCGGGGTTCACCACCGGTGGCGGTATCGGCTGGCTCATGCGCAAACACGGACTGGCCTGCGACAACCTCATCCGCGCGGACCTCGTCACCGCCGACGGTCAGTTCGTGCGCGCCAGCGCAGACGAGAACGCCGAGCTGTTCTGGGGTCTACGCGGTGGCGGCGGAAACTTCGGGGTCGTGACCTCATTCGAGTTCCAGCTCCACGAGGTCGGCCCGACGGTGCTCTCCGGTCTGGTCTTCTACCCGGCGCAGGAGGCCGAACAGGTGTTGGCCGGGTACCGGGCAGCCTGCGCGGCTGCCCCTGACGAGCTGACGACGCTGGTCAACCTGACCACCGCCCCACCGGTGCCGTTCCTGCCCGAGTCGGTGCACGGCACCCGGATCATCGGTGTCGGCGGCTGCTGGTCGGGCGACCCCGACGCTGGTGAGGCAGCCACAGCTCCCTTCCGGGCTTTGGGCACCGTCATCTCCGACGTGTTCGCGGCCAACCCGTACGCCGGCTGGCAGCAGGCCCTCGACCCGCTCTGGCCGCGCGGCATCCACAACTACTTCCGCTCCGCGTTCCTACCCGCTCTCGATGACCGTGCTCTGCGGGTGCTGGCCGAGTCGTTCGCGACGCTGCCGGGCCCGCTGGCCGAGATCCACCTGCAACACCTCGGGGGCGCCGTCGGCCGGGTCGGCGCGCAGGACACGGCCTACGCGCTGCGCGACCAGGAGTTCATCGTCAACGTCATCGCGCGCACCCCGGACGCCAACGGGTTCGAGCAGGCCACCGACTGGGCGCGCGGAGTCACGACGGCGCTCGGGCCCGACGCCCGCGCCTACGTGAACTTCACCGGCGAATCCGACCCGGCCCTGGTCCTGGCCTCCTACCCGCCGCAGACCCACCGCCGGCTCGTGGAGCTGAAGAACCGGTACGACCCGACCAACCTGTTCCGCCTCAACCAGAACATCGTGCCCACCGTGTGACCCGACATACGGCCCGTCGGGGTCAGTGCGTCGGCGAGGAGGCGCGGCCCCGCCGCCTCCTCGCCGATCTGGGGCATGGCGACGAATGAGTTGATCCGAGCTCGACGTTCTCGACCCAGGACCAGAGGATGTTGAAAGCAACAGGTGCCCCGGAGGTCCGCCAGTTCGGAACCGTGTTCGTCAGCGACGCCGACCTCAGAAACCGACGGATCGCGTTTCGCGGTTTCCGCCGATGTGGGCCAACAGCAGTGAGACGTCATTCTGCTCCAGACCAGCGGTGGCCCATTGGAGCTCGAACGTGCCGGCCCAGAACCGCGCGCGGTCGATGACGTCGAGAAGCCGTGGATAGTCCGCTGCCATCCGCTGTACGACGCCGTCACCGTAGTTGCCGAGCTGGACCGCGATGTCACACGCCGGGTCACCTAGTCCGGCCACACCGAAGTCGATCACGCCGGTGAGCGCCTCACGCTCTGGGTCGTGAAGGATGTGGTAGCTCGCCAGGTCGCCGTGAATCAGGGTGGGTGTGTAGCTCAGGTCGAGGTGACCCGACACCAGCGGCGCAAACAACTCGTCGACCCACACCTGCTGATGTCTCCAGAGGTGGGGAAACAGGCTGTTCCGGACGCGGTCGTGCAGATCGAGCCAGTCGGCACGCGAGCGCACGGCTGCTGACCGCGGCACTCCCGACGCAGTCAGGGTTTCAGCTGGGATGCCGTGAAGCTGGGTGTGGAAGAGCCCCAGTTCCGCGATGATGCGGGAGCGACCCCGGGCACTGAGCATGACCAAAGCGTTTCGCGACAGGGGTTCGCCGGGAATGTACCGGTAGCTGGCGAACCCTGCCTCGCGATGCTCGAGGCGGGGGGCGGAAAGCTCCACCCGGTTGTGAATCACGCTCAGCACGGCGGCTTCGCGGGCGAGAGTCTGCGCGTCGCCCGCGTCCCGAACGAAGCGACAGGCCAGCTCATGATTCACGACGACGACATCGTTGACCATGCCGTCGGAGATGAGCTGCAGGTGATCGAGCGCGAGGCCCGGGTAGACCTCACGAATCTTCTCTACGTACGCGTCAGAAATCATCACACACCCTCCCGACACACGGCGACACCACACCCGGTTGAGTGCTGAGCGCGCGGGCGCGCGGGTGGAAAGCGAGCACGGCGCCGGCGACGAGGACGGGCACGGCTGCGAGCGCGAATCCCCAAGAGGTCGAGCGCGACAGAGCGAGCCCCAGGATCGAGATCGAGACGGGTTCGAACACCACTCGAGGAAGGCCGATGACGGAGTTGATCCGGCCGAGGAGGTGACGCGGGGTCTGGGTCTGGATGAAGGTCGGGAGTGCCACGTCGCTGCTGTACGACACGCCGATACCCACCAGGAACAGGAGCCCGGCTGCCGTCCACGGGGTGGAGACCAGGCCGAGCGTCGTGAACATGACCGCTTCGACCAAGGTCATGCCGATGATGAGCAGTCCCCAGCGTCGTGGCAGGCCGGTCAGGGCGGCCGCCAAGGCTCCGATGAGCTGGCCGGCTCCCCATCCGGCCACCATCAGCCCGAGGGAGCCGGCTCCTCCCATCGACGTGGCGAGCACGGGCAGGCCTACGGCGAAGACACCGCTGTAGCTGAGCGTGGCCGCGGAGACAACGATCAGCACCAGGCGCACCTCGTGGGAGCGGCGGGCGCGACCCAGTCCTTCGCCGATCTGCCGGAGAATCTCCGTCGGTGAGGGTGCGCCGCCCCCTGCGGTGACGGTCGTCGGGGCGGCCAGCACGGTGAACGCGGCGACGACGAAGGTCAACGCGTTGAAGCCGAACACCACCCAGGCGCCGGTTGCTGAGATGAGGACCCCCCCCGATGACCGGCCCCACGATCAGGGACGTCTGCTCGAACAACCCCCGGACGGCGTTGGCCTGCGCGAGCTCGTCCTGCTCGACGAGGCTGGGCAGGATGCTCTCGGATGCCGGGCTGAAGAACGCTGCCGACATGCCCATCACGAGCGCGAGCGCTGCCAGCTGCCACATCGTCAGGGTGCCGGTGACCGCGATGAACGCCATCAAGGCAAGTGCGACGGCCCGCGCCACGTGGGTCACGATCATCACGGCCCGCGGCGAGTAGCGGTCGACGACGGCGCCGCCCAGCAGCAGCAGGACGCCGCGCGGGACGGCCTGGAAGAGCAGCACACCGGCCAGAGCGGCAACCGACCCGGTGGAAGTCAGGATCGTCCAGGCCAGCGCGATCTCGAAGGCGGCATCGCCAACCATGGAAACCCCTTCGCCGCCGACGACCGTGGCGAACCGGCGCCGCCTGAAGAGAGCCCTGAGCCTGTTCACCACGGAGGATCCGGCCGCTCACGTCAGGTCGAGCACGCTCGGAGGGTTCCGCCAGATCTCGCGTGAGAACTGCTCGGGGTAGGCCGTGACGGTCGGCTCGAAGTCGAAGATCCGCGTCGAACCGGTGTCGTAGGAGGGCCAGCCGGGGTCGCCGGCGGTGGCAAACGCCGTCCACGCGGTGCGCATCTGTGCTGAGACCGCCTCCGCTTCCTGGGTGACCTCGCCGATCAGCATCGCTGGTGAACCGACGGTGAGGTTGCCGAACACCAGTGGCACGTCCAGGCCGTGGCAGGCGCCGAGCACTCCGCCCATGCCCGGGGCGGTCCAGCTCAGCTCGTAGAGGTAGGCCACGCCACCGGCGCGCAGCTGAGCCTCGGCGAGGTGCAGTGACGGCATCCGGAACAGCCAGTCCGAACGCACCACCTCGAAGAGTTGCTCAGGGTCGGCAAACCTCTCCCGGTACCGCTGCGGACTCGGCGCGAAGATGTCCGTGGTCTCGGCGGCCTGGGCCTCGGTGGCATGGCCGAGCATTCCGCTCAGCGCCGTGAGCAGCCGTTGTTCGTCACGGGTGTGCCCGACGACCAGGTCGACCTGGCCGGTCAGACCTTCCCACGGCGTCGTGGGCAGCACATCACCGTCGACGACCGGAGCGAACGTTATCTGCGCGTGTGCTGCTTTGCCCCAGCGGGCCGTGAACTGGCCCATCTTCGCCATGACCGCGTCGCCGGCGGCAGGTAGCTGCTGAGGATCCACGGTGGGCAGATCGTTCGGTTGCAGACCGAGCTCGGCGGCGCACGCTGCCGTGATGTCGGCGGCCAGCGCGGGGGTGAAGAAGGTTCCCGGCACGCTCTGTGCGATGGCCCGGTGGAACAACCCCGCCGCTCGCGGCATCGCCATCAGCGCCGCCACCGAGCCCCCGCCCGCGGACTCGCCGAACACGGTGACCCGGCCGGGGTCACCGCCGAACGCTCCGATGTTGTGCGGCACCCACTCCAGCGCCGCGACCTGGTCGAGCAGGCCGCGGTTGGGCGGCGTCCCTTCCACGTAGCCAAACCCCTCCAGCCCGACCCGGTAGTTGAAGGTGACCACGACGACGCCGCCGTGCGCGAGGTTGGTGCCGTCGTACTCGGGCAGGCCCGACCAGCCGAACGAGTACCCACCACCTTGGATCCACACCATCACCGGCAACCCGGCGTTCAGGTCGGGCGACCACACGTTGACCGTCAGCCAGTCGTCACCCGCCTCAGCCGGTGTGCCCGCGCCCAAAGCGCCAGACTGCGGAGGCGGTGGCCCGAACCTGGTGGCCTCTCGCACCCCGACCCAACCTCGAACCGGCTTCGGGGCACCGAACCTCGCAGGCGGCGCGGCATACGGGATGCCGCGGAAGACCGCGAGGTCGGCCTCCATCTCGCCACGGACCACGCCAGCGGCGACCTTGACGTCGACGTTCATCTGGCCATCATCGTCCTCACGAGGCTCGCCGCACCGTGGCGGCCGCCCTCGTTCGCCGGCAGCTCGACCGTCGGGTTCACGTCGGCCAACCGTGATCTGGTCGACGACGGCCGGGTCCCGGTCATGCGCCGCTCTCCAGCGGCTTTGTGGTTTCTCATGGTCATGGTCATAGTTCTGGTTGCTCCTGGTTCGTCGAGGTTCTCGACCGACGCTAGGGGCAGCGCATCAACGAGAACTCAACCGACCTCAACCAGCCCGACGGGTGACCCTGACCTCACGGGTGCCTGGTTGTGCGCGAGTGCGACATCGAGCCAGAAGCTCAGGCCTTCGTCGGTGCTGACTGCCTCGAAGGCGATGAGCATCCAGTTCGGGCCCATCGACCGGCCTCCCATCTCGGCCGGCCGGGCACCATCTACGGCCAGCAGCTCGGCCGCTCGGTCGGGGTCGACACGGGCCAGCAGGCTGCCGTCGCGGCCCACGCTGACGAGGAGCTTCTCGTTCACCATGAACGCGCGACCGCCGAACATGGCTACCTCACGCACTGCGCCCTGCCGGTCGAGCGCTGCGCGCACACGCTCGACGACGTTCTCACCGGTGGCCATTCTTGCCTTGTCTACTCGGATGCTGCTGGGGCGTAAGAGATCCGGTCGAACACCAGCACGCTCTCGACGATACGACCATCACGGATGGTGAAGTGTTCGGCGGCGGGGGCGGTGCTGGTAACCACCGTGTGTGGGTAGTAGAACAGCACGACGTGCTCGTCGTCACCGAACGCGGCGACGTCGGTCAGGCCGGTCAGCATCTTGCTGAACCCGCCCAGGAACGAGCGGTACTCGCTCTTGTTGCGCAGTTCCTGACCGGGTGCCCGACAGACGATGTCGTCGGCGACGTGGGTCATGGCACTGTCGAGATCTCCGGTGGTCCAGGCCCGGTGATAGGCCAGAGCCGTCTCCAGGGCCGGAGAGGTGGTGTCGGTGTGCATGGTGAGCTGCTCCCTCGGTAGATGGAATCGGTTTGCGCTCAGGGCAGGCTCGGCGCAAGCGGCATCCAGTCGTCTTCGCCGGCCTCACCGCCATGCGCCGCCACCCCCAACCGGGGGAGGAAGTGCGCCCACCCGTCTACGTGCCCGGCGAGCAGCGGGTCGGGCAGGCCGGAGTGCACGACCTCGACCCGCGTGCCGCGCGGCGTCGCGCTGAGCGTGAAGGCCACCGTGGAGGCGCCTGGTGGCAGGTCGGTGCTGCCCGCCACTCCCCAGGAGACGACGACCCGGTGCGGGGGCACCACCTCCAGGTACTCACCACGGATGGGCGAGCCGGCGATGTCGACCTCGAACACCCCGCCCGGATGCGGCTCCAGCACGGCACGCTGGCCCATCCAGGCGGTCATTCCTCCAGGAGTCACGAGGTAGTCGAAGACCTCCTGCGGCGCTGCCTCGATCTCGATCGAGGTCGCGTGCTCAGCCATCGTGACCGCGCGTGTTCGACTCGACGGCCTCTTTGAGAGCCGTGAGCCGGGCCGGCCAGAAACCGTCGAGATACGAACGCACCGCGGCCAACCCGTCGGTGTCGACCGCGAACAGGTGCCGGGTGCCCGACCGCCGGCCGCTGACCAGACCGGCCGAACGCAGCACGCCCAGGTGGTAGGTGGTGGCCTGCTGGGACAGGCCCGTCTCCTGCGCGATCTGGCCCACCGGGCGAGAACCAGAGCGGATCACCGCGAGGATCGACCGGCGATTGCCGTCGGCCAGGGCCGACAGGGCCTCGTCAACGCGAGCATTCGCATCGGCGGTCACGGTTCTCCCTTCGTCGAGCGCCACCCTACACAAACGGTTGCTTGTACTCAAGGACGTTTGTGAACGACCGGGCTGGACGGCTCGACACCACCATGACCGACACGGCGCGGAGCTCAGGCTCGGGCAGCGGATATCGTTCGGAGAATGTCGTGGTCGCTGTGGCTGACCCTGGTGGTGACCGGGGTGCTCATCTCCCTCACGCCCGGCGCGGGTGCCATCAACACGATGGCCAACGCGCTCGGTGTCGGCTGGGCGCGTTCCGTCTGGGGCATCCTCGGGCAGCAGGTCGGGCTGCTCGCGTACGTCGTCGTCGTGGCCGCCGGTGTCGGGGTCATCGTGACCGGCTCACCGGTAATCTTCAACGTGATCCGCTACGCCGGGGCCGCCTACCTGGTGCTTCTCGGCATCCGGCAGTGGCGCGCCCGCGCCCAGGTCATCGGCGAGGGCTCGGCTGCTCAGGTCGTCACCCGCCGGTCGATGATCCGCCGCGGGCTCCTCGTCAATCTGACCAACCCCAAGGCACTTCTCTTCTTTCTGGCCTTCATGCCCCAGTTCATCCGCCCCGACCGCCCACTGCTGCCGCAGTACCTGGTGTTCGCCGCGACCATCGTGGTCGTCGACGTGCTCGTGATGTGGTTCTTCTTCGCCACCGCCGCTCGTGGGCTGCGGCGGATCACGCGTAACCCGCGCGGCCAAGGCACTCTGAACAAGCTGTTCGGTGGTCTCTTCGTCGGCATGGGTGCGCTCTTGGCCACCGTGCACTGACCGTGCTTCGCCTCAGCTGTGCCGGATGCACCTGATCGCCCACGGGCGAGCCTCGAGCCGCCCCTCGGGGATCGGCTCGCCGCATACCTCGCACAAGCCGTAGGTGCCATCCGCGACCCGGTCCCGAGCTCGTCGGATGTCGGCCAGGATCGCGAGCATGTTCTCCTGCGCCGATACTGCGGTGAGACGGTCGACCGCCATCGAGGTCCCCTCGCCGATTCGCTTGCCGAACGAGATCGTGCCGACATCGCCCACCGGCTTGGTCAGCTCGGCGAGCTCGGCGTGAATCTCCTGCTCCCGCTCTGCCAGCAGGTCGTCGATGTCTGGGCGCACCGTGCCAGCGTAGGGCGTACCTGCCGGTGTCGCCTGCTGCGTCACTTGTTCAGTAGCAGGGGCAGCGGCAGGGGGCGCAGGGGGTCGATGGTGCTGGCGGTGGTGAAGAAGTTCTCGAGCGCGGTCTTCTTGCCGTCCAGCTCTCGTTGCATCGAGAAGCCGTCCACGTTGATCCGGGCCTGCCGCCACGACTGACCGGTCAGCTGTGCCCAAGAGGGTTTGGAGGCGTCGATGGGAAAGAAGTAGTCGAACCCCTCGCGGCCGTGCAGGAAGGTGAACTTCTTGTTGTCGGGCGAGTATCTCGCCAGCCCGCTGATGTCCGCGCCGAACGGGTACACCAGCTCGTCGGTGGGTCCGACGATGGGCCGCACCTCGGTGTCCCACAGCCGCGCGTCAGCCTTGATGTGTGACAGCGGGGCGGTGGTCAGGTTGATGTGGCCCCAGGTGTGGCTGGCGAACTGCCACCCCTCCGCCTTCAGCGCGTCTGCGACGGCTTTCGCCTGCTGACCCTGCGACCGGGTGTGGGGGGCGTCGCCGTACTCCTTGACGGAGCTGCGATAGCCCAGGACGCCGTTGTAACCGGTAACCGCCAAGATCCCCTTGTCGCCACGGTAGGAGAAGCCGGGGTGACTCTGAACGAACTCGTCGATCACCGTCGGCACGTCGTAGGCGCCCAGATGGTCGCGGCCGCCGGCGTCGCGGTAGGTGTTGGTGACGTGGCCGTTCTTCAGGGTGAGGTTCGAGGCGAAACCGGCCCCGGTCATGTACTCGTAGTAGTTCACGTCATCCACAGACAGCACCAGCGGCTTCTTGCCGGGCGGCAGCATCAGGGTGGCCGGGCGCAGGGCGCCGCGGGCGTTCTTGGCGACCAACCGTTGTGGATGCACCAGGACGTACCCGTGCTGGTAGATCTGCTCCAGCTGGGCTCGGAACTCGCTGATCGTGACCATGTACTGCGCGTAGCCCACCCGCTGGGGCTGCTTCTTGGCGAATGCGCGGGCCGGGTCGACGATCAGCGAGTGGTAGAAGAGGTGGGACACCTCCGTGGTGTCCGGCCACGCCCGGGTTCGCGCCCGCTGCCGCACGATGTCGGCGAGCTCGGTCTTCGCTGCCGCCGACGTGTCGTGGGCCAGCAGCTTCTCCGCGCCCACGTAGTCGTACTGGGCGGCCAGACGCTGCGCGGCCACCACCGGTGAGGTGGCGTCCGTGCCCGTGGTGCGTCCCACCGGCGGACGGTTCGACCCGGCCGGCCGCACGTTCCCCGGTGAACAGCCACCCAGCAGGCCGGTCGAACCGGCAAGCAACCCGGCCGCGATGATCGCGGTACTACGTCGTGCGCGCATCACTGCCTCCAGACGTCCGCCCGTCGCAGCGTCGGGCCGCGCTGGCCCCAGACCGAACACCGTGACGAGTTCCTGCCTTCACTATTGCAGTGAGCTGCCCGATGCTCTCGCCGCACACGCTGAGCAGAGCAACCCTTGGCTCGCAACGCCCCCGAAGCCCCAGAGGCTCCGTACGAGTGAGATATCGGATGCCGTCCCGGTTGCGTGCGTGGGATGGTTGAGCCCGGGCTGCCCCCCAGGAAGGCTGTGCTGAGATGACCTCCCACCTCGTCGCACTGAGCATCGAGGCGAGTGACCCTGCTCGGCTGGCTCGCTTCTGGTCGGCGGTGTTGGGCTGGGCCTTGAATGAGCACGACCACGAGACGCCTGAGCTTCGGCCCAACGACGACACCGGGTTCCGTATCCGCTTCCTGCCCAGCAATGAGCAGAAGACCGGGCCGAACCAGATGCACTTCGACCTGACCAGTAGGTCGATGGAGCACCAGCAGGAGACCGTGGCAAGGGCAGTCCGGCTCGGTGGTCAGCACATCGACATCGGTCAACGACCGGAGGAAGGCCACGTGGTGCTCGCCGACCCTGAGGGAAACAAGTTCTGCGTCATTCCGCCCGGCAACAACTTCCTCGCCGACTGTGGTTTTCTGGGCGCTCTCGCCTGCGGCGGAACGCAGCAGGTCGGGTACTTTTGGAGCGAGGCGCTGGGCTGGCCCCTGGTCTGGGACCAAGACCAGGAGACCGCGATCCGCTCGCCCCACGGCGGCCCCAAGATCACCTGGGGTGGGCCGCCACTGAACCCGAAGCTGGGACGGAACCGTCTGCATTTCGACGTCGCACCGGCCGACGACACCGATCAGCAGGCCGAGCTCGAGCGGCTCCTCGCCGTCGGAGCGACACTCTTTGACGGTGGGGAGCGCGACGGTGGTGAGCACGACGTGGGGCGGGTCACCTTGGCCGATCCCGACGGCAACGAGTTCTGTCTGCTGGCGAGGCGTTCGCCTCGAGACGGTGAGCCCGTCCGCTTCGGCCCGGCATCCGGCTGACCTCTGAAGACGCCGGTGATCACGACCACTCGACCGTCAGGTGGGCTGTTCGGCCTGTCATCCACCTAGGCTCCGTCGGGTCAGGCACACTCGACGCATGCAGCGTCGACGGGAACCGCCGACACTGAACGTGGATGAGCTGCCGTTAGACATCCGCAAGATCATGGTGGCCGCTATCGACGGGGCCGAGATCGCGGTTGTTCGCGAAGGCCGCGAAGTCGGCCATCTCTCGTTCCACGCCTCGGTGCTGGAGGGGGTCGCGTTCCCGATCTCGCGGCTGCCGACAGCCGTTACGCCGGTCCACGACGGGGTCACCGTGGTGGCGACTGCGATGCGGCTCCCTGAACTGGCCCGCAGTCGGCTGTCAGACGAATTCGGCCCCGGTTACATCGTGCTCGACCTGCAAGATGCACCCGAAAGCGCCGACGTAGTGCTCACTCACCCGGTCAGCCCCCAGCTTCTTGCGCAGCTGCGCGGCAGGTTCCCCGAGGCGCGCATGATCATCACGGAGATCGAGGACGAGGAGCTCGGCATCAGCTACTCCGGCCCGGTCGGCCGGCTCCTCGCAGCGGGAGCCTCTGCCTACCTTCCTCCTCTGCCGGTCAGTGCGATTGCGTCCAACCTGCACGCGTACCTGACCCAGGAACGTCTGCCCGGCATCGAAGCGACCAGCGGTGAGAAGGGCCCGCTCCCACCGCCGCTGACGCAACGGCCAGGAGATCACTGAGCACGACCAGCGCGGTTGACTCTCACACAGTGTCAGGCAGGAGAACGGTGTCATGTTGATCGGAGACTTTGCTCGACTCGGCCAGGTGTCGGTGCGGATGCTGCGCCACTACGACTCGATCGGGCTGCTGAAGCCTGACCGGGTCGATGCGTGGAGCAGCTACCGCTCGTACTCGCCCGAGCAGCTGACCGTTCTCAACCGCGTCGTCGCACTCAAAGAGCTGGGCCTGAGCCTTGAGCAGGTCGGCCACATCCTGACCGACGAGGTCGGGCCCGTTGAGCTTCGCGGCATGTTGCGGCTGCGCCGCACAGACCTTGAGAACGAGATGCGTGCGGCCGGCACCCGGCTGGCCGCCGTCGAGTCCCGCCTCCGACTGATCGAGAAGGAGAGCGACATGTCTGCTAACTACGTTGTCAAGACCGTGCCCGCAGTGAGACTGGCGGCCCTGACGGGCATGCTGGAACCGGCCGAGCTGGGACAGCACATCGGCCCAATGTTCGACCAGGTGAAGTCCCAGCTCAACGCCGCAGGAGCGAGCCTGGAGACCGCGATCGCCACGTACGCCGAGGCGGAGGAGGGGATGGACGTCGTCGTGGGGTACGGCTACGAAGGCCCGCCGCTGGTCGGTCTGGAGCAGGTCGACCTGCCAGCCGCCACGGCGGTCTGCGGCGTGCACCTCGGGCCGATGAGCCAGATCAACGAGTCGTGGCAGGCGATGCACCGGTGGGCCGTCGAGAACGCCTACGAGAACGACGGACCGTGCCGCGAGCTCTACCTGCGCGCCGAGTCCGAAGACCAGCACGACTGGGTCACCGAGCTGCAGCAGCCGGTGCGGCGTCCAGGTTGACCCATGCACCTCGGAGTCACCGTATATTGGCGTCGGCGGTCACCCACACCTTCGGCAACATGCTGGGCGTGCTGGGTAACCCACCAGGTGATGGTCTTGGCTGCCGAGCTGGTTCTCACCGATAGGCGTGGGCTGTCCGACCCGATGGTCGTTTCGGGTCATGCTGTCGCCATGGGGAGATTCGACAATCTGACGAACAAGCAGGCCAACGAGTATTTCGCGTACTCAATCACCGTCGGACTGATGGTAGGGATGGTGCTCGGCTTGGTTCTTGATCAGGTGGGGCTCGGCATCGTGGTCGGTTTCGCTGCGGGTACCGGGGTCGGCCTGTGGTTCTTGAGCAAGCGCGTGCCGGACGGGCCGGGTGATGTCGACGGCGCGTGAGCCTGCGTCACTGAGGCGACGAGTGGGGCCCTATCTGCCGCACCTTGTCACCGGGAACGACAGTCCCCGCTGAAAGGCCTGCAGCCTGTTCCGACGTCAGCCGGCGATGAGGTCGGTGAGGTAGCGCTCGAACGGGCTGAGCGGTGGATCG
>NZ_MAST01000028.1 GCF_001758225.1 Humibacillus sp. DSM 29435 | reverse complement strand
GCGGCACCCTCGACCCCGAAGGCGCCGCGACCCTCAAAGCCGCCATCGACCCCCTGTCCGCACCCCGCCCCCTCACCGATGAGGCCGGGGTCAAGATCGAGGACGACCCCCGACCACCGCACCAGCGCCGGATGGACGCCCTGATCGACATTGTCGCCCGCGGTGTCACCGCGCCCGGTCAGGCACCGTGCACGGACAAGGCCAAGATCGTGGTCACCATCAACTTCGAGGCCCTACGCGAATACGTAGCCTCCGGCTGCCCACCCGACTGGGCCACGAGCAAGCCCAAACCGCGTGGCGGGTCGTGTCTGAGTGGTGACGTGCTCAGCGCCGCGATGGTGCGCCGGATGGCGTGCGACGCCACGATCATCCCCGTCGTCCTTGGCTCCGATAGCCAGCCGTTGGATGTGGGTCGGGAGGAACGGCTCGTCACCCGCGCCCTGCGCACCGCGCTCTGGCTCAGAGACGGCGGCTGCTCCTTCCCGGGGTGCTCCACGCCCGCTCAATGGACCGACGCCCACCACGTGCGGCATTGGATCGACGGCGGAACCACCTGTCTCGGCAACCTGGCCCTGCTGTGCCGACGACACCATGGGTACGTCCACGACAAGCACCTCACCGCGACCATCACCGACACCGGAGTCACCTGGCACACCTGGCACACCTGGCACACCTGGCAACACTGGCGCGCCACCTTCACCACCGGGCCACCTCGCATCAGAAGCCCTCGAGGGGCACCTGACCAACCGGCCAGACCTGCTCCGACTCGTGGCCCCGACGCAGCGTCTCGATAGGGTCGCAAGCATGGTGCATCAGCTCACCCTGCGCGAGGCCCGACGCATCGCCGTGCACGCCCAGCTGCTCGACCGTCCGCGCCCTACCGACCTCGTCGCCGTTGTCGAACGGCTCACGTTCCTGCAGATCGACCCGACCGCGGCCATCGCACCGAACGCCGATCTCGTGCTGTGGAGCCGCCTCGGCTCGTCGTACGACCCGGCCGACCTGGTCAGGGCCGTCGAGCACGACCGCACGCTCGTCGAGACAGTGGCGTACGTTCGCCCTCCCCACGACGTACCCGCCGTGATCGCCGAGATGAACCGGGCCGAAGCTCAACCCTTCATGGCACCGTGGCTCGCGACGAACGAACCGTTCCGCCGCGACATCCTGGACACGCTGCACCAGAGTGGCCCGCTTCTTTCCCGGGAGATCCCCGACACCAGCGTCGAACCGTGGCCCTCTAGCGGCTGGACCAACAACCGCAACACCACGAAGATGCTCGAGGCGCTCGCCCACCGGGGGCACATCGCTATCTCGGGGCGCAAGGGCCGGCAGCGCTACTGGGACCTGCCGGAGCGGGTCTATCCCCCCGGTCTGCCCGAGCTCGACCTCGAGTCGGCCACCGCGCAGCGTAACGAGCGGCGGTTGGCCGCCGTCGGAATCGCTCGCGCCACGGGTCCGGTCAGCCCGAGCGAGAGCCCCTACGTGGGGCAGGCCGGTGAAGAAGCCGTCGTCGCCGGCCTTCCGGGCACGTGGCAAGCCCCCCCGCCGTACCTCGGGCTGCCCTTCAGCGGGCGAACCGCCTTGCTCTCCCCCTTCGACCGGCTCGTCCACGACCGGGTTCGCGCCGAGGTGCTGTTCGGGTTCGAGTACATCCTCGAGATGTACAAGCCGAAGCAGAAGCGCCGCTGGGGCTACTTCGCACTGCCGATCCTGCATCGCGACCAGCTCGTCGGAAAGCTCGATGCCACAGCCGACCGCAAGGGCGGGCGCCTGGTCATCAACGCTATCCACGAGGACCTTCCCTTCTCGAAGACCACGGCCGCTGCGGTGCACCGAGAGATCGCCGACCTCGCGACCTGGCTGGGTCTCGACGTCGTGGCCTGACTCGCCCCGACCCGCCCCGACCGCTGACCTGGCTCGCGCCGCGACCCTGTTCGTCAGCTCGACGCTCTACCGTGACGACACGTATCTCGCGACCGACCCGCGGGTCACCCGGCTCTATCCGCTCTGGCGGCAGGCGGCTCTCACCTCGACCGTCACCACCGCCCAGACGACCGACCAGACGGTTCAACGGGACAACCTCGCCAACCAGGTACGGCAGGTCAAGGAGATGGTGCGCGGCGGCGGCCTGGTGACCTCAGGCACCGACTCGCCGATCGACCACCTCGCGATCAGCACGCACATGAACCTGCGTGCGATGGTGCTCTACGGGCTCACCGCCCAGGAGGCACTGGTCACTGCGACCAGCAACTCTGGGGCCTTCCTCGGTGAGAAACTCGGTCGCATCGCGCCCGGCTGGTTCGCCGACCTGTCGATCGTTGACGGCAACCCCCTCACGAACATCGAGGATGCCGCCAACGTGTCGTCTGTCGTGACCTCGGGCCGGCATCTCACCGTCGACCAGCTGCTCGCGCCGTACGCCGGGCCGACCGAGACGACCGTGGCCGGATCGAGCACGAGCGGCCGGTCTTCGGGCCAACCGCGCCGAAACCGGGTGCTCGCGCCGGTTCCGACCCACCCGAGCGCGAAGGCGTTCTGGTGGAACGACGCCGAGGTGCTGGAGTCGGCCAAGGAGTCGTGCTGCCAGACTCACTGATCTGGAGCTGACGTCGACCTGACGTCGAACGGTCACGAGCCGGGGGCCGTACCCCGGGGCCTCGTGGCCGTTCGACGTCGGTCATCCGTGACTGGATCGGCCGAGGTGTTCACGGCTCACCGTGCTCAACCGTCTCGGTCGGCCAGGTTCGTCAAGGTCGTCAACACCACCTGTGCCCGTCGTTCGAGATGCTCGGCGCGGGCCTGCTCGAGGCCGTGGAGGCGGCCGATCGTGAACGAGCTGTCGCCCCGCTCGTCAGAGCGAGCAGCGTTCGAAGCCAGCACCTCTCGAGTCATCCAGGTGTCATGATGCTCGCCCAGCACCTTCTGGAGCTGCTTCGCCGTCTTGCCCACACGACGCACGCGCTTGCCCGTCACCGGCCGAGCCGCCTCCGCCGCGTACCGCAGCCGCTTGGCGGCTTTGCGCACCTCGTGCAACGACTCGACGCGGGCCGGCTCGTCCATCTCAGCGGTGGTGTGCTCTGCCCGGGCGAGCAGCCGGGCCAGGTCGCGGTGGACCCTCTTGGTGGCCTGCTTCCGGGCCGGCTCCTCGGCGCGAGGGGTGAGAGGCGGTTGAGCGACAAGCACATCGAGGGCCACGAGCAGCCGGGCGTACCGCTCGGAGTCGAGGGTGTCCGCGACCACGGCTGCTTCACTCGGGCGGTCCTCCTCGGCCGTCTCGTCGAGAACAGAGACCGCCGAAACGTCCGGGCCCTCCGGCCTGACCGGGCCGACCAGCAGTCGCTCCCGCTCGGCCAGAAGCAGGGCGTGCAGTCGTTCGTCGACCACTTCATGGTCTCTGGCGCCACCCAGCTCGCCTCCTGCCCAGCGCAGCTCATCTCGCAAGGGCTCGGTGACCGACCGGTCCACGAAGGGCCGGAAGGTGGCCAGGGCGCTCCGCAGCTTCCGCAGGGAGACCCGAAGGTCGTGCACGCCGTGCTTGTCGCCGTCTCGAGTCTGCCGGTCGGCCTCCACGAGAGCGTCGCGTTGCTGCTCGAGCCAGCGCACGAGCACCAGGCCCACCGGCGCGCCGGTCGTCAGCTGAGGGCCGGCGGAACGGTGTTCGGCGAGAGACATACCTGATGCCTACCGGAACGCGCCGTTCACGGCAACGCCTCTTCAGGGCGACCCGCTTCGCTGTATCAGGTGCACCCTGCGAACCTCTGCACGGGAGACGCACCGTGACCAGGTGTCGAAGCCGAGGAGCATCCGTGAGCAGCCAACCGTCCTTCGCCTTTCTCGTTCACCCGCGTGGGCGGCTGAGCGACGACCTCGCTCGCGTCTGGACCCCCCTGGGGCGACTGCCGGAGGGCTTGTGCGACAACGCTCTTCGCCGGCTACCCGTGCCACCCTTCGCCATGGCCCGGGTCGAGATCGGCGGGCAACGGGTCGGCAGCATCGTGCTCGTCCCGTTCGGCGCTCGTCACCTGCTCGACCAGCCGCACGAGGGCCGGCGCCGCGTCAGTCGGGCCGTCGACAAGGCGGTCGCGATGGGCGCGAGTCTCGTCGGGCTCGGTGCGCTCACCGCCACCGTGACCGGCGGCGGGGTATCACTCCGTCGCCGCACCGACGTCGGCGTAACGAACGGCAACGCGTTCACGGCCGCCATCGTCGACGCCCAGGCCCGACGCCTGTTGACGGATGCCGTTCACCCGGCCGCTGACCGCCACGTGGCCGTGGTCGGCGCGACCGGCAGCGTCGGCAGTGCTGTCACCCGCCTGCTCGCCCGTGACCGCGCCGTCGGCCGGCTCACCCTGGTCGCCCGCTCGGCCCCGAAGCTCGCTGCTCTCGCCGCCGAGACCTCAGCGCTGGTCTCCACGCTCGCCACCAACCGGATGGAAGCGGTCGTAGGCGCCGACCTCGTCATCCTGCTGACGGCCTCCGCCGACGCGGTGCTCGGCAGCGAGCACCTCGCCCCGGGCGCGGTCGTGCTCGATGCCACTCAGCCACGCAACACCTCACCCGGCCTCGCCGCGCAACGCCCTGACGTGCTCGTGGTCGACGGTGGCGTCGTCGACATCCCGTCGCTACGCCTGGTCGGCGGCAACATCGGCCTGCCCGATGGGCTCGCGTACGCCTGCTTCGCCGAGACCGCCCTGCTCGCCCTCACCGGTCACCACGGTCACTTCGCGATCGGCGCCCCACCGCTCGAGCTCGTCGACCACACCCGGGCCCTCGCCAGTGACCTCTCGCACCTCGGTTTCACGGCAGCGGAGCCCACCTCCTTCGGCGTGCCGGTCACCCTCGGCTCTCGTGACCCGGCCGGGCACCGCCCGCAACCGGGCCACGGGCTCGCGAAGAGAGCAGCAGCCTGATGCAGCGTGTGGTGCTGCTCGGCGGAGGATACGTGACCCTCCACGCCTACGACCGGCTCGCCCGCCGGCTGGCCGGCCCGCTCCGTCGGGGTGAGGTGGAGATCGTCATCGTCAGTGCCGACGCGAGCCACAGCTTCCACGGCTTCACCGGCGAGGTGGTCGCCGGTGCGCTGCCTTACGAACGCACCCGCACCCCGATCACCGAGGCGTGCCCGCTGGCCCGGTTCGAGCACGGGCGGGTGGTATCGGTCGACCTCGCTCGACGCGCGGTGATGTTCGAACGCGCCGACGGCAGCCCGGCGTCGGTGGGCTACGACCAGCTCATCGTCGGTACGGGCGGGCGCGAGCCGGCCGCCACCGTTCCGGGTCTGGCCGAACACGGCTTCCTGCTACGAGCACCAGGCGAGATCGAGGCGCTGGCCGCCCGGGTCGCGTCGGCCGCGGCGGGTCGCGGTGAGGCAGTGGTCGTGGCCGGCGGCGGACTGGCCGGTGTCGAGCTCGCCGCCGCGATCGCCAACATCGGCCGGTCGGGCTCTGAGCCTCTGACCGTGCATCTCGTCCACTCGGGGACCGCCCTGCTGGGCGAGCTGCGCCTGACCCAACCGAGGTTGGCGGCACGCGCCGAGGCAGAGCTGCGGCGCCTCGAAGTGCGGGTGCGACTTGGCGTTCGGCTGACGGAGGTGACACCGAGCGGGGCGCGGCTGTCTGATGGCACCTTCCTGCCGGCCGGCACCGTGCTGGGCACCATCGGTCAACGACCAGTCTCGTTGCCCGGTCTCGACGCCCGACTCCGCGACGATCTCGGACGGCTGGTGACGGCATCCGACCTCTCCGTCTGCCAGGGCGTCTGGGCCGCGGGCGACGCCGCCCGTGTGGCGCACGTGACGACCGGCGAACCCGTCGCCTCGAACGCCCTCTGGGCGATCAAGGCCGGCGCCCACGCCGGTGCCAACGCGGCGCGTGCCCTGCACGGCCGAGCCAGCCGCCCGTTCACCTACCGAGGGCTCGGCCAGGCGGCCTCCTTCGGCTTGGGGCGCGGGATCGCCGAGCTCTACGGGATGCCGTTCACCGGCCGCCTCGCGTGGTTTCTGCGCCTCACCTTCTTCCTTCGCTTCATGCCGTCACGCCGCCGCGCCGCGCTGGTGGCGCGTGACCTCGTACAGGCCGTGCTGCGCGGCGGTCACCGGTCAGGTCGGCAGCAGTCGAGCAAACGCATCGGTGACCCACGCCTGGAACTGCTTGGGGGTCCACGACCGTTCGTGCACGAGCAGCACCCACTACTCGGCAGCGTTGATGCTCCACACGATGTCGGCGACCTGGCGGTCGAGCAGGCCTGAGCGCAGCTCTCCGGGAAGCGGTTGTCGCCGGTCGCAGCGTCACGCAGCGCGACGAACACCGGCGCCCTGTGTTGCTGCACCAGAACACAATGGTGGCGGCCAGAGATCGAGGTCTCGACGAGCTCGCGAAGAGGCCCGGGCCTCGGAGGCAACCGGCCCGCCACCGAGTCCACCGTCGAAGGCATGGACGTGCTGCACGCCCAGATCGTCGGGTACGAGCCGACCTGGGGGTGAGCGGCGTGAGGTGGGCTGTCCGGTGTTGCGCGGTCCTGTCTCGCTCACGCACTTCGACACGGCGACCAACCGAACGTTCCCCGAAGGGTGCGGTTCCACCGGTTGGCCCTCAGCTGCGGGTGCAGCAGGGCCAGGCCGACGCAGTACTTGGTGACCGTGGCCGGCCGGTGACCGAGACGCCACAGGGTGCGGTCGGCGAGCGACGCCGCCCCAGTGGTCTTCGACTCGATGAGCACGAGGTCGTCAGGGCCGCTGCGCCGTTCTCGGTGGTTCTCGAAGTCGAGGTCGACGTCGCAGGTGAGACGGCTGCCGGTCGCGGGCTCGACCAGAGTGGCACGGTGGTAGCGGCTCACCAGCGACAGCTCCAGTCGCTGGGCCAGGGCGGAATCCCCGAGACGGCCCCCCACGACCTCACGCGCCCACGGGTTCAGCCCGTACCGCTCGTCGAGCTGGTAGGGATGCCGGTCCTTGACCGTCTCGTCGCGACCCCCGGCCGTCTTGACCTCGAGCATGCTCTGCGCCGAGTCGACGTAGGTGCGGGTCCGCACCTTGAAGCGGCGGCGTCGACCGCCGACGTGCTGGTGGTAGGCGAGCAGCTCCGGGGTGTCGAAGTAGACCGACTCGTACTCGAAGAGCCTCCGCCCGTCGATGTCCAGCACCTTCATCCGACTATCGAGTCGGGCCAGAAGGTGCGCGAACACCGCGGGTGGAACCAGGTACTTGCGGTCGACTCGGGTCTGCAGGTCGGCCGTCGCGATGATGTGCTCGAGACTGGTGGCCGGTAGCCCAGCACACCCCACGCTCAAGGCTTGGCGAGCCGGTGTCACCGGGCACTCGAGACCGTCGACCCCTCGAGGGTGCGGGCTGACCTCACCGTCGCGTTCGCCGCGGGCTGCGGTGAGTGCTGATGGCGCCGGAACCGGACGTCGACGATGGTCACATCGCGCACGAAGTCGATCTCCTGGACGATGAGGTGGCGCACGTCGACCCCGAGCCGGTGCTCGATCCGAGCTCGCAGCACGGCCTCGTCGGGAACCGCCTCGTCGAGAGTGATGAGCTGTCGACGGGCTCCCGGGAAGGTGCGGGGGTGGTCGACTCCGTACATCACCGCGACGAGCAGCGCCGACAGGGCGGGGGTGACCCACACGGTGTCCGGGGTGAGCCCGGCCATGAGACCGAGGGCGAGTGCCACGAAGTAGTAGGCGATCTCCTCCTGGGTGATGGAGTCGGAACGCAGCCGGATGATCGACAGGATGCCGAACAGCCCCAACCCGAGGCCCGCACCGACGGTGGCGCTGGAGAGCACGACGGTCACCGACAGGACGCCGACGTTGAGGGCCGCGTACGCGAGCAGCAGGTCACGACGTTGGTGCCGGTGAAAGTAGAGCGAGGCGATGATGGTGATCGCCACGGCATCTGTGAGCAAGGCGGTCAGTGTGCTGGCGGTCAGTGTGCTGGTGGTCAACATCGGGGAGACTCCTGTCGGTCGGTTTCACCAACAGACTGCCGCTCGCGCGTGAGCCGACCATGAGGCCGTGATGAGAAGGTCCTCATCACGACAGGGCGCGGATCAGTCGATGCTGAAGCGATAGCCGGCACCGCGCACCGTCTCGATGCGGTCGTCGCCGAGCTTGCGCCTCAGGTAGCGCACGTAGACGTCGATGACGTTGGAGCCGGGGTCGAAGTCGAGGCCCCAGACCCGCGAGAGAAGCTGCTCCCGCGTGAGTACCTGGTCGGGGTGTCGCATGAACACCTCGGCCAGGGCGAACTCGCGCGTCGTCAGCTCCACCGACCGGCCGGCCACCCTGGCCCGCCTCGTGCGCAGGTCGAGAGCCACCGGGCCGGCATGTAGCACGGTCGGCTCGGGGGCCGCTCCGGCGCTGCGCAAGCGCAGCCTTACGCGGGCCAGCAGCTCGTCGAAGGCGAAGGGCTTTCTGAGGTAGTCATCGGCGCCGCTCTGCAACCCGGTCACCGTGTCCTGAACGGTGTCGCGGGCGGTGAGGATCACCACCGGTAACGCGCTGCCGTCGGCCCGCAGGCTGCGCAGCACCCACATTCCGTCGCGGATCGGCAGGCCCAGGTCGAGCACCAGAAGGTCGTAGCGGCCGGAACGAGCGTGTTGCCAGGCTTGTTCGCCGTCGCCCACGGTGGTGGTGGTGAATCCCTTCGCTCGCAGGCCCTTCTCGAGAAAGGAGGCGATGCGCGACTCGTCTTCCGCGATGAGAAGGTGGCTCACGTGGCTCCGATCCATCCGGTCTGGGTGCCGCCCGGAGCCACCAACGTCGGAACGCTGGCGTCTTGGTCTTCGCCCTGGTCCTGGTCTTCGCCCTGGTCCTGGTCATCGGCGTGGTTGTCGCCGAAGGGGTCTTCCCGTTCGGGGTCGACGGGGAAGCGAGCGGGAAAGCTCAGGGTGAAGCTGGCCCCACCGCCCTCGGTGTCGGCCACTCCGACGCTTCCACCGTGAGCCAACGCGATAGAGCGCACGATCGCCAGGCCGATGCCGGTACCGCCGGCGCCGCGTTGATCGCCCCGGGTGAACCGGTCGAAGATCGTGGCTTTGAGATCATCAGGCACCCCCAGGCCGCTGTCGCGAACGGTGAGCTCGACCTGTCCCTCGTGCAACACCGATCCGATGCTGAGGCGATCGCCCTTGTTGGTGAACCGCACCGCGTTCGACGCGAGCTGCACGAGCGCTTGGGTGAGACGTTGTTCGTCGGCCACGACCACGGCATCGGCCGTCTCGCTCACCGACCACCGTCGAGGCGCGAGTGCGCTGGCGCGAGCGACCGCCCCGACGACGAGGTCGGTCAGGTCGACCTCGCCCGGGGTGAGGAAGTCGGGCCGATCGGCGGCGGCGAGCACCAGCAGGTCATCGACGAGCCGGTTCATCCGGCCGATCTCTTCCAGCAGCAGCCTGGTCGTGTCCACTCGGTCGGCCGGGTCGTCGCCCATCAGCTCGAGGTGCCCCCGGATCACCGTGAGCGGGGTGCGCAGCTCGTGGGCCGCGTCGTCGAGAAAGGCCCGCTGAGCGCCGAACGCGGTCTCCAAACGGTCGAGCATGCCGTTGAAGGTGACGGCCAGGCGGGTCACGTCGTCTCGAGACTCGGGCAGGGTCTCGATGCGCCGGGTCAGATCTGACTCGCTGATCGCCTCGGCCGTGCGACGCACCTGTCGGAGCGGCGAGAGGATCCGTCCGGCGACGAACCAGGCGATGCCGCCCGCGATGAGCAGGGCGGCAAGGCTGGCCAAGGCGATCACCTTCACCACTTGGGTGACATCGTCCAGCGCCTCATCGGTGTACTCGACGATCACGAGTGAGGCGGTCGGCTGACCCGGGCCGGCGGTCACCGGGACCACTGCGTAGACGGCCTCGCCCTGACGCGTCGCGATGGTGCGACTCATGGTCGAGCGGGCCGAGCCGGCTGCCGCCACGACGTCGGGTCGAAGGTCGAGCCTGACCGGCACCGGGTTGCGCGTGCGGTCTGTAGGGCGGCCGTCGACCACACTGAACAGGGCCTCCTGTTGTTCGGGCACAGCTTCGGCCAGATAGCCATGCAGCAGCCCCCGCACGTCAGAAAAGGGTCGCCCGGTCGTGGGATCGACCCCCCGCTCGGTGAACTCGCGAAACTTCACCACCTCGTGCTGCAGCTCGGTCTCGACCGCCATTTTTGCGCGCGCGTTCATGAACGCGTCCACCACCACAAGGTTCAGGCCCAGGGCGATGGTCACGATGAACATGAACCAGCCCAGTACCCGTGCTCGGGTACTGCGAGCTCTCCACTGCGGCCACCGAACCGCCTGCACCGATCTGCCCTCCAGGCCGGGATCACGACCAGTCTGCCCTGCCGCCTGCGTCAGCGCCCTCACCGTCCGGTCAGTCATCAATCGTCGCCGTCGCCGTCGCCGTCATCGCCGTCACCGCCGTCATCGTGGTCGTCATCGTCATCGCCGTCATCGCCGGCCGGCATCGGTGAGTGCCGGGGAACGGTCTGTGCGCCCGATGACGGCGCCACCCGGGTTGGGGGCGTCACCCGGGTCGGCGTCTTCGAGCCGGCCGAACCGGTCGCGGCGGGTCTGCTCGTCGCGGTGGCGGGCGGGCTGGTCGTGGGCGGGACACCCGTCGGCGGTGGCGTCGGCCGGCTCGGCGCCGAAGTCGTGGCGCTGAGGCGTACCTGAACGGCCGGCCCGAGATCGGGCCCGATCGGTTCGTCACGACCGACCAGCAGAGCCCAGCCGATGACGACCGCCGCCACCATGACGGCAACGTTGGTCAGCAAGGGTGGTCGGCCACGCATGACACCACTGTGACCCGGCATTCGCGTGCCTCGGCCGGGGATGAGACAGCTCTCATCCCCGGCCCGTGCACGGGGCCGGTGGGGTCAGGTCACATCTGGGCCCAGTTCGCCCGCTGGGTGAGGCAGAACGGGTGGCCGGCCGGGTCGAGCAGCACGATCCAGCCGTCGCCGGGCTGATGCTCAGGTCGGGTCGCACCCTTGGACACCGCGTCAGCGGCTGCCGCCTCGAGGTCGTCGACGGACAGGTCGAGGTGGAACTGCTTGCCGCCGACGGGGTCAGGCCATTCCGGCGCGACAAAACCATCGACGTGCCCGAACCCGAGGCGACGGTCACCCACCTTGACCATGCCGTAGCTCTCGTCGGCGTAGGTGACCTCTCCACCCAGCAGGGCCGCCCAGAACGCAGCTTCGGCCTGGGGGTCGAGGCAGTCGATCGTGACCATCTCGAGGATCGGGGTGCTCATGGCGTTCTCCTTCGGTATCGGTCAGCTCAGTCTGGCCTTTCGGGCGCCAAGATGCTTGCACGAACCCGACACCAGAGGATGGGCCACGGCTCCAGGCGGTCGCGGACTCGCAACCCTGATGCCTGCTGGTCAGAGCCGAGGGTCGACCGGCTCCGACTCCATCGCCAGAACAGCGAACACGGGCTCGTGCACACGCCAGAGCGGCTCGCCCCGGGCCGTGCGCTCGAGCGACTCGAGCCCGAGGGCGTACTCGCGCAGGGCAAGTGACCGCTTGTGCCCGAGGGTGCGGCTCTTCAGCCGCGAGAGGTTCGCAGGGGTGGTGTAGTCGGGGCCGTAGATGATGCGCAGGTACTCGCGTCCCCTCACCTTCAGACCCGGCTGCACGAGGCCCTTGGGGGTGCGCGTCAGGTTACCAAGCGGCTTCACGACCATTCCTTCGCCGCCGGATGCCGTGAGCTCCTCCCACCAGCGCGTTGCCTCGACGCGTGAGCCGTGGGCGGCAAGATCGACGACGACCCGCCGGGTGGGCCGGAAGGTGACCGGGTCTGCCGCGACGAGCCGGTCGATGGCCTCCAGGTGCCACAGGTGGTCGTGGTCGTGCCAGGTGCGGCCCTCGCTGGCGAGCACCTGGAAGGGCGCCACCTGCACGCCGTCGAGCCCGTCGACCGACCAGACGTAGGGCCGGTAGGCGGCCGTGAACGCCTCCGCGTTCACCACCCTTTCCTGCGTACGCGTCAGCAGGTCGCCGACGTCGAGGCCACGCGAGCGGGCGGCCTCGAGGGCCGACACGGCCACCGGAAGCGAAGCGCGCGCGGCCGCACCGACGGCGGCGTACTGCTCGCGCAGCAGCGGCTCCGCCTTGAGCGACCAGGGCAGCAGCTCGGCGTCGAGCAGCACCCAGTCGGTGTCGAGATCGCCCCAGAGAGAGGCGCTTTCGATACCGGCTCGAACCTTCTGCAGCAGCTCCTCCGTGAGCTCGCGACCGAGGAACGAGCGACCCGTGCGGGTGTAGACGGCACCGGTCTCACCGCTGGTCGCTCCGAAGCGGCGAGCCGCCGTGTCGGCGTCGCGGCAGACGAGCAGCACCGCGCGTGAACCCATGTGCTTCTCCTCGCAGACCACGCGGGGCACGTCGACGTCCGCGAAGTAGGCGAACGCCTCGTCGGGGTGCTCGAGGAGTCCGTCTCTCGCCGACGTGGCGACGGGCGACATCGTCGGAGGCAGGTAGGGCAGCCACCGCGGGTGCAGCGCGAAGCGGCTCATCACCTCGAGCGCTCCGGCGGCGTGCTCGGCCCTGATCGAGACTCGTCCGTGGTGCGCGGTCTCGACGACCCTCTTGCCGAGCACGTCGGTGAGGTCGAGCTCGTCCTCTCCACGACCGGAGACCACCGTGCCGGCCGGCCCGTCGGCGGTCTGCCCGGCGGTGGGGAACGGCTTGGCGGGCTCGTACCAGACGCTCTCGGCCGCGACCTGGACGATCTGCTTCTCGGGGTAGCGCAGCGCCGTCAGGTGCCCCCCGAAGACGGCACCGGTGTCGAGGCAGAGGGTGTTGTTGACCCATTCGGGAACCGGCGTCGGAGTGTGCCCGTAGAGCACCATGGCCCGGCCGCGGTAGTCGCCCGCCCACGGGTAGCGCACGGGCAGGCCGAACTCGTCGGTCTCGCCGGTGGTGTCTCCGTAGAGCGCGAACGAGCGCACTCGGCCGGAGGCGCGCCCGTGGTAGGCCTCCTTGAGGCCGGCGTGAGCCACGACGAGCCGGCCGTCGTCGAGCACCAGGTGCGAGACGAGGCCGTAGCACCACTCCCGCACGGCGTCGCGGAACTCCTGCCCCTCCTGTGTGAGCTGGTCGAGTGTCGTCTCCAGTCCGTGGGTGACCTGCACGTTGCGCCCGTCGAGCGCACGCACCAGCTTGTGCTCGTGGTTGCCCGGCACCGCCAAGGCGTGACCGGATGCGGTCATGCCCATGGCGAGGCGCAGCACCCCCGGGCTGTCGGGGCCACGGTCGACGAGGTCGCCGACGAACACGACGGTCCGGCCCGCGGGGTGGCCGGCGTCGACGGAGCGGCCACGCTCGTCACGCTCAATGAGGTAGCCGAGGGTCTTGAGCAGGCTCTCGAGCTCGGCGCGGCAACCGTGCACGTCGCCGATGACGTCGAAGGGCCCGTGCTGGTCGCGGTGGTCGTTCAGCAGCTTCTCGCGCACCACCTCGGCCGTCTCGATCGCCTCCACGCCGCTCAGCACGTGCACCTTGCGGAAGCCCTCGCGGCCCAGGCTTTTGAGCGAGCGCCGCAGCTGGTCGGTGTGCCGTTTGACGACATGGGGCCCGAAGTCGCGGTCAGCGCGCGACCGGTTGCGTTCCGAAGCCACGGAGGCCGGCACGTCGAGAACGATCGCCACCGGCAGCACGTCGTGCGCCTTCGCGAGCTCGACCAGCTGACGTCGGGCCTCCTTCGTGACGTTGGTGGCGTCGACGACGGTGAGGCGCCCGGCGGCCAGACGCTTTCCGGTGATGTAGCCGAGCACGTCGAAGGCGTCCTTCGACGCCGACTGGTCGTTCTCGTCGTCGGCCACCAGGCCCCGGCAGAAGTCGCTCGAGACCACCTCGAACCGGCCGAAGTGCTCGGCGGCGAAGGTCGACTTGCCGGAACCGGACGCGCCGACGAGGGCCACGAGGCACAGCTGCGGAATGCCTATCTGGGTCATGCCGCACCTACGGCTACGCCAGAGTCACGGCGGAAGAGCGCGAGCTGGGTGGGGGGCCCCAGCTCGGGGTGGACGTCACCGACGGGACGCAGCTCGAAAGAGTAGCCGAACCGTCGGCCCACCCGCTCGGCCCATTCCGCGAACTCTGCTCTGCCCCATTCGAACCGGTGGTCAGCGTGACGACGAGCGCCCACCGCCAGACCCTCGTAGTGCGCGTTGTGATCCGCGTTCGGGGTGGTCACGATGACGGCGCCGGGCCGGGCGTGCGCGAAGACGTTCGTCTCCAGCGCCGGGAGCCGGTCGGGGTCGAGGTGCTCGATGACCTCCATCAGCACCGCGGCGTCGAAGCCGGCCAGGGCGGCGTCGCGGTAGGTCAACGACGACCGCCGCAAGGTGAGTCGGGCGCGCTGGCTGTCAGACAACCGGTCGAGGCCAAGACGCCTCGTGGCCCGGTCGAGCTCTCGGGGTGACACGTCGACCCCGAGCAGCTCAGCGAAGGAGGGGTCGGCGAGCATCCCTGCGAGCAAGGAACCCTCGCCGCACCCGAGGTCGACGACGCGCCGAGCGCCCACCTCTCGTAGGGCGGTCAGAACGGCCTCCTGCCGCCGCTGGCGCAGCGGCACCGCCACCGGGGGCGGGAGTGTTACCTCGGGGCTCGTGGCGAGGCCGGGTTCGGGGGCCGGCCGGGGGCCGGTGCCACCGTCGTCGGTGACGAACACGGCATCCGGTGTGTCCTCGAGAGCCGCCAGCCGCTGCGTCGCGTCGGCGACGAACCGCTGCTGGTGGGCGAGGTACCGGCGGGTGACCAGGTCACGCTCCGGGTGGTCGCGTAGCCAGCCCCCAGCGTTGCGAACGAGCTTGTCGACCTCGTCGTTGCTCACCCAGTAGTGCTTTGCGCCGTCGAGCACGGGCAGCAGCACGTAGAGGTGGCCGAGTGCCTGGCTCAGCACGACATCACCCGTGAGCGTGACGTCGGTGTACGGCGACGAGCCCCATCCGGGCAGCTCGGGGTCGAGGGGGCTGGTGACCGTCGATACCGCCCACCCGAGTGGGGCGAAGAGCCGTTCGATGAGGTCAGGGTCGCCGCCGCACGGCAGGGCAGGCACGTGGACGACCAGCGGCAGGGCCTGCGCCTCGAGGTCGGGCCGAGCCGCACACCGCCCCTGGAGTGCGGTCTTGAAGACGCGGCCGAGAGCGACCGCGAGCATCGACGAGGCCGCGTAGGGGCGGTCGTTGACGTACTGCGAGAGCGCGAAGCCGTCACCTCCGAAGCGTCGGCCACGCACCAGCCCGATCGGGTCGACCTCGAGCAGCAGGGCCACCGTGCACCGCTCGTCGGTGGCCTCTGGGTAGAAGACGTGCGCGTTACCGACAGGCAGGTCGAAGGTCTGCACCCGGTCAGGGTGCTTGTGCAGCAGATACCCCAGGTCGGTGGCGCGTTCGGCGGTGGAGGTGAGGGTGAGCAGCACGCGCTCATTGTGCCGTTGCCAGGGAGCCAACGGGGTAGATCTGCGCGCCGGGCCGTGATCGATGACGATGGAGACATGACGACTCTCGATGGAGCCCATGTTCTCGTTCTCGGTGCGACCGGCGGCCTCGGGTCGGCGATCGCCCGCGAGCTCGCTGCCGCCGGGGCTCGTCTGAGCCTTTCCGCCCGCACCCCCGGCCACCTCGACAAGCTGGCCGCGGCGCTTGGCGACTGCGTGGTCACCACGGTCGCCGCAGACCTGACGACACCCGACGGACCTGCCCGGATCGTGGCGCAGGCCGCCGAGACGGCTCCTCTCTCCGGGGTGGTCAACGCCGCCGGGGTCGTGGCTTTCGGGGCCAGCGCCGAGCTCGACGACGACACCCTCGATGACCTGCTGTTGCTCAACCTCATCGCGCCGATCCGGGTCGTGCGCGAGGCCGTTGCCGCTCTGGGCGAGGGCGGCTTCATCGTGCAGATCAGCGCTGTCGTCGCGGAACGTCCGACCGCGGGCATGGCGGCCTACAGCGCAGCGAAGGCCGGACTCACCGCCTTCGATGCGGCTGCGGCAGCCGAGCTGCGCCGGAGCCGTATCCGGGTGCTCGACGCGCGCCCACCGCACACCGAGACGGGGCTGGCCGACCGACCCATCTCCGGTAGCGCGCCACGCCTCCCCCAAGGCCTTGACCCTGCCGACGTGGCTCGACGCATCGTGCGGGCCATCGCTGACGACGAGCGAGACCTGCCCTCGAGCGCTTTCTGACCGCTGGCCGTACGGCTGGGCGGATGGCTGGCTGGCTGGCCGGCCGGCTGGCCGACTTGCTACGTCACTGATTCACCCCACGCATCAGTGACGTAGCCAGCCACCACGCACCCACCCTGGCGCTGCTACGTCACTGATTCACCCCGCGCATCAGTGACGTAGCCAGCCACCACGCACCCACCCTGGCGCTCCTACGTCACTGATTCACCTCGCGCATCAGTGACGTAGGGAGCGCCGGCCGGGGCTGCCACCGCCGCGGAAATCACGCCGACCGCAGGCATCGAGGCGCCACACGGGCGCCTTCACACGGGCGCCTTCACACGGGCGCCTTCACACGGGCGCCTTCACACGGCCGCACTCACACAGTCAGCTCACCGGCGAGGTCGCTCAGCATGAACCGACGCACCTCGTCAGGGTGGTCGTGCCGGTCGAGGGCCACCATCAGCTTGGTGAGGGCTGCCTCGAAGGTCATGTCTCCGGCCGGAACGGCTCCGGCATCGAACATGGCCGCCCCCGCGGCATACAGCCCGCCCCGCACCCACCCCGCCCGGCACTGGGTGGTCACCACCACGGTGACCTCGCTCTCCACAGCACGGGCGATCGCCTCGGCGAACCACGGGTCGCTCGGACCGTTGCCCGCGCCGTAGGCCTGCAGCACCAGCCCACGCAACCCCGGCCGGGCGATCACGGCGTCGAGCACGTAGCGGTCGAGACCGGGATAGAGGTGGATCGCCGCGACGTCCGAACACAACCCGGAGGCCCGCCGCACCGGACCCACCTGGGCCGGACGCGCCAACCCGAGGCTGGGGCTGAAGGTCACGCCTGCGGTCACGAGCGGCGGCAGGTTGGGCGAGGCGAAGCCCTGGTAGCTGTCGGCGCTCACCTTGACCGTGCGGTTGCCGCGCAGCAGCAGATGGTCGAAGAAGACGGTGACCTCGGGAACAACCGGTCCGCCGTTCATCCGCGCCGATGCGAGCTCGAGCGAGGTCACCAGGTTCTCGCGGCCGTCTGACCGCAGGGCGGTGATCGGCCGCTGCGACCCGGTCAGCACCACCGGCAGGTCGATGCCCTCCAGCAGAAAGCTGAGGGCGGAGGCTGTGTAGGCCATCGTGTCGGTGCCGTGCAGCACGACGACCCCGAGGTGACCGGGGGCGTGCTCGACGATGGCGTCAGCGATGCGCAGCCAGTCGCCGGCCCCCATGGTCGCCGAGTCGACCGGTTCGGCGACCGTGGCCACCGTCAGCCCGACGGGCAGCTCGTACACCACGGGCACGTGGGCGGCGAGCTCACGCAGGTCGAGGGGCACCAGCCCGCCCTGGGGGCCGACCACCATGCCGATGGTGCCGCCGGTGTAGAGCACGAAGACGCCCGGCCCCTCGGGGCCGACCCGGCCGAGCACCGAGACCTCCCGGCTCATCGTTCCTCGACGGTCGGCGCCTTGAGGGCCGGCCCCGCGAGCTCGTACATCAGCTACCTCCGAGAGTCGTGTGCGGTCAACTCTGTCGCAGCGCCGCTGTGATGGCCAGACAGGCGACCGGTGCCCTGGCCCGCGCGTCGCTCACAGCCGGTCGGCCCGCTCCTGCAGATAGCGCTGCTCCGGGCGGCTCGTGGTGAGCCTAGCCGCGCGTCGGTAGGCCGCCCGGGCAGGCTCGAGGTCACCGACCATCTCGAGCAGGTGAGCGTGCACCGCGTGGAGGCGATGGTGGCGGTCCAGCCGCCCCGACGCGTTGGCCTCAGCCAGCGCGGCCAGCCCCGCCGGTGCGCCGCTCGCCATCCCGACCGCCACGGCCCGGTTGAGATCGACCATGGGGCTCGGGTCGAGGTGTCGCAGCAGGTCGTAGAGAGCCACGATCTGAGCCCAGTCGGTCTGCGCCGCGGTGGAAGCCTCGGCGTGCACGGCGGCAATGGCCGCCTGAACCTGGTAGCTCCCGAGGGTGGCTCTGCGGAGCGCGCCGGTGACCAGGGCCACGCCTTCGTCTGCAGACGCCGTGTGCCAGCTCTCGCGGTTCTGCTCCTCGAGCGGCACCAGTCGGCCTTCAGGCGTGGTTCGCGCTCCGCGTCTCGAGTCGGTGAGCAGCATGAGGGCGAGCAGGCCGGCGACCTCGCCGTCTTCGGGCAGCAGCCTCAGCAGCTGGCGGGTCAGCCGAATCGCCTCGGTACTGAGGTCGAGTCGTTGCAGCTCTGCCCCGAAGGTGGCCGTGTACCCCTCGTTGAAGATCAGGTAGAGAACACGCAGCACGGCCGGCATCCGGTGTACGCGTTCGGGTGCGGACGGCATCCGGAACGCTGCCCCCGACGCCCTGATGCTCGACTTGGCCCGACTGATCCGCTGCGCCATCGTCGACTCGGGCACGAGGAACGCGGCGGCGATCTCAGCGGTCGTCAGCCCGCCCACCGCGCGCAGGGTCAGGACGATCTGCGACGCGGTGGTGAGCGTGTCGTGGCAGCAGAGGAACAACATGACCAGGGTGTCGTCATCGTCGCTGCGCGTGAGATCGACTGCGGGGGAGGCAAGCTCGACCGTGGCCGTGCGCTGCGCGACGTGGGCCTCGCGGCGAGCGCGCGCCTCCTCGCTGCGCAGATGGTCGATCAGTCGCCGGGAGGCCACCGTGATCAGCCACGCCCGCGGGTCATCGGGCACACCCTGGTCGGGCCACTGGGTCGAGGCCGCGAGCAGCGCCTCCTGGGTGGCGTCCTCGGCCAGGTCGAACCAGCCGTAGCGGCGAACCAGGGCGCCGATGACCTGGGGCGCCAGCCGTCGCCACAGGTCCTCGACCGCCCGGTCGCCCGTCTCCATAGCGGGTGAGCCTGACACAGCAGGCGCGCGCAAAGGTGCAGCGAGCGCACTCGCGGTAGCGTCGGAGCGTGGCCGCCGACCCCGTTCCGACCGACGCCGACGCCCGGGCCGCCGAGGCTGAGCGCTCGGTCGGCGTGCTGTTCGGTACCCGCCTGGTCGGGATGCCGTTCACCCACCTCGCGCACGTCGCCCACCCTTCGCCACACTTCGTCGGAGGCTCGTGGAACTACTGGTGGCAGGCGCACTACCTCGATGCGATCGTCGACGCGGGGCTGCGGCTGCTGCGGTCAGGAGACCACCGCGGCGCCCTCGAGCACGCCGGTCTCGGCAACCGGCTCGTGGCGACGATCAGGGTGCGCAATGTCGGACGGTTCACCAACCGCTACTACGACGACATGGCCTGGCTCGCGCTCGCCATCGACCGGCTGCGTCTGCTGACGGGCCGGTTGCCCGGTGCTCGTTCGCGCCGCCGCCTTCGGGTGGCTGACCGGGCCCTGACCGCCCGGTTGCGTTCGGCGATGACCGGCGACCTCGGCGGTGGCCTCTACTGGAACACGGCTCGCGACTTCAAGAACGTTCCGGCCACCGGCCCGGCGGCGCTGCACCTGGCCCGCAGTGGCGACCTCGACACAGCCCGGCTCCTCGTCGACTGGGTCTACGCCCGACTGCTGGCCAATGACACCGGCCTCTTCCTCGACGGCATCCGCCTCACTGCCGGTGGCGAGCAGGTGGTCACCGATGTCTACACCTACAACCAGGGAACGATGCTCGGCGCCCTGCTCACCCTGGGCGACGACACCAGCCTGGAGCGGGCCGGCCGGGTCGTGAACGCGGTCGCGACCCATCTCACAGCGCCGCAGGCAGACCGGCGTCCGTTGCTGACCCACGGCGGCGACGACGGCGGGCTGTTCACCGGCATCCTCGTTCGCTACCTGGCGCTGGCCGCGAACCATCGGTCCCTTGACGGCGAGGCCCGCTCGACGGCCCGTCGACTCGTGCTCGACACGGGCGACGGCTTCTGGCTCGGGCGCGACGAGCGCACGCTCCCCGACGGGCGATGGGCCGGCGTCTTCTCGCCGGATGCCGCTCTGCCCGCCGCCGAGCGCCAGCCACCGGGCCAGACGATCGAGCTCTCGACCCAGCTGCAGGCGTGGATGACCCTGGAAGGCGCCGCCACCCTCGTGGTCTGACCTCGGCCAGCAGCCACCCGGAAAGGTCTCCGGCTCGCCTGACCCGATGACGGCAACATCCGCGTAGCATCGCCAGCACCCGACCACAGGAGATCGTCATGCAGAAGGCAAACGCCATTGGTGGAATCCTCTCGATCCTGACCGGAGCGGTCTGGGTGCTGGTCAGCATGGCCAACTGGCCGACTGCTCTGGGGGTAGTGGTCAGCATGCTGCTGGGCGCGTACTGGGCCTTCGGCCGACAGCTGGTGGCCGGGCAGGACATGCCGACCCGAGACCGTGACCGCGGGCGCGACCGCGGCTGACACGAGCCCCGTGCCCCGACCTCGAAGACCACTCCGACTGGCCTGTGCCGTCGGGCTCGCGGGGCTGGCGCTGGCCGGCTGCACGGGAGCCCCCGGCACCGCCACTTCCGTGCCGACATCGCCGACATCGCCGACATCGCCGACATCGACGGCCGGTAGCGAGCCGACGCAGCCGGTTCCTTCCGGTTCCGCAGGCGCACGGTCACCGGCGACACCGGCATCCCCCCGTCCAGCCGCGACGACGGTGAGCCCAGCACCACCCACCACGGCACCGAACCCGGTGTCGATCCAGGCGCTCATCGACCGGAACTACGACGGAAGCGGGCTCACGCTCGGCGCCGAGCGAGGGAGCACCAGCGCGTACCGCCAGTACTACGCGACCTACCGCGGGGATGGGTTGACGATCTCGGGCCGCATCAACATCCCCCGGGGCAAGGGGCCCTTTCCGGCTGTGGTGCTCGCGCACGGCTACGTCGACCCGCTCGAGTACACGAACGGGCAGACGATGCTGCGCGAGCGCGACTACCTCGCCCGCCAGGGTTACGTCACCCTGCACGTCGACTACCGCAACCACGCCCGGTCGAGCAAGGACCCGCAGGATGAGTCGGAGCTGCGCCTCGGCTACACCGTCGACACCATCAACGCCGCGCTCGCGCTGAAGCAGGAGCCGCGGGTCGACCCCGACCGCATCGCCCTGGTGGGCCGCTCGATGGGTGGCGGGGTGGTGTACAACGCCCTCGTCGTAAGACCCGGGCTCTTCAAGGCGGCCGTGGCGTACGCCCCTGTGAGCTCGGATGCCGTCGACAACTTCGACAGGTGGGTTCGACCTGTCAGGTCCCGCTCGAAGGTCGCCGACGCAGTGATCGCCCGGCTCGGCACGCCTGAGCAGCAACCGGCCAACTGGGCCGCGGTCAGCCCGCGCACGTTCTTCGCTCGCATCCAGGACCCGCTCATGATCCATCACGGCACCGCCGACGAGGAGTGCCCGATCGCCTGGAGCCAGCAGACCGTGGCCGCCTTGAAGGCGGCGGGAAAGACGGTGAGCTACTACGTGTATCCGGGCCAGCAGCACACGATGACCTCGCAGTGGCCGCTCTCGATCCGGCGGTCCGAGGCATTCATCGCCAAGCACCTGGACTGAGCCCACCACCGGAGACGGCCACGGCTGGTTGCCGCCCGATCGACGACGACTCCCCGGTCTTTCGGTGGTTGACCTCTGGGAATACCCGGTATACCTTGCTCTTCACGCAGATGATACTCGGTATAGAGGAGTGGGAATGTCGGTCAAACAGGGGTTGCTGGCGCTACTCGCCCAGGAGCCGATGTACGGAGCCCGCCTCAGGGCGGAGTTCGAGGCCCGCACCGGAGGCACCTGGCCGCTCAACGTCGGTCAGGTCTACACCACCCTTGCCCGGCTCGAGCGCGACGGCTTCGTCGAGCCGCTCGGAGGCGCCGACGACGAGGGTCGCATCGCCTACGCCCTGACCGACTCGGGCCGAGCCGAGATCTCCCGCTGGTGGATCACGCCGGTCGCCCGTGAGGCGACCCCGCGAGACGAGCTCGTCATCAAGCTGGCGCTGGCCGTGACCCTGCCGGGCATCGACGTGCCACGTGTGGTGCAGACCCAGCGCACGGCGACCCTGAAGCACCTGCGTGACCTCACCCGCCTGAAAGCCCGGGCCGACGAACCCGTCGACAGGCGCGACCTCGCCTGGTCGCTGGTGCTCGAGAACCACCTCTTCGCGGCGGAAGCGGAGGCTCGGTGGCTCGACCACGTCGAGGCTCGCCTTGCGCGAGCCGCTGGGATGCCGCTGGGCCCGGTATCGGTGTCGGTGTCGGCTGAGCCCGAACCAGCCAGCACGCGGCCGATAGGAGACCGGGCATGACCGGCGGGCAGCGGTCAGGGGCCGCGCCGGTCGTGCCCGGTGAACCGGATGACGCGAGGGCGCAGGCTGGAGGGGCAGCGGCTCGGCCGCCTCTGCTCGAGCTCGAGAACGTCACGCGGGTGCACGGCGAGGGCGAGACGGCCGTGAAGGCGCTCGACGGGGTGACACTTCGAGTACGCAGCGGCGAGCTCGTCGCGGTGATGGGCCCGAGCGGGTCGGGCAAGTCGACCCTGCTCAACCTCGCCGGCGGTCTCGACCGGGCCACGAGCGGTGCGGTGCGCATCGCCGGCATCGACCTCGGCGGGCTTCGCCCCCGCGACCTGGCCAGGCTGCGTCGTCGCCAGGTCGGGGTCGTCTTCCAGGACCTCAACCTCATTCCGAGCCTCACCGCGGCCGAGAACATCGGCCTGCCCCTCGAGCTCGACGGCGACTCGGTGAGCCGGTCACGGCGCAACGCCCTCGACGCCCTCGACCAGCTGGGCCTGCGTGAGCTGGCCGACCGCTACCCCGACCAGATGTCGGGCGGTCAGCAACAGCGGGTCGCGATCGCCAGAGCCCTGGTCGGGTCACGTCAGCTGGTGCTCGCCGACGAGCCCACCGGCGCCCTCGACTCGACGACCGGCGAGGGCGTGCTGCGGGTGCTGCGCCAACGGGTCGACGACGGCGCCGCCGGTCTGCTCGTCACCCACGAGGCTCGGCACGCCGCCTGGGCCGACCGGGTCGTGTTTCTGCGCGACGGAGTCGTCGTCGACACGACCGGCGACCCCGACACCGCCGACACGCTGCTCGAGCCGAGCACCCGATGAGGGCCGCATCATGAGGGCAGAGCGATGACGGCCACCATCGACCGCGAGGTCGACCACCCAGAGAGCGGCACCCGGCCCGAACCGTCTCGGAGGTCGCAGTGGTGGGCGGGGTGGCGGGTGGCGCTGCGGCTGGCCCGCCGTGACGTGCGCCGGCACCGTGGTCGAAGCGCGTTGATAATGCTGATGATCGGGCTGCCGGTCATGCTGCTCGCCTTCGGCGCCACCTTGGCCATGACCGCCGACGTGACGAGCCAGGAGGAGGCGCCCTACCTCTACGGCACCGGTGTGGCGGTGGTTTCCGGCCCGAGCGGATCGGAGGCCATCGAACAGGACCCGGCCGGTGGCGGCTGGGGTACGGGATCAGACTCACCGGCGGCCGTGACCGTTCCGGGTTTCGGTACGAACCCGACTGCGGCCATCTCGACCCTCGTCGGCGGCACGGCCATCCCCTTCGAGAGCCAAGACCTGCGGGCGCAGGTTGACGGCACCCGCATCTCGGTTCCTGCGCTGGCCATCAGCCTGACTCCCGGCACCGACCTCGGCGAACGTGCCCACCTGCTCGGCGGCCGGTGGCCCGTGGGCGACCAAGAGGTGGTGGTGACGCCCTACGGCGCCGATCTCGGCCTGCCGACGTCGGGCCGCCTCGATCTCGCGAGGGTCGGGGGCGAGCGGCCAGCAGTGAGTGGCGGTGCGTCCGACGGGCCGGCGGTTCCGGGTCTCAGCGTGGTGGGCGTCGCGGAGGCCGTGACGGGCGGCGCATGGGGCGGCTCGGTTTCCCCCGCCGCAGTGGTCGTGCCCTTCGACGGCACTCCGTCCGCTTGGCTGGTGACCGACGCCAAACCCATCGACTGGCCCACGGTGCAGCGGATCAACCGCTACGCCCTGCTGGTCTCGAGCAAGGCAGTCACCAGCCTGCCGCCCGGCGAGATAGCCCTTCTGAACCCCGAAATGTCCGTGGGCGACGGAACCCGGGCCCTCGCCGCGGCGATCGCGGCCGCCTCGGGTGGGCTGCTCCTCACCACCACCCTGCTCGCCGGCCCCGCCTTTGCCGTCAGCGCCAGCCGACAGCGTCGCACCCTGGCCCTGGCGGCGGCCAACGGCGGCACGGCGGCCCAGGTGCGACGGTTCGTGCTCGGGCAGGCGGTGGTGCTGGGTTCGCTCGCCGCCGTGGCCGGAGCCGCACTGGGTCTGGGGGCCTTCCTCGGTCTTCGGTCGTTGCGTCTGCGGCCCTTCCTCGACCTCGCCTACTCCCCCGTCGACGTTCCGTGGTCGCTGCTGGGCCTGGTCATCGGGGCCGCCCTGGTGAGCGCCGTGGTGGCGGCCCTGATCCCGGCCCGCTCCCTCGGCCGTCTCGACATCGTGCGAGTGCTGCGGGGGCAGGAGGTGAGCCGCCCGCTACGCCACCGACTCCTGGTCGTCGGGCTGGTGCTCTGCGGCGTCGGCGCCCTGACCGCCCTCACCCAGACGGTGAGCGACAACGGCATCTCGGTGACGGCGTTCCTCATCGGCAGTGTCGTGCTCACCCTCGGCGCCCTGTGCCTGGTGCCGGCTCTGCTCGTGGCTTCCGCTCGACTGGCCGGACGCCTACCCCTGACCATGCGGATGGCGGCCCGCGACTCGGCTCGACAGCGGGCACGCACCGCACCGACCGTGGCCGCCGTGCTGGCCACCACGGCGCTGTTCTCGGTGGCGTGCATCGGGCTGGCCTCCGACACGGCAAAACGGGCTGACACCTATGTGCCGGAGGTCGCTGTGGGAACAGGGCTCGTGCGCGACTACTCCGGCTCTGGTGACGCTGCGGCCCAAGACGTGATGGTCGATGTCATCCACGCTGCCGCCCCAGGCCTCCGGGTGATGCACGCGGCGTTGCTCGGCAACCCTTACCAGTACACGCCGCCCTCCGCGGGCACCGACCCTCCCGTCTCGCAGCGAGTCATGGCGGTGCGGCAAGGCTGCTCCGTGGCGCAGGCCCTGGCCGATCCGTTCTCGTCGACGGTCGACGCCGAGTGCCAATCGCTTTCGAGTGACGGCTTCGGTGGCGGGCAGGTGCGGGTGCTGCCGGCGGTCGAGCTCGACGCCGCGCTTCAGCTCGACCCGGCCCAGTCGCTCGCCGTCGCGAACGGTGCCATCGTGCTGCCCGACCCGGCCACCTTCCCCCAGGCGCCGCGCCACGCCACGCTGGAGGTGTCCCCCACCGCGACCGTCGACGTGACCGACGGTGCCGTCACTTTCGCGACCCTGTCGGGCACCCGCGACCCGATGTCGATGGAGTTCACCGCCACCGGATCGCCGACCGAGACCAGGGTTCCCGCCCTGCGCGTTCCCGCCCCCCAGTTCATCCGCCTGCAGACCAGCACCGGCATCAGCGCGGCCATCTCCTCGGAGGCGATTGCCCGGCTGGGGTGGACGAGCACGCCCGACTCAGTCATGTTCTCCTCCCCCGACGGGGCCGTCGACGAGGCCACCCGGGAGCGGCTTCAGACCGTGATGGACGGGCGCTTCGACCAGGCCGACATCTACGTCGAACGCGGGTTCCAGCGCGGAGACCTTCCCGTCGTGCTCGCGCTCATCGGTGTGGTGACACTGCTCGTGCTCGTGGCCACCTTCGTCTCGACGGCGCTCTCGCTGGCCGAGCAGCAGCCGCTGATGGGCACCCTCGCGGCCGTGGGGGCGACCCGCGGCACCCGGCGCAGGATGGCCGCCTCCCAGGCCCTGCACCTCGCCGCCCTGGGCGCCCTCATCGGCGCGGCGGTCGGGTTGATCCCCGGGATCGCCATCGCCCGGGCCACCACCGTCGTCAACGGGTTCGACGGCACCTCTGAAACCACCATCGGGCCGTTCGTCGTGATCCCGTGGCTGCAGATCGTCGCGCCGGTCGTGCTCGTGCCGCTCATTGCTGCGGCCTTCGCCTGGCTCGCCGTGCGTCGCTCACCCCAGGTCACCCGAAGACTCTCCTGATCTGGGACCCTGTGCCGGTGGGTACCGACACTGCGACGCGCCGAGCACCGGCCGCTGCCGTGTTGGCGCGACCGCGCGGGTGGGTCTGGGTGGCGTGGAGCGCCGTGGTTCTGGTCGCTGCTCGCCGGCTCGTCGTCGAGCTCAGCCAGCGCCTGCTCGATCTGGCCGTCTACGTGCAGGCGGGTGCCGACGTCGTCAACGGGGCCTCCCCCTACGTCGTGCGCCAGGCCCTCCCGTTCACCTACCCCCCGTTCGCGGCCGTGCTGGCCACCCCCCTGAGCCTGGTGACCCCAGGTGTGGCCGAGGCTCTCGTGTCTCTCGCCAGTGGCGTCGCACTCGTGGTGACCGTGCTGGTGCTGAGCGACCGCCTCGGCCTGCCCCGCTCGAGCCTCTGGTGGACCATGCCCGGGCTGGTGCTCATGTCGCCGATCTGGCGAACCTTCGGCTTCGGTCAGGTCAACCTCGTGCTGATGGCGCTCGTCGTGGTCGACGCCTTCGTCGTTCCGAGGCAATGGCGCGGCTTGCTCACCGGCTTGGCAGCCGGCATCAAGGTCGTGCCCGGCATCTTCGCCGTCTACTACCTGGCCACTCGGCAGTGGCGCGCCTGCGCTCTGTCGGCGATCGGCTTTCTGGCCACCGTCGGGCTCGGGTGGGTCGTGCTGCCGAGCGACTCGCCCACGTTCTGGTTCGTGCTGCTGCGAGACTCGAGCCGAGTGGGCGCGCTCGACTATCCCGACAACGTCTCGTTGACCGGCAGTCTTCTTCGCACGTTCGGCGACGGCGCCTCGGGAGCGACCTGGCCGCTGGCCTTCGTTGTCGTGGCGGCTGGAGCCGTCACGGCGCGAGTGTTGCACCGACGCGGTGACGACGTGGCGGCCCTGACTGTCGTCGCGATGGCCGGCCTGCTCGCCTCGCCGATCACGTGGTCACACCACTGGGTCTGGGTGGTGCCGATCGGGCTGTGGTTGCTCTCGCGTCGCCTGACGCTCGCGGCCGTTCTGCTGCTGGCGGCGACCTGCCTGACCCCGCTCGACCTCGCAGAGTGGCTCCCGTACCCTGCGGCGATCACCGTCGTGGGCTGGTTCTATCCCGTTCTGGCCGTCTTCACGACCGTGCTCCTGCTGAACCGGAGCCGAGCTCAGCGACCCACCGAGGGCTCGAGCGGCGCCGGCGAGACTCGCCGAGACGCGAGCACGACGGCGCCGACGACCGCGAGCCAGGGGTAGGCCGGCCAGAGAGCGAACCGCTCCCAGAAGCCCACCCAGCTCACCCCGGCGCTCGCCACGAGAAAGGCCCCCGCCCCGACGAGACAGCCGATGCCGACCATCACGCCGGATGCCGTGAGGCCCCGGTGGGTGCCCTTGAACGCCAGGGCGGTTGCGAGCACGGCGACTGGTTGGGTGACGAAGACGGGAACGGCCACGAGCACATGCAGGCTCGGGTGCTGGTCGACCGGAACGAACCCGATGGCGGCCGAGAACACGCCAGAGACCAGCCAGAGAACGGTGGCGGTGACCGCCGCGCGACCAGGACGCCCAGGACGCCCAGACGGGAGAAGCAGTAGTGCTCCCGCCACTCGAAGCAGGCTGAAGGCGACGAACGCCGTGTTCATGCCGGGATGCCACGGCGAACAGAGCGCCGGTGTGCAGCCGATCGAGCCGAGGTCGCTGATCGTGTTGTCCCTGAGGCTGTAGGTCGCCGACGCTCCCGCTGCGACAAGCAGCTCGGCGGCGATGTAGAGCGGCTGGGCCAGCCAGCAGAACGCTCCGACCACCTCGAAGCGGCGCCGGCCCAGCGGCATCCGGGAACCTGTCGTGAGGGAGGGCACGGTCAGTTGACCAGGTGGCGCAGGAAACGGGTTGACCCACGACGACGCTTCGGACATGCCCCGACGCTACTGGGTGTTGACTGGCGTGACGGCACAGCAGACAGAGGAGCCCTCTCGACCATGACGATCTCCGGCACCACGTCGTCGAGCCCGGCCGGAGACGGGCCGCACCCGCCGGCTGGCAACCGGGTCTCCCCGTTCGGGAACATCGTCGCGGCGCCCGGCCGGGGCCGCTGGATGGGCAACCGCGGGGTGCTGCACGCGGGCACGGGCCACCGGCAGACGGTGCGCAGCCACCGGGGGCGGGCCTGGATCACCTGCGTGCTCGACTTCCGGGGTCGTCGCACTCCTCAGTGGCAACCCGGCCGGTACACGCCGCTGTTCTTCCTCGACGAGGCGGTGTCGCTCGCGGCCGGGCACCGGCCGTGCGCCGAGTGCCGACGAGCCGACTTCAACGAGTTCCGTTCCGCCTGGGCGCGGTTCGCCGGTGAGACTGTGCCGCTACGAGCCCCGCAGCTGGATGCCGTTCTGCACGGTCAGCGGATGCCGCTCGGCCCTGACGGCCGCCCGCTTGTCCGGTCGAGCTGGCCAGGCCTTCCCGACGGCGCGTTCGTGCTCGTAGAACAGGGGCCGGCCGTCGTGGTGCATGATCGGCTGATCCCGTGGCGGACCGACAACACCTACGGCTCGCCGGTGGAGCGCCCCCGACGCGGCACGGCATCGGTCATCACCCCGCCGGCCAGCCTGGGAGCGCTGCGAGCGGGGTACCCCGTTCAGATCGCCGACTCCACGAGGTGAGAAGTGGCCCTGCCCGACCGGTACACCGGTGACGACTTCTACTGCGACGTGGCGATCCCGAGCGCAGCGCAGCTCGACGTGGTGCACGACGACGAGCTGGTGCTGGCCTATCACCACACCCGACCCTTCTGGGCGACCCACCTCGTCGTCGTGCCGAAGCGGCACATCGACTCGTTCACCAGCGTGACCGAGTGCGACGAGGCCGACGTGCGGCAGCTGTTCGCCGTCGTGCAGCGCCTCGCGCGCGAGGTGACCGAGCGCGAAGGAGCTGCCGCGGTGCTGACCAACCTCGGCCGCTACCAAGACTCCAAGCACCTGCACGTTCACGTGCACAGTGGCCCGCAGCGAGACCACACCTGACGCGGTGGGCGGCGACTCGGCTCACCTCGGCGCTCACCCCGGCACGCTCGCACCAGCAACTCAGCCAACTCTCAGCCACGGTTTCCTACCTTGGCGGAATGTTGCCGATGGACGACCACGAGTCGGGCCTCTTCTCCTCCATTGCGGGGCTCCCCCTCCACCCCCTCGTCGTGCACCTGGCCGTGGTCGTGCTGCCGGCTTCGGCGATCGCCCTGATCGTCATCATCGCGGTGCCGCGGTGGCGTAGGCCCTACGGCTGGCTCACCGTCGCCGCGGCGCTGCTCGGCACGTT
The DNA here is from genome assembly GCF_001758225.1 of Humibacillus sp. DSM 29435. Classification (GTDB taxonomy): domain Bacteria; phylum Actinomycetota; class Actinomycetes; order Actinomycetales; family Dermatophilaceae; genus DSM-29435. The sequence goes on along the minus strand of NZ_MAST01000028.1, from coordinate 4,455 downwards.
CGGAGCGTTCGTGGCCAAGGAGTCGGGTGAGGCCCTCGCCGATCAGGTCGGCCTGCCCGCCGAGCATGCCGAATGGGGCGACCGGCTCTTCGTGGCGGCCATGGTGTTCGCCGTCGTCACCGTCGTGTGGTTCGCCCTCGAACTGCTCGCGCGACGAGCTGCTTCATCGGGCACCGCCACCGCCACCGCTTCCGCCACCGCCCGGTCTCGCCCGGCCCTGACCCGAGTGGCCGGCGCCGGCGCCGTGGTTCTCTCGCTCGTGGTGCTGGCCCTCACTGTGGTCGTCGGCCACAGCGGCGCCACCGCAGTGTGGGGAGGCAGACAACCAGCGGCGGCGAGCGCACTCACGGCGCCGGCGACAGACGCGGCCCCGGCCCCGACGGCCGCTGACCCGACCCGGTCGGCGAGCACGACGGCAGCCAGCCGGAAACAGGCCCAGCGAACACCGCGACCGTCGACCTCCCCTGCCACCCCACCGACCAAGAGTGGGCCGACCGCGTTCAGCCTGTCCGACGTTCGCAAGCACGGCTCGGCCTCGTCGTGCTGGGCCGCCATCGACGGCGGCGTCTACGACCTGACCCGGTGGATCGACGCCCACCCCGGAGGGTCGGGCGCCATCCTCGGCATATGCGGCACCGATGCCACCGCATCCTTCGATGCCCAGCACGGCGGGCAGGGTCGCCCAGCCCGAGAGCTCGCGACGTTCAAGGTCGGGGTGTTGCGCTGAGGGGGTCGCTCGCCGCGATGGTGAGACGCGACGGCGCGGGGTCGCCCTAGGTTGAGGGGTGTGAACCCTGATGCGAGCCCGACCGCGCGGGCCCTGCTTGCCCTCGAGCTGATCCAGAACCAACCGGGCATCACCGCACAGCGGCTCGCCGATCGGCTCGAGGTCTCCGACCGGGCGGCGCGACGGTACGTGGCGATCCTGCGTGAGGCCGAGATCCCCATCGAGTCGGTGCGTGGCCCCTACGGCGGGTACCGCGTCGGGCGGGGCCTGCGTCTGCCACCGTTCACGTTCACCGCCACCGAGGCTCTCGGCCTGGTCATGGCGGTGCTTGACGGTCATCACCTGGTCAGCGACCCGGGCGACCCGGTGGGCAGCGCGATCGAAAAGATTCTGCGGGCCCTGCCCGAATCGGTTGCGGCCCAGGCCGACACGGTGCGACGCACGACGGCCCCCGCGCCCGACCGAGGCTCCGCCCGGCCCGACCCCGGCACCACCACCGCTCTCGCGGACGCGTGCGCGAGCCAGCACCGGGTTCGGCTTCGGTATCACTCCGAGGCTGGCTCGTCGTGGGACCTGGAGGCGGACCCGTGGGCGGTCGTGGTGCGGCACGGACGCTGGTACCTCCTCTGTTGGTCTCACCACGCCGAGGCGCGCCGGGTCTACCGCATCGACCGCGTCTCCGCGGTGGAGAAGCTCTCTGCCACCTTCGACCCGCCGCGCGACCTCGATCCCGTCGTCGAGCTGGAACAGCACCTCTCGTCCGGTTGGGAGTACCCGGTCGAGGTGACCATCGACAGCCCTGCCGACCTCGTGGCCCGCTGTCTGCCACCCGCCCTCGGCCTCGTCGAAGCGGTCGGCGAGCGCTCCAGTCGCCTCACCGGCAGCACCAGCGACCCGGCCTGGTACGCAGAGCAGCTCGCCCGCACACCGGGCCCCTACCGGGTGACGGCAGGCGCGGAGGTCACGCAGGCGGTGCGCCGGCTCGGCGAGAGGATGCTGGCTGCGGTCGACCCGGCGTAGCTCCCGGAGCGGCATGGATCGGCCCTGGGCCGAGACTGGTTCGGACGGCAGCGTGGCCGGCAGCGCTACGTCAGTGACCCGCCCCGTGCATCAGTGACGTAGCGGCGGTGCCCCGCCGGGCTCAGGTCCAGAAGCGCCCGGCCAGCGGCCGCGGTGCCAGGGCGGGCAGCTCGTGCCGGTCTGTGGGCCGACCCGAGATCTGGCCTTCGAGCCTGGCCAGCACGTCGCCACCGGTGGTGGTCGAGCCGTCGGCGTCGACGAGCAGCGGCTCGCGAGGTGAGCCCAGCTCGCTCCATTGCTCACGCCAGTCCCGGATGAGGAGGAAAGCCGCCGTCGTGACCGGGCCGCGAGCCGAGGTGACGGCGTACCCCCACTCGTGGAGCGGTCGCGAGCTCGAGTGGCCACTGCGGATGATGTCGCCCAGCAGGCCCCGCAGCACCTCCGGGTTGCCGATGTCGAGGCCGCCCACCCAGTAGGCGCGGAACAGGGCCCGTCGAGCCGGCTCGGCCACGCCGGCCCCGTACGCCTCGGCGTACCCGGCCACCGCTGCCTGGGTGCTGGCCACGAACGACGGAGAGCGGCCCGGCACGGCCTCACCCGGCATCCGAAGGGAGCTCATGGTGGCCCATCGACCGCTGAGCCCCTCCAGCTCGGCACGTGCGGGGCGCAGCCCGGTGAGCGGCACCGTCGGCTGGTGCTCGACAGCCCGCCAGTCGACCGCGTCAGCAGTGCCGTCCAGCAGGTCGGCGCGCCAGCTCGCCAGGTAGCACATGGGGCAGGTGAAGTCGCCGTAGATGATCACGCTGCTGCCTCCTCCTGTTGTCTTGATGGGTTGTCTCGAAACTGGTCGCGATGGTGGATCGGGCGCTCGTGACCCGCCTGCTCACGGCGCCGGCACGACCTCAGCCACACAGAGGTCGGGTTCGACGAAGGGGTGGAGCCGACCGGAGGCGTGCGCCCCGAGGCGTTGGAGGCTGCCGCGCAGCAGCCCCAGATGGATCGCGCAGACGACGTCAGGCCGCTCGCGGGCGACAGACCGGAAGGGGCAGGCGTGCAGCGAGATCTGCGACCGACCCTCGACCGCCCGCATCTCTGGCTCGAAGCCAAGCCGCTCGAAGAGTGAGCTGATCTGTGCCGCAGCATGATCCGCTGCCGTGTCGCTGGGCGGAGCCGGCAGAGGGATCACCTGCCGGGCCCACCGTTCGCCGATGCCCTCTGCGTGCCCCGCGTCATCGCGCGCCGTCTGCGCGATGTCGGCGGCCAACATCCGGGCCAAGCCTTCGTACTTAGCCTCAGGGTGCTCCCGGATGGCGACGTAGGCCATGCGCGGACGGCCGGCCCCCGCTGCGCGCTGTTCCCGACGGGATACCAGGCCGGCCTGGCGGAGGGTCTCGAGGTGGAAGCGCACGGTCGAGGGATGAAGCCCCACCGCCTCGCCCAGCTCGTGCACGTCGTGGGCGGAGTCTGCACCACGCAACAGCTCCAGCAGACGACGGCGGGTCGACGACGCCAGGGCGCTGTGAACGCCGCCTGACTCGCGCACCGGGCGCGGGCTCACGACTCCGCCTTCGGCCAACCGGCCACCAGCGGGGTGTCCACTCCCAGCCGGCCCATCTTCGCGGCCCCACCCGGAGAGCCGAGCGGCGCCGCCGTGCCGGGGAGCACCTCCGTGAAGAACTCGACGTTGTCGGTGGTGAAGGGTTCCCACTGCTGGGGCACGTCGTCCTCGTAGTAGATCGCCTCCACGGGGCAGACGGGCTCGCAGGCCCCGCAGTCGACGCACTCGTCGGGATGGATGTAGAGGGCGCGCTTGCCCTCGTAGATGCAGTCGACCGGACACTCGTCGACACAGGCGCGGTCCACCACGTCGATGCAGGGCTGCGCGATCACGTAGGTCACGAACGACACCTCGGACTCTCTGCCATGAATTAAAGGTACATGCACCATGTTAACTCTGCCGGAGGCCTCGCCCAAGAACATCTCGTGCTGGTTTCGAACACCCTGGTTCTCAACGCAGCCGACCTGCCAGCACCCTTGACCACCAGTAGATTCTGGGTACAGTCGTTGAGATAACCAGGCCATGCACGCCTGGCCGAGGGATGAGGTACCAGTCATGCGGGCTCGCAGACGTGCCGACGGCGGCACTCAATGACCACCACCGAGCGGGTCCAAGCCCGGCCCGGGCCGGCCGAGCCCCGTCACGTGCATCCTCGCCCGCGACCGGGACAGACGTTCGTCAAGTGGGCCACCACGACCGACCACAAGGTGATCGGCAACCTCTACTTCATCACCACGTTCGTGTGGTTCATCCTCGGCGGAGCCCTGGCGCTGCTGATCCGCGCCGAGCTGTGGGAGCCCGGGCTGCAGATCGTCGACAACCCCGAGCAGTACAACCAGCTGTTCACGATGCACGGCACGATCATGCTGCTGCTCTTCGCGACCCCGTTGTTCGCGGCCTTCACCAACGCCCTGATGCCGCTGCAGATCGGCGCGCCCGACGTCGCGTTCCCACGCCTGAACATGTTCGCGTACTGGCTCTACCTCTTCGGCGGCATCATCGCCGCCGCCGGGTTCGTCACGCCCCAGGGCGCGGCCGCGTTCGGCTGGTTCGCCTACGCCCCACTCTCCGACGTCAGCTACAGCCCCGGCCTCGGCGGTGACCTCTGGGTCTTCGGTCTGGCCCTGAGCGGGTTCGGCACCATCCTCGG
>NZ_MAST01000027.1 GCF_001758225.1 Humibacillus sp. DSM 29435 | reverse complement strand
CCCGCCAGCTCGAAGCCGGGCACGCCGTGCTGCGACAGCACTACCTATGGGAAGGCCGGATCGAGGATCCGCTCTGCGCCCAAATCGTCGACGAGGTTGTGTTACCGCTGCTGAACATCACACCAACATGACCCCTTGATAGGACCCAACCTCATCCGCAACGACATCCACCATGCCCGCGCCCAAGAAAGCCGCAGCCGTACGGAAGAAGCGAGGTGGCAGTGCGGCGCCGTCCGAGTAGTGGTTCGCACCCAACCCCCAGCGAGCCTGGGGCCTGTTCGATCCTGGATACCGCCGCCATCGGCAATCTGCGGAGATCGTATGCGGATACCGGGTGAGACGGCCCTGCAGGCGGATCAGTGGGTGAGATACTCACGAGCCTCGTGAATCTGACGCGCAATACCTGCGGCGTTGCTCTGGCTGGCGATATCGTCTGCCTCGTCTAGCAGCGCAGCTACCTCGTCTTGACACCCGTCACCGGCGGCCAGGTAGGCCAGGCCCACCAGGTTGGCGGCGACACCAGGCCCGAACCCCAACAGACGGCGCAGGCGGGTCGACTCCTCCAGGTAGCTGCGCGCCGCACCAAGCCGGCCAGCGTGATGTTCCGCTACGCCCAGGTGCCGCAGCGCGTCGGACAGGGTCAGCGGATCGTCAACCTCGGTGGCGAGCGCGCGGGCGCGCTGCAGGGCAGGAACGGCGCTGCTGTCGTCGTGGCGGGCGACCTGATGAGAGGTCCCTATCCAGAACTGCGACTGAGCTTCACCGCTGAGGTCACCACGACTCTTGAACAGCTCGTCGGCTCGCTCAAAGAGGGCGAGTTCAGCGCCATCGTCTTCGGGCACTGCTGTGGTCGAAGCACTTCCCGCGAGAAACCGAGCGTGGATGACCCGACCACGTGCCATCGAAAGTTCGGCCTCGACCGCGTTCAACAGCCGGTCGGCCTCTACCGGTGCGCTGACGTCGCCACCAAAGACCGCATTGTCATAGAGACGTTGCGCCTGCTCAAGGCGTTCGTCCATCGGGTGGTCCAATCGCTTTAGAAGGGTGCCGGTCTGCGTGGTAGGCCGGCCCCGGCGTGACGGGGGGTCTGCTCGAGCCGGGGCCGTGGGGGCGCTGATGACGTGGGGGGCGAGTCGGTATGTCAGGGCAGCAGGATCGCTGCCGCGGCACGGTGTGGCCTGCAGGCCAGGCCAATTGACTGGGCAGCGGATGAGGGCGTGCCGACGGGCATGTTCAGGTATCTCAGCTCCGGTATGGTGCGCAGTCGAGGAGGGTGTTCAGCAGCTGTCCGGGCTTCACCTCCGGTTGGCATCCATGGTGCATGCCCTCGCGTGGCCCAGCTCCGGGATCTGGTCAGCCCCAGTGGTTGCCGTGGTCGGTCGTCGCAGCCACGCCTTGGGGCCCGGCCCAGTCCCAGATGGTGCCGCGGGCGGTGACGGGGGCGGACTGGGTTCTGGCCGAGTCCCAGATGATGCCGCGGGCGGTGATGGGGGCGGACTGGGTCCTGGCCGAGTCCCAGATGACACCGCCGGCGGTGACTCCGATCGTGAGCGTGAGGGCAGTGACCGCCCCCGCTAGCTTGGTACGCATCATGATGGGCCCTTCTGTGATCAGGTGGTGGACAACGACCTGGCCCCGTCTCAGGGGCGAGTTGTGACGCGCGCGCGAGGTCGTCGGCTGCTGGCCGCCATGGTGGTTATTGGGCGGTGTGGTGGACGGGTGTCTCAGGTGTATGACACTTGCTGCTCGGAGTCGATTCATTCGACACCGGCCGAATGTTGCTGGCCGGCAACGACTCTCGAGTAGAGGTGGTGGCATGGACCCGGCGTATCGACCCGGTGGTGCTGTGGTGCTGGGGTGCTGCGTTGGTGTTTGTTACGCCGAATCGGTCCGAGGAGGGTTGGCCCACCCGGGGTGAACTCCAGCGTGAGTGCGTGCCGGCTCCACGAAACACAGCGGGGCATTGAGGAGTCGGTCGGCGGCTGGGGTGCGACGGTAGAGGACGTGATGGCCTTGACGTATCCGGGTGACCATCCCGGTGTCCAGCAGGACGCCCAGGTGGTGGGAGACCGTGGAGGCGGCCATGGCCAGTTCCTCACTGAGGGCTGTCGTGGACCGGCCCGTGGATACCGCTTGGAGCACCCGAGTCCTGCCCCGCCCGAGCAGGGCGTGCGGGTGCGGTGGGGAGGCGCGTGTCGCGGTGGGGTCCACGGGGAAGGCGATCATCGCGTCGGCGGGGTCGCACACTTGGACTGCGAGCCGGGGCCAGGTCATCACCGAGGGAACGAGGACGAGTTCGGTGTGGTGCAGGATGACATCCTCGGCGTAGGGCTTGTCGATCTCTAGGCAGCCCTGCCGCCAGCGCACTGACGGGTGAAGGTGGGCCAGGACCTCGCCGATCCCCCCATCGCGCACGGAGAGTAACTGCTGGTCCAGGGCCTGGTGCAGCCGCGCCTGCAGCCATGGCCACTGGTCGGCCAACGCGATGCGCCAGAAGGTGGCCAGCCCGTCGGCGACGACGGCGGCCAGTCTTTGCGGGTCCAACCTTGTCCACTCCCGCGGCCCGGTGGCTAGTTGAGCGATCTGCGCCTCGATCTTGTCGACCGGGGTGGCCCTGATCAGGTCCAACTGAGCCTGCAAGGGTTGACCGGGCCGCGACCCGGGATCTGGCGGGGGCTTCGGGGTCACGAAGTCGGGCATGTACCGGCCGTAGAGGCCACCGGCCATTAGCGCTGCGGTGACAGCGACCCGCGGGTCGCGCAGCGCGTACCGGGCGGCAGCGCCGGGGTCGCCCAGCTGTGGGTGCCGGCGGCCGGCAGCGGCCAACGTCAACCACCCCACGGCCTCGTACGCGGGGGAGGGCGCCCACCGGACCCGGCTCACCGTCATGGCGTCAAGCTGCGCCCTGATCACAGCTGACCTGCCTTCTCGGCCCGCGGCTGGAGGTCACCGATGATCGGGGGCTCGACCTTCGACCGGGACCGAATGAATGGACGACCCCCACACCGGCGGCGTACACCGAAGGCGCAACAACCATCAGCATCACTGGTACTGCCACCGAGGAGCCTGAGATGAACCCAACCCGCCGAACCCGCCTCTTGTCTACGGCCGCTCTGGCGGCCGTCGCGGCCGCGACGACCATCAGCGCGAGCGCGGCACCCGAAACCCCAGCCCCGGCTCCCCGCGCCGCTGACCAGCACCACAGCGCTACGCACTGGCACCAGCGGTGCGCTGCCCAGTTCGACCACGCGGTCCGCGCGTACGTCAAGACCACGCAGACCCGCAACGCCCCTGGCTTCAACGCCCTTCTCGACCAGGACGCGACGGTCATTTTCGCCAACGGGGGAGTGCTCTCGGGGAACAAGGAGGTCTCGGCCTTCATCACCGACTTCTTCGCTGACCCGGGCTGGACCCAGACGTTCACCAAGCTGCACCAGCACGTGGAAGGGTGCCGGACCGGTTTCGTGTTGTTCGACTCGGTCTACTCGGTCCCCGCGGATCATCGGGTCTCCCCCCTGGTCATCGGCGTCACCTTCACGTACCGCAACGGTCGCTGGCTGGTGCTGCACAACCAAGACAGCACCGGACCCGCCAGCTGAGCACCGGGGCAGGAACGCGCCGCGTCGCGGTTCCACGCCGTACCCTTACCGGCGGCCGCCGCCGGACAGACGTCAGGTTCTGCACTCGGGACAGCTGTCCTGCCCACCCGTAACGGTGTGAGCTGGGCTGGCCGACCGGCGGCCGGGCGGCGTGAGGAGCCCGTGATGGGGTATCCGCACGCGGCCGCCGCCGACCATGATCGTGCGTAGTATTGGCGGAGCCCTTGAGCACGCGGCCCAAAGTCCGGTGACATCTCTAGAACGTTCATGACGACTGCCCCCGTGGTAGGTGGTGTGTGCCCGCGGTCTGGCCCGGGGGACTATGTGGGCTGTTGTGCCAAGTTGGCGAAGGTGTCGGCCTCGAGTTGCACATAGCGGTCGGTTCGCCGCTTGAACAATCGGGTCACCACGCCACTGATGGGTCCCTCCCAGGCCAGCCCTAGCTTCAGGACACATCCGTCCGTGGTGGCCGCAATGGTGTGCGTTGCAACCGTACGAACGCCCGGGAACGCTGCCACCCAGGTGAAGCGTTCCCCGGGAACCCATTCCGTGACCTCGTACACCATCTTGGGGATTCCCGGTTGTTTGAGTGCAAAACGCGATCCGGTCCCGGTTTCTGCTGGGCCCGTCTTGGTGACGGCGCTGCTGACTGTGGGGAGGAGCTCATCCCAACGAGAAACGTCACCGACGAACTCCCATAGCCGTTCAGGTGGAGCTTTCACGTGCCGTTCAACGATGATCACGACATCCCTTTCTTGTGGTTCCGGCGTGTCTTGCCGGTGGTCAAGTCGGCCGGACTTTCGCTCCGGCTGAGGGCGTGGACTAGGTGCATTGGGAAGAGACGCGACGTCGGTAGAGGCCATAACCGGCGATGGCGAGGATGATCAGAAACCCGGAGACGGGCATCAGCAGCAGCCCGAATGCCGATAGCACCAGCAGAGCAACGACAGCCGCCGCGGGCACCACACCCTCACGGCGTTCCGCCTGCCCGACCAGCACTGCTATCACCAGCAAGCTGATGCCGGCCATCCAGTACCAGCCGCCCGCGCTACGCAGATCAGTCATGGCTGGGTCGGCATCGATGGACCCAAGCACCCCCGCCGAGAAGATACTTTGGATGGATTTGTCGTAGAGCACCGGCGCTAACGCGAGGTGCAAGACAGCGACCGAGCCCAGTGCCGTCCCAATGACGGGGGCCCGAGATCGGCCGGTGATCCCGAGTGCAACACTCATCGCCGACACCCGTGGGTACCCGTGCTACTCGTTACGTGTGAAGCGCTCACGCGACTGTCCTTTGCTCCGCGTTCAAATAGCCGCGGCGTCGTGGGCGATCCGCGGGTGTTGCGCTTGTGGGTGGGTCAGGCGGTGGCGCGTGCGCGAACGCCGTTGAGCACAGGCCCGCCAGGGTGGTGATGTAGGCCTCGGCGGTCACACCCGTGGGATGTTCACCGAACAGGTCTTCGAGGAGCCAGAAGTGAGTGATCGCTCCGGCGAGGACGGCCGCCAGGGCGGCCGTGTCCCATCCGGTACAGGCTTGCCCACGAAGCCACGACTCGAGAGCGTCGTGCACGGGGCGAATGTCATTGGTGGCGGCGAGCTCCAACAGGTCGGGGGCATCGTCGAGACCGCGAACGATGAGCCGGTTCAGGTTGCGCTCCTGTCGTAGCCGCTCCAGGCCAGCCCATGCGATGTCCTTGGGTGTCGCGGCCGGGCCGTCGTTGGCTGCGATGTATGCCAACCTTTGCAGAAGAGCCTGGTTGCGCTCCGCTTCGTGTTCGACGGCGGCAATGAGCAGGTCTCGTTTGGATGCGAAGTGGCGGTACAGCCCGCCGCCACCAGGAGCCAACCCGGACGCTTTCTCGATCTCGGCGACTGAGGTGGCTTTGAAACCGTTCTCACCGAACAGTCGCAACGCTTCGGTCAGGAGACGTGCGCGGGTTGTTGATTCGTGTTTCGCCATGTCGCGCCATCCCCTTCGAGGTGTTGAACCGTTCGCCAAGACTCAGGCTACGGGCGCAGGGTGGGAGTTCTGCTCACGCGTACGTCCCTCATCTGGGCAGTGATGAGCTGGGCTGCTTCGCGGGCGCTGGCGAAGCAGGTATCGGCAAGAAAGCCGGTGTCTCCGACCCAGTCCCCGGTGATGAACAGGCCCTGCACGGAGGGCACTCGGGGGGTGGGTCGTCCTGAGAATCCTCCGTTCTTGACCTGCGGCAACCCGCCGACGGCGGTGATCCGAGGTAGGTACTGCTGATCGAGTACGAGTTCCCGCCAGCCGGGTTGGGCCGCGTCAAGAAGAGCCTCGAGCTCGGCGCGGCTCTCACCGGAATCGCTGGCGGTGGGGTCGAGCTGCTTGAAGGAGGTGATCAGTGCTGCCCCGTCCGGGGCTACCTTGGCGAAGCAGGACTGTGTCGACATGAAGCGTGGCTCTTGGATGTCTTGGACCACGGCGTGGTCGCGGTTCGGCAGGCGCGAGAGCGCCACATCGAGGCAGGCCACCTCGGCGGGAAGCAAGTCGCAGGTGAGCACCCCGAGATGCTCGGGGGCGATGCTCTTGGCGGCGCCGGGCTCGACGGCGAGGACAACGACATCGGCGGCGCGGTGTGCCCCCGAACGTTCACGCACGCCGGACACCTGCCCCCCTTCAACGGTCAGTGCGGTGACGGGGCTCTGCGTGATGATCTCGACGCCAAGTTCGCTCGCCTTCGCCACGAGTGCCTCGACCAGCGTGGCCCACCCCCCGTCGAGGTAGTGGATCGGCGACTTCATCATCCGCTGCATCTTGTCGATGAAGACGTCGGCGCTGACGACGTCCAGGTTGTTGCAGTACACCGCCGTCCGCGCAATAGCCACCAAGAGTTCCCGGGCGGCGGGACGCGTGGTGTGCTGCTCGATCCAGGCTTGCACGCTCACATGTCCAAGTTCGCGAGGTCGGTGCTTTCCCAGACCGCCCAGCAGCCGCATCAACTCAAGTTTCTCACCGGTGCGCAGGCCGTGGGTTCGGATCAGGGCCATCGTCGAGTCAGGCATGAGGTCAAACTGCGAGCCGCTGAGCATCTTGATGCCCGAAGGGCCGTGACGCTCGCCGTAAGAGACCCCCAGCTCATCAAGGGCCTGTGTCATCGCACCGCCGGTGTAGAGCGCGTGGGGACCGAGGTTGAACGCAAAGCCGTTCTGGCGTTTGGTCCGGGCCCGTCCCCCCAACACTCCAGAGCGCTCCAGCAGACGAACGTCACAGCCGGCTTGGGCCAGGTAGCAGGCAGTCCCAAGTCCGGAGAGCCCACCCCCGACGACGATGGCTTTGGTATGAGGATGATCCATGGCATGATCGTATCAGTAAGTACTTACTGATGTCACGTGGCGGTGTGACCAGGAGTGACGGCCGCGACGGCCGAGTCACGGGTGTCGCGATGCGCTCCTCACACCGCAGCGCGTGTTGGTTGCCTCAACGGCGAAGGAGGGTGCGCTGCTTGCGACGTTGGAAGTTTCAGTCGCCACGCCACCTGGCCGTGGCGCGGGTTGGTGCCAAAAGACCGAGCAGACAGGGGCGCGGTGTCCGGTCACGGCGCGAAGGCTCGTGATCCTCGGTGCCGGTGCTATCGAAGGCGAACTGCCGGACGACTCCGCATCGGATCAATGGAATCACGGAGGTGGGTATGAATGCGCAGCCGATTCTGCGGTTAGGTTTCTTGCTGGGCACGTTCGAAGGCATTGAGCGTATGCACGCGAGTGCGTGGGCGCCCGGCGGCCCGGCGGCAAGCGTTGTCGTTGGACGCAGCGAGATGAACGGCGACATCGTCGTACAAAGCTATGAGCAACGGCGCAACGGCGCAGCATCGTTTCGGATGTTCATCGTCTGGATGATCCACCCCGACACCGGGGAGGTCCTTCACTACGGCTTCGATAGTGCAGGGTTCCCCGCAGATCCGCCTGCACGCGGAAGTTGGAGCGGTGACAAGCTCACTTTGGTCCGAGTGACGCCGCGGGGACACAGTCGTTTGGTCGTCAATGAGGAGCCTGACGGTTGGGCCTGGTCAAAAAGTTTCCGGGTCAGGCCTGAAGACGACTGGTCGCCAGTGTTCGATGCGCGCTTCCGGATCCCCGGGACCGCCGACGAACAAGTTGACGGCGGGTAGTTGCCCGTGTTGGTGCACCCGTACCTGACCCGCTGGGTCTGTTTGGTAACCAGGTTGAAGCCCTGGCGCGGACGTTGGGTGACGTCCTCGGTCAGGGCGACGAGCAGAGGGCCGGCCACTACGTCTCGATCGTGCGCGCAGCAGCACCCTGGCCAGCAGTAGTTGGTTGCCGCCTGGGGCTCGAGACTGAAACGCCGCAGCCAACCTGGCACCTGCACCGGGGTGCTCCTGGTTCGAGACGGCGGCGGCTCGTCAGTCTCCGAAAGTCTCAGCTAAATGCGTTCACTTCCGAGTCCGGGCGGCACAACCGAAACCCCATGGTGACGCGTTCGCTTTCGTAACGCCCGCAGGCAGTGGTGTCGCACAGACGGCAGATCCACCTGGTAGCACCCGGACCTCGCATCATGGCAACGAGCCTCGTGCCGGCGGTCCGGTCCAATGCTTCGCGGTCACTGGCATCGCGGGGGCGAGCGCCGCCTCGAGCGCAGCCGCGCGAGCAGTGGTGACACGGCCGCCAGTTCCTCGCCGGCGGCGGCCAAGGTGACGGTGGTAGCACCGTGGCGTCGGAAACGTCTCGGGCGGCCGGCGCGACGACGGGTGTGTTTACGGCTGCCGCTGCCTGTTGATGCGGAAGACGGGATAGTCGTTCGCGATTGCTTCGAAGTCTGCGACTGGAGCTCGTCGATCGACAGGTATGTGGGGGCGGGCTCCTGGGGCCAGCTCGAGGTACCTGCGGATGATGGGAGCTCGATCGTTCACCGGGACGTCGGTCAGGATGACCGACGTGTCGCCATCCCTGCGCAGCGTCGCTCGGCCGTGAGTCGCACGGACGTTGGCGACCCAGTTCGACCTACTACCGAGCATGGAAACTAGGTACTGCTCGCCTTCGAAGCTGGCGATGACGACCGGAACGCGCACGTCGTGCCCCGTCTTTCGCCCGGTGACCACCAGCGTCACCGCCCGCTTGGGAGAGACACCTGCCGCGGAGTAGAGGCGATCGTTGACGGTGTTCAAGGCCTTCGCGATTCGGCCGGGGCGGCCTGTGCGGTAGAGCCATCGCTTGATCCCATAGAGACGTTGCATCGATCCCTCCCTTTCCTGGTCCTGAGGTTGCCGCCTGCAGGTCGTCAATTGTTATGCACGAGGTCGACCGCCGTGGGCTGCCAAGAATTGGCGTTCACGGGCAAGTGAGACTCGCGCTTGACCCGGTAGCCGATGGCCTTACGGAACATCGAGGCAGTCGAGTCCTGCCACCTGGTGCAGTCGACTTCGAGAACTGACACCCATGGAAATAATTTGAGTACGCTATAGAGAGCGAGACCGAAGACTTAAACAGGCGGTCGCTAGTGGTCCGTGTTTGAAGTGGTCTGACGGTTGGGTTTCTTGAGGATCTCGTCGGCGGTCTTGGTCCACACGAACGGGTGGCAGCGGTCGTTCCAGCCGTCGATAAAGGCGCGGATCTTCGCGTTGAGGTCCTTGACGGAGCCGAACGTTCCGCGGTGGATGGCTTGGCGTTCGATGATGCCGAACCAGACCTCGACGAGGTTGAGCCACGACCCGGACGTCGGGGTGAAGTGGACGTGGATCCGCGGGTTCGCCGCGAGCCAGTCGCGGACCTCGACCTTCTTGTGGGCGGCGTAGTTGTCCATCACCAGGTGCAGCTGCTGGCCCGTGCCGTCATCGGGATAGGCGCGGGCAACCTGCTTGAGGAACGCGAGGAACTCCTGGTGACGATGCCGCGGCTTGCAGGCGCCGGTGACCTTCCCGGTCGCGATCTCCAAACCGGCGAACAGGGTTGAGGTGCCGTTGCGCTTGTAGTCGTGGGTGCGCCGCTCGGGCAGCCCAGGTTGCATCGGCAGCATCGGAGCGGTCCGGTCCAACGCCTGGATCTGGGACTTCTCATCGATGCACAGCACGATCGCGTTCTCCGGCGGGGCGAGATAGAGCCCGACGACGTCGGTGACCTTGCCGACCAGCTCCGGGTCGGTCGAGAACTTGAACGTCTCTACCCGCCACGGCGCGACCCCGTAGGCCCGCCACGCCTTGGCGATCGTCCCGTTGCTGATCCCCAGGTGCCGGCCCAGCAGCCGGCGCGACCAGTGCGTCACCCCGTACTTCTTCGGCGGCGGCTTCAACGTCGCCGCCACGATCGAACGATGGTCGTGCTCGCGGGGACGACCCGACCGAGGCTCATCCTCCAGCCCGTCCAACCCGGACATCGCGTACCGCTCCCGCCAGCCGATCACCGTCGGACGAGACACCCCAACCCGCTGCGCGATCGCCGTGTTCGACTCCCCGTCCGCCGCCAACAACACGATCCGCGCCCGCTGCGCCAGCCCGGCCCGACCCGCGCTGGCACGCACCATCCGGGTCAGCCGGTCACGATCACCTTCACGCAACCCCAACGCCGGGGCAGGACGATTCGCCATGCCCCATCATCCCCATCAAGCAACCGTCAAATAACTAACGATACGCGCCACTAGCAGCCACGGACCGGTGGACGGTGACCGATCGTCGACACCGGACTGAGTAGCACCTGTGGCCACAGGGTAGCTGTCAGTCGGCTGGGAGGTCTCTGCGTGTGAGCCCGGCGGGACCGGCCACCAGGCTGGCCACGGCCACCCCGACCAGCACGAGCGCGGTGCCCACGGCCACCTGCCCGCCCGGAAGGGCCGGCAGGTGGGCGAACCGGGAGAGCCCGCTCACCACCGACGGCAGCCCGAGCAGTTCGCCGAACTCCCCGAGCGCGAAGAAGGCGACGAGCACGGCCCACGCCACCCCGGTGAACCTCGGCACCAGGCCGAACAGCACGGTCGCGACGCCGATGCAGACCCACACGGCCGGCAGCGTCGACAGGCCGGCTCCCGTCAGTCGGCCGATCAAGGAAGCGGCGTCGCCGGTTCGCCCAGCGTCCATGGCGCCGGCGACGACACCGAGGCAGAGCATGAGCCCGGCGGTGGCCACCACGGCCACCACGATGTGCTCCACGGCCCAGCGCCAGCGTGGCACCCCGGTGGCGAGTACCGTCTCGGCCCGGCCTCCGGTCTCCTCCGCACGCATCCGAGTGACGAGTGAGATGCCCAGCGCCGCCACGGCCACGGCCGCGACGTGGATCTCGGTGGCGAAGAAGGTGTCGATGAGGCTTCCCTCGCAGCCCCCCATCTTCCGCAACAGGTCGGTGGTCTCGGGGGAGTCGAGGAACGACTGCACGTTGCCGGCCAGCGAACCCACGACGGCGCCCAGCACGACGAAGGCGGCGAACCAGCCCACCAGAGTCGCGCGGGCGAGGCGCAGCGTGAGTGCCAGGCTGCTGCTCAGGTGACCGCGAGCGGGGCCGACCCGGCTGGGCAGGATGCCGGCCCCCAGGTCGCGACGGCCCTGGAGTGCGAAGGCGAGCACGAGCAACGCGGCGTAGGCCGCCAGCCCCACCGCGAGCAGCCAGAAACGGTTGGCACCGTAGGGCGCCACCTTCTCACCCCAGCCCAGGGGTGAGAGCCAGGTGAGCAGACGGAGAGGGACTGTCGTCGGCCGCGACGTCCCCCAGGGCCCTCATCAGGTAGGCAAGAGCAAGAGCCCCGAGGGCGAACCCTGCTGTGCCGCGGGCCGTCTCGGTCAGCTGGGCGGCGACGGCGGTCACGCCGACCCAGGTGAGCCCCATCACGACCCAGGCGACGCCGAGGGCGATCGAACCGGTGCGGGCCAGACCCACCGCGATGGCGCCGACCGTGGTCAGCAGGGCGGTACCGAGCACCGCCACGGTGCCCAGCAGCACGGCGGCGGCGAGGGGCGCCCGTCGGCCGATCGCCCCGGCGCCCAGCAGCTCGAACCGGCCCTCCTCCTCCTCGGTGCGCGTGTGTCGGCGGACCACGACGTACGCCAGCAGGCACAGGAACACGGCACCGGTCAGGATGGTCTTGAAGGTGGCGAACGAGTCGACGGACTCGCTGGTGACGGGGCCGTACAGCGCGGTCAGGGCGGGGTTGGCCAGAATGGCTCGGAGGGGTGTGAGTGCCGCTGCCGCATCGGGGTAGAGGGCCACCGTTGCCTGCGCCGAGCCGGCCACGACGAAGACGAGCGCGACGGCACTGACCGGGATGAGGACCCGGTCACGGCCTGCGGCCAGACGAAGCAGCGGGCCGGTGCCCTAGAGGCCGGTCATCGTGGATCCGCCACCTCGGGGGTGCGGTACTGCTCCAGGACGAGCTCCTCGAGGGTCGGCGGAGTGCTGGTCAGGGTGCGGATGCCGAGTTCACCTCACACCGACGCGTGGCACGAAGCCGTCATGCGCCGCGACCACCTCATGCGCCACCTGGCCTCTGCCATACAGTTGGGGGTCGACGCGGTGGGGGGGACGCGGACCGCACCGGGCCAACGGCTTCGCCTCTCGATCGAGTTCCTCGACTTCGTGGCCGATTCGATGGCCGCGATGAGCATCGAGTGGGAACGGCGCAAGGCCGACATCGTCGCCGGCTGGCCGGCATCATGACGCCTCTCAGACGACGCGTCCCCGCTTAGCCTCGACCCGCAAATTGTTGGCTGGCCCGGGAGGGTCGGGTGTGGCCGAGCCTTGATCGCCATCACTCCGCGCGCGTCCGTGCGAACCTGATCGCGACCCACCTCTGGGCACACCACGACCCCGAACCGGAGCAGACTGACCCAAACGTCCTTGACTACTCCTTCATCGCCGGCGGCGTCCTCGACGCTGGCGCCCACCGCCCCCGATCGGATGGCGCCTACATCGGCGTACTCGACGGTTCAGCGTGTTGGCAGCGATGGGTGGGGCTGAGAACTCCCACGCGTTGCGCATCGCGGTCATGGATGGGTTCGGCGTTACGAGTCGGGTCGGGGATATTCGCTTGGTTGTGATCTGGTCCTGGGGGAGCCTTGGTGCATGGCTGTTGATCTTGCCCCGCCGTTTCGGGACCTTGAGTTCATGACTCCTCTGTCGGGGAGTCATGTGGACCGCCTAGTCAAGTTCGCTGCGACCGATCGCGTGGTGGTGGACGTCGGGTGCGGCTGGGCGGAGTTGCTGTTGAGAGTTGTCGCGGCCGAGCCTCGAGGCTGCGGCTTGGGTATCGATCTGGATGAAGTTGCGATCGGCCACGGACGCGACCTGGCCCGGGAGCGGGGCTTGGTTGGTCGCGTGGAGCTGCGTATCGGTGACGCCCGCGAAGCCTTCCCCGATGAAATTGGGTCGATAATTTGTGTCGGTGCCAGCCAGATTTGGGGGTCCCAGGTTCAGGAGGGTCACCCGTTGGACTACCGAGCTGCGCTGCGGGCGTTACGGAAACCTCTGGCCGTCGGGGGTCGCTGATCTATGGCGAGGGTGTCTGGACGACGGCGCCCACGCCCGCCGCCATACAAGCGCTGTCCGGGCGCGTCGATGAGTTTCAACGGCTAGCGGACGTGCTAGATATCGCGGTGTCGGAGGGCTTCCGCCCGGTTCACGTGTTCGAAGCTACGCAGGACGAGTGGGACGAGTTCGAGTCCGGATACTCGGCCTGTTACGCGACGTGGCTCAGTGAGCACCCACCTGATCATCCAGACGCTGCCGCTGTTCGAGAGATGGCCAAGAGGCAGCGCGAGGGCTATTTCCGGGGATATCGGGGCGTTTTGGGCATGGCCTACTTTGCCTTCGTCGCCGTCTGACCATGACGAATCGTAGTGTCAGCAGTCTTGACTCGTGTCGAGAGCTCGAGATGAGGACGACTACTTTCTCTTGCGATCGTAGGCCTGGTGCAGGTGAACTGCCTGACTCCTTCGAGCAGTCAGTCGAGGACGGCAAGGTCGAGGTAGCGCAGGCGCTCGGGGTCCGCGATGACGTCGATCGCGATGATCGCCTCACCGCTAAAAGTAAAGCCAAGCACGAGGAAGAGTTGACCGCGCGGGGCCATGACAACGCCCACCGCCCCGCTCACCAGAGCCGGGCTGGAGTAGCGGGCACGCCCGGAAGAGACGAGTGCCGCCCGGGCGACGACCTGTGCGCCGCGCAACTCAACGGACGCGCCCTGAGGTGTCGCCTGTGCATCAGCGCGCAGCTCGACGTCAGGATCGAGCAGACGGACCAGCGCCTCGAAGTCGCCGCCGCGGACCGCGGCGAGATAGGCCTCAATGACGCGCCGTTGCCGGGGCAGGTCGGCGGGTCGTCCGGCGGTCCTACCCTTGACCCGCCGCCGGGCTCGGCTCGCGAGCTGGCGCGTCGACGTGGAGGAGCGCCCGACAATCGGCGCGATCTCGGCGAAGGGCAGGTCAAACATGTCATGCAGCACAAACGCCAACCGCTCGGGCGGGGACAGAGTGTCGAGTACCACGAGCAAAGCGAGCCCGACTGAGTCGGCCAAGAGCGCCTCCTGCGCAGGATCGCTACCCTCCCCGCCGCTGATCGCGCGCTCGCGCACGTCGGCCTCGAGGGGCTCCTCACGCCGCGTCGCCCGAGCACGCAACATGTTGAGCGACACTCTCGCGACGACCGTAGTAAGCCAAGCAGGCAAGTTCTCGACGGCATCCGCGTCCGTGCGGCTCAGGCGCAGCCATGCCTCCTGCACGGCGTCGTCCGCCTCACTTGCCGACCCAAGCATCCGATAGGCCACGCCGAGCAGCCGACCGCGCTGGGCGTCGAACCGCTCAGCCAGCCAGTCGCTGTCGTCGGCGCCCCTCATGTGTGTCACATACCTCCCTCACGAAGTGTCTAAGGAGTAGACCCGCGAGACCGACTGCATGTGACCAAGGAGCCGAGCACCGGCCCGGGCACCTAATGTCAGGACGAACTGGAGAGACCATGTCAGCACCTATTCTGCTCACCGGCGGTACCGGAACGCTCGGCCACCTCATCGCACCCATCCTGCGCGAGAACGGCCACGACGTGCGCATCCTCAGCCGCAGTCCGCACAAACCCGCCGACGGCATCGAACTAACAATCGGTGACCTTTCCACCGGCGACGGCATCGCTGCTGCCGTCAGCGGCGTCGACACCATCGTGCACTGTGCCGGCACGCAGCAGGGCGATGACGAAAAGACCCACACCCTCACGCAGGCGGCACTCGCTACCGGCCGGCGACCCCACCTCGTGTACATCTCGGTCGTCGGCGCCAACCGGGTCCCCGTCATCACCCGTATCGACCGAACGATGTTCGGCTACTTCGCCTCCAAGCGCGCGGCCGAGGAGATCGTTACCGGGTCCGGGCTGCCCTGGACCACCCTGCGCGCCACGCAGTTCCACGACCTGACTCTCACTGCGGTGCAGGCAATGGCCAAATTGCCCATCGTGCCGGTCCCGTCGGGAACGCGCTTCCAGCCCGTCGACGCACGCGAGGTGGCCGCCCGACTCGTCGAGCTCGCGTTAGGCGAGCCGGCCGGGACCGTACGCGACTTCGCCGGGCCGCGCATCTACCCGATGAAGGAACTGCTCCGCACCTATCTAGCAGCCACCGGCAAGCATCGGCTACTTATGCCGATGCGTCTGCCCGTCAACGCTGCTCGCGCGATCCGCGAGGGCGCCAACCTCGCTCCCGAACGCACCATAGGTCGCCGCACCTGGGAAAGCTTCCTCGCCGAGCGAGTAAGTACATGAGCCACCGGGGCGACCGAGCCGATGCGAAAGGTCGACCCTTGCCCGTCGCCGCCACTTGTTACGGCTCGCTCAGCGCATGGCTCGAGTGACACCGAGCTCGCGGTGACTGCGGCCGCGCGTCGTTGCGGACCGCACGAGGACGCTAGCCCTGGCTGTGGGCGATCCACCCGCGATCTCGCCGTGAGCCCGCCCCGAGAACCGGGCCTCACCGCAGCGATAATTGGGTGAGCGCGACGGCGCGATGGAGAAGGTGCTGTCGGTGGCGGTAAGCCACCTGGCTATGGGCGTGAAACCTGACGTCAGTTGGTGACGAATCCTGACGGCACCGTTCGAGCAGTGTCGGCTGTGTTCGTGAATGTGGACGTCACGCCTCCCAGGTCGAGTTGAAGACTGCCCGTGGAGGGAGGAGTCTGGTCGGTTGCTCTTGACTGTATGTTCAGTTAGTATCTTGAGTATGTGTTCAGCGAGGTCTCATGACCGGACGTCGGCGGCCCGTATCCGCGATGCAGCGATCGACCTCTTCGGGCGCCAGGGTTTCGGCGGTACCACGGTGCGTCAGATCGCCGTGCAGGCCGGTGTCAGCCAGGCGTTGGTGATTCATCACTTCGGAGACAAGAAGTCGTTGCGCCTTGCCTGTGACGAGCAGGTGGTCGATGAGCTGTTTGCCCAGAAGTTCGACGCGGTTCAGATGGACATATCCACGATGGATCGCCTGGTGCGGGAGTCAGTGCCGGAGTCGCCGCCTATGCGGTACCTGGCGCGACTGTTGACTGAGCCAGGAAACGTGGGCGACGTGCTGTGGGACAAGATGGCTGAGGGGACGCGTGCCATGTTCGAGGACGGAGCGACTGGGGTCAGGACACGCCCGGACCCTGACAGCGACGCCCAGACCCAGGTGATGTTGTCCGTGGGCCTGTCACTGATCGTTTTCGCGCCTCATATCGCCCGGGGGCTGGGCGCTGCGCAGATGGACGCGACCGTGCTGATGCGGGCTCACGCCTCCCTGATGCGGATGCTGACATTGGGCGCCTTCGAGCTGGATGAGCAGACCCAACGTCTCTACGACGACTACTTGGCACACGTCGCGAACACCGATGAAAGGGGCAGCAATGACTGACGTCGTTGTCACCACGGACCTGACCAAGCGATACGGGTCCGTCAGCGCACTGGACTCACTGAATCTGACCATTCCGGAAGGGAGCATCTTCGGGGTCATCGGTCCTAACGGCGCTGGCAAGACCACGCTGATGCGCTTGTTGGTCGACGTGCTACGTCCAACGTCGGGGTCAGCTACGGTGCTTGGTCAACACCCACGCGCAGGTGGCAAAGAGCTGCGCGGCCGCATCGGCTACCTTCCCGGGGAACTGCATGTGGAACCCGGGCTTTCCGGCACTGGTCACCTGAACTTCTGGACCTCCATCTCCCCGGGAGATCGCAGGACCGTACGACGAAGAGCGCACGCGATAGCCGAGCGCCTGGAGATACCGCTGGATCGGAAAGCTGGGAAGCTGTCCAAAGGCAACAAGCAGAAACTGGGCATCGTTCAGGCTTTCATGCACGATCCGGAACTGCTCATCCTCGACGAGCCGACCTCAGGGCTTGACCCACTCGTCCAGAGAACCTTCCTGCAACTGGTGGGCGAGGCCCGCGATGAGGGCGCGACCATCTTCCTGTCTTCCCACGTGCTGTCCGAGGTGGAGCAGGTGGCTGATCTTGCTGTCGTGCTGCGGTCGGGTCGCATCGTGCGCGAAGCATCCATCGAGGATCTGCGCGCGACGGCGGTGCGGCATCTGCGCGCCCGCCTGACGGCCACCGATCTATCGGTGGTTACCCAACGACTGACTGCACTGGCACCGGGCCTGGACGTGTCCGCAGATGGTGACGATGTTCTGGTCTCCGGACTTGTTGAGGGCCGCACCGACGAACTGGTGAAAGCCTTAGCCCAATCCACGGTGGCCGACTTAGTGCTGGCGGAGCCAGACCTGGAGGAGTCGGTGTTGGCCATGTACGAAGACAAGGATGTCGCATAATGCCAGTTCTCGTTCAATCACTACGCGTCGGCTGGAAAGGCCTGCTCGTGTGGGCACTGGCACTCGTGGCCGTTATGGCGATGTACCTGTCGTTCTATCCTTCCCTTGGCGGGGCGGCCTCGGGCATGGCAGACATGATCGACCAGCTGCCCGAGGGGGTGGTCAAGGCGATCGGTTATGACCAGATCGCCACCGGGGCTGGCTACACACAGTCCACGTTCTTCGGTTTGCTCGGATTCGTGCTCGGCACGGCTGCTGCGGTCGTGTGGGGCACCAGGGCAGTGGCTGGCGACGAAGAATCCGGCATGCTTGAACTCACGCTCGCCCACCCCGTTTCCCGCGCCCAGCTGGTGGCCGAGCGGGCGCTGGCGATCTTTACCCGTCTGAGTGTCCTCGGTGTGGTGCTTGGACTTGCGCTGGCCGCCATGAGCGGGCCTTTCGAGCTGGAACTAAACGGCACCCATATCGTCGCTGTGACTACAGCCTGGGTGCTCCTGACCTTCAGCATCGCCATGGCTTCCCTGATGGGTGGCGCCGTCTCGGGATCTCGGACTGTGGCACTTGGAGTCGGCGCCGGCTTAGGTGTGTTGGCCTTCCTCCTCAACGCGCTCGGCGCGCAGTCGGAACAGAACGAGTGGATGCTGGGCCTTTCACCGTTCGCCTGGGCCTATCGAAATCGACCCTTGGCGGAAGGATGGAACTTCGCTGACCTCGGGCTACTAGTTGCCCTCGCCACAGCACTCCTGGCCGTGGCCCTCTTGGTGTTCACGCGCCGGGACGTCCGCTCCTGAGCAACACCATCGTCGTAACCGTGTGCCCCCAGCCACTGACCAAATAAGTTCAACCCCTCGAGGTTGTCGACGCAAGGCCATCCCCGCCCGTCGGTGACTCTTCACCGGTGTCCACACCCTCAGGCCGGTCATCGGTGGCCGCCCCAGCGGTCCTCCTTCGGCTCATTTCGGGCTGACCGGAGGTAGCACACACATGGTGTTGGGCTCACGAGATGGCCGTGTCGAGCTCTATGCAACCATTCGCGCCGTGTCCGTGCTGGGATGTCGGAGCGTGAGGTCCAACGCAGCCACCACGTAGGGTGGCGTGATGCCGCTTGTCGAAAATCCCCAGGGTTGCTCGCCGAAAGTCCCCACCTGGTGGCGGTGTCAGCGTAGCGGTTGGCGGGTGCCGGTGGTGGTGGCGCGGGGGGCTTCGCCTCGGGCGTGGTGTTCGCGGAGGCGGTAGGAGTCGCCGTCGAGGTTGAGCACGACGGAGCGGTGTAGGAGCCGGTCGAGCAGGGCTGCGGCGACGGTGCTATCGCCCAGGACCTCTCCCCAGGAGCCGACGCCTTTGTTGCTGGTCAAGATGATGGAGGTCTTCAGGTACCGCTGGGACACGACTTGGAACAGGGCGGACGCGGCTTCGGCGGGTAGGGCGAGGTAGCCCAGCTCGTCGATGACGAGGCAGGTCGGTCCGGCGAAGAAGCGCATGGTCGTGGCCCAGCGTCCTTCGATCGCGGCACGGTGGCAGCGGGCGGCGAGGTCGGCTGCGGTGGTGAAGTAGGTGCGGTAGCCGGATTCGCCTGCGGCGCGGGCCAGTCCGACGGCTAGGTGGGTCTTGCCGACGCCGGGTGGGCCGATGAGCAGGATGTTGGTCGCGGACTGCAGGTAGCGGCCGGTGGCGAGCTCGGTGATGAGTTTGGGGTCGAGGCCGGGGGCGGCGTCGTAGTCGAAGTCGGCGAGGGTGGCCGGGGTTGGTAGCGACGCGAACCGGAGGCGTCCGGCGAGGCGGCGGGCCTCGGTGGCGTCGACTTCGACGGCGAGGAGCCGTTCGGGGGCGGCGGTCAGGGACAGCCCTTCGGCGGCGGCGGCGTCCAGGACGGTGGGCAGGTGCTCGGCGGCGTCGTGCAGCTTCAGGACGGCGAGGTGGCTGCGGAGCTGCTGGTACAGGCTGGCCTGTGCGGGCGTGGACGGGGCCGATGGGATCGTAGGCTGTGTTGTTGTCATTGCTGGTTCGTCTCCTTCAGGGTGTTCTTGCGGGTGTCTGGCTGGTCCTCGGGTGAGGGGTTGGGGGCGGCTGGTATGAGGGCGTTACGTCCGGCCGCGGCGGCCGCGTATCGGGCCAGGTTGACCACGACCTGGGTGTCATCGCATGCGCTGGATCGGCCGGTGGTTTGGTGGCGCAGTTGCTCGGCCTCGGCGCGGGCGGCTGGGCTGGGCGGGCGGCGTTCTTTGCGGCGGTGCGGGGCTGCCGTGGTGAACGCGGCCAGGGCGGCCTCGGTCAGGGCGGTCACGTGCCCGACCTCGCGGATGGTGGCGCCGGCGCCAGCGGGTGCGAGCTGGTGGCGGGCGATGACGGTCGGGACCGGGCCGGGGCGTCCCGGTGTCGGGAGGGTGGCGATGTCCAGGTGGGTAGCGCCCAGGAGCAGGCTGACGGTGACCGTGGACCCGTGCAGCTCGGGCGGGACGGAGTACCGGTTCCCGGCGTAGGAGACCAACGCCTGGGCGGACACCACCCGCGCCACGGTGAGCACGACCGGGTACGGCGCCGGGACCGGGCGCAGCGGCTCGAGCTCGGCCAGGGTCTGGACCGTGCTGCGCCCGTCGGCGGTCGCCCGCAACCGGATGTCGCCGCGGGTGGTACACCACTTGTTCAGGCGCGCCTGGGCTTCCTCGACGGTCACGTCATCGGGCAGGGTCCGCCAGAACGAGGGTGTCAGATGGTCTGTGTGAGCGGTGGGTCCGATCTTGAAGGAGTTCACTATGACGGTGACCGAGAAGCACGACCCGGATACGGCATCCGACGCGTCCGCCTCCTCGAGTCCTGAAGCTCGGCGGCTGCGCCGGGAGCTGTTTTCCGACGATCTGGTCGATGATCTACTGGCCCGCGACGGCGAACGAGGTGTTGCTCTGACCGGGAAGGGAGGCTTCCTGCCCGAGATGATCAAGGCCGTCCTCGAGCGCGGGATGGACGCGGAACTGACCTCGCACCTGGGCTACGAGCGTGGCGACCGGGCCGGGCACGGCAGCGGCAACTCCCGCAACGGCACGACGCCCAAGACGGTCGGGACCGAGGTCGGCGACCTCGCGTTGGACCAGCCGCGGGACCGCAGCTCGAGCTTCGCCTCGGCGCTGGTCCCGAAGGGCTCTCGGCGCCTCGGCGGGCTGGAGGACATGATCATCAGCCTCTACGCGGGCGGGATGACGGTCCGCGACATCCAGCACCACCTCGCCTCAACGCTCGGCACGGAGCTGTCCCACGAGACGATCTCGAACGTCACCGAGGCCGTGGCCGACGAGGTCGCCGAGTGGCAGTCCCGCCCGCTCGAGGCGTTCTACCCGGTGATCTTCCTCGATGCCCTCGTGGTGAAGATCCGCGACGGCGCCCACGTGACGAACCGGGCCGCGCACATCGCAGTCGGGGTCGACATGGACGGCGTGAAAACCGTTCTGGGTATTTGGATCCAGGCCGCCGAGGGCGCGAAGTTCTGGGCCTCGGTGTGCGCCCAACTGGCCAACCGCGGCCTGCGTGACGGCCTCATCGTGTGCTGCGACGGACTGACCGGCTTCCCGGAAGCCATCGAGGCCACCTGGCCCCACGCTATGGTCCAAACCTGCGTCGTGCACCTGATCCGGGCCTCGATGCGCTTCGTCTCCTACGGCGACCGCAAGGCAGTAGCAGCGATGCTGCGCCCGATCTACACCGCCCCCGACGAGGACGCCGCACTGACAGCGATGGCCGCGTTCGGCGACTCGACCTGGGGCAAGAAGTACCCCGCGACAAGCGCGACGTGGGAGAACGCGTGGGACCGGTTCGTCCCGTTCCTGGCCTTCGGACCCGCGCTTCGGAAGGTCATCTACACCACGAACAGCATCGAGTCGCTGAACTACCAGCTGCGCAAGATCATCAAGAACCGCGGTCACTTCCCCAACGACGCCGCCGCGATGAAGCTGCTCTGGCTCGCGATCCGAACCATCGAGGACAAACGAGCCCGCGAACGCGCCAAGGAGGCCGGCACCCCGAAGGGCCAATCCCGCCAGGCTCCAGGCCGCCTGGTCGAAGGCCTCGCCGTGATCGGCTGGAAGACGGCGCTGTCCCGAGCTCGCCCTGCTCTACCCCGACCGCATCAACGCCCACCTCTAAACCCACGATGACCCAGATCGCTTACACAGAAATCTTGACAGGCCCGCCAGAACCGTTGTGCGGCAACATGGTTCGCTTTCTCCACGACGCCCTTACGGTTCCCGCGCCGCGGTGGGCACGGCCTCACGGTCACGCCGTAGTGTTTAGCCACGGACGCGAACGACGCGGACACCTTCCCCGTGGACGGGGACACCACCGTGGACATCCGATCGAAACGCCAGTCCCTGCTCAGTCCGCCCAGGGCGCGCGCGACCCGATCCAGCCCGTCGATCAGGTGCGGCTGCTCCTCGGACTCACACAACACTCCCCGCCAGCTCCCGGAATGACTCAGCGCCCCGACGAGCAAGTGCGCGGTCTTGCCCCACCCCCAGTGCTCGGGCGGGTCGGGCAACTCGACCCAGTCCCACTGGGTCTCCTCCCCGGGCGGGTGCTCGATGATCGCCACCGCCCGGTCCTTCGTGGGCCGGCACGGCTCACACGCCGGGCGCAGCCCCCGGGCCCGCAGCTGCCGGGTCAGCGTGGGGTAGGACCGGTCATAGCCGAGCTGCAGCAGCTCATCGAACAACGTCATCGCCCACAGGTGCGGGTCATCGGCCAGCCGCTGCCCGCAGTACGCGGCGAACTTCTCGAACGGATCAGGTGCCCCCGCCTCCCGGACGCCCGGCTCCCTCCCGGCCAGGTACGCCCGGATCGTCTTACGGTCCCTCCCCAGGTGCCGAGCGATCGCCGAGATCGTCCAGCCCTGCTTCCGCAGTGCGTGCGCGTCGATGTCTTCCTCCCGTGTGAGCATGAGCAGTCGGGGCTCCTTCGTGCTGGTGTGTGGTCAGAGACCACTAGCCTCGAAGGAGCCCCACCTGACTCGGTGGAGCCACACGGGTGGGGAATTTCAGTGAGCAGGTCTGGGGACTTTCAGCTGAGCGCCATCAGGCGCACCGTCAAGGACGCGTTGGGTTCGGCGTGGCCATCCCAACGAGCTGACTACCCGAAGCGGCCTTCGAAACTGGACCAGTTCAAGGAAGTCATCGACGCGATGCTGGTGGGTGATCTTGACGCCCCCCGCAAGCAACGGCACACCGCTACCAGGATATTCGCCCGGCTCATCGACGAGCACGGCATGCACGACGTGTCCTACCCCGTTGTGCGGACCTACGTCGCCATACGCGGACCGCAGATCCGTGTTGAGCAGGGCCGCGGCGACCCGACAGGTTTCGTCCCGCAAACCCACCACCCCGGCCGGGAAGCCGAAGTCGACTTCGGAGAAATCGCCGTCGTGCTACGAGGGGAACTGGTCGCAGCGCACCTGTTCTCGTTGCGGATGTCCTACTCCGGTAAGGCCGTGCACCGAGTGTCCGCGACCGGTGGCCAAGAGGCCTCCTTCGAGGGGCACGTGCACGCCTTCACCGAACTTGGCGGCGTGTATGCGGGTACGGTTCGCTGCGACAACCTGAAGGCAGCCCTAGCACAAGTGATCGGGTTTTCCCGGCAACGCGTCGAAGCTGACCGGTGGGCCTCGCCCACACCCGAGCCCAACTCGAAGGCGCCACCCCCACCAAGTGACGTCAACATTCACGACCATCACACGCCATCCGGACACCCCGGTGCCGTCAGGATTCGTCACCAACTGACGTCAGGTTTCACGCCCATAGCCAGCCGCCTCATGGCGGTCCCTGCGGGTCGCTCCGCCGACGGGCGCCCCCCCGCCGACGGGCGTCCGCCCGCCGCTGTCCTACCAAGATCAGGAAATCGCTTGCGGTTAGTCAAGGCGGCTGCTGAACTCGTAGTCCATGACCTGCTTCGTATCGCATACATCCGTGGACTGCGTCGACGCTTTCGCTCTCTCCGAGTTCTGGAAGTCCGTCCTGGGCTACGTCGATGTGGCAGCAGACCCCAATGAAGCCGGTGATGAGGAGTGCCCCATCCTTGACCCGTCAACCGGCCACACGCTGCTGTTCATCGAGGTCCCCGAAGCGAACGCGGGAAAGAACCGCATCCACCTCGACATTCGTCCCCGACACCAAAGCCGCGACGAGGAGGTGCAGCGCCTGAAGGGGTTGGGCGCACGCGTCTTGACGGACCGTCGGGACGAGCACGGGCTGGGTCAGGGGTGGGTCACTATGGCGGATCCAGAGGGGAATGAGTTCTGCGTTCTACGCTCCGAGCCGGAGCGCACTGGGACCGCTTGACTTGTCTTCCACTCGCGGCGGCGAGGTTGCCGCGAACGCTCCCGCTCTGAAGAGGGTCCGAAGCGGTCGGTTGTGACGGACGCGTTCGGGATCCCGCTGTTCGGTTCGCCGCGGCGGCCAACGCCCACGACTCACCGCTGCTGGAACCGACCCTGGCCGGAGTACCCGACACAGTAGGGGCGCTGCCCGAGGGTGCAGGTGTGCACGTGGACACGGGACAGGACTCGGGCAAGACCCGTGACCTATTGGAGATCCTGCGCTGCACCCCGCGCATCGCGACCAAGGGCAAGCCGGCCCCGATCCAGGCCACCAAGCGCTGGCCGGTGAAGCGGAGTCACTCGTGGATGCATGGTTTCGGCACGCTGGGCCGGTTCATCGACAAGACCCGAGTCATCGTCGAGTTCTACCCCTTCTTTGCCGCCGCGCTCACCGGTATTGGACGCCTGATCAACACCGCCAGACACCACTACGGATGGGACACCATTCCCACCACCTGACGCCTCCGATGACTACTTGCCGGTCGGTCGGGCTGAGTGCTGCCACCATGGTCTCGGTCGTGTCCGTCTCCATTACGGGGCGACCCAGATGGATCTCAGTTCGGTGAGGCCGGTGTTGGGGTTGTTCTGCACGTTCTTCAGCTTGGTGCCGAAGACGGTGTTGCCTTTGGCGTAGTTGTCGGGGATGGCCAGGAGGTAGTTTTTCGTCAACCACTGGTCCATTTTCCCCCACTGCGGCCCCTGCTCTTGAATGGAGAGCTGTTGGATGCGCTGAATCTCGGAGTCGATCTTTTGGTCGGTGAAGTTGCCGTACGACGTGCCACCCGAGGAGAGCGCGACGGAGCCGATGGTCGGCGGGATGATCGCGTCACCGGACGGCCAGTCGAAGCACCACCCTCGGGGGCCTTGCAGCATGTTGTATTTACCGTTCGGTTTCCCGATGATGCCGCGGCGCTCCTTTCCGGGGACGCCGATATCGGTGACTTTGAAGCCGGCCGCTTGCAGCTTCTGCTTGCGCACCTGGTTGACCTTCTGCTGTGTGGCGTCGTCGTTGGTGTAGTAGTAGATCAGCTCGTAGGGTTTGTTTGGCCCGTAGCCGGCGTCAGCCAGCATCTTCTTGGCGGCGGCAGGGTCCCCGTCGCCTCGGCCGTTCATGCCATCGACGGTGTAGTCGAGATGGCCGGTCACTTGCGGCGGGATCATGGTGCTGGCCGGGGTGAACGCGTGGCTGGTGTCGCCGGCCGCCTTGTGGAGCGAGTCGAAGGGCCACGCCTTGGCGATCGCCCTGCGAACGTTGATGTCCTTGATCTTTGTGGCGTCGAGGTTGATCACGGCGTTGCACGAGGACAGGCCTTCAACGAACTGGTCCTTCTTTGCTCCCTCGATCTGAGGGACGAGGGATGAGTCGATCGTGTCCCAGTTGAGGGTGGTGGCGTCGTCTCCGGTGCTGGCCAGGATGGACTGCTGGCTTTTGACGTCGTCGATTCCCCATTTGAAGTGGTAGCCGTCGGGGTAGTTGTTGCGGCCCGGGTCGGTCTGGGGGTCCCAGTTGGGGTTGCGTTTGAGGTAGAGCTCGGTGCCGGGGGTGTACTTGTCGAACATGTACGGACCGGTCGAGATGGGGTGGAGTTCGTAGTCCACTTTCGTGTCCTTGGCCTCGGGAAGGGGGGCGAACTGGCTGAAGGACATGAAGTAGGGCAGGGTCGAAAACTTCTTCCCGAGGTGGATGACGATGGTCTTGTCGTCGGGGGCCTCCACGCCCTTCCAGTTCTTGTCTCCTTGGTAGGGGCCCTTATAGGCGGCGCCGCCCTTGAAGAAGTCACGCTGGTAGGTCGGGCCGTTCACGGCGAGGTCGGGGTCGAACGAGCGTTTGGCGGCGAACACGACGTCGGCGGCTGTCACCGGGGCGCCGTCCTCGTACTTGATGCCGTCCTTGAGGGTGAAGGTCCAGGTCAGGCCGTCAGCGGACGCGGTGCCGAGGTCGGTGGCGAGATCGGGCACCAGCACCGCCTTGCCGTCCCGCAGGACGTACTGCGTCAGAGCGCGGTGGGTCAGGCCCAAGATCACTGCTGTGTCCTGGAAGAACTGGTTGCTCGGGTCCATGTCTTGCGGCACCGTGGCGTAGGCGACCGTGACCATGCCACCCTTCCGGGCCCCAGGAATCTCTGGCGCCGGCCCTGTGGCCGTGGGATCGAGAGCCGCCGTCGCGGGCTGTTGGGCTCCACCGCTATTTCGGTCACCGGCCGGCGTGGTGCTATCGGTCTTCGGGGCGCCACAGGCGGTGACGAGACTGAGCGAGGCCGCGGCCCCGACGGTTAAGATTTTGGTCCAGCGCATTATTACGGCTCCTTCATCCCAGAACCGACCCGGTGCCGGAACGTGTTGGTGGATGCGATTGGTCAGGACCAGGACGCGAAGCCCGTAAGGCCTCGACGATTGGCATCATCTTGTTTACTCCCCGCAGGGCCTGCGGGTGCACCCGGCGGCCACCCGACATGAGGCGTCGCGCACGGGCGGCGCGGCACACCATGATGTGACGAAACCCGTTGCCGAGCCACTGATTCGACCCAGGACGAATCACCAAGCGGTTTCACTTTCGTGGTCGCCAGCGGAGGGCCCGTGCACCAAAGCAGCTCGAGCGGTGGGGCCGTTACATGGTGATGTTGAACCTCAGCCGTCACACCGGTGGACTGCTCACCGAAGGGGTCTGCGAGACGCCAAAGTGAGTGATTGCTCTGACCAGGACAGCAGCAAGGGGGCCGGGGTACCAGCCATCACAGACGACCCCACGACCCCAGGGCATCGCGTACGGGGGCGCATGTCGTTGGCGGCGGCGATCTCCAACCGGTCAGGGGCAGCCGCGGCGAGCTTCGTGTTCACGGCTGCCGATGGCGGTGCAGGGCGCCGCCCTATCCCGCCTGGAGGGGCCAATCGGGCTATCTCCCATCGATGCATCGTCGTGTCTTGTAACGGTGGCCTCATTGTCGACACGAGTACTTTCGGCGCGCCAAGACGTGTCGCCTTGCCCGCCCCTGGTGGTAGCGTGCGCGCGCCGATGCGAGGGATCGGTAGAACGACGGTGTCGATGGTGCCCCCAGCCCGGGCCCGGGCCCTGAGCAGTCGGTGCCCGCGCAGCGTCGCGCCGCGTTGGTGGCCTGTGTGACCTCGGTTTGGGAAGCGGTCCTTTCGTTGGCAGGGGGGCTCGGCTGACAGGCACCCCTTGCTCGGATGCGAGGTGGTCGTTAGGGGAGCGTCTGAGTGGACCAGATGGTGCTGGTCGTGGCGTCGCTGATTGTGAGCAGGAGCGTGTCGCCTGATCCGTGAACGTGGATGGACCGGCCACCTCCGGCCGTGACGTTGGTGGGTAACGTGAGCTGGGTCCAGGTGGTGGCATCAGGTGAGGTCCAGAGCGCGAGAGTGGACCCGTCGCTGACGGCGGCGGCGAGGTGGGAGCCGGCCACGGTCAGGGACAGGACCCTGGCGCTGGTGGTGCCAGTGGGGGACTGGCGCCCGAAGGTTCCGGTTTCGGTCCACCCGGTGGGGGTGCGCCGCCAGGCACCGAACGTGTTGTCGCGGAGCCCGACGGCGATGGCGCCGCCGGGCTGAGCGACCACTCGTTGCAGGTCAGCGAACTCGGTGCTGCCGGGGACCGGTTCACGGGTCCAGTGGTGGCCGTCGGTTGAGGTCCAGGCCAGCGGCTGCTGGTGCAGGTGGGTTCGGTACCCGCCGCCGCCGACGAGGACCCAGCGGTCACCGTCCCATGTCACGTCCTGGGCGAGCCCAGTCCACCCGTCACCGTCGGCGAGATGGGGGGCGTGGTCGATCAGGGTGAAGGTCCGCGGGTCGGTGGCGACCCACACGGCGGGGCCGCCGGTGCGGTTCCCGGCGATCAGCCAGCCGTTAGGTCCGCCGTGGACGGGTCCGACGTTGACCGCTGATGGTCCGCCGAACAGTTCGAAGGGAGCGTCGACGTCCACCAGCGTGGTGTCGCCGCGTTGCCACCATGAGGTGACGCGCGGGTTTCCATGGGCGCCACCGGGTTTGGCTCCGATCGCCGCGAGTCGGCCGTTACGGCACCCGAGGGAGGTGAGCAGGGCGCGTTGGCCGTAGTAGGTGTGCGCTGTAATGGGTTCGGTGTGCCAGTGGCGGGTGTCGGGTGAGCTCCACAGGGCCGGGTAGCTCTGGTCATTGCCGGTGTCGATGGCGCCACCGAGGTACCACTTCGCGCCGCAGTACGTGACCGACTGCACGATCAGATGCCCGGGTGGGCTGTGCGGAGCGGGTAGGGCGGACTGGTGCCATGCCGGTGGCGTGGTGGGGGTTGGCCTCGAGCT
The DNA here is from genome assembly GCF_001758225.1 of Humibacillus sp. DSM 29435. Classification (GTDB taxonomy): domain Bacteria; phylum Actinomycetota; class Actinomycetes; order Actinomycetales; family Dermatophilaceae; genus DSM-29435. Next base: position 10,790 of record NZ_MAST01000027.1, on the reverse strand, counting down.
GGTGTGGTGGGGGTTGGGTTCGGGTACCGACTCACACCCTGAGACGGTAGCCAGTACGACGATCGTGCTCAGCGCCGCTGCGTTTACCCGGTGCCTTGGCACATGGCCTCGAATCGTTGGTGTCGGGTCGGGGAACAGGTCGGCCGCGAGGCTCCGTGGTTCTCCTGGGTGGTGGGAAGACTCGGGAACCGATGCGCCCCGTATGGCCGTGAGAACCAAACCACCCACGCATCAGGCACTTCCAGCCGCTGCACCGCGGTGGATGACCCTCGCTGCAACCTAGACTCAGAGCCGCATCCGTGGCGTCGACGCACCGTCGAGGCTATGGGCCATCTGTTGGACTGGTTCGGGGCAGGCCGACTAGGGGGGACCATCGGTGGACGGTTGGGACCAGGACGGATTGCTGTACGGCTGGGTCATCCGCGATGAACTGGTCAACCTGACCGTGGTCACCGTTGACGATCACAAGTCCGGACGCGAGCTGACCGGTCCAGGGCCCAGCTAGTACGACGAAACCGGCCTGGTGGCCTGCCCGCAGGTGCTCAAGATGTGCCCTGAGCACCACGCCCGCGGGGTCTGCGGGGTCGGGTGCGCTCGTAGGCGCTGCTGGCCCGGGTGTGTAGTCGATCACGAAGTAGGGCGTTCGGGCGGTGGGGCTGGTGCTCATCTGGGCGTTCCTTCCAGGGTCTGTCATGTTCGGGCCATCGGTCGCGTGACCAGGGGAGCCTCGGGGAGGGGGCGTGATGGCCGGCCAGGTTCCGCCAGGTGGGGTGTGACCTTGCGCCAGTGGCTGCTGTTGATGAGTCCCCGTGCACGAGGACGACGACGGGCCCCGTACCAACATTCGGTCTCTTACAAGTCCCCGGGTAGCAGGCGAAGTGTCCGTCTCACCGCCACGCCACGTCATGACCTATCCGCGCGATTTGTAGCCACCGTTACCGGGCCTTCCGTGAGCCGATCCGGAGGATCGGGTCGGGTCACCACGGTAGTTCGCCGGTGATGTCGTAGTAGCCACCGGTGGGACCGTCAGGCCCGATCTGCGCCATCCGGACGATGACTTCCGCACTGTCTTCGACACGGCGGGTTCCGGTGTTCTGGTTCAGGTCCGTCCTGGTGAAGCCGGGCTCGACAGAGTTGATCCTCATGCGCGGGAACTGTTTCGCGTATTGCACCGTGATCATATTGACGGCAACCTTGGACGCCGGGTATGCCACACCTGGGTACGCATGGGCGGGCGTGCCGGGGGTGCTGATTTTGGTCAGCGAGGCCAGCGAGCTGCTGACGTTGACCACGACTGGCGCGCTCGAAAGCTGTAGTAGTGGGAGGAAGGTGTGCATGACGCGCACCAAGCCGAAGACGTTCGTGTCGAACGTTGTGCGCATCATTTCCGTGGTTACGCCCGCCGCACCGGTCACGCCGCCGTCTGTCATCTCGACCTGGATGCCGGCATTGTTGACGAGCACATCGAGCCCGCTACTGGCCGCAATGGTGGCGGCTGCAGCGGCGACCGACTCCTCGTTGGTGACATCGAGTAGGACCGTTCGTGCTCCGAGTCGGTCGGCTGCTCGGCGCCCCCGGTCGGCGTCGCGGCTGCCGATCCACACGGTGTGACCAGCCGCTACGAGTCGACGGGCCGTCTCGAATCCGAGGCCCTTGTTCGCCCCGGTAATCAAGGTTGTCGTCACGACCGCGACCCTAGGCCTGAGTTGGCCACACGCAGGCCTGAACGCAGCGCCACCCGGAGGGTTCACGAGCGTAAACGTCAAGGTACCGGTTGTGGGTGCCTGACCGGTTTGAGGTTCGGGCGGTCACGCCGGCGGTGTCACCGGCCATGTGGATGATGACCTGGTCGATCCGCAGCGTGGGATCGGGATGAGCCTCGAGATCGGCGATGTACTCGGCCATGTCCCACATCTGCCCGGTCGTCCCGTCAACGTAGCGGAACCAGTCCGACAGGAGTTTACGCAGGCCGGGCCAGGACCCAAGCCGACAGGCCTCGATGAACGCGGTGTTAAGAGTGTTGAGTTGCTCGATGTCTGCAGGATCTGACACGGATGCTCCCTTTCAACGTCGGTCAGGGTTTGCGATCGCCTGTGAGCAGTTCGTTTTGGTCTGGCCGACCATGTCCAGCTCGAACGACCTGAGAAAGCTAGGACTGCGTGGGCGCCCGGGCGGCCGCCTGACAGGGCCAAAACGTGAGGTGGTTTCCCTGCGTTGAGGCCTGAGGTCGGTGTCACCAGTGATGTCGTCGGTAGGCGCTCGTTCTTGACGAGCTCAGGGTTTAGCCGAGGCCGCCGATGTGCAGGCTCCAGCGGCTGGCTACGGCGTTCCAGTCGGTGTACCACAGGTTGCTGCGGCAGATTCTGTTGTTCTGGGGTGACCAGTTGCCGCACCGAGCGCTGGTGCCGTCCCCGCCGGTGACAGTGCCCACGATGCGCAGTTGTCCGTCGACCATCCGGTAGACCGGTCCGCCACTATCACCGGGTCCGACGGCTTGGGGGTTGGTCGATGATGCGTGCAACAGGTGGCAGTACGTCAGGACGCCGGGGAAGTTCTTGCAGCCGACCCCGTCGATAGTGAGTCCGCATTTCTCGCCTTCGTAGGCGCCGCTGTGACAAACCTTTTTATGGCCGGGGGACCCGGCGGTGCCGGCGATGACGGTGCGGGTCGGTGATGTTGACGAGCCGGTCCAGATCAGGTTGGAGAGCCGGGTGGAGATGAGTTCTGCGTCCATGTCGCGTTCGGTTTGGGCGCGGGTGCTGACCCGGCCGAGATACCCACGCCCGCCGTGGTTCAGGCTGGCGGAGTAGTTGAAGATGTTGGCGCCCAGGTTGAAGCAGTGCCCGGCAGTGACCAGGTACTGGGCGCCTGCGCCGTTGTGGGCGGGGATCCCCGACGTGCAGGTGGACACGGTGTCTGAGATGAAGTCTCCACCGTTCCAGGGTGCGGTGTCACTAAACCGGTCCGCCGTCACGCGTGCGGGAGAGTCAGGTTTGGCTTTGACGTCGACCTCGGGCCCGAACTGGCGCCGGAGCTTTGCGACTTGGGCAGGTGTGCCGTCGGTCAGGGTGATGACCTCGCGTCGGGTCGCGAAGTTCAGAATCCAGGAGTCCAGCCGGTACCCGGCTTTGCGTAAGGACGGGGCTGCGGTCGTGACCCGGTTGTGTAGGGCGTCCTGTTGGGCCACCGTGGTGGCGCCCGTGCGGAACCGGATCTGGGTCGGGGACAGTTTCGCGGCCGCCCGCAGGTCGGCTTCGACGGCCGGGTCATCTCGGGTGAGGAACACCTCGATGATGGCTCCGTCCTCGCTTGCTTGGGCGCCACCGAACAGCGAACCGTGCGCTGTCCGCCCACGTTGCTCCACCACTTCCAACGCCGACGTGTCAGTCACGAGGGGCGTCACCCGGGCAGCGAAGGTGGAGCCAGTGGTTCCAGGTGGCTTATCGGTGGCCCCAGCGGGGGCTTGGGCCAACAGGAGGGCCAGCGCCGCGAGGCCAGTGGCGGCAAAAAGGAGGGGGGAGCGGTGACGACGCATGATGATCACCTGTCGGTAGGCACGACCTCGGTCGGGTTTGGGTTTCCAAATCTGTGCGACGCTCGAGTCCCCAAGCCCTCATCTGGTTCGGACCGCTGTGACGGTGGTGCCGCGTATGAGGGTCCGGCCGGCCCCGGCGTGACGGGGGTCTCGTCAGGCCGGGGCCGTGGGGTCGCTGACCGCGATGCCGGAGGGGCGAGACGGGTCGACAGTCAGCGGGTCCAGTGTCGCGACACGATTAGTTCCTCACGGCACCTGGCCGGAGAAACGACGGTTACGTCGTTACAATAGGAGATTGGACCATCGCCATTTCGGGTCGGCTGTCCGATCTTGGTGGTCCGGGCCGGGCTCTACAGGTGCGAGGGGGAACGACTCGTTGGGGTTCGGCGTTGGTGCTCCGGTTCTGCAGGTGGGTCAGCCCCAGTGGGCGCCGTCATCGGTCGTGACAGACCCGCCGTACTGGCCGGCCGAGTCCCAAATGACACCGCTGGCGGTGGTGGATGGAGTGCCGGCCGAGTCCCAGATGATGCCGCCGGCAGTGATTCCGAGTGTGAGCGCCAGGGCGGTGAATGCCCCGGCGAACTTGACGCGAACCATGATGTTGAGCCCTTCTGTAGTCAGGTGGGGAACCGGCCGGGGGTGGCGGTTCCTGACGAAGTGGTAGTTCTTCCCGGCCTCGGGTGGTGGCCTTTCCGGGGTGCCGTTAGGTCAGGTCTACAACGTGCATGTGGCCCGGGGCGACTCATTCGACTCGGAGCGAATCTTGCTGGCCAGCAGCGTCTGTCGCTCACGGAGCCGTCTCACCTCACCGGAACGTTGCGTGGCGGACCGGTTGACCATCAGGCCAGTTCTCGGGTTGGGGTGGGTTTACCCAGCTCGGACTGGCCGCCATGTGGGTGCGTGCGCCGGTCCGGGCCTTGCTCGGCTTCATCCGGTCAGCTCGGTCGTCCGCCGAATCGCCACCGATGCACCTCGATGCCGGTGTACTGATCGGCTGGCAGGACTGCTCGCGCAACGTCTGCGCCGGTCGCCCCCAGCAGAACTGCCGCCCCGAGAACCCAGGAACCGTCGTCGGACAACAGTGGCCCCGAGACGATCACTTCGTCGCGGATCGGCAGCTCGTCATAGTCCGCTGCTGGCTTCAACGTGAACCCCAACACGAGATAGCTCTCATCCGGCTGGCCACCACGAAAATCCCACATCGTGCGACCTACCGAGTTGCGCCACCGGCGCAGCAGCACGTCCCGGTAGGCGCCAGCCTGGTAACCAGGCTCATCGAAAACGAAGCTGCGGGCGGCACCCGGATCCGGCAGATCAAGGATGTGCACGCTGCCGGTCAGCATCTCATTGTCAGTAAAGGTCGGGCCGCGGGCGATCATGGTCGCGTCGAACTGGTCCATGTAGGACCAATGCTGTTCCAGCAGGTGGTTGCGCAAAGGCATCGATCCAGGCCGATCGCGGTGGTAGCAGAAGAACTCCATATTCCCCAGCGTTCCTGAGGGTACCCACAGCGCGCAAACGCGATTCACGAGCCAGGCGCCGCGTGGCCTCTAGACGGTAGGGGGGTAGTGTCCTGGGGCCTGGCTCCCACGTGAACGTGGATTGTCGACCAGGGTGGTCCTTTGGTCACGCGCGGTCGGTGGTCGCGTGCGCGTTGGATGGGCGGACCGGGGAGGTGGTTGAGGCGCGGTTGAGCCCAGATTACGCCGGGCTGCTGGCGTGGCTGGTCAGGTTGCTGGCCTGGTCACGGTCACCTATGAGGCTGGGCTGACGGGGTTCGGGCTGGCCCGGTTCTTGGCGGTTAAGGGTCTCAAGCGTTTGGTTGCGGCCCCGTCGAAGCTGCAGCGTCCCAGCGGAGGCGGGGTCAAGACCGATGCCCGGGGTGCTCGCCACCTGGCCCGGCTGCCGCACTTGGGTCAAATCGTAGCGGTCCCGTCCGCGGACACGGAGGCGGCGCGGGACCTGTTCCGGGCCCGTGAGGATGTGCGCGAGGATCTGATGGCGGGTCGACATCGGGTGTCGGAACGGTGGCTGCGTCAGGGATCGTCTACTTCGGCGGGAAGACCTGGACAGGGGTGCACGACCGGTGGCTCTGCGATCAGAAGTTCGCGTCCCGGCGGTGGCGGCCACCGCCTCGCCTGCACACGTGAACTTGGTGGTGCTGCTGATGACTGCGTTGGGTGTCGTCTTCCGAGTGGGGCAGCTGGTCGTCGCGGCCGCTCGCCGGGATGCGGTACGTCTTAACGCTCATAGAGTCAGATCGAACGTGCTCAGTGACGTGGTTCATGAACGTCTCGCAGGGGCGGGTGGAAGTGGTCGCGTTTTGAAGGAGTCGCATCTCAAATCAGGCCATCGCACATCGCGTCGGGCTGGCTAGTTCCGGACGCTCTCGGCGACCGCCGAAGCCAAGGAAGCCGCCCGGTTAGGCTGGGACAGTTGGCGGCTCACCGGGTGAGCTCAGTCCGGCCCGGAAGGTCACCAAGATCCACTGAAAGCTGGCTCTCAGTTCTGCTGGGCCACGGGCCCTGTGGTGAATCGAGGTAACGATAACCAGGCTGGCCCCGCTGATCGGGGTCCCTGGGGCGTGCCGGGCCGTGGGATGGGCTGGAGCGGCGCGCTACCGCCGCCGCCGGTCCAGCCGGCCCCCACCGCGCCTCGTCGCGCTGGCCGTCCGGGAGTCGCGCCGCCAGCCGCGGGCCCTGTCGCCGGCGGAAGCGGCCACGGTGCTGGCCGTGTTGCGCTCGGCCCGGTTCGTGGAGAGGGCGGTGAATGTGTAGGTGATGGTTGGGCCGTCACGTTCGCGCACGGCGTCTGGCGCTCGTCGAGTGACCATCCGAGTAACGGCGTTGTTGTTTGCGCTGGTGAAAACCTTTACGCGTTGTACACCATGGGACGCCAGGTCGGCGATCAATGACACGGCAATCTGGGTGCCGATTCCCTGTCCTTGCTTGGTATCCGCCACTACCACGGCGATCTCCGCTACCCGCGCCATCCCGACCCGCACCCACATGCCGTGGGCTACCGGCCGCTGGTCGACAAGCCCAAGCACGGCGCCTCCGTGTCGGCCGCCAGGGAGCATGGCATCGACCAGCGCAGGCTTCGGTTCGGGCCCAAGATAGGCCTGGAAGCGTTGGTATACCGAATTTGGTGATAGCCCGCGCAGGAACTCGGCAAGGAGGGCGCGGTCTGCGCGGCCGGCCTTCCGGATGTGGAGCTGGTTCATGCCCGCGCATCGTTGAGGGAGGCTTCCGCCGGCGTGACCGCACCTGGGGCGCGCAGGATCTGCCGTTGGCTTGGGACCTGTCGTTTGGCCACGCGCGGCGTTAAGGAGCGCCGGGGTTAGGCGGTGACCCTGCCCGCCGTCGGCTACTTTGACGCTGAACGCGCGAGAATGCAGCGACAGACCTGAGACCCTGCCCAGCGCCGAAGACCTCGACCACGCCGATGACATCGCCTGCAAGGCGACTGCCCATCTCGCCGACCGTGATGGCCATCCGGGCGGCGACGGCCCGGTCGAACGCGGCGGTGTCCACCAACGCCAGGGGGCGCCGGATCGTGGTCCCGGACGGCACCACCACTCGTGGGCGAACAGGTGCACGTGGCCGCGATATCGACTCAATCGAATCGGCGTCCTTTCGCTGTCGCAACCGGCCACCACGACAGGCACCCACTGGGGTCTGTGGTGGGTGCCTGTACGAGGCCTGCAGTTGGTGTCACTGCAGTTATCTGACCTCGGAGACGGCATGCGATATGTGCTGAGCCAGGACGGTGGGTTGGTCCTCGCTGAGTAAGACGTAGGCATCGTTCACCTCCGTGACGGTGGTGCCGAGCAGCCGAGCGAGCTGCTGACCGTGGGCCTGGGGCATGACCTTGTTCTCGGGTGCCCAGAGGACGGTGGCGTGGCCGTGGAAACTGCTGAGGGACTGCGTGGCGGCAACGCAGTGTTGTTTCGACCAGCTCCCTCGGGCGTATGCCCGGTAGTCGTTGCGGATGCGGCGGTCATTGAGGCCGGGGGCGGTCCAAGCACGCACTGTCCTCGCGGGGATGTCTCGTTTGACCATCCACCCGAACATCATGGGCTTCCTGCGCGCGACGCCCCACCGTAGTAGGTGGAGCCCGGCTCGCATGCCCACGTCGGAGACGGCGAGGAGTTCTGCGGCCCGTCCAGGCAGTCCCGGTGGGAAGTTGTCGAAGGCCTCGCAGGGGGTGATGATGAGCCGGCTTACCCGTTCATCACGGCCCTCAGCGGTCAGGAAGAGGGGCCCACCCCAGTCGCTGATGACCAAGGTCACATCGTGCAGGTCGAGGGCATCCATGAAGTCGGCGAGCAGGTGCACTTGGCCGCGCATAGTCAGGTCGGCATCTGGTGCCATGGGCAAACGGTGCGCACCGAGGGGGAGAGTGGGTGTGATGACCCGGCAGGTTTTCGCCAGGTGGGGCGTGACCTTTCGCCAGAGGCTGCCGTCCATGAGCACTCCGTGCACGAGGACAATCACAGGACCTGTACCGACGTCCTGGTAGGCGATAGGCCCCGCGGGAAGGTGCACGGTCAGGGCGCTCATGGGGCGCCGGGTGGGTGGGGGTCCGTGGCGGGTCGTGATTCCTCGCTGAGGAAGTGGCATAGCGCAGCGGGTTCGAAGTGGAACATCTGCGATCGGATGACCAGCCCGTCGCGCACCTGATAGGTGCCGATCTCGGGTTCGTCCAGCGTCCGTCCGGAAGCGAGACTGCGTGCCTGATGACGAAACGCCACCGTGACAGTTCCTTCACCGTCGCAGGTCAGGCTCCTGGCCAAGGGCTGGCTCCGGTCCATGAACGGTGCCCAGGCAGCCTGGAAGGAGCGCACATGCTCGAGCGCTCCTTCCAGGCCACGGTAGGTCCCGCCGTAGGGCAGTTCGCCGCTCTCGAGAATGGTCACCTCGGGGTGGTAGCAGCGCAGGAGCGCGGCCACATCCTGCGCACTCACCGCGTCGAACAGGCGGGTCACGACCGCGATGTCTGGCGGCGTGCCGGGTCGTTGCATCATCGAACACTCCCGAGGGGCTGCTGCGACGGGCGGGTCAGGGCGCGCCCGTGCCCAACCGCGCACAGCCGGCCTGCACCGTCGTGGTCCTCGTGGTTGTCGTGCGCAGTCACGTCGCACCGCATGACGGCGCTGTGCGATGAGTGGCTGACCACGCGGGCTTCGGCCCGGAGCAGGGCGCCCACGCCGGGACGCACGTACTCCACGCTGATCCCGGCCGTGACAAGGTCTGGGCCTAAGACGGTGCCAGCGGCGAAGGTGATGGCGTTGTCCACCAGGTAGGAGATGACGCCCCCATGAGCGAACCCGTGTTGTTGCCGGTGCCGTTCGCGGAGGTCGATTTCCAGGATGGTGGACGTTTCCTCAAAGGCGACCAGGCGCGTGCCGAGCAGCACGGAGTAGGGTTGCTCGGCCAGGACCCGTTGCGCCGATGGAAGATCCGGTTCCATGCGTGATTCCTTGTCTTTGGTTCTCATGGGGTGGCGGGTGGTGTCCAGGCGGTGATGCGTTCGAGCATTTTCGTGGAAATTGATGGCGGCGTGAGCCGCATCATCGCGTTACGAAGGGGCACGGCAAGTCGTCCTTGGGCTTGCGCCATCTGACCCGTGCGGTGGGCGGTCTTGCTGACCTGCTCGGTTCGTGGCCGCCGTGCTGTGTCGTATCGCTTCAGGGCAGCAGCCTGGCTCGGTGTTCGCGCGAGCTCCGCGGCCAGTACCACAGCGTCTTCGATGGCTTGTCCGGCGCCTTGACCGATGTCGGGGGTCATGGCGTGAGCGGCGTCGCCGAGGAGGACAACGTTGCCGGCCGTGAAGGGCGGCAACGGCAGAGGCAGGTCGTAGATGTCGAGGTGGATCACCGTTGCGGGGTCCGTGGCTTCGAGGAGCTCGGGGATGGGGCGGTGCCATGTTGCGAATCGTCGGTGGACCTCGTTGAGACCGGCGTCGTGATTTCCGGGGGGGAGGGTGGCCACGGCGAACCAGTACACCAGCCCGTCACGCAGTGGCAGGATGCCGAACCGTTCGCCGCTGCCCCAGCTTTCTCCAGCGATTCCGCCGAGTTCGACCCGGGACGTGGTCACGGCCCGCCAGGTGGTGTAGCCGGCGTAGCGGGGGCCGGAATATTCCGGATGTGACGCGCTGCGGATCCGGCTGCGCCAACCGTCGGCGGCGACCACGAGCTCGGCCTGGATCGTTTGGCGATGCGCGATCTCGACGCAGGCACCCAGGGAAGTTGTGCTCACCCTTTGCACGTCATGGTCGGTGCGGATCGTTTCGTCAGGCAGGAGGCCGCGTAACACGCGATGGAGATCGGCCCGGTGAAAGGCGTACAGGTCCTGCACGGCGGCGTGTGCATCGACCAACACCTCACCGCGAGGGGTCCGGAAACCACCCGAGCCGGGTGGGGGTTGTGATCCGACCGCGCGTACCTCATCTCCTACCCCGATCGCGTCAAGTCCGGCCATCGCGTTGCGAGAGAGGGTGATACCGGAGCCGGTGTCGACGGGTGTGGGGCAGCGTTCGAGCACGACGACCTGGCGTCCGGTTCGGATCAGGGCCAGGGCTGCCGTGATTCCTCCGATGCCCCCGCCCACCACAACCGTGGGTGCGGTTGCGCTCATCCGGTGGCCGGCTCTGCTGCGGTGGTGGGCCTGGTCGGGGACGGGGTGGTGGCCTGCCACCGCTTCCCGACATAGCCCAGCAGCGCGGGATACACCAGGTACCGACGAAACGGTTTGATGCCCGTCATGTACAGCCAGCCCAGCACTCCGTTGGGTTTGACCAACACGGCCATCTGGCCGCGGTAGCCGCCGTCGCCGTCGGGTACCCACCCCAGGTGCATGATGGCATGCACGGTCCGGTTGGCCAGCTCGGCCGCGAACTCATCCCCCAGCAGGTAGACCGGGGAGAAGGGGTCCAGGTCCAGCCCAGGATCACCGGACGCGGGCAGCTCGTCCGCCGGAATCCGGTCCCGCAGCGAGGGCACCCGGGCCTCGAGCCCGCCGCCCGGGTCGTCCCAGTGCAGCAGTCCACCGAGTTTCCAGCGGGCCTCCCACAGCCAGCCCACCAGCCGGGGAGCCCCCTGAGGGAACTCGCCACCGAAGATGGCCTCGACCAAGCGTGGCAGCTCATCTGGCCCTCCTGGTGTCGGTAGGGACCACACGTCCTCAACGGCGAAGTCCGGGGCCAGTGCGTGAATACGCCACGCTCGGTCCGTGTGCTCGCTGGGTAGAAG
>NZ_MAST01000026.1 GCF_001758225.1 Humibacillus sp. DSM 29435 | reverse complement strand
ACCCCCGCCACGGTCCGATCCCCGCGGCCAGATCCCGCCCCCACCCGCACCAACCCCGCCACGGTCCGATCCCCGCGGCCAGATCCCGCCCCCACCCTCACCAACCCCGCCACGGTCCGATCCCCACGGCCGGCTGCCCCGACCGCCCGCCGACCGTGAGAACTCGGTCGAGCGCACCCCCGCGCGCATGGAAGGATCGATCGCATGACTGACGCACCCGCGACCTCGACCTCACGGATCCCCGAGCGGCCCACGCTCGACGGCCTGGAGGAGAAGTGGATGCGGGTCTGGGCCGAGCAGGGCACCTACCGCTTCGACCGGGCCCGCGCCCTGTCGCTGCCTCGCGACCAGGTGTTCGCCATCGACACCCCGCCGCCCACGGCATCCGGCAGCCTGCACGTCGGTCACGTCTTCAGCTACACCCACACCGACTGCATGGCCCGGTACAAGCGGATGCAGGGGCTCGAGGTCTTCTACCCGATCGGCTGGGACGACAACGGTCTGCCCACCGAGCGGCGGGTGCAGAACTTCTACGGGGTGCGCGGCGACGCCAGCCTCCCCTACGTCGACGGCTTCCGGCCACCGTTCACCGAGGGCGTCGACGCGAACGGCAAGGCGGTCAAGGCCTTCGACCAGGTGCCGATCAGCCGTAAGAACTTCATCGAGCTGTGCGACGAGCTCACGGCCGCCGACGAGGTGACCTTCGAGTCGCTCTTCCGCCGGCTCGGGTTCTCCCTCGACTGGGACATCTCCTACCGCACCATCGACGAGCGGTCGCGCGCGGTGGCCCAGCAGGCCTTCCTGCGCAACCTCGCCCGCGGTGAGGCCTACCAGAGCGAGGCCCCGGGCCTTTGGGACGTCACCTTCCAGACGGCCGTCGCCCAGGCCGAGCTCGAGGCGCGCGACTACCCCGGTGCCTACCACCGGGTCGCCTTCCACCGCACCGACGGCACCGACGGCACCGACGCTGAGCCGATCTTCATCGAGACGACCCGCCCCGAGCTCATCCCGTCGGTGGTGGCCCTCATCGCCCACCCCGACGACGAGCGCTACCAGCCGATCTTCGGCAGCACGGTCACCTCGCCCCTCTTCGGGGTCGAGGTGCCGGTGGTGGCCCACCGCCTCGCCGAGATCGACAAGGGCGCCGGCATCGCCATGTGCTGCACCTTCGGTGACCTCACCGACGTGATCTGGTGGCGTGAGCTGCAGCTGCCGATCCGATCGGTCATCACCCGCAACGGGCGCCTGCAGGCCGAGACCCCCGAGTGGCTCGTCGGCGGGCCGGGCGAGAGCCTGTATGCCGCTGAGCTCGCCACGAAGACCACCTTCAGTGCGCGCGAGGCCGTGGTGAGTGCGCTGCGCGAGTCGGGTGACTTGGGCGGTGAACCGGTCAAGACCCAGCGCAAGGCCAACTTCTACGAGAAGGGCGACAAGCCCCTCGAGATCGTCACCTCACGCCAGTGGTACATCCGCAACGGCGGCCGCGACGCCGACCTGCGGGCCGCCCTCGTGGCCCGCGGCGGCGAGGTCGACTTCCACCCGGCCTTCATGCGCTCGCGCTACACCAACTGGGTCGATGGCCTCAACGGCGACTGGCTGGTCTCCCGGCAGCGCTTCTTCGGCGTGCCCTTCCCCGTCTGGTACCCCCTCGACGCCGACGGCGAGATCGACCACGACCACCCGATCACCGCCCCCGAGTCGGCGCTGCCGGTCGACCCGCAGACCGACGTGCCGCAGGGCTACCGTGCTGAGCAGCGCGGTGTGCCAGGCGGGTTCGCCGCCGACCCCGACGTCATGGACACCTGGGCCACGTCGTCGCTCTCGCCGCAGATCGCGACCGGCTGGCCGGTCGCGGATGGCGGCCTGCGCTCTGACGCCGAGCTGTTCGAGGCCATCTTCCCGATGGACCTGCGCCCCCAGGGCCACGACATCATCCGCACCTGGCTCTTCGCCACGGTGGTGCGCGCCCACTTCGAGCACGGAACCGCCCCGTGGCGCAACGCGGCCATCAGCGGCTGGATCCTTGACCCCGACCGCAAGAAGATGAGCAAGAGCAAGGGCAACGCCGAGACGCCCGAGGACGTCGTCGTGGCCAGCGGCGCCGACGCGGTGCGGTACTGGGCGGCATCCGGGCGCCTCGGCACCGACGCGGCCTACGACACCGGCCAGATGAAGGTCGGCCGGCGGCTCGCGATCAAGGTGCTCAACGCCAGCAAGTTCGCGCTCGGTTTCGGTGAGGTCGACAGCTCGGCCCGCGCCGAGCTCGCTGCGGCCGTGACGAACCCGCTCGACCTCGCCATGCTGGCCGCTCTCGGCGACGTGGTCGACAAGGCGACGGCCGGCTTCGAGGCGTGGGACTACACGCGTTCGCTCGAGACCACCGAGACCTTCTTCTGGACCTTCTGCGACGACTACCTCGAGCTGGTCAAGCACCGCGCCTACGGAGGCCAGGGTGAAGCCGCCGCCGCGAGCGCGCGGGCCGCGCTGCGCCTCGCCCTCGAGACCCTCCTGCGGTTGCTGGCCCCGTTCTTGCCGTACGTGACCGAGGAGGTCTGGTCATGGTTCGGTGACGCGTCGTCGGTGCACCGACAGGCGTGGCCGGTGGCCTCCGAGCTGCCCTCCGGCGGTGACCCCACGCTGCTCACTGCGGTCGGGACCGCGCTGGCCGGGGTGCGCCGGGCGAAGTCGGAGGCCAAGGTCGGCATGCGCGCGGAGGTGGCCACCATGACCCTCGCCGGGCCCCCGGCCGCGCTCCACCACGTGCGGGCGTCCGAGGCCGACCTGCGCGCCAGCGGGCACATCACCGACCTGACCTATGCCGACGCCGAAACCCTCGAGGTGCGTGACGCCGTGCTGGTGCCGGTTCCGAAGAAGACCGACTAGCGAGCGAGGTTCGCGACAGGCGCCGTCAGTCGGTAGACCGCGACCGGCCCGGACCGAAACTGCGGCGAGGCCACCCCGGAAAGGCCGGGCGAGACCGGACCGGCCCGTCGGTCGGCGAAGAGCCATCGCACCTCGAGGGCGTACAGCTTGCTGGCCTTCTCGGGGGTCGGCTCGGTGAAGATCCCGTCGTTGAGGGCCAGCAGCGCCGGGTCGTCGAACGGCTGACGGAAGAAGCGCAGGCCACCGCGACCATTGGCGGCCTGGGCGGCATCCGTGTACCCCCACCCCTCGACCAGCACCCGTCGCCCGGTGAGGCCACTGACCCAGAAGGCCCGAGCGTCGCAGCTCGGGGCGGTGGGGGTCGGCAGGCAGTGCACGTTCGTCGCGACGACGTCGAACGGTCTGGCGTGCTGGCCCAGCCAGCGTGCGGCTGCCACCTCGTCGGTCGTCACCAGGTTCGGGTCGGTGGGGGTGGCCACCGCGGGCTTGCCGATAGCGACCCTCGGCGTGGCGACGGCCACGGCACACGTCACGGCTATGAGGGCTCCTACTGCGACCGACACGGTTGCGACTCGGCTCCTACCCCATGGGGCGGTCGTGAGCAGGGCGGCGGCCGCCAGGGCCAGCCCGGCCATGACGAGAGCAGGGGCCCCGCCGACTCCGAACGAGGCAGCCACCCGGCCGGCGGGTACGACCAGAGCGGCCGAGAGCCCGGCCGACGCGACGCCGACCACGACCAGTGCAAACGCGCCCTGGCCCGATCGTCGCCGCGCGACGAGCAGGGCAGCCCCCGCGGCCACCAGCACGACCGTCGCCACCAGCAGCGACCGCTGCAGCGAAGCACTCACGGCGGACACCGGCGGAACCGACGGCGCCGGCCCCCCGGCCCAGCGAGCCAGGGCCAGCAGCAGCGCGCCCAACACGGCACCACCGATCGCAAACCGCAGCGTCGCCCTGCCGCCGGCGCGGTCACGTGACGTCTCGAGCGACCGGCGGTAGCCCCAGAGGGCCAACAGCTGCCAGGCCACGATCCCGATCTTGAGGAAGTAGATCTGTGAGTAGGCCGGATGCCGGATCGTCAGCAGCCCCAGCAGGCCGGCCAGCCCGGTGCCGAGCAGGAACCAGCCGGTCGGGTCGGTGCGCCGGAGGGCACCGACGCCCGCGAACAGCCAGACGTAGCTGACCAGGTACGCCACGACGAGCAGGGCCAGCACCCGGCCGGTCCCGTTCTCGCCGAAACCTGCGAGCGCACCGCCGGACGCGGCCGAAGCGTCCTGCACGAGCCTCCAGGGGCGGGCTGCCTTCAGGGTCGCGAACAGCTGCAGGGTCGAACCGTTCTGCCCCCCGGCCAGCCGGGCCTGGGTGAGCAGCACTACGGCGAGGGCGAGGACAACGCTCGTGAGGGCCGCTCGCAGACGGTGTCGGGCCGCGATCAGAGCGACGAGGCTGGCCAGCGTGAGGCCTCCGACGAGCACCGGCAGCACCGAGCTCTTCGCCCCCGCACAAGCGACCAGCGCTGCCGTGAGCAGCAGCCAGGTGCGGGCTGGCTCTCGTCGCCGCATCGTGCTCACCAGCAGGTCGATCGTCAACAGGGTCAGGGGAACCGCAAAGACCTGCGACGGGCTGTTCACCGCCTCCGCCGAGGCGCCCGAAGGCATGAACCACCCCGAGACCTCGATGCCGGGAGCCACTGCGAAGCAGAAGGCCGCTGCCGCACCGACCCAGGCCGACCCTGACAGCCGGTGACCGACGGCCATGGTGACACCGACGGTGAGCAACAGCAACGGTGGCGCCCAGAGCCGGCCGACGACCGTCACCGGGTCGATCGAGGTCGTGAGGCTCATGGCCGCGAGGTGGGCGTCGCTGAACCAGTGGTAGTAGAACGGCCGACCGGCCACCTGCGCCACCTGCGGCGAGACGGTTCGCATCAGCTCGGCCACGTTGCCGAGGTTCCACAGGTCGTCCTGGTACCAGGCCATCGCCCTGGGTGGCAGGGCCGCACTGCCGAACGACCCGGCGACACCGTGCAGGGCCACGACGAACCCGCCCAGGCCCAGCGCCGCCGCTCCCGTGGGGACCCGCTGCTCGTACGGTCGCACCGAGAAGTGTCGTCGCAGCCGCGGCACCGAGGCGAAGAGCAGCATGACGAGCGCCGGCCACCAGACCAGGTGACTCTGCCAGCCCAGCGCCGTCATCGCCGCCCAGGCCGCCAGCTGGAGCACCAGCCCGGTGCAGGCCCCCAGCGCCAGGTCGCCGACCAACGTCGTCGGCCGTCCACGCACCCACCGGTGCACGAGGATGCCGGGCCCGACCACGCCCCAGGCCCACGCCGCCCAGTAGCCGCCCACGAGCAGGAGAGGCACACCACCTGCCCAGCCCGTCGACGCGATTGCTGTGGTCACCGCCAGCACGCCCCACAGAAGACGGATCCGCACGCTGGGCACAGTACCTGCCGAAGGTGAATTGGAGCGGTACGCGAGATGGGCGCTGGATTAGGGTGTCGTCATGTCACGACGGGGGGTGATCGTCACCACTGTGCTCGGCGTGCTCGTCGCGGCGGCGCTGCTGATCGCCTCGCTGGGGGCCCCGCTCGTGATCGTCAGCCGCCCCGTCAACACCGATGCGGCCTCGCGGGCGCCGGCGCTGACGTTGCCGCCGCTGCCGACGCCTTCCACGACGACCACCTCCTCGACCGGCCCCGCCCAGGGCACCTCGAGCCTCAGCGCCATCTTCGGGGTGCTGCTCGCCGTGCTGGGCGTGGCGGTCGCCGTGCTCATCATCAGCCTCATCGTGGCGGCCATCCGCAGCGCGTTCCGTCGCCCGTCGCTGACCAGCCACACCGAGGCGACCTTTGCGGCCCCACCGGTTCCCGACGAGCTGCTCGGCGGGGCCCGGAAGCGGCTCGAGCTGCTCGAGACCGGGGAGCCGCGCAACGCGATCGTCGCAGCGTGGCTCGACCTCGAACGGGCGGCCGGCGAGACCGGCCTGCCTCGTGACCGAGCCGAGACCTCGACCGAGTACACGGCGCGGGTCATCGGCGTCTGGGAGGTCGACCCGGCCCGGCTCGGTGACCTGGCCGCCCTCTACCGGGAGGCCCGGTTCTCGGTGCACCCGCTCGACGAGGGGCATCGCCGCCGTGCCATCGACGACCTCGCCGTGCTCCACGCCGACCTCGAACGCGTCGCACGGGCACAGCGGGAGGCCACTGTGCCAGACGGGTCGGGTGCACCCTCATGAGCCGGGGTCTCGCCCGCGCCCTCGGTCTGGCCGACGTGGTGGCCGCCGTCCGTCCGTGGCGCCGACGCCTCGTCACCCTGGCGACCGTGTGGCTCGTGGGGCTTCTCGGGGCACAGGTGCTGGGGCTGTCACCCTCGGTGCCCATCTTCTTCGTCGTGCTCGCCTCCCTGTTCTCGTTGACGTGGTTCGTGGTCGACCACACGGCCGCGAACCACCTCACGGTCTGGCCGCTCGTCGACGGACATCTCGGAGCCGGCTCACGCGGCAACGACTTCAGGGTCACCAGCCTCGCCACCCGGCTCGAGGGCGCCAACGCCCGGTCGGAGGGCCGGGAGGCCCTGGTGCGCGACCTGCACCTGCAGCTGAGCCAGATCATCCGCGAACGACTCTTCGCCAAGCACGGGCTGGTCATC
Source organism: Humibacillus sp. DSM 29435 (assembly GCF_001758225.1). Lineage (GTDB taxonomy): Bacteria > Actinomycetota > Actinomycetes > Actinomycetales > Dermatophilaceae > DSM-29435. The sequence continues at coordinate 37,671 of NZ_MAST01000026.1, read as the reverse complement.
GAGGAGGAACCGCGCTGGAGCGAGGGCGTCATGCCTCCCGCGCTGTGGGACTTCATCGTCAGCCTTCCCCCGCCCGACCTCTACCGCCCCGCGCAGCTGGACGGCATCCTGCAACGAATCGAGTCATGGTGACGATGGATCTTCGACAGGTCAGCGCGAACGCGAACGCGATTCTCGACGAGGTGGAGAAGGCCGTCGTGGGCAAGCGCGAGTCGATGCGACTCGTGCTCTCCGGCATCCTCGCCGGGGGCCATGTGCTCATGGAGGACTTTCCCGGCCTCGGCAAGACCCTCGCCGCCCGCAGCTTCGCGCAGACCCTGGGCCTGACCTTCAAGCGGGCCCAGTTCACGCCCGACCTGCTGCCCGGCGACATCACCGGTTCGTTCGTCTACGACCAGCGCGTCGGTGAGTTCGAGTTCCGCGCCGGCCCGATCTTCGCCGGGCTCGTGCTCGCCGACGAGATCAACCGCACCCCACCCAAGACGCAGGCGGCGTTGCTCGAGGCCATGCAGGAGAAGCAGGTCACCGTCGAGGGCCGCACCTTTCCCCTCCCCCAGCCCTTCCACGTGCTCGCGACGGCCAACCCCGTCGAGTACGAAGGCACCTACCCCCTGCCGGAGGCCCAGCTCGACCGTTTCCTGATGCGGGTCTCGTTCGGCTACCCCAGCCTCGAGCAGGAGTGGCAGATCCTCGCCGGGCGGATGCGGCGCCAGCAGGAGGAGCAGACCCTCACCACCGTCGTCACGGGCGAGGAGCTGCTGGAGATGCAGCAGGCCATCGAGGCGACGGTGGTCGACGAGTCGGTCGGACGCTACTGCGTGGCGCTCGCGGCGGCGAGCCGAACGCACAGTGACGTGCTCATGGGCGCCTCCCCACGCGGGTCCCTCGGCCTACTGCTCTGCTCACGCGCCTACGCCGTGGTCGACGGCCGCGACTACGTGCTGCCCGAGGACGTCAAGGCCGTCGCCCGTCCGGTGCTGGCCCACCGGATCACCGTCAAGCCCGAGCTGTGGATGAGCAACGTCAGCGGCTCGGCCGTCGTCGACGCGATCCTGCGAACGGTTCCGGCCCCGGCGGCGCGCGAGAGCCCGTCATCGGCTGAACGTCGGGCCCACCCGGGGCAGACGGCGGGAGGCTGAGCCGCGTGTTGGTGCCCTCACGACGCCAGAAGCGGTCAAGCCGCGCGCTCGGTGCGTGGCAGCCGACCGCGGCCCACGTGCGAGCCCTGGTGCTCTCGGCCGCGGCCGCCGTGGCCGCCGTGATCGGCCGGCGCGCCGACCTGCTCGTCATCGTCGCGCCGTTGGCGGTCGCCGCGGCATGGGGCCAGCTCGCCCGCCCGCGCGTGGAGTCGACCGGTACCGCCGAGATCGCGACGACCACGTTGCGGGAAGGCGAGGCGAGCACCATCGTGGTGCGGGCCGAGCCGATGGGTGACGACCTCGAGGGGGTGGCCACCCTGGCCCTGGCCCCGTGGGTCGAGCGCCGGCCCTCCACCGGCACCGTCATGATGGAAGACGGACGAGCCGCGATCGCCGTACGCACCACCCGGTGGGGCCGACGCCAGGTCGGCACCGTGAGCCTCTCGCTCACCAGCACCTGGGATGCGTTCCGGGTCGGGCCCGTCGACCTGCCCGACCTGTCGACCGAGACCCTTCCGGTGCCCGCTGCTTTCGACACCACCGCGCCCACACCGCATCCACGCGGTGTCGTGGGGCAGAACCGCAGCTCGAGGCCAGGCTCGGGCAGCGAGTTCAACACCATCCGCGAGTTTCACCCGGGCGACCGGCTGCGCCGCATCCACTGGCCGGTCTCGATGCGCACGGGTCGGCTGCACGTCACCTCGACGTACACCGACGAGGACGCCCACGTGTTCGTGCTGCTCGACGCCTACAGCGATCTCGGCCCCCGGGAGGGTATCGACGGGCGGCCGACGAGCCTCGATGTCACGGTGCGCGCGGCCGGCGCCATCGCGGAGCACTTCCTGCGCTCGGGCGACCGGCTGACCCTGCGCACCGTGGGAGCGGCCGACGTGCCGCTCCTGCCCATCGGGTCGGGAACCGGCCACCTGCGGCGAGTGCTCGACCTGCTGGCCTCGATCGCGCCGGCGACCGAGCGACGCGACGAGGGGGAACGCGCCATCCGCGGCATCGACCCCATGGCGCTGTGCCTCGTACTCACCCCCCTCATCGACCCGTCCATGGTCGAGCTGTCCCACCGCCTTGCAGCGCGGGGGCTGACGGTGGTGCTCGTCGACACCTTCCCGCCCCACCTGGTCGACAACCCCCAGAACGCCTACCAGTCGCTCGCCTGGCGGGTGCGCCTGCTCTCGCGCGAGGCGCAGGTGTCGAGCCTGATCGCCCGCGGGGTGCCGGTCGTGCCGTGGCGAGGTCCCGGGTCGCTCGACCACGTGCTGCGTGACGTGGCCAGACGGTCGGCCGCGCCACGTCTGGTCAGGCGGTGAGCTGATGTCAGAGCGACCGCCCGTCTCGATGAGCACCCCCGTGGCCACCAAGACCCGAACGCTCCGCTTCGGCACCGGCCCCGAGTGGTCGTCGCACCAGCTGGCGCTGACCGCGGCCAACACCCTGGGCGTGGGCATGTACCTCGCCGCCCTGAACGTTGCGGCAGGCGGGTTTCCCGGCGCCTGCTGGCTGCTCCTCGTCGTGCCGGCCACCACGATGTCGTTCGCCGGCTCCGGGCTCTCGCTGGGCGTCATGGGGGTGCTGCTCTACGGCTGGTTCATCCTGGTGCCCGCCGGGAGCTTCACCTGGTGGAGCCTCCCGGCGGCGGCCGGTCTGCTGCTCTCACACTCAGCGGCGTCGCTGAGTGCCACCGCCCCACCGACCGCGCGGTTCAGCCGGAACCAGCTGCGACGACGGCTCCGAGCACATCTGGTCGCCCTGTCGGCGGCCGTCGTGATGGCGGCCGGAGCCGCCGTGCTGTCGGGTCGCAATCTCGGGCCCAGCCCGGTGGCGTACGCGATCGGCCTGGTCGGTGTGGCGGCCGGCCTGTGGCTGGCCCGGACCAACCCGCCCCGCCCCCGCGACTGACCGATCGCCCCACCGACCGTTGAGATCTCAAGGGTTCGGTTGCGAACCAGCTGACAGCGACGTACGCTTGCATGGAACGAAACAGTTTCGTTCCATGTGGTCCTGGCCAGCGAGAGCAAGAGCCCAAAGGGGGAGAGTATGAGCGGTCCGTCCAGCACGACGCCCGACGTTCCTGCCTCCGCCCACCCCCATGGTGGCTCGCGTCCGCGTGTGGTCGGCGAGCGGGAGACCGAGATCCTGCGCGCCGCCGTCGACGTGCTGCGAGACGTGGGCTACGACCGTCTCACCTTCGACGCGGTGGCCGCCGCTGCCCGTGCCTCGAAGGCCACCCTCTACCGACGGTGGCCGAACAAGCGTGAGCTGGTGGTTGACGCGGTCGGGCTGCTCGTGGGCTGCCCCGCCGAGCGCGACCCGAACACCGGGTCGCTGCGCGGTGACCTCATCGGTCAGGCCTGCGCCGACGGTGGTCTCGACGACGCCGTGGTCAGCGAGACGTGGGCGGCCCTGCTGCCGGTGATCCACCGCGACCCCGAGCTGGCGACCGAGCTGCACGCCCGCTTCATCGCGCCCAAGACCGATGCTGCCCGCGTCGTGCTGCGCAACGCCCAGCAGCGAGGTGAGCTCGGCCCCGACGCCGATCTCGAGACGCTGCTCTCCATTCTTCCTGCCCTGTCGATCCACGAGGCCATGCTCTCGGGGAAGCGACCCGGCCCGGAACGCATCACCCAGCTCGTGGACACCGTTGTCCTCCCGGCGTGCGCCGCCACCCTCAGCAGATCCGACCGTGCTGCGGCACGGCCTGGTCGCTGACAGCGCCGCAGCCACCATCACCCCAAGCACGTCCGAGAGGAAACCCATGTCTTCAACCACCGTCGACGAGGTCGGTCAACCGTCCGACCCGTCGATGACGGCATCCGGTGATGCGGTCATCCCGAAAAAGCTCGGGCTGGCGCTCATCGTCATCTGCGCCGCCCAGCTCATGATCGTGCTCGACGGCACCATCGTGAACATCGCCCTGCCCCACATCGAGACCGACCTGGGCTTCAGCCAGGCCAACCTCCAGTGGGTCATCACCATCTACGCTCTCGCCTTCGGCGGCGTGCTGTTGCTCGGTGGGCGCCTCGGTGACCTGTACGGACGCCGCCGCATGTTCGTCTGGGGCATCGTGCTCTTCACCCTCTCGTCGCTCGCCGCCGGCCTGGCCCAGAACGAGCAGACGATCCTCATCGCCCGGGCCGTCCAGGGCCTCGGCGGCGCCCTCGCCGCGCCCAACGCGCTCGCCCTGATCACCACCACCTTCCCGGCCGGTAGGGAACGCAACCGCGCCATGGGCGTGTTCGCCGCCATGTCCGGCGCCGGCGCTGCCATCGGCCTCATCCTCGGCGGCGCCTTGACCGAGATCGACTGGCGTTGGAACTTCTTCATCAACCTCCCGATCGGCGTTGTCGTCGCCGTGCTCGGCCAGCGCATCCTCACCGAGAGCGACGACGGTCGGGGCTCGATCGACGTTCCCGGGGCCATCACCTCGATCGCGGGCCTGTCGGCGCTCGTGTACGGGCTGACCCACGCGGCCAGCAGCTCGTGGGGTGACACCACCACCGTCAGCTTCCTTGCTGCCGGAGTGGCGCTGCTCGTGGCCTTCGTCGTCATCGAGACGCGCGTCTCGCACCCGCTGCTGCCGATGCGCATCCCCGGCAACCGCACCCGCGGCACCTCGTACTTCGTGATGCTCATCGTCGGCGCGGCCATGTTCGCGATGTTCTACTTCCTCGGCATCTACATCCAGACGATCCTGGGCTACTCGGCCCTCAAGACCGGTCTCGCCTTCCTGCCGTTCTCGGTCGGCATCGTCGTGGCCGCCCAGGTCGCCTCCCAGCTCATCTCGCGCGTCGACCCGCGCTGGATCTCCGGCACCGGGGCCGGCCTCGCCGCCCTCGGCATGTGGGGCTTCACCCACCTGACGCCCCAGAGCACCTACACGGCGGACCTGATGCCCTGGATCGTCGTGCTCGCTCTCGGGCTCGGCCTGATCTTCGTACCGATGACCCTGACCGCCGTGCACGCCGTGGCCCATGAGGACTCCTCCGTCGCCTCGGCGGTGCTCAACACCATGCAGCAGGTCGGTGGCACGCTCGGGCTCGCAACGTTGAGCACCATCTTCGTCAACAACCTCGCCGACCGGGCGGCCGAGCTGACGGCCGCACTGCCCCAGGGCGGACCGGCCCCGACCGCAGAGCAGCTGGCTGCGACCAAGGCCATGATCCAGGCCGAGGCCTTCAGCTACGGCGCCAGCCGGGCCTACCTCGTCGCCGCGATCATGATCGCGGCCGCCGGAGTCATCGTGCTGGTCTTCCTCACCGTCAAGCACGAGGAGCTGGCCAGCGACGGCGCCGCGCCCGTCCACGCGGGCTGAGAAACCGTACGAAAGTGGCCACTCGACCTGCCCGGTCGAGTGGCCACTTTCGTACCGGGCGTCAGGATGCGTTGACGACGCGGTCGGCCCAGACCGCGGCCCAGGGCACGTCCCAGCCACCCAGCGCCAGCGACCGGTTGACGAAGGCTTCGCGTCGCAGGGCGACCACTCGACCGGCCGACGGCTCGTAGACGTCGAGCTCCGACGCCCCGGTGGCGGGCAGAACGAGCACGACGTGTCGCGGGAGCCAACGGTTGCCGACGTAGAGCAGCGCCGGCCGACCAGGTTCCACGCGCGAGCACAGGTTCGCGAACTCCCGCTCGAGGCTGCGGGGTGAGCCGACCCGCAGCGGGCGCACCGCGAACCGCTCGCCGGGAGCGCCGATCCCCAGCTCGAGCTCGTGGCGGGCACCCCACGGCGGAGTGCCCAAGGCTCGCGGCCACGGCAGCTGCAGCCGTCCGCCGCCCCCGAAGAGGGCGTTGGTACGGCCCACGACGACCTGCTCGTAGCAGGCGAAGCGTTCGGATGCCGTCACCTCGACCGCTGCCGACGGCCCGGCATCCGCGTCGACCTCCCGAGCGAGACCGAGCGTGATCCACCTCGCGAACCACGGGTCGGCCAGCATGCGGGCCACGGTCAACGAGGCGGAGCCACAGGTGGTCGGCGACTGCTGGCGGGGGGCGGCATCCCCCAGCTGCAGCCGAAACGGCGTCACCACCGGGCCTCAGCCCTCAGGCGGACTCCTTGCGTGGGCGCTTGGCCCGCGGCTCGGCGGGGCGACGCACGATCGTCGGCAGCACGTTGTGGCGCACGACCTCCTCGGTCACGACCACCCGGGCGATGTCGTCGTCGCTCGGCACGTCGAACATGACCGGCAGGAGCACCTCCTCCATGATCGCCCGGAGGCCTCGCGCGCCCGTGCCCCGCAACAGGGCCTGGTCGGCCACCGCCTCGATCGCGTCGGCGGTGAACTCGAGCTCGACGCCGTCGATCTCGAACATCTTCTGGTACTGCCGCACGAGCGCGTTGCGCGGCACCGTGAGGATGTTGACCAGCGCCTGCTGGTCGAGCGGCGTCAGCGTCGTCAGCACCGGCAGGCGCCCGATGAACTCGGGGATGAGCCCGAACTTCAGCAGGTCTTCAGGCATCACGTCGCTGAAGCTGTCGCCGACGTCCTTCGGGTTGTGCAGCGGCTGACCGAAGCCCAGCCCCTTGCGCCCCGAACGGGACTCGATGATCTTCTCGAGCCCCGAGAACGCGCCACCGACGATGAAGAGCACGTTCGTGGTGTCGATCTGGATGAACTCCTGGTGCGGGTGCTTGCGGCCCCCCTGCGGCGGCACGGAAGCCGTGGTGCCTTCGAGGATCTTCAGGAGGGCCTGCTGAACCCCCTCGCCCGACACGTCGCGGGTGATCGACGGGTTCTCGCTCTTACGGGCGATCTTGTCGACCTCGTCGATGTAGATGATGCCCGTCTCGGCCTTCTTGACGTCGTAGTCGGCCGCCTGGATCAGCTTGAGCAGGATGTTCTCGACGTCTTCACCGACGTAGCCGGCCTCGGTCAGCGCGGTCGCGTCGGCGATGGCGAACGGCACGTTGAGCATCTTGGCCAGGGTCTGCGCCAGGTAGGTCTTGCCCGACCCGGTCGGCCCGATGAGCAGGATGTTGCTCTTGGCGATCTCGACGTGGTCGTCGTCGCGCGCCCCACCCTCGCCCGCCTGGATGCGCTTGTAGTGGTTGTAGACCGCGACGGCCAGCGACTTCTTGGCGATGTCCTGGCCGATGACGTAGTTCTCGAGGAAGTCGAAGATCTCCCGCGGCTTGGGCAGGTGGTCCAGGCCCAGCTCGCTGCTCTCGGCGAGCTCTTCCTCGATGATCTCGTTGCACAGGTCGATGCACTCGTCACAGATGTACACACCCGGACCGGCGATCAGCTTCTTGACCTGTTTCTGGCTCTTTCCGCAGAAGGAGCACTTGAGCAGGTCCCCGCCTTCTCCGATGCGTGCCACTGGAAGCTCCTGGTCCGTCGACGACTACGGCGCAGGAGGCGCCCCGACCGCTCCCTGCCCGCCCCGACCCCGGGGCACCCCCCTATTAGACGACTCACCGGCCGGTCACCGATAGCGCAACGCCGTTTGTCCGCTGATGGCGGACAAACGGCGCCCCGGCCCCCATGGCCGGAAAATCGGCCCCGGTCAGCTTCCCGTGGTGATCGGTACTACGTCGGCAGCACCCTTGCGGGCGGCATCGGCGGTCGCGTCGTCGGGCATCTGCTGGCTCTCGCGCTCGGCCTCGACCCGCGCGAGGTAGTGCTCCACCTCGCGAGCCATCTGCTCCTGCGTCCAGCCCAGCACCGGAGCCATCAGCTCGGCCGCCTCGCGGCACGAGTCGGTGCCTCGGTCGAAGGTCTCGATCGAGATGCGCGTGCGCCTCGTGAGCACGTCGTCGAGGTGGCGAGCGCCCTCGTGGGTGGTGGCGTAGACGACCTCGGCCCGGAGGTAGTCCTCGGCCCCGCCCAGTGGTTCGCCGAGCGAGGGGTCGGCCTCGATGAGCTCCAGCACCTCGCTCGTCAGCGACCCGTAGCGGTTCAGCAGATGCTCGACGCGCACCTCGTGCAGGCCGCTCTGCTCGGCCAGCAGATGACGCTGGTTCCACAGGGCCGTGTAGCCCTCGGCGCCGAGGAGCGGGATCTCCTCGGTGCAGCACGGCGGGATCCGTCGGTCGTGGGTGGCGTCGAGCCCGTGCACAGCCTCGTCGACGGCATCCTTGGCCATGATCCGGTAGGTCGTGTACTTGCCACCGGCGACGACGACCAGCCCGGGCACCGTGTGGGCGACGGCGTGCTCACGCGAGAGCTTCGACGTGGAGTCGGACTCCCCCGCGAGCAACGGCCGCAGCCCGGCGTAGACGCCTTCGACGTCGGCCCGGGTCAGGGGTGTCTCGAGCACCTCGTTGACGTGGCGCAGCAGGTAGTCGATGTCACCCTGGCTGGCCGCCGGGTGGGCCTTGTCGAGCTCCCAGTCGGTGTCGGTGGTGCCGATCAGCCAGTGTCGGCCCCACGGGATGACGAACAGCACCGACTTCTCGGTGCGCAGGATCAGCCCTGACGACGACCGGATGCGGTCACGCGGGACCACCAGGTGGATGCCCTTGCTGGCGCGCACGTGGAACTGCCCCCGCTCGCCCACCATCGCCTGGGTGTCATCGGTCCACACGCCGGTGGCGTTGATCACCTGTCGAGCGGTGATCGTGAAGCTCCGGTCGGACTCGAGGTCGTGCACCACGGCCCCGGTGACCCGCTCGCCTTCACGCAGCAGCTGGGTGACCCGCGCGCGGGAGGCGACGTGCGCCCCGTAGGCGGCGGCGGTGCGGGAGAGGAACATCGTGTGCCGGGCGTCGTCGACCTGAGCGTCGTAGTACTGCAGGGCGCCGATCAGGGCGTCTTTGCGCAACGACGGGACGACCCGTCGAGCGCCCCGTCGCGTGAGGTGTCGGTGCAGGGGCACGCCGGCGCCATGACCGGAGGCCTTCGACAGGGCGTCGTAGAGGGCCACGCCCGACCCGGCGTAGGCCCGCTCCCACACCCGGCCCTTCAGGGGATAGACGAACGACACCGGTTTGACCAGGTGAGGGGCCAGCGTCTCGAGCATCAGCCCGCGTTCCTTCAGCGCCTCGGCGACCAGACGGAAGTCGAGCATCTCGAGGTAGCGCAGACCGCCATGGATGAGCTTGCTCGAGCGGCTCGAGGTGCCGGAGGCGTAGTCACGCGCCTCCACCAGCCCGACGCGCAGGCCCCGGGTGGCAGCGTCGAGGGCGGCGCCGCCACCCACCACCCCGCCGCCGATGACCAACACGTCCAGCGTGTCTCGAGCCATCTCCTCGAGGGCGGCGTCTCGTAGCTGGGGAGACAGGGGGGCGGTACGCATCAGCTTCCTCTCGGCACGTGCAGCACGCGCACTGGTGGTGGGATGGGGGCACAGAGCCGGAGCGGTCTCATTCGACGTCGACCCAGTCGAGTGAGCGGGTGACGGCCTTCTTCCACCAGGCGTACCCGGTCTCGCGCCGCTCCTCGCTCCAGGTGGGCTGCCAGCGCTTCGACTCGTTCCAGTTCTCTCGCAGCTCGTCGGTGGTCGCCCAGAAGCCCACGGCCAGGCCGGCCGCGTAGGCCGCGCCCAGTGCGGTGGTCTCGGCGACCACCGGACGGCTGACCGGAACCCCGAGCACGTCGGCCTGGATCTGCATGCACAGCTCGTTGGCGGTCACGCCGCCATCGACCTTGAGCACCTCGAGCTTGACGCCGGAGTCCTGCTCCATCGCGACGACCACGTCGCGGCTCTGGTAGCAGATGGCCTCCAGCGTGGCGCGCGCCACGTGTGCGTTGGTGTTGAAACGCGACAGCCCGACGATGACGCCACGCGCGTCGGAGCGCCAGTGGGGAGCGAAGAGGCCCGAGAACGCCGGCACGAAGTACACGCCGCCGTTGTCGTCGACCTGCCGGGCCAGCGACTCGGACTGGGAGGCTCCACTGATGATGCCGAGCTGGTCGCGGAGCCACTGGATGGCCGAGCCCGTGACGGCGATCGACCCCTCCAGGGCGTAGACGGCGTCGTCGTCGCCGAACTTGTACGCCACCGTGGTCAGCAGGCCGTTCTCGGAGCGGACGATCTCGGTGCCGGTGTTGAGCAGCATGAAGTTGCCCGTGCCGTACGTGTTCTTGGCCTCTCCCGGGGCGAAGCAGACCTGGCCGACCGTGGCTGCCTGCTGGTCGCCGAGGTCACCCGTGATGGACACCCCACCCCGGAAGGGGCCGGTGGCACGCGTCGTGCCGTAGCCCTCGGGGCACGACGACGGCTTGATCTCGGGAAGCATCGAGCGCGGGACGCCGAAGAAGCCCATCAGCTCTTCGTCCCAGTCGAGCGTCTCGAGGTTCATCATCATCGTGCGGCTGGCGTTGGTGACGTCGGTGACGTGCACCCCGCCGTCGGTGCCCCCGGTCAGCTGCCAGATCAACCAGCTGTCGGTCGTACCGAAGATCGCGTCACCCTTCTCGGCCGCCTCCCGCACGCCGTCGACGTTCTCGAGGATCCACTGGATCTTTCCCCCGGCGAAGTAGGTCGCGGGCGGCAGGCCGGCCTTGGCGCGGATGACGTCGCCACGCCCGTCGCGGTCGAGAGCCGAGGCGATGCGGTCGGTGCGGGTGTCCTGCCAGACGATGGCGTTGTAGTAGGGCCGGCCCGTGGTTCTGTCCCAGACGACCGTCGTCTCGCGCTGGTTGGTGATGCCGAGCGCGACGAGGTCAGAGCTGGTGAGGTTGGCCTTGCCGAGTGCCGTCTGGATCACCGAGGAGGTGCGTTCCCAGATCTCGACGGGGTTGTGCTCGACCCAGCCCGCCTGGGGCAGGATCTGCTCGTGCTCGAGCTGGTGGCGGGCCACCTCGTTGCCCGAGTGGTCGAAGATCATGAAGCGCGTGCTGGTCGTGCCCTGGTCGATCGAACCCACGTACTTCGCCATGAGTGCTCCTTTGCGATGTGGCTGGTCTCGATCTTGGCGCAGTTCCGACACCACGGCACACCCACCGCGATCTCGGCGTGCCGGCACACGGATGCCGCTGGGCCCGCTCGGTCACCCGATGGGTCCAGCGGCATCCGACTGGCGTGAGACGCGTCGACTCAGGTCTCGAGCGAGGCCTTGCGTGACGAGAGCACCTCGTCGATGAGGCCGTACTCCATGGCCTCGGCCGACGAGAGGATCTTGTCGCGCTCGATGTCGCTCTGCACCTGCTCCGAGGAACGGCCGGTGTGGTGGGCCAGGGTGTCCTCGAGCCAGGTGCGCATGCGCAGCACCTCGTTGGCCTGGATCTCGATGTCGGACGCCTGACCGTACTCACCGCCCGAGAGGGCCGGCTGGTGGATCAGGATGCGCGCGTTCGGCAGGGCGAAGCGCTTCTTGGGGGCGCCGGCTCCGAGCAGCACTGCGGCGGCTGAGGCGGCCTGCCCGATGACGAAGGTCTGGATGTCGGGCCGGACGAACTGCATCGTGTCGTAGATGGCCGTCATCGCCGTGAACGAGCCACCGGGGCTGTTGATGTACATCAGGATGTCGCGGTCAGGATCGAGCGACTCGAGCACCAGCAGCTGGGCGATGATGTCGTCGGCCGAGGCGTCGTCGACCTGCACCCCGAGGAAGATGATGCGGTCCTCGAAGAGCTTGTTGTAGGGGTCGGAACGCTTCATGCCGTAGGCGGTGCGCTCCTCGAACTGCGGCAGGATGTAGCGGCTCGACGGCTGGGCAGCGTCGCCGAGGCGCGCGGTGGGGTTGATCATCATGTCTGTCTCCAAAATCCTTGGGATGCCGTCGTGCTCAGGCGTTGTCGGTGGCGCCGGAGGTGTCGACGCCCGGGCCGTCGGTCTTGGCCTCGGCCTGGCCCACGCTGGAGCCCTCGACGGCCTGGCCGGCGCTGGTGAAGACGTGGTCGACGAAGCCGTACTCCTTGGCCTCCTGCGCGCTGAACCACCGGTCACGGTCGGAGTCACGGGTGATCTGCTCTTCGGTCTGGCCCGTGTGCTCGGCGATGAGCATGGCCATCTGCTGCTTGACGTAGAGCATCTGCTCAGCCTGGATCTTGATGTCGGTGGCCGTGCCGCCGATGCCGCCGGAGGGCTGGTGCATCATGACGCGGGCGTGGGGGGTGGCGTAGCGCTTCCCCTGGGTTCCGGCCGACAGCAGGAACTGGCCCATCGAGGCAGCCATGCCCATGGCCACGGTCGCCACGTCGTTGGGGATCCAGTTCATCGTGTCGAAGATGGCCATGCCGGCCGAGATCGACCCACCGGGGCTGTTGATGTAGAGCCAGATGTCGGCCTCGGGGTCTTCGGCCGACAGCAGCAGCAGCTGCGCCGCGATCGCGTTCGCGTTGTCGTCGCGCACGTCTGAGCCCAGGAAGATGATGCGTTCCTTGAGCAGGCGGTTGTAGATGTGGTCGTCCAGACCACTCGGCATGCCGTTGCCGTTGGCGGAGGTCTGCGAAGTCACCCAAGTCTCCATCGTCGAAGTGTGTCCAGTCGGCCGCACCGCGGTCTGCAGGTGCCGGCTGGCTCGTCACTGACCCTAACGCGCGAGGTACGAGGGAGATTTCCCATTGGCGCGCTGTTCGCCCTGAGCAGACAAACCGCAGACGCCGGTCAGCTCATCGACCCACCGTCCTGGCCCGACTCCCCCGCGTCCGATGCCATCCGCGCCTCGTCACCGTCGACGGCGTCGTCGCCCGACGCGTCGTCGAACGAGCCGTTGCCCTGCGCCTGCTCGAGGGAGTGCTCACGCGGTGCGTTGGTGGCGCTGCTGCCATCGAGGTTGCCGCGCTCGGCGTCGGACTGCTCGACGCTGGTCGGGGTGGCTTTCCGGGTGTCTTCGGTGTCGTCGCTGATGCTGTTCATCACTGGGTCCTCACGGTCGTCGTCGAGGCCGTCGATCGGCCATCCTCGACCTACCCGTTGCGACCCGCCCTCGACCGAGACGCGTGAGGCCGGCTCCCGTGCGGGAGCCGGCCTCACGGCATCCGTGCTGGTCTGTCGCTCAGGCGTTGCTGGTGACCGTCTCGTCGGTGGGCTCGGCAGCGACTGCGTCGTCGGTGTCAGCAGCGACTGCGTCGTCGGTGGACTCCGCGACCTCGCCCTCGATCACGATGTCGTCAACCGCTTCGACCTCGTCGTCCTCGGTGCCGGGGACGGTCTCGTTCAGGTCGATGACGTTGCCGGCGGTGTCTTTGACCGACACCTTCTCGAGCACGCTGGCGAGCGCCTTGCGGCGGGCGACCTCGGCCACCATGGCGGGGATCTGTCCGTCCTGGTCGAGCTGCTGGGCGAACTGGTTCGGGTCCATGCCGTACTGCTGCGAGCTCATCACCAGGAACTCGATGAGCTCCTGCTGGGCGACCTGCACCTCGGTGGCCTCGGCGATCGCGTCGAGCACGAGCTGGGTCTTCAGGCCCTTGCGGGTGCTCTCGTCGACCTCGGCGCGGTGCTCGTCGTCGTCGAGACGGTTCTCACCCTCCAGGTGGCTGGTGACCTCGGCGGTGACGACACCCTCGGGAATCGGCACGTCGACCTTCTCGAGGATGGCCTCGAGCAGCTGGTCGCGGGCCGAGACTCCCTGCGCGAACCTGGCGTCGATCTCGACCTTGCCCTCGAGGTCGGCCTGCAGCTCCTCGAGGGTGTCGAACTCGGACGCCAGCTGGGCGAAGTCGTCGTCGAGCTCGGGCAGCTCGCGCTCCTTGACCGCGGTGACCGTGACGGTGCACTCGGCGTCGGCGCCCTCACGGTCGCCGCCGGCGAGCGGGGCGGTGAAGGTCTTGGTCTCGTCGGCGGTCATGCCGATGAGTGCCTCGTCGAGGCCCTCCAGCATGTTCTTGCTGCCGACCTCGTAGGAGACGCCGGTGACGGAGTCGATCTCGTCGTCGCCGATCGTGGCTGAGAGGTCGAGCGTCACGAAGTCGCCGTCGACGGCGGCGCGCTCGACCCCGACGAGGGTGCCGAAGCGGGCACGAAGGGCGTCGAGACGCTCCTGAACTGCGGCTTGGTCAACGGTGACCTCGTCGACGATGAGCTCGATGTCGTCGAAGTCGGGCAGCACGATGTCGGGCCGGCGGTCGACCTCGGCGACGAAGGTCAGGCCCTCGCCGTCGGTGGCGGGCACCTGCAGGTCGGTGATCTCGGGCTGGCCCATGGGGCGAACCTCGTTCTCGGCCAGGGCCTGGCCGTAGAACTCCGGCAGCGCGCTGTTCACGGCCTCCTCGAGCACGGCGGCCCGGCCGACGCGCTGCTCGATGATGCGGGCCGGCACCTTGCCCTTGCGGAACCCGGGCACCTGGATCTGCGCGCCGATGTTCTTGATGGCCGCGTCGAGGCTCGGCTTCAGCTCTTCGAACGGGACCTCGACGGTCATCTTGACCCGGGTCGGGCTGAGGGTCTCGAGCGCACTCTTCACTGCGGGTACTCCAAGGGATCGGCGGGATGGGCCGGCGGAAACACCAACCGACAGGCCATGCTAACGGGCGCAGGCCGGATGGCTAAATGCGCCATCTATGCTCGGTCACCATGAGCCCGGCTGCCGCGACCCTGCGACCCATCCAGCTGGTCTGTGTCGCGGTCGGGATGGGCGCCCTGATGATCACCGTCGTGCGCGTCTTCGTCGACCCCTCGGCGCCGATGCCGTCGGTGCTCGCCATCGCCGTCGTGCTCGTGGCTCTGCTCGGGGGGGCCCTGCTCATCACGTACGCGGGCTACAGCGTTCCGGCGCTGCCGCTCGGCCTGCCACGCGAGAACGCCGAGACGACGTCTCTGCGCTTCTTCACCTCGACCACGGTGCTTCGCACCGCCCTCGCCGAGGCGCCGGTGCTCATCGCCTTCGCCGTGTCGTTCGCCTTCACCCCGCACACGTGGCTGCCGCTCGCCATCGCCCTGCCCGGAGCCCTGGCCCTGTTCTGGCTGCACGCCTGGCCCTCACCGCGCACTGCGGCAGCGACCGAGCGGGGCCTGGAGGCCGACGGCGCGAAGAGCTACCTCAGCGAGGCGCTCGGTTTCCGTCAGGGCTGAGCGGCATCCCGGATGCCGCTGGCCGGGTCAGCGGTCGGCAGGGTCAGCGGTCGGCAGGGTCAGCGGTCGGCAGGGTCAGCGACGGTGGTGCCGCCGGCGCGCCAGTACTGCCCCTCGGCCCGGTCGAGGAAACCCTCCTCGACCAGGTAGCGACGCAGCGCGGCCACATCGGGGTGAAAGGCCCGCAGCCGGTTGTTGACCTCGGTCTCGGGGTATCTCTCACCGAGCTCGAACTCCTGGGACAGCAGGTCGAGCACGACGAGCCGCTTGCGGATCTTCGTCGGGATGCTCTTGAGGGAACCGTCGGGCGCGACGAAGGCGCGCAGCACCGCGTCGCGGTCACTCAGGGCGTGCTGCAGGTCTGGCCGGTCCATGCTTCAACGCTACGTCGCGCCCGGTGGCGCCGTCATGCCGTTTTCTCAGCGGCCTCTGCTCAGCGGCCCTCTGCTCAGCGGCCTTCTGGTCACGGCGCCCGATGTCGTCGTGGGTGCGGGTGACGGTTCGTGTCAGCACCGACGACAGGCTGCGGTCGTCGCACCGCACCCAGATCGTGACGAGCTCGACGAGCGTCACCAGGGCGAGCGCGACCGGCCCCAGATGATGATCGGCAGCCAGCGCAGCACGAACCGCACCACCACCGACCACCGTGACGCCGACCTGCAGCACGTCGGCGAGGATCTGCAGCGAGGTGCCCTTCTCACCGCGCACCGCCGCGAAGAGCGTCAGGACCACGCTGGAACCGGCCCCCATCAGCACGACCAGGCTGACGTCGACGAAGGCCGCGGCCAAACGCCGACGGCCGGTCGGTGGCTTGAGGTCGACCCGGGCCGGCGGCGGCACGAAGGGCCAGGCTCGCCGGGCTCCCGCGCCGATGCACCAGCCGATCACGGCGCCCAGCGTGTTGGTCAGCAGGTCGTCGACGTCGGCGAGCCGGTACGGGCAGGGGTACAGACCGAAGATCCCGGTGCCCTGGGTGGTCTCGATCAGCAGCGAGACCACCCAGCCCTGCCACCAGCGCAGACCCGACGCCGCGGCGGGCGGCGTAGGCCACCAGAAACCCGAGTGGCACGAAGAACAGCACGTTGAACACCACCTGCAGGAAGGTGGCGCTGGTGAGAGTTGAGCTCAGCCCTACCGCCTCGTACTTCGTCAGCACCTCGTCGAGGGAGTGGAGCGGGATCAGCTGCCAGTAGTCGACGACGGCGCCCGGACGGCAGTACCGGTCGATGTTGGACGGCAGGGAAACGTGGTGAAGGCCACCAGCGCGCCGCCGTACAGCGCCGTGGCCGCCACCAGCAGGGTGGGCAGCGGGGCCGCGTACCGAAACCGTCGGTAGACCACCGCCAGCAACGGCCCTGCCAGCACGAGCGAGAGGAACGCGAAAAGCAGTACCGACGCGAAGCCCTCGATGAGCCAGGTCGTCATGCGGCTGCACCCTGCAGAACTGTGGAGCGGGCGACGAGAATCGAACTCGCGTGATCAGTTTGGAAGACTGAGGCTCTACCATTGAGCTACGCCCGCAGGAACCGGGTCATCGACCCGAGGTTCGGTGGCACAGACTACTGCCCGCTCACCGGCATCCGGAAATCGCGTGGCGACGGGCACCGGCTACGGTGTGGCGTGTACGGGGCATGGCGCAGCTTGGTAGCGCGTCCGCTTTGGGAGCGGAAGGCCGCAGGTTCGAATCCTGTTGCCCCGACGGTGTGGTGGCGGTCTCGACCTGTGACGCTGGTGGGTTCAGCTGGTGAGGTCGAGCCGCAGCTCGGTGATGGTTCGACCAGCGGCGCGGCCCTTGGCCTCGAAGCCCACGGTCGGCCGCCACGACGGCCGCGCCGAGTCGTGGGCCTCGAACCGAGGGTGGGCGCCGACCTGCTCGAGCACGTGCCGGGCGTAGAAGTCCTGGTCGGTGGCGACCAGCACGTGCCCTCCGGGTCTCAGCACCTCAGCGAGGAGGTCGAGGTTGGCCGGGCTGACGAAGCGCCGCTTGGTGTGCTTCTGCTTGCGCCACGGGTCGGGAAAGAACAGGTGCACGGCGTCGAACGTTGCTGGCGCCACTCGCGCCTCGAGGAAGACGACGGCGTCACCGATCTCGATCCGCAGGTTCGGCAGCCCCCGGTCGGCGGCCTCGGCCAGCATCCGGGCCAGCCCGGGAGTGTGCACGTCCATGGCCACGAGGTCATGGTCAGGATGCTCTTCGGCGTAGGCCAGCGCGGCCGCCCCGTGTCCACACCCGATCTCGAGCACGAGCGGGGCGTCGCGCTCGAACACCGTTCGGGGCTCGAAGGGCCCCGCGGGCAGGGCTCGCCCCGGTGCCAGCTGCTCCAGCCGGCTACGGGTGAGGTCGGAGAACCGCCCTCGGCGCACGAAGCTTCGCACCCGCGAGGGAACGACGCCCACCGGCAGGTCTGGCACGCCCGAGTGTTGGCTCACGGCCCGAATGCTAGCCAGCCGCGGGTGCCGACGGGCACCCGGCGTCGCGGCGACCCGCAGCCCAAGCCGGGGGACTACCGTTGCCGCCACGGGGTTCGTCCGAGGTCCCCGACGACGAAAGGAAGCCCCGATGGGCGTCTTCGACAACATCAAGGACAAGGTCACCGAGCTCGTCGACCAGCACGGTGACAAGGCCGGCGAAGGCATCGACAAGGCCGGTGACCTCGTCGACGAGAAGACCGGCGGCAAGTACGCCGACAAGGTCGACATGGGCCAGCAGAAGGTCAAGGACGGACTCGACGGACTCGACGGCAAGAACGACGACATCTCCTGACGCACCAGGCCTCTGCGCCACCGCGGGGGGGAGGCGACCGGCGAGGTTGCCTCCCCCCGCTCGGCTTGGGCTCAGCGGCGCCAGATGGTGATGACGGCCCGGTCGTCGCCGTGTCCGGCCATGGCTTGGTCACACAGCCGGCGAGCGAGTCCGTCGAAGCCCTTGGTCACGAACGACTCCGCGCTGCCCAGCATCCGGTCGATGCCCTCGATGAGAGACTTGTCGCGCGACTCGATCACGCCGTCGCTGTAGAGCACAAGGGCATCGCCACGGCGCAATGTTCCTGACTCGCGCGGGTAGTCGGCGTGCTCGATGACGCCGAGCAACGGCCCCCGTCCCCCGGCGAGCATGCGCCAGCGCCCGGAGCCGGCCGAGAACTGGGCTGCGGCCGGATGCCCGGCGTAGCCGATCGTGAAGGCCCCGGTGTCGAGGTGGATCGCGACGTGCACCGCGGTGGCGAAGCCCTCCGGCCAACGCAGTCGCAGCAGGTGGTTGTTCGCCGAGCGAAGAAAGCCGCCCTCGCTCATCTCGCCGAGCAGGCCGCCCAGAGCCCCCGAGAGCAGCAGCGAACGGGTGCCCGCCTGCCGGCCCTTGCCCGAGACGTCGACGAGCGCGATCTCGAGCATCGAGCCGTCGGTCGAGCGGCTGGCCACGATGAAGTCACCGGCGAACCCGTCGCCGTAGGCCGACTCGAGCGCAACCTCAGCGGCCCACGACGGGGGCAGCTCGGGCAGCTCGCCCTGGGCGCGCAGGCGGTCACGCATGTCGACCAGCATCGACTCTCCGCTGACCCCGACCACCCCGAGCTGGGCCCGAGCGTGCGCCAGCCAGAGCATCAGGCCCATGGTGGCGGCGATCGCCACCTCACCGCCGATGACGATCGGGCGCGTGGGGCCGAGCCGAACGCCCACCGCGGCGATCACGGCAGCGACACCGAGGTAGACGACCATGAGCAGTCGCGGCTCGAGGAAGAGGCCGGCAGCGACGACGATGAACCCGAAAACCGACCACGGGATGTCGCTCGGCCACACGAAGATCGCCCAGCCGGTGAGCATGCCCCCGGCCAGGAAGCAGACGACCAGCAGCCACGGTGACCGCTCGACCACGGGGGTGCGCAGACGAAGCTGGCGCAACGGCTTCGTCACGGCATGGGCTCTGGCTCTGACGGTCGCCTGGGCGGCCACGTACGTTCCTTCCCGGGATCGCTCGCGCCGGGGACGTACGGCCAGGATCCACGGTGCTCAGGGGGCGGTGCTCTCCGGGGGGGACGGGAGCTGTCGGGATGCCTCGTAGGCCGTCACCATACCGAGGCGGCGGGCGTGGCGTGGCTCATCGGAGAAATCGGTGGCGACGAAGACGTCGACGATCTCCTGGGCCAGGGCGACCGCGGTGAACCGCGCGCCGAGAGAGACGATCTGCGCGTCGTTGTGCTGGCGAGCCAGGCGCGCCAGCTCGGGGTCGTAGGCCAACGCAGCCCGGATGCCGGTCACCTTGTTCGCGGCCATCTGCTCACCGTTGCCCGACCCGCCGAGCACGACGCCGAGCGAGCCTGGGTCGGCGGCCACGGCCTCGGCCGCGCGCAGCACGAAGACCGGGTAGTCATCTTGGTCGTCGTACTCGAACGGCCCGTGGTCGATGACGTCGTGACCCCCCTGCTGCAGGTGCTCGACGAGCGCGTGATGCAGCTCGAAGGCTGCGTGGTCACCGCCGATGTGGATGCGCATGTCGGTCCTCTCGGTCGATCCGGGGTCAGGAGAAGTCGGGGCCCTTTGTGCGGGTGCGCTTCAGCTCGTAGAAGCCGGGAGTGCCCGCGACGAGCACGCAGCCGTCGAAGAGGTCGAGGGCGGCCTGGCCCTTCGGGGCGGGGGTCACGACCGGTCCGAAGAAGGCCACCCCGTCGACCGAGATCACCGGCGTGCCCACCTCGTCACCCACGAGGCTGATGCCGCGCTCGTGGCTGGCGCGCAGCAACGTGTCGTAGTCGTCGACGTGCGCCGCCTCGGCCAGCTCGGCCGGGAGGCCCACCTCATCGAGCCCCTCCTTGATGACGAGGTCCAGGTCAGGGTTCTCGCCGAGGTGGATCCGCGTGCCGAACGCGTCGTAGAGCTTCTTGACGACCTCGTCGCCGTGCTGCTCCCGGGCCGCGATGATGACCCGCACGGGGCCCCAGGCACGGTCCATCATGTCGCGGTAGTCGGCGTCGAGCTCGCGACCCTCGTTGAGCACCGCCAGGCTCATCACCGACCAGGTCACGGCGATGTCGCGTTGGCGCTCGACCTCCATAAGCCACCGCGAGGTCATCCACGCCCATGGGCACAACGGGTCGAACCACAGCTCCACGGACGTCTGCTCATCAGCCATGTCGTCATCATGACACTGCGACCGCATAGGCGTTGACGGCGGTGCCCGGGTCGGGTCGGAGATGGCGGTCCGGGAGGAGGTCCGTGCGAGGATGTTGAGCGCGATGACGCCGATCCCAGCTCGGTCGCGCCGCTGCCGACCACCACGACCGCCATCGAGAGGACCCTCTGTGCCCGGCAAGAACCTGACCCGTGACGAAGCCGCCGCCCGCGCCCACATCCTGCGCGTCGACGACTATGACGTGCGCCTCGACCTCACGACGGGTCCGACCACGTTCGAGACCGTCACCACGGTGCGGTTCGCCTGCTCCGAGCCCGGCGCCGACAGCTTCATCGACCTCATCGCCGCGTCGGTCGAGTCGATCACCCTCAACGGCAAGGCGGTCGATCCGGCATCCGCCTTCGCCGACTCACGCATCGCGTTGGTCGGGCTGGCGGCCGAGAACGAGCTCACGGTGCAGGCCACCGGAAGCTACACGAACACCGGCGAGGGGCTGCACCGCTTCGTCGACCCCGTCGACAACGAGGTCTACCTCTACACCCAGTTCGAGGTGCCTGACTCCCGGCGGGTCTACAGCGTCTTCGAGCAGCCCGACCTCAAGGCCAGCTTCCGGTTCACGGTGACGGCTCCCGCGCACTGGAAGGTGATCTCGAACTCCCCCACGCCCGAGCCCGTGCCGGCCGGCGTCGCCGAGGGCGTCGAGCGCGCGACGTGGGGCTTCTCGCCGACGAGACGCATCTCCTCCTACATCACCGCGCTCATCGCAGGGCCCTACGACGAGGTGCGCGACGAGGTGGAGACCAGAGCCGGCACCGTGCCGCTCGGAGTGTTCTGCCGCCGGTCGCTCACCCAGTACCTCGACGCCGACAACATCTTCGACGCCACCAAGAAGGGCTTTGCCTTCTTCGAGCGGGAGTTCGACCAGCCCTACCCGTTCGAGAAGTACGACCAGATCTTCACGCCGGAGTACAACATGGGCGCGATGGAGAACGCCGGCGCGGTGACCTTCGTGGAGGTCTACGTCTTCCGCTCGAAGGTCTCCGAGGCCAAGGTCGAGCGCCGCGCCCTGACCATCCTGCACGAGCTCGCGCACATGTGGTTCGGCAACCTGGTGACGATGAAGTGGTGGGACGACCTCTGGCTCAACGAGTCGTTCGCCGAGTGGGCCTCGACGACCTGCCAGGCCGAGGCGACACAGTGGTCGAGCGCCTGGACCACGTTCGGCACGTCCGAGAAGGCCTGGGCCTACGCGCAGGACCAGCTCAGCTCGACCCACCCGATCGCGGCCGACATGCGCCACCTCGAGGATGTCGAGGTGAACTTCGACGGAATCACCTACGCCAAGGGCGCGTCGGTGCTCAAGCAGCTCGTCGCCTACGTCGGTCGTGAACCCTTCGTGGCCGCCCTTCGCGAGTACTTCCGCAAGCACGCTTGGGGGAACACGACGCTTGCCGACCTGCTCGGCGAGCTCGAGACGGCATCCGGTCGCGAGCTGACCGAGTGGAGCCGGCTCTGGCTCGAGACTGCGGGCGTCAACACGCTGCGGCCGGTCTTCGAGGTCGACGCCGACGGCCGGTACACCTCGTTCGCGATCAGCCAGACGGCGAGCGACGTACATCCCACCCTGCGCCCGCATCGACTGGGCATCGGGCGGTACGCCGCTCGGCCGGGCGAGCACGGCGACGGGCTCGAGCGGGTGGGCTACGACGAGGTCGACATCGCCGGTGAGCGCACCGAGATCGCGGCACTCGTCGGGATGGCCCAGCCCGACCTGCTGCTCGTCAACGACGACGACCTCGCCTACGCCAAGATCCGCCTCGACGAGCGGTCGCTCGCGACCGCCCTGCGCCTGCCGCGGGGCTTCACCGACTCCCTCCCCCGCTCCCTCGTGCTCGGGGCCACGTGGGACATGACCCGCGACGCCGAGATGTCGGCTCGTGACTTCGTGCGCTTCGTGCTCGAGACCCTGCCGGGCGAGAACGACTCCACGATGCTGGGGGTGCTTATCGGGCAGCTCTCGACAGCGGCCCGTCTCTACACCGCACCGGCCCACCGCGACGAGACGGCCGCGCTGCTGACCTCCTCGTTGCATGACCTGGCCCTGGCGGCCGAACCAGGCAGCGACGCTCAGTTCCAGCTCGTGCAGGCGTGGGCTGACGGCACCTCCGATCCCAGCGCCGAAGCACCCCTGCGGGCACTGCTCTCCGGAGACGACGTGCTGCCCGGTCTCGAGATCGACACCGAGCTGCGGTGGACCCTGGTCAAGGCGCTCGCAGCCATCGGCGCGGCTGACGACACACAGATCGAGGCCGAGCTCGGTCGTGACCGCACCTCGACCGGCAAGGAGCGTGCCCACGAGGCCCTGGCCGCTCGCCCGACGGCCGAGGCCAAGGCCCAGGCCTGGGCGGAGGCGGTCGAGGCGAACGTGCTCTCGAACCAGATGGTCGAGGCGGTCAGCGCCGGGTTCCGACGCAGCTGCGACCTGTCGCTGCTCGAGCCCTACATCGAGAGGTACCACGCCGTGGCGGTCGAAGCCTGGGCGAGCCGGAGTGCCGCGATCGGCGAGCGCGTCGTCGGCGGCTTCTACCCGTTCTCGCTGGCCAGCGCCGAGCTGAAGGAGGCCTCCGACGCCTGGCTGGCCGCTCACCCCTACGCCGCGCCCGGCCTCGTGCGAACCGTGGCCGAGAACCGCGACACGATCTCGCGTGCCCTGCGGGCGCAGGCCCGCGACGCGCAGGGCTGAGGGAGGATGCCGGCGGCACACACGGCGATCCCTGCGGTGGCGGCGATCCCGACGCTGACCATGGACAGCTTCGTCAGCTGGCTGGTCGGCGCCCCGGTCTCCATCCTCATCGTCCTCGTCGTCTCGGTGGGCGCCCGGTGGGCGCTGCACCGGGGGATTCGGCGCGTCGTGCAGGCCACGACCAGCCGGCACGCCACGCGGCTGGCCGGGCTGCCCGGGGCCGGCCGGGCTCTGGCGGCGGCGGGGATGGCGAGCGAGCGGCACACCCAACGCGCCCAGACGATGGGCGCGCTGCTGCGCAGCATCACCACGTTCGTCGTGTTCGGGGTGGCGGGCCTGACGATCTTGTCGATCGTCGGCATCCCCCTCGGCCCGATGCTCGCCTCGGCGGGAGTCGGTGGCGTGGCCTTGGCCTTCGGGGCGCAGAGCCTCGTCAAGGACTTCCTCTCCGGGGTCTTCATGATCGTGGAGGACCAGTACGGCGTGGGCGATGTCATCGACACCGGCGAGGTGGTCGGCACCGTCGAGAACGTCTCGCTGCGCGTAACGCAGCTGCGCGACGCCCAGGGCGTCGCCTGGTATGTGCGCAACGGTGAGGTCGTGCGTATCGGCAACAGGTCTCAGGGCTGGTCGACCGCCCTGCTCGACGTGGCGATCGCCTACGACGAGAACGTCGACGGCGCCATGGACATCATCCGGGGCGTGGTCACCGCGATGGACGCCGACGAGCCGTGGTCCGAGCGGCTGCTCGAGGTGCCGGAGGTGGTCGGGGTCGAGTCGGTCGCCAACGGCGCAACAACCATCCGGGTCGTGGCGAAGACCGTGGCGCAGCAGCACTTCGGCGTGCAACGGGAGATGCGCGAGCGCATCAAGCTCGCCCTCGACGCGGCCGGGGTGCGCACACCTCCGGTGATACCGCCCTTCGGACCCGGCCCGGCGAAGTGAGGCCGGGCCGCTCTGGGAGACTGGCCCGGTGACCTACTACGACGACTTCGGTGGCCACGCAGCCTTCAGCAAGCTCGTTCACGAGTTCTATCGTGGCGTGGCCGACGACGAGGTGCTTCGCGGGCTCTACCCCGAAGCCGACCTCGGCCCTGCCGAGGAGCGTCTGCGGATGTTCCTCGAGCAGTACTGGGGCGGCCCGACGACCTACTCCGACCAGCGTGGTCATCCCCGCCTGCGCATGCGACACGTGCCGTACGCCGTCACGCCCGACATGCGCGACCGTTGGCTGCTGCACATGTTGAACGCCGTCGACACCCTGGCTCTCTCGCCCGACGACGACGAGCGGCTTCGCGACTACCTCACTCGAGCGGCTTACTCGCTGGTGAACACACCCGGGCCTGACGGCGCCGTCTGAGCTCGCGGCGTCTCAGGGTTCACAGCAACCCACAGGCTGGGAATGCCGTTGCGGACAGGTGCGCTGGGCATGGTCGGGGGTGTCAGGACTCGAGCCCAGCAGGGGCCGGGCCACAGCTGTGAGGAAACCCCCACCATGTCGATGACTGCGAAGAAGAAGGCCGTGAGCATGGCGGCCGCGACCGCCGCCGCCGCCGCGATCGGGTTCGGTGTCTCGGGCGTCGCCCAGGCCGACACGACCACCCCGACCCCGACGTCCACCTCGACCCAGAGCTCGGGGGATGCCGCCTCAAGCTCGTCTCGCGCCGGTCACGGCCCGGGCGGTCGACACGGGGGCGGGCCGGGGCGCGGGCTCGACCTGGGCTCGCTCGCGACCACGCTCGGCGTCGACCAGACCAAGCTTCAGACAGCGCTGACCACGGTGCGCGAGGAGATGAAGCCGGCCGACGGCATCAGGCCCGACGGCATCAAGCCCGACGGGGCCGCCAAGCCCGACCGGAGCGTCCGCGACAACGAGCTCGCCACCAAGCTGGCGAGCAAGCTGGGCATCGACAGCGCCAAGGTGAAGGCGGCGTTCACCGAGCTGCGAACGGCAGCGGAGGCCCATCGCACCAAGGCGTTCGACGACCGCCTCGCTCAGGCCGTCAAGGACAGCAAGCTCACCCAGGCCGAGGCGGACGCCGTCAAGAAGGCGGCCAAGGCCGGCGTGATCGGGATGGGTGGCGACCGAGGGCAACGCTGACGACGCTCTCGTCCCGACGAGGCCCGCCCGCGCGCTCACTGCGTGGGCGGGCCGGCTGCGACCCGGCGGCGCACCATCTCGAGGCCGTCAGGGCCCCGGGGCACATCCCACCAGCTCTCGACCCACCAGGTGGCGCCCGCCTGCGCCCACGCGTGGTGCCCCACCGGCTCGAGAGAGGTGAAGCCCCTGTCGGCGAGGATCGACTTTGGGACACGACCAGGTGAGAAAGGGAGACTCTGGGACACGTTCCGCGATGGAGGCTGAGACGAAGGCTCAGAACTAAGCCCGTCGGGCGGTAGAACCGGGGGTCGCTCGCCTCGGCTCAATTTACTCACATGCCGATGTGCGGACGTGGGCCGAGAATCCGTCGTTGGGGACACGGCGGTAGATGCCCTCGACTGTGTTTTGATCAGGGCTGAAGCCCCAACGTCGCGAAGGAGGGTCTTGCTCGTCCATGGCCTCGAAACCATTAGATCCTGACGAGGTTCTTCAGCGCGCCATCGACAAGGTCGGCAAAGTTGACGACCACCTCAAGGGGTCGCTGCCAGGTCACTGGTTGTTGGTCCTCGAGAGCGAACTGGACGATCGCAAGACCATCTCAGTGTTCAAGTCAGGTGATCAGAAGCCGTGGGACTCGCTGGGTCTCTTACGGTTCGCGACCCTCCACGAGGAACTTCGCGCCGTTGGCCCTGGCGAAGCCGCGGACGATTGAGACGCCAACCCCCGCACACCTCGCGAGACCGACTCTGCCTCTAGTCCGACGCTGGCGGGAAGTGCTGACTACGACGTCACAGCGCAGGTCGACGACTCGAATTGCCGGTAAGACTGCACGGTGTCCACGTCCTTACCTGTGGCTTGCACGTACGTTTGGGTGAGCACCTGCCCAGGCTTCAATCTGGAGAGACGTTCGAGCGTGAACTCCACCGCTGCCGTAGACCAGGTGTTGTCGCGGGTCCAGCCGTATACGACGTAGCGCACGCCGGGGCGCAACGCCTCTACAGCGCCAACGCGGGACCACGACTGCGACGGCTCGGCCGTGCTCAGACTGGCTTTCATCGCGTTACCGGGTGTGATCGGTGAAATCGCGTTCCAATCCGCCACTGGAACCGAGGAGTCTTCCCCTTTCGGGTCGGTCGTGAGTCGGTCACGGTAGATCGTCGCTCCGTCGATGTGGTCGTTGCACAGCGTGAACACGACCATCGGTCGAGCCTGAGCATCGACGCTGATGCCCGTAGCCCCGGCGCCGGCGACGGTCTCGCATCCGG
Organism: Humibacillus sp. DSM 29435; assembly: GCF_001758225.1. Lineage (GTDB taxonomy): Bacteria > Actinomycetota > Actinomycetes > Actinomycetales > Dermatophilaceae > DSM-29435. Next base: position 11,384 of record NZ_MAST01000026.1, on the reverse strand, counting down.
CCGAGGTCGTCACTGTCGTGACCATCACGAGGCTTGCTGCACCTGCAACTCGCCAGCGTGTCCGCCTCAGCGGATCAAGGGATCTCACGCGCCCAACGTTGCACAGAACCACTTGCCGCAGACCGGCCGTGATCGAATCGCAACACCCGGTTGTGCGTCGCGAACAGTCGTGTCAGGTGGCGAAAGTATGGCCGACGTTTCCTGCTCGTGTGTCACGGCGGCCCGTACTTCTCCCACAGTTGGTCACGCACGGACCCTTCCACCGGCTTGGCGTCGAACAGGCCGTGCGTGTCCTCATACTTGCCCTCTTCCAAGTCGGCGACGAAGTACCACTCAGGGCCGTAGTCGTCCTCGGGCATGTCTTGTCGGCCGTCGAGCCAACAGACCTTGGACCACATGCACTCACGGGGTTTGCGCCCGAACGGCCAAGACCGAAAGTACGTCACATTCGTGACGAGGTACGCCTCCAGGCTCCCCGAACGACGCAGTTCCCAGACCGCATCACGGAACGGGTCCAACCGTGGGTCGCGAGGCAAAGCCTCTTCGGGTGGCATGGGACCTTGTCTAACAGCACGGAACCAAAGTCCTCAACTGCCGCGTTGAGGACGGCTACGCTCGTCCGACTCTGCCGCAATCCGCGCGGTCGTGCCGATACATAGGTGATCGAATCCGCCGAGGCGCGGGATCTCACGCAGCTCCCAAGGGTAAGTTTCGCGTGTTACCGAACGTGCCTAATTGTCCCTCAAGGCGTGAGCCGCCGCCGTTCGCCCGGCCTCTTCATAACTATTGCGTGCTGGTCATGAACGTGAGTGCGGCTTGGACGGCATGCTGACGGCTCGGGCCGTCCCAGCCGGCGCCGTCAAGGGCCACCCACGCGACTCTGCGCTGGCCGGTGAACAGGATGTAGCGCGCTGGGACGGTACTTCCCTGTTCGGAAGGCGCGGTGCCCGCTAAGGCAGGGTGCCCGGCGATCGTGGTGGGTTTGGCGTGCGCGCAGTGCTGAAACGCGCGTTGAAGGTAGGGGATCAGGCCCCGCGGGTCGCCCGCGGCGATGTCGTACTGGCGGTACTCGAGGAAACGCGCCCCAGGTGCGAAAATATCGGGGTCTGGGGCGGCGTCGGCGGGGAAGGCCTGCAGCTCCTGACGCACTTCCCGGGTTGTTCCGCTCGCCGTGACGAAGGTGTTCCAGTCCAGTCCGGACCAAGGGATGCCCTGATCGCACCACGTGTCTTCAGGCAGATCCCCGGGACAACTCGAGAGATCGCCACCGTCGGGGCCCAGCCGCGTCACGTCGGCTTGAGCAGCGCCTCCGCTGACGAAGTTGGTGAACACCTGCTGCGGTCGCAGCGAATGCTCCAAGTCATCGTCGATCTTGTGGGTCGTACATCGAGCGGCAGCAGCGATCGCTGTCATCGTCGGGCCCGTGGAGAGCGTCGCGGACGTGTCGGTGATGAGCTGCGGTTGAGGTTGCGCTGGGGTTGTGGTGCAACCTAACAACACGCACGAGCCGGCGAACATCATCACGGCCGCAGCACACCTCAAGGTGTGGGCCCGCCGGCCGAGAGCAGTCATGCGGGGCAGCATGTCAGATCGGCGGATAGCGAGCCGACGACAGCGCAGCGACACGGGTGTCGAATCAGATCCCCACGCGTAGACCAGCGGGTTCATGGCGGTGCGGCTCGTCCGCGACTGGAGGCCAGGCGGCGCTAGGGACAAGACCGGGCCCGGTCCCAGGAGTCCGATCATCAACGTGAAATGTTTACCGATCATGCCGCGTGGAGGGCGGCACGTCCAGCCACTCCGGTAGGAGCAGAGGCCGCCGTTTGGACGCCCGTCGAGCCTGCGGAGTCCTTCTGGCCCTCGGTGGGTGTGGATGGTTCACTTCACTGTGAACATCAGCGACCTGACCGACATGGTCCCTGGCCTCATGGCCAAGCACCCATCTCATGGGTGGACCATGGCGTCAGGACAGCCAGACACGAGGGATCCAATCCTCGACATCTACCCCCTTGCGGCGAGCGATCGAAAAGCGCAGGTTCAGATTGGACTGGAGATCTTTTTCTTGGATTTTGCTGGGCACCGCACCGCCGACTTCGCCTACACGGATCGCGATCGCGTCGAAGTCTTAGAGCAACGGCTCGAACTGGCCGCCCGAGCAACGCTGGGTCCGACCCGCGTCACTCTCTACAGAGTCGATGGGCAGATCGTCAGGTCCACCATGGTCATCGACCCGGACGGGCCTGACCGTGAAGAAGACACCATCATGACAACGACGGGACATTTCGTCGCCCGCCTGCTGCGCCGTCAGGTGTTGCCAGAGGTCCTTGATTTCCCCGCTGTGACTGCCTGACCTGATCACATCGCGCGTCGCGAATCCTTGGGGAGACCGACTCGAAACCGACTACGGGCCTGTGGTCGACAGTGGATGGCCTCCAGCCCCGGGCGAACCGGACGCAGGACATCACGACGTACGCACATGCCGCAGTGCGAGTGATCGGTCATGCCGATGAAAGGTCTATCGCTGCGCGGCAGCCTGTACTGAGTAGGGCCCATATCGACGCATCGAGGGACGTGCCTTCCAAGGCCAAGGCACGTGAATGCGTCCCACCCCCATCGGTCCGTCATCCAGCAAGATGCGCCCGAAGGCGTCCTCACGACGAAAGCCGCTCTCCTCGACGCGCCCCTCGAACACAGCTCGCGCTATGTCAGCGGCCTGGGCAAGGTCCTCAGCGGACTCAACAGGGAAGACCTCGAACCAGATGTTCCCTACCACGAAGTTGAGCAGGTCGTCGCCGTCAAAGGCGACGCTGAGCATGGCGGCTGAGGGGTTCCTGGGCATGACCTCTACGAACCACATGCCTGCGGCTTCGCTCCATGTATGCGTAAGTGTCGCAGCACCCGACGGCAGGCGCTCGAATACTTCGGTAACGATGCGAAGGAGCCCTCGGTCCATGTCCGAGGGTCGGGGGCTGGCAATCTCCATGGGGGCATCATTGTGTATCCGTTGCAGCAAGGAGCAAGGTCCAGTCGCAATGATCTGACGCGGACACCGCGATTCGCCGACTAGTCCCGATGGGCAGTCTGAGCGCAAACATCGGACAGACCGAAGCGCAGATGCCACGCTCGCCTCGTGATCAAGGTTCTCATCGAGTTGACGCTGACTGGTGCGTTCGGCGCGGCCTGTTACTGGTTGGGCCGGACCCGCAGCATGAAGAAGGTCCTGACCTGGCTGCGCGCAAACGAACCGGGAGCATTCAAGCGCCTGAGCGCCGACATCATGGGTGAACCTTCACCGCTGACGCCGCCCCCCAGACGGGTCGCCGGTCAGCGACGCCGGCGGGCACAGAGCTGACGGCAGCGCCAACGTCCGATCATGCCGCGGATAGTGCATTGGCGCGGGTCACGGAGTTCTGTCGAGATCCCTTGCGAGTGACGGGGCCGTTCGTTGCGTCCAGGACCGGAGCGAGTCAGTGAGTGGCCGAACTCAGGTAGTAGTCAATCGAGTCTTCAGAGTCGGCGCGGCTTCGAACAAGCTGGTATCCAAGTGACCGAACGATGTGAGCCGACACAAGGTTCGAGGGTTGGATCGTGGCCCAGAGGTGCTCATGTCCTGCCTCGTGCACCAGATGAGTAACCTCGGCAGCGGCCTCCCGAGCGAGGCCTTGGCCCCGGTAGGCAAAGTTGATCTCGTACCCGATCTCGGGTTCGGCTCCGCAACGGGTTCCAACGAAGACGCCGCAGTTGCCGACGAACGTCCGGTCGGCAGTCCACAGCCCGTACCAGGCCAACCCTTGGGTCGCGTAGCGCATCTGCCGCCGCGCGAGCCATTGAGCGGTGGACTCCCGGTTGGAAACCGGCCCGTCGCCGATCGTGTGCCCCGCACTGGAGAACAGCGCGTGCACACTGTCGAGGTCGCCGGGTCCCAAGAGCCGAAGGACCAGACGCTGTGTCTGCAACGTCTCGGGCATGGCCACGCCCGAATCCTAGGTCCAGAAGGCCGTCAATCAGGTTGGTGATTGGACGACGAGCCGGGCTATGGCGGCGTCGAGCAGTGACACATCGGCGAGATCCGTCCCGTCCCACCACCGGATCGCATCGATTTCGTCGTTCGGTACGAACGCACCCCGAGCAGAGAGCGCGGCGGTGTAGACCGCCGCGTACTCGACCCGTTGGTCAGGCATGAGGCGGAAAGTTACGACGCCGACGTACTGCGCCTGCGGGCACGGTTGACCTGTCTCCTCCACGAACTCGCGCACAGCGGCCGCGTGCGGAGTTTCTCCTGGGTCGATCATGCCGCCTGGCAGTTCCCACTCCTGGCGCCATTTGTTGAAGACCAGCAGGGTGTCGCCCTGGTGTCGGGCGACCACGAGAGAGAGCGGTAGTGGGATACGCGTGTCCAGCTGCTCGAGGTCAGCCTCTTGCCCGGCCTGGAACACCAACAGCTCGTTGCCTTTGCGGTCGATTTCGAGGGGGGATGTCATGTCACCACGGTGTCACGTCGCTCCGACCAAGGACACGATTCAGCTTCTGAGCCAGCCACCCCACGACCAGACCGGACATCAACTGGTCGACGACCATGGAGCTTTGTCGAATGTCCCCATCTCATGGGTTCTGACCGGGTCTCTGGAAGGCTTGGTTCCGGTAGCGGCCGGCGGGTCAGCACCCGTGAACTCACCGGCTTTCCAGTGGTAAAACCCCAAACATCGTCGTGCTCGCGGTACCAGTCGTGGCTTCCGCAGTTACGGCGTCCCTTCGCCGCACCACCCATGTCGATCAAGAACCACGGCCACGCACGCCTCATCCGTGTCCGCCACCGGTACGGGTACACGCGGTCAGCTGTCGCCGACCGACGCGGGCGCTGGCAAGACGATGACGCATCCCATTGCGGCCGCGGGTCTGCGGTTCTGCCGGGCGCACGGTTGCCTCGCCCGCGCGGCCCAGGCAGACTGCCGGCGTGGATATCACTTGGCCCCTATCTGACGGCCGGGTCAGCATCCGTCCCTTCGGCGATGGAGACGCTGCAGCGTTCCTGGAGTATTGGCAACTGCCCGAGTGCCAGGAGTACACCTCCCACACCGTGGCCACGCTCGAAGAGGCCCGGGCCTTCCTGTCCGAGCGGACCGCACGAACCGACGTGGTCATGGGCGCACTAACGATCGATGGTCAGGTGGTCGGAGACATCGGCGGGCGCCGCTACCGGCCGGAGACCCTTGGGCCCGACCCGCACGGCTGGGACTTCTACCTCGGCTACACAGTGCGACCGGACAGGTGGGGCCAGGGCATCGCCAGCTCCGCCGTCGCTCTCCTCACACCGGCCCTGCACCACGACGGGGGCATCCGCCGGGTGGTCGCGAAGGCGTTCTCCCGTAACCAGGCATCCATCCGAGTCCTTCTCAAGAACGGCTTCGAGCTTGAGGGAACCGAGCGCGCTGCCGTCCTCGGTAGAGATGGCACCTGGCTCGATGACTGCACCCTGGCTCATCTGGACCCACGCTTCGCAGTCAGCCACTAACCGGATCATGCCGCCGACAGTGACTCCGATCCAGCCAGTGGGTGCTCGGGTGCGTCGGAGCGTTCGGTCCATGGACGCCATGATTGATCCGTGCATGAGCCTCGTCGCGATCCCATCCAAGAACCGAAGGTCGCCCTCCGGTCGATGACGCTCGAGGACGCCGACGTCATCGCTGGCTGGGCTGCAGACGAAGATTTCTGCCGAGCCGCTGAGTGGAGCCTCGGCCTCTCCCGCGAGGAGCACCGCCAGTTCCAGGCACGTCTTATCTGCTCACCCCCGTCAGACCTCGTCCGGCTGGGGGCTGTTCTTGAGGGCCAACTCGTCGGCTACCTCGCCCTACACGGTGACGAGCCACACCGCCGCGAGCTCGGCTTCCTCATCGGACCCCGCACCCTCTGGGGCCGCGGACTCGGGCGCGCGACCGCCCGCGCCGGGCTGAGACGCGGATTCGAGGAGATGCACCTTGACGAGATCTGGGCCGAGGCCCTCGACGCGAACCACGCTTCGATCCGCATCCTGCAGCGCCTCGGCCTACGCGAGACAAGACCCGGCGAACCCGGAAACTACCGGGACCAGCCGACCTACTACCGCCAGTTCGTCATCACGGCGAGGCCTGACGAACCGCCCAACACGCCGAGGCCTCAATGGTGCGGACATCGTCGTGAGGCGTTTACCGCTCATGCCGCGGAGAGGACAGTTACCTCCGGGTCGAGCCGCTCCGAAAGGCGACAGTGCCGCTGAGCAGTCCTCACGGCAGCCGCGATGTTCGGGGCTCAAACGGAATGATTTCGTTCACTTATGTCGGGTCGCTGCACCCCGGTGCTCACGGACGCGCCTCGCTCTCGCGTGCCTGGCCCGACAAACCCTCGGAGCGCGCGCCAGCAATTGAAGGCCACCCCTGCGGTCATGAAGATGGTGAGCGCCAGTGAGGGCAGGTCCGCACCGTTCTCGGCCGTGCCGATCCATCGGTCGAGGGACCACCATCCGAAGATCACGGCCAGCGAGCCGAACGACCATGCGTCATTGCTGCGGCGTCGCGGATCAACACCATGCTTCCCCTTCAGGCTCATGGCCACAGGATAGAGGTCTGCCGCCCGCTCACTACCTGACAGGTTCACCGAATCTGCCGCTCTGAGGACGGCTACGCCCGATGCCGCGGACGGGACGTCCGATCCTGCCGCTGCTAAATCGCGCGCCGATGAGGGGACGCTACGAACGGGCGGATTCGAAGAGGTAGCTCCGCCCTTGGTCACGGCCTTGCAGCCCCTCGACAGACGTGAACCGTGCAAGTTCTCTCGCTGCCGCCTGCAGTGACCCTGGTTGATGAGGCAGTTGGACAATGACGCCCTCGAAGTCCAGCCATGCTTCGACCGCGAACTCGGGAATTCCGAGGTCGTCGATGTCACCCGAAACAAGCGCGCGTGCCAGGATCCGTCCGCCCTCCTGGTCCAGAACCGAGAGCTCGACGCCGTCAAAGCGATGGTGCTCGAAGTAGTACACGCTTGACTCGACAGGTTCACCGAAGGTGGCACATGAGATGTTGGCTCTGGCCAGTCCGCGCCACGATGCGAGTCCGGGAAGCGGCGCCCAGTCCACAGTCAATCCCGGCGTCACGTTCCCGTAGTCCCTTTCGATGTCCGCGAAGTCGAAAGTGAAGGACCAGGTCAGTGCCGTCGTGGCGTCGGCACGCGGGTTGTCGAAGAGGAGGCCACTCCAACTGCCACCGATCGGGACGAGCTCTGACTGCGTCAAGTCATCGGCCATGAAAAGAGAATCGCACAAGGTCGAAGACAGCGAACGCACGCTTCTGCCGCGGATGGGACGTCCGATCTTGCCGCGATCGGTGAGGCCTGTCGTCAGAAGATCTCGGGGCACGTTGCGATGGGTGACCAGGACCAGGCGAGCGATGCGGCTGCGAGGGCGCCCGGAGTGTGCTCGTGGACGCGCCCAGCCAGGGCGAGATCTGCCAGGTGAGTTGCGCCGAGGTGGGCCGCGCCGAGGTCTGAGATGTCCAGCGACAGATCGGCGTCGCCACGGGTGGGCCTGGCAGCGGCTGGTTCCCCCGCCGCGTCGACGCTCACGCGCCACCGCCCAGCGTTGGCTGGCAGCACGGCGTCCGTGACCTCGAGAACCAGGTCGATGGGGGCCGCGAAGGCACGCTGTCCGAAAGCGCGAGGTAGGTCGACGAGTCGAACCCACAGGGCGTCGTCGATGGTGGCGTGTAGATGGCGCAGGTCGACAAGCAGGTGAACAAGCGGATCGGGTAGGGGCCTGTGAGCCGACACGGTCCGCATCAGGTCAAGGCCGAGCAGGTAGCGCCACAGCTGCGCATGCGTAGCCGGATCCACTGCGCTGATCTCCTGGACCTCCACCTCGCCCCCTGGTGACGCGCAGGACTGCCCCGGCCGGATGCGGTAGGCCACGTATCCGACCGGCCCCTCCGGACCCATGGCGACCACGACCTCCGGCTCCCCGTCCTCGAGGCGCATCAGGAAGTTCCAGCGGCTCTCCGAGCGCGCCAGCACACCCGGCCTCGAGCCAACAATCTCTTCGTGGACGGCAGCGAGGTGTGGCAACGCATCGGCCACGGACATCTGCCTCAACCGTGCGCACGATGCCGACGCGAGTGCGTCTGCACGGGGCGAGAACATCGCCCGAGCCAGGTCGAGCTCGATGCGCGAGCGCCATGTCGCGAGCCCGTACCCGAAGCGCTGATAGATGGCGGGGTCGGTGGTCCACAAGGCAGCAACAGCCTCTCCACCGTTCGCGAGCCCCTTCAACTGATGACGCATCATGGAAGACATCACCCCGCGCCTGCGGTGAGTGGGCTCGACACCCACCAGGTACACGCCGGCGACGGGCACCAGAGCCCCTCCCGGCATGGACATCGTCAGCGAGTAGGCACTGGTCGTCCCCACGATCTCGCCCGAGTCGGTGTCGAGGCTCACGAAGGTGCGGTCCACCTCGATGGCGCGATCGGCGAACACAGCGTCCGCGTCCTCGGTGCGCGCTCCCCACCCCATGGCACGCCAGAACACGTCCAAGGCGGGTCCACGATCCCCAGCGTCCATCGACCGCAGGACAAAGGACGACTCGGCACCTGTAGACACAAACCCTTCCTACCAGCCCCGTCCAGCGAAATACTGCCAGCCGGTCGCCGGCACACGAGAGACCTGACCAGCCCCGCGGTACCAGCAACACCCCTATCCGAATGCCGCAGACAGCGCGTCAATGAGAAGGCCAAGTGGGGCCGGCTTCGCCCCGTCCTGTTGGGTGCACTTCGGGTTGGCCCCTGTCCGGCCCCGGCCACGCGACTGCTTCCACTCATCACACGCCGATGGCCGCTGCAGCGGAGGCGTACCGCTGCGCTTCGCCCACGACGTCGACTCCCTCGACGCCAGAGGCCACGCACTCGGTGGTGGTCGCCATCCGGAACAGCAGGGCGCGGGCGACCGCAGCGACAGACACGTCGACGCGATCCAGCAGAGATGGGCGCGCACCATGCCACGCCAGGGCGTCCGCGACAACAATGCCGTCCGCGTACTCGGGCGGACGCCAATAGGGCGAGATGTCGATGACCGCCGGGACCATGCCCGGAGCGAACAGGACGTTCCCCGTCAGATCCCCATGGACGATCTGCGGGGCACTGAGTGGCTCGAGGACGTCCTGCAGGCGTCGGGCGATACCGGCGAACTCGTCGTAGAACTGGATCGGTCGTTCGCCCCAGGCGGCTCGGTCCGCCCGCGCCCACCAGTCGTGTCGCGCGTCGAGGCAGTCCGGTCGGCGCAGGTGCACGACCGCCCGATGAAACGCTCTCCCGGCCTTGATGATCTCTACCCAGGTCGAGGTCGCCGAGAAGTCCGGCTCGGTGCCCTCGACCCGGTGGGTGGCCGACCAACCCTCGAAAGACCACGAGCCGTCCTGGGTGCTCGCCGCCTTGGCGATGCGGACTTCGCCGGATGCGAACTCGGCCAGAGCCTGCGCCAGCCACTCGTACGTCTGGCTGGTCTCTGGCTTGAACACCAAGCCACCTGCACCCCACGAAGTGCCCTGGCCGCCAGGCACCGGGTGGGGTGGCCCGGTCACCGCGAACGCGCTCAGAACGGTCGCCGGAGGCGGGCCAGGGGACATGTCCACGCGTTTCCTTCCTCGGCCACCTGCAGAAGGCGGACCGTCCGCGAGAGAGCGGGCGTCTTGACGGCAACCTAGTCGCTGGGTTCCCGTTCAACGTCTGAGTCCACCGCAAGCGAAGAGACGTCCGCAATTGCCGCCGAGCGGTAGTTCCGAGAATTAGGCGTTGGGTTCTCGGTGGGGTGATCACTCGGCGCCTTTCGGTGGATCTGAGTGAAGGCCGACGAGTTCGTCGTTCGCGGCTTGCCAGCACTCCACCATCGAGCTGCCGCCGTGTCCGTCGCCTTCATGGATGATGAGTGAGGAGCCGGGCCAACCTCGGTGCAGCTGCCACGCGGTGTTCGCCGGGCTGGAGATGTCGCGACGGCCATGAATCAACGTGCCGGGGATGCCAGCGAGCCGATCAAGGCGAGCAAGGATCGGCGGGTTACAGAAGCCGTCGTTAGCCCAGTAGTGCGCCGTAAGGCGCATGAAAGCGTGGCGGAATGCATCGTCTTCCCAGCGCGGGTCTCGCTGGTAGCCCCCGGCGCCGATCGCGACGTGAGCGTCCTCCCATAAGGCCCACTCGTGAGATGCGGCGGCGCGGACACGGGCGTCGGGCGACTCCATCAGTCGTCCGTAGGCCTCGACCAGGCGACCGTGGCCTCGTGTGTACCCAATGCCGGCCTGCTCCGCGTGGGAGGCGAAGCGGTCCCAGGCCTCAGGGAACACCGTTGCGACCCCTTCGGTGATCCAGTCGACCTCGGCGCGACTCGTGGTGGTCACAGCGAATAGGACGATGCCCAGGACCCGGTCGGGGTGCTCAGTTGCGTAGGCCAGGGTCAGGGTGGATCCCCACGAGACACCGTTGAGGATCCATGCGTTGATGCCCAGGTGCTCGCGCAGGGCCTCCATGTCCGCGACCAGGTGAGGCGTGTCGTTGGCCGTCAGCGACACGGCCGGGTCGCTGACATGCGGGCTCGAGCGTCCGCAGCCGCGTTGCTCGAACCCGATAACGCGCGTGCGGTCCAGGTCGAATCGGCTCCGGTAAGCGCTCGTGCGCAGCGTTCCGCCAGGGCCGCCATGAACGTAGAGGGCTGGGACGCCGTCCGGCGTGCCCCACTCCTCCCAGTACATGACCTCTTGATCACCGACATCGAGGAGCCCATCCTGGACCGGGTGTCCCTGCACACGCATGGATCAATAAGACCAGACCGAGCCCCGGCCACCAGCAAGAGGACGTCCGGCTCTGCCGCGTAGAGGACGGCTACGCTCGTCCGACTCTGCCGCGTAGAGGACGGCTACGCTCGTCCGACTCTGCCGCGTAGAGGACGGATACGCTCGTCCGATCATGCCGCACTTCGGACGTTCTGAGTGAAGGTGTGTCAGGCTGCGCCCGTGCCAAGCGACGTAGTGGTCCTCCGTGCCGATGACCAGCGGGGCCAGTCGCTCGCCGACGATGGCTGGACGGTGACGGCGCGGTCCTGGGCGGCCCAACTCGACGTGACGGGCGAGAACATCGAGACGTGGGAGACATACCTGGCCCTCTTTGGCCCGACGGACACCCATCGAGCACTAAACGAAGTTGATGGTCCCGCAGTCCTGGCCTTGGATGCAGCGACGACCGGTGACTACCCGGGAAGCGTGGCGACAGCCCACGCATCACTCACGGCCGCTAGTGCGGTGCCGACCGCGAAACGTTGGGGGTTCGGTGTCTTCGACGCTGACGAGCAGTTGGTGGCGATGACTTTCATCGAGGTGG
>NZ_MAST01000025.1 GCF_001758225.1 Humibacillus sp. DSM 29435 | reverse complement strand
GAGAAATGGGAGACGGCACTGGCCCGCCTTCGACCGACCGACACCCATCGAGCACTAAACGAAGTCGATGGTCCTGCAGTCCTGGCCTTGGATGCAGCGACGACGGGTGACTACCCGGGAAGCGTGGCGACAGCCCACGTATCACTCACGGCCGCTAGTGCAGTGCCGACCGCGAAACGTTGGGGGTTCGGTGTCTTCGACGCTGACGAGCAGTTGGTGGCGATGACTTTCATCGAGGTGGACGGCAACCAAGCCGAGGTCGACTTCACCGTCGTCGCGCGAGCTAGGCATCGTCAGGGGCTGGCGACGGCACTCAAGGCTGCATCCCTGCTGGCCTTGGCGCGTCGGGGCGTGAGCCGTGTGCGCACGGGCGGCTCGGCCGAGAACCGCGGCATCCTCGCCGCGAACCGATCGCTGGGGTTCCGCATCGATGAGCACTGGATCACGATGGCTGCGCCGGCGAGGTAGGCACCACACCCCAAGGACTCAACGTCCGCAAATCGGCGTGAGGCGTTTACCGGCCATGCCGCAGAGAGGGTGAGTGACGGTTGCGTAGGGAGAGGGGGCGTGTCGTTACTTCGGTTGTCACGGTGGCCCGTGCTGCTCCCACAGCCGGTCACGGAGGGAACCCTCCACCGGCTTGGCGTCAAACACGCCGTCGGAACCGTCGAACTTGCCCTGTTCCAAGTCGGCGACGATGTACCACTCAGGTCCGTAGTCGTCCTCAGGCACCTCAAATCGGCCGTCGGGCCAGCAGACCCTGAACCACATGGAGTCATGGCGTTTGCGGCCGAACGGCCAGTACCGGAAGTCCGACACGTTCGTGACAAGATACGCCTCCACCCTCCCCTGTCGGCTCAGTTCCCAGACGGCATCACGGAAGGGGTCCAGTCGTGGGTCGTGAGGCGGGGCATCCTCGGGTGGCATGGGGCCTTGTCTACAGGACCGCGAGGCCCTGCGGCAGGTGGTTTCCGCACGGAAGCAACGTCCGCTACTGCCCCGCGCGTCGGACGTTCTTGTCCACGAGCGGCAACCGCACCTGGCCATCACGTGAGAGGTCTTGGCAATGCGAGGCTGCCGCCGCCGACTACCGGGGATTGCGCCCGCGTAGTCGCGCGAAGAAGCCCCTCGTCGCCTCGGCTGAGGCCGTCTTGGCTTCGGTACTCGCGCCGGGTTCTGCTGACAGGATGCCCGCAGCGGCACCGAGCATGCTCTGACTGCACGAGGAGCAGACCCGCCTACCGGTCACGGTCGTGGTGAGTTTGCTACTGGTTTGCTTGCGGCACGAGTCGCATTGAGCCATGAGGATTTCCTATCGTGAGGTCGAACCGCGGTTGCCGACACCTACGCCCCCATGCTGTCAGCAAGTGACGGGATACCAACGTCCTCTTCTGCCGCGTTGCGCTAACACCCACACCAGGTCGTGGTGTCCCGATGTTTCCGCAAGGATGGGCGGATGAATGACCCCGCTCCGCAGGTCGCCCCCGTCGAGGAAGTTCTAGCCGGACTGCGCATCCCAGTTCTTCCAGAAGGGACATCGCCCGCAGGCTTACTCGCTTTCGTGAAGCTACATGAGCCAGACGGCGGGGCCGGCTGAAGTGTCCGCGTCACTGCAGAACTCGACGACGAGGAAGTGCTTGGACTGCTTACGGGCTACGTCGAGCACCTACGACAGGCCGCCGCGGCGTCTTGGGACGACAGTGATCCGACGAGAGCCAACGACTGACCTCGTCGTCGGGGCACCAATGCACGCTCATGCCGCGACGGCGTGCTCCCGGCTATGACCGCCGCTGCGGCCGCTGCGGGTCCAAGTTGCCTGCGAGACTGCTGACGTGACTGGCAACGCGATCATCCTGGTCGGGGTGTCCAGCGTGGGGAAGACCTCGGTGGCGGAACAGCTGCAGTCGAAGTTGCGTGATCCCTACCTTCACGTCGGCGTGGATCACTTCTTCTCGATGTTCCCCTATGAGTGGCGCGACCACCCACGCCAGCCCGGACCGGGTTTCTGGGTGGAGAAGACCGTGGATCCGGATGGAGCACCTCGAGCCAGGATCCGCTACGGCGAGGCCGGCTCCACGCTCCTCACCGGGATGCGCGCCGCGGTGAACGCGCTCTTGGCCACGGGCAACAACGTCATCATCGACGAGATGCCCATCGATGACTCCATTGTGCCCGCCTGGCGCGGCGATCTGCTGGCCAGCTCGAGTCTTTGGGTGCAGCTCACGGCGTCGCTTCCGGTCCTCGAGCAACGCGAACGCGCCCGCACCAGGGGCCGGCAGCTAGGCAACGCGCGAGGCCACCTTGATGTTGCTGTGGGTGGCTGCTGGGATCTCGTGCTCGACACAGAACACCTCTCACCCGCCGAGTCAGCGACCCGCATCATGAAAGCACTCGGCATCTGATTCACGATTTACTCTTCTGCCGCATGTGGCGCGGTCTAGTTCGCCGCCGCCGCCCTAAGAGTGCTTGTCCGCGTGATAGTTCGAGCGGTCCAGTCGCGGCTCTCCGCTTATCGGCCCTATCCTCAGTGGGTGCCCCTACCTGGGTCCCAGAGGAGAAGGCAGACGACCGTGGAGACCGACGTCACCCCGGCCCAAGGCGGCCGTGCAGTCGAGCCGGTGCCAACCTTCTGGGAGCGGTATCACCGTCGGTGGCTCCCCGTAGCTGTCGTCTGCGGTGTGCTGGCGATGGGATTCGGCGCTACCGCGGCGCAGCGCGAGGGCTGGTCTGTGGTGACTTACGCCCTGAGCGGCGGGCTGATCGGAGGCATCTTTTTGGGATCGGCCGCCACGCTCCTCGCTGCGGTATTCCCGATGAACCGGCCCATCAAGAGTTAGCAACCTTGCCAGCAAGGGTCCCCTCTGAGAAGGACACGAACGTCCGCTCCTGCTGCGATCCGCTCGGTCGTACCGATGAGCGGTGGTCGCCGTTGCGCCCCTGCCGAGGCGTCGAACGAAGCCAGGGTGGGTGTCCCGATCAGCTCTACCGCGGGTCGGGACGGAGTGCTTTGATGGCCCACCAGCCATTCAGTAGGCAGACGCTTGTCAAAGCGATCGTCAATACGACCGAGGACACGTCGGCTCCGCGTTGAAACGTGCTGATCCATCGGTCCAGCGACCACCAGCCAAAAATCGCCGCGCCGAAGCCGTACGACCACGCGCCCTGCCGCCTGCTCGGGCGCAGCAGATTCAGCTTCTTGAGGGCAATCACGATCCACACCCTAGGGCCAGCGTCCTGCCGCCTATCGCCGCGCTGAGGATCTTCGCCCGGTCATCAGCGAGAGGCGTTTACCGGATTTGCCGCGTTGAGGACGTTCCCTACGAGCCATCGCGTAGCCCTAGAGCTGGAGGTG
>NZ_MAST01000024.1 GCF_001758225.1 Humibacillus sp. DSM 29435 | reverse complement strand
CGGCGAACGTGATCTCCAGCTGCGGCGCGTTCCTGCTCGGCGCCTCGATGATCCCGTTCCTGTACAACGTGTGGCGTACTTGGCGTTCCGCGCCACTGGTCGAGACCGACGACCCCTGGGGCTACGGCGGTTCGCTCGAATGGGCGACCTCGTGCCCGCCGCCGCGGCACAACTTCACCTCGTTGCCCCGCATCCGCTCCGAACGGCCGGCGTTCGACCTCCATCACCCCGAAGCCGCCCCGGGAGCCGCACCCGTGCCTGACCGTGGCACCCTGATCCAGGTCATGGGCCAGGCCGACGTCGGAGACCGAGACCCCGCGCGGGCGTCCAACGCGGGCAAGGAGAGCTGAACGGTGAAGGTCGAGACCAAGCTCTTCGCGTACCTCTGCGTCTTCTTCGCAGTGCTCACCCTGATCTACGGCTTCTGGTCGAAGTGGGAAGAGCCGATCGGGACCACCGCCCTGCTGCTGACGATGCTGCTGTTCCTGTTGACAGGGTTCTACCTCTACGTCACCGGCAAGGCTCTTCCCCTCCGCCCCGAAGACAACATCACGGGCGAGATCGACGAGGGTGAGGGAAACTACGGATACTTCGTCGCCAGCTCATGGACCCCGCTCTGGCTCGCGCTCGCCGGTGCTGTCATGTTCACTGGCCTGGCGGTCGGTTGGTGGCTGTTCATCATCGGTGCGTTCTTGGGGGCCGTCGCCCTGGTGCTCTGGGTCTTCGAGTCCTTCTCGGGTGAGTACTCCATCTGAGAGGTTCCTGCCGGCCCACGCGTCGGACATGACGAAGGGGAAGGCCGGTTGGCCTTCCCCTTCGTCATGCAAGCTGGGTCACGGCCCGTTCGGCTCGTGGTGCGATCGCGCTGGAGAGGTCATCGGGTACCTCCGTCCGATCGGACTTGACTGACATCTCCGACGGTAGACCTCGTGCGGTCGCGCGTAAAGGTGTGCCGCGGCCGTGCTTGGCGCGCAGGGGCCCGGTACGCGAGCGAGAGCCCGGGGTGAGACCCGACGGCTCAGCCTGACGGTTAACCCTGCCGGTTCAGCCCCAGCCGAGCTCGTGCAGGTGGGCGTCGTCAATGCCGAAATGGTGGGCGACCTCGTGTACGACGGTGATGGCGATCTCGTCTCGAAGCTGTTCGGCCGTGGAGCACAGCCGTTGCAGCGGTCCTGCGAAGATGGTGATGCGGTCGGGAAGCGAGCCGGCGTCCCACCAGCCGTCCCGTTCGGTCAGGGGAGTGCCCTCGTAGATCCCGAGCAGCTCCGGCTCGTCAGCGGGCGGTTCCGCCTCGACGAGCACCACCACGTTGCTCATGGCTGCGGCCAGGTCGGCGGGGATCGAGTCAAGGGCCTCTCCGACCACCTGCTCGAAGTACTCGTCACTGACCTGTTGCACGCTGTCGAGTCTGTCACGTCGCTGAACCTGCCACGTCGCTGAAACCGTCACGTCGCTGACCGGAGGTCGGCGCCAGTCTTCACCCCTGCTCGGGCAGCGAGAAACCCGCCCCACCTAGGTGGTAGGGACGGGCCTCTCGGTGTTGGTGCGCGCAGGCCTAGGTCAGGCGTTTGCGGTCGGCCTTGATGGTCTCGCGAGGGGTCGAGCTGGAGTCGCTCGTCTCGGAAGTGTCGATGGCCTCATGCTGACCGGTGAGCAGATGACTCTCGTCGACCTCGTCACCGTGGTGGTGAGCCGCCTCGAGCTCAGACGGCGTGGGCGGGGCCACCCGGTCGCTGAAGTAGAAGTGCGACAGCTTGGCTCGGACGCGCTCCACGCGCGCCAGCGGGCTGGCCACCCCGTTCTCGTCGGCCTCGGCGGAGATCCGCAGGGGCTCGGGCGACTCGTGCTGAACCAGAGCCCACCGCTCGAAGGGGCTGAGCGGGGCGTGGATCTCTTCGAACCGGCCATCGGGGTAGCGCCAGATGGTGCCGGTCTCGCGGCCGTGGAGCACCTTCTGACGGTCGGCACGCTGCAGGCTGAGGCAGATGCGCTTGGTCAACCAGAAGGCGATCACCGGGCCGACGAAGAACAGCAGCCGGAAGAGCTGGGTCAGGTCGTTGATCGACAGCTGCAGCTTGATGGCCATGAGGTCGTTGCCCGATGCGAACAGCAGCACGGTGTAGGCGGTGATGCCGGCGACACCGATGCCCGCGCGGGTCGGGGCGTTGCGGGGCCGGTCGAGCAGGTGGTGCTCGCGCTTGTCGCCGGTGACCCACGACTCGACGAACGGGTAGACGCCGATGATGCCCCACATCAACGGCAGCAGCAGGATCGAGCCCGGGAAGATGTTCATGCTCCAGGTGAAGCCGAACGTCTGGAACTCCAGGAAGCCCGGCAGCAGACGGAGTGCACCGTCGGCGAAGCCCATGTACCAGTCGGGCTGGGAGCCTGCCGTGATCGGCGACGGGTCATACGGTCCGTAGCCCCAGATCGGGTTGATCGAGACCACGGCCGAGACGAGGGCGATGATGCCGAAGACGATGAAGAAGAAGCCCCCGGCCTTGGCCATGTAGACCGGCATCAGCGGGTAGCCGACGACGTTGTTGTTGGTGCGGCCGGGCCCGGGGAACTGGGTGTGCTTGTGGATCACGACGAACAGGATGTGGGCCGTGAAGACTCCGACGAGCACGGCCGGCAGGAGGAGCACGTGCACCGAGTACAGGCGCGGGATGATCGCCTCACCGGGGAAGGCCCCGCCGAAGATGAAGTACGACACGTAGCTGCCGACGACGGGAATGGACTGCACGAAGCCGTTCATGGCGCGGATGCCGGTGCCGGAGAGCAGGTCGTCGGGAAGCGAGTAGCCGGCGAAACCCTCGATGCAGGCCAGCATCGACAGCAGGGTTCCGAGCACCCAGTTGATCTCACGGGGCTTGCGGAACGCTCCGGTGAAGAAGACCCGTGTCATGTGCACGAAGACCGAGACGACGAAGATCAGCGCGCCCCAGTGGTGAATCTGCCGGATCAGCAGCCCACCGCGGATGTCGAAGGAGATGTTGAGGGTCGAGCGGTAGGCGTCGGAGACCGTAATGCCCTGCAGCGGCACGTACGAACCGTCGTAGACGACCTGCGTCATGCTCGGCACGTACCAGAAGGTCAGGAAGACCCCGGTCAGCAGGCAGATGATCATCGAGTACATCGCGATCTCGCCCAGCATGAACGACCAGTGGTCGGGGAACACCTTCTTCAGGAAGTGCGACGTGGGCTTGGCCCCGCCCGTGCGGTCATCGAGCCAGCCGGCGATCCCGCCGAGCGGCTTGACGTCGGCCCGCTCCTGCTCGGCGCCGAGGTCGCCGTCGCGCAGCGCCTCAGCCGGCCGCGTGTCGTTGATGGTGCTCATCGTGAACGCTCCCAGAAACTCGGTCCCACGGGCTCCATGAAGCCCTGGGGGGCGACGAGGTATCCCGCGTCGTCGACGGTGATCTTGAGTTGCGGCAGCGGCCGCTTGGCCGGGCCGAAGATGACGTTGCAGTCGTCGGGCAGGTCGAAGGTCGACTGGTGGCACGGGCAGAGCAGGTGGTGAGTGGTCTGCTCGTAGAGGCCGACGGCGCAGCCGACGTGGGTGCAGATCTTGGAGTAGGCGACGACCCCGTCGACCCCCCAGTCCTTCTGCTTCTGCACCTTGATGAGGTCAGGCTCGAGACGGATCAGGATCACCGCTGCCTTGGCCTTCGCCTCGAGAACGCCGTGGTTCTCGTCGATGTTCTTCTGCAGCGTCTCGGGCATGACGTGGAAGACCGAGCCGTTGGTGACGTCGGAGAGCTTGATCGGAGTCATCTCGGGGTCGCGCATGAGTCGGATCGGCTTGCCGTCGTTGTTCTTGAGGTCCCAGATGTTCTCTTTGAGCTCTTCAGGAGCATTGACGGGGCCGAGCGAGCCGGCGATCTGCAGCACGAAGGGGAGGGCGAACAGCCCCAGGGCCCCCGTGAGGGAGTAGAGGATGAGCGGGCGACGCCCGAGCTGGGCGTTGGCGCCGCCGTCGAGCACGGTGGCCACGGCGGCAGCCCGGCTGCGGTCATCGGAGCGCTGCGGGTGTCGTTCCTCGACGATCTCCTCATCAGACATCAGCGTCTTGGCCCAGTGGACCGCACCGATGCCGATGAAGAAGAGCGCGAAGCCCATCGATAGGCCGAGCACGACGTTCTGGGTCTTCGACAGGCCCACCCCAGGCAGGTAGAAGGTTGACTCGTCGGGAATGGCGAAGTAGGCGACCATGAAGACGAGCGTGGCCAGCATCGACAGACCGAAGAGGGTGGCGACCTGCTTCTCGGCCCTCTTGCCGGCGGCCGGGTCATCGTCAGCGGCACGGTGGATGTGCGGCGGAAGACCCGGGTTCTCGAACCGGTCGAGAGACTGCTCCTGGTGGTGTGCCAGCTCGGAGCCAGACTCGGGCCGAGTGGTGTCGATGTCGCTCATGCTGCCTTCTTTCCGAGCCAGACGGCCGAGGCGATCATCAGGCCGAGCAGGAAGATCCACGCGAAGAGACCTTCCGAGACCGGCCCGAGGTTGCCCAAGGTCATGCCTCCGACGTTCGTCTGGTTGTCGATGGCATCGAGGTAGGAGATGACCTCCTGCTTGCCGGCGGGGGTGATGTTCGTGTCGTTGAAGACCGGCATCGACTGGGGGCCGGTGACCATGGCCTCGTAGATGTGGGTCGGCGTGACCCCCGTGAGGGCCGGAGCGTACTTACCGCGGGTCAAGGCGCCGCCGGCGCCCGCGAAGTTGTGGCACATCGCGCAGTTGACCCGGAAGATCTCGCCGCCTCGGGCGATGCGTTCACTGTTGGTCAGGCTCTGGCCGGCTGCCTTCTCGTCACCGGGAACGATGGGGGTCGTGTACTCGCCGTCGGGAACCGCCGGCCCGGGCCCGAGCGTGGCGACGTAGGCCGCCAGCGCCGAGATCTGCTCCTCGTCGAACTTCACCTTGTTCTGGGGCGCCTGCACTGCGGGGCCGGCGAGCGGCATCCGACCGGTTCCGACCTGGAAGTCGACCGAGGCGGCGCCGACGCCGACCAGCGAGGGCCCCGAAGCGGTGCCCTGCGCGTTGAGACCGTGACAGGACGCACAGTTGGCGAGGAAGAGCTTCTTGCCGGTGGCCACCGAGTCGGCCGTGACCGAGGTGGCTTGAGCCTGCTTGGGGGCGAGGAACGAGTATGCCCCGCCCGTCACGAGGAGGCCGAGCAGGATCAGCACGGCGATGGCTGCGGGGTGTCGGCGGCGAGCGGCCAAGGCTTTCACTGAGTCGTCCTGTCGTCCGTGCGGGTTGGGGTGCTGTTCTGGCGGCGGGGCTGGTGGCTCGGGTCGTGCCGGTCGGTCGTGGTCAGAGTCACTTGAGGATGTAGATCGTGATGAAGAGCGCGATCCAGACCACGTCGACGAAGTGCCAGTAGTAGGAGGTGACGACCGCGCCGGTGGCGTTGGCGTGCGTGTAGCGCTTGGTCGTGAACGTGCGCGCGATGATCAGCAGGAAGGCGATGAGGCCGCCGGTGACGTGGATGCCGTGCAGGCCGGTCGCCATGTAGAAGATCGACCCGTAGGCGTCGGAGCTCAGGGTGACGTTCTCGTGGGTGAGCTCGGCGTACTCCATCACCTGGCCGGCGATGAAGAAGGCACCGAAGAGGTAGGTGAGCACGTACCACTCGCGCATGCCCCAGCTCTTGAGGTCGAGCAGGCTGCCGGTGCGCGCCTTCTGACCCCGCTCGGCCTTCCAGACCCCGAGCTGGCACCACACCGAGGAGATCACCAGCACGGTCGCGTTGATGGCCGCGAAGGTGACGTTGAGCTTGGCCGTCTGCTCGGCCCACAGGTCAGCACGCACCGAGCGCAGCTGGAAGTAGACGGCGAAAACGCCGGCGAAGAACATCAGCTCGCTCGAGAGCCAGACGATGGTGCCTACGGCGACCATGTTGGGGCGAGTGGCCGGCCCGTGGGCGGGCGTACTCACGACTGCGCTGGGGGGAAGCGTGGATGCTGTCGACACGCTTCCTATTATGGCCACATTCACCCTGCGGTGCGCGACTGACCCCCCGGTCAGCGCGTACCTGTCGAGGTTTCGTGATGATTCCGACACGCGTTCCCGCATAGGAGGCCCGTCGACCCGGTGGCGACCGGCTGCCCGGTAGCATCACCGCATGACCGACTCGAACGTCAGCGCCGCCGGCGGCCCCTCCACCGAGCTCACCACGGCGACCACGGCCGCGCCGCCGCACCGGGTCTCGATCCTGCTCTACAGCGACGACTACACGACCCGCGACGCCGTGCGCGCCGCAGCGGGGCGCCGCCCGGCGCGCGACGTCGAGATCGTCCGTTGGCACGAGTGCGCCACGGCCGATGCAGTCATCGACGCTGCTGACCACGATCGCTTCGACATCCTCGTGCTCGACGGGGAGGCGGCCAAGGTCGGCGGCCTCGGGCTGGCCCGACAGCTGAAGAACGAGATCTTCGACTGCCCGGCCATCATCGTGCTGACCGGTCGCCCCCAGGACAGCTGGCTGGCTGCCTGGTCGCAGGCCGACCTCGCCGTTCCGCACCCGATCGACCCGATCGCGCTCACGTCGGCCATCGCGACGCTCGCGCGCACGGCCGCGCCCACGGGCTGACCCCGTGGGCACCCCCGAGCAGGTCACCTGGCCCACCCTGCTCTCTGACCTCATCGACGGACATGACCTCGGCCGCGGCGCGAGCGAGTGGGCCATGGCGCAGATCATGGCGGGGGAGGCGACCCCCGCGCAGGTGGCCGGCTTTCTCATCGGTCTGCGGGCCAAGGGGGAGCGCGTTGAGGAGATGCACGGTCTGGCCGAGCAGATGCTCGCGCACGCGAACCGCATCGAGGTGCAGGAGCCGAGCCTCGACATCGTCGGCACCGGGGGTGACCGCGCCCATACCGTCAATATCTCCACGATGGCCTCGATGGTCGCCGCGGCCGCCGGCATCCGGGTCGTCAAGCACGGCAACCGGGCGGCGTCGTCGAGCTCGGGTTCCGCCGACGTGCTCGAGTCGTTGGGGATCGACCTCGCCCTCTCACCCGCACGGGTGGCGGAGGTGGTGCGCGAGGCCGGCATCACCTTCTGCTTCGCGCAGACCTTTCACCCCGGGTTCCGGCACACCGCCGTGGCCCGCCGAGACCTCGGTATCGGCACTGCCTTCAACTTCCTCGGGCCACTGACCAACCCCGCTCAGCCGACGTTCGCCGCGGTCGGCTGTGCTGACGCGCGCATGGCCCCCCTGTTGGCGGGGGTCTTCGCGAGCAGGGGCAAGGATGCCGCGGTGTTCCGTGGCGACGACGGGCTCGACGAGGTGACCGTCTCGACCACGACGCACGTCTGGTGGGTACGCGGCGGCCAG
This sequence comes from Humibacillus sp. DSM 29435, assembly GCF_001758225.1. Taxonomy (GTDB): domain Bacteria; phylum Actinomycetota; class Actinomycetes; order Actinomycetales; family Dermatophilaceae; genus DSM-29435. The sequence continues at coordinate 44,501 of NZ_MAST01000024.1, read as the reverse complement.
GTCACCGAGCGCGAGGTCGATCCGACGCGCGTGGGGCTCGAGCTGCATCCAGTCGAAGAGCTCCGTGGCGGCGACGCGGCGTTCAACGCCGACGTGGTGCTGCGGGTCTTCGCGGGTGAGCGGGGCACGGTGCGAGATGCGGTGGTGCTCAACGCAGGTATCGCGGTAGCCCTCACAAGGGCCGACTCGGGGCCCGCACCGGCCGACTTCGACCGCGACCTGGCCGCGGGGATGCGGGTGGCCGAACAGGCCATCGACAGCGGCGCCGCGACCCGGCTGGTGCACCGCTGGGTCGAGGCTACGCACCGCTGACCTCGAAGGTCAGGCGCCTTCGAGGCCGAGGCTGAAGGCTGCCTCGAGGTCGTGGGCGGAGTAGGTGCGAAAGGCGATGTGCGTCGAGGTGCCGACAACTCCCTCAACCTTGTTCAGGTGGTCGGCGATCACTTCGGCGAACTCGTCGTGCGCGCGCACGCGCACCATCGCGATCAGGTCGGCGTCGCCCGTGACCGAGTAGACCTCCGAGACCTGCGGGATGTTCGCGATGGCTTCCGCGACCTCAGGGATCCGGTCGACCTCGCAGCTGATCATGACGATGGCGGTGATCACGGGCCCACCCTACCGGGCCGTCTTGCGAGAGCCACTGTCACGGCGGGTGGCCGCCAGAACGTCATCCAGCGGCCCGCCAGCCCGACCGATGCCCCAGGGCCGATCCTCGCTCGCCGTCGAAGCCGACGACCTCCGCCGCCGCATCGGCAGCCGCAGCGATGGCCGGCTCGAGCTCGTGGCGCACCGAGCCGGCCCCGCCTATCGGGCAGGTCCAGGCTCCGTCGATGTCGACGATGCGCACTCCAGGCTGCTCGAGCCAACGCAGCAACAGCTCGGTCTCCTCGGTGAGGGCGGCCGGGTCGGCACGAGAGGAGACCGCCACGACCTCGGCCGTCGCCAGCATCGTGGCGACGTAGACCATCGGGTCGGCGCCGCGCGGGCTCAGGACGGTTCCTGCGAGTCGTCCGTAGCGAATGGTGACCAGCTCCCAACCGCCCTCGACGCGGGCCCGGGCGGCGACCATCTCGGCGGTGTGCAGCAAAGGGTCGAGCCGCTGAGCCCTGGCGGCTCCTCGGACGAGCTGCACGAACCGGTCGCGCACCTTGGCGGCATCCTCGAACCGTTCCTGGGAGGCCAGGGCCTCGAGCCGAGCCCGCAGCAGGTGCGCGCCGGGCCTCGCGTCGCCGGTGAACAGGGCCGAAGCGCGTGCGGCGACGACGGCGTACTCACGCTCGGACTGTGCCCCGGTGCAGGGAGCCCCGCACCGACCCAGGTCGGCGAGAGCGCAGGGGGACTCGTTGCCGGACAACCGTTGGGTGCACTGCCGAAGCGGGATCACCTCGTGCACGGCGTCGATGGCCGCCTGGGCGGTGACGCGTGAGCGGAACGGGCCGATGTAGTGGGCGCCGTCGTCGCGAACCTGGCGCACGAGCGACAGCCGCGGAAACCGTTCGCGGGTGAGCTTGACCCAGCACGCCTTGCGGTTGCGCTTCGAGCGACGGTTGAAGCGGGGCTGATGTTCGTCGATGAGGCGTAGCTCACGAACCTGCGCCTCGAGGGGAGTCTGGCAGACGACGGCCTCCACAGCGTGCGACAGGCGCACCATGTCGGCCATCCGGGAGCGGGTCTCGGATGCCGTGAAGTACGTGCGCACACGGGTGCGCACGTCTCGGCTGGTTCCGACATAGAGCACTCGGCGCTCGGCGTCCTTGAACAGGTAGACCCCGGGCGCGTTGGGCAACGACTCGGCCAGGAACCGTTTGCGACGCTGGTCGGGAGTGACCCGGGAGGTGTAGCTCGCCAGCTCTTCGAGGGTGTGGACGCCGAGGTTGCCGACCCGCTCGATGAGCCCGTGGAGCACGTCGACGGTGGCTCTTGCGTCGTGCAGGGCCCGGTGGTCGGGGGTGGTCGTGGCGCTGAAGACGTGGGCGAGCGAGCCCAGCTTGTGGTTCGGTGACTCGTCGCGGCCCACGAGGTGTCGAGCCAGGTGCAGGGTGTCGAGCACCCGAAAGCTCGGCCAGGGCACCCCGACGCGCCGAGCGGCCGCCTTGAGAAAACCGATGTCGAAGCCGGCGTTGTGCGCCACGAGCACGGAGCCGGCAGCGAACTCCAGGAACGCCGGCACAGCGGTCTCGATGCGGGGGGACTGCGCCACCATGGCATCGGTGATGCCGGTGAGCACGGAGATGAACGCCGGGATCGGCTCAGCGGGGTTGACGAGGGTCTGGAACTCACCCTGCACCATTCCGCCGCGAACCTTGACGGCCCCGATCTCGGTGATACCGCAGTGGTCGGGGCTACCGCCGGTGGTCTCGAGGTCGACCACGACAAACGTGACGTCGGCCAGTGCAGTGCCGAGGTCGTCGAACGTCGACTGGATCGCCTTCATGCTCAGACCGTAGGACGCACCGGCGACAACGCTGCGAAGGCGCGGCCGTGAACCAGGGTCAGCAGCCGGATCGGGACTGCGCGCGAGCCAAGGATCTGGGGCCGATCGCCACCACGACGCAGCTGATCGAGCCGTTGAACTGGTCTCCGACGCTCCCCGCGGTGCTCTGGTTGGCCACCGTCACTCCTGTCTGCGGAGCGATCTTCCCGACGCTCCGCGAAACGAGCGTCTTGTGCCCGTCCACCGTGACGCCGAGACGTGAGCCGCTACGCCAGCAGGCCACGACGTGCGAGCGACCGTCGTCGAGCCGGCTGTTCCGGCCGTCACGCACGATCACCGACCCCTTGTCACCCTCGAACCGACATTCGGCGAGCGTTCCCCACTGCTTGCTGGGGTGCAGCTGCATCTTCCACTGGCCGCCCGTCCCGAAGAGGCCCTTCTGAACCACGTTCGACGAGTAGCCCCCGGTGGTGGGAACCGTTGCCGTGGTGAAGGCGGCGACCACAGCGAAATCTGCCTTTCGGGGGCTGAGCCTGCCGACATCGTCTGTGAGCGCCAGGCCCCTGGCTCCGTCGGCGCCGAAGCGAACCTGCCCCGGAAGGGCAGACCATGAGCCGCTCAGCTTGAGGGTCAGGCCCGATCCGGGGTCGGGAACCGTGACTCCTCGGCTCTGCATGCTCCACTCGGCGGTGACGACCGCCACTGCGGATGCGTCCTCCGCCACGGGTGAGGCCACGGCGGTCGGAGTAACCAGCAGTGTCGAGGCAATCCCGGCCCCCGCAGCGATGAGGGAGGTGGCAAGAGGTCGTCGCATGAAGTGTCTCCAGATGAGGGGGCCGCCACTCAGCTCGGAGCGGTGGCGGCGGGGAAGTCGGTGCAAAGCATGACATGGCGGTAGCGGCAGCGCCGCCTCGGGTCCGGTGACCAGGCAGCCGGCGGAGGCCGGCTGTCGGTGGTGGCTCGTAGCGTCTGCCACAACAGATCAAGGCAAGATCAGAGAGAGGACGTGAACCCACCATGATGATCGTCGACTGCCAGACCTGCCCGGTACGAGAGCTTCACTGCGCTGACTGCGTCGTGACTGCCCTGACCCAGCTTCCGTTCCCGACGAGGAACGAGCCGCCGGCGCCGCACCGCCTCGGGGTCGCGGGGTCGTCCGGTACCCCCGGCACCCCCGGCACCCTCGGCGCCCTCGGCACCCTCGGCACCCTCGGCACCCTCGGGACCGATGACTCCCTGGGAACCGAGCCGACCACGCAGGCCGGCCTGAACCCGCCTGACTCAGTCGTGCTCGACCGCGCCGAGCGGCGAGCCGTGTCCATCCTCGCCGCGGTGGGGCTGGTCGACCACGACACCGCGAGCCGCGCGCGCGCCGTTGTCGAGTCTGGTCGGCGGTGGGCCGCGCCAGTCCCCGACAGTCAGCGTCGGGCTATCTGAGGCGCAGAGATCTCAACCTCCACCTCACGGTGAAGGTTTGACCTGAGCCGAGCATCTGCAGCCGTGCCACCATGACTCGGTGCCCTGCCGCCACCGTCTCACGCGCCACCGTCTCATGCGCCGCCGTACAGCCGTGGTGGTGGCGGTGGGTGCCCTGGCTCTCAGTGCGGGCTCGGGTTGCACCTGGCCCGGGCCTGACGTGTCGCCCAGCGCCGGCGTCGAGGCCGTGCCTTCACCAGGCGTGAGCGACCAGGCGGCGGCACCCACAGCCGTACCCACGCCGGCGCTACCGCAAGAGTCGCCCATCGCCGGCACCGAGAGGATGCTGCGTGCGAGAGTCGCTGCCGTGTCCGACGGAGCCCGTGAACACTGGCTCGCCCCGGTCGCCGGCTCATTGCTGCGAGAGCGGCAGGGCCAGGTCTTCGACCGGATGCGCTCGATCGGCGTCATCGGGCTGCGGCTCGTCTCCGTGACCGGCCAGAGCCCGGTGGTCTCCCCCCCGGCCCTGACGCCGTCGTCGGCCACGCCCCCGTCGTCGCTCAGGGTGAAGGCCCGGTTCAGCTACCGGCTGGCCGGCTTCGACACAGCAGACAGAACCTTCGATGTCGACCTGAGCGTTCACCCTGCGCCGAGCGCTGACGGGGAGCCGCAGGTCATCGCGTGGGCTCCTCATGATCGTCCTCAGCCCTGGGATCTGGACCACCTGACGGTTCGCCGCTCTGCCACGAGTCTGGTGCTCGCCGGCAGTCCACACCTCGCGACCGACCTGCTCGCCCGGGCGGACGCGGCGCAGTCGCACGTGGCCGCCGTCTGGGGCCGGTCACGACCGGCCGTGTGGGTGGCCCCGGCGACCGATACCGAGGCGGCTCTGCTGCTCGGGCGCGGCGCGGTCGATCCCGTGGCCTTGCGCGATGTCGCCGCTGTCACGGATGGTCCCCTGCCAGCGAGGCAGCCGGCCGGCGCCGATCGCATCGTGATCGTTCCGAAGGCGTGGATCTCCCTGTCCGGTCGGGGACGTGACGTCGTTGCGGCCCACGAGCTGACGCACGTCGTCGTGCGGGGCTCGACAACCGGTGCGGTTCCGCTCTGGCTGTCGGAGGGCTTTGCCGAGTTCGTGGCCTACCGCGCGGTGTCGTTGCCCGAGGGTGACATCGTGCGCCCCGCCGTGGACGCGGTGCGCCGCAGCGGACTGCCGCGGGACCTCCCCACTGCGGCGCAGTTCGACCCCGCTGCCGGTGGCGTGCAGGCGGCCTATGGGCTGTCGTTGCTCGTGGTGCGCACTCTCGCCGAGCGCGATGGCGTGCCAGCACTGGTGCGCTTCTACCGGGAGGTGGCCGACACCTCCGAACGGTCTGCGGCCGCCACGGTGCCCACCCCCGACGGTGCTGACGACCAGCACGTCGTCGACCACGCCCTGGTGTCCGCCCTGCACACGAACCGGGCCGGGTTGGTGCGTGACTGGCGGGCCCGGGTCGCGCAACTGGTCAGCTGAACAGCTTCTCGACCTCGTCGGCGTAGTCCTTCATCACGACGTTTCGCTTGAGCTTCAGCGAGGGGGTGAGGTAGCCGTTGCTCTCGGTGAAGTCGCCCGGCAGCACGGCGAACTTGCGGATCGACTCGGCCTTGGACACTGCGGCGTTGGCCTGGTCGACGGCCTGCTGAAGGGCCTCGAGCACCAACGGATGGGTGCGGGCCGCCTCGAGAGTGACGTTCTCGAGGCCGTGGTTCTTCGACCACAGCGGCCACATGTCCTCGTCGAGGGTGATCAGCGCCGCGATGAAGGGCTTCTGGTCTCCGACGACGATGCACTGCGACACGAGCGGGTGGGCTCGCAGCCGGTCTTCCAGCACTGCCGGTGCGACGTTCTTGCCCCCCGCCGTCACCAGAATCTCCTTCTTGCGTCCGGTGATCCGCAGGAAGCCCTCGTCGTCGAGGTCACCGAGGTCGCCGGTGTGGAACCAGCCGTCGACGATCGCCTCAGCGGTCGCCGCCTCGTTGGCGTGGTACGCCGTGAAGACACCGACGCCCTGGAGCAGGATCTCGCCGTCGTCGGCGATGCGCACGCCACTGCCCGGCAGCGGCCGGCCCACCGTGCCGACCTTGACCCGGTCAGGGGTGTTCACACAGATCGGTGCCGTCGTCTCGGTGAGACCGTAGCCCTCGAGGATCACCACGCCGATACCGCGGTAGAAGTGGCCGAGGCGGCTGCCCAGGGGCGCCCCACCCGACACGGCGTAGCGCACCTGACCGCCCATGGCCTGGCGCAGCTTGGTGTAGACGAGCCGGTCGAAAACGGTGTGACGCAGCTTGAGCGCCAGACTGGGGCCACCGTCGTCGAGGGCCTGGCTGTGGGCGATGGCCGTTGCCGTGGCGCGGGTGAAGATCGCGCCCTGGGCCTTGCCGGCCGCCGACGCTTTGGCCTCCGCCGAGTTGTAGATCTTCTCGAAGACCCGCGGCACGGCGAGGATGAAGGTGGGCTTGAAGCCGGCGAAGTCCTCGAGCAGGGTCCGGATGTCGGCAGAGTGGCCCATCCGGACTCGGGCGGTGACGCACAGCACCTCGATGAACCGGGCGAAGACGTGCGCGAGCGGCAGGAAGAGCAGCGTCGACGCGTCGGCGGGACTCAAGATCTCGCTCATCTTCGCCGTGGCGTTCTCGGTGAGGTCGAGGAAGTTGCCGTGCGAGAGCGCACACCCCTTCGGTCGGCCCGTCGTGCCCGAGGTGTAGATGATCGACGCGACCGACGACCGGTCGAGGCCGGCCTGACGTTGACGCAGGTCGTCGTCGGCGACGTCGGCACCCTTCTCGCGCAGCTCGGCGAGGCCTCCGCCGTCGATCTCGATGACCGAGACCGGCCCCGACAACGACTCCGTGGCCCGGTTGACCGTCGCCAGATGCTGCTGGTTCTCGACGAAGACGGCCAGAGCACCCGAGTTGTGGAGGATCCACTGCACCTGTTCGGCCGACGAGGTCTCGTAGATCGGCACCACCACGGCGCCGGCGCTCCAGACGGCGAAGTCGATGAGCGTCCACTCGTAACGAGTGCGGCACATCAGCCCGACCCGATCGCCGCTGCCGATCCCCGCAGCGATCAGGCCCTTGGCGACGGCGTCGACGTCGGAGGCGAACTGAGACCACGTGACCGACGACCACGACTCTGAGGTGACCTTTCGCGAGAAGGCGATCCCCGCGGGATCGACAGCCGCGTTGCGGGGTGGCAGGTCAGCCAGGCTTCCAGACGTCGTGACTTCAGCCATGGGCGGGACGATGTTGTCCTTCACGGTCACTCCTCCATCAGAACGGCACCGTTTCGGGCACATCCTTGCACGGGTCGTGCGCGACAGGGCTCGGTAAGGAGAGACGGGGCCGGCAGGCGGCAGAGGCGGTAACGTTCGGCGCATGGCCGATCGCACGGAGTCCTCCATCGTCGTCGACGCCGCCCCGGGGGAGGTGCTCGACGTCATCGCCGACTTCGAGGCCTACCCCGCTTGGGCCGGTGAGGTGAAGAAGGTGACGGTGCTCGCGGAGGACGGCGACGGCTGGGCCGACCAGGTGCAGTTCACTCTCGATGCCGGTGCGATCAGAGACACCTACGTGCTCGAGTACGAGTGGGACGTCGTCGAGGACGGCACTGGCGTCGTCTCGTGGTCGCTGGTCTCCGCCACGGTGCTCAAGGCGATGAACGGCTCGTACACACTGGTGGGCCAAGGTGACTCGACGAAGGTCACCTACCGGCTCTCGGTCGACGTGAAGATCCCGATGATCGGCCTGCTCAAGCGCAAGGCCGAGAAGGTGATCATCGACACTGCGCTCAAGGGGCTGAAGAAGCGCGTCGAGGCGTGAGCGACTGCGGAGGCTCCGACGCGGCCGGCCGACGCGACGACGGGCCACCGAGATCGGTGGCCGCCGAGGCTGCCCTGCTGGTCGAGCTGCTCAGCCAACGTGGTTCGTTCGCCGGCCCGTCCGGCGGCTCCCGTTCCGGCTCGGGCTCGCAGCCCAAGACGGATGCCGGCTCGACCGCCCCGCCCGAAGGGGGCGTATGCACCTGTGGCGGAGCGCCCCCTGCCGCCTGTCGTGTCTGCCCGGTGTGTCAGCTGATCGCCTTCGTGCAGAGGGTCAACCCCGACACGATCGAACGCATCGCCGACTTCGCCACCTTCGCCGCGACGGCCCTGCGAGATGTGGCCGCGGCGCAGCGAACGGCGTCGAGCACGGAGCGAGCAGACCGGGGGACCCCTGCATCTGATGCCTCTGACGACGGTGGCCGCAACCCGGATGCCGGCGAACCAGGCCCGGCAGCGGGCGACCGGCCATGAGCGCTCGTCTGGCCATCGGCATCGACATCGGCGGCACGAAGGTGGCCGGGGGAGTCGTGGACGAGAACGGCGTGATCGTGCACCGCACCCGGCGCGACACGCCGCATCGCTCCACATCGCCATCCGTCGTCGAGAACACCATTGTCGAGGCGGTCGATGACCTGCTCGCGCGAGTGGACCACGACGACATCGTGGCCGTCGGGATCGGGGCGGCGGGCTTCGTGGCCGTCGACCGCGCCACGGTCGTGTTCGCGCCACACCTCTCCTGGCGCAACGAGCCGCTTCGCGATGCGCTCGCCGCCCGGATCGCGTTCCCGGTCACGGTCGACAACGACGCCAACGCCGCCGCGTGGGCCGAGGCGACGTACGGTGCAGCCAGGGGTGAGTCGCACGTCGTGATGATCACCCTCGGAACCGGTATCGGCGGCGCCCTGATCATCGACCACCAGGTGCAGCGTGGTCGAAACGGGATCGCCGGCGAGTTCGGCCACATGCAGATCGTGCCGAACGGCATCCGGTGTGAGTGCGGCAACCGGGGGTGCTGGGAGCAGTACGCCAGCGGCAACGCCCTTGTGCGTGAAGCGAGCGCCATGATGCACGCCGGCTCACCGGTCGTGGCCGACCTGTTGACGAAGCTCGACGGTGACCCGGCCGGGTTGAGCGGGCCCTTCATCACCGAGGCCGCGCGCGGCGGCGACGCCATGGCGCGTGAGCTGCTCGCTGACATCGGTGAGTGGCTCGGCATCGGGATGGCCAACCTCGCGGCCGCCTTCGATCCGGGGCTGTTCGTGATCGGCGGGGGAGTCAGCGCGGCAGGCGAGATGCTGATCGGCCCGGCCCGTGAGGCCTTTCGACGGCAGCTGACCGGCAGGGGCTACCGCCCCGAGGCTCGGATCGTGCGCGCCGTGCTGGGCGGCGATGCCGGCCTCATCGGGGCCGCCGAGCTGGCCAGAGCCGACCAGTGACGGTGTCGGACCGATCGGGACTCCCGCGATCCACCGAGGTTGCCGTCGACCGCGGTGACGAGGTCAGATTCGGGTGCCGTCGTCAGTCGGGTCGCGTTCGGTGCCACCGCGCAGGACGAGCAGGATGAAGCCGACCCCGATCATCGTGAGCGCGGTGACGATCCACCAGCCGCTGCCGTCACGGTCGAAGAAAAGCAGGTAGAGCAGCAGCAGTGGCCCACCGGCCAGCCCGACGACGATCGCCCAGAACATGGGGTCGTCCTCGGCCGTGGGCAGGTCCATCTCCGTCGGCGGGATGAAGTGGTCACCATCGGGGTCATCGGAGGGCACCGCCTCGAGCGCAACGTCGTCGTCGTGATGCGGTCGTGCGGTGCCGCGCCACACGTGTCCGGCCCCTGGCGCGATGGGGAACCCGAGCACCCCGGTCGGTCCGGTCGGTCCGGTCGGTTCGTCGAGGCCGGGGCGCGGCGCGTCGGACGGTTCGGAGCGTTCCGGGGCGAGGCCCGGGCCTGTCGCCGAGGTGGCGTCCGGCCCCGCGTCGAGACCGGCATCCGGGGCGGTACCAGCGTCAGCCGTGGTGGAGGTTTCGGGTTCGGCCTCGAGCCGGGGTGCGGGTTCGTCAGCCGGGCCGAGCTCGAACGTCGGGTCGGGCGCCACCACATCCCAGCCCGCGATGATCCTCTCGAACTCGGCGTCGAGATCTCGCTCGTTCACCAGGTGCCTCCCGCGAGCTCGGTGACGACAGCGACGGGGCCGGCGATGGGTCCGGTGTGTCGCTCACGGGTCGGCACAGCGGCCGGGCCGGCCCGGAGAGGGGCGGTTTCGGGGTTGCGGTGGACCGGCACGATTGACTCCTGGCGGCGTCGGGGGACACTGGTCGAATCCTCGCACGCCCGACTGTGCGCCGCGAGTGCCGTAGAGTGCTCGCCGTCACAGTTGGAGGTGGACACGGTTGTTCTACTGGGTTCTGAAGAAGGTCATCCTCGGCCCGATCATCAGGCTGCTGTTCCGCCCGTGGGTGGAGGGAGAGGAGAACATCCCCGAGGAGGGGGCCGCCATCTTCGCCTCCAACCACCTGTCGTTCTCCGACTCGGTTTTTCTGCCGCTCGTGGTGTCGCGACGGGTCACCTTCCTGGCCAAGAGCGACTACTTCACCGGCCGCGGCATCAAGGGCCGGCTCACCGCTGCGTTCTTCAAGGGCGTCGGCCAGCTGCCGGTCGACCGTTCCGGGGGCAAGGCGAGCAGCGCGGCCCTCAGCTCGGGCCTGCGCGTGCTGAACCGCGGTGACGTGCTCGGCATCTATCCCGAAGGCACCCGCTCTCCCGACGGACGCCTCTATCGCGGCCGAACGGGGATGGCCCGGATGGCGCTGGAGGCAGGGGTGCCCGTCATCCCGGTGGCCATGATCGGCACCGACAAGGCCCAGCCGACCGGCAAGGTCATCCCCCACATCATGCGGATCGGGGTGCGCGTCGGCAAACCTCTCGACTTCTCCCGCTACGAGGGGATGGAGGATGACCGCTTCGTGCTTCGGTCCATCACCGACGAGGTGATGTACGAGCTGATGCTGCTCTCCGACCAGGAGTACGTCGACATGTACGCCACCTCGATGAAGGACCGCCTCGTCGCCGCCGCGAAGGCCAAGGCTCGCGAGCTGCAGGAGGCCGCCAAGCCCGGCTCCGCCGCCCCCGAGCTGGAGGAGGCGCTCGACGCGGCCGAGGGTCGCCACCCGGCGTCCCGTCCGCAGCCGGCGACGGTCGCCACCGAGCCGGATGCCGCTGAGCCCGCCGACACGCTCTCCACCGAGAAGGCAGTCGGCCAGACACCAGCCGGCCAGACACCATCGGGCCAGACACCAGCGGGCCAGACGGCATCCGACCAGACGGCATCCGACCAGAGTTCGGTCAGCGATGACGAGCTGGACGCCGGCGCACGCGGCGACCTGGCCTCCTGACCGATGACCACCACGTCGCTCACGTCCACCACCGCGCTCGACGACCACGTCGTCGTGCGCGGTCTGTGGCGGGGCGTCGACGTCTATCGGTGCCTGGCGCTGGTGTACGCCGTGTACACGGTCTGGCACCGTCGCGACGAGATCGCGATGCCGGTGGTCGCTGTCGTGGTGCTCGCCCTGCTCACCGCGTGGACCGTCGCACAGACGGTTCGACCGATGCGCACCGTGCGCGCCTACGCGGTCGAGCTGGTCATCGCGTGCGTGGCCATCCTGATGACCCGGGTCATCGACGACGAGGCGGTCATCACCGCCGGCGCCAAGACGATCCCGTCCATCTGGCCCGCGGCGGCGGTCATCGGCATCGCGATCCTGCTCGGGTGGCGCGGGGGGCTGGTCGCCGCCGCCATCGTGACCATCTGCATCTTCCTCGAGGTGGGCACCCCCACCGGCAACACCATCACCAACTCGGTCTTCGTCTTCCTCCTCGGCGGCTGTATCGGCTACTGCGTCGACCTGGCCCGAGCCAGTCACGCGGCCCTCACCGAGGCCATGCGACGCGACGCTGCCCGGGCTGAGCGCGACCGGTTGGCGCGCACCGTTCATGACGGGGTGCTGCAGACCCTCTCGTACATCCATCGGCGGGCCGGAGATCTCGGGGGCGAAGCGGCATCGCTCGGGGCGATGGCCGGTGAGCAGGAGCGCATCCTGCGCACCCTTGTGAGCCAGCACGACCTCGACGTCGTCGACCGCGCGGTGGCCGGTGACGCAGACCTGCGCGCGGCCCTGCGCCACATCGAGGGGGAGCAGGTGCAGCTCGTCGCGCCGGCCGCCCCGATCATGCTGCCCCGGCGAGTGAGCGACGAGATGGTGGCAGCCGTCGAGGCGGCGCTCGACAACGTTCGCAAGCACGCGGGCGAGTCGGCCCGCACCTGGGTGCTGCTCGACGCCGACGGCAAGGACGTGAGCGTGACGATTCGAGACAGTGGACAGGGCCTGCCGGAGGGCCGGCTGGAGGAGGCTGAGACCGAGGGTCGGCTCGGAGTGTCCTCGAGCATCAAGGGCCGGCTGCAGGATCTCGGCGGCACGGCCCGGATCAGCTCGGGGCCCTCCGGCGGCACCACGGTCGAGCTGCGACTTCCGGCAGGCGCGCCATGAGCGCCATGAGTGGGGAGGCGGAGGCCGACCCGCCCGCTCAAGGGCGGCAGGTGCCTGACCGCATCCGCGTCGTGGTGGCCGACGACCACCCGATGTGGCGTGACGCGGTGGCGCGAGACCTCGCAGACGCCGGTTTCGAGGTAGTGGCCACCGCCGACGACGGGCGGGCCGCGCTGGCTCGCACCCGGGCCACCGTGCCCGACGTGCTGGTGCTCGACCTCAACCTGCCCGCCCTGTCCGGCCCAGAGGTGTGCTCGGCGCTGGCCGCGGCCGGGGTCGACACCCGCATCCTGATCCTGTCGGCGAGCGGCGACCAGCAGGATGTGCTGGATGCCGTCAAGGCCGGCGCGCTCGGCTACCTCGTCAAGTCGGCCCGTCGCGAGGAGTTCGTGGCCGCGGTCCACGCGACAGCAGCCGGAGAGCCGGTCTTCACCGCGGGCCTGGCGGGGCTGGTGCTCGGGGAGTTCCGGCGGCCGCGATCCGGCAACGGCGCTGACGACCGGGTCATCCCCGAGCTCACCGACCGCGAGACAGAGGTGCTCAAGTACGTCGCGACCGGAATGGGCTACAAGGAGATCGCCGGGCTGCTCTTCCTCTCGCACCGCACCGTGCAGAACCACGTGCAGAACATCTTCGGCAAGCTGCATCTGCGAAACCGGGTCGAGCTCGCCCGGTTCGCGCTCGAGCGCGGTCTCGATCTCGCCGACCCGGCATCCTGACCCGGCAAACCGGTGGTCGGGCTACGCTCGGTGACCATGAGTGACGAGGTCGCGGCCCCTGACCTGGCGAGGCACGTCGAGTCGCCGGAGGTGCCCGACCTGTACCTGGTGGTGCGCTACGCCATCGATGCCCGCATCGACGCCCTGCAGTCGGTGTCGCTGAACACCACGTCGAGCTGCTGTACCACCGGCACGGGGTCGATAGAGCAGCTGCTGAAGAGTCTTCGGGCCGACCGAGCCCTTCTGGGTGAGCACGGGGCGGCGGCCGCGGCAGAACTTTCCGGGCCCGACGAGCCGGTGGTGTCCAAGGCGTGTGGGTTGCCACAGCCGTGCCCCCACGTGCTTGATCTCGCTCGGACGTACGGGGTGAAGACGCCCCGAAAGGCACGCGGGCGTCGCTGGAGGTGAGGTCAGAGGTACCGCGATGCGGACCCGAGCCGTTGGCCGGTGGAGGCGCATCTACGCTGGAACCGTGAACACGAGCACCGCTGTCTCCGACGCAGAGCAGATCGCCGCCGACGGGTCGCAGGCCATCGCCGAGCTCAACGCGGCTGCGGCGGCGCTCGAGGCCGCGCAGCAGCCCAGCTGGCCCGACACGGCGGCGCTTGCCGAGGTGACCGCCACCCTCGCCTCCTACCCCCCGCTCGTCTTTGCCGGCGAGTGCGACATCCTCACCGAGCGGATGGCCTCTGCTGCGGTCGGCGAGGCGTTCGTGCTTCAGGGCGGAGACTGCGCCGAGACCTTCGCGTCCGCGACGGCCGACAACATCCGCGACCGGGTCAAGACCATCCTGCAGATGGCGGCCGTGCTCACCTACGGCGCCTCGGTGCCGGTCGTGAAGATCGGTCGCATGGCCGGGCAGTACGCCAAGCCGCGCAGCTCGACCGTCGAGACCCGCGACGGGGTCACCCTGCCGGCCTTCCGCGGCGACATGGTCAACGACTTCGCCTTCCACGAGTCGGCTCGCACCCCCGACCCGCAACGTCTCGTGCGGGCCTACCACGCGAGCTCGGCGACCCTCAACCTCGTGCGTGCCTTCACCACGGGCGGCTTCGCCGACCTGCGGTACGTGCACGAGTGGAACCGGGGTTTCGTCACGAACTCGGCCAACTCCCGCTACGAGAAGATCGCCCACGACATCGACAAGGCGATGAAGTTCATGGCCGCGTGCGGGGCCGACTTCGACAAGCTGCGCACCGTCGAGTTCTTCGCCTCCCACGAGGCCCTGCTGCTCGACTACGAACGACCGCTGACGCGGATCGACTCGCGCACCGGGAAGCTTTACGACACCTCGAGCCACTTCGTGTGGGTGGGGGAGCGCACCCGTCAGCTGGACGGCTCCCACGTCGACTTCGTGTCGCGCATCAGCAACCCCATCGGCGTCAAGCTCGGCCCCAAGGCCGACATCGACGAGGTGCTTCGGCTCATCGACAAGGTCGACCCGGGCCGCACCCCCGGCCGGCTGACCTTCATCACCAGGATGGGCGCGGGCACGGTGCGCGACGCCCTGCCCGCCATCGTCGACAAGGTGACCGCCTCGGGCGCCACCGTCACCTGGATCTGCGACCCCATGCACGGCAACACGTTCGAGAGCCCCTCGGGCTACAAGACCCGCGACTTCGAGGACATCGTCGAGGAGGTGCGCGGGTTCTTCGAGGTGCACCAGTCGCTCGGAACCGTGCCCGGCGGCATCCACGTCGAGCTGACCGGAAACGACGTCACCGAGTGCCTCGGCGGGTTCGGCAAGATCATCGACTCCGACCTCGAGAAGCGCTACGAGTCGTTGTGCGACCCGCGCCTGAACCACCAGCAGTCGCTCGAGCTGGCGTTCGTGGTCTCCGAGATGCTGGCTCAGGCCTGACCACCCCACCCCACCCCCGCTTTCCCCCGCTTTCCCCCGCGAACGACTCGTTCGAGGTCGAACGCGGTGGTACACCACCTCGTTCGCTCACCAACCCGTCGTTCGAACCGCGTGCGGTAGGTCAGACCTCGTGGTGCAGGGCCTCGACCGGTAGCTCTCCGGGGCGCCGGCGGGCCCGCAGCTCGATGGCGTACATCGCCGTGAGCACGAGGGCGCCACCGACGAGCATCCGCCACGTGGCGGCCTCGTTGCCCAGTACCACCGCGAAGGTGGCTGCGAACACCGGCTCGAGGGTCATGATGATCGCGGCCCGCGTGGCCGGAAGGTGCGCCTGCGCCCACGTCTGGGCCCACAGCGCGAGGATGCTGGCGAACACCACCATGTAGAGCAAGGAGGCCCACCGACCCGGGGTGTCAGGCAGCACGATTCCGCCGGGCAGCGCACCGACGGTGCAGATCACCGCGATGACGACCATCTGCACGACCGAGAGACCTGTGGCGATCTCAGTTGCGCTGTAGCGGCCGAGCCCGATGATGTGCAGTGCGTAGAGCACGGCGCCCAGCAGGGTGATCGCCTCGCCGAAGCCGATACTCACCCCGTTGAGCGAGAGCAGGGCCAACCCGGACGTCGCGATCCCGACCGCGGCCCACGTCGCCCCCGCCACCCGCTGCCTCAGCAGCACAGCCGTGAACACCGGCGTCAGCACGACGTAGCTGCCGGTGATGAACCCCGAGACGGATGCCGGTGTCGTGGCCAGGCCCTGGGTCTGCAGGATCTGCGCGCCCCCGTAGAGAGCGCCCAGCCCCGAACCCACCAGCACCTGCTGACGGGTCAGGGCCCGCAGCGGTCGACGGAACAGCACGACCATGATGACCGCCGCGATGACGAACCGCACCGCAAGGAAGTCGACCGGTGGCACGGTCTCGACCAGGTCGTGGATGAGGAAGAAGGTCGACCCCCAGACCGCGGTGAGGGCCACGAGCAGCGCCGTGGCCCAGCCGGCCCGGGGTGAGAGGGATGCCGGGTGCTGCCTGGACATCCGGGGGTCAGACGATCGTCAGCACGATGGTCGCGCCCTTGCGTACCGACTGCCCGCCTTCGACGCTCTGCACCCTCACGAGGTCGAAGAGCCGCCCGAAGGGGTACTCCTTCTTGACGGTGAAGCCCAGATCGGTGAGAGCCTTCTCGGCCTCGGCCACGGGGCGCCCGACCACCTTCGGCACCTGCACCATGACCGGCCCCTTGGACACGGTGATCTCGACGGGCTGTCCGCGGAACAGGGTGCCGGCCGCCGGCTTCTGCGTGATGACCTGCCCGGCGGGCACGGTGTCGCTGTTCGCGTCGTCGACGCGCTTGGCGGTGAGCCCGGCATCGGTGATGGCGGCGGTGGCCGCGTCGATCGCGAGCCCCTTGACCGCGGGTACCTTGATGGGTTGCCGGCCCTTGGAGACCACGACGGTGACCGGGGTGTCTCGGCGCACCGAGGCGCCGGGCGCGGGTTGCTGCGAGATCACCACCCCGGCCGCGACGGTCTCGCTGAACGCCTCGGTGGTGTCGCCCAGCTTGAGCTTGCGTCCGGACAGCGAGGCCGCCACCGTGTCGGCCTTCGACCCCGTCAACGTGGGCACGGCGTAGCGTTCCTGGCCCTTGGAGACCACGACGAGCACCTTCGTCTGCTTCGACACCTCGGTGCCCGCGGCCGGCGAGGTGCGCAGCACGGTGCCCTTCGCCCGGGTCTCGGAGAACTCCTCGCTGGTCTCGGAGTTCAGTGACGCTTCGGCGAACACGCCGTCGGCCGCGCTGACCTGTTGCCCGACGACGGCGGGAACCGTGGTGGACGCGCCGGGCCCGGCGCTGAACCACCAGCCTGCGCCTCCGCCGCCGAGCACCAGCAGTGCCGCGGCGAGCCACCATGGCCACCGACGACGCTCGCGGGGCAGCTCTGCGCCGATCGGCAGGGCGGTGGTCTTCGACACGGCGGGGCGTTCGGAGCCGCGGCCCGCCGCAGTCTCGGCCCGCTCGGCGCGGGCGGCGTCGAGGGGCCGGTCGAGGCGTTTGATCCGTTCGATGTGCTCGGGCAGCGTACGGCTGGCCGCGCCGGCCCTAACGATGCGGGCGGTGTGCGTGCGGTCGTCGTGGGCGCCGCCGTCGGGGTTGCCGTCCGCAACGTGGCCGGCACCGGCGGTCTGGGCTGGGTGGCTGCCCGCGGCCTCGCGACCGGCCGACGGACTCGTCGGGCTCGCCCCTCGCCTACCGGTGGAGGCCTCTGGGAGTGGGGGAGCGAACCGGCTCGAGTCGTTGCTGACGGCGAGGCTGCCGCGACGGTCGAGCTGTTCCGGGCGCAGGGAGCGACGAACGGAGCGCAGCGCCGTCAGCAGGGCCTGCGCCGACGCGAACCGGTCGGCCGGCTCCACCGCGACCGCTTCGGCAACGAGGTCGTCGAGCTCTCGAGGCACCGTCGGCACCAGGCTCGAGGGCGGGGGGATGGAACCGTGGACGTGCTTGTAGGCGATCTGGATCGGGGTCTCGCCCGTGACCGCCTTGCGCCCGGTGAGCATCTCGAAGAGCACCAGCCCAGCGGCATACACGTCGCTGCGCTGGTCGGCGGTGCCGCGTTCGACCTGCTCGGGCGAGAGGTAGGACACGGTTCCGAGTAGCACGCCGGTCTGGCTCGTGGTGGTCTGGTTGGTGATGGCCCGGGCCAGTCCGAAGTCGGCCACCTTGACCTCGCCGTCGTGGCGCACGATGACGTTCTCGGGCTTGACGTCGCGGTGGATGATGCCGGCCAGGTGGGCAGCGCGCAGCGCTTCGAGGATGGGTTCGAGGATGGCGAGCGACTCGCGCGCGGTGAGGGGTGACTCCTCGTGGATCACGTCGCGAAGGGTCTTGCCCTCGACGAGCTCCATGGCGAGGAAGACGTCGCCGTCGCACTCGCCCTGGTCGAAGACCGCGACGACGTTGGGGTGGCTGAGCCGAGCGGCCGAGCGGGCCTCCGCCCGGAAACGCTCGACGAACACGTGGTCGGTCGCGAGGCCCGGCCGCATGATCTTGACCGCGACCTCCCGGTCGAGGCGTGCGTCGAGTGCCACGTAGACGGAGGCCATGCCACCGTCCGCGAGGTGGGAGATGATGCGGTAGCGCCCGTCGATCACCCGACCCACGAGCGCGTCCGCCACGCTGGACGTCACGGGAGGAGTTTACGGTCCCTTCCGGTGCAACTCCGGGAGGTTCCGGCACGGAGCCTGGTCACGGCCCTACGCGCGGGTCACATCCGGGTGTAGATCTTCAGGATCGAGGCGACGTAAGCCTTCGTGTCGGTGTACAGGCCACGGCTGCGCACCGACGAGAGCCCTTGGTAGTACGCCGCGATGGCCTGCTCGCGCGTGTCGGCGCTGCGCTGCAGGGCACGCAGGATGAGCACCCCGGCCGTGATGTTGTCGGCAGCGTCGTAGAGGTCGAGCTTTCGCCCGGCGAGCTGTGCCGCCCAGGTGCCGGAGATCGGCATGATCTGCATCACCCCGACCGCGTTGGTGTACGACACGGCGCGCTGGTTCCAGCCCGACTCCTGCCAGCCGATCGCCAGGGCGAGGCGCGGGTCGACGCCATGACGAAGGGCCGTGGTGCGGATCATCGCGGCCGTCGTGGTGCGACTGGGCACCGACCGTCCGGCGAGCAGCGCCTTGCTGTGGGCGACGGCGGCGGCATAGGGGCTCGGCTTGTTCGCCGGCTTGGCGGACGGCTTGGCCGGCGCGGGGGAGGCTGACGTGGCCCCGGGCACCCTGATCCGCTGGCCGACGAAGATCGTGCCGGAGTTGGGCAGACGGTTCGCCGCGAGCAGCTTGGTCAGCGACAGGCCGTAGCGTCGCGCGATTCCGGTCATCGTCTCGCCGGCCGTGACCACGTGGGTGCGAGTCGAGCCCGTCGGTGTCTTCGGGCTCGTCGTGCCGGATGCCGTCGAACCGGTCTTCGACGGTGGCCTGGAGGGCGTCTTCGACGGGGTCGCCCCAGGGACGAGCAGCTTCTGCCCCACGGCGAGCAGGTGCCCACCGCCGCGCAGGCGGTTCTTGGCCACGAGGGCCTGAGGCGTGGTGCGGTAGCGGATGGCGAGGTCCCAGAGCGTGTCGCCCGGGCGTACGACGATCGTCTTCCAGGAGCCGGAGACGGCGGTGAGGGGCGCGAACAGGGCGTGTGGTGCTGGGGCCAGGGTCGCAACGTCGGCGGCGAGGGGCATGGAGGTCCTTCCCGGGGCCTGCGGCGGGGGCAGGGTTTCGGTACTGAGGCTGTAGGGGCGGGGGGGGCTTTTGCGACAGTAGTAGATGTTTGATCACTAAAGTAAAACCACACTTGTGTAATTCAACTGAGATGCGACCGCTCTTCCCCCCCGGATGTCACCGGCATCCGCCCGGCATCCGCCCGGCATCCACGCCGACTGGACGAGCACGAACTGGGCGGCCCGCCGCGCGCGCCGGGGGCAGGTGGCAGACTCTGCGCAGTGACGACACCACCTGAGATGACCACGCCTCCGACCGGTGGCTCCCTGGAAGCACTCGTGGCCGACTGGCTCACTGTGCCCGAGGTCGCCGACCGCCTCGGCCTCCGGCTGTCCGCCGCCCGTCAGCTCATCGTCGACCGCGAGGTGCTGAGCGCTCGCATCGGTGATCGGAAGGTGGTGGCCGTTCCGACCCGGTTCTTCAACGACGAGGGCCCTCGGTCCGAGCTGCGCGGCACCTTCACGGTGCTGGCCGACAGCGGGATGCGCGACGACGAGATCATCGAGTGGCTCTTCACCCCCGACCCCACGCTGCCGGTCGACGGGGCCCCCATCGACGCGCTCTGGGCCGGTCACAAGACGGAGGTGCGTCGGCGCGCCATGGAGGTTGCCCTGTGACCACCGGCATCCGGATGCCGGTCAAGCGGCGGATCAGTCTACGGCTGGTGTCGCTGTCACAGCAGTGACCGCAGACTGATCGGCAGACTGATCCGGATGCCGGTCAAGCGGCATACCAGTCTGCGGATCAGTCGGCGATCGGCGACGTCAGGCGTACCGGGCGGTCGACACACCGACGAGCTCGTCGAGCACGTCGAGGGGTTGCTCATCGAATTGCCCGCAGGCGCGGGCCTTCTCGACCGCTGCGTGAGCGTCGTCGGCAAGCGTGGTGATGAGGGTCTCGACCCGGTCGACTGCTCCGGTCGCGGTCATGATGCCGCGAATCGTCCCGACCCCGGCCTGGTCGAGGTCGTCGCGGCCGAGCAGGGTCTCGACGGTGGCTCGGTCGTCGTCATCTGCGGCGCCGAGAGCGTGGGCGACCAGGAGCGTGAGCTTGCCCTCGCGCAGGTCGTCGCCCGCCGGCTTCCCGGTGGCCTCCGGGTCGCCGAAGACACCGAGCACGTCATCGCGAAGCTGGAAGGCCTCGCCGAGCGCGAGGCCGTAGGTGGAGAGCGGCTCGAGGGCAGCCCGGTCGGTGCCGCCGACGAGGGCGCCGATGACCAACGGCTGCTCGATGGTGTACTTCGCGCTCTTGAAGCGGATCACCTTTCGCGCCGAGGCGATGCGGGCGTCGAGGTCAAGGCCCGACCAGCCCCGCGCGGCCTCGAGCAGGTCGAGGAACTGGCCGCCCATGAGCTGGGTGCGCATGCCGTCGAACTGGGAGCGGCCCCGCGCCAGGGCGTCGTCGGGCAGGCCGCAGGTGGCGTACATCTCGTCGCACCAGGTGAGGCAGAGGTCGCCGGCCAGGATGGCGGTGCCCTCACCGAAGCGGTCTGCGTCTCCGGCCCAGCCCTGCGCGCGATGCAGGGCAGCCACGGCCCGATGAGCGGCCGGCTGGCCACGCCGGGTGTCGCTGCGGTCCATCACGTCGTCGTGCAGCAGGGCGGCACCCTGGAAGAACTCCATGCTCGCGGCCAGCCGGACCAGGGCGTCGGAGTCGCTGCCGCCCGCAGCCCGGTAGCCCCAGTAGAGGAAACCGGCACGCAGACCCTTGCCTCCGCGGAGCAGCCCCGAGACCGCGCCGGTGAGCGGGGCGATCTCATCGCCGATCTCATCGAGCACACGGCCGCCGTCAGCGATCTGCTGCTCGATCGCCTGCTGGACCCGAGCGCGCAGGGCCTCGAGGTCGGTGGGGTTGAACAAGGGGGCACCCCTTCGTCGCTTCGGATGAGTGCTCAGCCTACGTGGGCCAGCAGGTAGGGCGTGCGTCGCGGTCTCCTGGTGGTCGGCCCGCCGGCGCCGACCGCCGTGAGTCCCACGAACGCCCGTGGTGCGCCCGTGTTGCGCCCGTGGTGCGCCCGTGGAACGTCCGTGGCCCCGCCGCGCTACCGGCTTAAGGTTGGCGTATGGCATACGGCACGGCATCCTCGATGGTCCGGGCCGAGCGGTTCACCCGCTCGATCCCGGCGATGGTCGACTCCGACACCCCCACCTTCAGCTTCGAGTTCTTTCCGCCGAAGGACGACGACGCCGAGGTGAGCCTCTGGGACTCCATCCGCCGCCTCGAGAAGCTCTCACCCAGCTTCGTGTCGATCACCTACGGGGCCGGGGGAGCCACCCGTGACCGCACCGTCAAGCTCACCCAGCGGGTGCTCGAGTCCACCTCTCTCACCCCCTTGGCGCACCTGACCTGCGTGGGTCACTCCGTCGGCGAGCTGCGCGCCATCGTCGGGTCGTACGCGGCCGCCGGAGTGCGCAACATCCTCGCCCTGCGCGGCGATCCCCAGGGGGGCCTGGGGCAGCCGTGGACGGCCCACCCCGAGGGGTTCGACCACGCCGACGAGCTCGTCGAGCTCGTCAAGGGCCTGGGCGACTTCACGGTCGGCGTCGCGGCCTTCCCCGACGGGCACCCCGAGTCCCACGACATCGCCGACGACGTGGAGACCCTGATCCGCAAGGAGGCGGCCGGCGCCGAGTTCGCGGTGACCCAGATGGTCTTCGACGTCGAGAGCTACCTGCGGCTTCGCGACGAGCTGACGCGGCGTGGGTCGATGCTCTCGGTCATCCCGGCGATCATGCCGATCACCAACGCGCGTCAGGTGGTCCGGATGGCCGAGCTCGCAGGCCAGCCGATGCCCACCGCCGTGACCGACCGGCTCGACCGGCAGGGTGACGACGCGGTCGGGGTGCGGGCCGAGGGGATGGCCATCGCGACCGAGTCGTCGCGGCGGCTGCTCGACGAGGGGGCTCCCGGCATCCACTTCATCACGATGAACCGCAGCTCGGCCACGCTCGAGGTGTTCGGCAACCTCTGAGGCTCAGCGCTCCTGGTCGAACGGCTGGTCAGACGGCTGCTCGACAGCTGGGTCGGGTTCGGGGCCGGCTGGTGGCGCAGCACGGCTGCCTCGAGGCCCCCGTGCTCGTCTCGAGCGGCCCGCCGGGGTGGCGATGCCGACCCGCTCGCCCCAGGCGTCGTAGCGGCGCTTGACCCGGCGCAGGCGGCCGGCGAGCCGGTAGAGCAGATAGGCGCCGGCGGCGAGCAGCACGAAGGCGATCCCCGCTGCCCACCACGGATGGGCGACGGCCAGGGCCATGACGCCGGTGACGGTGAGGTCTTCGCCGGTGCTGACCACGATGTTGCTCGCCGGCTCGGGGGAGGTGTTGACCGCGGCGCGCAACCCGGCCTTGACGGTGTGGGAGATGAACGCCGTGACGCCTCCGGTGGCGGCCGAGGCCGCGGTCGCGAGGGCGGCGTTGTCGTGGCCGAGGAGGTAGCCGATGGTCGCGCCCACGGCGGGGCGCACGACGGTGTGGATCGAGTCCCACAGCGAGTCGACATAGGGAATCTTGTCGGCGACCATCTCGATGACGAAGAGGATGCCGGCCCCGACCAGCACGTCGGTGCGGCCGAGGGCGTCTGGGATCTGGCTGAAGCCGAAGAACCGCTCGGCGAGGCCGAGCACGAGCAGGGCGGCGTACGCGTTGATTCCGCTCGCCCACCCGGAGGTGAACACCAGGGGGATGAGCTCGGTTCCCATGATGACGTCTGACCCCCTTCTTGCCGGTTCCCGGGTGCGGGTGGGTTCAGACGGTACCGGACGTGAGAACGGGCCCGATCCGTGAGCGGAAGGGACCCCTGCACCCCTCCGTTCGCGGACCGAACCCGCACCCCTTACGGTGCCGCAGGTCGTGCTGCTGCGCCTGAGCATCGGTACTCAGATGTGGCCCGAGTGCCGGGGTGACGTCGGCCTTCCCCGCCCCGAAAGAGCCGGCTGCCGCTCCCGCCGCCGCCCCGCCGCCGCCCTCGCGACGACGACGCGCCTGGTGCGGTGGATGCCGTTGAGTGGACGGTCTTGACACGGTGTCGGCTGCGGGGGTTAGGGTGAGATCAGTTCGAA
Organism: Humibacillus sp. DSM 29435; assembly: GCF_001758225.1. GTDB lineage: Bacteria > Actinomycetota > Actinomycetes > Actinomycetales > Dermatophilaceae > DSM-29435. The sequence goes on along the minus strand of NZ_MAST01000024.1, from coordinate 21,335 downwards.
CATACGTTCGAACTGATCCAGCGGGGTTCATCAGATCAGTCGTCGGTTGGTGTCGGGTTGTTCGCGAGGGCGCGGCGACCTGGGTCGTGATTTCCGACCTCGACGTGTCCGGGTAGGAGACGTGTCGTGGTTCGCAGGTTCAGTGATGTCGTGCAGGTTCGTCCGGTCGAGGGCTCGCAGCAGCAGCCGGAGGCCTTCATCTGGAAGGGGCGACTCTACGTCGTTCGCGACGTGCTGGCCCAGTGGCGTGAGCGACGGGCCTGGTGGCGGGAGTCCGGTGACCCCGACGGGGCGCGTGCGCAGCCGGGTACCGGCATCGCAGCAGCAGCGGCCGAGCACCAGGTCTGGCGGGTCGAGGCCAGCCCGGGGTGGTCGTTCGCTCCCGGTGTCTACGACCTCGCCCACGACGAGTCCGCCCACGACGAGCAGTGGTCGCTCGTTCGGGTAGCCGACTGATGTCGTGCCGCACCCGGCCTGATATCGGCCGATCACGCCGATCACGCCGATCACGCCGATCACTCGGTATCGCCCATCGCCAGAACCGTTGACAGGAAGACCATGACCGCAGCACACCTCCCTCGCCCACCGATGGGCCCCGCCGTGTTCGACCTGCTGGGCCGGTCGCACCTCACTCTTGAGTCCGCCTGCCGTACCAGCGACGTGGCTGAGCGTTTTCGCGATGCCCACCTCGGTGCGCTGCGGGCCGCGGCGGCACTGGTGGCGGCCCGGTCCGTCCCGTCACCGCGGTCGCGGCCACGCAGCGTCTGGCAGGTTCTGCCGCGCATCGCTCCCGAGCTGGGCGAGTGGGCTGCCTTCTTCGCTGCCTGTTCGACCCGGCGATCGGCCATCGACCGGGGCGAACCGGTCTCGGTGCGTGAGGCCGACGACCTGCTCCGTCAGGCCGAGATGTTCCTCGAGATCGTCCACGACTCTCTCGGGGTCCTGGCCACGATGCCGCTGCCGCAGAGCATCACGCCCGTCTCTCCCTTGGCCACCGGGCAGGTAACGGGGCAGGTAACTGGGCAGGCCACGGGAAGAACCTCGAGGCTCACCGTGGTCGGTACCGGTGCCAGGAGGGCGGCTGACCGGGTCGACGGCTCAACCGCTCGTTGACGGCGATGGCGATGACCGACACCTTCGTCCACCTGCATGTCGCCTCCGGCTACTCGATGCGCTACGGCACGGCCCGGCCCGACCAGCTCGTCGAGCGGGCTGCCGCCTGGGCCCAGCCGGCGCTGGCCCTGACCGATCGCGACGGGCTCTACGGCGCGGTCAAGTTCGCCACTGCCTGCATGAAACACGGGGTGGCCCCGGTGCTCGGCGTCGACCTCGCCCTCGAGGGGCCGCCTGCGCGTCGACAGGGGGCTACCGGCCGTTCAAGACCCACTGGTGGAGCTACTGCTGGAGTCGCTGGTGGGGTTGCCGGTCGGGGCTCTCCCGGCCCGGCGACCACGCCGATGCGCACTCCGGTTCGCGGAGGTGCCGTCGTCGACCCACGACTCCCACGTGTCACGGTGCTCGCTCGTGGAAGTGGTGGCGCACTGGCACCCGGAGAGGGCTGGGCAGCGTTGTGCCGACTCGTCACGGCGACCCACCTGCGCGGAGAGCGGGGCACCCCGGTCGTGACCGAGCGGCTCCTCGCCGAGCACGCGTCGGGCGCTCCGGGTGCCGTGGCGCCCATCACCGCACCGGTTGCCGGTAGGTACGAGAGTGGCCACTCGAGCGGTGGGTACGAAAGTGGCCACTCGACCGGTAGGGCCGTGACACCCGAGATGGCACGGCGGCAGGAGCCCTCTCGGTTGGTCGTGCTGCTCGGGCCCGACTCCGACGTCGGGCGCGCGGTGCTGGCCAAGGCGCACAGCCAGGCCAGAGCTGCGCTCGAACGTTGGATCGCCCTGCTGCCCCGCGGCGGTGTCGTCGTCGAGGTGGTCTGCCACGGCGGCCCCGAGCACCTGCCCGGCAGCCTCGGTCAGGCCGGGCGGATGCTGGCCCTGGCTCGCGAGCTGGGCGTGCCCAGCATCATCACCGCCGCGGTGCGCCACCTCGACCCCCAGGATGCCGCCATCGTCGACGTGCTCGACGCAGCCCGCAGACTGGTGCCCCTCGACACCCGCCACCTCGACCGGGTCACCACGGCCGGGCACCTCTCGCCGACCCCACTGATGCACTCGCTCGCCCTTGATGTCGTTCAGGTCTCCGGTCCGGGGCTCGTCGGTGGCGCCGGGCTGGCCCGAGAGCAGGCTCGCGAGCTGGTCGCTCGCACCACCGCACTCGCGACCGACTGCATTCAGGATCCTCGTGCCGACCTCGGGATCGGCTCGGTGCACCTGCCCGAGCCCGGAGTGCTCGGCATCCGAGCGGGAACGGGCCCCCAGCAGGTACTGGCGAGGCGATGCCGTGAGGCGATCGCGACCCGCTACCCCGGGCGCAGCACCACCTCACTGACAGCGGTGAGCGAGCGGCTCGAAGATGAGCTGGGCGTCATCGAGACGCTCGGCTACGCCACCTACTTCCTCACCGTCGCGCAGGTGTGCGATCTGATCCGCGAGATGGGGGTGCGGGTCGCGGCCAGGGGTTCCGGGGCCGGGTCGCTCGTCAACTACCTGCTCGGCATCTCCGGGGTCGACCCGATGCGTCACGGGCTGCTCATGGAGCGGTTCTGCTCACCGCTGCGGGCCGAGCTGCCCGACATCGACATCGACGTCGAGTCGGCGCGTCGCACCGAGATCTACGAGAAGGTGCTCGGTCGTTTCGGTGGCGAGCGGGTCACCTGCGTGTCGATGATGGACACCTACCGGGTGCGTCACGCCATCCGTGACGTCGGGGCCGCGCTGGGGCTGCCCCCTGGCGAGATCGACGCGATGGCCAAGGCCTTCCCGCACATCGCCGCCCGCAACGTGCGCCACGCCCTGGCCGAGCTGCCCGAGCTGCGGGCGAGCGGGCTCGACGTGCCTCGGCTACAGCTGATGTTCGACATCGTCGAGCGCCTTGACGGGTTGCCCCGGCACATCGCTCTCCACCCCTGCGGTGTCGTGCTCTCCGACTCCGAGCTGCTGAGGCGAACCCCCGTCGAGGCGAGCTGGCTGGGGTTCCCGATGAGCCAGTTCGACAAAGACGACGTCGAGGCGATGGGGCTGCTCAAGCTCGACATCCTCGGCATCCGCATGCAGTCCGCGATGGCCTACGCGATCAAGGAGGTCGAGCGGGTCGACGGTGAACAGGTCGACCTCGACGACGAGGAGCAGGTCCCCTTCGACGACGAGCCGACCTTCGAGATGATCCGCTCCACCCGCACCCTGGGCTGCTTCCAGATCGAGAGCCCGGGGCAACGCGAGCTGATCGGCAAGTTCGGCCCGCAGACCTTCGACGACATCATCATCGACATCTCGCTCTTTCGCCCGGGACCGGTCAAGAGCGACATGATCGTGCCGTTCCTCAATGCGCGACAGGGCTGGAAGGACCCCTCCTACCTGCACCCGACCCTGATCCCTGCGCTCGAGGAGACCGAAGGGGTCGTCGTCTTCCACGAGCAGGTGCTCATGATCGTGGCCGAGACCACGGGGGTCTCCCTCGCCGAGGCCGACGAGGTGCGCCGCGCCCTGGGCACTACCGCAGGTCAGGAACGGGTCGAACGGTGGTGGCGGCCCGCTGCCCGGGCTCGAGGCTACGAGCCCGCGGTGGCAGACCGCATCTGGGAGGTGCTCAAGGCCTTCGCGTCGTTCGGGTTCTGCAAGGCGCACGCTGCTGCCTTCGCCCTGCCGACCTACCAGTCGGCCTGGCTCAAGGCGCACCACCCTGCGGCCTTTCTCGCCGGGGTGCTGACGCACGACCCGGGGATGTACCCCAAACGACTCATCCTCGACGATGCCCGCTCGTTCGGCATCACGATCCTCGGGCTCGACGTCAACGCCTCGACCGGCACCTACCGGTTCGAGCGCACCGACGACGGCAGCCCTGGCATCCGTCTGTCCCTCGCTGACGTGCACGGCATCAGTGCGGCCGAGGTGACCAGCATCGTGGCCGCGCAGCCCTACGCGAGCCTGTCCGACTTCTGGCAGCGGGCCCATGCCTCGCGGCCGGTCGTCGAGAAGCTGGTGCTGGCCGGGGGTTTCGACACGATCCACGACATCGACCTCGGCGGGCCGACCCGGCTCGACGGCGGCACGGCAGGGTCGGTGCGCCAGGTGCGGGGCGGTCTGGGCCGGCGCGGGCAGGTGACCCGGCGCGACCTGCTGCTGCACGTCGCCGAGCTCGACCGCTGGTCGTCCTCGCAGCGACGGGTCTCGGCCGCCTCCCGGGGTTCCCGTCGGCGGGTCACCTCCGTCTCGGTCACCGGTGACATCCGTGCCCTGGCGGCAGCCCAGTCGCAGGGGCCGGCTCCCGCGACCGAGCCCGTCGCGACCCAGCTGACCCTCGACCTCGGCGACACCCCCCGCCTGCGGGCCACGAGCGGACTGCCCGAGATGACCGGGTCGGAGCGGGTGCGGGCCGAGCTCGAAGTGCTCGGTCTCGACGCGAGCGGTCACGTCATCGACTTCTACACCCCGATGCTCGACGCGCTGGGTGTCACCCGCGCCCGCGAGCTGCTCACCGGCCGCAGCGGCCGCGAGGTCTGGGTGGCAGGGGTCAAGGTGGCCACCCAGACCCCACCGATCCGCACGGGTCGGCGGGTCGTCTTCCTCACCCTCGACGACGCCACCGGGCCGGTCGACCTCACCTTCTTCGAAGACGTCCAGGGCCCGTATGCCGCCACCGTCTTCCACTCGTGGCTGCTGCTCTGCCGGGGCGTCGTGCGCCGCACCGGCCCGAAGGGCGTCTCGATCCGTGCCACCGGTGCGTGGGAGCTCGGGCAGCTGCAAGACGCCTGGACCACGGGTGGAGTCGACGCGGCCCGTGATGCCCTCGAGGCAGCCGACCGTTCGGCCTGGCAGCGAGCGGCCGCCCTCGGTGAGCACGAGGCCACCGGTGGCACAACGCTCGACCAAGGCGCTGATGGAACCTCTGAGGGAAGACGGGTGCTCGTGCATGCGTCCGGCTTCAAGCAGTCGCCCTACGCCGACATCAAACCGGCCGGGGCTGACGTTCGCGGGTCGCGGGGGTCGGGGGCGCTCGTGCCCGGGGGAGTGCCGCGGGTCTCGCCCGAGCGCGCAGCCGCGGTCGACCGGGAGAGCAACCCGCCACGCAAGCTGTGGCACGCGAGCCCCGGCAGCTCGGGGCACTAAGGTGATCGTGCAGAACGACCTCACCACACCAGACATCCTCCGGAGGACACCGTGCCCGACGAGCAGCCCCCGCGGAGACGCGCCGGGGCCCGGCCGTCAGCGGTCGTGGCTGTGGTCTCGGCCCTTGCCGACGAGCACCGGACCCGCCTCGGCCGCCCGCTCCAGGTTCTCGATCTCGGCGGCGGAACCGGTGGGGTGGCCGTGCCACTCGCCGAGGCCGGGCACCAGGTCGTCGTGGTCGACCCCAGCCCCGATGCCCTCGCCTCCCTCGCCCGGCGCGCTCGCGAGTCAGGTAGCGAGGGGCACGTCACGGCCGTCCAAGGCGATGGAGACCGTCTCGCCGAGTCGCTGGCCGGCCGCGAGTTCGACCTGGCCTGCTGCCACGGCACCCTCGAGTTCGTCGACGACCCCGAGTCCACCCTGCGAGCGATCCAGGCCGCCCTCGTGCCGGGTGGGCTGTTGTCTCTGCTCGTCTCGGGCCGTCTCGCCGTCGTGTTCGCCAAGACCATCGCCGGCGAGTTCGAGCAGGCCCGCGCCGCCCTCGTCGACCCAGCCGGCCGATGGGGCGCGACCGACCCCCTGTCCAGACGCTTCGACCCCGACCAGATCGAGGCACTGCTCACCCGTACCGGCTTCACCGCCGACCACACGCGTGGCACCGATATCCTCGGGCACCTGGTGCCCTCATCCCATCTCGACTCGGAGGCTGACCGTGCCGCCGTCGCCCAGCTCGACGAGCTGCTCGTTGTGGGGCCCGGCCGCGAGTTCCTCCGCACGCTCGGCCATGGCCTGCACATCATCGCCCACCGCTCCTGAAGCACCCGTCGACCGGGGCGACAGACCAGCCATGGTCGGGAGGGTCTGCAGGGTCGAGCGGTTCGGCGGTATCGACCGGGCCACGCAACCGGTGACGACATGAGCCGGCGACAGTTCACGGCACCGACCCGGGCCGGTGCCCACCCGCCAGACGACACCGGGTGCACGGTGCTGCACATCGACATGGACGCCTTCTACGCCTCGGCATCGCTGCTGTCCCGGCCCGAGCTGGTGGGCCGGCCCGTCATCATCGGGGGAGCGAGCGGTCGCTCGGTGGTGCTCTCGGCCACCTACGAGGCCCGTGCCTTCGGCGTCGCCTCGGCCATGCCGATGGCCCGGGCTCGACGGCTGTGCCCGCAGGCCATCATCATCGAGCCCGACCACCGACGCTACGCCGCTATCTCCGATGCCATCATGGCCACCTTCGCCACCATCACCGAGCACGTCGAGCCGCTCTCGCTCGACGAGGCGTTTCTCGATGTCTCAGGCGCCATGCGCCGACTCGGACGTCCGACCCGCATCGCCGAGCAGCTGCGCGACACGATCGCCGACGAGCAGGGCATCACCTGCTCCGTCGGGGTGGCCGCCACCAAGTTCGTGGCCAAGCTCGCGTCGACGCTGGCCAAACCCGACGGCCTGATCGTCGTGCCCCGTGACGAGACGGTCGCCTTCTTGCACCAGCTGCCGGTCGGCGCCATCTGGGGGGTCGGGGAGAAGACGGAGGAGCATCTGCACCGGTTGGGGCTGCGCACCGTCGCAGACCTGGCCCACACCCCGTTGGAAACCCTCCAGCGGGCCCTGGGCGACGGGGCCGGTCGCAACCTGCACGAGCTGGCCTGGGGCCGTGACCCGCGCTCCGTCGTTCCCGAGCGTCGAGAGAAGTCGATCGGTGCCGACGAGACCTTCGCCCACGACATCTCCGACCCCGTGGTGATCCACCGTGAGCTGCTGCGCCTGTCCGACCGCACCGCGGCCCGCGCCCGGTCGGCCGGCATGACCGGCCGTACGGTCTCGATCAAGGTGCGCTTCGCCGACTTCACGACGATCACCCGCGCCAAGACGCTGCGCCACCACACCGACGTCTCACGTGAGATCTTCGCCACAGCTCGCGAGCTGTACGACCGGCTCGGCCTGCAGCGAGCGCGGATCCGCCTCGTCGGCGTGCGACTCGAGGGCCTTGTGGAAGCCGGAAAAGCCCCCATCCAAGCACGTCTCGACGACCCCGAACACGGCTGGAGAGAGGCCGACGTCGCGGTCGACAGGGCAAGTGCGAGGTTCGGTGCCGGGTCGGTGCGACCGGCAAGTCTCATGCCCGAGAGACGCTCGGGTTCACAAGGGGGCTCGGGCGACTTATCCTAGAGGTAAGCACCCGGAACGGCTGATCACGACATACGATTCGGGAGAGAAAAACGAGACCGCACAGGGAGGTGCCGAGTGGCACTCTCGGAACACGAGGAAGCTCTTCTCCAACAGATGGAGGAAGCCCTCTACGCCGAAGATCCGCGGTTCGCATCCCGGATCGAGAAGACGAAGAAGCAATCCGGCGGGCGAGGCCGAGTCATCATCGGGGTAGTGGCTGGCCTGGCCGGCCTGGGGCTGGTGGTCGTATCGGCCATGAGCAGCCTGATCTGGCTCGGGGCAGTCGGTTTTGCCGTGATGGTGGGCGGCATCGTGTTCGCGATCACGCCGGCGAAGGCCAGTCTTGGCTCGGTCTCTGCCGATGGCACCGTCAAGCCCCACCAGAAGTCGACCCCGTCCGGCAAGAGTGCTACGGCCAGGCAGGGCAACTTCATGGGCCGTCTCGAGGAACGCTGGGAGAAGCGCCGACGCGACCAGCCGTGAGGCACTGGCACAGCACCGAATCCTGAGAACGTGAGCGCCTCCGTCGGGGGCGCTCAGTTGGCTCTGGCCCAGACGGCGCTGCCCCACACCGTGATCATGGTCAGAGCCGTGACCAGCTCGATACCCACGCTGAGGCCGACGGCTCGAACCGCCTTCTTCGTGGCCGTCCACGCGCCACGATGCTCGCGGCGCCGTATCAGCTCGAGCAGGTAGATGGCGGCGATGAAGCCCACCGGGGCTCCGACGACGGGAATCACGAAGAGACCCACGACGGCAACGGCCAGGGACACCGCGATGACCCAGTTCTGAACCCCGGCAGATCGCAACCGGCGGCCCGGGTAGACATACTGCGCCACCAGGCCGACGGCGTAGATCACGGTCGCGACCGCGAAGACCACCCAGCCCGACCGGTCGGGCTGGTCGATGGTCCACACGAGAAACGCGAGCCAGACCACGAGCAGCCCAGGTAGCACAGGAAGAACAATCCCCGCCGTGCCCACCAGCATGGCGAGCAGGACGAGGACGTTGGTGGCCGTGATCACGGCCGGTCAGCAGTGGGGTATCAAGGGCAAGGGCGGGCTTGGCGTCAGTTGCTGGACGCCGGGCTCTCGACGAGCCGATCGGTCTCATCGACGATGTCGACCGCCTTGTCTCGCAGCGCGGGAACGAACTCGCGGCCGTGGTGGCCACAGAAGAAGAGCTCTCCGCCGGAAACAAGTCGGGCGCGAATGTAGGCCTGGGCCCCACATCGGTCACAGCGGTCGGCTGCTGTCATCTCGGGTGCCAGTGCTGTCGTCATCATGCTCGCCTTCTTTCCTCCCTCAGGGGTTCCGTCAAGGAAAACCCTGCCATGTCGTTGCGACGCCCGATCCGGTTCTTGTCTACCGCCTCGGTGCCTCGTGACCGTTCCAACAGTCAATCACGGGGAAACCTTCCCGCGTCGTAAGCCCGGTGGCTGAGACGTGGGTCATGTCCCGATCGTTACGTGACGCAGGTTCGTCGACGGTGGGCCCAGCGGATTGCTGCCGGCTCGCCAGGCCGTGACGTCGCGGGCCGGCAGCCGACCCGCGAGCCTGTCGGCCGTGGCCGGAAGCGGTCATTAGGCTGACGTTGCAGACCCTGACTCTGACGAGGGAGAACGACCCGCCTTGGCCTCCGCCTCACGCACTGCACAGCCTCGAAACGGCGACTACACCGCGCGTCACCTCCAGGTGCTCGAGGGTCTCGAAGCCGTGCGCAAGCGGCCCGGCATGTACATCGGCTCCACCGACCAGCGCGGCCTGATGCACTGTGTGTGGGAGATCATCGACAACGCCGTCGACGAGGCCCTGGCCGGAGTGTGTACCGACATCGTGGTGATCCTCGGAGCCGACGGGTCGATCGAGGTGCGCGACAACGGTCGCGGCATCCCCGTCGACATCGAGTCGCGCACGGGCCTGTCGGGGGTCGAGGTGGTCTTCACCAAGCTGCACGCCGGCGGCAAGTTCGGGGGTGGCTCCTACGCCGCCACGGGCGGGCTGCACGGCGTGGGGGCCTCAGTCGTCAATGCCCTCTCCGCCCGGCTCGACGTCGCGGTAGACCGGGGAGGCAAGACCTACGGCATGAGCTTCCGACGCGGTGAGCCGGGGCGCTTTCTCGACACCTCGCCCGTCCAGTCACCCGACTCCGAGTTCACGCCGTACCTGACGCGCAGCGAGCTGCCGGTCGTGGGCAAGGCCAGGCGCGGCATCACCGGCACCCGGGTGCGCTTCTGGCCCGACCACCAGATCTTCCTCAAGGATGCCGGTCTCGACTACGAGTCGCTCGCGGCGCGGGCCCGCCAGACCAGCTTCCTCATCCCGGGCCTGAAGCTCGTGCTGCGCGACGAACGCCGGGAGAGCACCGCCCCCGGCGAGGAGTCGCCGCGCGAGGAGGTCTTCCAGCACGACGGCGGCATCAGCGAGTTCGCCGAGTTTCTCGCGCCCGACCCGGCCATCACCGAGGTGTGGCGACTCGAGGGTTCGGGCACCTTCACCGAGACCGTTCCGGTGCTCGACGCCCAGGGCCACATGAGCCCGACCGAGGTCGAACGTGAGTGCGTCGTCGATGTGGCCCTGCGGTGGGGTCAGGGTTACGACGCCCGGGTGCAGTCCTTCGTCAACATCATCGCGACCCCGAAGGGCGGCACCCACGTCGTCGGCTTCGAGCAGTCCCTGCTCAAGGTCTTCCGACGCCAGCTGGAGCTCAACGCCCGTCGCCTCAAGGTCGGCAACGACAAGCCCGAGAAGGACGACGTGCTCGCCGGGCTGACCGCCGTCGTCACCGTGCGCCTGGCGGAGCCGCAGTTCGAAGGTCAGACCAAGGAGGTGCTCGGCACCAATGCGGTGCGTGCCATCGTCGCCAAGGTCGTCGAACAGCAGCTCACCGCCCGGCTGACCTCGACCAAGCGGGGCGAGAAGTCACAGTCGGCCCTGCTGCTCGAGAAGGTCGTCTCCGAGATGAAGTCGCGCATCAGCGCGCGGCTGCACAAGGAGACCCAGCGACGCAAGAACGCCCTCGAGAGTTCGACCCTGCCCACGAAGCTGCGTGACTGCCGCACCAGCGACGTCGAGCGCTCCGAGCTGTTCATCGTCGAGGGCGACTCGGCGATGGGCACCGCCAAAGAGGCGCGCAGCTCCGAGTTCCAGGCGCTGCTTCCCATCCGGGGCAAGATCCTCAACGTTCAGAAGGCCTCCGTCTCCGACATGCTGAAGAACGCGGAGTGCGCCTCGATCATCCAGGTCATCGGCGCCGGCTCAGGGCGCAGCTTCGAGCTCGAGGCGGCGCGCTACGGCAAGGTCATCATCATGACCGACGCCGACGTCGACGGCGCGCACATCCGCACCCTGCTGCTCACGCTCTTCTTCCGCTACATGCGCCCCCTCGTCGAGGCCGGGCGGGTCTACGCCGCGATGCCGCCCCTGCACCGGCTCGAGGTGATCAACGCCGGGTCGAAGAAGAACGAGCTGATCTACACCTTCAACGAGCCCGAGATGCGCCGCACCCTGTCGCGGCTGGAGAAGAGCGGCAAGAAGATCAAGCAGCCGATGCAGCGCTACAAGGGCCTCGGTGAGATGGATGCCGACCAGCTGGCCGACACGACCATGGACCCCCGCCACCGCACCCTGCGGCAGGTCACCATGCGTGACCTGGAGGCGGCCGAGCGCGTGTTCGAGCTGCTCATGGGCAACGAGGTCGCTCCCCGCAAGGACTTCATCATCGGCTCGGCGAACGACATCGACCGAGAGCGCATCGACGCCTGAGCGCGGCCGCACGTTTACGATGTGACTCCGTGCCATCGTCCGACGGTCTGCCATCGCTGCTGTCGCTGCCGCGCGGACGATGACGTGATTCGCCGAGAAGGGGCCACATGGTGCAGGGCAACGTGGGTGGGACAGAGACGGACGCTGAGGGTGGCGCCGCGACCCGCGAGATGTACGCGGTCCAGATCCCTGACGGGGCGACCGGCGATGACGGGGCCGCTGCAGCAGCCGGGATCCGGCCCGAGGGCATCAAAAGTACCGAAAGCACCGAAAGCATCGACTCCGATGTTGCCGTCGACACGCTCAACACCCCGGAACACGAGACGGTGCCCGACGGGGCCAGATACCTCGACGCCGACGAGCTCGCCTGGGCCCGTGAGACGGTAGCGGCCATCTCCGGCGCCTTCACGGCCAAGGTGGTCGGGCAGACGCGCCTGCACGAGACACTGCTCATCGCACTGCTGACCGGGGGCCACGTGCTGCTCGAGAGCGTGCCGGGGTTGGCGAAGACCACGGCGGCCCAGACGGTGGCCCAGGCGGTCGGTGGCAGCTTCCATCGCATCCAGTGCACCCCCGACCTGCTGCCCAGCGACATCGTCGGCACCCAGGTCTACAACCAGCACTCGGGCAGCTTCGAGACCCAGCTCGGGCCGGTGCACGCCAACTTCGTGCTGCTCGACGAGATCAACCGCAGCAGCGCCAAGACGCAGTCGGCGATGCTGGAGGCGATGCAGGAGCGCCAGACCTCGATCGGTGACCACAGCTACCCGCTCCCGGTGCCCTTCCTGGTGCTGGCCACCCAGAACCCCATCGAGCAGGAGGGCACCTACCCGTTGCCCGAGGCGCAGATGGACCGCTTCATGCTCAAGGACGTGCTCGACTACCCCTCACCGGCCGAGGAGGCCGAGGTGCTGCGCCGCATCGACGCCGGCATCTTCTCGGTGGCCCCTCAGGCAGTCGTGTCGGTCGAGGACATCAACCGGCTGCAGGCTCTCGCGGGACGGGTCTATATCGACCCCGCCATCGTCAACTACATCGTGGGCATCAGCTACGTCACCCGGCATCCTCGCGACTACATCGAGGCCCGGCTGGCAAACTACGTCGACTTCGGGGCCAGCCCCCGCGCCAGCATCGCGTTCAGCAGCGCGGCCCGGGCTCGTGCGCTCATCGACGGGCGCAACCACGTGGTGCCCGACGACGTGAAGGCGCTCACTCACCGCGTGCTGCGCCACCGGGTCACGCTCGGCTTCGAGGCCGCCGCCGACGAGGTGGCCGTCGAAGCCATCATCGACGCTATGGTGAACGGGATCCGGACCCCCTGACGGGGTTGCCCACCGCTCATGCCGTCACGAGCCAACCCTCCTTCCGTGCCGCCCGTGCCGCCCGGTACGCCACGCCCGGGCGCCGGGCCCACCAGGTCACCGACCACGATGCTGACCCGGGTCAAGAGCAAGCTCTTCGTGCATGCTCGGCGGCGCTCCCGCGGTCTGCTCGAGGGTGAGTACGCGTCGGTCTTCCACGGCCGCAGCCTCGACTACGACGACCTGCGCGACTACGTCATCGGCGACGAGGTGCGCGACATCGACTGGAAGGCGACGGCGCGACACACGCGGCCGCTCGTCAAGCGCTACGTCGCCCACCGCAAGCAGAACCTCATGCTCGTGGTCGACACGGGGCGGGGGATGGCCGCCACGACTCGCAGCGGTGAGCCGAAGAAGGAGGTGGCCATCGCGGCGGCGGGACTGGTCGGTTGGCTGGCGCAGCGCCACGGCGACCTCGTCGGAATGGTGCGGGGCACCGCATCCACGACGACGGCCCACGACCTGCGCGGCACCGAGGCTCACCTCGAGCTGCTCCTACGCGCCATCGACTCCGCCACGTCTCTCGAGAGCGAGCAGAGCAACCTGGCCAGTCAGCTGCGCTGGATCATCCGCAACGTCAGGCGGCGCCTCTTCCTGCTCGTGCTCGCCGACGACCGCGACCTCGACCCGGAGACGGAGGAGCTGCTGCGTCGTCTGCACGTGCAGCACGAGATCCTCTGGATCACCGTTGAGGATGCCGACCCCACCTCGATCGAGGCCGGCCGCACCACGTACGACGTGTCCGACACCCACACGCTGCCGACCCTGGTTCGCCTCGACCCACGGGTTCGCGCTGCCTACGCCGCCGCAGTGGCCCACCGGGTCGAGCACACCACGGCTCTGCTGGGCCGCCGTGGCATCAACCACGCCCGCATCGGGTCGAGCGACGAGGTGGTCGGAGCCGTCTTCGCCCTGCTGGAGAGGCAGCGTCGTGCTCGTCGCTGAGGGTCCGCCGCCGGGTTTCTACGCGCCCGACCCGTATGCCGTCACCTGGCTGTGGGTCGGTATCGCCGGGTTCGCCGCCATCGCGCTCTGGTACGGCTGGGTGTGGTGGTCGACCCGCGAGAAGCCGGTGGTCGTGCCGCCACGCATCACACCCGACCGCCTGAGCCGCCTGCGCAGCGACTACACGCGCCAGATCGAGGTCGTCGTCGCCAGAGTGGAGGCGGGCGAGATCACCGCGCGCCGGGGTCACCAGCAGCTGAGCGTGCTGGTGCGTCACTTCGTGCAGGAGGTCTCCGGCATCCGGGCACCGACGATGACCCTGACCGACCTGCACGCGTCCGGTGGGCGGCTCACCCCGGTCTCCGCGGTCGTCGCGCAGCTGTATCCCGGCGAGTTCGCGCCGGCGGAGGGGACCACGCTGCTGGGCGCGGCCGCCCAGGCGACGGCGGTGGTGGCCCGATGGACCTGAGATCACCCGGCACCCTCGTCGTGGCCACCATCCTCGCCCTCGTCGGCGGCTACCTCGTCTATCGACGGCTCTCTCGCAGCGCTCGCCGTTCGGGCGCCGCCGTGGCCAACTCGCAGGCCCTGACCCGGTTGCCCGAGTACCAGCACGCACTGCGCACGCACCGGATCCGGCTGGTGGTGCTGGCGGTCAGTGCCTGTCTGCTCGGCGGCGCGGCCATCGTCGGCGCGGCCCGACCGCTCGACACGACCATCGACAAGCCGCAGAGCCGCAGCCGCGACATCATGCTCTGTCTCGACATCTCGGGCTCGATGGCCTCCTTCGACGCACAGCTGGTGAAGACCTTCAAGACGCTGGTGACCAAGTTCGAGGGCGAGCGCATCGGCATGGTGATCTTCAACTCGTCGGCGGCCACCGTCTTTCCGCTCACCGACGACTACGACTACATCAACGACGAGCTCGACTCCGCCGAGAAGGCCCTGGGCGGCGACTCCGACTACGACTCGTTCTTCGCGGGCACCTTCAACGGCCGCGGCACCTCACTGATCGGTGACGGCCTGGCCACCTGCGCGAGCAGCTTCGACCGTATCGACACCCAACGGGCCCGCTCGATCGTGTTCGCCACCGACAACCACCTGGCCGGGCGACCACTCATCGACCTCGACGAGGCCGGCCAGCTGGCCACGTCGAAGGGCGTGCGCGTCTATGGGCTGAACCCCGAGGAGGACGGAGCCGACCGCGAGGCCGGCGCCATGCGCACGGTCGTCACCTCGACGGGCGGACGGTACTTCGCCCTGAGGGACGAGAGCGCCGTCACCACGATCGTGGATGCCGTGCAGGCGCAGGAGGCGAGCATCATCGAGTCGGCTGCGCGTGCGCTCTACACCGATGCCCCCACCGTTCCCATCGCGCTGGCCGGTCTGGGCCTGGTCGGGGTCATCGGCGCGAGTCGCAGGTGGTCGTCATGAGCTTCCTCCCCATCGTCGCCTGGCCCGTGCTGGTCGTGCTCGTGCTCGCCGGCCTCGTTGCCGTGTGGTGGAACCCGTCGTCGAGAACCATGGGCGGAGAGTCACGACCGACGCACTGGCGACTCACGGCAGCAGTCGTGCTGCTCGGCGTGGCCGCGCTGCGCCCGGGCCTGCCCGGCGACGAGGTGGACACCACGGCGGCCAACCTCAACGTCTACTTCGTCGTCGACACCACGAGCAGCATCATCGCCGAGGACTGGGGTGACGAGCAGCCCCGGGTGGCGGGCGTGCGGCGCGATATCGACGCGATAGCGGCCGCCCTGCCGGGAGCCCGCTACTCGGTGGTCACCTTTGACCAGTCGACCCGGGTGCGTCTGCCGCTCACCACCGACACCACGGCCCTGGCCTCGGTGACCGAGACCCTGCTGCCCGAGCCGACCGAGTACTCCCGGGGCTCGTCGGTCACCGAGGCGAACGACCGGCTGCGCACGCTGCTTGAGCAGGCCAGCCAACGCACGCCCGACCGCGGCCGGGTCGTCTACTACCTCGGCGACGGTGAGCAGACGGCACAGGGCGAGCCGCCGCCGTTCACCATCCCGGCCGGCCTGGTGAACGGCGGCGCAGTGCTGGGCTACGGCACCACCGAGGGCGGCCGGATGAAGGCGACCCGGGCGCGGTTCGAGTCGTCGGGGGAGTACATCCAGGACCCCGCGACCGGCGAGGACGCCCGCTCGGTGATCAGCGAGAGCACCCTGCGCACCATCGCCGACCAGCTCGGGGTCGGCTACCTGCACCGCGAGGCCGGCGCCGACATCGGCCCGGCCGTCGACGGCATCGACCTGGCTCGCTACGGCAGCAGCACCGAGATCGAGGCCCGCAAGGTGCGTTCGCGTCACGAGCTCTACTGGCCGCTGCTACTCGGGGTGGGCGCCATCGCCGTCTGGGAGGCCGGTGCCGGGCTCGCCGCACTTGCTCAGACCCGTCGCCGCAAGGAGGTCTCACCGTGAGCACCACGGTCACGCCACCTCACGCGAACCCCGCCAACCCTCCCGAGCCCAGCGACCTGACAGCCGCCGGTCAGACCGACCCGCCACTCAACAGCAGAGGCTCTCGGTTCTGGAGGCGCCGTCGCAGCCGTCACCCGTTGCCCGCCCGTCTTCGGGCCCGGCGCCGGCGCCTGCTGCTCGCCTCCCTCCCCTTCGTGGTGCTGCTCGCCTTCGTCGCTACCCGGCTGGTCACGCTGAACCTGGTGCACAACCAGACCCTGGCCGCCTACCAGGCCGGAGACCGGGCTGCCACCCAGACCTGGGGCGAGCGGCAAGGGTGGGTGAACATCGTCGAACAGTTCCGTTCACCGTTCGCCATCGGCGACGCCCATGCCCTCGCCGGCCAGTTCGAAGCGGCCCGGCCGTGGTTCGAGCAGGCGTTCGAGCAGGTGCCCAAGGGCGGCATCGACGACTGCAAGGTGCGAGTCAACCTCGGCCTGACCTATGAGGCCCTGGGCGACGCCGCCAAGGCCAGCGAGCGCACCGCCGAGTGGAAGCAGTTCTACGACAAGGGCATCAAGATCACGCAGGAGCGGCCGAAGCTCTGCGATGCGCCAGAAGGCGGTCAGACCGGCCAGCAGCTTCAGCAGGCAGAGCAGCGCATGGAGAGCAAGAACCAGGAAGAGCAACCGCAGCCCGCCGACCCGCAGCCGGCCGACCCGGCGAAGCCGGCCGACCCCCAGCCGACCCCAGACCCGGGCAAGACTCCGAGCGAGGAGAAGCAGGACCTGCTCAAGCAGCAGCAGCAGCGCAACACGACGGAGCGCAACCAGCAGCAGGACAACGACGACCGCACCCTTCCCGACGGTGCTGACGGCAGCGGGGTGGCCAAGCCCTGGTGATCGCGGGCCGACCGGGGTGGAGGTCGGGACTCGGTGTCAAACTTGCCCGCGTCAGGGGTGCCCGCGTCAGGGTGCCGTGACCATCCGGGCTTGGTGCTCAATGACGGGAATGGCCGCCTTGCCGCAGGAACCGGGCCGCACCGGACCGCTGGCGACCCGCTCGACGCGCACCACCCAGTGCCGACCGTCAGCGTGGGTGACCTCGACGTGGAACCCGTCGGCGTGCGACAGAGGGGCCGACGCCGAGAGGGCGTCGAGACGGGTCTCACCCAGGTGAGCGCGAACGAACGCCTCGGCGCACTGGGCCGCCGGCGGCATCCCCGAACGGCCGCGGTCGTGCAGGGGGCCGAGGAGCGCGGCGGGGGTGTTCCCGCTCAGGCTGGCGTCGAGCACCCACCGCGTCGACTCCTCGTCGATGCGCGCGTAGTTCTGGCCCCACGGCAACAGCACCGCGGTCGGTGCGAAGCGGTGACCACCGGTGTGCGAGACCTCCCACACCCGGGTCGGGGCCTCGCGATGCGCCGCGGCGGCGATCGGCCGCCCGCGCACGGCGCAACACACGTCGCGACGGCCGTTGGTGCACACCAGCAACGCCGGCTCAGCGGGCTCGGCGCCGGGCAACGAGGCACCGACCCGTGCGCTGTCGCCCAGGGTCAGCGCCTCCCAGTCGAGTGCGAGCAGCTGGTTCGGGTTGGCGACCATCCCGCTGAGCAGCCAAGCGTCCCGAGGGTGTCCACCGGCGAAGGCGACGAGCGCGTGTCGAGGAAGGTGATCGGCGGGGTGGCCGCCAGGGCGACGGATGAGCATGAAACGGCCACCGGCTCTGGTGCAGCGTGACTCGAGCTCGGCTCCGAGCGTGGGATCGAGGCGCGACTGTCGGGCGGCCTGCGGCCCCCAGGGGCCACCCTGCTCGATGAGCACGAAGAACCGGGCGGGAGCCGCCGTGCCGTAGGCGCTCGTGCCGTCGGCGTCGGAGAGCACCGAGCAGGCCGTGTCGGCCGGCTGACCGTGGCCCGCGGTGGACGGGTGCGCGTCGAACCAGGGCGGGGCGGCATCCGAGCTCGTCAGGTCGTTGGGGTCGTTGGGGTCGTTGGGGTCGTTGGGGTCGACCGACCCTGTCGGCGCCGCCGGGTCCGTTCGTCGGCTCACTGCGGCGGTTCCGTCGTGGGCGCCTCCGAGGGCGGCCCTGACGGCGGCCCTGACGGCGGCCCTGACGATGAGTCTGACGGTGACTCTGACCGGGCGCCGACGATGCGGGCGATCACTGGCGCGAAGGGCAGGCCCGAACCGTCGCGGCGACCGTTCGCCTCGGGCAGCTCGATGGCCACCCCGTTCGCAGCCGCGGCGCGCACCGGGGTGTTGCCCGCGAACGCGACGACGAGCTGGTCCTCGCCCTTGAGGAAGCGGTGGCACCGCACCCCGCCCGTGGAGCGGCCCTTCGGCGGGTACTCGCCGTACGGGGTGACCTTGAGTGACCCGCCCTCGGTGCCCGGCAAGGCAGCCGACGACCCGGCCGAGGTCACGACGACGCCGTCGCGGGCGCCGTCGACCACGCCGAACCAGGCGACCGTGGCGCCGGGCGAGAGCTTGATGCCGGCCATCCCACCTGCGCTGCGGCCCTGCGGACGCACCGCGTCGGCCGGGAACCGGAGCAGCTGGGCGTCGCTGGTGATGAACACCAGGTCGAGGCCCGCGCTGTCGGCGACGGCGGCCCCCACCACCCGGTCGCCGGGGCGCAGCCCGATGACCTCCCACTCGCCGCCCTTGGGCGCGTCGGGGGTGACCCGCTTGACGACCCCGGATGCCGTGCCGAGCGCGATGACCGGAGCCTGCTCGCCGACCGCGAGGATCGTCACCGGCTCCTCGCCCTTGGCCAGGTCGACATAGGCCGCCAGCGGAGCACCACCGGAAAGGCTCGGGGCCCCGTTGGTCGGCGGCAGGGTGGGCAGGTCAAGGGCCGAGAGGCGCACCATGCGCCCGGCACTGGTGACCAGCCCGAAGTCGCCGCGGGCAGAGGTGAGCACGGCGCCCACGATCGCGTCGTGTTTCGACCGGGCGCCCTCAGTGGGAACGGGCTCGCCGCCGCCGGTGCGGGCGAGCAGGCCGGTCGAGCTGAGCAGCACCCAGCACGGGTCGTCGGCCACCTCGAGCGGGGCGGCCGTGGCCGACTTCGCCGTCGCCCCAGACCCCTCGAGCAGCACCGTGCGCCGCGGCGTGCCGTGCTTCTTCGCCACCTCGGCCAGCTCGGTCGACACCAGCCTCGAGAGCAGGCGCTCGCTGCCCAGCAGGGCCCGGAGCTCTTCGATGGCCCGCTCGAGCTCGGACTTCTCGGTCTCGAGCTCGATGAGCGAGAACTTCGTGAGCCGGCGCAGCTGCAGCTCGAGAATGTAGTTCGCCTGCAGCTCGGTCAGGTCGAAGACGTCCATGAGGCGCTCGCGGGCGATCGCGGTGTCGTCGGAGCCGCGGATGACCTGGATGACCTCGTCGATGTCGACGATGGCGACGAGCAGCCCCTCGACGAGGTGCAACCGCTCCTCGCGGCGCCGGAGCCGGTCGGCGGTGCGGCGACGCACGACCTCGGTGCGGAAGTCGACGTAGACCGTGAGCAGCTCTTTGAGGCCCATCGTGCGGGGCTGGCCGTCGACGAGCGCCACGTTGTTGATGCCGAAGTTCTCTTCCATCGGCGTCTGTCGGTAGAGCTGCTCGAGCACGGCGTCGGGGTTGAAGCCGTTCTTGATCTCGATGACGAGGCGCAGCCCATGCTGGCGGTCGGAGAGGTCTTTGAGGTCGCTGATGCCCGTCAGCTTCTTGGCCTGCACCAGGTCGCGGATCTTCTCGATGACCTTCTCGGGACCGACGAGGTAGGGCAGCTCGGTGACGACGATGCCCTTGCGACGCGGGGTGATCGACTCGATGCGGGTCGTGGCGCGGGTGCGGAAGCTGCCCCGACCGGTGAGGTAGGCGTCGCGGATGCCTTCCAGCCCGACGATGCGCCCGCCGCACGGCAGGTCGGGGCCCGGCACGAACTTCATCAGGTCTTCGAGCGAGCAGGTCGGGTTGCTGATCAGGTGTCGGGCGGCGCCGATGACCTCGACGAGGTTGTGGGGGGCCATGTTGGTCGCCATGCCGACCGCGATTCCGGCCGCCCCGTTGACGAGCAGGTTCGGGTAGGCCGCCGGGAGCACTCCCGGCTGCAGCTGCGTGTCGTCGTAGTTGGGCACGAAGTCGACGGTGTTCTCGTCGAGTGAGCCGACCATGAGCAGGGCCGCCGACGCCATCCGCGCCTCGGTGTAGCGGGCGGCCGCAGGGCCGTCGTCGAGGGAGCCGAAGTTGCCGTGGCCGTCGATGAGCGGCAGCCGCAGGGTGAACGGCTGGGCCATCCGCACCAGCGCGTCGTAGATCGCCGTGTCGCCGTGCGGGTGGTACTTGCCCATGACCTCGCCGACGACCCGTTGGCTCTTCACGTGGCCCCGTTCAGGCCGCAGCCCGAGCTCGTTCGCGCCGTACAGGATCCGACGTTGCACCGGCTTCAGACCGTCGCGGGCGTCGGGTAGGGCGCGGGAGTAGATGACGCTGTAGGAGTACTCGAGGAAGGCGTTGCTCATCTCCTCCTCGACGTCGATACCGACGATCTTCTCCTCGAAGTCACCAGGAGGAGGTGGGGGTGGCGTGCGTCGGGCCATGCCGGGTGGTGCTCCTTGGGTGATCGGGGGGCGTGGTGATGCGAGGCTGGGCGCCTCATCCTCTCAAAGCGTCGCGATCAGCCCTGGGCTGCCACGCCGAACCGGCCCCAGTGCGCCACCTCACGCCCGTCGCGACGGTGCCGCTTCAGGCTCGGGCTCTTGGGCCCGGGCAGCGCGTAGCCGAGCGAGACCACGCCAACGATGGAGCGGTCAGCAGGGATCGCGAAGGCGCCGTGCACTGCGGCGCGACGGTCGGTCTCCACACCGAAGAACAACCCGCCCAGGCCCTCGTCGACGGCGGTGAGCAGGATGAGCAGCGAGGCCATGCCGGTGTCGACGTGCCAGTAGGGCACTGGCCAACGAGCCTCGTCGCGGTCGGCGAAGCCCTTGTCGGGGGCCGCGTACCGGTCGAGGTAGGCGTTCTTGTGCGAGAGACAGACGACGAGCACCGGGGCCGACTGGATGCCGCTGAGCCACGCGTCGGGCTCGTCGCCCTCCGCGGTGGTGGCGGCCCAGAACAGGTCACGTTCGGGCTGCGTGCGGAGCACGAGGAAGTCCCAGCCCTGGCTGAAGCCCGCGCTGGGGGCGCGAACGGCGTTGGCCAAGCAATGCTCGATGACCTCCCTGGGCACCGCACGGTCGGGGTCGTAGCGACGGATCATGCGGCGACGGCGAACCACTTCTGAGAACTCCACACCGCCACCCTCCCACCACGCCCGGCTTCGGTGGACACCCGGGAGAGCTGGTGGGGCCGGCTGTCCCGCGGAAGTCGGACCGTGGCGGGTTTTGGGTGCTGGTGGGGCCGGCAGTCCCGCAGGAGTCGGACCGTGGCGGGGTTCGGGTGGCTGGACGCCCCGGTGGGC
>NZ_MAST01000023.1 GCF_001758225.1 Humibacillus sp. DSM 29435 | reverse complement strand
CACCGCGGTAGCCAGCACGTGGGCCTGGCGTTGGCGTTGGACCGGCACCTGCCGAACGTGTTGGCGTGGCTGACGGCCGGGGTCCTGAGTGAGTGGCGCGCCACCCTCATCGTGCGTGAGGCCGCGGTGCTGGCCCCTGACCTACAAGAAGCCCTCGACGCGGAGCTGGGCGAGGCCCTCGGGGAGGGGATCGGCCGGTTGGGTGACCGGCAGCTGGTCGGGCACGTCAAAGCCATCGCGTACCGCCTCGACCCGGCCTCGGTCCTGGCCCGGGCCCGCAAAGCCGAAGGAGACCGGCGGGTCAGCCTGCGCCCGGCCCCCGACACGATGGCCTACCTGAGCGCGCTGCTCCCGGTGGCGCAGGCCGTGGCCGCGTACGCGGCGCTCACGGCGGCCGCGGACACCGCCAGGGCGGGCGGGGACGACCGCGGCAAGGGTCAGGTGATGGCCGACACCCTCGTCGAACGCCTCACCGGACAAGAGACCGCGCAGGATGTTGATGTCGAGGTACAGGTCGTGATCACCGACGACGCCCTCTTCGGCGACGACGAGACCCCCGGTCAGGTCCCCGGCTATGGCACCGTCCCCGCCGGCTGGGTTCGTGACCTGCTCACCCCCAGCGCTGCCGGTGCGGCCAAGGGCGCGACCGGGGCGGGGCTGGGTGAGCACGCCCGGGTCTGGCTCCGACGCCTGTATGCCCACCCCACTACCGGGCAGCTCGTCGGTATGGACTCCACCCGCCGCGTCTTCGACGGCAACCTGCGCAAGTACCTCCTGGCCCGCGACGGCGGGACCTGCCGCACCCCCTGGTGCGACGCCCCCATCCGCCACCTCGACCACATCCACGACCACGCTATGGGCGGGCCCACCACCGCCACCAACGCCCAAGGCCTCTGCGTGCGGTGCAACCACACCAAACAACTCCCCGGCTTCACCGCCCGCACCCTCACCCCCGAAGTTCAACAACCCGGCGCGCCGCACCTCGTCGAGCTGACCACCCCCACCGGACACACCCACCACTCCACGCCGCCGCCGCTCATCCCCGGCAAGACACCCTGTCCCAAACCCCGAATCCGCACGGCGCCCGCAAGCGATCCACCGCTCAGCCCGTTCGAGCGCTACCTCACCGACCTCATCGCCGGCTGAAGTCGGGCAGGCTCCTGCGGCACCTGCCCGCTCCGATGGGTTTTCTAGCCTTGCGTCTGGTCGCCGGGCCGCCGGAGCACCGACCCGGCCCACAGGGCCCACAGCACGAGCACGGGCTGGAAGAACAACCGCGTCAGTCGTTTGGTGTCGGTGTCGAGACCAAAGGCGTCGACCCCCTGAACGTACTGGCCGATGTTGCCCGGGAAGACCGCGACATAGAACGCCGCGAGCAGCCCGCCGATGAGCCGCTTGCGCTTGGGCACGAACACGAACGCGGCCCCCAGGGCAATCTCCACCACGCCAGAGCCGAGCACGGTCAGGTCTTTGCCGATCGGGAACCAGTCAGGCACCTGGGCCTGAAACTCCTGACGCTGAGTGGTTAGGTGCAGGATGCCGGCGCCGACCATCAGCGACCCCAGGGCGACCCGACCGATGGTGCGCAGTGCGTGGCTCATCGTCGAAGCCTACGGTTACGGTGCTGAGGCTGAGCGCGTCACCCTTGACACGGTTGTGCGTAGGGCAGGCGAGCCTGCGCCCAGGCCCAGTTGATCCGTTCCTGCTCGAGGCGCAGGCGGTCGGCGAACTGGTCGCTCACCAGGTCGCTGAAGAGATCCGCCTCGTCGTCGGTCAGGTGACGTAAGGAGGCTCGCGTCGGCGAGGCTTCGGCGCCCCAACGGTCCCGGTGCGCCAACAGCGTCTCGCGGTCCATCAGGAACGACCGCGTCTGGGGGAGCCAGGCCCGCAGTCGGTCGAGGATGGCGAACCCGTGGGTGTCGAGGTCGCCCCAGTAGTGGACGTCGGCGTCAGCCAGCCAAGGCAGTGACCCGGCGCGGTCGACCTCGAACCCCTTGCCCCACAGCACGATTCCGTCGACCGGGACGGGCAAACTGAGAAAGGTGATCTCGTTCTCGACGATCACGGCGGTGCGCACCGTCGGAGTGGCCGCTGCGAGCTCGTCGAGCCGAACGGTCAGATCAGACCAACCCGCGAGCGGGCCCGTCGAGGGATGGCCGCGCAGTCGCAACGTCTCGGGCTTGGCCTGCAGCCCCAAAGCAGCCAGGAACCCTGCGCTGGATGCTGGAACCCCCAGCAGCGCCGCGAGCACTGACCGGTGCCGCTCGACGAACTTCGTATCGACGCCGGGCGCGCTGATCTGGCGCAGGTAGAGGCCCGACCCACGGCGCTCCCGCAGCCAACGGTAGGCAGCGATCAGGTTCGGCAGTTCCGGCTCCAACCCCAGCGCCGCCAGCGGCTTGCTCGCGATCCACTCGCGAACGGCCGGTTCGTCGCGCGCGAGAGCGAGCTCAGCGGCATACGCCTGCACTTGGCGGGCCACTCCGAGCAGGGCCCACGCTTGGTCGTAGCTGTCCACGACGGCCCGGCTCGGCAGCACGTTGCGCCCGATGTGCCGACCACCGACAGCCGTCCGCACCAGCGAATAGTGCCGCCCATCATGGCTGCCCGTGTCAAGAGTGGCGACCCAGCGTTGCACGGCAGCGAGGTCGTCGCCTATGTCACTGGCACTAGGCCCGCGCAGCGGAACCTCGACCGCTCGAAAGGGTGCGTTCGCCGCGAAGGCGGTCAGCAGACTGCCGTCGTCGACCCTCCGCTGCACCCGCGCCCGGATGCCGGCCGGAGTCACCCAACGAGCGCTCATTCGGGAACCTGTCTCACAGCAGACGCCCGCTCCGCCGACCCCGGAACTCCTCGATGGTCAGCGTCTGCAGCCGGGAGTAGCGACCGGTGGGGTTGTCGACGAAGCCGATGGCCTGCACGTACGGCTCGATGACGTGCACCTTCTGCAGGGGAGTGACGATGAGCAGCTGGAGGCCGAGCTTGGCGAACAGCTCGAGGGCGTAACGGGTCGAGGTGTCCGAGCCGCGGCCGAAAGCCTCGTCGATGACGGCGAACCGGAAGTCGCGCGAGCGCTCCGCCCCCCACTCGAGGCCGAACTGGTAGGCGAGCGAGGCGGCGAGAATCGTGTAGGCCAGCTTCTCCTTCTGGCCGCCCGACTTGCCGTCGGAGTCGCGGTAGTGCTCCCACTCGGCGTCGGTCTCACGGTCACGTTCGGAGGCCGAGAAGGTGAACCAGTTGCGCACGTCGGTGACGCGCCGGGTCCAGGCCTTGTCGGAGTCGGCGTAACCCTCACGGCCGCGGAACCGCTCGATGATGCGCTGCACGTCGAGAAAGCGCTGCTCCGAGTACTGCTCATCGTCGGGCGAGAGGGTGTTGTCGGTGGCGCCCCGCAGGTCGGTGCGAAAGGCCTGGATCTCCTGGTTGACGGTGCGCTCGGGCAACAGCCGGATGTAGCGGCCGGGGCTGTAGTCGATGGCGCCGAGGGCCTCGTTGATCCGGGCGACGCGCACGTCGATGTCTTCGGCCTGGCGGCGCAGCCAGTTGTTGAACTGGGCCAGCTCGCGGATGGTGTTGGTGTTGAGCTGGCGCTTGAACTCCTCCTCGAACCGGGGCAGGTCATCGCCGGCCACCCGGTCGTGGAAGGCTGTGAAGTCGGCGCGCGACTCGACGCTGGCGTCCATCTCGGTCGTCGCCTCGGGCCACCGACGCCGGGCCTCGGCCATGTACTGCAGCAGGCTCTGGGTGTAGCCGCCCAGCTCGGTGTTGATGCGCCGAATGCCGGCGTCGAGCTCGTCGGTCAACCGGTCGGATGCCGGCCGGCACGCCTCCGTCGTCGTCGGCAGCTGGGCGCCGAGCCGCTTCTCGAGCAGCGGGTAGGCAGCTTGGGCCGCGTCGAGGCCGTGGGGGTCGTTGGAGCCGGCCTCTTTCACGAAACGCTGCTCGACGGCGCGGGCGACCTCATCGCGCTCGATGCGGTCGTCGAGCTGGGCGATGGTGCCGTGCAAAGCCTTCAGTCGGTCGTCGAGGGCGGCAGACGCTCGGCGTTTGCCTCGAGCCGCCGCTCGATCTCGGTCAAGGTCGATGACCCCGACAGGAGCCGGGACCGTTCAGCATGGTGCTGCTCGGCCTCGGAAAGGGCACTGGCCCAGTCGAGCTCAGCCCAGGAGGTGTACTCCGCGAGGCTCGCCAGGGCAGTCACTCGGCTCTGGGCGGCGGTGCGCCGGGCACGGGCGCGCTTCAGCTGTTCGTCGAGGTCGACGAGGAGCCGCTGCTGTTCTGAGCGCTGCTCGGTCAGGGCAGCGACCTTGCGCTCGTTGACCCAACCCAGCACCCAGGCCTTCGGGTCGTCGACGCGTGAGCGGTCGTCCTTCTCATGCCGGTCGCCAGAGCGCACCTGCCCCTGCTTCGTCACGGCGCGCCGCTCGTCGCGGAACTGGGCCAGGTCGGCGACGCACCGGTAGTCGGCCCGGCGCACGAGCTCGCCCTCGAGGTAGTCGCGGAACGGGCCGTCGCGCACCTCGAGGGTGTCGGCCAGCAGGAGCACGCCCGAGGCGGTGGGGGATTTGACGCGCACGCGGCGGGCCGGCATCCGTTCGTAGACCAGGCGACTGCCGACCACCCGCCCGTCGGTGCGGCGGTGGGTCAGGCGGCGCTCGTTGACCCAGCGTGCCACGCCGTCGTAGTGGTGCTGCGGCACGATGAGCGACAGGGCGAAGCCGCGCAGCACCCGCTCGGCGGCGCCCCGCCAGGCCGAATGGTCGTCGCCGACGTCGATGAGCTCGCCCGCGAACGGCAGCTCGCTCTCGTCAATGCCGAGGTCGGCGCATAGTTGACCGCGAATCTCCAGCTGGCTGCTGGGCAGGTTGCTGGTGCGCCCGGCGAGGCTGAACAGCTCGGTGTTGGTCTCCTCGCTCGTTCGCTTCAGCTCACCCTGGCTCACGGTCAGCTCGCCGACCTGCCCGTCGAGTGCGGCCTGCTCATCGGTAGCAGCCTGCCGGGCGATCGGCGTCGCGGTCAGCAAGGCGCTGAACGACCCGGCGTCGGTGACCTCAGAAAGTCCCGACTCGGCGAGACCGCCGTCGACGAGACCGGCGTCGACGAGACCGGCATCCGCCAGTCGAGCGCTGAAGCGGTCGCGCCGGCCCCGACGCACCTGCGCCTCAGCACGTAACGACGACGCGAGCTGCTCGAGCTGGCTGACCCGGTCGCCCCCGGCGCCGGTGCGCTCGGTGATGAGCTGCTCGCGATCGGCAGCGAGCCGATGCCGCCCCGCCCCAGCCTCATCGGCCTCAGCGGCCCGGTGTGCGCGCAGGTCGGTGTTGCTCGCGATGGTCTCGCCGAGCAGCCGGATGCGCAGCTCGGCAAAGAACAACCGAACCGCCTGACGCTGGGCTTCGAAGTCGGCGCGGCGCACGAGCGCGTCGTCGTACTTCACGGTCGTGGCCACCAGCGGTCGCAGTGCCTCGAGCTGTTCGCGGGCCCGCTTCACGGCGTCGTGCGCCTTGGTGAGGTCTTCGAAGTGGCCGACGATCCCCTTGACCTTGGCGGCGGCATCCGCCGGCTCGAGCATGTGGTTTCTCACGAACTCGTTGAGGTTGCCGACCGACTTCATCGACACCGTCTGGTGGAACAGCTCCATGGCCTGCTCGGAGCGGATGCCGAGCAGCCGCCGCACGGTACGCCCGTAGTCGGGGAAGCCGTTGGTGATCTCGGCGCCCCCGACCCGCAAGCGCCGGCGCAGGCTGTTCAGGTCGGCGCCGAACCCGGCGAAGTCGGTCTCGACCGAAAGCTCGCTCGTGGCGGTGACGAAGAAGCGGTCAGGCTGGCCGGTGCGGTCCTTCTGGTGGAAGACCTGCGCCAGCGTGACGGTCTCGTCGTAGCCGTCGTTGACGAACACCCCGAGCACGACGGAGTAGGCGTTCTGGTCGCGCAGCCCGATCGGGCGCGACGCGCCGGTGGCCTCGATGCGCTCGGACTTGTAGTGCCCCTCGACGTAGCTGCGCAGGGTGCGCTCGCGGCTGTCGGCGCCCGCGGCCTTGTTGTAGGCGATCTTGTTCGCGGGCAGCAGCAGGGTGGTGATGGCGTCGACGAGGGTCGACTTGCCACTGCCGATGTCGCCGGTGAGCAGGGAGGTCTCGCCGTGCGGCGAGAGGCGCCAGACGCGGCTGTCGAAGGTGCCCCAGTTGAAGACCTCGACGTGCTGGAGCCGGTAGCCGGCACGGCCCGCGGTGGCCAGCTCGACGGCCGAGAACAGGCTGTCGGTCACCGTCGCCCCCACCGGATACCGCCGAGTCCGGATGCCGTGAAGGTCGCGTGGCAGCGCCGTGCCGGATGCCGCTCCCGCACCGTCTCGATCGTCATGTCTCCCACGGCTCGCCTCCTTCTTCGCCGACTCTCGCAGGCCAGCGTAGGCAACTTCGCATGAGACTCGGTAGCGGCGATGCCGTCCGGCACTGCTACCGGACTGCTTGCAGACGTCGGCCCGGTGCCGGAAGAGGCTCTGAGCGCGGCAGGGCAAACACACGGACCCAGCCGGGCATGGCGAGCAGGTGAACGTGTCGGAGGATGATGCTGCTGTGGGAATCCTCGAACGAGAGATCCGGGACCGCGCCATCGACTCGCTGGCTGAGATGCCCAGGCTTGACGTCCGCCCGATTTTCAGCGGGTTCGGCTTCTACGATGACGGTCTACTGGTCGCTGCCGCGTGGGACGGCGCGTTCCAGCTGCGCTATCTCGAAGACGGCCACTGGAAGTACCGACCAGTCGATCCCGCCACCCTCGATGATCCCGTCGCGCTGGTAGGACTCGTCCGCGAGCGCGGTGCGCAGCTGGCTCGAGACCCCGCGGCACGGCGCCGCCGTTGACGGCACCGGGTGAGGCCCGACGACCGGCACGTCAGCAGCCCGGGTGCACCGCTTGCTCACAGGTCGAGGACGAAGCTAAGGGCCTGGTCGATGGCGCGCAGCTCGTCCGGATCGAGCATGCCCCGGCGAGACGACAGTCGATCGGTCGAGATCACTCGTATCTGGTCGCAGCGCGCGTATGAGGGGTGCCCCAATCCGCTGCGACCAGGCTCTACTTCGACATGACTCCGTAGGCCGTAGTCCGCAGACGTGACCGGAACCACCACGACCAGCCTGCCCGGGCCGTTGTTAAGCATGTCGACCGAGACCACGACGGCCGGGCGTCGGAAGGCCGGCTCGCGACCGATCGGCTGGCCCAGGTCAACGTCGTACACCTCCCCGCGCCAGATCACGCGAGGCTGTCCCACTCCTGACGCTCGGACAGGTACTGATCCCACCGCTCGGGGTCGTTGCGCAAAGATTGGTAGTCCTCGCCCAGACCACGCAGAAACTCCTGCCGCTCCAGGGCGTCGATAGCCGCGTGCAGCACATCGATGACCGGGGTCTGACGCGACTTTGCCAGTGACTGAAGTCGCTCCGAGTCAGGCCGGCGAACGCGGACAGTCGTGGTGTCTGGGGAAGCCATGCTGTCAGTGTAGACGAAATGTAGACACCATCGTGGGGATGTCATCGTCTACCAATGCCGCATGTCGGGTCGGGCGGGCACGCTGAGCCACGACGGCCCGGAGGAGAACGAGGTGCGCCTGACCCCGCGTGGGTCGCTGCGCGACCTGCACGCGGTGCTGCGCCTGTGTGACTCGGGGCGGAACTGTGGAGGTCGTGGGTGGCCAAAGGCGCCATCGACGAGTTGAGTCGGGTCGAGCACCTCAAGGGGCAGCGGTCGGCCAACGTTTTGACGTCGGTGAAGACGCGACGCGAGATCGTGGCGGCCGCGCTCGCCAAGCGCCAGCCCTACACGTGGGTCGAGGTGGACGACCTGTTCAGGTCGATGCGCCGGACCGGTCTGTCCCCGCAGGTCGCTCGCAACGGGCGGGCCCTGTGGAAGTTGTACCTGGTTGACGCCCAGTACGGCAGTTGTGGCTACGACGGCTACGGCACGTGGCAGATGCTCGAAGGCCGGTACACCCTGGCCGTGGTCTTCGAGTACGCGGCCACGCTGGCTCTGGTCGACGTGGCCTACGACGAGCCGGAGGGGGCCCGGGACGACTTCCGCTATAACGCGAGTGCGGAGGAGCTGCCCTACCTGAGCCGCTACGACGGGCTACGAGCGTTGCGACTGAACGGGCTCGGGGCGTACGCGCTGGGCCTGACCGACCGACCAGCTCACCCTCGACCCTTGTGACTCTGCTCGCCGACGTGACGGCTCGAACCCAGCGGGTGCGTGACCTGGGCCGGGTGCGCCTCATCGAGTTCTCCGACCCGGCACTCGCCGTCCTGATCCACCGCGACCGCCGACTGAGCCCGTTGTGCGCGCTGATCGGTGACCGGCACCTGGCGGTGACCGGCACCTGGCGGTGACCGCCGATGACAAGCCGGCGTTTCTCAAGGCGTTGCAGGCGCTCGGCTACGCCATCCCCGTCTGAGGGTCGTGACTGCAACCCGCCTCCGCCTCCGGCTCGCACCGCGGCGCCGGTGAATCACGCCTCGCCCGGACTGCTATGGGACGGTGGGCTCGTGCCGGCGCTGTCGAAGGTGATGCGGGCCTCGGTGACTCCGTTGGCCTCGATCCTCGGTTCGGGCCTGTTGATCATTGTGCCCGTGCTCGAGCGCACCCTGGGGTCGCTGTCGGTGGTCGGCGCCGCCGTTGTGTGCGCGGTGGCCTGGGTGGTCGGCACGTCGGTGCGCCACTGCGTCCGGGTCGTGGAGCCCGCCCTGGCCGCCGATTCTCCCGACCGGGTCACCGCCGGCCTCGACCGCACCGGCGACGCGGTCATCGTGGTGGCCTATGTCATCTCAGTCGCGTTGTACCTGCGGATCATGGCCGAGTACGTCGTCGACTATGCCGTTCCGGGCGGGTCCACGGCCTGGGCCCGGGGGCTGGCGTGCGCGGCCGTGGTGCTGATCGTGGTGGTGGGGGTCACCCGCGGGTTCGCCGGGCTGAACGCCCTCGACCGGTTCAGCCTGGCTGTCGTGCTCATCCTGACGACCGTGCTGGGCGGGACCCTGCTGTTCCACGACGCTCGGGGCCTCTTCGGTGAAGGGCTCGTCTTGCCCCCGGTACCCGACGTCGGAATCGGCGAGATTCTGCTGGTGCTGGGTGGGATCGTGATCACGGTGCAGGGGTTCGAGACGGTGCAGTATCTCGGCGCCCAGTACGACGCCGAGACTCGCATCTGGGCCTCCCGGTTCGCACAGTTGATCGCGGCGTCGATCTACCTCGGCTTCGTCGCGGTCGCGACTCCGGTGATGGGGCTCGGAACAGCCGACGGGCCTGATGTCACGCTGCTTGACATCACCGCCCGGGTGGCCCCGTGGCTCGCTCTTCCGTTGGTGCTCTCGGCCGTGCTGAGCCAGTTCAGCGCGGCGGTGGCCGACACCGTTGCGGCTGACGGCAACCTGCGGGGACTGTCCCGCTTCATGCGCGGCCCGACGCCGTACCTCGTCAGTGGTGGCGCCGCGATCCTGCTGGCCGCCACCACGTCGACCTTCACGATCATCGCGGTCGCCTCACGGGCCTTCGCCGCCTACTACGCCATTCAGGCGGTTCTGGCGATGCGCACCTCGAGCGGTCCTGCCCGCAAGATCGGCTACGGCGCGCTGGCCGTCGTGATGGCCGCTGTCACCATCTTCGACCAGTCCGCGGGGTGAGCACCGCCCCGGTCCAGATGGTCGCGGCTGGCGCGGATGACATCTCGAGCGCCGAGAAGCGGCTGTCAGTCATCGTCGCCTTTACCGGATGCCGCGTGCGCGTACTCCTCGAGCTTGGCCGCGAAGTCCGAGAGCACTTGAGCGTCGACGTAGGCCTTGATGATGCGCCGCACCTCCCACTGGCCGGGCCGGCCAGCGCGCCCAGCGGCATCCGGCTGGCCGCTCGTCGCTTGGGTTCGCAGCGCGCGCAGGAAGCCGAGCTCTTCCGCCTTGCGGATCGTGCTGTCGGCGGTGTCGATGACCCGGGCCTCGTTGGTCGAGTCGGGGAAGAACAGGCGCAGCATCTCGATGATCTGGTCGCGCTCGAGCACGAGCTTGCCCTCGCTGCTCGTCGTCTCGAACTCGACGAGGCGCTTGCGCAGCAGCACGAGCAGCAGGCTCACGTTGTAGGTGAGGCTGCGCCGCATCACGAGCCGGGGGAGGGGCGGGATGCCGGGGTCCTCGGTCTCACTGCGCAGGTACGCATAGCCCTCGGTGTCGTCGACCACGAGCTCCACGCCGATCGCGCTGAAGTGGTCGCGCACCGCAGCGCCCTGTCGTTCGAGCGTGGCCCAGGCGTCCTCGTTGCTCTCGCGGTAGACGACGCCGCGCATGAGGTGGATGATCGCGGCCCCGACAGCGTGCTCCTCCGGCGTTCTCATGAGGTTCTCACCGCGGCCTCATCGGCGGGTCACCGTGACCTGGGGGAGGCGGGCACGCCGCATCCGGTCGCCGTCGGTGAACTCGATGTGGGTGGTCTCGGTCTCGTCCATGCTCACCTCGATGTCGTCGTCGGTGAGGGCGAGGTAGCCGACGATCTCGGCCGCGCCCTGCTCGATGGGGTAGAGCTCCACGATGTCAGCCAGCAGGGCGGAGGCGCGGGGTGGGATGGCGGTGCGGACGTTCTCGACGAGCCGGGCGTGGTCGACGAACGTCTGCCCGAAGAGGGAGTCGACGTCAAGCTCTTCGTCATCGGCCGGGGCGAGCAGGCTGTTGACCTCGGCCGCGGGCCGGGCGTCGTGCAGGGGCCGCTCGAAGGGTAGGGAAATGGTTACGCCGGGTTCGTCGACGACCAGGCCCACGGCGGGCGGGGTGTCACGCACCGACAGGGCGGCGGCTTCGACCGAGCGCACCAGCTCGAGCACGCGCCGGTTCTCGAGCCAGACCCGGTCGTCGAGAAAGCGGCGCAGCTGTTCGGAGATCTGCCGCACGGTCTGCTGGGTGCGCTCGGCGGCCTCCGACCAGTCGTGGTGCACGGTGCGCAGCCGGCGGTCGGCGTCGAGGGCGGCGATGGTCTCGACCCTGGCGAGCAGGTCGGCGAGCTCGTCCTGCCGCGCCTCGGAGAGGAGGAAGTCGTAGAAGCTCTGGAAGCTGCGGCCCTGGTCGGAGGCGCTGATGTCGGAGCGGGTGCCGACGAGGTCAGCGAGCAGGTCGCCCTTGCTGCCCTCCCAGGCCGCGATGCGCTCGCGGGCGGCGCGGTCGAGGGCGCGGAAGTTCTCCTCGACCTGGCGAAAGTCCGACAACAGCTCGCGGGCGGTGCTCGCGAACTGCTGGTAGCGGTCGCGCACGGCGACCCGGTCGAGCACGACGACGTGCCCGGCCTCGATGGCGGCGATCTCCTCGTCGAGGCCGTCGCGGCGCCGGCGCAGCTCGGCCAGGCGCACCTGCGGGTCGGTCTCTGACCCGAGCACCATCTGGCGCAACAGCTCGACGACGGTGTTGAGCCGTGACTCGGTGCCGACGAACGAGCGCACCTGCAGCCCGGTCACCCAGGCGTAGGCCTTCTCGAAGGCGGGCGTGGCGTCGTAGTGCACCTCGTCGGAGCCGAGCGGGTAGAACCGGCGGAGCCAGCCGGCATCCGTCGTTGACCAGTCGTCGAGGTAGTCGCCCGCGCTTCGGGGGTAGACGGGGTGGTCGGGGTGGGCGGCGTTGATGGTGAACAGCTCGTCGTCGAGGGCGGTGGCGAGCTCGGGCGCGGAGGTGGCGCCGTGGTTGTCCTCGACGAAGAAGCGGCCGAGGAACGCGAGCACGAGCGGAGCGTTCGTGGCGCGCAGCAACCGCCAGGCCGGATGCCGCTCCCGCAGCGTCTCGATCGTGTCGTGCTCCACCGCTCACACCTCCCTGCTCCGAGTCTCGACGGCCAGCGTAGGCGTGACGCCGCACCATCCCGTAGCCGTGGGCGGATAAGCAGGCGCTACCGCTCCGCGTCCCTTTACTTGGGGAGCGAGATCGTATAGGTATGCCGAGGGTGTCCAGCAACAACCAGATCACGCTTCCGGTCGCCGCGATGAGGGCCGCCGGGCTGGAACCGGGCGACGAGGTCACGGTCCGCGCCGGGGGAGCTGGCGAGATCGTGACTGTCGCCCGCACTTCCCGCGTGCGCCGCTACGCCGGCATCGCCGACGGCATCTGTCGCCCCGAAGAACTGGATCAGCTGCGCGGCGAATGGGATGAACGCGGCCTCGAGCTCGTGGTTCCAGCGAGCGACTACGGCGAGACACTGCCGCTGAAGTCGTTGCCGTTTCGAGTCAGCAGCGTCAACTCGTGTCGTGTCGTGCTGCGGTCGCGGCTCGGCGCATCACAGCGGCGTTGTCGCTCCGCAGCTCCGACTGCCGAATCTTGCCGTGCGGCGGATGCGGAAGACGGGCGGCGTAGCCTGACCACTATGGAAGCGCTTGGGTCAGTGACGGTTGAAGACATCCAAGCCGCTCAGCGACTCCTCGACGGCGTGATCCGGCCGACCCCGCTCGAGTTCAGCCGGGCACTCAGCGACCGGGTCGGCGCGGAGGTCTACCTCAAGTGCGAGAACCTCCAGCGGGCAGGCTCCTTCAAGATCAGAGGCGCGTACACCCGCATGTCCCGTCTCTCGGATGCCGAGAAGGAAGCGGGTGTCGTGGCCGCCTCGGCCGGCAACCACGCGCAGGGCGTCGCGCTCGCGGCATCCATCTTGGGCATCCGATCGAAGGTCTACATGCCGCTCGGGGCGCCGATGCCCAAGCTGCTGGCCACGCAGGCTTATGGCGCGACCGTCGAGCAGCTGGGCTCGACCATCGACGAGTGCCTGGCCGCGGCGCAGATCTTCGCCGACGAGACCGGCGCGGTGCTCGTGCACCCGTTCGACCACCCCGACATCGTGGCGGGGCAGGGCACCTGCGGCCTCGAGATTCTCGAGCAGTGCCCCGACGTGCGCACCGTCGTCGTCGAGCTCGGCGGCGGTGGCCTGCTCGCCGGCATCAGCGTGGCGCTGCGAGCCTTGAAGCCTGACGTCAGGGTGATCGGGGTGCAGGCCGAGACGGCCGCGGCCTACCCGCTGTCTCTCACCGCTGGCCATCCGGTCTCGGTGCCGAGGATGGCGACGATGGCCGACGGCATCGCCGTCGGGCGCCCCGGGGTGGTGCCCTTCGCCATCATCAAGGATCTGGTCGACTCGGTCGAGACGGTCTCCGAGGATGCGATGGCCCGTGCCCTGCTCTTCGTGCTCGAGCGGGCCAAGCTCGTGGTCGAGCCGGCCGGCGCCGCCGCGGTGGCCTGGTTGCTGGAGGAGGCCAAGACGCACACCGCTGCGCCTGACGGCCGGGGCGCGGCGGCTGGTCTCGAGGGGCCTGTGGTGGCAGTGCTTTCGGGCGGGAACATCGACCCGCTGCTGATGCTGCGGGTGATCCGCAACGGCTTGGCCGTGGCCGGTCGCTACCTCCGGCTCCAGGTGCACGTTCCCGATCGCCCGGGCTCCCTCTCGGGCCTGCTCATGGAGTGTGCCTCCCTCGACGCCAACGTGCTCGAGGTCGCGCACTCGAGAACGAGCACGTCGATCACGGTCGACGAGGTCGAGATCAGGCTCGAACTCGAGACGAAGAGCCAGCAGCACGCCGATCACGTGATCGCCACGTTACGCGGCCACGGGTTCCGCATCCAGGTCGCGTAGCGACGTCAGCCCGGGCTCGAGTCCCCCAGGATGAGGTCAGGGGCGATGCGCACCGACCGAGAGGGCGTTGTGGATCGGGGAAGCGAGACGAGATCGAGCACGGTCTGACCGATCTCCTCGACCGGCTGGCGCACCGTGGTCAGGGTCGGATGGGCGAAGCGGGCCACCCCGATCCCGTCGAACCCAATGACCCTGAAGTCGTCGGGAACCCGGTATCCGCGAACGTGCAGTCCGGCGATGACGCCGAGGCCGATGATGTCTGCCGCCGCGACGATCGTGCCCCGGGTGTGGCCGTCGGAGAGGATCTCGTCGACGGCCTGCTGCCCCCACGCGAAGTCGAAGTCGCCGAGGTAGGTCGGTCGGTCCGGGAAGTTCTGGGTGAACTGCTGAAATCGTTCGTGGCCTGACGACGAGAGGGTCTTCGCGCCGACGTAGAGGACCGGCTTGTCGTCGACGTCGACGTGCTCGCGGATGTGTGTGGTGATGAGGCCCAGGCCGGCGGCGTTGTCACATCCGACGAAGTGCACGTCGGCCCCCACGACCTGGCGGTCGAGCTGGATGGTCAACGCCGAATGGGCGGCCAGCCGCACGGAGTCGACACTCTCTGACTCGTGGCAGGGGATCATGACGACGGCATCGACCTGGCGTCCGAGGAACGCCTCGACACCTCGCCGCTCCACTCGCAGGTCCCCGCAGGTGCTGAAGACCAGCACATCCGCTGCGGACCCTTCGAAGGCGGTCGACAGGTGCTGGGCCAGTGACGAGAAGAACGGGTTGTCGAGATCTGGAACGAGCAGGCCGACGGTGGCCGTTCTGCCCTTGCGCAAGGCCCGGCCGACAAGGTTGACCTGATAGCCCAGCTCGGCCGCAGCACCGAGCACGGCATCCCGAAGTGGCTCTGCCACCGGCCTGGCCGCGCTGATCACCCTCGAGACCGTTGAGACGGACACCCCGGCGTGCGCGGCAACATCGGCCATGGTCACGGGGCGCGACAGTGCGTGCTGTGGCAGGCCCTCGGCCATGGGCACCTCTTCGTGGTCGTTATCCAAACGTGATCGCCCGCGGGGCCGTGGGATGTACCTTACTCGCAACTCGGAAATCGATTGCCGAGACTCAATGAGGAGGCCGCCACCATGACCAAGACGTCTCGACTCCGCCGCCAGACCCTGCTCGGCATCGCCACCGTGGCCGCTCTGGCGGCCAGCTCTGCTTGCAGCACGGGCAACGAGCCTGCTCCCGCTGCCGGAGGTGGCAGCACTTCGGCGGGTGCCAAGTGCGTCATCGGCATGACGCAGATCAACCAGACCGCTGCGTTCTTCACCCAGATGAACGAAGGCGCCCAGGCGGCGGCCAAGGAGGTCGGCTGTGAGCTGACGATCGCCAACGCCAACAACGACTCTGCGAAGCAGAACAGCGACATCGAGAACTTCACGACGCAGGGCGTCAACGGGCTCATCGTCGTGGCCATCGACGTCAACGGCGTGCTGCCCGCGATCAAGGCCGCCCGGGCGAAGGGCATCAAGGCCGCTGCGATCGACGCGAAGCTCAACGACGGAGCTGTCGAGACCTTCGTCGGCGTCGACAACGAGAAGGCCGGCGCCGAAGCCGCTCAGTGGATGGTCGACAAGGGGCTGGCCAAGGGCAAGAAGTACGGCGTGGTCGACGCCAAGAACTCGTTCATCCAGAACCAGCGGGAAGACAGCTTCCGCAAGGCCATCGACGCTGCGGGTGCCATGTTCACCCAGAGCGTGAGTGGTGAGAACGTGCAGGAGAAGGCGGCCACTGCGGCGCAGAACCTCATCACTGCCCAGCCCGACCTCGACTTCCTCTACACGACGGGTGAGCCCGCGACGGTCGGTGCGGTCAGTGCCGTCGGCGCGAGCGGCAAGACCAAGATCGTCGGCTGGGACCTGACCCGTGAGGTCATCGCGGGCCTCGACAGCGGCGTCGTCACGGCCGTCATCCAGCAGGACCCCAAGACCGAGGGTGAGAAGGCGGTCAAGGAGATCAAGTCGCTCATCGGTGGCGGCGCGGCTGCGGGCTTCATCGACGTGCCGATCACGATCGTCACGAAGGAGAACGTCGAGCCCTACCGCAAGATCTTCCCCTGATCGGCGCGCGGACAGCCGCGGAACCGACGAGCCACTGACCTCAAGGAAGACCCCCACATGAGCACGATCCCCTCAGACGTCGCCACCGACGCGTCGCAGTCGCCGCCGCGCGTGGAGATGCGCGGCATCCACAAGTCGTATGGCGCGTTGGACGTGCTCAAGGGGGTCGACCTGACGATCGCCCCGGGCGAGGTCATCGGCCTCATCGGCGACAACGGAGCCGGCAAGTCGACCCTGATGAAGATGCTCGCCGGCGCGGAGACCCCCGACCGGGGCGAGATCCTCGTCGACGGGGTGGCGATGACCGGTTCCGGGCCGAGGGCGGCCCGGGCCCACGGCATCGAGATGGTCTACCAGGATCTCGCCCTGTGTGACCACCTCGACGTCACGGGCAACCTCTTCCTCGGCCGGGAGCAGTACCACCCGATCACCCGGGCGCTCGACACGGAGCGGATGCATCGCGAGGCGGTCGACGAGCTGAGAAAGCTGCACATCCGGATCACGAACACGCGGCAAGACGTGGGCAACATGTCCGGAGGTCAGCGGCAGGCCATCGCCATCGCCCGCGCCGTCACCTTCGACCCGAAGGTTCTCGTGCTCGACGAGCCGACGGCGGCGCTCGCCGCGAAGGAGGTCGAGATGGTTCTCCAGCTCATCAAGGACGTCTCCTCGCGCGGGGTGTCGGTCGTGCTCATCACCCACCGACTGCAGGACCTCTTCGAGGTCGCCGACCGGTTCGTCGTGCTCTACGAGGGCACCATCTACCAGCAGCTCGAGCCGTCGAAGACCGATCTTGCGGGGCTCGTCACCGCGATGATGGGGAAGTGAGATGACACTGATCCCGACCACCAAGCCCGCCCGCTTCTCACGGGGCGCTCGCACCGACTTCATCGGCCGGCACTTCGGCGTCCTTTCTATCCTGGTCGTCTTCGCCGTCCTGTTCATCTTCTTCAGTGCCCGCGCCGACGCGTTCTTGACGACTGAGAACCTCGTCAACGTCGCACGGCAGATCGCGCCGACCGTCGTCGTGGCGATGGGCATGACCTTCGTCATCACGACGGGCGCCATCGACCTCTCGGTCGGGTCGATCGTCGGTCTGACCGCGGCGTCGCTCGCCCTCCTGGCCAAGACGGGCAACCCGGTGCTGGCCCTGGTGCTCACCCTGCTCATCGGGGCGTTCATCGGCGTGATCAACGGCGTCTTGACGGCGTACGGAAGGCTTCAGTCGTTCATCGTCACGTTGGCGGCCCTGACGGCCGTGCGTGGTGTGGCGCTGCTCATCACGCAGGGCTACAGCACGCCCATCGAGTCGAGCTTCCTGCTGCCGCTCGGCAACGGCAAGTTCCTCGGTCTGTACACGCCGACGTGGATGGCGATCG
The DNA here is from genome assembly GCF_001758225.1 of Humibacillus sp. DSM 29435. GTDB lineage: Bacteria > Actinomycetota > Actinomycetes > Actinomycetales > Dermatophilaceae > DSM-29435. The sequence goes on along the minus strand of NZ_MAST01000023.1, from coordinate 200,415 downwards.
CGATGGTCGCGGTGGCCTGGTACGTCTTCACGCGAACCCGGTTCGGTCGCTACGTCACTGCCGTCGGGTCGAACGCGGAGTCGCTTCGGCGCTCAGGCGTCGACATCAGACGGATCCAGATGTCGGTGCTCATCATCACCGGGGTTCTCGCGGCCGGCGCCGGCATCATCACCGCAACTCGCCTCGCCAGTGGGAGCTCGAACTCAGGCACGATGTTCGAGCTCGAGGTCATCACCGCTGTGGTGCTGGGAGGGACCAGCCTGATGGGCGGGAGGGGGTCGATCCTGGGGTCGGCCATCGGCGCGCTCACGCTCGGGATCATCAGCAACGGGCTCGTCCTGCTGCGGGTCGACGTCTACTGGGTGCCGATCGTGCAGGGCAGCATCCTCATCGTGGCGATCCTGCTCAACAGCAAGCTCTTCGCCCGCCTGGTGAGGTCTCGACGATGACGACCGTCATGAGCGTCACCGGGCCCGTCGACTCGGCCGACCTCGGCACGACGCTGACCCACGAGCACATCATCAACGACGTCACGTCGTGGTGGCAGGCCACCTGCTCCACGGGATGGTCCGCGGAGGAGTTCGAGAACCATCCCGTGACCATGGACATCGTCTGGGACCTCAAGCAGGACCCCTTCGGCAACCGGGACAACTGCCGACTCGACGACGAGGTACTGGCGATCGAGGAGGTCGCACGCTACGCCGCTCTGGGCGGCCAGACCATCATCGACGCCACCGGTCTCGGGGTCGGCCGTGACCTCGCGCTGCTTCAGCGGGTCAGCGAAGGCACCGGAGTCAACATCATCGCCGGCACCGGCTACTACCTCGACGGCGCGCAACCGTCGCAGGTCAAGGCGTTGCGCCCTGAAGAGATCGCCGAGCTCATCGTGCGTGACGTGACGGAGGGGGTCGACGGCATCCGGCCCGGCATCATCGGGGAGATCGGGGTGGGCGCCGACTTCACCCCTGCGGAACGGGCCAGCCTCGAGGGTGCGCTCATCGCTCAGCGCCAGCTGAACCTGCCCGTCGAGGTGCACCTGCCGGCCTGGTTCCGACGGGGCGGTGAAGTGCTCGACCTCGCTGAGAAGCACGGTGTCGACCCCGCCTGTGTCGTGCTGTGCCACATGGGCCCCTCCGGCGACGACCTCATCTACCAGGAAGAGCTGCTCCGGCGCGGCGCCTGGGTGCAGTACGACATGATCGGCATGGAGGTCTTCTACGCCGACCAGAACGTGCAGTGCCCCTCCGACGAAGAGAACGCCCGGTGGCTCTGCCGCCTCGCCGAGCATGGCCACCTGGCAAGGCTGCTCATCTCCCAGGACATCTTCGTGAAGTCGCTGCTGCGGCACTACGGCGGACCCGGTTACGGGCACATCCTGCAGTACTTCGTTCCTCGGTTGCGCCGCTTGGGCATGACCGAGGGCGACATCGACCACCTGCTGACGATCAACCCACGAACTCTTTTCGAGACCGCACAGAAGGAGAACTGACATGGCGCGCGTGCTGCTCGCTGGCGAGAGCTGGATCTCGCAGTCCACCCACTACAAGGGGTTCGACAGCTTCTCGTCGACGACCTTCGAGACCGGTGCCGACGAGTTCATCGCGGCCGCGGCCTCGCAGGGCATCGAGGTCGAACAGATGTATGGCCACGACGTGCCGGCCCGCTTTCCCCGCACGGTCGAAGCACTGTCGGCCTACGACGTGGTGATCCTGTCTGACATCGGCTACAACTCGTTCGTCCTACCCAACGAGGTCTGGATCAAGGGGCAGTGCACCGACAACCCGTTGCTGGCCCTGGTGGAGTGGACCCGCGCCGGTGGCGGGCTCATGATGGCCGGTGGCTACCTCAGCTTCCAGGGCTTCCAGGCCCGGGCTAACTTCGCGCGGAGCCCGATTGCCGACGTGCTGCCCGTCGACATGCTGACCAGTGACGACCGCGCAGGGTCGCCTCAAGGGGCCACCTGCCGCGTCGTCGCGCCCGACCATGAGGTCGCCGCGGCGTGGACGGGGGAGGCCCCGCAGTTGCTCGGCTACAACGTCGTGACGGCGAAACCGGACGCCCAGGTCGTCGCCACCGTCGATGACGACGTGCTCATCGCCACGCGTGAGGTCGGCAAGGGTAGGTCGCTCGTGTGGACCTCGGACATCGGCCCGCACTGGTGCCCGACCGAGTTTCTGGAGTGGGAGGGCTTCGCGCCGCTGGTCGGGGCCATGTTGAGCTGGCTCGGCGCCGAACGGACGTCTTGATGGGAGGCCGCCGAGGTCGCCCTCTCGTCATCGACTGCGACCCTGGCCACGATGACGCGGTGGCGCTGCTGCTCGCTGTGGGTTCCCCCGAGGTCGACCTCCGGGCGGTGACAACCACTTTCGGAAACTGCTCGGTTGAGGATGCCACACGAAACGCCTTGCAGGTGTTGACGCTTGCCGGCGTGCTGGACGTGCCGGTGGCCAAGGGCGCGGCAGGGTCGCTCGACGGTGGGTCGACGCTCGGCAACTACGTCCACGGCGTGAGTGGGCTCGACGGCCCGCCGATGCCAGAGCCGGCCTTCGAGGTCGAGTCGGTCGGTGCCGTCGAGCTGCTCCGCCGGGTCATCGAGTCGAGTGACGAGCCGGTCACCGTGGCGGCCACCGGGCCCATCACCAACGTCGCACGGCTGCTGCTCGACTTCCCGGAGGTGAAGAGCGGCATCCGCGAGGTCATCTTCATGGGCGGCTCGACGGAGCGCGGAAACCACACGCCCACAGCGGAGTTCAACACCTACGCAGACCCTGAGGCGCTCGACGTCGTTCTCCGCAGCGGGCTGACGGTGCGGATGGTGGGCCTCAACCTCACCCATCAGGCCCTCGCGACGCCAGCGGTCGTCGACCGAATGGCCGGCATGAACCACGTGGTCGGGCAGACCTGCGCCGCCTGGATGGGTTTCTTCGGAGCCTCGTACAACCGGGTGTGGGAGTTCGCTGCACCACCCGTCCACGATCCGTGCACGATTGCCGCCCTGATCGACCCCGCGGTGATCGACTGGCGTGAGGCCTTCGTCGCGGTCGAGCTCGGTGGCAGCTGGACCCGAGGGACGACTGTCGTCGACCTTCACCACCGCTATGCCGAGCAGCGGCCGAACACCCAGGTCGCGATGACCCTCGATGCCGACCGTTACTGGAACCTGGTGATCGATGCCGTCGACCGGGTCGGGCGCCGGGCATGAGCGCCATTGGTGTGGTGGGCTCACTCAACGTCGACCTCAGCTACCGGGTCACCACGCTGCCCGCTCCGGGTGAGACCGTACTGGCTCGAGACCGAGCCAAGGCGTTCGGGGGCAAAGGTGGCAACCAGGCTGTCGCTGCCGCCGCGCTCGGTGCTCAGGTGAGCTTCATCGGCGCCGTCGGGCAGGACGAAGCGGGGGAGACCTACCTCGAGCACCTGCGCCGTGCCGGCGTCGACGTCGACGGTGTCGCCCAACACGCAGAGGTCGACACGGGCACGGCGATGATCTTCGTCGACGACGCGGGAGAGAACCTCATCGTCGTCGACCCGGGAGCGAACTCGCTGCTCGACGCCGCCTGGGTCGAGCCCAAGGTTCTGGGCCAACCGCTGGGCGTGGTGCTGCTCCAGCTCGAAGTGCCGTTGACCGCCCTGGAGGCGGCCGCAGCCGCATTGCCCGCCGAGACCGTGCTGGTGCTCAACCCCGCCCCGATGCCGCCGGATGCCGGTGCGTTGCGCAGGCTGCTCGAGCGGGTTGACGTGCTGGTTCCGAACCGCACCGAGCTGGGGCAGCTCGCCGGCACGACGGAGCCAAGAACCGTGCACGAAGTGCGAGAATGTCTGTCGGCGCTGGACTTCGCCGGTGCCGTCATCGTGACGCTCGGAGCCGACGGGGCGATCCTCGTGGAGGCGGGAACCGAGCCGGTGCACCATGCCGCCCTGCAGCTTGAGCCGGTCGACACCACCGGTGCCGGGGATGCCTTCTGCGGTGCCCTTGCGGTCGGACTGTCTGAAGGGCGCGCCCTTGCGGATGCCGTTGTGCGTGCGGTCGAGGTCGCCGGCAGGAGCACGCTGTTCAGAGGTGCTCAGCTGAGCATCGCTCCAGCGTCAAGCAGCCCGGGTGGAGGCGCGTCGTGAGCTCGCGACTCACAGAAGCAGCGGCCCTTCAGGACTGGATGGTCGCTCACCGCAGGCACCTCCACCGGCATCCGGAGGTCGGGCTAGAGCTGCCGCGAACGCACGACTACGTGGCCGGCGTTCTCGACGACCTGGGTTACGCCGTCGAGGTTCACCCCGCTGCGGGTGTCACCGTGACGGCGGCAGGCTCCGAGCCGAACGGCGTCGTGTCGGTTCTGCGCGCCGACATGGACGCCCTTCCCGTCACTGAGCGTTCCGGTGTCGCCTTCCCCTCGGAGGAAGCCGGGGCGATGCACGCCTGCGGTCATGACCTGCACATGGCGATGCTGCTCGGGGCCGCGAAGGTGCTAACCCAGGTGGCGCCCCGATGCGACACCGTGCTCGCTTTCCAGCCGGGAGAGGAGTCTGATCGCGGTGCCCTGGCCGTGCTCGAGCACACCAACCTTGAGCTCGCCGGGCCGGCCAACGCCTTCGCAGTCCACGTTCACGCGATGGCCGACCCCGCACAGATTCTGTGCCGCGCCGGAGTCTTCATGGCGTACGGGGACTGGTTCACCATCCAGCTCTCCGGCCCCGGCGGCCACGCCAGCCAACCCCATCTCGTCGGGAACCCGGTCGATGCAGCCGGTGAGATCACTGCCGGCATCAAGACCTTCGCCGCTGACCTCGCCCTGGTCGAGCCGACTGTCGCCACCGTGACGGAGTGCATCATCGGCAACACCGTGAACGTCATCCCGGCCTCGGGGCGGCTCCGGGGCACGATCCGCGCCCTCACCCCCGATTCGAGAACCGCGCTGATCGACGGCATCCATCGCGTCGTCTCGAATGTTGTTGCAGCGCATGGCCTGACCGGCGAGGTGACGATCCAGGAGGGCTATCCCGCGGTCGTCAACGACGCTGACTACATCGACCGGTTCGTCGCGCGCCTTGCACAGACCGAGCTCGCCTCGGCTGTCACCGACATGCCGGAACCCTCGATGGTCATCGAGGACTTCGCCTACTTCCTCCAGCGATGGCCAGGAGCGATGGTCTATCTCGGTGCGCGTGGGGCGGGGAACACCTCCTTCAACCACGCCGACGACGTCGTCTACGACGAAAGCGTGCTGACGGTCGGCGCCGCCCTCCATCTGCTGGCGGCCGACGGAGTCTGACCCAGGCGCGGCGGGGGAGCGACCATCACGGTGCTGGGGCCAACACCCACAGCACTTCGCAGGCAGCGTCGTGACTGGTGTTGGCCCAGGTGTGCGGCTCCTGGCCCGGGAAGGTGAAGGCATCCCCGGCGGCGAGCTCGTGGGTGTCGCCGACCAGAGACAACCGCAGGTTCCCCGCGATCACGTAGACGAACTCCACCTTGCAGCCGAGGGAGTAGAGCTCATCCCCGCCGGTACCTCCCGGGTCGATCACGGAGTGGATCACCTGCAGATCCTTCTGCGTGTCTGGGGTGAGCAGAGACTCAAGAACGTCCTGCCCGCCGAAGTTGATTCGACGTCGCTCGGCCTTGCGCACCAGGGAGGTCTTCGGGGGCTCGAACAGCTCTCCGACGCCCAGGCCCAGCACGCCGCAGACTCTCACCAGAGTGGCCACAGACGGTGAAACCTGGTCGCGTTCAAGGCGGCTCAGAAAGCTCTTCGTCAACCCGGTGGCGGTCGCGAGCTGGTCCAGGGTCAAGCCGCGGCGACGGCGGGCCGCGCGGAGGCGGGCCCCGACGACCGCAACGGGAGCGGCATCCTCTGTCGCTTTGCCTCCGAGTCCCACGGTCAGCGTTCCAGGTCCATCGCCACGGCACGAACCGGGGCCCCGTCGGCCGCCTCGAGCGCGAGCGGCAGACAGCTGACGAAGGGATGGGGGAAGCTCACCTGCTCGAGGTTACAAAAGTTCTCGCCGATCACCCCACCGGCCTCGGCGATCAGGTGGTGGACGGGGTAGCCGATCCCTGGATGGGTGGCGTCGGGCGTCTCGTCGATGTTGAGGGCGTCGATGCAGAAGGTGCGCACCCCGAGGTCGAGCATCCGACGGCACGCGTCAGCATCGAGATACGGGTTGTCGAAGTAGCGCGGGGTGCCGTAGTGGTCGGCCCACCCGGTGCACAGCAGCACGATGATGCCGGGGCGCAGTGCGTGCTCGTGGGCCGCGATCATGTCCCAGGTGATCGCCTCACGCGGCCGGATGCCGCGAACGTCGATGAGTAGCGCGTCACCCGTGAACAGCGACAGGTCGAGCTGGTCAACCCGCAGCCCCTGCTCCCAGAAGTGGTACGGGGCGTCGATGTGGGTTCCGGTCTGGGAGCCGAGGTGAAGCTGCAGCAGGTTGAACCCGTGCTGCTCGATGGTCGAGTGCACCTCCATCCGCGGTTCCGGGTCGCCTGGATACACCTGGGTGCTCGACGTCAACGGGACGGACAGATCGACGATCTTGTGAACGCGCACGAGGACTCCTTCGAAGAAATCTGGAACGACTGTTGCCTGTGAAGCAACTTACGTCTACTTTCGGCAGCATGAAAGAGCAGAGCGCCACCGACATCGGGCCTTCGCGTCCGCTCCGAGTCACCGATGTCGAGGTGCATGGCATCGACACCATCCCCGACCGCGACCGCACCTCGCGCCCGTTGGACCTGTTCCGCATCCAGTTCGGTGGGGCCAACACCTTCGCCACCATCATTCTGGGCACGTTCCCCATCGTCCTGGGGCTCTCGTGGTGGCAGGCGGTCGGCGCGACGATCACCGGGGTGGTCATCGGTGCGCTGATCCTCATGCCGATGGGGTTGTTCGGGCCGAAGACCGGCACCAACAACGCGATCTCGTCCGGGGCGGTCTTCGGCGTGAGGGGCCGCATCGTCGGGTCGTTCCTCTCGCTGCTCACGGCCGTCGCGTTCTACTCGATCTCGGTCTGGGTCAGCGGGGACGCTCTCGTCGGCGCTCTGAACCGCCTGGCCGGGGTGCCCGACAACGACCTGGTGCGAGCGATCACCTATGCGATCCTCGGCGCGCTGGTGCTCGTCGTGGTGGTCTACGGGTACCAGTTCATGCTGCTGGTCAACAAGATCGTCGTGTACGCCAACACGGTGCTCATCCTTCTCGGGATCGTCGCCTACGCCAGCATCTTCGACCCGGGCTACGCGCCTGCGGCCGGCTCCTACGCCCTCGGTTCGTTCTGGCCGACCTTCGTGCTGTCGGCGCTCATCGTGATGGGCAACCCCATCTCGTTCGGTGCCTTCCTGGGGGACTGGTCGCGCTACGTCCCGAGGAACACCAAGCCGGTGCGGCTATTGGGCGCAACGCTTTTCGCGCAGCTGGCCACCTTGGTGCCGTTCCTGTTCGGCGTGGCCACCGCGACCATCGTGGCCGGCAAGGCGGACTACGTGTTCGCCCTCGTCCAGGTCTCGCCCCTCTGGTACACGTTCCTGCTGGTCATCGTCGCCTTCCTCGGCGGCATGTCGACCGGCATCACCTCGGTCTACGGCACCGGCCTCGACTTCTCGTCGGTGATCCCGCGCCTCAGCAGGGTGCACGCCTCCCTGACCATCGGGGGCATCGCCTTCGTCTTCATCCTGGTCGGGCGGCTCAAGTTCGACCTCATCGACAGCGTCAACGCCTTCATCGGCGCCATCGTGCTGTGCACGACACCCTGGATGATCATCATGGCGATCTCGTACGTCGTGCGGCGCGGGTTCTACTCGGCCGCTGACGTGCAGGTGTTCAACCAGGGCAAGACCGGGGGCCGCTACTGGTACGCCTCCGGGGTGAGCTGGCGGGGAATGCTCGCGTGGATCCCGGCTGCGATCCTCGGGCTGCTCTTCGCCAACTACCCGCCGTTGATCGTCGGCCCCCTCCGCGACGTCGCCGGCGGAGTCGACATCAGTCTGCCGGTCACCATCGGTGCGGCCGCAGTGCTTTACGTCGCGATGCTCTTCCTGGCGCCCGAGCCGCGGTACGTTTTCGGGCCGGACGGCCCCCGCTTCGTGCCCTGCAAGCCCGGTGAGGCGCCCGCTATCGTGGACGACCCACGAAGCAGCGGCCCGGGCGCCGACGTGCTCCGTGCCGAACTCGCGGAGGAGAGCACCCATGGCTGAACCGAAAGCGCCACTGCCGCGCATCACCACCGGAGGAAATCTGGGTCAGGTCGATGCCACCGTGGTACCCCGCTTTGCCGGGCCGGCCACGTTCGCCCGGCTTCCTCGCATCGACGAGGTCTCAGACGTCGATGTCGCCGTTGTCGGTGTGCCGTTCGACGCCGGAGTCAGCTACCGACCCGGGGCTCGCTTCGGCCCGACCCACGTTCGCGAGTCGTCGCGGCTGCTCCGCCCCTACAACCCCGCCGCCGACGTCGAACCCTTTGCGACGCAACAGGTCGTCGACGCTGGCGACCTGGCCGTGAACCCCTTCGACATCGAAGCCGGCATCGAACAGATCTACGCTGGTGCCCGCGCCGTGTTGGAACGCGCCGGGCGCCTGGTGACCATCGGAGGTGACCACACGATCGCGCTTCCGCTGCTGCGGGCGATGGCCAAGCTGCACGGGCCGGTCGCGGTCGTCCACTTCGACGCCCACCTCGACACGTGGGAGACCTACTTCGGTGCGAAGTACACCCACGGCACTCCGTTCCGGCGAGCCGCCGAGGAGGGCCTGATGGACCCCACCGGCTGTTTGCACGTGGGTACCCGAGGCCCGCTCTATGCCCCGAGCGATCTGAGCGACGACCGCGGGTTGGGCTTCCAGATCGTGCAGGGGTGCGAGATGGACGACATCGGGGCGAGGGGCGTCATCGAAAGGATCGCCGACCGCGTGGGTGACCGCCCGGTCTACGTCTCGGTCGACATCGACGTTCTCGATCCGGCGTTCGCCCCCGGAACGGGCACCCCCGAGGCGGGCGGCCTGACCAGCCGCGAGCTACTGGCCATCCTGCGCAGCTTCAGCTCGCTGAACCTCGTGGGCGCCGACATCGTCGAGGTCTCTCCTGCCTACGACCACGCCGAGATCACGGGCATCGCCGCCTCGCACGTCACTTATGAACTGATCAGCGCCATGGCCAAGACCCCGGCGAAGCCATGAGCGACACAGAAGACGTTCTGGCCGCGGCTGCCGCCGTGGTGCACGCGTTCGGCTCGGGCGATCTCGAGAACTACTTCGCCGCCTTCGCCGACGACGCGACGTTCATCTTTCACACCACCGACCGTGTGCTCACCTCCGTGGCCGAGTACCGCAGCGAGTGGGAGGCCTGGCAACGAGACGATGACTTCCGCGTGGTGTCGTGCGCCTCGACCGAGCAACGGGTGCAGCTCTTCGGCGACGTCGCGGTGTTCACCCATCGAGTCCGCACCCTCACCTCCACCAAGGCGGGGGAAGCGGAGTCAGCGGAACGGGAGACGATCGTCTTCCACCGAACGCTCGGCACCCGATGGGCCGGCGTGCACGAGCACCTGTCGGTCGATCCAGGGCACACCCAAAGCCGGTGATGCGTCGGCGATCGGCCCCTGACTGGATGCCGCTGAGCGGGCTCTGGCCGAGCCCCTTACGTCCGTCGTCACTGCGGGCCACACTGACGACCTGCGGGTGCTCGCCACCATCAACCATCAAGGAGGCACTGCGTGTTGAGGGTCTACCAGGGCGGGTCTGCGAGGTCGACCACCCGTTCAGCAATGGTGCAGCACCACTAGACCGTAAAGCTGCTTTACAGCGAAACTGCGACCGTGAGAAGATGAGGACATGAGTTTTCATGGTTACGTGAGTGTGCAGGCTCGCGGGGTGTTCGCTCTGCCGGCGGAGGTTCGCCGCCGCCTGGGTCTGGACGAGCCTGGCGCGCAGCTCGAAATCACTGAACGCGACGACGGGGTGCTGGAGATGCGGCCGGCGCTGCCGGTTCCCGCCGACCAGAAGTGGTTCTGGACGCGTCGCTGGCAGGAGCGTGAGCTCGAGGTCGACGAGCACGTGGCCGCGGGGCGCGCAGAGGTGCACGACGATGGCGACGCGCTGCTGGCGCACATCGTCGGCCTGACCGACCCGTCGTGAAGTTCGAAACGACCCCGGCCTTCGACAAAGACGTGCGCCGCCTCAAGCGTGAGCACCTACAGCGGTTCCTCGACGTCTTGAAGACGAAGTTCGTCCCGGCCTGTGACGCGCATGCCATTGACCCCGCTTCGCCATGGCCGCAGTCGCTCCGCGTCAAGTCGGTTCAAGGCGCCCCAGGCATCCTCGAGATGACATGGTCGTTCGCCAGCCCAGACGGTCGCGCCACGTTCGAGTTCGTGACCGTCGAAGGTGACGTTCGCCTACGCTGGCGCCGAGTCGGTGACCACGACGTGTTCAAACGACCCTGACACCAGGCCTGCGGCGCGAGTATCGATCGACGTCATCAGGGCAGGAGGTCCACGTACTTCGCGCGAGCGGGCATGGCGTGGATGATCAACTCATCGCCGCCCTCGAAGACCAGCACCACGGTTTCCAGTAGGCGCGCTGGTATCGAATCCGAGGCGCAACTCCCGGTCAGGCGGCCCGTCCTCGTCGAAAGGTTCGATCCACAGCGGCCACTCTGCAGCCTGGATCACGTCCTCCGGGGAGATGCCGTGTTTGAGTGCGCTCGGGTGGACCTTCACGCAGCGAAGTGGGCCAGCGCGGCCCGGGCCGAGGTGGGATACGACGTCGACGAGCACGACATGACCAGATTCGAAGCGATCCTCGTCGGCAAACCTCTGGATCTGCTCCTGGCCCCTCCCGAGGTCACCGTGACGAGCAGCAGATGGCCGGGGCGATCAAACCGTGGCTGGATGCCGCTGAGCGGGCGCTGGCTTCTGACCGGCCGAACTCCGGGTCGGGTGTTCTTGCGTCAGTCGTCGCGCGGGCCCCAGATCGCCAGCTTCCCCCCCGGCATACAGACCACCATCTCCCCGCGCGGTCCGCTGAGCTGCCAAGCCTCGTGAAACTCAGAGGACTTCACGCTGAGCCGGCAGTCATCGTCGAAACTGACGTCAAGGTCACCACCGTCAGATACGCGCAATGCGCGAATCGTCTTGCCAATGAGAGGGGTCAGGGCGTCTGGCACTGGCGGATAGTCCTCGCCCGCGTCCAGATCTGGTGAGTCTCCGGGGTCGATCTGCACCGGTGAAGTGCCTGGCACTGTCAACCAAGGGTGCGCCTCGAAGTGGATGTACCAGTTGTCGCTGGTCCATAGCTGGACCGATCCGTCGAGCCGGATGATCTCGATGGTCTTTCCGTCGTAGCTAGGAATCATGGTTTCCATCCCTTAGGTAGATCGAACGTCCCGTCGGGCCTGATCTCGAAGTGCGTCCCGTCGTCAAAGTCCTTGGCAGGCTCGGAGCCCATCTTGGGATTCTTGGCAGGCTGACCGTCGATCTTGATCGGCTGCCCGTACCGGTTGTAGAAGCGAACGTAGCCGCCCGGGTAGCGAGTGGTGGGGTCACAGATTCGGAGCATGTCTGCAAATTTTGGTTGTCCCCTCACGCCGTCCACCTTGTCAGGGGCCTGCCAAACATCGCCCTGCCGGTTCATGGCAACCCGGCCTTTCCAGGTCGAGCCGGCTGCATCAGGGCGCATCGAGTCGGGCAGCGGCTCACCGGCTTCACCCCGTGCTGGCCTGGGAGCCTCGGCTTCTTGCAGGAGGAGGTTGTCATTGGCGCGGGCGTGTTGGATGAACCGGCCGGCGCCCGAGCCGGCTGCGGCGATCCCGCCGACGACGGCGCCAGCAGCCGCGACGTTGATCGGTACCCCGGCGACGGCCCCCACTCCGGTGGCATCGAGGGCGAAGCCGCCGACCTCGCCGCCGGCGCCGATGAACATCATGCCGGTGCCGAAGGCCATCTGGGCCAGGTCTTCGGGGTGCTCGGCACCGGCTTGGATGGCGTTGGCCGTTCCGTTGAGCAGAGGGACAGCAGTGTGGTTGTACGTCCAGGCGCCGGCGGTACCCGCAGCGTTGAGCACCGGGTCGTACCAGCTCGACTCCTCCGGTGGAGCCGCGTGACCAACACCCGAGGCCGCGGCGGCGTCGAGTTGGCCTCGCACCAGAGGCAGGTCATCGACCAGGGAAGGGTCCAAGGTTGGGGCCACTGGGATCGGGCTGGCCGCGCTGGTGCTGGGCGTGAGGCCGGCCAGGGTGCGGGCGCAGCGGGTGGCGGCGGCGGTGAGAACGTCCATCGCGGTGCCGTATCGACGGTGGATGCCGTTCACCTCGGTGGCGTGAGCCCGCTCGGCCTGGGTGCTGGCCGCTGTGTGCAGCACCGGGTCGGCCGCGTGGGTGAGGTCGATACGAGCCAGGGTGTGTTGCTGTTCGTCGGTCGCGCGCCGGGCCTGGCCCGACAGGGCACGGGCCGCGGTGATGGCGGTCTCGAGAGCGGTGGCGTAGGCGGCCAGTGCCCGGCCCCCGTCGTCGACCAGCGGCAGCACCGTGCGGGCCCGCAGCGAAAGGGACGACAGCTCGCGGCCTGCCCCGGCAGCACTCGAGCCCGTCCAGACTCCGGCCAGTTCGCCGGTTGCCTCGCCCCGAACCCCGGCTGTGGCCAGGCCGGTGTCGGCGACCTGCCGTAGTCGGCGCGCCGCGGCTCGAATCGACGCGGGGTCGCCGTCGGGCACGGCAAGGTCGACGGTGGCGGTGTCGCGCGGAATCACGAGCCACCCTGAGGCGCAGTGGCACTCGGGGGCGGAGGAACGACTCGCGAGTCGAGGCTTACGGCGTTGGTTAGCTCGACCTCGAGGGTCGAGATGGCGGCCGGGGTGCTGTCGGTGTCGATCCCGTACGCCATGACTCGAAACCTAATCGCGTCAGCGAAGCAACCCCCGCAGTTTTCCACAGAGCCGCGGCGGGCAACGGGATGGTGGCGGACGTCAGGCCCGATGGGGACTCGAAAGGGGTGGCAATGAGGAAGGGCGGAGACGAAACTATCCAGCAGGCCGCCATCGTCACAGCCCACCGGATCGCCGAGGAGTGGCGCACAGACCAAGGACACAGCCCATGAAGGCGAAGCACGAGAGCGCCGCGAAGGCCTGCGCGAAGGCGCTGTCGGCCGACAGCAATCTCAGTTTGGCGCACCTGGTCGCGATAAGGTTGCCTTATGTCCATGCTCGCTGAGTACCAAAGGGCCCGAGCGGGGGAGACCGTGGCGCGACTGCGTCGCGTTCTCGCTCTACGAGCGATGCTCGCAACCGGTGCAAGCCAGCGCGAGATCGCCAGCGAACTGGGCATCACGCAGCCGGCCGTCAGCCAGCAGCTCAAAACGGGTGTCGCCGTCGATCTCGAGACCCTGATCGATGCCGCAACGCCCATCCTCAAAGCGCTGGCGGCCGAGCGCGGCTTCACCGATTTGGCCCTCTTCGGTTCGGTGGCCCGCGGTCAGAGCAGGATGGACTCGGACGTCGACCTCCTCGTGCGCCCACCGCAGGGAGCGACCATCTCTGATCTGGTCGATCTTCGAGAGCTCTTTGAGCGCGTGCTCGACCGGCCCGTTGACCTCGTCACCTACGGGGGACTCAAGGCCGGGATCGACGATGTCATCTTTCGTGACTCGGTCGCGCTGTGATGCATCCACGCACCGCCAAGGAGTATCTGCAGGTGCAAGATTGGCCCACGAAGGCTTCGCTCATCGTCAGTGCCGGTCGCGAGGAGTACAACCAGGATGAGCTGCTCCAAGAGGCCGGGGACTCGCTGATGATGAAGATCGGCGAGGCCGCCAACCGTCTGAGGCGTGCTGGGGAGCCGGAACCTGCTGGCCTCACGTGGGCACGGGTTGTCGCGAACCGGAACTGGATCATTCATCAGTACGACCAGATCGACCGGGACATCACGTGGTCAACCTTGGAATCCTTGTGGCCTGAGCTGGATCGAGCGCTGCGCGATCGTTTCGCCGTGGCGCAGCACGCGCTCTCGCCTTGATGCATCAACCTCGTCGCGCCGTCGGCGCATCCTATGAGGGGTGGTCTCGAACGCAGTCAGACCTTCTGCAGGCGGATGCCGCTCACCCAGGGTCTCGGTGGAGCCGTGCTCTGGCACTCATATCGCCTACTCACTGTGGGCCAAGTCGGCCGAGGGCGCCCGAGTAGTCCTCGAGGCGAAGTTGCGTTCGCCAGCCGGCACGGCCGCGCAAGGTTGGGGCTCGTCAACGTCGACGGCATCCATGGCTGGCGTTGCCTGTCGGTCACCACGACGTCTTCCGACGACCCTGACCCAGAGCCAAGCAGAACGTGTCCGGGCTTCGGTGGCGGCATGGTGCCTGCGAACCCGACCCCTTGGCCCATCGGGTACGTACGGCGGGGCGAGACTGAGCTGCCTCTGGGTTGGTTCCGCGGGTGGTGAGACGGAACGCGCGCCCCGGTAGCCAGGGCTGCGTTCGCTTGGGTCGGGAGGCTGACACGGGGACTAGCGTGGTCGTCGGCACCCTCCCTTGTGGCGGTGCCGTTGGGACGGGGCTGCCATGGCACGACCGGTGATCGCCACCAAGCTGTACGTGCCGCGCCCGCGACCGGGTCTGGTGCCGCGGCCGCGGCTGCTAGAGCGCCTACGGCGTGGCGCCGAGGCGAGGCTCACGCTGGTGTCGGCCCCGGCCGGGTTCGGCAAGTCGACCCTGCTCGCCGCCTGGCTGGGCGGAAGGGCGGTCGAACGGTCCGCCGCCACGCCTGCCGCCGCGTTGGTCGAAACGCCGTCCGTGGCGTGGGTCTCCCTCGACCGCGGCGACATCGACCCGGCATCCTTCTGGACCTACGTGCTCACCGCCATCCGCAACGCCGCCCCAGAAGCAGGCGCGAAGGCGCTAGCCCAGCTCGAACAGGATGCAGCGGCTACCGAGCCCGCGCTCACGACGCTGGTCAACGAGCTCGCGCGGGCCGAGCGCGCAATGACGATCGTGCTCGACGACTACCACCTGGCCGAGAGCCGCGAGGTGGGGGAGGGTCTGGCCTTTCTGCTGGAGCACCTCCCGCCGCAGGTGCACGTCGTGGTCAGCACCCGCGCCGACCCGGGTCTGCCGCTCTCGCGGATGAGGGTGCGGCGTGAGCTGGTCGAGATTCGCGCGGCCGACCTGCGCTTCACCGCGGACGAGGCCGCCGCCTACCTGCAGTCGGTGGCGGGCCTGCACCTGGCCCGCGCCGACGTGGCCGTGTTGGAGGAGCGGACGGAGGGGTGGATCGCCGCCCTCCAGCTGGTCGCGCTCTCGCTTCAGGGGCGTGACGACGTGGGGGGTTTCATCGCCGGGTTCGCCGGCGATGACCGGTACGTCGTCGACTACCTCGTCGAGGAGGTGCTGGCGCACCAACCCGGCCCGGTGCGCGACTTCTTGCTGCGATCGGCGGTGCTCGACCGCTTCACCGGGCCGCTCTGTGACGCAGTCACCGGCAACACCGTCACCGGCAGTGACGGCGGGAGCCACCTGCTCGTGACGCTGGAGCGGGCCAACCTGTTCATCGTGCCGCTCGATGATCGCCGGGAGTGGTTCCGCTTCCACCACCTCTTCGCCGACGTGCTGCGGGCCCGCCTGGCCGCCGAACAGCCCGAGCTGGTGCCGCGGCTGCACCAACGCGCCAGCCGCTGGTTCGAGCAGCACGACCTGCCCGACGAGGCGATCACGCACGCGCTGGCGGCCCGCGACCTCGACCGCGCGACCTACCTCATCGAGCTCGCCGTGCCGGCCATCCGGCGTCACCGGCAGGAGTCGGTGCTGATCGGGTGGCTGCGGGCGCTGCCCGAAGACGCCGTGCGCCGCAGCCCGGTGCTCAGCGTGTACTACGCGTTCATGCTCATGGCCACCGGTGACGTCGAGGGCATCGAACCCTGGCTGGATGCCGCTGAGCTGGCTCTCGCCGAGCCGCCCGGTTCGTCGCCGCCGCGGGCCGACACCGACGACCTGCGCACGCTGCCGGCCACCATCGCCGTGCACCGGGCCTCGCTCGCCCAGGCCCGCGGCGACGTGGCGGGCACGACGGCACACGCCCGGCGCGCCCTCGAGCTGGCCGGGCCGGGCGACCACGCCGCCCGCGGGGGAGCGGCCGGTTTCCTCGGGCTCGCGGCGTGGGCCAGAGGTGACGTGACCGAAGCCATCGAGACGTTCGGGCAGGCGGTGGCCAGCCTCCGTGCTGCCGGGAACGCCGTTGACGAGCTGAGCAGCACGGTGCTGCTGGCCGACATGTGGCGCGTCGCGGGCCGACCCGGCACGGCCCGGCGGCTCTGCGCCACTGCGCTGGCACGAGCCGAAAGTGCGGGCGAGCCGGTGGCCCGGGCGACCGCAGAGCTGCACGTGGCCCTGAGCGAGCTCGACCGCGAGGCCGGTGACCTCGAGGCCGCCAAGCAACACCTCGACGCAGCAAGGGAGTTCGTCGAGCGGGGCAGCGTGACGGAGAGTCGTTACCGGTGGTTCAGGGCGATGGGCCGGGTCGCCGACACCGAGGGTGACCTCGACGGGGCGATCGGGTTCCTCGAGCAGGCCGAGCAGCTCTACCGTCCCGGCTTCTACCCCGACGTGCACCCAGTGGCGGCGACGAGGGCTCGGGTCTGGATCCGCCACGGCAACCTTGCAAAGGCCGACGGTTGGGCCCGCGACCGGGGGGTGTCCGCGTCCGACGACGCCACCTACCTGCGGGAGTACGACGAGCTGACCCTCGCACGGTTGGTCTTGGCGCGGCACCGGGAGCGGCCCGACGCGGCCGCGGTTCGGGCCGTCGTGGTTCAGCTGGGCCGCCTTGAACTCGCCGCCGAGACGCAGGGACGATCCGGCAGCACCCTCGAGATCCGGATGCTGCTGGCCCTCGCCCACGACGCGCTGGGTGAGTCGGCCGGCGCTCGCGACACCCTTGCCAGCGCCTTGGCCGAGGCCCCCGAACCCGAGGCCTCGGTGCGACTGCTGCTCGACAAGGGGCCGACGATGACGCGCCTGCTCCATGACCTGCGAGAGCACAGCGTGGCCGGCGCCCACGCGCGGTTCGTGCTGTCAGCGGCATCCGCGACTTGGGCCGGGCCGGGTGGCTCTGATAAGCGGCCCACCGGCTCGATGGTGGAGCCGTTGAGCGAGCGCGAGCGGCAGGTGCTGCGGCTGCTCGACAGCGAGCTGAGCGCGCCCGAGATCGCCCGCGAGCTTTTTGTCTCGCACAACACGGTGCGCACCCACACCAAGCACATCTTCACCAAGCTGGGCGTCACCAACCGCCGGGCAGCCGTCGCCCGGGCCCGCGAGCACGGCCTGCTCTAGCCGGCGGCCGGCACGAGCCTGATACGCGGCTGACGACCGGCGGCCGGATCTCACCCCGTCAGTCACATCGTTGGGTGACGCCCGCTCACCCCCTCGGTTCCTACCTTCGAGTCACACCACGGCGATCCCGCCGCAGACCTCGACCCAGGAGCCCGCCATGACCGTCACCACCACCCACCTCACCCGGGCGGCAGGCGTTGCCGCCGCCGTCGGGGGGCTGCTGTTCATCGCCGTGCAGATCAAGCACCCCAGCCTCGACGTCACCTTCGCCACCACGACCGAGTGGCAGGTGCGCGAAGGCATGAAGGTGCTCTTTGCCGGCCTGTCTCTCGTCGGCATCACCGGGATGTACCTACGCCAGGTGAAGCAGATCGGCGTGCTCGGCCTGCTCGCGTACCTACTGTTGAGCGTCGGCTACCTCGCCATGATGGGCGTCGAGGTCGTGGGCGCGGTCGTGCTCCCGGCGATCGCGCACAGCTCACCCGCCTACGTCGCCGACGTGCTCGCGGTGGCCACCGGCGGGCACGCCAGTGGTGACATCGGCCTGATGGCGCCCCTCATCTCGGTCATGGGCGTCGGCTTCATCGGCGGCGGCCTGCTCTTCGGCATCGCCCTCTACCGCGCCAACGTGCTCGCCCGCTGGGCCTCAGTCCTCCTCGCCGGTGCCGCCGTCGCCACCGCCGCGAGGGCCGTGCTGCCGCAGCTCAACGAACGGCTGTTCGCGATTCCCACCGGCGTCGCCCTCATCGGCCTCGGCTACTCGCTGTGGCGCTCGCAGCGCCTTCTCGCCCGCCAGCCGGCATCCGCCCTGGTCAGCCCGCAGCTCGACCCGGCCGGCGCGAAGTGACCACCCGCGCACCAGCGCGTCCCACCCGGTCGACACGCTCGACCGGGTGGGTGCCCATCGCGCTCGGCGCCCTTGTGGTGATCCCCGCTATCGCCGGCTCGCTTCGGCTGGTCGAGCTGGCCGGCGGCCCGCACCTGCTGCCCGCGAACTCCCGCATGACCGCCTCACCGGCGCCGGTGGTCGTGCACATCGTCAGCGCCGTCACGTATGCGGTGCTCGGCGCGTTCCAGTTCTCTTCGCGGTTCCGGCAGCGCTGGCCCGGCTGGCATCGGGCGTCGGGGCGAGTGCTGGTGGTGCTGGGTCTGGCGGTGGCGCTCTCGGCGCTGTGGATGACGCAGTTCTACCGCCGGCAGCCCGGCACCGGCGAGCTGGCCTACGCGTTTCGGCTCGCGTTCGGGTCGAGCATGGCCGCCAGCATCGTGCTCGGCTTCACGGCGATCCGCCGGGGTGACGTCGCCCGTCACAGGGCCTGGATGACCCGCGCCTACGCGCTCGCCCTCGGCGCCGGTACCCAGGTGCTCACCCTCGGCGTCGGAGCCCGGGTCTTCGGCGCCAACACGCTCACCACCGACCTTAGCCTGGGCGCAGGGTGGGTCATCAACCTCGCCGTCGCCGAGTACGTCATCCGGCGACGCCCATCGACGCGCCGGTCCGCGAGGAAGAGAACGAGAGCGGAGGTGGCGGCGTGAGGACGCGCCCGCCGCCCAGCAAGGCTCCCGCCTGCTACCAACTGCGGATCGACGGGCACTTCGACGACCGTTGGTCGACCTGGTTCGACGGCCTCGTGCTGACCCGCGAGAGTGACGGCACGACGAGCCTCACCGGCCCCGTCGCCGACCAAGCCCACCTCCACGGACTGCTCAGCAAAGTCCGCGACCTGGGCGTCATTCTGATCTCTGTAGAGCCCACGAGGGCTCCCGACCAGCGCTGACCGCACCACGAGTTGGTGGATCAGGGTGCCAGCTCAAGGCACCCAGCCGGTCGACCGAAGTACGACCTACTCGGATGCCGCAGGGTCAGCTCCCGCTGGTGCCTGAGCGGGTGCCGACGTTCCTGCAAGCGTCATTCCTCCCAGCACGAAGGCTCCATGGTTTTAGGTCGAGTGTTTGCCTCGTTTGGGTCAGAGACCCGGAAATGTCTTGCGGATGATCGACAGCAGTTCCTGTGCCTGAGCGCGGTCGAGCTGGATCGACTGACTCACGGTGCCTTGGTCCTTGCGGCCGTCTGAACCGTAGGTGTCCAGTTGCAGCACCTTAGTCCCATCGCGCTCGGTAACCTTCCAGCCGCACGAACAGGTGGTGTGCGGGCGCGTGGTCGTCGCTGACTTCGACGCGAAGAACTGGTTGATGTAGGCCATTCGGCATTCCTACCAGGCAAGTCATGGCCGAGTGCGGTTTGGACGTTTCGGGCGCGGTCACCGCTGACGGTGAACAGCAGGTCTGCGGCAACGGCAAGGCCGCGCCATCTGGGGTGCAGACGAAGCCTCATCCATGCGGCCCCGTTGGCAAACTGCACTTTGAAGGTGAGGAGCTCGCTTAGCTGGTCACCGACAGGACTGCGCGGGATGACGTGGACCGTTCCCGTCCTTGACGTCGCAGATCGTCACGCAGTTAAAGGGGGCGACGTCGCCTGACGCCCGGAGATTTCCACCGAAGGGCTCAACCCGTGCAAAGCGCACGGCGGGGTCACGGCGATTCCAGGCAGGGACTGGTTAGGCTTCACCTGTCATTGCGGCCCGACGGGCTTCCTCACGGACACGCCCCCACACCGCACGAGTTTCTTCGTGCTGCCAGGGGACCTGTTCGTGCATCTACTCCGGACCTCCGTTCGAGGCTTCTCTGCTCTGGAGGCGCACTTGGCTGACCACATCGCAGAGCAGATGAGCATTCAGACGGGTCACCGCCCGTCAGCAAGCGAGTCGCGTTCTTGGCAACGTAGCCTCCCAGCGCTGCGGGCGGACCTGATGTCCGCGGGACTCGACGGCGTGGAGATGCTCATTGAGCACCAGCTTCCGTTGACCAGCAAGCGTGCTGACGTCGTCCTGGCCGGCATCCACCCGAAAACGGGTGACCCCTCCTACGTCGTGGTGGAGTTGAAGCAATGGAGCTCTGCCCAGCGCTTCGAGGACAGTGAGACCTTGGTGGAGGTCGAGCAGTACGGGCACCGTGCTGTGACGCACCCCGCCTTGCAGGTCGCCGACTACTGCGAGTATCTGTCGTCCTTCACCGTCATGCTGGCCGAGCAGTCGCACTCGCTGGCAGGCGTTGCCTACCTGCACAACGCGACGGATCTCGGAGTCGCGGATCTCCTTGACGTACGGCGACCCACGCACGGCGCCATTTTCACCAACCAGCGTCGTGGGGCGTTCGTGGACTATTTGCGGACGCATCTGGCCCCGGGGCGAGAGGGAGCGGATTCCGCAGATGCCCTGCTACGAAGCCGGATCGCACCGAGCAAGCAACTGTTGGCGGTGGCAGCCGAGGAGGTGCAGAGCCGAGAACAATTTGTGTTGCTGGATGAGCAGAGAGACGCCTACGAACACGTGTTGCATGCGGTGAGTCGGGCGCGACGCGCCAACAGAAAAACCGCGATCGTGGTGAGCGGGGGGCCGGGCAGTGGCAAGTCCGTCATCGCGTTGTCCCTGATGGGGGAACTCTCGCGTCAAGGACGGCCGGTGATGCATGCCACCGGATCACGTTCATTTACCCAGACCCTGCGCAAGGTGGCCGGCCGGCGGGCGCCTGCCGTGGCGAAGCTGTTCACGTACTTCAACTCGTTCATGTCGGCAGAACCCAACGATCTGGACTGTCTGATCCTGGACGAGGCTCACCGGATTCGAGAGACCTCCGTCAGCCGGTACACGCGCAAGGAGCTGCGGAACGCGGGCCGCCCCCAGATGTACGAGTTGCTTAACGCTGCGAGGGTGCCGGTGTTCCTTCTGGACGAGCATCAGGTGGTTCGGCCTGGTGAGATGGGCACGGTCGAAGACATCGAGGCGCACGCGTCGGCGCTCGGCATGGGGGTTCAGCACATCAGCCTCAACGACCAGTTCCGTTGCGGTGGATCAGAGATCTATGTGCAGTGGGTGTTACGGCTGCTCGGCCTCGCACCTGGCGGACCCGTGCCGTGGGCCGGGGATGACGGATTCGACGTGTCCTTGGCGGACACACCTGAAGAGCTCGAGCACGTCATGTCCAAGCACGAAAGCAACGGCTACTCGGCGCGGATGGCAGCTGGGTACTGCTGGCCGTGGAGCGACCCTCGGTCGGACGGCTCGCTGGTTGAAGATGTCCAGATCGGCGGTTGGTCACGTCCGTGGAATCTGCGTGGAGATCGATCGGTGGGTGGCGCACCGCCGGCTGCATTGTGGGCCAGTGAACCTGCTGGCTTCGGCCAGGTCGGCTGTGTCTATACGGCGCAGGGCTTTGAATACGACCACGCGGGGGTCATTCTTGGGCCCGACCTGGTTTGGCGGGAGGGGAGTTGGCGATCGGTGCGCTCAGCCAACCGTGACCCCGACTTTCGCATTCGTACCAAAGTCAGCAATGCCCAGTTCGATGCTCTCGTACGCAACGTCTACAAGGTCCTACTGACCCGCGGCATGCGGAGCGTCACTATCTATTCTACTGATCCGCAAACGCGCGACCAAATTCGAACTTTGATCCGGCGCTGAATTTCGGCGCTTCGCTACAAACCAATCACCATCAACGGACCGACAGGCTTCCTTCTGGACACGCCTCACCCGTGATTCACACGGAAGAGGCATGCCATGGCAAGTTGGGTCGTCACGATTGATGCGGATCACGTTCAGCACTGGAGCATTGCAGAATCGCATGGGTTTTGGGATATGCCGAAGTTCCAAAAAGTCGCGTTCGGTGACTTGGTGTATTTCTGGCAGGCAGGCGGCTCCCTTATTGCTCAGTGCTTGGTAACTCAAGGGGCTTATCCCATTCCACCCCAACACCCGACGCCCTGGGAGGACTCGGGTTCTCGGAGCTACGTCGCGAGGTTCCACTTCGACGTTCTGTCGGAAGCGCCAGCTTCGCAACCGCGCTGGGGTCTCCTGCAGGAGGCGATGATTAAGAAGATGTCGCCGCAGCTTTTCCCCCGGTTCGACTCCGATCAGGACCAGGCGAGACTCGCGGAATTCTTCCAAGCGTCACCCGACGTAGAAGTCAGTTACGAGGACCTTCGAAGCGAAGGTCTAGAAGATATGGATGACGACCGTCGCGGCATTGATCTTAGAGCTATACGGACGCGTCAAGGGCAACAGGGGTTCCGAAACAAATTGATCTCGATCTACGAAGGGTGTGCTGTGTCGGGCACCAGCACAATCGATGTGCTCGAGGCGGCTCACATCTCCCCCCACAAGGGTCCCCACACGAATGGCATCAAGAACGGCATCCTACTGCGAGCGGATATCCATGTGCTTTTTGACCTACGCCTGCTCACTATTACCCCGGATCTGGAGGTGCGCGTCCATCCGCGGCTGGAAGATGAGTACGCCAGTTTCAATAGGAAGCCGTTGGCAATTATCCCCGAGCCGAAGAGTCGGCCGCATTCTCAATTGCTCTTGGCGCACAATGCTCGCTGCAAATGGTTGATCAAGCAAACGGCTACAGCCGCTAAATAGAGACTAGGCGCTGATCTGAAGGGCCAAGCGTCGAAGGCCTAGCGCTCCAGAGGCGGGAGGGCCCAAGTAGAGTCTGAGCGCGATTTGGCCAGGCCACCGCACACTCCGCAACAAGTTCGACAGGACGGTTGACTATGCCGTCGTCGATCACGTGTGCATGAAGCTCCGCTACAGGACGATGACTGGGAACTGGCGAGTGGATCGATAGACCGCGACAGGCAGCTGATCCGTCGATCCACTCGAACGAATCTGTGAAAGACGAGACAAGGCGGACAAGACGACCTACTTTGGCCTGAACGGGATGAAGGGGAGGCCAAAATGGCTCGAGCAGATCACATCTATGTGAGCAGGGGTGTCTACACCCACCACGGAATAGACGCTGGTGACGGAACCGTCATCCACTTCACGGGGGAGCCAGGCAAGGCCAAGCTCGACGCGGCCATCGCCCGGACCCCGCTTGACGACTTTCTGAACGGCGGCGATCTCAAAATCAGGCGCTACGGACAGCGGGATGAGGCTAACGTCACGATGGCTCGCGCCGAGTCGCGACAGGGTGATGCGGGCTACCACCTCGTCATCAACAACTGTGAGCATTTCGCGACTTGGTGCTGCACTGGGCGTAGCGCCAGTGAGCAGGTACGGGGCGTTGGTGGCCTCACGGCCCATGGTGCGGTGGCCGGCGTGACGGTCGCAGCGACTACTGGCGTCGTGGGGGCCATGGGCGCCGTGGCCGGGCTCAGCGGCGCAGGAATCATGTCGGGGCTGGCTACAGCGGGCTCGCTCGTCGGAGCAGGGGCCGCCGCCGGTCCGGCCATGATTGGTCTCGGCCCAGCCGTCGTTGGCGTAGGGATCACACAGGTGGCCCTTCGCGACGACGCCAGCCTGCCAGTGGATGAACGCAAAGCACGTCGAGATGGTCGAGCGGCCTCGTTCGTGGGCGCCGGAGCCAGCACCGTTGGTGGTGTCGCGGCAGTGAGCGCCGTTGGCGTATCGGGGCTGAGTGCCGCCGGCATTGCCAGCGGGCTGGCCACTATTGGTTCAGTAGTAGGCGGTGGCATGGCGGCGGGCACTGTGGTTGTCGTTGCCGCCCCTGCCGTGGCCGCAGCAGCGGTCGGTGCAGGCGTGTTCATGCTGAGCAAGTGGTTGCGATCGCCTAAGAACGACTCGGATGCCGACAATCGCACCCAGGAGCTGGACAGGGAAACGGCCACTGAGGGATCGGATGGCCCGCCGGTCCCAGCGACGTGATCGTCGAGCGGTATCGTCAGCCGTCACGCCCAGGGCACAGGGACCGCTTACCCGTGCCATCGTTCCGTTCGAAGGGATGGCTTTGAAGCTCGAGGAACTGGCTGCTGGCAACAGATTGTCCGGGGTCCTCCCCGGAGCGGCAGTGCAGATCGTCGCCGTGCAGTGGCACGGTGATGACGCCCTGGAGCTGACGTACAAGTCCGCAGCCGGAGTGCTTGACCAGACGCTGCTCTACCGGGCGGATGAGGGCAAACTCGCACTGGCGCGAACGGCCGGCCGCCCTTTCAACGCTCTAGCGGCAGACTTCAAGCTCGTGGCAGAGGCTCAACGCATCAAGCTGGCGGGTCTGTTTGACCCGATGCTCGCGGTCGCCACCAGCGATGTCGAGCCGCTACCTCATCAGATCCGGGCCGTCTACGGCGAGCTGCTGCCCCGCACCCCCCTGCGCTTCCTCCTCGCCGACGATCCGGGCGCGGGCAAGACCATCATGGCGGGTCTGTACATCAAGGAGCTCCTGCTCCGCGACGACGTCAAGAGGTGCCTCATCGTGGCGCCGGGAGGTCTTGTGGAGCAGTGGCAGGACGAGCTGTTCTACAAGTTCGGGCTGCGCTTCGACATCCTCACCGGTCAGCTCGTCGAGGGCAACATCGGCCTGTCGGTCTTCGACTCCCACCCACTGCTCATCGCTCGGATGGACCAGCTGGCCCGCAACGAAGAGCTGCAACGCCAGCTCGAAGATTCGGAGTGGGATCTGATCATCGTCGACGAGGCGCACCGCATGGGCGCCCACTACTTCGGCGGCAAGTTGGAGAAGACGAAGCGCTTCCTCCTGGGCGAGCTGCTCGGCCAGATCACCCGCCACCTGCTGCTTATGACGGCAACCCCACACTCGGGCAAGGAGGAGGACTTCCAGCTCTTCCTCACCCTGCTCGACCCCGACCGTTTCGCGGGCAAGTACGCCAAGGGCGTTCACAACAGCGATACCAGCGGCATCATGCGCCGGATGGTGAAAGAAGACCTCCTCACCTTCGAGGGCAAGCCGCTCTTTCCAGAGCGCGTGGCCGAGACGGTCCCCTACGAGCTGACCGCGCTTGAGCAGGACCTCTACGAGCAGGTGACGACGTACGTCCGCGAGGGGATGAACCGCGCCGACAAGCTCGATGGCAAGCGTCGCAACACGGTCGGTTTCGCGCTTACCGTGCTGCAGCGTCGCCTCGCCTCGAGCCCGGAGGCGATCTACCAGTCCCTCCTGCGGCGTTCGGGCCGCCTCGAGCGCCGCAAGCAGGATCTGCTCGACGGTAAGGTGCTCGACGACGGCCCCCTCACCACCGACGTGAACGTGCTCGACGATCCTGATGAGTACGCCGCCGACGAGCTCGAGGCGGTGGAGGAGGAGCTGGTCGACGCTGCCACGGCGGCTCGCACCGTTGCCGAGCTCGATGCTGAGCTGCTCGACCTCGCCGATCTGACGTCGCTCGCCAAACGGGTTCGTGACTCCGGCACCGACCGCAAGTGGGTCGAGCTGCGCACCCTCCTCGAAGACCACACGTTCGCTGCCGACCCGGCGGGTAAGCCACGCAAGCTCATCGTCTTCACTGAGCACCGCGACACCCTCGACTACCTCACCCAGCGCATCCGCGTGCTGCTCGGCAAGCCGCAGGCTGTCGAGGCCATCCACGGGGGTGTGCGGCGAGCCGACCGGCGCCGGATCACCGAGGAGTTCACGAAGAACCCCGACGTTCAGGTGCTGATCGCCACGGATGCTGCCGGGGAAGGCCTCAACCTCCAGGTCGCCCACCTCATGGTCAACTACGACCTGCCGTGGAACCCCAACCGCATCGAGCAGCGCTTCGGGCGCATCCACCGCATCGGCCAGACCGAGGTGTGTCGGCTCTGGAACCTCGTCGCCAGCAACACCCGTGAGGGCGAGGTCTTCACCCGCCTTCTCGCCAAAATCGAAGAACAGCGCAAGGCCTACGGCGGCAAGGTCTTCGACGTGCTCGGTCTCGCCTTCGAGGAGTCGCCCCTGCGCGACCTCCTGGTCGAGGCGATCCGCTACGGGGAGCAGCCTGAGGTTCGCGCGAAGATGCACCAGGTCATCGACGCCAAGGTCTCCCAAGGGCTCGAAGAGCTGCTCAACGAGCGCGCCCTCGCCCACGACTCCCTCGCCGACGTCGACCTGGCCAAGCTCCGACGGCAGATGGACGGGGCCCGAGCCCGTCGTCTCCAGCCGCACTACATCGAGGGCGCCTTCCGAGAGGCGTTCAAACGCTTCGGCGGTCGGATGCCGCGACGCGAAAAGGGGCGCTTCGAGCTGAACAACGTTCCCGCGTCGTTACGCTCGGCCAAGTACGGCCCGATCTCCACCCGTTACGAGCGAGTGACCTTCGATCTTCAGTACGTGTCACCGGATGCCGCTGACTCAGCTCGCGCCGACCTGCTCGCTCCCGGCCACCCCCTCCACGACGCGGTGGCCGACGAGACGATTGCCCGCTGGGGCCAGTGTCTGGAGCGTGGCAGCGTTCTGGTCTCGTCTACGGTGGAGGCGCCGACTCTGCTGGTTGGGGTCGTGGAGGAGATCGTCGACGCCACCGGTGCGTTCGTCGCCCGTCGGTTCGGCTACGCCTTCGTCGACGAGAAGGGTGAGGTAACACCCGCCGGGCCGGCGCCCTACCTCGACTGCGTCGCCGCCCCGCCCACAGCTGCTACCGATCAGGCACGAGCCCTGGAATGGGTCGTGGGCGCCGAGGCCCGAGCCACGACCTGGATCATCGCCCACCAGCTCCCGAGCTATCTCGCCGAGGTCCAGCCCCGTCGCGCGGTCGAGCTGAGGCGGACCCAGGAGCAGGTGTCACGGCGCCTCAACAGTGAGATCAACCGGCTCTACGCCGACTCGATCCTCGCCGACGCCCAAGAGCAGGCCGGTCAGAAGCCGAAGCAGAGCGCCGAGTTCCTCGTCCGCAAGGCCAACGAGCTCGAGCTGCGACTGGCCGACCGGCTCGACCAGCTCGACCGGCAAGCCCTGATGTCGACACGGCCGCCGCGTGTGCTGACTGCCGCCCTAATCCTGCCGCTTCGCCTGGTCGATGACGACCTCCCGCCTGACGTTCCTGCCCACGCTGTCGAGACCAAGGCGGTCGAGCGTCGCGGGGTCGACCTCGTGCTGGCCTGCGAGCGGGCCCTGGGCCGCGAACCCGAAGAGCAGGCCTTCAACAACCCCGGCTTCGACATCCTGTCCCACCAATCGGGCGACGATCTGCCCCTTCGCATCGAAGTGAAAGCGCGCCTGCTCGGGGCCGAAGACTTCTTCGTCACCCACAACGAGGTCTTGACCGGCAGAAACGCCGTGCCGCGCTACCGGCTGGCACTGGTCTCCGTCGACCCCCGCGGGCCGGAGCACGATGCCGTGCGGTACCTCGACGATCCCTTTGCCGCCGTTGATCTCGGAGACTTCGACGCGATGGGCGTCAGAGGCAACTGGGCCAAGTCCTGGGCCAGGGGCCGGGTCCCGTTCTGATCATGGGCAATCTGAGCACCTCCTTGGCCCGCGATTCGCGGTGCCGAGCGGGGCCCGGCCGACTAGTTTGGGACGTCTTGGGCAGCTTCGCCCCTGCTCAGCCGCGCCAGCTTTCTATGAAGCAAACCAACCCTCGAGGGGAACCATGACTATGACGCCCAAGCGCAAGCTGATCGAGGTGGCGCTGCCGCTTGAGGCGATCAATCGGGAGTCCGTTCGCGAGAAGTCGATCCGCCACGGCCACCCCTCGACGCTCCACCTGTGGTGGGCCCGTCGGCCCTTGGCGGCCGCCAGGGCGGTGCTCTTCGCTCAGCTCGTCGATGACCCGTCGAGCCACCCTGAGGAGTTCCCGACCGAGGAAGCCCAAAAGGTCGAGCGCGAACGTCTCCACGGCATCATTGAACGACTGGTCGTCTGGGAGAACATCCACGACGAGAAACTGCTCGCCGAAGCTCACGCCGAGATCCTGAAGTCGACCGACGGTCACCCGCCTGCGATCCTCGACCCCTTCGCTGGCGGCGGTACGATCCCACTCGAGGCGCAGCGACTTGGCCTGGAGGCGCACGCCTCGGACCTCAACCCTGTGGCCGTACTGATTAACAAGGCCCTCATCGAGATCCCGCCAAAGTTTCGGGATCAGCCGCCGGTTTTCCCTGGCCTGGATGAATCGCACATGATGGGTTGGAAGAGGGCTCAGGGTCTCGTCGCTGACGTCCGTGCTTATGGGCAATGGGTCAGTGACGAGGCGGAGCGGCGGATCGGGCATCATTACCCAAAGGCGAGGCTTGCCGACGGCTCGATGGCGACCGTAATTGCGTGGCTGTGGGCGCGCACCGTGACGTGCCCGAATCCTGTCTGCGGTATCGAAATGCCTTTGGTGCGTTCTTGGTGGCTCAGCAAAAGAAGGGGAGCCGAGGCATTTGTCGTGCCTATGGTCGTTACGGACGATTCCCACCCGAGCGGTCTCAGTATTAGATATGAAATCTCTTATGACTCGACGAGCGCGCCTACACCTCAGAATGACGGAACCGTAGGTCGCGCTGGAGCCACCTGTGTCGCTTGCAAGACTCCGGTCTTACTGGAGTACGTTCGATCGACGAGTCGATCCGAGGGCCTGGGAGCGCAATTGATGACGATCGTAGCGGCAGGGCCTCTCCGCCGTGTCTATCTTCCCCCGAATGCGGACCATGCAACCGCGGCCAATATCGACGCACCACATGCCATACCGGAGGGCGAGCTATTCGATTGGCCAGGTCGTATCAATGTTTACAGGTACGGAATGACAAGTTTCGCAGATCTTTTCACTAATCGACAACTTGAAGCGCTGACGACACTAAGTGACCTTGTCCGCGAGGCTCGTGAAGTTTGTCTCGCAGACGCGCTCTCGTCGGGCCTTGACCGCGGCCATAGTCTCGAGACCGGGGGGACCGGCGCGACGGCCTACGCCGATGCGGTGACCACGTACCTCGGCATGGGTCTGAGCCGGATGACGGACATCTCCAATGCATTGTGCCGATGGGAAAACACGAAGGAACAAGTCCGCAACCTATTTGGTCGTCAGGCGATTCCGATGCTATGGGACTTCGCGGAGACGCCACCTTTCGGTAAGGCGGCTGGTTCCTACCTGGTGAGTCTTGGTAGCTTGGCGAAAGCCATCGCAGACACCGGAGGACCCACTGCGCAAGTCTTTCAGGCAGACGCTTCTTCACGAGACTACGAAGGCCTGCTCATCAGCACAGATCCGCCCTACTACGATAATATTGGCTACTCTGATTTATCAGACTTCTTCTATGTTTGGCTGCGCAAGTCGTTGCGTGACATCTATCCTTCCCTGTTGAGCACAATGTTGGTCCCGAAGGCAGAGGAGCTTGTTGCTAATCCCTTCCGTCATGACGGTAAGGCAGGTGCCAAATCATTCTTCGAACAGGGTTTTGCCAAAGTTTTTGCCCGTGCGCGCGTGAGTGCGATGACGGATCATCCAACCGTCGTGTGGTACGCCTTCAAACAGTCGGACTCCTCGGATGAAGGAACATCGTCATCCGGTTGGGAGACGCTACTGGAGGGGATGATCAGTGCAGGATGGGCGATCACTGCAACGTGGCCGAATCGGAGCGAGCTGAGCAACCGAATGATCGCCAGTGGTACCAACGCGCTCGCGTCTTCGATTGTCCTCGCGCTTCGACCCCGTCCGGCAGAGGCCCCAACGACGGATCGCCGTGGCTTAATCGTTGCCCTCCACGCCGAGTTGCCTCAAGCCCTGCGCAATCTTCAACTGGGGGCGATAGCGCCCGTCGATCTTCCTCAGGCCGCCATCGGGCCAGGGATGGCGGTCTTCAGCCGGTACTCGTCGGTTATCGAGTCCGACGGTTCGCCGATGACGGTGCGGTCGGCGTTGGCGCGAATCAACGAGATCCTCGACCAGGTGCTCAACGAGCAGGAGGGCGACTTCGACGCCACGACCCGCTTCGCGATCGCGTGGTACCGCCAACACGGTTACCAGACCGGTGTCTTCGGTCAGGCCGACGACCTTGCACGAGCCCGCAACACCTCGGTCGAGGCCATGGATCGTGGCGGTGTCCTGACTTCACGAGCTGGCAAGGTGACGTTGCTCCGCCCTGCTGACCTGCCAACGGACTATGACGTCCTCACCGACGAACAGACGAGCGCGTGGGAGGCGCTGCATCACCTGAGCCGGCTGCTCGAGACGGAGGGCGTCGGCGCCGCCGGCGTTTTCCTCGCCGCCGCTGTGAGCCGACCTGACGGGGTTATCGAGATGGATCTGGTGAAGGAGCTCGCCTTCCTCCTCTTCTCCATCGCCGAGAAGAACGGCTGGACCAAGGACGCCCTCGCCTTCAACACGCTCGCCACCTCGTGGCCCGACATCGTCGATGCCTCGAGAGCCTCTCGAGCGCCGAGCATTTCCCAGTCCGCCTTCGACTTCGACGAGGACGAGTGACCCATGGGCTTCCAGACCCCGCTTTATGAACTGTCTGACTACCTCAAATGGACAACGGGAGGTCGCATTCAGCTGCCCGACTTTCAGCGTGGCTACAAGTGGGAGGAGGAGCGCATCCGCTCCCTGCTGGTCACGGTGCTGCGGGGGCATCCGCTCGGGGTGGTCATGCTGCTCAAGGCCGGCAACGACCAGATCCGCTTCAAGCCCCGCGCGGTCGAAGGGGTCAGCGTCGACCCAGACGTCAAGCCCGAGTTGTTGCTGCTCGACGGTCAGCAGCGTCTCACCTCGCTGACTCAGGCCCTCACGGGTGACGGCACCGTGGCGACGATGGACAGTCGCGGCAAGCTGCTGGAACGGCGGTTCTACGTCGATATCGCGCTTGCCCTGCAAGGAGAGGATCGTATCGACGAGGCGGTGTTCTCCACTCCGGCTGACGGGATCGTGCGGGCCAACTTCGGTCGTGATGTTGTTCTCGACCTCTCTGACGCCGAGAAGGAGCGGCAGGCGGGCTTCTTCCCCCTGAATCTGCTCTTCGCCGGCGCCAACACTGTCACGTGGCTGTTCGCCTACTCCGACCACGACCAGGCCAGCCAGTTCCATGCCCAGGTCGTCCAGCCGGTCACGACCTACAACATCCCGGCCATCGAGCTCGACAACTCGACCACCAAGTCGGCGGTGGCCACGGTCTTCGAGAAGGTGAACACCGGAGGGCTTTCCCTCAACGTCTTCGAGCTGCTCACCGCGACGTTCGCCGGTGACCCAGCCTATTTCGCTGAGCACGGCACCGATTTCCGGCTCAACGACAACTGGGAGGAGACGCGGGCGAAGTTTGTCGCCTACCCGGTGCTCTCGTCGCTGGAGAACACCGACTTCCTCCAGGCCGTCACCATGCTCGCGACGTGGAAGAGGAATCGTGACCATGCTGGCCCTCGCCCTCCGGCAGTGTCAGCCAAGCGCGAAGACGTGCTCAAGCTGTCGCTCGATGAGTATCTCGAGTGGGTCGCGCCCCTGCGGGAGGCGTTCGTGTGGGCGTCCGACTTCCTGGCCGACCGCTACATCTTCGATACGAAGTTCTTGCCCTACCCCAAGCAGCTCGTCCCGCTCGCGGCCATCCGGGTGCTGATGGGGCATGATGCCGACCTGCTCGGCCCCCGCGAGAAGCTGGTGCGGTGGTTCTGGTGCGGCATCCTGGGCGAGCTCTACGGGAGTGCCATTGAGAACCGCTTCGTTCGTGACCTCGAGCTCGTGCCGTCGTGGGCGCGCGGCGAGGTAGACGCTGACACGCCGCGGACGGTGCAAGACGCGACCTTCGTCGAGTCGCGACTGCACTCGCTGCGCACTCGGAATGCGGCAGCGTATAAGGGCATCTACGCGTTGCTTCTCGCCAACGGCGCCCGAGATTGGATGGAGGATAAGGCTCTGGACCGCGTCCAGTACGTGAGTCTGGCGGTCGACATCCACCACATCTTTCCGCAGGCATGGTGTCGGCAGCATGACGTCGACGATGAGCATCGCGAGAGCATCGTCAACAAGACTGCTATCTCGGCCACCACCAACCGCACCATCGGTGGTGTGGCGCCGTCGGCCTACCTCGCCTACATCGAGAAGCGGGCTCAGATCGAGCCGGAGCGCCTCGACGCCCTTTTGGCAGGTCACCTCGTGCCCGCCGACTTGTTGCGTGTCGACGCATTCGATGCCTACTTCGCCCGTCGTCGCGAGCTGCTGTGCGAGCTGGTGGAGAAGGCGATGGGCAAGGCCGTGCCGCGCGATCTCGACGAGGGTGAGGCCGGAGAGACGTCGGCCGAGTTCGATGAGGCGATGGTGGCCGAGACCGCGGAGGAGGAGGACTGATGGCAACCAGCAACAAGGAACGCATCGGCAGATTGTTCGACCTGATGGCACCACCGGTCGACGCTTTTCTGGTCGAAACGATCGCGCCGGGTATCGAGCCGGGCCAGTCGTGGACGTCGCTGGTGGCGGCCGTCGATGCCGGCAAAGGCATCATCGGCAAGCAGTACGACGCCCTCGACCCGCAAGTACAGCTGCGGATGCTCACCGAGAACATTCCTCACAAGCTGAAGCCCGGCTGGTATCCCTTCAGCGCCAGGCTGGGCCGCGCCCAACAGGGCTTTGCCAACGAGCTGCGCGACACCCGTAACGACTGGGCCCACAACCGCAGCTTTACCGACGACGATGCCTACCGCGCGCTCGACACGGCTGAGCGGTTCCTGACCGTCATCGGGGCGCCGGAAGCTGCCGCCGCGGTGGAGAAGATCCGACTCGACCTGCGCCGGGTGAGCGCGGCCAAACAGGATCGCCGCAGCGTTAAGGACGATGTCGACAACCCGTCGTCGCCGGGGGTGAAGCCGTGGCGGGAGGTCCTACGCCCGCATGATGACGTGGCCATGGGCAACTTCCAGGCCGCTGAGTTCGCGGCCGATCTCTACAAAGTGGCGGTGAGCAAGGACGCGCCGAAGGACTACGCCGACCCTGTCGAGTTCTTCTCTCGCACGTACCTGACTGCCGGGCTGCGTGACCTTCTCACCGGGGCGGTGCGACGACTCTCCGGTGACGACAACGCGTCACCGGTGATCAACCTTCAGACCAACTTCGGTGGCGGCAAGACGCACTCCATGCTGGCCCTCTGGCACTTGGCGAGCGGCTGCCCCCTAGGAGATCTGCCTCAAGAACTCCAGGACTTGCTGAGTGGCGGCGGCTACGACACCCTGCCGGCCAAGGTGGGTCAGGTCGCCATCGTCGGCAACCACACCGCCACGTCTGGCTTCGACCACGGCGCGACCCACATCAACACGCTGTGGGGTGAGCTTGCCTGGCAGCTGGGCGGTGACGAGGGGTACGCCCTGGTGGCCAAGGCCGACCACGACCGCACTCCCCCTGGTCAGGCGTTGCACGCACTGTTGGCGGCTTACGCGCCGGCGGTCATCCTCATCGACGAGTGGGTGGCCTACGCCCGCAGTCTGCTCGGCCGCGAGGACCTGGCGGGCGGGACGTTCGATGACCAGTTCACCTTTGCCCAGTCGTTGACCGAGGCGGCCAAGGGCACGTCCGGCATCCTGTTGGCGATTTCCATACCCGCCTCCGAGAGCGGCGACGACTCGCGAATCGTGGCTGGGAACGCCGAGGAGGTCGGTGGCTCCAACGGGCTGGAGGCGCTCAAGCGCCTGCAGAACGTGGTGCGCCGTGTCGCAGACCAGTGGCGACCCGCCTCCTCCGACGAGGCTTACCACATCGTGCGACAACGCCTCTTCACCACGCCGGATGCCGCTGCGCTCGCGGCGATCGGCGCGACGTCGAAAGCGTTCGTGGAGTATTACCGCAAGCACTCAGCAGACTTTCCTCGGGAGGCCCGTGACACCGCCTACGAGGAGCGCATCAAACAGACCTACCCGATCCACCCCGAGCTCTTCGACCGCCTCTACGAGGACTGGTCGACCCTCGAGCGCTTCCAGCGCACCCGCGGCGTCCTCCGTTTGATGAACAAGATCATCCACGCCCTCTGGGTTGGAGAGGACCAGTCGCCCCTCATTATGCCGGCGTCGATCCCCTTGGCGGAGAGCTCGGTCAACTCAGAGATTACCGGCTACCTCGAAGACCGGTGGAAGGCGATCATCGACGCCGACGTCGACGGCGCCAACTCTGAGCCGGCCAAGATCGACAAGGACAAACCGCTCTTCGGTCAACGGTCCCTGACCAAGCGACTCGCCCGCACGGTGTTCTTCGGCGCAGCTCCAACGATCGGTTCAGCCCACAAAGGGCTCGAGTCCCAACGGGTGTTTCTCGGCACGGCCGTGCCCGGTGACGTACCCGGCAACTTTCACTCAGCACTGGCCCAGCTCGGTGATAAAGCCACCTACTTCTACTCTGGCTCTGGCAAGTACTGGTACGACTTGCAGGCTAATATCTCGCGCCGGGCCAAGGACCAGGCCGACCGGTTGCATCCCGAAGATGTCTGGGCCGAGATCGTTCGACGCCTCGCCGTTCAGGGTCGCACTCGCGGCGACTTCGCCGGAGTGCACGTCTGCCCAGAAGACAACGGCGACCTGCCTGATACCGACGAAGCGCGCCTCGTCATCCTGCACCCCAAGACCTCGCACAAACGCAACAGTCCTGACTCGACCGCGATGGTGTTCGCCCAGCGAGCCACCGAGAACCGCGGCGCGGCCAACCGAGCCAACCGCAACATGCTCGTCTTTCTGGCGGCCGACGAGGACCGTCTCTCCGAGCTGGACAGTGTGGTGAGGGAGTACCTCGGCTGGTCGGATGTGCTCGCGAAACAGGACGAGCTCGACCTCACCCAGAACCAGAAGAACCAGGCGATCGACAAGCAGAAGCAGGCGAACGAGACGGCCCAGGCCCGGTTGCTCGGTACCTACCAGTGGGCCTTGGTTCCTGACGGGCAGCCGGTCGTTATCAAGGCGACGAAGGTCGAAGGGCAGGCCCCCGCCTTGGCTGAGCGCGTCTCGAAACGACTCGGCAACGACGGCGCTTTGACGACGCAGCAGGCCGCCGCTGCCATTCGCCTCCAGCTCGACACCACGGCCAAGTCGCTTTGGGAGAGTGGACATGTAGCGGTCGGCGACCTTTGGAAACTCTATGCCGCCTACGCCTACATGCCTCGGCTCCGCGACCGAAGCGTGCTCAACGAGGGGCTCCTCAATGCGCCCCTACTCTGGGAGCGGGACGGCTTCGCCCTGGCGGACAGCTACGAGAAGCAAGCGGACGGGACCAGCCGCTACCGCGGTCTCGTGTTACCCCGCGAAGACTTCCTGAGCGGGATCCGCGACTCGACCCTCATCGTCAAGCCGCCCGTCGCGCTTGAGCAGCGCCGAAAAGAGCAGCCCGAGATCCCGAATGACCCCAATGTTCCCGTCATCTCACCCGCGCCCGACACGCCTCCCAGGCCAGAGCCTGGGCCCACCCCCAAGCCCCGCAAGACTCGCTTCTTCGGCACCAAAGAGCTGAGCGCGGACGCCTACGCCAAGGACTTCAAGAAGATCACCGACGAGATCCTCAGCCATCTGGCCGGGACCCCCGGCGCCACCCTGCGGGTCACGCTCGAGATCGAAGCGACCCAGGCCTCCGGCTTTGACGAGAGCAAGGTGAGGACGGTCTCGGAGAACGCCAAGACCCTAAAGTTTGACCAGTCCGGCTTCGAGGACGCCTGAGCATGAGCGAAATCCTTCGCGGGCCGGCGCCGCTGCGCGTCGATGCTGCTCGCCGTGGGTCGAAGAACTACAGCGCCTTCATGCGGGCGAGCGACGCGACGGCTGTGGTGGCCGCGGTGGAGGAGTGCTTCTCGTCGTGGCTCGAGAGCAAAGGCCTCGGCGCCCACGGGGACACGGGAGAGTGGTCGTCAGAGGGAAAGGCCGCGTCGCTGCAGAGGGCGCAGGACGGCGACCAAGCCGTCCTCCGCGCCCGCCTGATCGAGAGCGACCAGGCGACTGGCACGTGGACGACAGATCTCCTTGCCTCAGATGCCGGCTGGATTCACCTCGCAGTGAGGAACGCCGAGGGCCGTATGGTGGCGGTGCCGCGGCTGGCGAAGAGCCTCATGGCGTCGCTCGACCTCAGTGACGCGTCGTTGCAGCTCAAGAACGACGTCAAGTTGTGGGACGTCGGCGAACTGGACCAGCTCGTGGACCTCCTCCAAGACCGCGACCGCCATGGCCTGGTGCTCGTGGCGGGCACGGGTCCGGACCCGGGCCTCTTCCAGGCCTTCCGCGAACGCATCCCCAAGTGGACCCGTGAAGTCTACGGCCTGGCTCAGAGCATTGTGCTCACGCCACAAGCGACGTATGCCCTCGGGGAGCGACTCCATTTTCATGCCGTGGCGCCGTGGACAGTGCGCACCTACTACCCCGGTCTTGACCCCAGCAGCGCCGTGGACAGTCGTCGGCACCGCTATCTCACGACTGCGACCCTCGCCAACGAAAGTGATGGGCGGCTGCGCAGCCTCCTCGCGAATGTAGCCCGCCTCCAGGCCTCACAGCGGCCGGAACCAGCAGAGGCGGTGCACGTTCGTCGTGTCCTGGAGCGCGACGAGACCAGACGTCTCCTCGAGCACCTCCAGCGTCAGCCAGAAGCTCAGTCGGCGGCAGTTGACCCGATTGTCGAGCCGTCGGCCGAACCAGTCACTACGTCCCAGGTCGCCGACGCTCCTCCCAGCGCGAAGACGGACCTGTCAGAGACACAGCTCGAGGCCCGGCCCGAACTCGTTCACGGCCTCGCGCTTCTGGGTGGACGCCTCGGTCTCTCCACCGTCACGCCTGAGACCGTGACGGAGGCCGTGGAAAGACTGCTGGTTCTCCGAGGCGAGCTCACCGAGCAGGTGCAACGGGCCAGTCTCCGGATCAAGGAGCAGTCGGCGAAGTCGGAGGAGCTCGAAGACAAGCTGCGCTTGGCCGCCAATCTTTTAGACGACGACTCCTTGGAGCAGGCCAGCCTCCAGCAGGAACTGGACGGTGCCCGGTCAGAGAGTCAATGGCTGCGCGACCGTTTGCGCAGCCTCGAGGACTACGAAGGGGCCGTGGCTCAGCCTGATGTTGCCGCCACCGACTACCCCACGTCCTGCCTGGAAGTGGTCGAGCGCCTCGAGGACCTCGCAGCGGGAGTCATCGTTTTCACCGGGGACGTCGACGACGTCTCTGCCGTGGATGAGGTCGACGTCCTTCAGTTGGCCGCGAGAACAGCGTGGGACTCCTGCATTTCATTGAAGGAGTACGCCCGCGCCAAGGCTGCGGGGGCCTGCTCGAACGGCGTCGACCACTACTTGCGACACCGTCCGTCCGGCTACGACGGCATCAGCCCCGGAAAGCATGGGATGACGGAGACGGGGGTCACCATGCGCCGCTTCGGAAGCGAGCGAAGCTTCCCCGTGCCGAGTTCAGTCGACGCTACGGGACGCAAGACCATGACGGCGCATTTCAAACTGGCCCGCATCGGGATGTTCAGCCCCCGCCTCTACTATTTCGACGATCTGCCGGCCAGCGGCAAGATCTATCTCGGTTATTTAGGACGGCATCTGACCAACACACAGTCAAACTAAGAGGCCTGCCCGCCCGGAAAAGGGAGGCGGTGTCGGCGCACCGCCTTAGGGTGGCGTCAAAGATGGCGATGACAGGGAGAGTTTGAGTGGCCAAGGCTGCGGAGATCAAGAAAGAACAGAACTATTTCGACACGGCATGGGAGGCGCGGGAGCGCAAGCGGCAGAACCTCAAGGGCGCCCACCTCGCCGCGGGCGGTAACAACAAGGGGATGGCCGCGGTGGGGCGGGCGGCCAACAAGGAGCTCGAGAAGCTCGGCGGTACCGACGACGCCGTGGCCTTCGGACGCTTCGATCTCGATGGCGAACCGATGTACATCGGAAACCACGTGATCTCCACCGATGACCGCGACCTGCTCGTCATCAACTGGCAGGCTCCTGCCGCAGAACGGTTCTACCAAGCCACCGTTCAAGACGCGCTCGGCCTGTCGCGCAAACGCACCTTCCTCACCGATCGAAACAGGGTCAAAGACTTCGACGACGTCGTCTTTGCCGACATCGCGGCACGTCTCGAAGAACTTACGGGCGCTGAGCAGTGGGGCGTTGACGACGCCGTCTTGAAGGATCTCGATGCTGACCGCACGGGCGAGATGCGCGACATCGTCAAGACGATTCACGCCTCGCAGGACCAGCTCATCCGTAAGCCCTTGGACCGTTTGCTCCTCATCCAGGGAGGCCCGGGGACCGGCAAGACCGCCCTTGCCCTCCACCGCATCTCTTGGCTGCTTTTCAACCACCAGGACACCTTGGCGCCACAGGATTGCCTTGTCGTCGGCCCCAATCCCACCTTCACCCGCTACATCAAGGCGGTGCTTCCTGGCCTCGGCGATGGGGACGTCTCCTACCGAGACCTCCGAAATCTGGGACCTCAAGGCAGCCACGCCCTCGCGGAGTCGACCACGCTTGCCCGCATGAAGGGTGAACTGCGGATGGCTCGCCTGTTGCGAACCGGGCTCTGGCAACGGGTGCGCTTCCCAGAGCGAGCCCGGACCCTTGAGGTGGGCACCGGCACCGGTGTTCCTGTCTTCAACCGTGACGAGGTCGAGGCAGAGCTCGCCAAGCAGATGCGACAGTCGAACTACAACGCGGGACGGCAGGGCTTTCGTGCCTTCCTCACCACCCAAGCAGTCCTCCGAGCGCCCCGTGGGCCGCAGCCGTCTTCACAGGCAATCGACAATGCCGTGGAGCGGGTGTGGCCCTCCCTAACGCCGCAGTCCTCCCTGCGTGATCTCCTCGGGTCGCGAGACCGACTACTCTCAGCGGCGGGGGAAGAGTTCACAGCAGCAGATGTCAACCGCCTCCAGCGATCGCCCTCGGAGAAAGTATCGGACCAGCGGTGGAGTGACTCAGATGTCGCCCTGCTCGATGAACTCGACGAACTCATCAACGGGCGTGGGCCAACCTTCGCCCACATCATCGTCGACGAAGCACAGGATCTGTCGCCACTTCAGCTCCGCAGTATCAAGCGCCGGTCGCGGACTGGATCGATGACAGTCGTAGGAGACCTGGCACAGTCCACGGGTGCGTGGGCTCGAGACTCTTGGGAAGACCTCGCTGCCAATCTATCGGGCGACGCAGAAGTCGAAACAGCCGAGTTGACGTTGGGCTACCGGGTGCCCCGACAAGTGTACGAGTTCGCCGCCGAGCTCCTCCCCTACGCAGCTCCCGAGGTGTCCGCCCCCAGAGTGGTGCGCGACGGTCCGGCAGAGCCGGACCTCATCGAGGTGCCCTCAGACGGACTAGCGGCTCAGGCGGTTTCAGCTGCCAGTCAGCACGCCGGCAGCGGTCGGTTCGTCGGCTTGATCGCCCCGGAACATCTGCGCGACGAGATCATCACCGAGTTCAGAAACCGTGACATCAGCTGGGCAGACGTCAGAGCCGGCAACTTGGACAAGTCGATCAACTTGTCGACCCCTCGTGAGTCCAAGGGTTTGGAGTTCGATGCCGTCGTGGTCGTCGACCCCACGGGCGTC
Organism: Humibacillus sp. DSM 29435; assembly: GCF_001758225.1. GTDB lineage: Bacteria > Actinomycetota > Actinomycetes > Actinomycetales > Dermatophilaceae > DSM-29435. The sequence goes on along the minus strand of NZ_MAST01000023.1, from coordinate 160,885 downwards.
GTGCAGGAGGCGGAGCGTGGGTATCGAATGCTCTACGTTGCCCTCACGCGCACCACCAAGTACCTGACGGTGGTCCATGACGGGGTTGCGATGCCACTTCCCGCCACCGTGGAGTCGGAGGTGCCCCCCTCACGGCTCGCTGTGCGGACAGTGGACACGCCTCCCGCCGAAGGAGAAGACATCGCGGCCACGCCGGGGGTTACTGACGTCGACGCGTCTTCGAGGGTTCGGCACTCGCCCCCGGAAACGGCCACCGAGCCATCAGGACGAAGGGCCCCGGATCTCGGATCGGTGCTGGTTCGCGCAGCGGCTGCCTCAGTGGCCGACCAGATCCGGGCTAGTGTCGCCCCTGCTCAGTGGGCTGCCCTCATCGACCAGTTGCGACGTGACCTTGAGGTCAGCCAAGAGGACGTCTTCGACCGGTTCGACTGAGGCGACCGCTGGGTTCGCAGCCTCCCTGGGTTGCAAGGAAAGACCGAGAGCCTCGGGAAAGGGAAGGCTGGGGTGCTCTCGATAGGTGTACCGCTGCCAGCGGGACGGATGCCGGGGGGCACCTCCTACCCACCAGACAGGAAATCGCGCCCTCAAGAGACCGCGCTCGAGCCAGGCCACCTGTTCGTCGTGGTGGCGTCTAGCGACGCCCGTCGGCTTGCTCAACCCGTAGGCCAGAAGGACACCGTCAGCCCTTTGCAGCCCCGAAACGATGTCAACTCGCGCCTGCTCCCACCCTTCTGCTAAAGCGCCGGCGTCGCTAATGGCACTCGTTCGGTAGGTGGGCAACCCGAAGAGGTTGACGACAAGGGCTGCCTCGAAACCCAGAACACGACGAGCCATCTCCACCCGGTTCATGGTTCTCAGGCCGGACGTGGTGGGCGGATTGCTCGCGACGACCAGCAACGACAGCCGAGGGGCGGGAGGGGGTTGGGGCGGCACAAGGACGAAGCGTGGCACAGCTAGGCTCTCAGCCCGAAACGCCGACGTCTGCTAGTTCAAAAGAGATCCGTTGCGCGCTGTGCTGGCGGCAAGAGCTTTAGGCCCCCCTTGAGGACTCGTACGTGGCGTAACCATCTTTGATCGACTGCTCGTGCTTGCGCAGCCACGTCGACTATAGAAAGTGAAGCCGCAGGTCACAAAGGCGTGACCTGCGGCTTCGTGGTGGTGGCCAGAGACGGGGTCGAACCGCCGACCTTTCGATTTTCAGTCGAACGCTCTACCAACTGAGCTATCTGGCCTTGCGCCGTCCCGAACTATAGCCGAAGGCCAGAGTTGGGCGCACACCGTTCTAGACCAGGCCAGCCGAGGGGCCAACCCGCCGGCCCAGACCAGGAAGCACACGGCATCCGAGAGACGGCCTGAACCCAGAAGAGGCTCAGGCCGACGGGCCCTTGCCGCGCATGTCGACGACGGTGGTCATCGCGATGCGCAGCTCTGCCGGCCAGTCGTTCTCGTGATGGCCGACGAGTTTGACGCACCAGGCGGGCGCCCCGGCGCTGGATCCGGCGACGCTGGCATCCACCAAGATGGCGAGCACGACCCGCTCGGGCTGGCGCCGCGACTTGGGTCATCAGTTCGGTGCGTTCGTCGCCCCAATCGGCCCACGAGACCTCGTGGAGAAGCGGTGTTCGGGCTCGCGGGCGTTAGCCATGCGCCGCTCGCAACTGTCTTCCCGGAACGCCTTGCCGTGTGACCTGTATTGGCCGCACCAACCCGCGACTCAGGCGCCGCACCGTCGGCCTGCGTCAGCCCTCGTCGGCGCCCGTCGTTCCAGGTCTCAGGCCAGGAAGGCCGATCCGAAGATGCGGGGAAGCTTGGCCCACGACGGGTCGGCCGCGAAGCGGGTGAGCAGCTCGCCGGTCGTGCGGGCGCTGCGGGCCGAGACGAACCACGGCGGCTTGGGGCTGAGGGCGAACTCGCCGCCGACGGCCGATCGGGGGAACGGGCGGAAGGGGCCGCGTACGACCGTGCGCTCGACGTCGGCGAGCAGCAACGCGTTGTGAACGACGCCGATGCCGCTCTGCACGTTGTCGAGGGTGTGCCCCGGGAAGGCGCCCCACGAGGCGTTGGCGGTGAGAAAACCCACCCCGGTCCAGGCGTTGATCGCCACGGTTCCGTACTCGAGCCGCGCGACCGCTTCCTCGAAGCCGTTGCCGAGGGTCTTCATGGTCGCGGGGTCGACGAGCAGGTTCGCGCCGAGGGTGCCGACGAAGTCGTGGTTCACGAGGTCGACCGCGGCGTCGAGAAAGGCCTGGCCGGTGCCTGGCACGTCGACGATCCCGAGCACGGGGGAGAAGTACTCGGTGGTCTCGACGATCGAGGCCGCGTCAGAGCCGCGGGCGTCGATGAGCAGCCGCCCGCCATCGGGACCGAGCCGCTGCGCATCCGAGTAGGACGCGGCGGCGTCGGCGACCCGCTCCGCGCTACGGGGGTACCAAGGCGCGCGGCCGGGCGCCTTGTCCATCGCGACGCGCAGCTGCTCGACGAAGGCCTCGCGCTGCGCCCAGTCACTGCTCAGCACCACTACCTGCCCGGCGATGCAGTTGTAGCCGCCGTTGTGCAGGCGCTGGGTGGCGACGTGCGCAGCCTGAAAGGCGAGGTCGGCGCTCGACCAGTCGCCGGGCACGACGATGATCGGCGACACCCCGCCCAGCTCGCTCGTGATCGGCGTCTCGAGCAGGGGCGTGCCCGCGGCCCGGCGCTGGGCGGCATCCTCGCCGCGACCCCACACGATGAGGTCGTGCGTGGCCGCGCTGCCCGTGATGTGCACGTGCGAGATGCCCTCGTGTTGCGCGAGATAGCCGCCCACGTCGCCGCCACCGGCGACGATGGCGAGCAGCCCGCGGTCGATGAGCGGGGCGAAGGCCGCCTCGTAGGCCGGGAGCAGCTCATCAAGCGTCGGGTTGAGCTTGAGCACGACGACCCGGTTGTGGGCCACCAGCTCGTAGAGCACGTCGAGGGGCGCGATCGAGGTGATGTTGCCCGCCCCGAGCACCAGGCCCACCCCGCCGGTCTCGGAGGGGGTCCTCGCCCCGAGCCCGGCGCGCGATTGCACCTGGGCGGCGCTGACTCCGGGCGTCATCCACACGTCGGCGGTGAAGCCGTGCAGCAGCAGGTACTCGAAACGGTTGGAGGGCAGGGCCGGCACCGTCACCCGGCCGCCGGGGGCCGTGCCGAGGCGCTTCCCGTCGACGGGGCTACCACCTGAGGCCAGGGCTTTGAGCGAGTGCTGGAGCGCGAGCAGCGCCGTCAGCGTGCAGTAGGGCCCCGAGAGCCACTCCTCACCCACGAGCGGCGACTTGGGGTCGAGGCCCTTGGCGCGCACCGCGGCGGCGACCCACGCGTCAGCGGCGGCGGCGACACTGCGGTGCACGTCAGCCAGCAGGTCGGCGCGAGCCGGCAGATCCATCGCCGCCCATACCGACTCGCCCCGAGCCATCCCGGCCACGATGGCGTCGAGGCGGGCTCGATCGTCGTCAGACAGCTCGCCTTTCGGGGTGGGGGCGAAGGTGGGTGCGTTCGACTGCGTGGTCATCGGGCTCCTCGTCGGGGTGCTGCGTGGTCGCGGGCTGGCCCCAGGAGTGAGGCGGTCACCTCACGGTTCCACGTTCAGTATCGCCCGCGCCCGTTCCCCGGATGCAGCAAACGACCAGACGGCGCGGCCACTCACCCTTGGCCACGCCGCCCGTGACGACTCGCCGTGACGACTCAGGCCGACGGGCCCTTGCCCCGCACGTCGGCGACGGCGGTCATCGCCTCGCGCAGCTCGGCCAGCCAGTCGTTCTCGTGCTGGCCGACGAGCTTGACGCACCAGGCGAGCGCCTCGGCGCGCGACCGGGCGACGCCGGCATCCACCAGGGTGTCGAGCACGACCCGCTCGGGCTGGCGCAGCCGGGTCATGGCGGGCGCCGCGACGTGGGTGAACAGCTCGGTGCGGTCGCCGACCCGAACGGCCCACGAGACCTTGCGGTCGAAACGGTGCTCGGCCTCGCGGGCGATGGCGATGCGGCGCTCGCGGGTGTCCTCGCGGAACGCCTTGGCGCGACCGGCGCGGGCCTCGGCCGTCTCGGCCTCGCTCGCGTCGGCGAGCTCGACGTCACCCGTCGTCAGCACGACCGTGATCTCCTCCCGGTCGACGGTGACCTCGGGGGCGGCCGCGGTCCACTCGGCGGGCAGTCGACCGGTGAACCAGCCGCGAACCTTCTCTGTCTTCTCATTCGTAATCATGTAATTAAGATTACGTCATCGCGTCGCCAAGCCCAAGCCGTTCCGCCACCAGCGAAACCGTCCACGCGCAAAACCACGCCCACTAACCCGCCTACACTTGCTCCCCGTGCAGTTCCTCAACGGTCTCTCGCCCCAGCTCGACCTCACCTACGACGACGTCTTCATGGTGCCCAGCCGCTCGTCGGTCACCAGCCGCCTCGACGTCGACCTCGCCTCGGTCGACGGCACCGGCACGACGATCCCGCTCGTGGTCGCCAACATGACCGCCATCGCCGGGCGTCGCATGGCCGAGACCGTGGCCCGCCGCGGCGGCATCACGGTGCTGCCCCAGGACATCCCGGTCGAGGTGGTCGGCGAGGTCGTGTCGTGGGTCAAGACCCGCCACCTCGTGCACGACACCCCGATCACGCTCGACCCGAGCGTCACCGCCGGCGAGGCGTTCGCGCTGCTCGGCAAGCGTGCCCATGGCGCCGGCATCGTCGTCGACGGCCCGCGCCCGGTCGGCATCGTCACCGAGAAAGACCTCACCGGCGTCGACCGCTACACCCAGGTGCGCGACGTCATGAACGACGACATGCTCGTACTGCCCGACGGCCTTGACCCGCGAGCTGGGTTCGATCGCCTCGCCGAGGCCCGCCGCCGCGTCGCGCCCGTCGTGTCAGCGAGCGGAGAGCTCGTCGGCATCCTCACGCGCGGCGGTGCCATCCGCTCCGGCCTCTACACCCCCGCGACGGATGCCGCTGGGCACCTTCGCGTTGCGGCCGCGCTCGGCATCAACGGTGACGTTGCGACCAAGGCCGAGCAGCTGCTCGCCACCGGCATCGACGTGCTTGTCATCGACACCGCCCACGGCCACCAGGACAAGATGTTCGAGGCGCTGCGAGCCGTGCGCGCCCTCGACCCCGAGGTGCCGATCGTCGCCGGCAACGTGGTCTCGGACGCCGGAACCCGCGAGCTCATCGACGCCGGCGCCGACATCGTCAAGGTCGGCGTCGGGCCCGGCGCGATGTGCACCACCCGCATGATGACCGCCGTCGGTCGCCCCCAGTTCTCCGCGGTGCTCGAGTGTGCTGCGGCCGCCCGCGACCTCGGCGGCCATGTGTGGGCCGACGGGGGAGTGCGGCATCCGCGTGACGTGGCCCTGGCGCTCGCGGCCGGCGCCTCGAACGTCATGATCGGCTCGTGGTTCGCCGGCACGCTCGAGTCGCCCGGCGACCTCTACACCGACAACACCGGGCGGCAGTACAAGGAGTCGTTCGGCATGGCCAGTGCCCGTGCCGTGCGGGGCCGTACCGCGACCGACACCGGCTACGACCGGGCTCGCAAGGCCCTGTTCGAGGAGGGCATCAGCACAGCGCGCATGTACATCGACCCGGCCCGGCCCTCGGTCGAGGACGTCATCGACGAGATCATCGCCGGCGTGCGCAGCAGCTGCAGCTACGCCGGGGCCCGCAGCCTCGAGGAGTTCCACGACCGCGCCGTCGTCGGTCTGCAGAGCACCGCCGGCTACGCAGAAGGCCGCCCCCTCCACACCTCCTGGTAACCCTTTCCCCGCGAACGACTCGTTCGAGGTCGAACGCGGTGGTGTGCCGGCGCGTTCGCTCACCAACCCGTCGTTCGACGCCGATCATGACCCAGCGCGGTGAGGTGCATGCCGAGACCGCGCGGTACCGTTTTCGCACCCACCCGGAGGTGCGTTGTGGCTGTGACGGCAAGCGAGGCCCGCAAAAACCTGCTCTCCCTGATCGAGAAGGTCAACGATGACCGCACCCCGATCGAGATCACCTCACGGCGCGGAGACGCGGTTCTTCTCTCGCGCGCCGACTACGACGCTCTGGAAGAGACGTCTCACCTGCTGCGCGTGCCCGCGAACGCCCAGCGACTTATGGACAGCCTGAAGCAGGCCCAGGCCGGTGAACGTCAAGATCAAGGCCTGGTGCGTCAAGGCTCGCCTTCGGCCCCGACAGTTGATGCGAGCAACCGCCTGGAACCAGAACCGCCCCGCCCCGCCGACTGAACGCGGCGTTCGTTGCCGAACTCACTGTTACAGCGGCGCGTTCGAGAACGAACGCTGCGTTCAGCGGGCGGCTGGGGTAGACGCGCGGATGCCGCTCGGGCACAGCGGCATCCGGCATCGCTTCGTTTGCGCTCGGCTCAGCGCGTGCGCACCCGGATCGTGTAGTCGCCCGTGCCCTGCGGGCTGTAGTGACGCACCTGCGCGTAGTAGCGGCCCGGGAGCAGGGCGGTGCGAATGCGCGGGTTGAGGCCGTAGCCGGCGTCGTCGTCCTCGCCGATGAGGGCGGTCTCGCTGTCGGGGCCGTAGAGCTTGAGGTAGACGTCGGTCGTGCCGCGGGTCGTCACCTCGATCACCCCTTCGGTCGCCACGTCGAAGGAGTAGAGGTCCTCTTCACCCGCGGTGCCGATCGAGGCCTTCGTCTTGTCGCCGTCGATCGTCAGGGTCGTCGCCTCGCTGGGCGGCGGGGCCGAAGGCGGGTACATGCTCGCCCCGGCGACGAACGCCTTGTCGAGAGAGGAGAGCACGTCGTTGGCGTGCGTCGCGATGCCGTTGAGCGTCCACGCCGCCGGGAAGCTGTAGAGCATGATCGAGTCGGGGTCGAAGGCCGTGCCCTTGATCTGGTCGACCGCGTACTTCATGAACACGTTGTGCCGAACCTTGGCCTCGTCCCAGCTGTTCGGGGGCTTGGCGAGCGCGGCGATGACGACCGGCTCGTTCCACTGGATGCCGCCCGCCGGGTTCGAGTGCTCGTGTGCGAGGCCGATGGCGTGACCGAACTCGTGCCCCGCGGTGCCGCCGTCGAGGAAGCCGAGGTTCATCGTCGCCTCGTTCGCCGGGATGCCCTTGTTGTCGGTGCCGACGTACGACCACGCCCCGTCGTTCGGGTCGAAACTGATGCGGATGTCGGCCGCGATGTGCGAGCCGAAGTCGAACGAGATGTTGCACGCCTGCTGCCACCAGGCGGCCTGCTGACGGGCAGTGTTCTGCTCGGCCGGCGTGCCGCCCAGGAAGCTGACGGTGAGGCGGGTGCCGTTCATCCACGACTTGCCGATGGGCGATATGGCGCGGTCGCCGCCGTCGGGCCCGCGCTCGCGCCGGTGAGGGCGCATCAGGTCTTTCGGCAGGATGCGGTCGAAGCAGACCTTGGGTGACTCAGACATGGCGATCTCCCCTTGATTCCCTGTGCTGGCGCACTTGCGCTGGACTTCATGGTCCTCGTAGATGGCAGGGGCGACAGCGAAACCGGTTGATACATCTCGGGGCCGCACATTTTCCGCGAACGCCGCGTTCGGTGCCGAACTCAGTGTTGTAGCGACGCGTTCGAGAACGAACGCCGCGTTCGGTTCGGGGTGCGGATGCCGGGCCGCGGGGTTGTCTACAGACCGTGGTCAGCAGGCGGAACCGACGTGCTGTGTGCCGAGCCACCCTGGCGGCCGGAGCGGCGGCTGCAGATCGATCGGGTGAGCAGGCTTGCTAGTCAGGGTCGTTCAGGTGGGTCACCAGGCCGTGCTGGAGTGCGTAGAGGCTGGCGCCTACCCGGTTGGTCGCACCGATCTTGGTGTAGGTGCGTTCGACATGGTTGCGCACGGTCTTCTCGCTCAGCACCAGCCGGCTGGCGATCTCTCGGTTCGAGAACCCACGAGAGACCAGTCCGAGAATCTCGTGTTCTCGAGGGGTGAGCAGGTCATCGCGCCGAAGCCTCGAGGGGCGGTGCCCGGCGACGGCCAGCACTGCGTCGACACAGTCGGGGTCGAGTCGGCCTGCCCTGCTTCTTCCACGCAGCCGCTCCCTGGCCTGTTGGGGCGACATCGCGTCCCGGTAGGGCCGCGGCTCGAGCGCCGACTGGTAAGCGACCGCCGCAGCCAGGGTGCGCTCGCTGCGGCCTAGCATCGTGCCGCCGACCCCAAGCGGAAACCCGGTGCCGTCGAGGTGCTCGTGATGCGCGCGGGCGACCGTGCGCACGCCGCCCAGCCCGGGGATGCGGTCGAGCACGCGCTCGGTCAGGTAGGGGTGCATCCGCACTCGCTCCCACTCCGAGGGGCTCAGGCTGCCCTGGTTCGCCCACAGCTGGTTCGAGACGCCGAGCCGCCCCAGGTCGTGCAGGTGTCCGGCTCGGCGGAGGGTGTGGACCTCGGCGGGACCCATCCCCAGCCTCTCGCCGGCCGCCGCCGCGAGTGTGGCCACCGCCCGTGAGTGACCCAGCGTGAACGGACACTTCAGGTCGACGAAGTCGCCGATGGCGCACACCAGCCGGTCGAGGTGCTCGCCGGTGAGCCGGACCTCCCGGTCGGGAGCCCAGTTGAGGGCCTCCTTCCACTCGTCACCGTCGGGGGCGGCGGCCAACAGCTCCTCGGGGCTGGTCAGCGCCGCGTCGACCACGGCAGGGTCGAACTGGCCGCCTCGTCGGCTCCTGGCCATCGCGGTCATCGCGTCCAGCCCGAAGGTGCGGTGGTGCACCTCGGCGATGTCGGCGAACTGCGCGACCCTCATCTCGATGGGGATCTGGTCGCCCGAAGCTCCGACCGGCAGCCCCCGGCCGTCGTAGCGTTCAAAGGTGTAGGCGAGCGTGGTCGCGACCTCCGGCGAGAGCCCGATGTGTTGCGCGAGCGACGCTGCCGAGGCGCAGTGCGAGTGCACCAGCGTGGCGAGCTGGCCGTGAGCGTCTCGAAACAGCGTGCCCATCACCTTCAGCCGCTGGGCAAGAGGTTCACCCTTGGCGACGTTGCCGAGCAGGAACCGCAGGTAGGGGATGCCGGCCCAGTCGACGAGGTACGCGTCGTGACGGACCGCGATGTCGTCGCCGAACCAGCGGGCGTACTCCTGGGAGTCGGCATGGCACCCGATCCACATCACCAGGGTGGAGTAGTAGACGGTGTCGCGCTGCTCAGGTGGGAGCCCGAGCCGGTCGGACAGTCGGCAGGCGATCGTGGCCGAACGGAGCATGTGCTCGGCGGGCTGACCCAACCCGAGGTCGATCGCGACCGAGAGCGCGCCCAGAACCTCGACGAGTCGAGGAAGATCCTCACCGTCGTGCGTGCCCGGACCGGTCATGGGCTGATTCTGCTCCTAACGACGCCGCTGGTCACGGGCTCGCAACGTCGCCCCCGCCGTACCCCCTCGTGCGGGACGCCGACGGCGGGTGCGTGCGTTCGATCACCGGACCGGGCAGTGACGACCAACTCTCGTCACCAACGGATCTCCAGCACCCTGTTGAAAGGCGTCTCGGCGACCGAGGCAAACCGGGTGAAGCCACCCGCCGCAACAACCTCGCGGATCCGTGCTGGCCCGGCCTGGGTACCGAGCGCGAGACCGACGTCCTGCGCCAGGGAAGACGGGGTGCACAGCAGCGTGGAGAAGCCGTAGTAGGCCCGCCCGACCGGGTTGAGGTTGTCGCTGACGGTGTCGCCGGCCATCGGCTCGACGACCATCCAGGTGCCGTCGGAGGCCATGGCGTCATGCACGTGCCGCGCCGCACCGACCGGGTCACCCATGTCGTGCAGCGCGTCGAAGGTGGTGACGAGGTCGAAGCCGGTCCCGGGGAACGCGGTCGCAGACGCCACCTCGAACCGCACCCGCTCGCCCACGCCCGCTTCGGCAGCCCGCTGTCGGGCTGTGTCGATCGAGGCGGGGTGGTAGTCGAAGCCGGTAAAGGTGGAGCTCGGGAAGGCCTGCGCCATGATGATCGTCGACGCCCCGTGCCCGCACCCCACGTCGGCGACACTGGCGCCGCGTTCGAGCTTGTCGACGACGCCATCCATCGCCGGCAACCACTCGCCGACGAGGTGGGCGTTGTACATGGTGCGGAAGAACCGCTCGCAGCCGTCGTGCACGTCGGCGTGGTGCTCGTGCCAGCCCAGACCGGCCTGACTGCGGGCGGCGGCGAGCACGTCGTCGATGTCGTGCGTCGTACCGAGGGCGATCTGAAAGAAGCCGGGCAGGTAGGCCGGGCTGTTCGGGTCGGTGAGAGCGGCCCGCTGCTCGGGGGGCAGGGTGTACCGGCCGGTGGTGGCGTCGTACTCGACGTAGCCACCGGCAGCCTGGGCGCCCAGCCATTCGCGGGCGTAGGGCTCCCCGGTCGCGGTGGCCTCGGCCAGCTGCGCCGGCGTGACCGGCCCGCTCGCCATGGTCGTGTAGTAGCCGAGCTTGTCGCCCAGCACGACGAGAGCGGTGTTGAGGGTCGCGCCGACCTCGTCGACGGCCTTGAAGACGAAGGCCATCAGCTTGTCGACGTCGAGGGTGGGTGTCTGCTGTTGAACGGTCATGATGTTTCCTCTCGGTGCGGGTGCGGGTGCGGGTGTGAGTTGGGGTCGGCTCTGTCGTGAAAGTCGGCCTGGTGCGCGTAAGCGGCCAGGCGGTCGCCGGTTCTGAAGGAGCGAGTGGACCGCCATAGGCGGCCCTCCGGGGCCGGGGCGTCAGCGAAGGTCTGCCATCTCGCGCGGAGCTTCGGTTGCTGGGGTGGCCGCCGTGAACCGAGCCCGACCGGCGAAGAAGAGACCCCGCTGGGGCAGCCAGAAGTCGCCCAGATGCGCCTGTTGCGCCAGGGGGCCCATGGCGCCGAGGTCGTTGCCGTCCAGCGTCGCGGAGCCGCCGACGACTCGCCACACCCGCAGCGGGGCCATCTTGAAGCTCGGGCCGTTGGGGGTGCGGCCGCGCAGCCTGATTCGCCCCGACCGGAGCACGCCGCCGGCCATGGGGCTCATGGCGCCGAGCACGGCCGTGCTGTTCCAGGCCAGCGGCGGCGTGGCGCCGCCCAGCATCGTCATCGAACGGGTGGCCGGCGTCGCCCCGAGTCTCATCCGCCACGAGAGACGGGCCCCGATGGTGACGTCGACGGTCCAGTCGTCTCGCCAGGTGACGTCGATCGCGGGCACCCGCTCGACAGCCGTCACCGACCCGAAGTAGCGCGGACAGCTGACGTCGGGGTCGACGCTAGTGAAGATGGTCCAGCGGCCCATCGGGTCGCGGTACCAGACCGTGCGGTACGGCGTGCCCAGCGAGCTGGCCACCATGTCCCGTAGGCCGAGGTGGCACCCCCCGATAAACGGCACGCCCATCGCGCCGTACCCGGTGAAGCGCTCGTCAGACCCGCGGGCCAGGCGGGGGTTGGCCGCGATGGTGGTGGCTGCTTGACGTGGTGTCGTGAACATGACATCAGCGTCACCCCGAGGCCCCTGCCGGGTCATGAGGCATCGGCCTCAACTTCTCGTGCGGCAGTGCGGCGGTGCGGCGCTGCGGCGGTCGACCAGCCCGCGATGCTTCGTGGTGCCACCGGTGGATGCCGGTCAGCGGCCTGCCGGCCCAGAAGCACAAGCCCACGAACGCAGGGTTCGTGAGCGAACGCGCTGGCACACCGGCGCGTTCGACCACGAACGAGTCGTTCGCGGGGAAAGGGCGAGGGGACAGGGCGAGGGGAAAGGGCGAGGGGACAGGGGGGAGGGGGGCGGGGGGCAGGGTCAGCGTTGGCGGGTGCGGATCTCGACGATGCGCCAGCCGCGTTCGCCAGCGAGGCGGCGCAGCTCCTTGTCGGGGTTGACCGCCACCGCGTTGCCGACCCGCTCCATCATCGGCAGGTCGCTGATCGAGTCGCTGTAGGCCCAGCTGCGGGTCAGGTCGTAGCCGCGTTCTGCCGCGAGCTTCTCGATCTCGATCACCTTGCCGTGGCCGTAGCAGAACTCGCCCGCCAGCCGGCCGGTGTAGCAGCCGTTGTCGAGCTCGCTGCGGGTTGCGACCGCCCCCTCGAGCCCGAGGGCGTCGCTGATGCGCCCGACGAGCTCGATGGGGGAGGCCGACACGACGATGCGGTGGTGACCGGCATCCTTCGCCTCACGCAGCAGCGCAGCCGACTCGGGGATGACCCGGCCGACGACCTTCGGCACGATGGCGTCGGCCAGGTGGATGATCTCGGCCTGCGGGATACCCGCCACGGCGCCGAGGATGCGTTCGCGCAGCGCGTGGCTCCCGGCATCCGTCGAACCCTTGCGGTGGAAGGTCAGCGCCGTGAACGTGTCCTTGACGAGGTCGCGCCACGGCACGTGACCGCTGCGGAACGCGGCGATCGCCAAGGGGTAGTTGGCCGACCCCCGGATCAGGGTTCGGTCAAGGTCGAAGAAGGCCGCGGTCAGGCTTGCGCGCGCAGCCGGCTCAGAGGGCACTCGCCACCATCGGCAGGGGCGAGCGACCGGTGGTCGGAGCGGACTCGGGCGAGCCGGCGTCGGGCGCGGCCGGCGACGTGCGCGACTTCTTCGGCGGCAGCGCGAGCCGGAAGACCTTGGCCCACGCCTGGCCGACCTGGCGGTGGATCGGGCCGGTCGTGTACGGCAGGCCGTAACGCTCGGTGATTTCGCGCATGTGCACGGCCACCTCGTGGTACCGGTTGCTCGGCAGGTCGGGGAAGCAGTGGTGCTCGATCTGGTGGCTGAGGTTGCCCGTCATGAGGTGCATGGTCTTGCTGCCGGAGATGTTGGCCGAGCCGAGCATCTGGCGGATGTACCAGTCACCGCGGGTCTCGCCCTCGATCTCGGCCTCACTGAAGGTGTCGACGCCGTCGGGGAAGTGGCCGCAGAAGATGACCGAGTGGGCCCACACGTTGCGGATCGCGTTGGCGGTGAAGGTGCCGATCAGGGCCTGCTTGCCCGAGCCGAGCAGGGCGGCGGCGGCGGGGGTGGCGACGTAGTCCTTGGTGAACTGGCGCACCACCTTGCGGCCCACGGCCTTGAGGTCGCGCTTGAGGTCGGCCTTGCTCTTCTCGCCGTCCTTGACGGCCTCGAGCTCGAGGTCGTAGATGGCGATGCCCCACTCGAAGAACGGCGCGAGCACCGCGTTGATGACGGGGTTGAGGATGTTGAACGGCTTCCAGGGCTGGTCCTCGGCCATGCGCAGCGTCGTGTAGCCGACGTCCTTGTCCTTGCCGATGACGTTGGTCCAGGTGTGGTGCAGGTCGTTGTGGGTGTGCTTCCAGGCTGCGGCCGGAGTGACGAAGTCCCACTCCCAGGTGGTGGAGTGGATGTCGGGGTCGCGCATCCAGTCCCACTGGCCGTGCAGCACGTTGTGCCCGATCTCCATGTTCTCGAGGATCTTGGCGACCGAGAGCATCGCGGTGCCGGCCACCAGGGCGGTCTTCTTCTTCGACAGCATCAACGTGGCGCGGCCGGCGACCTCGAGGGTGCGCTGGGCGCGGATGACCCGACGGATGTAGGCGGCATCCTTCGCCCCGCGGGTGGCGATGATGGAGTCGCGCAGGGTGTCGAGCTCGACACCGAGCTGGTAGACCTGCTCGTCAGAGAGGTGGCGCGCGGCGGCGGGGCGCAGGGCGGGGGCTCCGGTGGCGGCCAGGATCGGCTTGCGCGGGCGGATGCCGCCGGGCTCGGTCGCCGGGGTCGGCTGGCCCGGCTGGGTCGCGTGCGTTCCAGAGGGCGAGGGGACCGGTGTCTCGGTCGGGGCTGACTTGTGAACCAAGGTGGGCATATGTGGGGTTCCTTCCTAGATGTCCAGGTGGACGGGGCCGGCGGCAGCATTGACACAGGTCTGGATGAGCTCGCCCTCTTCGCCGTGAACCTCGCCGGTGCGCAGGTCGCGCACCTTGCCGGCCACGAGCGGGATCAGGCAGCTTCGACAGATGCCCATACGGCATCCGCTCGGCATGACGACGCCGCAGTCTTCACCGGCGTCGAGCAGGGGGACGTCACCATCGACCTCCACCTCCTTGTCGGACTTCTCAAACGTAACGATCCCACCCTCGCCCCCGGTTCCGGGGAGCAGCACGGTGGCGAAACGCTCGATGGTCAGGTTGGCGTGGGTGGCGTCGTCGCCGTCGCGCAGCCACAGCTCGTCGGCCGCGTCGAGAAACTCGGCGGGGCCGCACGCGTAAGCGGCCCGGTCGCGCCAGTCGGGGCAGAGGCTCTCGAGGTCGGTGGTGTCGGTGAGGTCGAGGCGGCGGGGCTCATCGTTGGAGGCGTCGGGGCCCGTGTCGCGGGTGTACCAGTGCCGCACCTTGAGGCTGGGAAACTGGTCGGCCATCTCGAGAAGCTCGTCGTGGAACAGGGCCTCGTCGGGGCTGCGGGCGGAGTGGATGAGCACGACGTCGGCGTCTTGGCGGCGCGGCACGAGGGTGCGCACCATCGACATGACCGGCGTGAGACCGCTGCCCGCGGTGAGCATGAGCAGGGGGCGGGGGTGCTCGGGGAGCACGAAGTCGCCCTGCGGGGGGTCGAGGAACAGCAGGTCGCCGACCTTGGTGTCGCGGGCCAGGGCCGTCGAGACGAAGCCGATCGCGGTGACCGTGATGGCCGGGTCGTGCCCCGCGGCCGCCGACAACGAGTAGCTGCGCCACTGCCGCACGCCGTTGATCTCGACCCCGATACGGGCCCACTGCCCGGCGGCGTGGGCGTTCCAGCCCTTGCCGGGGCGAAAGGCGACGGTTGTCGAGTCGGCCGTCTCGCGGGTCACTTTCGTGACGATGCCGCGCAGCTGACGGGTCGAGCTGAGGGGGTTCACCAGGCCGAAGAAGTCTTCCGGGGCCAGCGGTGTCGTCAGCAGTGAAGCGACGCGTCGCAGGGCACGGATCTGAGGCATACCTAATCATCCACCCTGAAGGGGCTCGGCGTCTTGCGACGTCGGGTACTGTTTCACGCAGGAAACTGTCTCGTGGTGATAAGAAGGCGGTGAGGATTGTGGCGCAGACCACGTCTGACCCTCCGTGGTTGTACCTACCGACCGAAGTCAGCCAGCAAATCCGGCCTGTGGTGGCTGAGATCGTCGAGGCCATCATCGCGGGTATCCCGCTCGACGTTCCGGTCTACGCGATGCCCATGGAGGGCCGGTTCGGGCAGGGGGTCCGACGGGGCGTGCAGATCGCCCTCAACCGCTTTCTCGACCTGCCCGGAACCCGGTTGCCGGCCCTGTCCGATGACGGCAAGTGGGTCTACGAGGGCCTCGGCCGGGGCGAGGTGCGCTCTGGCCGCAGCCTCGAGTCGCTGCTCGCGGCCTACCGCTACGGCGCCCGGGTCACCTTTCGCGCGATCTCGCGCACCGTCGACGTTTCGCAGATGGCCCCCGACGTGCTGCTCGCCCTCGGGGAGTCACTGTTCGCCTACATCGACGAGCTGTCGGCCGCGAGCGCCCAGGGCTACGCCCACGAGCAGTCGGAGCGCGCCGGTGAGCAGCAGCGGTTGCGGGGTGGGCTCGTCGAGATGCTGCTGCGCGGTGACTCGAGCGACGGCGCTGTCAGCCGGGCCGCGGCCGCCATCGGCTGGACGTTGCCCGACACGATCGTGGTCGCCGTGGTGCCGTTTCCGCGCGTCGACGGCCTGCGGGCCGCTCTCGGGGCGGAGGCGCTGGTGAGCGAGCGCGGTACCGACGTCGTGGTCGTGCTGCCCTTCGCCGGGCGGCCCGCTCAGCGCTCCGCGATCGAGCGAGCGCTCTCGGGTCGCCGGGCCATCATCGGCTCGACCCGGCCGTGGCAGGAGGCGTCGGAGTCGCTGCAGCTGGCGGCGTCGGCCGCTGGTCGTGGGCTGTCGAGCCCGGTCGAGTCGGGGCCGGGCGCCCCGCCCGTGTGGGTCGACGAGCACCTCGCCGAGCTGGTCGTTCGCGCGGAGCCCCTGGCTACCGACGACTTGGCCCGCAAGCTGCTCACCCCGTTCGACTCGCTGCGGCCGGCCGTTCGGGAGCGGCTGGCCGAGACGCTGCTGTCGTGGCTGCGCCACCAAGGGGCGCGGGCCCCGATCGCCGAGGAGCTGTTCGTGCACCCCCAGACCGTCGGCTACCGCGTCGGCCAGCTTCGCGACTTGTTCGGTGCGGCTCTCGATGACCCCGAGACCCGGTTCGAGCTCGAGCTGGTGCTGCGGGCCGGCCACCGCTGATTCCACCGGCATCCGGCATGCCGCTGGGCCGCGTTGCGCTGTGCGTCTGGCACCTCCGACGTCGTGCAGGTGCCAACCGCGCAACCCGTAGTGCGCTTGACACCTCCGCGGCTTGAGAGGTGCCGAACGCTCAGCGGCGGCCTGTGCACAACGTCAGCGACGCGGACGGTTGATGAAGCAGGCTGCCTGCATGCTCGCCAGAACCGTGCGCCGCAGCCGTGCGCAGCGAGCCCGCATCGGAGCGGAGGTGGCGGCCCGGCACGCCGGGGTCGCTCACCGAGCCGATCTGCGTGCCGCGGGCCTGTCCAGGCATGACGTCGCGTCAGAGGTCAACGCCGGCCGGTGGCGGCGCGCTGGTCGGCACACGGTGGTCATCGGCACCTCAGAGCCTCAAGGCGAGGCCTTGTGGTGGCGCGCCGTGTGGGAGACCGGTGCCGGCGCGGCGCTCGACGGAGCGACCGCACTGCTGGCCTCGGGGCTGACCGGCTTCATGACCGATGCGATCGATGTCTGCCTGCCGGCCGACAACCGGCGGCACTCGGTGCCAGGCGTGCGACGTCACCAACGAGTTCGCCAGCCGGAACCGATCGGCGCCGGCGTACCCCGCGTTCGGCCCGAACACGCCGCGATCCATGCCGCGCAGTGGGCCCGCACCGATCGCCAGGCCACCCTGGTGCTCTGTCTGGTCATTCAGCAGCGCCTCGTCTCACCCCCGATGCTGCTCGAGGCGTGGAGCGCGGTTCGCCGCTCGCCGCGGCGGCAGCTGATCGACACGGTGGTTCGTGACGTCTGCGATGGTGCGCATTCGTTGGGCGAGCTCGACTTTGCGCGGCTCTGCCGCACCCGTGGCCTGCCCGAGCCCGACCGGCAGTCGGTGCGCACGCTTCCCGACGGCCGGGTCTACCTCGACGTGGCGTGGAACGACATCGGGCTCGTTGTCGAGATCGACGGTGGGCACCACGCCTTGGCCCTGAACGCGGTGGCCGACGCGTTGCGCCAGAACGAGCTGGTGCTCGGCGCCGAGCGAGTGCTGCGAATTCCCGTTCTGGGATTGCGCCTCGACCCGAACGCATTCCTCAACCAGGTCGTGCGCGCCCACCGCCTGGGCTCGCGCCGACCCGCCTGAGCCCAGCTGTGCGGTTGGCACCAGTCAGGCGGGGGAGGTGCCGAACGGGCAGCCTGTCGCGCGGTTGGCACCTGCGAGGCCAAACAGGTGCCGAACGCACAGGCGACGCGGCCGCGGGAGGGTGAGCGGCATCCGGGCTGGGGGTGGTGAACGCCAAAGCGCCGCTCCTCGTTGAGGAGCGGCGCTTCATATGAAGCGACCCCGACCGGGCTCGAACCGGCGACCTCCGCCGTGACAGGGCGGCGCGCTAACCAACTGCGCTACGGGGCCTCACTGGTAGTGCTGGTGAAACCATGGTGCTGGTGCAACTGTGACGCTGGTGGAACTGTAACGCGTATCCCCAACGGGATTCGAACCCGTGCTGCCGCCGTGAAAGGGCGGAGTCCTAGGCCGCTAGACGATGGGGACGTGAACCCGACCTATCCGTTTGGGACGAGCGAAACCATAGCCGCAGATCGGGGCTCGCTCCAAATCAACGCCCGGCCCAGGCCAGCACGTCATCGACCGGCCACGTCGTGACGATGCGTTCGGCCCAGATGCCGTGCTGCTCGGCCCGCGCGCAGCCGAGGCTCTTCATGTCGAGCTGACCGGGCGCGTGGGCGTCGGAGTCGATGGTGAAGAGGCAGCCGAGGTCGCGCGCCAGCACGATCAGCTCGTCGGGTGGGTCCTGGCGCTCGGGGCGTGAGTTGATCTCGACTGCGACGTCGTTCTCGAGGCAGGCCGCGAACACCTTCTCGGCGTCGAAGGCCGACGGGGGCCGCGTGCCCCGGCCGCCGGTGACGAGCCGGCCGGTGCAGTGCGCGAGCACGTTGGTGCGCGGATGCCGCACGGCGGCCAGCATGCGGGGGGTCATCTCGAAGGCGGGTTGGCGCAGCTTGGAGTGGATCGAGGCCGTCACGACGTCGAGCTGGGCCAGCATGTCCTCGTCCTGGTCGAGGCTGCCGTCGAGGTTGATGTCGACCTCGATGCCCTTGAGCAGGGTGAACGAGTCGCCGACGCTGGCGTTGATCGCCTCGACCCGTCTCAGCTGGTCGGCGAGGCGCTCGCGCGAGAGCCCGTTCGCGATCTTGAGACGGGGGGAGTGGTCGGTCAGCGCCATCCACTCCTGCCCCAGCTGCACGGCGGCCAGCACCATCTCCTCGATGGGGCTGCCGCCGTCGCTCCAGTTCGAGTGGGAGTGCAGGTCACCGCGTAGCGCGGCGTACAGCTCGGCGCCGTCGGTGGTGAGCGGCCCGCCGTGCTTCTTCTCGGTCTCGGCGAGGTAGGTCGGCATCTCGCCCCGCGCCGCCTGCCCGATGATCGCGGCGCTCGAGTCGCCGATGCCCTTGATCTGTTTGAGAGTTCCAGCCTTGACCCGCTCCGTCAGCTCGTCGTCAGTGATGAGCGTGATCGCGTCGCTGGCCTTGCGGAAGGCGTCGACCCGGTAGCTGCTCTCACGCCCGCGCTCGAGCAGGAAACAGATGCGCCTCAGAGCCTCGATGGGGCTCATCGGGGCCTCGGGGGCGGGGGGCTGCTCCATGCCGAGCAGCCTATCCGCGCCAGCCGAGATGGTCAGCGTTGCAGTGGCGGCAGGGTGGCGCCGTTCGGCAGCTTCGCCGGAGGCGTCACCGCTGAGACGACAACCGTCACCATCGTTGTGCCGTAACGCTGTTCGAGCACTCCTGGGGTTGACCCCGTCGCGGTCGTCACGACCACCCGGTCGGTGCGCCCGTCGAGGCGGATGCCGGTCACGTCGACACCTTGGCCGCTCAGGGCCACGGCGCTCGCGGCGATCTCTGTGGCCACCTTCTGTTTGGTCGCGAGCGAGTTCGCCGCCGTGACGAACTGAACATCACTCGCTGTCGGCATGGCGCCCCTCACGAACGACTCGAGTGCCGGATCGGGGCGAACGACCGCGACGACGATGCGCGCGTTCGTGGCGTCAGCGGCATACGCGCCCGAGAAGACGTCGGGCCAGCGCGCGGCGAGGGTGGGCGCAATCGCATCGAACGCGATGCGCTGCGCCGTCACCGGCCCCCGGAGCCACTGGCTGGTGTCGCGGGCCGACAATGACAGGTTTCCACCGGTGAGGCCGTCTGTTCCCGGCTGGTCCGAGCCCAGGGTGCGGGTTGGCTGACCCGGTGAGATGGGGCCAGGAGCGCGCGCAGCCTCGCCCGAACCACCCGCCCCCGCCTTGGACTGGTCCTGCACGGGCGCACCGGCCGCCATGGAGCTGGTCGACGTGCCAACGTTCTGCGACAGGGTCCACACCCCGCCGACCCCGCCGACCCCGCCGACGACGATCACCGCGGCGGCGGCTCCGAGCAGCGCCGAACGGCGGCGCGCGGTGCGGGCCCGGCCACGGTTGAGGGCCCGTGCCGCGAAGAGGTCGTCGCGGGGAGGTTCCAGGTCGTTCACGGCGTTCAATGCCTCTCTGAGCCGCTGCTCGCTCGTGTCGGTGTCCATGGCGGTGTCCTTGTCTTGCTTCTCGTGCGGTTCGTGGTCTCGGCCGGCCTGGTCGGCTCGGTCGTCGTCGGCTCGGTCGTCGTCGCCTCGGGTGTTCATGTCGCCACCTCCGCCGCGCCTCGCGGCGGTTCGGCCAGCCGGTCGCGCAGGGCGTGCAGCGCACGGGAGATCTGACTCTTGATCGTGCCCTCGGCGACCCCGGTGCATTCCGCGATCTGCGGCACCGTGAGGTCTTCCCAGAAGCGCAGCACGAGCACGGCCCGCTGCTTCTCGGGCAGGTCGTCGAGCAGCGCGGTCAGGGTCAGGGCCAGGTCGTGGTCGTGGGGGGTCGTGGCCGGCTCAGGGGGCTCGTCGGTGAGCACCTCGCGGCGTCGTTTGCGCTGGTCGTTGAGAAAGAGGTTCATCATCGTGCGTCTCGTGTAGGCGGTTTCGGCACCGGTGGCGATCCGCGGCCAGGCGACGTAGACCCGGGCCAACGCCTCCTGTACCAGCTCGTCACCGTCGGCCCAGTTGCCGCACAGCAGAAAGGCCCGGCGGCGCAGCATGGTCTGGCGCTCGACGACGAAGGCCTGGAAGGCGGTCTCGTCTCTGCGTCTCATCGACTCTCCGGTGCTCTCGGCGTAACCCGTACACCCTCATTGACACACGGCATCCCAGAACCGTTGCATCGCGACCGGTACGAAAGTGACCACTCGACTGGGTGGGGGTGGTGATGAGACCGGTACGAAAGTGGCCACTCGACGGGAGAAGTCAGTCGAGTGGCCACTTCGGTACGGACCCGACTGTAGGAAAGTGGCCACTCGACTGGGTGGGGGTCAGTGGACCCGGCCGAGGGCGATGAGGGCGTGCAGCAGCGCGGCCTGGGTCTCACCGTCGGTGATCTCGCCGGCGGCGACCATGGCGAGCACGTCACGCAGCGGCACGCGCCGAACCGCGGTGATGCCCTCCTCGACCAGGGTCGCCGCGTCGTGACCAGGGGCCGGCTCGAGGTCGGTGGCGAGAAAGACGGTCTCCTCGGCCTCGCAGATGCCGTTGAGCGCCGTCATCGTGCCGAGCCGGCGCCAGGTGCGCGCCGCCATCCCGGTCTCCTCGGCGAGCTCGCGGCGGGCGGCCACCAGGGGGTCCTCGCCGTCGGTGCCTCCGGCCGGAACCTCGACGGAGGCCCCGACCGTGTGACGGTCGATGGTGACGAGCAGCACCTCGTCGGCCTCGGTCAGGGCCACGACGAACACGGCGGGGGATCGCACGGTGACCACGCCGTAGAGGCCGTCGGACCCGTCGGGCCGCCGCACCTGGTCTTCGCGAACCGTGATCCAGCGGTTGGCGTAGACCTCCCGGGTGCGCTCGACCGGCCAGCTCATCGAACGACCCCTCGCCGGCCGGAGAGCAACGTCATGCCGCCGCCTCCAGGTCGAGCAGCAGCTGTTTCGCCGGGAGCCCGCCGAGGTAGCCGCCCATCGTGCCGTCGGAGCGCACGACCCGATGGCACGGAACGAGCAGCGGCAGCGGGTTGGTGGCGCAGGCGGTTCCCACGGCGCGCACGGCCTTCGGTCGACCGGATGCCGCGGCCGCGGCGGCATACGTCTCGGTGGCGCCGTAGGCAATGGTGCGCAGGTGCTCCAGCACCTCGAGGCGGAACCCGTGGGCGAGCCGCAGGTCGAGCGCCACCTCGAAGTGGCGCCGCTGCCCCGCGAAGTAGCCGTCGAGCTGGTGGCAGAGGTCGTCGAACCGCCTGGTGTCGCGCAGCACTCGCGAGCCGATGGCCACGCTCAACGACTCGAGAACCGCCTCGTGACCCTCGGCCGGGTACGCGACGCGCACGACTCCGGCCTCCGTCGCCGCGAGCAGCAACGCCCCGACCGGCGTCTCGACGGTGCGGAACGCCACGTCGACCAGCCCCTGGGCGGATGCCGCCCCGGCCAGCCTCTCGCGCAGCGCCGCCACCGCCCCGGCTACGGCCCCGGCGTCTGCGGGTCGGGGGGCGGCGAGTTGCTCAATCAAGTTGTCAGACATGCGTGCTCACTTCCTTGGTGAGATAGGTGCGGCGGAGGGTCGCGATCCCGTCGGCGGCCGACCGTCGCGAGGCGGCGGCCGTTCCTCCGACGATGGCGGCGACCTCGGCGTGGGGAAGGCCGGCCACGTGGTGGTACGCGACGCACTGGCGTTGCTTGCTCGGTAGGGCGGCGAGAGCGGCCCAGAGCTCGGTGTCGGGCAGGGCTGCTCCCGGCTGTTCGTCGCCCCAGGACGGCCGGTCGGGAAGGGACTCGACCGGCACGGCGCCCCGGGCCTGCGCCCTTCGCACGTCGATGGCTTTGCGATGCGCGACGGTGACGAGCCAGGCCCGCACGTTGGCGTCGTCGGGCAGGTCGGGCCAGGCCCGCAGCGCCGACAGGAACGTCTCCGACCACGCGTCGTCGGCCTCGACGGGCCCGAGCACGGCCCGGCACACGCGCAGCACGACGGCGCTGTGCTCGGCGACAGCCTGGTCGAACGGATGCTTCATGCTCTGTGAACGCTCCGCCCCGCGAAAGTGTGAGGTGTGAGGTTTGCGGTCGGGCCAGCATCCCACGCCAAGAACGGCGCACCGGAGACGTGCGATGCTGGCTTGGTCAGCGAAGGCGCTCGGCCGTCAGTGACCATCCTCAGACCGACGAACGTTTCGCTGACGCCGGAGAACTCGATGGCGTCGCGAGCCCCAACGGTGTCATCGTGACGACGTGCGCACCATCCACGACCACCGGCTCGACCGCATCGAGCGCTACTACGACCTCGTGCCGCGGGCCTCGTCGGCCGCGGAGCCGTGCGGACCGTTCACGCTCTTTGTCGCCGAAGCGGGCACCGGCTGGCAGTTCTACGCCCGTCCTGCGCTGGGCGGCCGGGGCCGGTTCGAGCCGGCTGATGTCGAGCGGGTGCTCGAGCGCCAACGGCAGCTCGGCGTTCCCCGGGCCATCGAATGGGTGGAGCAGATGACGCCCGAGCTGCTGCCTGCGGTGGTGGCGGCCGGCTACCGGACGCAGCGCTACCCGCTGCTCGCCCTGCCCAGCCTGAACGACGTGGAGCCCGACCCGAGGGCCCGCACCCTGCACCCGGCCGAGCCGCACCTGGCGCTCGCGGTGGGGGCGGTGGCGGCGGGCTTCCATGGGGTCGACGAGGTAGAGCCTGGCGACACCGGCATCCAGCCGCAGCTGATCGAACGCGGTGACCTCGTGGTGGTCGCCTCGTTCGAGGGCACTCACCTGTGCGGTGCCGGGTCGGCCGCTCCGCGAGACGATGTTGCCGAGATGATGGGGATCGCCGTGCCACCGGGCCACCGCCGTCGCGGGCACGGCACCGCCATCACCCGCTCGCTGGTCACCGCCTGCCGTGACCGGGGCGTCGAGCTCGTCTTCCTCTCGGCCGCGTCGGATGCCGCGGCGGAGATCTACCGGCGGGTGGGCTTCGTCGACGTCGGCACCGCGTGCATCCTGCAGGTGGCCGACTGAGGTCGTGGGGCCGCCCGCCGCCCGCCGCCCGCGCGACCAGTCAGAAGAGCCGGCCGGCTACCAGTGGTGGTGACTCCTCCAGTGCCAGCAGGAAACGCTTGCGGCCCAGCCCTCCCGCGTAGCCGACCAGCGACCCGTCGGCGCCGATGACGCGGTGACAGGGGATGACCACCGCGATCGGGTTGCGTCCGTTGGCCGACCCGACCGCCTGGGCAAGACCGGCGCCGCCGAGGCCACGAGCCAGCTCGCCGTAGCTGCGCGTCTCGGCGTAGGGGATCTCGAGCAGCCGGGCCCACACCCGCTGCTGGAAGTCGTTGCCGCGCGGCGTCAGCGGGAGGTCGAAGGTCGTGCGCTCGCCGGCGAAGTACTCCTCCAGCTGACGGGCGGCTGACGTGAACGGCTCGGAGGCAGGGTCGCCCAGCCCGCCGAAGAGCGCCGGGTCGTCGGGGCGGTGCGCAGCGGCATCCATGAGCAGGTGGGTGATGGCCCCATCGTCGGCGACGACGGTGAGCGCACCGATGGGTGAGTCGATGACGACGTGCTGGGGGCTCATCGGTGGCGACCGGTCACGTCGGTGGGGCGCCGGCGCCGGCCGCTTCGTCGGGGTGGCCCCGGTGGGCCGCGAGGATGTCGTCGTGGGTGGGCACCGGGAACTCGGCCGCGTAGTCACCGTAGGCGCGAGGGTCTTCAGACGGTTCGAGGTGGCAGGTCAGCACGACGTCGGGGAAGCGCAGGCAGACGGCGGCCTCGACCTCCTCGACGAGGTCGTGCCCCTGCTGCACCGACCAGGCTCCCGGCACGAGCACGTGCACCTCGGCGAACCGGTCGTGCCCGGACTCGCGCGTGCGCAGCGCGTGGAAGTGCACCTCGGGGGTCACGAACCCGGTCAGCACGTCAGCGATCACGGCGTTGTCCTCCCGTGTCATGGCGATGTCCATGAGCCCCTCGACCGACGCACGCAGCAGCTTCCAGCCGGTGAAGACGATGTTGAGGCCGACCAGAAACGCGATGACGGGGTCGAGACGCTCGATGCCGGTCAGCGCGACGAGCAGCACGCCGACGATGACTCCGACGGAGGTCCAGACGTCGGTCATCAGGTGCTTGCCGTCGGCCGTCAGCGGCAGCGAGCGGTACCGCCGCCCCGCGCGGATCAGCAGGATGCCGACCACCCCGTTCACGACGGACGCCACGACCGAGATGCCGAGTCCCAACCCGACGTCCTCGATGGGTCGCGGGTTGATGAACCGCTCGACGGCGGTCCACATGATGACCAGGGCCGCCACGAAGATCAGCTGTCCCTCGATGGCCGCCGAGAAGTAGCCGGCCTTGCTGTGCCCGAAGAGGTGGTTGCTGTCAGCCGGCTTCGCCGCGACCCGCAGCACGACGAGCATGGCCACGGCGGCGACGAGGTTGACGACCGACTCCGCGGCATCCGAGAGCAGCCCGACCGACCCGGTGAGGCGCCAGGCGATGACCTTGAGGGTGATCGTGACCACGGCCGCCGCGATCGACAGGTAGGCGTAGCGGCTCAGGTTGACCGACCGGGGCGCCCGCACCGAGGAGAGGCCGGGTGGGTCGCCCGCTGCAGAGATCACGCCGCCAGTGTCGCAAACCGGACCGGCCCGACGCGAAACGCGACCGTCTCGTGAGCCCGGCGACTGGCAGGAGGCCCGACCCAGACCGCCTCCATGGGTTGCGAACCGGACGCGACCGGTAAGGTACCGATCTCTGATCGGACCAGGAAAGGAGCCCAGCCATGGGCGCTATGGACAAGGCCAAGAACCTCGGGGAAGAGCTCAAGGGGAAGGCCAAGGAGGCCGCCGGAAAGGTCACCGACAACGAGCAGCTGGAGGCCGAGGGCCAGGGCGACCAGGCCAAGGCAGACCTCAAGCAGCGCGGTGAGCAGCTCAAGGACGCCGGCAGCAACGTCAAGGACGCCTTCGAGCACTGACCCTTGCGGTCGAGTGGGCCGGTCTTCTTCGGGAGCCCGGCCCACTCTTCGTGGAGGGGGCGGCGCGGGCCGTCTGTTCGGCCGTCAGACCTGGCGCAACCGCTCTGCCTGCTGCTCGGGCAGCACGTCACCGACGAAGGCGCCCATCGCCGACTCCGACCCGGCGAGATACTTCAGGCGCCCCTCGCCACGGCGCACCGAGAACAGCTCGAGGTGCAGCCAGGCCAGGTCGCGGTCGCTGTGAACCGGCGCCTGCTGCCAGCCGGCGATGTAGGGCATCGGGGTGGAGTAGAGCCGGTCGAAACGGCCGAGCACGTCGAGGTAGACGCGGGCGAAGTCGTCGCGCTCGGCGTCGTTGAGGGCGGGGATGTTGGGAACCTGGCGCCGGGGGAAGAGGTGCACCTCCATGGGCCAGCGAGCAGCGAACGGCACGAAGGCGACCCAGTGCTCGCTGTCGACCACCACCCGCACCTCGTCGCGCAGCTCGCGCTCGATGATGTCGCCGAAGAGGCTGCTGCCGGTCTGGGCCAGATGCTCGCGGGCGCTGTGCAGCTCGTGGTGGGTCTGCGGCGGCACGAACGGGTAGCCGTAGATCTGACCGTGCGGATGCTGCAGGGTCACCCCGATCTCGGCGCCGCGGTTCTCGAAGGGGAAGACCTGCTCGACCCCGGGTGAGCTCGACAGCGCGGTGGTGCGGTCAGCCCAGACGTCGACGACGAGCCGCGCCTGCTGCTGCGTCAGCCCGGCGAACGAGCCGTCGTGGTCGGAGGTGAAGCAGACGACCTCGCACCGCCCGATGCCGGGGCGCAGTGCGGTGATGCCGTCGTCGACCGAGTCGATGCCTTCGACGTGGGTCGAGAACGACGGGAACCGGTTCTCGAAGGCCACCGACTGGTACTCCTCCGAGGGCACCTCGGTGTGCCGACCGTCGCTCGACGGGCACAGGGGGCACTCGTCGGCCGGCGGCATGTAGGTGCGGCTCTGGCGGTGCGACGCCATCGAGATCCACTGCTGCGTGAGCACGTCGAGCCGCATCTGCGAGCTGGCGATCGTCTGGGGCAGGTCGCGAGGGTCGTCGACGGCAGAACGAGCAGGAGAGCCATCGACGTCGAACCAGATGATCTCGCGGCCGTCGGCCAGCAGTCCGGCTGTGCGCTGCATCCGAGCTCCTTCGCGTGTGAGGGGGTTGCGCGCCGGGCGGCGGGCGGGCGTGCTGGTCGCGGACATCGTTGCATGAGTGGCCAACCGATGGGTGTCGAGGTGACGCAGCCTCGGTGACACCGGCGTCGCTTGCCCGTGTGAGCGGGTCGGCCCGGTTCTGCGGGGGCCGATGGTCCCTTGTCGGGGCGCGGTGACTCGACCAGAGTGGGGCCGTGACGACGACACCGGCATCCGACCTGACCACCGTGCCCGCGGCCACGCCCGACGAGATCGCGGCGATGGACGCGTGGTGGCGCGCCAACAACTACCTGACCATCGGTCAGATCTACCTGCAGGACAACCCGCTGCTGCGGCGCGAGCTGACCTCCGACGACATCAAACCGCGGCTGCTCGGCCACTGGGGCACCAGCCCGGGCCTGTCGTTCATCTACACGCACGTCTCGCGCGTCATCCGGCACACCGGGCAGGAGACGATCTATCTGACGGGTCCCGGCCACGGCGGGCCTGCACTCGTCGCCGCCGGCTACCTCGAGGGCACCTACAGCGAGGTCTACCCCGACGTGTCGTTGGACGAAGCCGGTGTCAAGCGGCTCTTCCGCCAGTTCTCGTCGCCCGGCGGCATCCCCAGCCACGTCTCGGTGACGACGCCCGGCTCGATCCACGAGGGCGGCGAGCTCGGCTACGTGCTCATGCACGCCTTCGGCGCCGTGATGGACAACCCCGACCTGCTGGCCGTCGCGGTCGTCGGCGACGGCGAGGCCGAGACCGGCCCGCTCGAGGGGTCGTGGAAGGGGATCTCGTTCCTCAACCCGGCTCGTGACGGAGCGGTGCTGCCGATCCTGCACCTCAACGGCTACAAGATCGCCGGTCCGACAGTGCTGGGCCGCAAGGACCCCGGCGAGGTGCGCCGCCTGCTCGAGGGGCACGGCTACCTCGTGCTCGAGGTCGAGGGCGACGACATCCCCGGCATGCACGAGCGCTTCGCCGAGGTGCTGGCCGACGCCTACACGCGCATCAGGGCGATCCAGGCCGAGGCGCGTGCTGTCGGCGAGCAGGGCTGGGAGGGGCCACGCCCCCGGTGGCCGCTCATCGTGCTGCGCACCCCCAAGGGGTGGACCGGGCCCGACACGATCGACGGGGTGCAGGTCACCGGCACGTGGCGCTCGCACCAGGTGCCGCTGTCGGGGGTGAAGGGCGACCCCGGGCACCTCGCCCTGCTCGACACGTGGCTGAAGACGTATCGCCCCGAAGAGCTCTTCGACGAGTCGGGCGCACCGGTCGAGCTGGTGCGGGCGGCGAACCCGAGTGGCGACCTGCGGATGAGCGCGTCGCCGCACGCCAACGGCGGGGTGCGCCTGCAGGGCTCGCCGGATGCCGGTGACGGGCTGCACGTGCCCCTCGACATCCCCGACTTCCGCGACTTCGCCCGCGACGTGCCGGCGCCCGCGAGCGTTCGGGCCGAGTCGACGCGCGCCCTCGGCGAGATGATGCGCGAGCTCTACGTGCGCAACCCCGACTCGTTCCGGCTCTTCTGCCCCGACGAGACGAACAGCAACCGCCTGGGCGCCGTGTTCGAGGTCTCTGACCGCATGACCGCCGAGCGGGTCGAGCCCGGCGACGTGCTGCTCTCGCGCCACGGTCGGGTGATGGAGGTGCTCTCGGAGCACAACTGCCACGGCTGGCTCGAGGGCTACAACCTCACCGGGCGGCACGGGCTGTTCGCCACCTACGAGGCGTTCGCCATGGTGAGCGCGTCGATGACCGTGCAGCACAGCAAGTGGCTCCAGGAGTCGCGACACCTGCCGTGGCGCGCGCGGGTGCCCAGCCTCAACATCCTGCTCACCTCGACGGCCTGGCGCAACGACCACAACGGCTTCTCCCACCAGGGGCCAGGCCTGATCCAGACCGTGCTCACCGCCCGCGGCGACGTGGCCCGCATCTACCTGCCACCAGACGCGAACTGCCTTCTCTCCGTTGCCGACCACTGCTTCCGCTCGACGTCGTACGTCAACCTCATCGTCATCGACAAGCAGCCGCAGCCGCAGTGGCTGACGATGGACGAGGCGATCAAACACTGCGCGGTCGGTGCTGGCACCTGGGGGTGGGCGGGCAACGACGACGGCTCGGCCGACCCCGACATCGTGCTCGGGTGCGCCGGTGACGTCGTGACCATGGAGACGGTGGCGGCGGCGCAGATCCTCAAGGACATGCTGCCGCAGCTGCGGGTCCGGGTCGTGAACGTCGTCGACCTGATGGCGCTCTCGCGCCCCCGCAACCACCCGCACGGGATGGACGGCGTGCGCTTCGCCGAGCTGTTCACCAA
This sequence comes from Humibacillus sp. DSM 29435, assembly GCF_001758225.1. GTDB lineage: Bacteria > Actinomycetota > Actinomycetes > Actinomycetales > Dermatophilaceae > DSM-29435. The sequence goes on along the minus strand of NZ_MAST01000023.1, from coordinate 132,302 downwards.
CACGGTCGACGTCGTGTTCGCCTTCCACGGCTACCACGGGGCGATCCACCAGCTGGTGCACGGCCGGCCCGACGCTGACCGGTTCCACGTGCGCGGGTTCAGCGAAGAGGGCACGACGACCACGCCCTTCGACATGGTCGTGCGCAACGGGGTCGACCGCTACCACCTCGTCATGGACGCCATCAACAACTCCAAGCGTCAGGTGCCCGGGGCGAGCGACCTCAAGGCCTGGTGCGAGTCGCAGCTCGAGCGCCACCACGCCTACATCATCGAGCACCTCGAAGACATGCCGGAGGTGCGCGACTGGCTCATCACGACCGAGGACGAGACCGTCTGACCGCTCCTGCTCAGGCCTCGCTCATCCAGTTGACGTCCAGACTGTTCCCAGCCTGGTGTTCGATGCTGCCGGGATGAGCGTCGTCGCGCAGGCGGTGGGCCCTAGTGCTCGCTGACCTGGTCAACAAGATCCTGAGCGCACCGGCTGCCCTCGTGCTGAGCGTGGTCGGCCTGCTCGTCTTCGCAGAGGACGCGCTGTTCGTCGGGTTCGTCCTGCCGGGGGAGACCGCGGCCATCGTCGGCGGCGTGGCGGCCAACCGCGGCCATGTCGCACTGCCTGCCGTGCTGGCCGTCGTGATCATCGCGGCGATCGTCGGCGACAGCGTCGGGTTCGAGGTCGGCCGCCGGCTGGGGCCCCGCATCCTCGGTCTGAGGATGCTGCGCAAGCACGAGTCACGCATCAACGACGCGCAGGACTTCCTCAAGCGCCGGGGCGGCTGGGCCGTGTTCCTCGGTCGCTGGGTCGCCTTCTTCCGAGCCGTGATGCCGGCGCTCGCGGGCAGCTCCCCGATGACCTACCGCACGTTCCTGACCTTCAACGCCCTCGGCGGGATGCTGTGGGGCTCGGTCGTGGTCACGGCCGGCTACCTGGCCGGCGCCTCGTACCAGAAGGTCGAGACGGTCTTCGGGCGCGACGCCGCCATCATCATCGCCGTGGCCGTCGTGGTTGGGCTTGTCGTCTGGCACTTCCGCCGCCGCCGCGCCGAGGGCGACGAAGAGGGCACCGAGGCCTCCGAGACCTCCGAGTCGCCCTCGCGGAGCACAGCGGCATCCGACAGCTGAGATTCTGACCGCGCCAGCTCAGCCGTGGTCCGGTTGCCGCGGTGGGATGCCGGAAGGTGACCGCACGAGCTCAGCCGCTGCCCGGGTGGTGCGGCGACCCAGGCAACACACCGAGTAATCCTCAACTCACCGAGTAGCTACCCGGTGAGTTGGCGACTACTCGGTGTGTTTCGACGGGGGTGGTTGGTCCGACTCAGAGTCGGGCGTCGCATGGTGGGCCCCGTCGGGCTCGAACCGACGACCGGCGGATTAAAAGTCCGATGCTCTACCGACTGAGCTAGAGGCCCTCTGGTCGAGAGCCGTCGTGACGACGCCCGAACCAGCCGCCAGTATGCCTTACCCACGGGTTCGGTCGTTCTCAGCGGGGCCGGGTTACTGTCGGTAGACCATTCAACTCTCGATGCAGGAGCCAGCATGAGCCTCGACCGGCCCGTTGCCCCCAACCCCTACGAGCTGCTGCCGCAGGTGGCGTCGTTCAGCGTCACCAGCGACGACGTCAGTGACGGCGCGCCGCTCAAGAACGACCAGGTGGCTGACCAGGGCAACACCTCACCGCAGCTGTCGTGGAGCGGGGCACCCGAGGGCACGCAGAGCTACGTCGTGACCTGCTTCGACCCCGATGCGCCGACGCCGTCGGGTTTCTGGCACTGGGTGCTCGTCGACGTGCCGGCCGACGTCACCACCCTCGACACCGGTGCCGCGTCGGGCGCCTTGCCGGGCAAGGCGTTCCACGTGCGCAACGACGGCGGCGACAAGGGCTTCATGGGTGCGGCCCCGCCGGAGGGCGACATGCCGCACCGCTACTTCTTCGTCGTGCACGCCGTGTCGGAGCCGACCCTCGGGGTCGACGACACCGCGTCACCGGCGGTGGTGTCGTTCAACCTCGTGTTCAAGACCCTCGCCCGTGCGGTCATGCACGGCACCTACCAGCACTGAACGGAGCGGCCGGCGGTACGGATCGGCAGCGGGCCGGTGTCGGGTAGCGGGGATACGCTTTCGTGATGAGCGACAACGACCGACGCGGCCACCGCCGGCCGGCGTTCTTCAGCGAGGCTGCGCTGGAGGCGCACGGGCCCGCCTACGACCCGACCGAGGCGATCCACGCGGCGCACGAGACGGCATCCGCCATCGTGCACGCCGGCCGGGCCGCGGCCGACCCCGACCTGACCACCCGGTTGGTCGCCATCGTCGATGACATCGGTCTCTCGACCTTGGCCGAGCTGTGGAGCGGCCGGCCGGCCCGCAGCCTGCCGGGCGCCCTCTGGCGCCTCTACGTGCTGCGCGAGTGGGTGCGCCGCTCGCCCGAGGAAGCCAGCCGGGAGTACGCCGCCGGAATGCGTTTCACGGCTCCCAACCACGCCGTGGCCGGTGTCGCGGAGCCGCCCGGCCCGGCCGAGATGGGGCGGGTCATCGACGAGATCCTTCGCGGCGTGTTCGACGGTGACCTCGGCGTCGCCCTCGAACGAGCGGCGGCGTTCTGTCGCGTCATCGCGGCCGGGCGTGCCGACCTCTCGAGCGGCGAGGAAGCCGCCGAGCAGGCCGCCAACGTGCTGGTTCTCGGCGACGACCTGGCCGCCTGCGCCCGGCTCTGGCGGGTGCACACCCTCACCTGAGTGCGCCGCGGCCGACGGCATCCGGCCGGCTGTGGCCGAACCCTTTGTCGAACCGTGTTTCACGGCTTATTCTGGTCTCGCGTCGGGTCGTGGCAGCCCCGGGTCCCAAATTCAGCCGCTTCGAGCGGCCCTGTGCCGAGAGGCGCTCCCGGCCCGACGCATTACTTCGGCGCGGCTCCCCGACCAGGGCACGAGAGGGCGTGGGCGGCCATGTCCGAGCCGGTGGTGAACCGGGCTCGGCGCGCCGGACTGACGAAGCCACAGCGGTCACACGCGCCGTGCACGAAGCTGCCGCGGTGCACGAGTGTCCATCCCGTCAGGCGGGCGTCGTGCGCGTCGTGCGCGTCGAGCGCGTCGTGCGACATGCGCACCATGATGCCTGCCGCGGCTGCGCGAGACCATGGCTCAGCGCATTTTTCGCTTTCGTCGACGGGGGCGGCGGGCGCCACTAGATTGAGCCCATGACGACCGACGACGAGCGATCGGGCGATCTGCTCGACGTGACCCTGCGCGATGAGATCGAGCTCGTCAGCGACCTCGTGGTGGCCGCGTCGTCGAGCCCCCGGCACTTCACCCCCGACGAGGTCGACGAGCTGCTCGGGGTGGCCCCGGCGGCAACAGACGGCCCGGCCGTCGTGCCGGCAGCCGACCTCCCTTCCGCCGACGCCGAGCCCTCAGCGGTGTGACCCGCTGGTTCTGCGCGGATCGGGCCCGACCGAGGCCCGAGCCGGCCACCGGACCGTGCCTCGGCCTGGCTCAGGCAGCGAGCGCCCGCGCCGCCCGCGAGATGGCTCCAAGCGGGGTGCTGGCCGTTCGGTCGGGGTTCGTCGACCCGGCCGGAGCCGGAACGCGTCGAACGGGTGAACGGCGGGTTACTGCGCGTTTGCGTGTCTGCGACCTCCTACCCGTAGCATCGTCTCCGGACCAGCCGTCGACCGACCGGAGCACCTAGTGGGTTTTCGCCTCACACCCCAGGACACCAGTTTTTTCTCTCTCTTCGCCACCTCGGCCGGTTTGCTCGTCGAAGCCACGCGCGAGCTGACCAAGTTTCTCGAGGTGGAGCCGTCGGCCCGTCAGGGCATCGCCGACCGGCTGCGTGACCTCGAGCACGACGCCGACGACGCCACGCACGAGCTGATCAAGAAGGTCAACAGCTCGTTCATCACGCCGTTCGACCGTGAGGACATCCACGGGTTGGCCGCGAGCCTCGACGACTGCATGGACCTCATCGAGGAGACCGCCGACCTGATCGTGCTCTACCGGCTCGGCGATCTGCCCGACGGTCTGGCCGACCAGTTCGAGATCCTCGCCCGGATGGCCGAGGTCACGGCCGAGGCGATGCCGAGGCTCCGCTCGCTCAAAGACCTGTCGAGCTACTGGATCGAGATCAACCGTCTCGAGAACCAGGCCGACGACCTGCACCGCAAGATGGTGGCCTACCAGTTCAACAACGTGACCGATGCCGTCTACCTCGTCAAGGTGAAAGACATCATCGACGGCTTCGAGGATGCCGCCGACGCGTTCGAGAAGGTGGCCCACCTGATCGAGGGCATCGCGGTCAAGGAGTCCTGACCGACCCATGGACCTGGTCCCGATCATCCTCGTCGTGACGCTCGCGATGGGGTTCAACTACACGAACGGTTTCCACGACGCGGCCAACGCGATCGCCACGTCGATCTCGACCCGAGCACTGACACCGCGCGTCGCGCTGGGCATGGCGGCGGTCGCCAACCTTGTGGGCGCGTTCTTCGGCGCCAAGGTGGCCGCCACCATCGGCTCGGGCATCATCGAGACGCCGACCGGCCCGAACGGGCTCTGGCTCGTCGCGGCTGCGCTCGTGGGTGCGACCGGCTGGAACCTGATCACCTGGTGGTTCGGCCTGCCCTCGTCGAGCTCCCACGCGCTCATCGGCGGCCTCGGCGGCGCCGCCCTCGTGGCCGGGGTCGGCGTGCAGTGGAGCGTCATCTGGGCCAAGGTCGTCATCCCGATGGTGGTCTCGCCCGTGCTGGGCATCATCCTCGGCTACCTCGCGATGACGGCGATCCTCTGGATCTTCCGCAACTCCAACCCCGGCCGGGTCACGCGCGGGTTCCGGGTCGCCCAGGTGGCCTCCGCCGCCGCGATGGCCTTCGGTCACGGACTGCAGGATGCCGCCAAGACGGCCGGCGTGGTCGTGCTCGCCCTCAACATCGCCGGACACCACAGCGGCAACGACATCCCGATCTGGGTGCTGTTGCTCTCGGCCATCGTCATCTCGCTCGGCACCTACGCCGGCGGGTGGCGCATCATGCGCACGCTGGGCCGGCGCATCATCGACCTGACCCCGCCCCAGGGATTCGCGGCCGAGACGACTGCCGCCTCGATCCTCTACGTGGCCGGTCTGGCCTTCGGTGCCCCCATCTCCACCACGCACACGATCACCTCGGCGATCATGGGCGTCGGTGCCACCAAGCGCATGTCCGCGGTGCGCTGGAGCGTGGCCGGCAACATCGTGGGGGCCTGGTTCCTGACCTTCCCCGGCGCCGGGCTCGTCGCTGTCGCCACCTGGTACATCACGGCCGTCTTCCGCTGACCTCGACGGCTCTGGTGGGGCTCAGCCGAAGCGGCCCGAGATGTAGTCCTCGGTGGCCTGTTGGGTCGGGTTGTTGAAGATCTTCGTGGTGTCACCGATCTCGACGAGCCGCCCGGGCTCGCCCGTTGCGCGCAGGTTGAAGAAGGCCGTTCGGTCAGAGACCCGAGCCGCCTGCTGCATGTTGTGCGTGACGATGACGATGGTGAACTCGTTCTTCAGCTGGCTCACGAGGTCTTCGATGGCGAGGGTCGAGATCGGGTCGAGGGCCGAGCACGGCTCGTCCATGAGCAGCACCTGAGGTTGCACGGCGATGGCCCGGGCGATGCACAGCCGCTGCTGTTGGCCACCGGAGAGGCCGGCGCCCGGCTTGCCCAGCCGGTCCTTGACCTCGTTCCACAGGTTGGCGCTCTTGAGCGAGGTCTCGACGACGCCGTCGAGGGACTTCTTGTTCTTCACCCCGTTGAGGCGCAGCCCGGCCGCCACGTTGTCGTAGATCGACATCGTCGGGAAGGGGTTGGGGCGCTGGAAGACCATTCCGACGGTGCGCCGCACGGCAACGGGATCCATATTGGGGGCGTAGAGGTCCTGGTTGTCGAGCATGACCTTGCCCTCGACGCGGCCGCCGGCGATCACCTCGTGCATCCGGTTGAGGGTGCGCAGAAAGGTGGACTTGCCGCAGCCCGACGGCCCGATGAAGGCGGTCACCGAGCGCGGCTCGACCGTCATCGAGACGCCCTCGACCGCCTTGAACGCGCTGTAGTAGACGTTGAGGTCGGTGACATCGATTCGCTTTGCCATGGTTACGTGAGTTCGCTTCCTACGTCTTGACGGAGCCGGCGCGGGCAATGATGCGGCCGACGAGGTTGAGCAGCAGCACGAGCAGGATGAGGGTCAGAGAGGCGCCCCACATGCGCTCGGCGGCGGCCGCGAGGCCGATGTCGCCGCGGTCCTGGTTGATCATCATCGGCAGGGTGGGGAAGTTGCCGCTGAAGAGGTCGCGCTGGAAGTTCTTCGTGTACGGCGCGAGGATCAGCAGCGGCGCCGTCTCACCCATGATGCGGGCCAGGCCGAGCAGCACGCCGGTGACGATGCCCGAGAAGGCCGTGCGCAGCACCACCTTGACGACCGTCACCCACTTGGGAACTCCGAGGGCGTAGGCCGCCTCACGCAGCTCGTTCGGCACGAGGGTCAGCATCGACTCGGTCGAGCGCACGACCACGGGGATCATCAGCAGCACGAGAGCGAGCGCCGCGGCGAAACCGGAACGCTCGATGCCGAACGTCGTGACCCACACCGCGTAGATGAACAGCGCCGCCACGATGGAGGGGATGCCGGAGAGGATGTCGACCGTGAAGCTGATCGCCCTGGCCAGCCCACCCCGCCCGTACTCGACGAGGTAGACGGCGGTGAGGATGCCGATCGGCACGGCGATGACGGCCGTGATCCCGGCCATCATCAGCGTTCCCTCGATGGCGTGCCGGGCCCCGCCGCCGACGTCTCCCGAGTTGATGTTGCGCTGGTTGTTCGTCCACCAGGTCGAGCTCAGCAGCAGGTGGACCCCGCGACTGACCACGGTGTAGAGGATCCAGACGAGCGGGATCATGACGACGCCGAACGCGCCCCACATCACCACTCGGGCCACGGCATCCTTGACCGCTCGGCCGCGTTGCGGGCTACCCATCTCCGCCAGAGGCCCGGCGTCGGGCCCCTGGCCGGGAGGAGTCGCCCCCTCGTCGGGAACCTGGTCGTCGCGGCGCCGGTCGCGGCGCTGGTCCTCATGCTGCGGCCGGGGCCGACGATCGCCCGTCGCCCGCCCCTCGCGCGTCAGGGTGCTCATTCGCTGAAGGCCTTTCTGCGTTCGATGACGATTCTCGCGATGCTGTTGACCGCGAAGGTGAGCACGAACAGCACGAGCCCTGCTGCGATGTAGGCCCCGGTGCGGGTGGGGCTGCTGAACTCGGCGGCGTTGTTGGCGATCTTCGAGGCGAAGGTCTCACCGCCGTTGAAGAGCGACCAGGTCCACGCCGCCCCGTTCGGCAGGGAGGACACCAGGAACGTGACCGCGAGGGTCTCCCCGAGCGCTCGGCCGAGGGCCAGCATCGCCGCGGAGATGACGCCCGGGCGCCCGAACGGCAGCACCGTGGTGCGGATCATCTCCCAGTGCGTAGCGCCGAGTGCGAGCGCGCCCTCCTTGTGGGCCAGCGGCGTCTGACCGAAGATCTCTCGCGACAGGGCCGTGACGATGGGCACCACCATGATCGAGAGCACGATGCCGATGAACAGGATCGTGCCACCGGTGATGCCGGTCTGGGCGAGCAGCGGGAACCACCCGAAGGTGCTCTCGAGCCAGCCCTGGAACGGCTTGAAGAACGGGGCGAAGGTGATCAGGCCCCACAGGCCGTAGACGATGGAGGGCACAGCGGCCAGCAGGTCGACGAGCGCCGCCGCGGGCCCGCGCATCCAGGCGGGCGCGTACTGGGTCAGGAAGAGCGCGACGGCGACCCCGAAGGGCACCGCGATCAGCATGGCGATGGTCGCGGCCGCGACCGTGGTCCAGAGAAACTCGAGGATGCCGAAGCCGGGCTCCTCACCCCCCGGCGACCACACCCGGGAGGTGAGGAAGTTCTCCTGGTTGTTCATCAGGGCCGGTACGGCCTGGATGATCAGGAAGGTGGCGATGAGGGTGACCATGGCGATCACGATCACTCCGGATGCCGTGGCGGCGCCGCCGAAGAGACGGTCGCCGAGGCGCCCGGTCGAGGCCCGGTCAGCCTGCGGGACGCGCTGGCCGTCGGGCCCCTCGCCGTCGTTGACGGTGGGTACTCCGGTCACACTGGACACCACTGGCCTCCCTTCGATCAGGAGATCGCCTTGACCGCGGTCTGCACCTTGGTGGCGACCTCGGTCGGGAGCGGCGCGTAGCCCAGCTCCTCCAGCTGGCCCTGCACCGCGTCGGAGGCGAAGGTGGTCAGGAAGGCCCTGACCTTGGAGCCCTGCGCGGCGTCGGAGTACTTCGAGCAGACGACCTCGTAGGTGACCAGGATGATCGGGTAGGCCCCGGCCTCCTTGGTGGCGTAGTCGATCTTGAGCGCGAGGTCGTTGCCGCTGCCGACGGGCTTCGCGGTGGCCACGGTCTTGCCGACCGACTCCGCGTTGAGCTCGACGGGGCCCGAGCCGGTGTCGATCTCGGCCATCTTCAGGGTGTTCTGCTTGGCGTAGGAGAGCTCGACGTAGGTGATGCCGCCGTCCTGGCCCTTCACCGCGGTGGCGACACCGGCCGACTTCTCCTTGCCCTCACCCTTGCCGGTCCACTTCTTGCCCGTCTCATAGCTCCAGGCGTCGGGGGCCGCAGCCTTGAGGTACTTGGTGAAGTTCTCGGTCGTGCCGGAGTCGTCGGAGCGGAAGTAGACCTTGATGGGCGTGGACGGCAGCTTCACACCGGCGTTCAGCTTGGCGATGGCGGGGTCGTTCCACGTGGTGACCTTTCCGTCGAAGATCTTGGCCGTCACCTCGGCGTCGAGCACGAGCTTGTCGACACCGGCGACGTTGTAGGCGACGGCGATCGGGCCGGTGACCATGGGCAGGTTCCAGGCCGGCGAGCCGCAGGCTTTCGCCGCGTCGTCGGCCTCGACCAAGCCATCGACGGCCACGGTCTTGAGGGCCGAGTCGGAGCCGGCGAAGTCGACCTGCTTGGCGATGAACTGCTTGATGCCCGAGCCTGATCCGCTCGGGTTGTAGTCGATCGTGGCGTCGGCGCACTTCGTCTGGAAGACCGAGATGGCCTCGTCGATGGCGTTCTTCTGGGCGGACGAGCCTTCGGCCTTGAGGTTGCCGCTGAAGCAGTCGGTGCTACCGGTGCTACCGGAGCTGCCGGAGCCGCCCGCCGCCGGGGCGGGGGAGTTGTTCTCGGACGCGCAGGCGGAGAGCAGCAGGGCTCCGCTCAGGGCCAGGGCCCCAAGAACGGTGGTGCGTGAAACGGACACGGATAAGCTCCCTCTCGATGGGGGGTCAGGTGGGGGACGATGTCGGACCCACCGAAGCAACGCTGCCGGAATGGTGCATCCACTGGCGAAGATAGGTTCGCCGGGTGACCAGTTCGCCCTGACCGGTTAACCGCAGGTGAACGCGTGACGTCGAGTTGGGGAGGGCCGCTGACTCAGGATGCGGTGTCGGCCGCTCAGCTGTAGATGCGTTCGACGCCGAGCACTCGGGCGGTCTCGCCAGAGCCGTGCACGTGGCACACGAGGGCCTCGCCCTTGCGCATCGTGGAGTCGGCGGCCGTGCGCAGCTCTTCGGTCAGCCACGCAGCGCGATGGTGCTGCGGCGACACGCGCGCGCTGAGGTGGTCGAGCAGGTCGGGCAGCACGGGGCCATGGCTGCAGAGCGCTGCAGGCTTGTGCCGGCGCAGCAGGTCGTCGAGCTGCGCCACGGCGGCACCCGGGTCGTGGGCGAAGCCCTCCTCGGTGAGCGAGTCCCGGCGCTTGAGGTGGATGCCGGCAGCGACGGCGAAGGGCTCGACCGTCGAGACGCAGCGCGTCGCCGACGAGGTGACGACCCGTCGGATGCCGTACGCAGCGAGCACCGGCGCGATCCTGCGGGCCTGGGCGAGCCCAGCCGCATCGAGGGGGCGCAGCCGGTCGTCGTGGCCCCAGTGCGACCGGGAACGGGCCTTGGCGTGACGCACGACGACGAGTGGCCAGGTGGCCAGGTCGCCTTCGCGGTCGGCCCGCACGAGCGCCAACAGCTGCTCACGGTCTCGGGTGTAGTCGAGCCGGTCGTTCGCGGTGCGCACGTCGACCCACGCCACCTCGTCGATCTCGTGCTCCAGCGTTCCGGAGCCGCCGGTCACGTGGGCCGCCCAGTAGTGAACCGACTTCGTCGCCGGGCCTCCGACCGAGTCGAGGATCGGGTACTCCGACGAGGGGAGGGGCAGGCCCAGGCGCACCGTCAGCCCGGTCTCCTCAGCTGTCTCGCGGGCCGCGGCGACGCACGGGAGCTCGCCCGGGTCGAGCTTTCCCTTGGCCCATGACCAGTCGTCGTACTTCGGCCGGTGCACGAGGGCCACCTCGAGCCGCCCGTCGCGACGACGCCACGGCAGGGTTCCCGCGGCCGGGATCACAGAGCTCACCGGCTGCGCTGCCCCGACAGCGGGCCCAGCGGGCACAGCGGCATCCGGGATGGGTGAACGCGCAGCAGCATGGGGGAGCGCCCGCGGCTCAACGGCGTCGTGCCTTGCGGCGGCGCTTGTCGTGACGCTCGATGAGCTTGGCCTGCAGGTCGTCGAGCGGCTCACCCTGCTCGTTCTGGTGGTGTCGCACCCAGCGACCGTCGGCGCCGAGGTCCCAGCGCGAGGTGTTCTCGGAGAAGCCCATGTCGAGCAGGTCGCCCAGCTCGGCGAGGTGACCGACGTCGGCGATGCGCACCATTGCCTCGACGCGGCGGTCGAGGTTGCGGTGCATCATGTCGGCGCTGCCGATGTAGACCTGCGGGTCGCCGCCGTGGTCGAACCAGAACACCCGAGAGTGCTCGAGGAAGCGGCCGAGCACCGAGCGCACCCGGATGTTCTCGGAGAGGCCCTTGACGCCTGGACGCACCGCACAGATGCCGCGGATCCAGAGGTCGACCTGCACACCGGCGATGCTGGCCCGGTAGAGCGCGTCGATCAGGGCCTCGTCGACGATGGAGTTGGCCTTGAAGACGATTCGCCCCCGCGGGTCGTTCTTGCCGCGGGTGCGTTCGAGCTCGATCTCATCGTCGATGAGGTCTATCAGGCCTGAGCGCACCGTTCTCGGGGCCACGAGCAGCCGCTTGAAGCGGCTGCGCGGCGCGAACCCGGAGAGCAGGTTGAACAGGCGCGAGAGGTCTTCACCGACCTGCGGGTCGGTTGTGAAGAGGCCGAAGTCCTCGTAGGTGCGCGCCGTCTTGGGGTTGTAGTTGCCGGTGCCGATGTGGCAGTAGCGCACCAGCCCGTCAGACTCCTGACGCACCACGAGGCACAGCTTGGCGTGGGTCTTGAGCCCGACCACCCCGTACACGACGTGCACGCCGGCCTCCTCGAGCTTGCGCGCCCAGCTGATGTTGTTGACCTCGTCGAACCGGGCCTTGAGCTCGACGACTGCGAGCACCTGCTTGCCGGCCTCGGCCGCGTCGATGAGGGAGTCGACGATGGGGGAGTCGCCGGAGGTGCGGTAGAGGGTCTGCTTGATGGCCAGCACGTTGGGGTCGGCGGCCGCCTGCTCGATGAACGCCTGGACCGAGGTCGAGAAGGAGTTGTAGGGGTGCTGCACCAGCACGTCCTTGTGGCGCACGGCGTCGAGCAGGCTGATGGCCTTGGAGCTCTCGGTGGGGGCGAAGTCGGGGTGCGTGCGGGGGAAGAACTTCGGGAACTCCAGATCGGAGCGGTCGACGTCGGCCACGGTGAACAGGCCGCGCAGGTCGAGCGGGGTAGGTAGGCGGTAGACCTCACGTTCGCTGATCTGCAGCTCGCGGCTCAACATGTCGAGCACCTTGGGGTCGATGTGCTCTTCGACCTCCAGCCGGATCGGCGGCCCGAAGCGGCGCCGGGTCAGCTCCTTCTCAAGGGCCGTGAGCAGGTTCTCGGCGTCGTCCTCCTCGACCTCGAGGTCTTCGTTTCGGGTGACCCGGAAGGAGAAGTGCTCCTGCACGAGCATGCCGGGGAAGAGCTGGTCGAGGTGGCTGGCGATGACGTCCTCGAGCGGCACGAAGCGCTTGCGCTCGATCTCGGAGTCAATGTCCTCCTCGACCTTGATGAAGCGGGGCAGACTCGGTGGCACCTTGACCCGGGCGAAGTGCTCCGTACCCGTCTTCGGGTTCTGCAACAGCACCGCGAGGTTGAGCGACAGGCCCGAGATGTAGGGGAACGGGTGGGCCGGGTCGACGGCGAGCGGGGTGAGCACCGGGAAGACCCGGTCGCCGAAGAAGTCGTGCAGCGGCTGGCGCTCCTCGTCGTCGAGCTCGTCCCACCGCACGATGCTGATGCCCTGGTCTTCCAGAGCGGGGCGCACCTCGTTCTGGAACACGGCCCCGTGCTGGTTCATCAGCTCATGGGCCAGCCGGGCGATCCGCTCGAGCAGCTCGCGAGGCTCTAGGCCGGCGGCGGTGCGCACCGCCAGCCCCGTCGCGATGCGCCGCTTGAGGCCGGCGACCCGCACCATGAAGTACTCGTCGAGGTTGTTGGCGAAGATCGCCAGGAAGCGGGTGCGCTCGATCAGCGGCACCGCGGGATCCATCGCCAGCTGCAGCACCCGCTCGTTGAACTGCAGCCACGACAGCTCACGCTCGAGGTAGCGGTCGGCCGGCAGCTCGTCACGAGCCGACGCTCGCTCCGTACCCTCGCCCACGAAACGACCGTTGGGGGCGCGGGCCGGGATGCGCCGCGTGGGTACGGTGCTCGTGAACGAGCTGACCGCGTCGGAAGACTCCGGCGTCATGTCCGGCCGGGAGTCGCCGGCGGTATCGGGCACAGACTCGAGGGTGGCGTCGGGCGTGGGTTCGGAGCCGTCACCACGCCGCGCCCTGCGTGCCTCCTTCAGGTCGGACACGTCGGCTCGCTCGAGGCTCCCGGTGCTCATGCGCACCATGGTGGCACCCTTTGGCAACCCGTGGGTGAACTCATCCCACCGGCGGTGCGGGGGCGGTTCCGGCCTGCTCACGGCTGCCCCGTGCGGCGAAGGGCTGCCTTGTACTGCTGACGGCTGCTGACGGCGGCCTACGGCAGCTCGGGTTCGGAGCGCGCGAACTGGCGGTGCACCTCCCGGTCGGTGAACCCGAGCCGCGTGTAGGTGTGCACGGCGGCCGTGTTCTCCTCGTCGACATAGAGCACCACATCGGTGAGGCCCCGTCCGGCCAGGTGGTCGAGCCCGAGCACGGTGACCGAGCGGCCCAGGCCCGATCCCTGCCGGTCAGGGGAGACACCCACGACGTACACCTCGCCCACCGTGCCGTCGGGCGGGTCGACCTTGGTCCAGTGGAAGGCGGCGATCTGGTCGGGCGCGTCGCGCGGGCACACCAGGATGAAGCCGGCCGGGTCGAACCACGGCTGGCCCATGCGCTGCTCCAGGTCGGCCCGGGTGAGCGACCCCTGCTCGGGGTGGTGAGCGAACGCCGCGGCGTTGACCGCGACCCAGGCGTCCTCATCACGACCCGGTTCGAAGCAGCGCACCACGAGCCCGTCGGGCACCGCGGCCGGCGGCCAGGCCGGGCCCTCGACCAGGCTCCGGCCCATCACGTGCAGCGAACGCACCGGATGCAGCCCGCGAGCCGCGGCGAAGGCCGCCGCGCCGTCGCCGGCGGCACCGGGAAGGTGGCTCCAGACGCGCGCCCCAGCGGGCGTCGCGTCGAGCAGCGCCGTGCCGATGCCGACCCGTCGCGACCGGGGGGCGACCACGAGCTCGGTCGAGGGGGGTTCGTCCGCCGAGCCGTCGCGCACCTGCGCGTAGCCCACCAGGGCGCCGTCAGCGGCATCCGCGAGCAGGTGGGTCACACCCTCGCTCTCGCCCGCGCGCAGAGACAGTCGGAACTGCTCCGAGAGGGCGCTCCCGCCGTCGTGCTCGGCGGCGGCGGACACCAGGGCGACCACGTTCTCGACCTCCGGGCCGGTGAGTGGGTGGTCGGCGTCGCGACGAACGATCTGCACGGTGTTCATGCGCCCATCTCATCACGGCACCTGGCTTGACCCCCGTTCGTCGGTGCCTGCCGCTAACCTGCCCAGCAGGCGCTCGGGGGCGCCCTCTCGCAACCCACGTGATCAAGGGGAAAATGACATGTCCCGAAGAAACCGCCGAATCGCCGGCGCCGCCGTCGTGGGAGCCTGCGCGGTCGCGCTCGCGGCCCCGGCGCTCGCCTCGCCCACCCAGAGCAGCGACAGCAGCTCGTCGAACGGCTATGGCAACCACGGCCACTCGCCTCGCAACGTCGACGTGCAGATTCTGTCGTTCAACGACTTCCACGGAAACCTCGAGCCGCCGGGCGGCTCGAGCGGCCGCATCCAGACCGGTCCGCTGGCCACCGACACGACCGATGTCGGGGGCGTGGAGTACCTCGCGACGCACCTCGCCCAGGCGCGCAAGGGCCACCGCAACACGGTCACGGTCGCGGCGGGCGACATCGTCGGGGCCTCCCCGCTGCTGTCGGCCGCCTTCCACGACGAGCCGACGGTCGAGTCGATGAACAAGCTCGGGCTCGACATCACCTCGGTCGGCAACCACGAGTTCGACGAGGGCTACAAAGAGCTGCAGCGGCTGCAGAAGGGCGGCTGCATCGACGACGGAGACGGCGCCAACAACCAGAACTCCTGCCCCGACGGCGTGTTCGGCGGCGCCGACTTCAAGTACCTGGCCGCCAACGTCGTGGTGAAGAAGACCGGCAAGACGATTCTGCCGTCCTACTCGATCAAGTACTTCGGCAACGGGGTCAAGATCGGCTTCATCGGCATGACCCTCAAGGACACCCCCAACATCGTCACCGCCTCCGGCGTCGCCGGCCTGCAGTTCAACGACGAGGTGGCCACGGCCAACAAGCTCGTGCCCGAGCTGAAGCGCAAGGGCGTCAACGCGATCGTCGTGCTCATCCACCAGGGCGGCATCCCGCCGTCGGGCACGCCGTACTACTACACGTGCGGGGGTGGCGGAACCCTCGACGCCAGCTCGCCAATCATCCCGATCGCGCAGAAGCTGAGCCCCGCGATCGACATGGTGATCTCGGGCCACACGCACCAGCCGTACGTGTGCAACATCCCCGACCCGGCGGGCAAGCCGCGACTGGTCACCTCGGCGTCGTCGTTCGGGCGGCTCTACACCGAGACGAACCTGCAGTACGACACCCGGCGCGGTGACATCGTGCGCACGTCGGTTGACGCGACGAACCTGCCGGTGACGCGAATCGTGCCGAAAGACGCCGCCCAGACGGCCCTGATCACCAAGTACAAGACGCTCGTCGAGGCCATCGCCTCACGGGTGCTGGGCCAGATCACCACCGACGTCGTCAAGGCTCAGAACGCCGCCGGAGAGTCACCGCTCGGTGACCTCATCGCCGACGCCCAGCTCGCCGACCCGTCGACGACCACAGGCGGCAAGGTGCCGGTCGTGGCCTTCATGAACCCCGGCGGGGTGCGGGCCGACCTGGTCTACAACGCCCAGAAGTACCCCACCGAACAGCCGGGCGACGTGACCTTCGAGGAGGCGTTCACGGTGCAGCCGTTCAACAACTACCTCGTGTCGATGGACCTCACCGGTCAGCAGATCTATGACGTGCTGAACCAGCAGGTCACCGGTCTCAACGCGGCGTCGAGCAAGATCCTCGCGGTGAGCAAGGGCTTCAGCTACACGTACACCAAGACTGGAACCCCCGGAGTCGTCGAGGGCTCGGTGGCCATCAACGGCACCCCGGTCGACAAGGCCGCCACCTACCGCATCTCGACGAACAACTTCCTGTCCGACGGTGGTGACGGCTTCGCCGCCTTCGCCACGGGCACGAACAAGTTCTTCGGCGGGCTCGACATCGACGCCTTCGCGAACTACCTCGAGAGCGTCTCGCCCTACACCCCGGGCGCGCTCGACCGCATCACCCTGCAGTGAGCAGACGCCGTCTGCACCACCGATGAGACGCGCGGATGCCGCTGGGCCAGCGCCCAGCGGCATCCGCGCGTAGGTACGAAAGTGGCCACTCGACCTGGGCAGCTCCCCGCCTCCAGTCGAGTGGCCACTTTCGTTCAGGAGATGACGGTGGCGAGGTGGATGACGGCGCCGACCGCGAGCAGCGACGCCACCCCTGCGCCCACCTGGCCCCGCACGGCCCCCAGACCGGGATGGGGGGCCAACACCCGGCGCAGTGCCCAGGAGACGGCGCCGGCGGCAGCGCCGACGAGCGCAGCCGTGATGGTTCCGGCCCCGTGCAGGCCCAGGCCGACGGCGACGGCGGCCACAGCACCCAGCAGCACGGCGATGGCTCCGAGCAGAGCCGCGTTTTTCACAGTGCCGACGAAGAGGTCGGCGACGATGGCGGCCACGACAGCTGCCATCGCCACCACGACGACGGTGCGGCCCCGGTCGCTGCCGCCGGCGACGACTGCGGTGGTGCCCGAGGCGATCAGCACGAGACCGCCGAACGCCGACAGCAACGACAGCACCAGCCCCTCTCGCCCGGAGGTGCGGCGCAGCTGGGCGAAGAACGACAGGACGATCCCGAAGGCGGCCGACGCAGCCACCCAGCGCAGGTCGTCACGCAGGGCACTGAGCACGATGGCGAAACAGGACAGCGCGAGAACCACCGACGTCGACTGCGGAGTGACGGTGCCGCTGATCGACGGCCAGCTCCAGGCCAGCACCAGAGCGAGCACCAGGGTGACGGCCAGCAGTGCCCCTTGACCAGCCGCTCCGGCGGCCATCAGCGCGCCCGCGCCGACCACGGTCGTGGTCACCGTGCCGAGCCGCAGTCGAGCAACCTCGGCGGACGGGCCGGATGCGGCCGAGCGAGGCGGGCGTTGCGAGCCGGCGGGCGGAGCGGCGTCAGGCACGGTCGTCATCGTGCCTCATCCGCCAGCGAAGGGAGGGAGCACCTCCAGCGTGGCGCCGACGAGCACCGGAGCGTCACGGCTGACGGCCCGCCCGTCGAGCAGCAGCGTCGCGACGCGGGCCACCCTCGACAGGTCTGGGTGGCGGGCCACGGCTGCATCGACCACGGCGCCCACCGTCGTGCCCCGCACCTGCTCGGCGTCGACCCCCGTTGCGGCTCGGGCAGCCGCCCAGTACCGAACGGTGATCTCGCCGACCTCGCTCATCAGACTCCGTCTCATCGCCGCATCTCATCGCCGCTTCTCACGGCTACGTCTCATCCCGGGCGCGTCCGTCGCGCGCGACCAGTCTCCCCTATCCTGCAGGAGATGGCCCGACTGCTGCTGCTGACCAACGCGCTCGCGCCGAGCGCCGAGGTTCTGCCTGCGCTCGGGCTGCTCACGCACACAGTGCGCATCCTCCCTGCCGAGGCCACGGCTCTGATCGACGCACCCGACTGCGATGTCGTGCTCGTCGATGCCCGTCGAGAGCTCGCCAGCGCTCGATCCCTGTGCCGGGTGCTGCGAACGACCGGCATCCGCACGCCGTTGCTGGCCGTGCTCACCGAGGGTGGGCTGGCCGGGCTGACCGCTGAATGGGGTCTCGACGACGTGCTGCTCGACTCAGCGGGGCCGGCCGAGGTCGACGCCCGACTGCGCCTGGCCATCACCAGAGACCAGGACGCCGACGCCGACCTCGACCTGCCGATCACCTCGGGCGAGCTGGTCATCGACGAGGCCAGCTACTCGGCCCGGCTGCGCGGCACGCCCCTCGACCTGACCTACAAGGAGTTCGAGCTCATCAAGTACCTCGCCCAGCATCCCGGACGCGTGTTCACCCGCGCCCAGCTGCTGCAGGAGGTCTGGGGCTACGACTACTACGGGGGCACCCGAACCGTCGACGTGCACGTGCGTCGGCTCCGCGCCAAGCTCGGGCCCGACCACGAGGCGCTCATCGGCACCGTGCGCAACGTCGGCTACCGGCTGGTGCCGGGCCGACCGCAGCCGGCGACCACCTCGCCCGTCTGACGCGCAGATCACTGGCTGGTCAGAGGCGGGGTGTCGCGCGTCTGGCACTGCTGAAGCGAGGGAGGTGTCAGACGCTCGACAGCGTGTGCGTCCGGCACTTCCCCCGTGCCAGAGGTGTCAGGCGCACGATGTCAGACGAACCTCGGCCGGCGGCATCCGTGCGACCGCGCCTAGTAGACGAGCGCTTGGGCGCCGGGCGCCATGACCTCCTCCACGAAGGCCGCCGACCCCCGGATCTGAGCCCCGTCGATGAGGTCGCCGCCAGTCAGCCCTCGTCGCGCAGCGCACTGGGTGCACACGGTCAGCCGGCCACCCTCGAGCACGGCGTCGCGCAGCTCGGTCAGCGCGGCGGCATCCGGCAGCTCGAACGTCTCAGCTCGGCCGGGCGTCGCAAGCCACGCGGCCTCACCGGTCAACCAGAGCGATACCGACACCCCACTGGCCACTGCGGTGGCCGCGACGGTGAACGCCTGCGACAGCCGCTCGGGCGCCTCGGTACCGCAGGTGAGCTTGACGACGAGCGAGCGAGCGGGAGTGTCCATGGGCTCAGGCTACGATCTGCGGCATGTTCTCCCTCGATGTCGACATCCCCGAGCCGCTGCGCCCGCTCGCCTGGCTCATCGGCCGCTGGGAGGGGGTCGGGGTCGTCGGCTACCCCACGATCGAGGAGAAGCAGTTCGGTCAGGAGATCGAGGTCACCCACGACGGTCGCGGCTTTCTCAAGTGGGAGAGCCGAGCCTGGATCCTCGACGCGTCGACCGGCGAGAAGGTGCGCAACGCGGCGGTCGAGTCGGGCTTCTGGCGTCCGCTCGAGAACGGCGAGGTTGAGCTGCTGCTCGTGCACCCGACCGGCATCCTCGAGCTCTACTACGGCAAGATCGAGCCGGCCCGCATCCAGCTGAAGACCGACGGGGTGCTGCGCTCGCCCGGCGCCAAGGAGTACAACGCCGCCACGCGCATGTACGGCCTCGTCGACTCACAGCTGTACTGGGCCATGGACATGGCGGCCGTCGGCCAAGAGCTGCAGAGCCACCTCTCGGCCCGGCTGACCCGGGTCGGCTGAGATGCCTGCGCAGGCGGTAGGAATGACGACTCCGTCGGGGCCGTTGCACGAGAGTGAGCGAAACAGTGAGTGATGCCGTGCCAGCCCCCGTTACTGACGACCCGACCACCAGCGAGGTCGTCACGCCCCGCGTGCCGCGCAGCCCACTGCTCCGTCACGACGGCGCCGTGGCGGGTGACGGGCTCGAGTCGGTCGTGGCCCTGCACTACGGCGACCCCATGCGTGAGCAGCGGGTGCTCGAGGAGGGGCTCGGCGTCGTCGACCTCTCGCACCGCGAGGTGATCACGGTCACCGGGCCCGACCGGCTCACCTGGTTGCACTCCCTGACCACTCAGGCCCTGCTCGGGCTGGCTCCGCGTGAGTCTCGCGAGGCGTTGATCCTCTCGCCGAAGGGGCATGTCGAGCACTCGCTGCACCTGGTCGACGACGGCGAGACGACGTGGATCACGACGGAGCCCGGTGCCGGCGCGGCCCTGATCGCCTGGCTCGACCGGATGCGGTTCATGCTGCGTGTCGAGGTCACCGACGTGACCGACGACTGGGCCGTGCTGGGCGAGCCGCACGGGTCCGAGTCGGTCGACGGCGAGCCGCTGGCCTGGCGCGACCCCTGGCCCGATCTGGTCGGAGACACGGCCGCCTACGGCCCGGTCGACGACCACCCCGGAACCGAGCGCCGGTGGCGTGAGGTCATCGTGCCGCGCCCCGACCTCCTGGCGGCCGCGGGTGACCGGCCACTGGCGGGCCTCTGGGCCGCCGAGGCGTTGCGGATCGCTGCCTGGCGCCCGCGGCTCGGCCGCGAGACCGACCATCGCACGATCGTGCACGAGGTCGACTGGCTGCGCACGGCCGTGCACCTGCACAAGGGCTGCTACCGCGGCCAGGAGACGGTGGCCCGGGTGCACAACCTCGGTCGCCCACCTCGTCGGCTGGTGTTCCTGCACCTCGACGGGTCGGGCCATATCCTTCCCGCCGCAGGTTCGGCCGTGCTGTCCGGTGAGAAGACGATCGGGCACGTGACCTCGGTGGGCCGTCACCACGTCGACGGGCCCATCGCCCTGGCGCTCATCAAACGCAACACCGACCCGGGCCTGGAGCTGCTGATCGACGACCTGAGCGCCGCGCAGACCGTCATCGTCGCCCCCTGAGTAACCCCCCCTTCCCCCCGCTTCCCCCCCGGCCTTCCACCCGCGAACGACTCGTTCGAGGTCGAACGCGCCGGTACACCACGGCGCTCGCTCACGAACCCGTCGTTCGACCTGGATCTGAGTCGGGTGTTGGGGTGCTGCGCGCGGCACCGCTGGCAGGATGTGCGCCATGAGCCCTGCAGCCACCGTCGCGAGCACCCTGATCACCGTCGCGCCGACCGGCGCCGAGACCGCGAAGGCGGACTGCCCGGCGCTGCCGACGACACCGGACGAGCTGGTCGAGACGGCTGTGGCGTGCGAGGCGGCCGGCGCCGCCCTCATCCACATCCACGTTCGCGACCGTCACGCCCAGCCCACCCTGGATGCCGGCCTGCTGCGTGAGGCGGTGGCCGGGGTGCGTGAGGCGACCGACCTCATCGTGCAGCTCTCGACGGGTGGCGCCGTGACCGATCCGCTCGAGCAGCGGCTGACCGTGCTCGACGCCGACCCCGACTCGTGTTCGTTGACCTGCGGCACGACCAACTTCGGCGACGGGGTGTTCCTCAACCCCTGGGTTTTCATGGTCGAGCTGTACCGGCGGGCCCCGCAGCGGGAGGTGGGGCCGGAGTTCGAGCTCTTCGAGCTCGGACATGTGCACGCGGTGCGACGGCTCATCGACGAGTGCGGGCTCCCGTTCGGCGGAAAGGTGCACGTCGACTTCGTCACCGGCGTGCCCGGGGCCATGCCCGGTAGCCCGCAGGCGCTGTATGCCGCGCTCGCCCTGCTTCCTGCGGAGGTGACGAGCTGGTCGGCCACCGGCATCGGTCGAGCGCCCCTGCCGATCGCGGCGGCTGCGCTGGCGGCGGGCGGGCATCTGCGCGTCGGCATGGAAGACAACCTCATGTTCGCCAAGGGTCAACCGGTGCGACACAACCACGAGCTGGTCTCTCGCGCAGCGCATCTCGCGACCCTGATGCAGCGACCGCCGATGTCGACGACCGACGCCCGGGCGCTGCTGGCCGTCAAGGACCGCCGCACCCGCTGAAGCCGGGCGCTCCCCGGCTGAGCGGCATCCGGCCTCGAACGACGGGTTGGTGGGCGAACGAGTCTGTGCACCAACGCGTTCGACCTCGAACGAGTCGTTCGCGGGGGAGTGTGGGGGAGGTCACGCTGTCCCCAGTTTGCATTCTGCTTGCTCTGGCAAGCATACTGGAGTCGTGAGCAAGCTTCCGATTCCCGACCTCGGGTCGTACCTGCGCGAGCAGCGCGAGAACGCCCAGATGTCGCTTCGTCAGCTGGCCGACGTGGCAGGGGTCTCCAACCCCTATCTGTCGCAGATCGAGCGAGGCCTGAAGCGGCCGAGCGCCGAGATCCTGCAACAGATCGCCAAGGGGCTGCAGGTCTCGGCCGAGTCGCTCTACGTGCGGGCCGGCATCCTCGACGAGCGGGTCGCCGACCACGAGCCCAGCGCGGGGCGTGACGTGCTCAGCGCCATCGCCGGCGACCCGGTGCTCACCGACCGCCAGCGCGCAGTGCTCGTCGACATCTACCAGTCGTTCGTGGCGAGTGGCGCCGCCACCACAGAGAACAAACCACAGACCAGAACCACCACCAGCCGGGCCACGCGCCCGACGAAGAGCGTGAAGACGCAGAAGGAGACCTGACATGGCTCTCAACCAGAAGCTCAGCAAGGCCATCAAGACCGCACAGAAGCAGGCCGAGGCCACCGTCGCCGAGGTGCGCGACCAGCTCGACGGCAAGCTGCCCGAGGTCAAGGTCGACCCGACGCCGTTCTACGCGATCGTCGGCGCGGCGAACATCGCCGTCGACACCCTGAAGCACGCCGGCGAGCAGCTCGAAGCCGCTGGGTCGCAGGCCCGCACCACCGACCTGCGCAAGGGCGCCAAGAAGGAAGCCGACGACCTGCAGAAGGACCTGCGCAAGCGCATCGCCGAGGTGCAGGCCAAGACCACCGAGCTGCAGAAGATCGCGGCAAAGTACGCCGACCGCTTTGTCGAGCAGGCCCAGGAGGTTCCCGCCCAGGTGCTGAACCAGGGCCTCGTCGCGGCAGCGAACGCCAAGGACCAGTACGACGCCGCCGCTGCCCGCGGTGCGAAGGTCGTGACCGACCTTCGCGGTCAGGGCGAGCGCGCCGCGTACGACCTCGACGAGAAGTCGACCGCTGCCGTCAAGCGTGGCCGTCGCGTGGTCAAGACCGCCGTGGGCGAGGGCGAGAAGATCGTCAAGAACATCGCCGAAACGGTGTCTGACGACGCAGACCAGATCGGCGCCCAGGTCGAGAAGTCGGCCGACGCCGTCGACGCGGCCTCGGCGCCCGTGCCGGCCAAGCGCACCGCCGTGCACCGCGACGCCCTGCGCAAGACCGCCGGCCAGAAGGCGGCCGCCACCCGCAAGGCGAACCAGACCGAGGCGACCACGACCCGTAAGGTCGCGGCGCGCACCTCGGCAGCGAAGTCGACCGACACGCCGGCCTCCGAGAAGGCTCCCGTCAAGCGGGCCCGGGCCACCGCCAAGAAGGCGACCACCACGGCCACCGCGCCGGCGAAGAAGGCCGCGACCACGACCAAGAAGGCCGTGACCCCGGCCAAGAAGACGGCCAAGAAGGCCACCTCGGCCAGCTGACCCCAGCCAGTACCACCACCGGCTCAGGGCCGACACCACACCAGGTGTCGGCCCTGAGCCAGGTCGGCAGGCCGTGCTGCGGCATACTGCGGGGCGTGTCCGACCTCTCCCTGCCCAGCCCAGCGCTCTCCGCCACCCTGACGGACGCCCCGATCGTGGCGCACGTCGTGCGAGGCGGGTTCGTCGAGTCGGTGCACCGCGGGAGTGCGGTCGTCACCGGCCCTGACGGCGCCGTGCTGCTCGAGATCGGTGACTCCTCGGGCCCCGTCTTCCCTCGGTCGTCGAGCAAGCCCCTTCAGGCGCTCGCCATGGTGCGGCACGGTCTCGCCACGAACGGTGCCCTTCTGGCCCTCGCGTGCGCGAGCCACTCGGGTGAGGACTTCCACGTCACGGCCGCGCGCGAGATCCTTTCCGGCGCGGGCCTGAGCGAGACCGATCTGCAGAACACACCCGATTTTCCCTACGACGAGACGGCCCGGATCGCCTGGATCGCCGGCGGGCTCCCCAAACAGGCCATCGCCCAGAACTGCTCGGGCAAGCACGCCTCGATGCTCGCGACCTGCGTCGCCAACGACTGGGACCTGGCCGGCTACCGCAACGTCGACCACCCGCTGCAGGTGGGCGTCATCGAAACGGTCACCGACCTCACCGGCGCCGCGCCGACCGCGATCTCGGTCGACGGATGCGGCGCCCCGATCCACGCCGTGCCCCTTGCCGGTCTGGCCCGTGCCTTCGGTCGGCTGGCCGCTGCGGTCACCGGTCCCGAGGCCAAGGTCGCCTCCGCCATGCGGCGCCATCCGGAGTTCGTCGGCGGCACCCGTCGCGATGTCACCGCCCTCATCCGCGGGGTCGAGGGCGCCATCGCCAAAGACGGTGCGGAGGCCGTGTACGCGATGGGTCTCCCCGACGGGCGCGGAGTCGCCGTCAAGATCGTCGACGGCTCGACCAGGGCAGCGCCGGTGCTGCTCGCCGCGGTGCTGCGGCGCATCGGAGTGAGCGGGCCGGCCGCGCTGGCCGCACTGGAGAACCACCCGGTGCTGGGCCACGGTGAGCCGGTCGGCTCGGTCGTCGCCGTCGGCGTGTGAGCCGGCGCCCGGCGTGAGAGCGGTGCTGCAACGAGTGACCTGGGCCCGGGTCGAGGTCGACGGCGTCGTCGTCGGGGAGATCACCCGGCCGGGGCTCTTGGCCCTGGTCGGGGTGGCCCACGACGACGGCGCCGCTCAGGTGGAACGGATGGCTCGAAAGATCACCGAGCTGCGGATCCTGCGTGACGAGAAGAGTGTGAGCGACCTGGGTGCGCCGGTGCTCGTCGTGAGCCAGTTCACCCTGCTCGGTGACACGCAGAAGGGTCGGCGACCGTCGTGGAGTGCGGCAGCGCCGGGCCCGGTGGCCGAGCCGCTCATCGCGGATCTCGTCTCTGCACTGCGGCATCGGGGGATCGAGGTGGCGACCGGCCGGTTCGGCGCCATGATGGCCGTGACCTCGACGAACGACGGCCCCGTGACTCTCGTCGTCGACGCCTGAGCCGGCCGCACCACGGGTTATCCTGAGGACATGCAGCTCTTCTACGGCTTCCAGGGCCTTGTGCTCACGGCTCTCGGCGTGGCCGCCCTCGCCTGTGAGCTGTTCGCCTTCGTCGACGCCCTGCGCCACCCCGAGGGCGCCTACCTGGCGGCCAGCAAGCGAACGCGCACCTTCTGGCTGATCCTCACCGGCGTCGGCCTGCTGCTCGGGATCGTCACGGTGCAGAACCCCCTCAACCTCTTCGGGCTCCTCGGTTTCGTGGCGGCGGCGGTCTACCTGGCCGATGTGCGCCCCGCTCTGCGGCAGGTGCGCGGCCTCGGAAAGCGCTCCGACAGCGGCTGGTGAGCGCGCGCTTGCGTGGAGCAGAGGGTCCGGTAGGGCACACTTGGCAACTCACGACCAAGGGGATCTCTCATGACTGACCAGCACCACGACGGTGCTCTCGCGCAGCTGCTCGAGACCGCCGACGGCGGCCATGACGACGCGCTTGACCACGATCACGACCATCCGAGCGAGGTTCCTCCGCGTCACCGCGCGGTCGAGTACGACCTCGGTCTGCGCAACCCCACGGCCGACATCTTCGTGGCGGAGCGGCCCTGGGGTGAGTTCCAGCAGTTCGTCTCGAACGAGCAGGTCACCGTCAAGATCATCACGGTCCAGCCGGGCCACCGGCTCTCGCTGCAGAAGCACGACCACCGAGGTGAGATGTGGCAGGTGCTCGACGTGCCCATCGACATCACCGTCGACGACCGTGTCTGGCAGGCTCAGCCGGGCGAGACGATCTGGGTGCCCCGAGGGTCGACCCACCGTATGGGCAACTCCGGCGAGCAGCCCGGTCGGTTGCTCGAGGTCGCCTTCGGCTTCTTCGACGAGACCGACATCGAGCGACTCTCCGACGACTACGCCCGCTGAGCTTTCGAGGCGGCTGAAGACCCTGGGGAAGTCAGCACCTCGGCCCAGACCACCTTGCCGCTCGGCAGGGCGTCAGCGCCCCAGCTGTCTGACAACGCGTCGATGATGGCCACTCCTCGACCGCCCTCGTCGTGCTCCAGAGGCTGCGGCATCGAGGGGGGCGTGACCGAGGTGTCTTCGACCGTGATGCGAACGCGACCAGGCACAAGCTGGACCCCTACGCGGAACGGCGAGCCGCCGGCGTGCACGTAGGCGTTGGTGGCCATCTCGGAGGCGATCAGGGAGCAGTCGAGCACCACTGCGAGCGGGTGTTCCCGGTCGAGGGTGTCGGTGACGAACCGGCGCACCTCGGCGATGGACTGCGGCGCACCGTGAAAGAGCTCGACGCGATGCTCCACGTCGCGCGCGACGACGAAATCTTCCGACACCGGCGCCACCACGGCGGCGTCGGGCGTCACTGACACCTCTGTGTGCAGGTCGAAGACCTGACGCACCAGCCCCAGGTCGGCAGGACGCAGCACGTCGGCGGCGTACACACACCTCAGGCTGACCGGCTGGGTAGTCGTCATCTCCTGGCACAGGGCCTCGATGTCGAGGGCGACCCGTTCCCCGCCCCGTGACACCATCAGGGCCGACACCTCGCCGACCATCCGGATGCCGGCGGACACTGCGGCGCCGGCGCCGCCGGTCGGGGTGGCCGGCTCCGGACCGTCCAGGATGCCGCGCACCACCGCCCGGAAGGCCGCCTCGTCGAACACGTTGTCGTCGACGAACGCCGAGGCAGCGGCCTGAACGTCGAGGTACTGGTAGCGGCCGGAGGCCTCGGCGGCAGCGATGTCGACGCCGATGTCGGTCAGGCCCTGACGCAGAAGGGAGTCGTGCGAGGCAGTGACGACGACGACGACTCGCAGACCTGAGCGGATGCCGTCGGCGAGCCAGGGCACGACGGCGCCGACCCACTCGGAGGCCTGGTGGAACACGATCACCCCATGGCCGTGCGTATCGACGGCCATGCCGCTGTGCGACATGGTGCGATGGTACGCCTCGGGAAGGCGCCCTCGGGGTGATCGGCCGTGGCTTTGGCCGGGAGCCCCTACCGGGGTTCGACGGCCTCCCACGCCACCGTCAGCTCACCGAGGCGCCATCGGCTCGGTCCGTCGAGGAGGGGCCAGCGCTCGCTCAGCTCGCTGGCGACCTCGAGGAAGCGCTGCCGAGCGCCCCATGACGAAGCCGGCGCGCGACGCGCCCACGTGCGGTCGAGGTCGCGCAGGTAGTCGTAAACCCGCTCACCGGCCACGTTGCGGTGGATGAGCGACTTGGGTAGGCGTTCGGCCACATCTGACGGGCGTTCGAGGCCGCCGAGGCGCAGCGAGAGGGTGAGGCTGACCGGTCCGTGACGGTCGACGGCCACCCAGGCCGCTCGGCGGCCGATCTCGTCACACGTACCGTCCACGAGCAGGCCATCGGGGGTGAGGCGCTCGCGCACCCGCGACCACGCCGCGTCGACCTCGTGCTCGGGGTACTGGCGCAGCACGTTGAAAGCACGAACGACCGTGGCGCGTTGTTCCTTCTCGAGCGGCACCTCGAAACCCCCGCGCCTGAAGCTGAGGCCTTCGCGCTCCAACGGTTTGGCGGCCGTAACGCGAACGGGGTCGATCTCGATCCCCACCACCTGCACGTCGGCTCGGACGCGAAGCAACCGGGTGTGCAGCTCGAGCGCGGTGACCGGGCTGGCCCCGTAGCCGAGGTCGACCACGACCGGCGGTGCCTCGCTGCGCCGCAACCGCCAGCCCTGGGGGCCGGCGATCCAGCGGTCGCAACGCCGGAGCCGGTTCGGTCCCGTCGTGCCTCGGGTGATCGTGCCGACCGGACGTGCGCGAGCCACGCCGTGAGCCTACGGCAGCGGTTCGCGAACGGCATCCGTTCCGACGACCCGGCTCTGACGGCATCCGGTACGACGACGGGAATCGTCCCGGCTGCGGGTGGGTTGAGATGCTGCAAGCATGTGCTGGGTGACGAAAGGGTGCCGATGACCGCCGATCCGCGACGGGTGGCGATGATCAGTGTGCACACCTCGCCGCTCGAGCAGCCGGGCACCGGTGACGCCGGTGGCCTCAACGTCTACGTGGCCGAGACCGCCAAGGAGCTGGCCAAGCGGGGCACCGAGGTCGACATCTTCACCCGCCGCACGAACGGTGACACCCCGCTCGAGGGTGAGCTGGCCCCGGGGGTGCGGGTGCGTCACGTGACGGCCGGACCGTATGAGGGACTGTCGAAGCACGACCTTCCCGGTCAGCTGTGCGCCTTCTCGGCCGGGATCATGCAGGCCGGGCTGTCGGTTCCCGAGAACCACTACGACCTCGTGCACTCGCACTACTGGCTGTCGGGGCAGGTCGGCTGGCTGGCCGCCGACCGGTGGCGCGTGGCGCTCGTGCACACGATGCACACGATGGCCCGCGTCAAGAACCGGCACCTGGCGAGCGGAGACGATCCCGAGCCGCTCGGTCGCGAGATCGGCGAGGCCCAGGTGGTCGATGCCGCCGACCGGCTGATCGCGAACACCGAGGGCGAGGCGCGTGAGCTCGTCGAGCTGTACGACGCGCCACCCGAGAAGGTGTCGGTCGTGCCACCGGGGGTCGACCTCTCGACGTTCCGGCCCGGTGACCGGTCGACCGCCCGGCGAGCAGTCGGGGTGGGTGCCGACGACGTGCTGCTGCTCTTCGTGGGGCGCATCCAGCCGCTCAAGGCGCCCGACCTGCTGCTGCGCGCGGCTCACGAGCTCGTCAGACGTGACCCACGGCGCCGCGCCGCGCTCACGGTGGCCGTCGTCGGCGGCCCCAGCGGGTCTGGTCTGGCTCGCCCGACCGGGCTCGAGGAGCTGGCGCGTGAGCTCGGTATCGCCGATCTCGTGCGGTTCGTGCGACCGGTCGAGCGGCAGGTGCTCGCCGACTGGTACCGCGCGGCCGACCTCGTGGTCGTGCCCAGCCACAGCGAGTCGTTCGGTCTCGTGGCCATCGAGGCGCAGGCCTGCGGCACCCCGGTCGTTGCGGCCGACGTCGGTGGCCTGCCGACGGCGGTTGGCGACGCCGGCGTGCTGGTCAAGGGCCACGACCCGGCCCACTGGGCGCAGGCCATCGGCACGCTCGTCGACGACCCGGGGCGCCGAGAGACCCTGGCCCGACGAGCGGTGCTGCACGCGAGCACGTTCGGCTGGGGCGCCACCACCGACCGGCTGCTCGAGGTCTACCGCGAGGCCATCGGCAACCACGCCGAGTCGTCGATCGACGCCAGTCTGCGGCTGGCCGGAGTGCCCACCGCCGTCACCCCCTAGCCCGGCGGGGGGCGGGGGGCGGGTGCGAGGATGGAGCGATGACCGCCGACGAGCACGCTGACGTGCCAACCGGGGAGAGCCGACGCCAGGGCGATGCCGCTCAAGCGGCGTCAAGGCTCATCGACTATGTGGATGCCGTTGGGCTGGGCTACGAGCTCGGGGCCCGGCCCGGCGAGTACGTCGTCGCCCTTCCGGGCGAGAAGAAGCTGAAGACGGTGCTGTCGCTGCTCGTGCGCGACCGCACGACGAGTGTGAGCGCCTTCGTCATCCGCAACCCCGACGAGAACCACGAGGTCTTCTACCGCACCCTGCTGCGCAAGAACCTGCGGCTGCCCGGCCTCGCCTACGCCATCGACTCCGACGGTGATGTCTACGTGCGCGGCGAGGTGCCCACGCCGGCCCTCGAGGCGGACTACCTCGACCAGCTATTCGGGGTGGTGCTGGCGGCCTGCGACGAGGCGTTCAACGAGCTGTTGGCTCTCGGCTTCCTCGGCTCGATGCGTAAGGAGTGGGCCTGGCGGGTGTCGCGGGGAGAGTCGACGCACAACCTCGACGCCTTCCGGCATCTGCTCGCTGCAGACGACGATGCGCGGTCGTGACCGGTCTGGCTAGGGTGGCGGCATGACCTACACGCTCGTTCTCGTCCGTCATGGCGAAAGTGAATGGAACGCCAAGAACCTCTTCACCGGCTGGGTCGATGTCGACCTCACCGAGAAGGGCCGTGCCGAGGCGGTGCGCGCCGGGCAGCAGCTGAAGGAGGCCGGCATCCTGCCCGACATCGTGCACACCTCGGTGCAGCGTCGGGCGATCACCACCGCGAACCTCTCGCTCGATGCCGCCGACCGTCACTGGATACCGGTCAAGCGTGACTGGCGGCTCAACGAGCGCCACTACGGCGCGCTGCAGGGCAAGGACAAGAAGCAGACCCTCGCAGAGTTCGGCGAGGCCAAGTTCATGGAGTGGCGCCGGTCGTACGACACGCCGCCGCCGCCCATCGACCCGGCGAGCGAGTTCGCGCAGACCGACGACCCGCGCTACGCCGGGCTCGGCGAGGCGATGCCGTTGACCGAGTGTCTCAAGGACGTCGTCAAGCGGCTGCTGCCCTACTGGGAGAACGAGATCCAGACCGATCTCGCCGACGGGCTCACGGTGCTGGTCGTCGCCCATGGCAACTCGCTGCGGGCCATGGTCAAGACGCTCGACGGCATCTCCGACGACGAGATCTCCGGGCTCAACATTCCCACGGGCATGCCGCTGGTCTACGAGCTCGACGACAGCTTCAAGCCGGTCACGGCCGGTGGGCGCTACCTCGACCCCGAGGCGGCCAGGGCGGCGGCCGAGGCCGTGGCCAACCAGGGCCGCTGAACCTCGAGTGGCCACTTCCGTACGGGGTGGACCCGTACGGAAGTGGCCACTCGACCGGGCGGCAACGTCTCGGTATGAGATCAGCCGGCGCGGCTCTCCAGCGTGGCCTCGTCGGCCCGGTCCTCCTCGTCCTCGTGGTCGACGGCGCCGTCGTACTCGCCGGTGACGAGGTAGACGACGCGTCGAGCCACGGAGACGGCGTGGTCGGCGAAGCGTTCGTAGTAGCGACCGATGAGCGTGAGGTCGAGCAGCTCGCTGCGTGACCACGAGGTGTTCTCGTCGAGCAGCGCCGAGAAGAGCTGACGGTGCAGCTCGTCCATGGCGTCGTCGTCCTGGTCGAGGGCCAGCGCGGCGACGACGTCCTTGCTCGCGATGATCGACCCGCACCGCGCGACGATGGCCTCGGCGACCTGCCCCATCTGCAGGATGTGGGAGCGCAGCTGCGGCGGCACCGCCGACTTCGGGGTGCGCAGCCGGGCGACCTTGGCCACGTGGCGGGCGAGGTCGCCCATGCGCTCGAGGTCTGAGCTCATGTGCATCGCCGTCACGACGATGCGCAGGTCGGTCGCGACCGGCTGCTGGCGGGCCAGCAGGTCGATCGACCGTTCGTCGAGCTCGATGCGGATCTCGTCGAGCTGACGGTCGGCCTCGATGACCGACTCGGCGAGGTGGACATCGGCGTCGAGCAGGGCGGTCGTCGCGCGGGAGATGGCCGAACCGGCGAGCCGGGTGAGCTCGACGAGCTGGTCGGTGATGGTGTCGAGATCCTCGTGGAATTGGTCGCGCATCGGTTTCCTGTCTGCTGCCCTGCACTGGTGGGCAGGTGCTCGGGTGGTGCCGCACTGGTTCCGGGCGTGGATCGCACCGGGGCGGCACGCCGAGATTGGCAGCCTCGCGTGAATGGGTGGCGGACCTCAGGTGAACACTCAGGTGATGCCGTGCGCAACTGACGCTCCCGTGGCCGCTACGTGACGCTCGGCCCGCTCACCAGTGCGTACCCTGAGTGTCGTGGACCCAACGACCGCGGCGACGCTCGGCGGCATCGCCGGGCTGGCCCTGGGCGGTGTGGCCATGGCCGCCATCCGTCTGTCCGACCGGGCCACCCGCAGCGAGGTGGTGTCTGCTCCGACGCCGAGCCTTCCGCCCGGCGTGGGCGAGGTGCTGTCGGTGCTCCGCTCGAGCGGCATCCTCGTCGATGCCTCCGACCGGGTCGTGAACAACTCGCCGGCGGCGGTGGCCCATGGGTTGGTGCGGGGGCAGGAGCTCGTGCACGCCGAGATGCTGGGGCTCGCGCGCGAGGTGCGCCGCGACGGGCTGATCCGCGAGTCCGAGTTCGTGCTGCAGAACGGCCTCGGGGAGGGGCGACTGGTGGTCTCCGCCCGGGTGGCCCCGCTCGGCGCCGACCATGTGCTGCTGCTCGTCGAGGACCGCTCCCAGGCCCACCGGGTCGAGCAGGTGCGCCGTGACTTCCTGGCCAACGTCAGCCACGAGCTGAAGACGCCGGTGGGCGGTATCTCGCTGCTGGCCGAGGCGGTGCGGGCCGCCCAGGACGACCCCGAGGCGGTGGCCAGGTTCGCCACCCGCATCGGCGTGGAGTCGACCCGCCTGACGCATCTGGTCAAGGAGATCGTGGAGCTCTCGCGCCTGCAGGGCACCGACGTCGTGAGCAACCCGGAGATCGTCGACGTAGGGGCCTGTGCGGCCGACGCCGTCGAACGGTGTCGCCTGATCGCGGAGGAGCACGACATCGAGCTGGTTCTGCACGCCGATGCCGGTTGCGAGGTGTGGGGGGAGGCCGAGCTGGTCACGACGGCCGTCCGCAATCTCGTGGGCAACGCGATCGCCCACTCCGAGAACGGGGCCCGAGTAGGTGTGTCGGTGCGAAGGCCGGCCGAGCACCTCATCGCCATCTCCGTGACCGACCAGGGCGCCGGCATCGCCGTCGAGGAGCAGGAGCGCATCTTCGAGCGGTTCTACCGCGTCGACACCGCCCGCTCCCGGGCGACCGGAGGCACGGGTCTGGGGCTGGCGATCGTCAAGCACGTCGTCGACAACCACGGCGGCCAGGTGTCGGTCTGGTCGGAGGTCGGCCGTGGCTCGACCTTCACCATCTCGCTGCCGACCGTGGCCCGCAGCCACGTGCCCGCCTTGCCGCCCACGGGCGCTTCCGCGCCCGTCGCCATGCCCCCGGAGTCGATCGAGCCTCCGGAACGTCCCCTGACCCCCGTGAGAGGCCACCGTTGAGCCGCATCCTGATCGTGGAGGACGAGATCTCGTTCTCCGACCCGCTCTCGTACCTGCTGCGCAAGGAGGGCTATGACGTGGTGGTCGCCGAGACCGGCCCGGCCGGCCTCGCCGAGTTCGACGCCTCGGGCGCCGACCTCGTGCTCCTCGACCTGATGTTGCCCGGCCTGTCGGGGGTCGACGTGTGTCGTGGGCTGCGCCAGCGCTCGTCGGTGCCGGTCATCATGCTGACCGCCAAGGACAGCGAGATCGACAAGGTCGTCGGCCTCGAGATCGGTGCCGACGACTACGTCACCAAGCCCTACTCGAGCCGAGAGCTGCTCGCCCGCGTGAAGGCCGTGCTGCGACGGCTCGCAGAGCCCGAGGAGCTGATGCCGGCCACCCTCGAGGCCGGCCCGGTGCGGATGGACGTAGAGCGACACACCGTCACCGTCGACGGACGGTCAACACCGTTGCCGCTCAAGGAGTTCGAGCTGCTCGAAATGCTGCTGCGCAACTCCGGTCGAGTGTTGACCCGGATGCAGCTGATCGACCGGGTGTGGGGCAGCGACTATGTCGGCGACACCAAGACCCTCGACGTGCACGTCAAGCGGCTCCGGGCCAAGGTCGAGCCTGACCCCGCGAACCCCGTGCACATCGTGACCGTGCGCGGTCTGGGCTACAAGTTCGAGACCAGCTGACGTTCGAGACTGACTGACCTTCCAGCCTGGCGCAGGCGGTTACCTGACGAGCGTCAGCCGGCCGGGGTCGTGGGGGCCGCGGGTGCGGGAGCTGTGACCGTGGGGGTCGCCGGTGCGGGGGTCGTGGGCACTGCGGTCGGGGTCACGGTCGAGAGGTAACGGTTAGCGGCCAGCACCGGAACGGTGATGATGGTTGTGCCGCCGGGAGTGGCGGTGACGCGTAGGGTCGCGACCGCTCCGGGCTTGGCGGCGACGTTTGACAGCACGAGGTTGCGCGTCGAGAGGTCAACCTGCTCGCGCGGGGCCAGCTCGACCTCGGACCCGCCCGCCACGGAGCCGTCGCTCGCCTGCTGGGCGACCTGAACGGTGACCCGCGCGTCGCCCTCGTTGATGGCTGACCCGGAGATCACGGCCTGGCCGGCGCCACCGACGAGCGAGAGGTCTCGCAGCGCTACCGCCCCGATGTTGGTGGCGTTGCCGTCGGCGGGGTCGTACGCCACCGTGGTCTGCACCGGCGAGAACACCATGCAACCGGCGGTCAGGCCGGCGACGGCCAGACCGGAGAGGGAGGCAGCCGCGACGCGGCCTGCGCGGGACGAGGCGAGCAGATGGCGGTTCACGAGCGACAGCCTAGCGGCGCCCCGCCAGAACCTCCCGATGACCCGGCCGGGCAGCCGGCTGTCAGGTGGGGGACAGGTGCAGAACAGGTTGAGGACTGGTGCAGGCCCGTCGGCCGGCCGGTGAACGGGAGCGGGCCCGGGGCCCGGCCGGAACCTCCCCGGCCCGCGTCCCAGGGCGTTCGAAGCCTGGCCTCGATGCATGTTCGGGGCCGTTCTGTCAAGACTCCAGACCACCCCCAAATGACCGGCATCAGGGCTCTGACCTGCGCAGACATCGAGACGCCGGGTCAAGATCACCCCCGGGACGTGGTAATCTAGAGGTCGCGAAAGGGGAAAACAGCACATGGTTTTCAAGGTCGGCGAGACGGTCGTGTATCCCCACCACGGGGCTGCACTCATCGAAGAGATCAGAACACGAACGATCAAGGGAGAGGACAAGCTCTACCTGAAGTTGAAGGTCGCTCAGGGTGACCTGACGATCGAAGTCCCCGCCGAGAACTGCGACCTCGTGGGTGTCCGCGACGTCGTGGGCAAGGAGGGCCTGAACAAGGTCTTCGAGGTGCTGCGGGCGCCCCACACCGAGGAGCCGACCAACTGGTCGCGTCGGTACAAGGCGAACCTCGAGAAGCTCGCCTCGGGCGACGTCATCAAGGTGGCCGAGGTCGTGCGCGACCTGTGGCGCCGCGACCAGGACCGCGGCCTGTCCGCCGGCGAGAAGCGGATGCTGGCCAAGGCGCGACAGATCCTCGTCTCCGAGCTCGCGCTCGCCGAGAAGACCGACGAGGAGAAGGCTGAGACCATCCTCGACGAGGTCCTCGCGTCCTGAGCGAAGCGGCATCCGGTAGCACTGTGAACAGATCGGCTGGAGCCGGTCGCGTCGGCGTCATCGTCGTCGCGGCCGGCTCCGGTTCGCGTCTGGGGGCAGTTCTGCCCAAGGCCCTGGTTCCCCTCGCCGGGCAGCCCATCCTTGGGCACGCCCTGCGGGGGGTTCTTGCGTGCCCCGGCCTCATGGCGGTGGTCGTCGTGGCGCCGGCCGGCCACCGACCCGAGACCGAGACCGCCTGCCGCGACGCCGTTTCGCGGTACGCGGCCACCCTGTCCGGTGATCCGATGCCGCCGACCCGGGTCGCGCCGACCGTGGTGACCGGCGGGGCAGAGCGCAGTGACTCCGTCGCGGCCGGCCTGGCCGCGCTGCCCGCCGAGGTCGACATCGTGCTCGTGCACGACGCGGCGCGGTGCCTGACCCCCGTGGTGGTCTTCGAGCGCGTCGTCGCGGCGGTGCGCTCCGGGGCCCCGGCAGTGGTGCCCGGCATGCTCGTCGTCGACACGATCAAGCAGGTGGATGCCGCTGGGCGGGTCGTGGCCACCCCCGCCCGTGCCGCGCTGCGCACCATCCAGACTCCGCAGGGCTTCCGTCGCGACGTGCTCGAGCGAGCCCACGCGCTCGGCGGCACCGCCACCGACGACGCGGCTCTGGTCGAACGCCTGGGTGAGCCGGTTCTCGTCGTCGACGGAGACCCGCTGTCGCTCAAAATCACCACGCGCGCCGACCTCGACGCGGCCACCCGCCTGCTCACGCCCTGACCGGCGCTGCCGTTCACCCCGGTCATGTGTTCCACGGTCACCCTGACCGCGGATCACAGCGAAGGTGCAAGCGCCTATTGTCGGCAGCGTGACTGAGAGCCTGACTGACCCCGACGAGCTACGACCCATCGCCCTGATCACCGGCGGAGGCACCGGCATCGGTGCGGCGATCGCGCGGCGGCTGGCCCGCGACGGGTTCGAGGTGGTGGTGGCCGGTCGGCGCCGCGACAAGCTCGACGCGGTGGTGGCCGACGTGGCAAGCGCAGACGGCGTGGCTCGAGCGGTCGTCATGGACGTCACCGATGCTGGCTCTGTGGAGGCGGGCGCGGCCGGGCTCGACCGGCTCGACGTGCTGGTCAACAACGCCGGGGGCGCGCTGGGGGTGACCCGGGTCGAAGACGGCGACCTCGAGCAGTGGCAGCAGATGTACGCGACCAACGTGCTCGGGTCGGTGCGGGTCGTTCAGGCGGCGCTGCCGCTGTTGCGGCGCTCGGCTCGCGCCACCATCGTCGACATCAGCTCGATCGCCGGTGAACGGGTCTATGAGGGGGGCGGTGGCTACGTCGCCGCCAAGCACGGCACCTCGGTCGTCACCGAGACGCTCCGGCTCGAGCTCAACGGTGAGAACATCCGGGTCATCGACATCCGCCCCGGCATGGTGCACACCGAGGAGTTCGCCCTGACCCGGCTCGGTGGCGACCAGGCCGGCGCCGATCGGGTCTACGCGGGCGTCGACCGGCCGCTGGTGGCCGACGACGTCGCCGAGTGTGTCGGGTTCGTCGTCGGCCTGCCCCAGCACGTCAACATCGACACCATGGTCATCAAGCCGGTGGCTCAGGCCGCGCCCTGGAAGCTGCACCGGGGGCCGATCGACTGGAAGGAGGCCTGATGCCTCCAGCCTCCCTACCGCGGGTCGGCGTCGGGGTCGACGTGCACGCGTACGCCGACGAGGCATCGCCCCGCGAGCTGTGGGTGGCCGGCCTGCACTGGCCGGGGGAGGGCGGCCTCGACGGCCACTCCGACGCCGACGTCGCAGCCCACGCGGCGTGCGACGCGATCTTCACGGCATCCGGCATTGGCGACCTGGGCGCGCACTTCGGCACTGACCGCCCCGAGCTCGCGGGAGCCTCCGGAGCCGTGCTGCTCACCGAGGCGGCGCGGCTGGTGCGCGAGGCCGGGTTCGAGATCGGCAACATCGCCGTGCAGGTCATCGGCAACCGGCCCAAGATCGGCACCCGCCGCGCCGAAGCCGAGCGGGTGCTCTCGGATGCCGTGGGCGCGCCCGTGTCGGTCAGCGGCACCACGACCGACGGCCTGGGCCTCACGGGACGCGGCGAGGGCATCGCCGCCGTGGCGACCGCGCTCGTGGTCGCCCGCCTTCTCTGACAGCACGCGGACCGGCTGACCCGCGCGCGCGGCGGTGAGGCAGGATCGGGGTGGGCAGCGCGCCGGCTGGCCCCACCGCACCAACGCACCAACGCACTCGAAGGAGCCGTCATGTCGCAGACCGTCAAGGGAGTCATCGCCCGCAGCAAGGGAGCCGACGTCGAGGTGGTCGACGTCGTGGTGCCCGACCCCGGCCCCGGCGAGGCGGTGGTCAAGATCGACGCCTGCGGCGTGTGCCACACCGACCTGCACTACCGCGAGGGTGGCATCAACGACGAGTTCCCCTTCCTGCTCGGTCACGAGGCGGCCGGGGTCGTCGAGGCCATCGGTGCGGGCGTGACCGAGGTGGCCGTGGGTGACTTCGTCATCCTCAACTGGCGAGCGGTGTGCGGTCAGTGTCGGGCCTGCCTCAAGGGCAAGCCGTGGTACTGCTTCGACACGCACAACGCCAAGCAGAAGATGACGCTGACCGACGGCACCGAGCTGAGCCCGGCGCTCGGGATCGGCGCGTTCATCGAGAAGACCCTCGTCGCCGCGGGGCAGTGCACCAAGGTGGCGCAGGCCGATGCGGGCGCTGTCGGCCTCCTGGGCTGCGGCGTCATGGCCGGCTTCGGGGCGGCCGTCAACACGGGCAACGTGACTCGAGGCGACTCGGTCGCGGTGATCGGATGCGGCGGAGTCGGCAACGCCGCCATCGCCGGAGCGCAGGTGGCCGGCGCCACCACCATCATCGCGGTCGACATCAGCGACGAGAAGCTCGAGCAGGCCAAGCGCTTCGGGGCCACCCACACGGTCAACAGCAAGGCCGTCGACCCGGTGGAGGCGGTGCGCGAGCTGACCGGTGGGTTCGGCGCCGACGTGGTCATCGAGGCGGTCGGCCGGCCCGAGACCTACGAGCAGGCCTTCTACGCCCGCGACCTGGCCGGCACGGTGGTGCTCGTCGGAGTGCCGACCCCCGAGCTGGAGGTGACTCTGCCGCTCATCGAGATCTTCGGCCGTGGCGGCGCCCTGAAGTCGAGCTGGTACGGCGACTGCCTGCCGAGCCGCGACTTCCCCATGCTCGTCGAGCTGTACAAGCAGGGCCGGTTCGACCTCGACGCGTTCGTCACCGAGCGCATCGGCCTCGGTGACGTCGAGGCGGCGTTCGCGAAGATGCACGGCGGCAACGTGCTGCGTTCGGTGGTGGAGCTGTGAGCGACCAGGCGGCATCCATCGCGCAGGTGGGAGAGACCTCGCCCGGCGGTGTGCGCATCGAGCACACCACGACCGACGGCACCTTCAGCCTCGACGGCGGCACGTGGGAGGTCGAGAACAACGTCTGGGTCATCGGCGACGACACCTCGTGCGTGGTCGTCGACGCGCCCCACGTCGCCGGTCCGATCCTGGCCGCGATCGGTGACCGACGGCTGACCCACATCCTGCTCAGTCACGCCCACGACGACCACGTCACCGTCGTGCCGGAGCTGCTCGAGGCTCATCCGGAGGCGAAGGTGGCTCTGCACCCTGACGACCGGGTGCTGTGGGACCAGACCCACGAGGGCCTGCTGCCTACCCTCGACCTCGCCGACGGCCAGGTCGTGCAGGTGGGCGACGTCGAGCTGTTCGTGCTGCACACGCCGGGTCACTCACCCGGTTCGTGCTGCTTCCACGCCCGCGACCTGCTCACGGTCTTCAGTGGCGACACCCTGTTCAAGGGAGGCCCGGGGGCGACCGGTCGTTCCTACTCCGACTTCGACACGATCGTGGTCTCCATCCGCGAGAAGCTGTTGGTGCTCGACCCCGAGACCACGGTGCTGACCGGCCATGGCCACTCGACGACGATCGGGGCCGAGAAGCCCGACGTCGAGGAGTGGATCCGCCGAGGCCACTGACCGCCCGTCTGCCGCACAGTGCGTACGAAAGTGGCCACTCGACTGGAACACCCGGTCGAGTGGCCACTTTCGTACGGCGTGGTCAGCCGCGAAGCGACCCCGGCGCCTTGTCGTGCAGCAGGCTGATCTTCTGCCAGATCTTGCGACTCATGCCCGTCGTCATCGACTCGATCTCGCTCACGGTGTCGAGCACGAGGGCGTCGGTCGACTCCTCGGCGCACAGGGCCGCGCCCTTGGCGGTGAGCGAGAGCAGCTCGCTGCAGTAGTCGAGGTAGAGGGCGTAGTCGCGCACCGACATGGTGCGGGGGCTCACCACGTCGTCGCCCACGGGAGCGACCGGAAACGCGGCGGGCAGCAGCACCGCCGGATCCTTGCTCATCTGGTGCATGTCGATGATGTGGGCCATCGACCGGAGGCGGTGCAGGTAGCCGATGAGCGACCTGCGCACCACCCGGTCGGCGAGGGAGAGCAGGAACCAGATCGCGATCCCGGCGAACACCAGGTCGTTGATGCCGCTCTCGACGACGGGGAGCCATTCGAAGGCGCGCAGCGCCCCGGCTTCTGCCACGCCGTCGCGCACGGCGCTGCCCGTGGCCACCACGACGACCACCAGGATCACGGCGATCAGAGTTCGCGAGAGCCAGGTGAGCGCCGCCCGGGCGCGACTGGCCCGGTTGGCGCGGTCGAGGAGGTCATCGACCACCTCGCCCAGCTCTCGGGTCACCGACCGCAGGCCGGGGTGACGTGGGAGGTAACGGTCGATGCGTTCACCCAGGTAGACGATGACGGCACGCACCTCGTGGCCGTCAAGACGCTGGTAGCTCGTCAGACGCGGCTCTCCCCGGGCGGCCTCGGGCTGGCTGGGCATGCGGCGAGCGTAGCGGGCGCTGTGGCGGGGGGCCGTCTCCTGCGCCGATAGACTCGGGCGGGTGACTCTGCAACTGTTCGACACCTCCGCCCGCGAACAGCGGGACTTCACGCCTCGTGAGCCGGGCCGGGTCGGCATCTACATCTGCGGCCTCACGACGCAGGGCGAGCCGCACATCGGGCACATTCGTTTTGCCGTGGCGTTCGACGTGCTGCGCCGCTGGCTCGAGGTGGGCCACGGCTTCGAGGTCACCCTCGTGCGCAACGTCACCGACATCGACGACAAGGTGCTGCGCAAGGCCGCCGAGGCGGGGGAGCCCTGGTTCGCCCTCACCTACCGCAACGAGCGGCACACCGCAGCCGCGCTCGACGCGCTCGGAGTGCTGCCGGCCACCTACGAGCCGCGCGCCACCCGGCACGTGCCCGACATGGTGGCGCTCATGGAGACGCTGATCGAGAAGGGCCACGCCTACGCGGCGCCCGACGGCAGCGGCGACGTCTATTTCGACGTGCGGTCGTGGCCCGACTACGGCTCGCTCAGCAACCAGTCGATCGACGACATGGCGAACGCCGACGACGCCGACCCGAGAGGCAAGCGCGACCCGCGTGACTTCGCGCTCTGGAAGGGCCGGAAGCCCGCCGAGCCCGAGAGTGCGTCGTGGCCGACCCCGTTCGGCCCGGGCCGGCCCGGGTGGCACCTCGAGTGCTCGGCGATGGCGCGCCGTTGGCTCGGCGACGAGTTCGACATCCACGGCGGTGGCATCGACCTGCGCTTCCCGCACCACGAGAACGAGCAGGCCCAGTCGCGGGCCGCGGGTCTCGGGTTCGCACGGTACTGGCTGCACAACGCGTGGGTGACGGTCAAGGGCGAGAAGATGGGCAAGTCGCTCGGCAACGCGCTGGCCGTGCGTGAGCTGCTCAAGACCACCCGCCCGATCGCCTTGCGCTACTACCTGACGGCAGCCCACTACCGCTCGATGATCGAGTACCACGAGGGCTCTCTGGAAGAGGCGGCCAGCGCCGTCGAGCGCATCGAGGGCTTTCTCGAGCGAGCCTCCCGCCGGGGTGAGATCGC
The DNA here is from genome assembly GCF_001758225.1 of Humibacillus sp. DSM 29435. Classification (GTDB taxonomy): domain Bacteria; phylum Actinomycetota; class Actinomycetes; order Actinomycetales; family Dermatophilaceae; genus DSM-29435. Next base: position 92,111 of record NZ_MAST01000023.1, on the reverse strand, counting down.
GAGGTTCGCAGGTGCCGGGTCAGACACCCACGGCCTGGATGCCGGTGGGCCGGCTTTGGCGCCACCGTTCCCGGCCGAGTTCGTCGCCTCGATGAACGACGACCTCGGCGTCTCGGGTGCCCTCGCGGTCATCCACGACACCGTGCGAGCCGGCAACATCGCGCTCGATGACGGCGACGACGAAGCCGCCCTGGATGCGGCCGCCGCGGTGGTGGCCATGACCGACGTGCTGGGGGTGAACCCCCTGGCCGAGCACTGGCACCACGAGGGTGACGCGGGAGCCATGGCCGCGCAAGAGGCGCTCGACGCCCTGGTGCGGGGCCAGCTCGACGCGCGCCAGGCTGCCCGGCAGGAGCGTGACTTCGACCGCGCCGATGCCATCCGCGACCAGCTCGCCGCAGTGGGCATCGAGATCACCGACACACCGTCGGGTGCCCGCTGGGCGCTGGCTCGACGGAGCTCGACCGACACCTCCTCTCCCAACTCGAAGGACTGACATGCCAGGCAACTCCCAGCGGCGCGGGGCCGTACGCAAGGGCGGCAAGGGTGCCACCGTCGGCTCGGGCGGGCAGCGCAAGCGTGGCCTCGAAGGGCGCGGACCGACCCCCAAGGCCGCCGACCGCGAGTACCACTCCGCCCACAAGCAGGCCCGCACGGCCGCCAAGCGATCTGGGGCCTCCTCCGGTTACGGCGCCCCTTCTCGTGGCCAGGGCGGGCCGGCCCGGTCGGGCCGCAAGAACAAGGCGAGCAGTGAGATGGTCGCGGGGCGCAACTCGGTGCTCGAGGCACTGCGGGCCGACATCCCGGTGTCGACGATGTACATCGCGAACCGCATCGACACCGACGACCGGGTGCGTGAGGCGCTCAAGATCGCCACCGGTCGAGGTCTGGCCATTCTCGAGACCCCCCGCGGCGAGCTCGACCGGCTCACCGACGGCGCTGTGCACCAGGGGCTCGCCCTGCAGGTGCCGCCCTACGAGTACGCGCACCCCAGCGACCTGATCGACCCCGAGCTTCCCGGCATCCCGCTCGTCGTGGCCCTCGACGGCATCACCGACCCGCGCAACCTCGGGGCCATCATCCGTTCGGTGGCTGCGTTCGGCGGCCACGGGGTCGTGGTGCCCGAGCGTCGGTCGGCGGGCCTGACCGCCTCGGCGTGGAAGAGCTCCGCAGGCGCCGCGGCCCGCGTGCGCGTCGCCAAGGCGAGCAACCTCACCAGGGCGCTAGAGGAGTACAAGAAGGCCGGGTTCTTCATCCTCGGGCTCGACATGGAGGGCGATGTCGAGCTGCCCGACCTGACGCTCGCCGCCGAGCCGCTCGTCATCGTGACCGGTTCGGAGGGCAAGGGACTCTCTCGGCTGGTCCGCGAGACCTGCGACCAGATCGTGTCGATCCCGATGGTTTCGGCGGTCGAGTCGCTCAACGCCGGCATCGCGACCAGTGTGACCCTCTACGAGATCGCCCGTCAGCGTCGTCGCTGAGCTCACCGGGGCCGGCCTCCGACGATCGAACGGCGGCCGGTTTTGGCCTTTCGGCGGATTTCGGTCATCCTGTGCGAGAAGTGTGCCGGACCGTTTCAGCGACCCTCGGGAACTCTGCGGACCGGCCACAGGTTGTTCAAGCGTCGCCACGACTCGTTGATGCGGTCTACCGTGGCGTCGGCACGTGTCACGTGGCGCCAGCCGCGCGGCATCCAGAACTGACAGATCGAGGACGAACCCGGTGGCGAAGAGCAGCAGAGCGGCAGCGACCGAGCGCGCAGCACAGATGCGGGCCGAGGCGGTGCGCAAGGACCGACAGCGCAAACAGGTGATCGCTGCGGTCGTCGCCGTGGTGGTGATCATCATCGCGGTCGCGGTCGGCTCGGTCATCGCGAACCGGCCGGCGCCCGCGCCCGCCGCCGGCGGAAACGCCGGCGCCGCTGCCCTGTCGAAGCTGACCACCATCCCGGCCGCGACCTTCGACGCGGCCGCCGCACCGACCGCCGAGCAGGTGCCGGTCAAGCTTGCCGGAGCCAGCGAGATCAAGGTCGACGGCAAGCCGCGCGTGCTCTACGTCGGAGCGGAGTTCTGCCCGTTCTGCGCCATCGAGCGCTGGGCGCTCATCGCTGCCCTGTCGCGGTTCGGGTCGTTCGAAGGCATCACCGAGACGACGAGCAGCTCGGCCGACACTCTGCCCGACACCCCGACCTTCTCGTTCCTCAAGGCGAAGTACACCAGCGACACCGTCGCCTTCACCTCGGTCGAGACCCAGGACCGCGACGGCAAGCCCCTGCAGACACTCGAGGGTGAGAACGCCGCGCTGTTCCAGAAGTACAACACCCAGGGCAGCATCCCGTGGATCAGCTGGGGCGGCACCCACGCCACCTCGGGGGCGACCGTCAAGGGTCAGGCCTTCGAGGGCAAGACCTACGAACAGATCATCACCGGCATCCTCGACCCGAGCTCTGAGCTCGGCAAGAGCGTGCTGCCGGCCGCCAACGTCATGACCGCCCAGCTCTGCGACCAGAACGGCGGGAAGCCCACCAACGTGTGCACCTCCGCCGGTGTGCTGGCGGCCTCCGCGCTGCTGAAGAAGTGACCGGCTGATGGTGCGTGAACGCCCGGGCTGGCTGGCGCCGACGACGCTGACGTTCAACGTCGCGGGGCTGCTCGTGTCGGCGTACCTCACCTACGAGCACCTCACCGACAACGCGACGCTCGCCTGCAGCATCGGCGGAGTCGTCGACTGCGCCAAGGTGACCTCGAGCGCCTGGAGCACCTTCATGGGCGTGCCGGTCGCGCCGCTCGGCCTCGTCTTCTTCGCGGTCTCACTGGTGCTGTGTCTACCGGCGGTGTGGCGTCGCGGCGAGGGGTGGCTCGACCCGGTTCGGCTGGCGTGGCTGACGATCGGCCTCGGTATGGCGCTCTACCTGGTGTGGGCCGAGCTCTACCGCATCCACGCGATCTGCCTCTGGTGCACCGGAGTTCACGTGCTGACGTTCCTGCTGTGGATCACGGTGCTCTTCGGCCAGATCCTGTCGGGCCCGGCGCACGACCGAGCCCGGCCGGGCGTCAGAGCGGGCCGCTGATCACCGGCATCTCCTGGGTGTCGACGCCGAGCACCGCCTTCTCCTCCGGTTTGGAGGGGAGCACGGCCGAGAGATAGTCGGCGAGGGCGTCGCCCACCATGACGTCGTGGCCGGCTCGCTCGCTCATGTACCAGCGGTGCTCGAGCACCTCGTGGAAGACCTCGGCCGGTTCGAGACGGCCGGTCAGGTCGCGCGGCACGGCACGAACCACCGGTTCGTAGACCTTCGCGAGCCAGTCGTGGGCGAGGATCTCCTCGTCTTCACCCTGACGGTCGGTGGCGGCGGCGTAGGCGTCGAGGTCGTTGAGCAGACGCCGTGCCTGGTTCTCGCCGACGTCGAGCCCGGTGAGGCGCAGGAGGCGGCGGGAGTGGTGCCCGGCATCCACGACCTTCGGGGTGATCACCATCTCGGTGCCCCCGATGTCGGTGGTGATCGACAGCTCGTCGACGTCAAAGCCGAGGCCGTTGAGCCGGCGGATGCGCTCCTCGACCCGCCAGCGGTCGCCCGCCTCGAACTGCTCGGTGGCGGTCAGCTCGTCCCAGAGGGAGTGGTAGCGCTCGATGATGGATGCCGCCACGTCGAAGGGGTCGGCGCTCTCTTCGAGGAAACCACCGGCATCGAGGTCCATCAGCTCTCCGGCGATGTTGACCTGGGCGATGTCGAGGTCGTGCTCGCGTTGTCCGCGCGACAGCTTCGGGTGCAGCTCTCCGGTCTCGGCGTCGACGAGGTAGGCCGCGAAGGCGCCGGCGTCACGACGGAAGAGCGTGTTCGACAACGAGACGTCGCCCCACCAGAAGCCATCGAGATGCAGCCGCACGAGCAACAGCGCCAGAGCGTCCATGAGGCGAACGGCGGTGCCGGGCCGGAGGTTCTGGCTGTAGAGGGCGCGGTAGGGCAACGAGAACTGCAGGTGCCGGGTGATCAGACACGCGTCGAGCGGCTCGCCAAACGCATCGGTGCGGCCGTGCACCACACCGAACGGCTCGACCGACGGCACTCCGAGGCGGCGTAGGTTGCGCAGCATCGCGTACTCGCGGTCGGCGATGTCGGCCTTGATCTCCTTGACGGCCAGCACCCGGGGGCCCAGCTTGACGAACCGCACGACGTGACGCGAGATGCCACGGGGCAGGGCGGCGAGGGTATCCTCCGGCCAGTCCTCCAGCGGCGTCGACCACGGGAGGTCGAGCAGGGCGGGGTCGGGCCGGGCGGTGGTGATCTCGAGTGTCACGAGGAGATCGTGTCACGATCGGGGACGCGCGTGGGCAGGCGCCGGTCGGCCCACCGTGCGGCGGCGGCCAACGCGAAGAACAGCACCGCGATGAGCGCGCAGTTGACCAGCGTGCGGCCGTAGCCGATCTGGTCGACGTTGATGAACGGGTACGGGTACCAGCCGACGAACGGACCGAGGGCGAGGGTGGCGACGAGCCAGAGCACGGGCCAGATGAGGGAGGGGAGCAGGTCTTCGCGGCGCACCTTGCCCCGCGGGCCGAAGGCCAGCCACCCGACGAAGGTGAGCGCCGGCACGACGATGTGCAGCAGTCGGTCGCACAGCAGGTTGAGCGCCGAGTACGAAGGTGAGGGTGGCAGTGCGACGAACGCGACGATGCCGGTGACGGTGATGCCGACGAGCGAGGCGAGCCGGATGACGCGGAAGACCTGCCCGGCGGTACGTCGGGCCACGATGAACCCCATCGCCACGGCCACCAGGAAGTTCGACTGGATGGTGAAGTAGCAGAAGAAGCGGCGCACTCGTTCGAGGTCGGAGACGGGTTTGGCCGCCCCCTCGAGCACGTTCTGACCGGAGACGATCAGTGCCAGCTGCAGAACCAGCGCGACGACGGCCACCGTGAGGGTCGCGATGTGCCAGTAGCGACCGAGGCCCGATTTTGTCACGGGGGTGAGCCTAGGGCGTGTGGACCCCAAAAGGGCAGCTCGCGCGCCGTTCTCCGAAAGCGTGGCTTGCGGGTCACGGGCGCGAACTGCCCTCTCGTTGCGGTGCTGGGTCGTCAGTCGCCGATGCGTTCGCCCGAATCGGCGTTGAAGACGTGCACGTGACCACTCTTGGGCTTGAGGTGGATGACCGTGCCCTTCTCCGGGGGGCGACGACCGTCGACGCGGGCGATGAACGGGACCGGGCCGCCGGTCTCGCCCGTGGAGGCGAGCAGCTTCTGCTCGGTGGAGCCGTAGATGTAGGCGTCGGCGCCGAGCTCTTCGACGACGTCGACCGTCACCGGGATGCCGCTGCCGTCGTCAGAGAGCTCAAGGTCCTCGGGGCGCACTCCGAGGGTCACGTTCTTGCCGGCACTCTTGAGGGCGTCACGCTCGACGGGAACGGTGTGACCGCCGAGGTTGACACCGCCGTCGGTGACCGAAGCCTCCATGAGGTTCATGGCCGGCGAGCCGATGAAGCCGGCGACGAAGACGTTCTGCGGGTGGTCGTACATGCGGCGCGGGCTGTCGCACTGCATCAGGATGCCGTCCTTGAGCACGGCGACCCGGTCACCCATGGTCATGGCCTCGACCTGGTCGTGGGTGACGTAGACGGTGGTGACACCGAGACGGCGCTGCAGCGACGCGATCTGCGTGCGCGTCTGCACGCGCAGCTTGGCGTCGAGGTTCGACAGCGGCTCGTCCATCAGGAACACCTGGGGTGAGCGCACGATGGCGCGGCCCATGGCAACGCGCTGGCGCTGGCCACCGGAGAGCGCCTTGGGCTTGCGGTCGAGGTAGGGCGAGAGGTCGAGGATCTTCGCGGCCTCTTCGACGCGCTTGCGGATCTCGCCCTTGTCGACGCCGGCGATCTTGAGCGCGAAGCCCATGTTGTCGGCGACCGTCATGTGCGGATAGAGCGCGTAGTTCTGGAAGACCATCGCGACGTCGCGGTCTTTGGGGGAGAGGTTGGTCACGTCGCGGTCACCGATGAGGATGCGGCCGGCGTTGACCTCTTCGAGGCCGGCCAGCATGCGCAGTGAGGTGGACTTGCCACATCCGGAGGGGCCGACGAAAACGAGGAACTCGCCGTCTTCGATCTCGATGTTGAGCTTGTCTACCGAGGGAACGGGGTTGCCCGGGTACTGCCGGGTCGCGTTGTCGAACGTTACTGTTGCCATGGCGCCATTGCCTTCCTTCACCGGCAGGAACGTGCCGGACGATCCGTTGTAAAGGGCATGCTCGCCCGGTCGGGCGGCAGGCCCATCATGTCTCAACAGTGTCGTCACCGCTACCCCCGGTCGACTGACGACCGCGTGGCGCTGCGGTTCTCGACGCCGAACCAAGACGCACCGAGGGCGTGGTTCGACCACGTGGCGGCGGTCTCTCTCCGCCGTCATGGAGGGGTCGAGATCAGATCGTTGCAAAAAATTGCTGCAAGAAGGGTGGATCTTGCAGGGACCTTCTTGCTAACCTCACGCCACCGGTGGCGGCGTGTGCCACCTGGCTTCGAAGGAGAATCCATGCACAAGCGTGTCATCGGCGCGATGGCCATCTCGGGCGTTGCCGCCCTGGCCCTCAGCGCCTGCGGCGGGTCGTCAACCCCGTCCACCCCCGGTACGGCGGCCCCAGCGGCCAACGACACCAGCACCAGCGCGGCGGCCCCCAAGCCGTCATCGACGACCGACGCGCCCGTGCGCGACGCGAACGTCGACCTCGTCATCTGGACCGACGCCGACCGGGCTCCGACGGTGAAGAAGATCGCCGACGCCTTCGGGCAGGAGCAGGGCATCACCACCTCGGTGCAGATCGCCGTCAACACCCGCCAGCAGTTCAAGGACGCCACGAAGGTGGGCAAGGGCCCCGACATCGTGGTCGGCGCCCACGACTGGCTCGGTGAGCTCGTTCAGGAGAACACGGTCGCCCCGATCCAGCTCTCGGCCGACACGGCATCACAGTTCAGCAGGCAGTCGATCAACGCGGCCAAGTTCAACGGCCAGAACTATGGCGTGCCCTACGCGGTCGAGAACATCGCGCTGATGCGCAACACCGCCCTCGCCCCCGACGCCCCCAAGACCATGGACGAGCTGGTCGCGTCGGGCAAGGCGATCAAGGCGAAGAACCCCAAGGTCACCAACGTGCTGCTGCAGCAGGTCGGCAAGGTGGGTAACGCCTACTACACCTACCCCTACATGAGCGCCTTCGGTGGCGGCATCTTCGGAGCGTCCGCAGACGGCGGGTTCGACCCCAAGAAGGTCATCGTCGACAGCAAGGGCTCTGTGCAGGGCGCCGAGGTGCTGGCCAAGCTGGGCAAGGAGGGCGTGCTCTCGACGAACGTCGGTGACGACAACGCCGAGGGCCTCTTCGACGCCGGCAAGGCGCCGTACTTCTTCACCGGCCCCTGGGCCACGACGAACGCCAAGAAGGCGAACATCAAGTACGCCATCAGCGACCTGCCCACCCTTGACGGTGGCGGCCAGATGCAGCCGTTCCTCGGCGTGCAGCTGTTCTACGTCAGCGCCAAGGCCAAGAACGCCGCCATCGCGCAGGAGTTCGTGACGAACTACCTCACCAAGAAGGACGTTCAGCTCGAGCTGTTCAAGGCCCTCGGCCGCCCGCCGGCCCTCACCGCCGCCTACGACGAGGTCGCGGCGTCAAACCCCGACGTCAAGGCGTTCTTCGAGGCCGGCAAGGACAGCAAGCCGATGCCGAACATCCCGGCCATGAACTCGGTCTGGGGCCCGCTCGGCCAGGCGTCGGCCGACGTCATCGCCGGCAAGGCCGGAGCCCAGGCGCGCTTCGCGTCGGCTCAGAAGGAAATCGTCGCCAACATCAACAAGGGCTGACCAGCCCTTGAGTTTGACCCATCCGGGTGGTCGGCGCTCTGCGGTGCCGACCACCCGGATGGCGATGCGCCACTGAGGTCGCAATCCTGCACAGCAGGCGCGCCCCGACCTGCCCTCGCGCTCTCGCTCCCTGCTCAGGATAGAGGTCTCCCATGTCTTTGGCCACCAAGACGCCGCCGGCACCGGCGAGCCCGCCCACCTACCACAGCCCGAAGCCCCCGCTGTGGGCCGTCATCGTCAAGTGGGCTGCGCTCGCCCTGGTCGTCGTGGTCGCGTTCTACCTCGCCACGCGGCTGGCCGACGAGGGCTACGGGCTCTACATCGTCATCCTCGCGATCGTGGTCATGGCGGTGCTCGTCGTCTACTCGACCCGACGCAGCATCCCGATGAAGTACCTGCTCCCCGGTCTCATCCTGCTGCTCGGCCTGCAGGTGTGGCCGATCATCATGACCGTGAGCACGGCCTTCACCAACGGCCAGACGATCACCAAGGCAGAGACCATCACGGCCATCGAGCGCAACTCCGTGCGGGAGGTGGCGGGCGCACCCCGGTACAAGCTCAGCATCGCGGTGAAGGAGGGTTCCGACGTTGCCACCGGCAACCTCTTCTTCCTGCTCACCAGCCCCGACGGTGCCCTGAAGGTCGGCGACGAGAAGGGTCTGTCCGACCTGCCGGCCGACGGTGTGGTCAAGACCGACTCGGGCAAGATCACCAAGGCCCCCGGGTTCACCGTGCTCAACGCTCGCCAGATTAACGCACGCAAAGACCTGGCGACCTTCGCCGTGCCGAGCACCGACGGCAGCGGCATCAAGGCGGTCGGGCTCAGTGAGGCCTTCGAGGGCCGCGCCACCGTGACCTACGACGAGGCCAGTGACACGCTGAAGAACACCGCGACCGGCCAGGTGTACGTCGTCAAGGACGCCCGGTTCGTGCCCCAGGACGGCAAGGGCCAGGCCTTCCCCCAGAAGTGGGTCGAGAACGTCGGGTTCAAGAACTTCCAGACCATCCTGACCGACTCGTCGATCCGGAGCGGGTTCCTGAAGATCTTCGCCTGGAACATCGCGTTCGCGGCGCTCTCGGTGATCACCACGTTCATCCTCGGCATGCTGCTGGCGCTGCTGTTCAACGACGAGCGACTCAAGGGCAAGAGCTACTACCGGGCCCTGCTCGTGTTGCCCTACGCCATACCGGGATTCGTCACCTCGCTGCTGTGGGCTTCGATGTTCAACCAGGACTACGGCCTGGTCAACAGCCTGACGCATCTCGACGTCGACTGGCTCGGCAACCCGTGGGCGGCCAAGGCCGCCATTCTCATCGCCAACCTGTGGCTCGGCTTCCCGTACATGTTCCTCATCACCACCGGGGCCCTGCAGTCGATCCCGTCTGATGTGCGGGAGGCCGCCAAGATCGACGGTGCCGGCCCGGCCCGCACGCTGCGGTCGATCATCATGCCGCTGCTGCTCGTCGCGGTCGGGCCGTTGCTCATCGCCTCCTTCGCCTTCAACTTCAACAACTTCAGCCTGGTCTACCTGCTGACGGGCGGTGGGCCGTTCGACTCCGACAACACGAGCATCGGCAACACCGACCTGCTCATCACCTACGCCTTCCGGCTCGCCTTCAGCGGCACCTCGCCCGACTACGGGCTCGCGGCTGCCGTCTCGATCATCATCTTCTTCATCGTCGCGATCATGAGCTACGCCGGCTTCCGTCGCACCGCTTCTCTCGAGGAGGTCAACTGATGTCCACCGAACCCGCTTCGCTCGCCGCGCCGGCGGCCACCACGATCAGGGCGAAGACCGCCCACGGCACCGCGACCACGGCCCAAGGCCCTCGAGGCCTCGGCAGGTCGGTCTGGTGGCGGCACGGTCTCGCCGTCGTGGCGCTGATCTGGGCCCTGTTCCCGATCGTGTTCCTCATCTCGGCTGCCTTCAACCCGTCCGGCACGCTGAACTCGGCCGAGCTCATCCCGAAGAGCTTCTCGATGAGCAACTTCGACACCCTCTTCAACGACCCGGCGCGACCGTTCACCACCTGGTTCAAGAACTCGCTGTTGGTGGCCTTCATCGGAGCCTTCGGCCAGGTCTTCATCGGAGCCTGCGCGGCGTACGCCTTCTCGCGGATGCGGTTCAAGGGTCGCCGAGGTGGGCTGCTCAGCCTGCTGTTGCTGCAGATGTTTCCGGCCCTGCTCACCTTCGTGGCGCTCTACCTGATGTTCGCCAAGATCGGTGACATCATTCCGGCCCTCGGGCTCAACACCGTGCTCGGCCTCGGCCTGGTCTATCTCGGCGGCGCCATGGGGGCGAACGTCTGGCTCCTCAAGGGCTACTTCGACACGGTGCCGCGAGAGCTCGACGAGGCGGCCAAGGTCGACGGCGCTTCACACGCCCGGATCTTCTTCACGATGATCCTGCGTCTGACCATGCCGATCCTCGTCACGACCTTCATGATCTCGTTCATCGGCCTGTTCAGCGAGTTTCTGCTCGCCTCGATCTTTCTGCAGGACGTCAGCTCGCAGACCGTCGGCGTCGGGCTCTACAGCATGAGCATCGGCAACGAGAAGAACCGGCTGTTCGGTCAGTTCGCCGCCGGGGCGCTGCTCTGCTCGATTCCCGTCGTGGCGCTCTACCTGTCGGTGCAGAAGCAGATCGTCGGAGGCCTGACCACCGGTTCGGTGAAGTGAGCGCTCATGGGCACCGGTGAGCGCCGGTGACCGCCGCGCCGACCCCGCGTGACACGTGGCTCACGCAACCGCACCATGACGGGTCGGAGCGCTACGTCTCCAACCAGCGACCCCGGCTCGGTGACGTTGTCGAGCTGCTCCTGCGCGTGCCGCTCGAGAATGACGTGGATGCCGTTCACGTGCGTACCAGCCCCGACGGTGAGCAGGAGTTCGTCGCCGCGAAGCTCGTGCTCACCACCGACGTCGACGCCTGGTGGGGGGCCTCGCTCACCTGTCACAACCCGGTCACCACCTACCGCTTCCTGCTCTCGGGGGGCCCTCGGCAGTACGCCTGGCTGAACGGCACCGGGGTGCACGGTCGAGACGTGCCTGATGCGAGCGACTTTCGCCTGCTCGCCCACGACGCGCCCCCGCCCGCGTGGGCCGAGGGCGCCGTCGTCTACCAGGTCTTCCCCGACCGGTTCGCGCGTTCGGCAGGGGCCGACCAGCGCGAGCCACCCGACTGGGCGCTGCCGGCCGACTGGGCCGACGAGGTCGACACCCGGCCGGGCCGCATCGCGAAGCAGCTCTACGGAGGCGACCTCGACGGCGTCACCGAGCATCTCGACCACCTCGAGCGGCTCGGCGTCGACGTGGTCTACCTCACCCCCTTCTTTCCGGCCCGGTCGAACCACCGCTACGACGCGGCATCCTTCGAGGCGGTCGACCCCGTGCTCGGTGGTGCTGACGCGCTGCGACGGCTGACCCGTGCCGCCCACCAGCGGGGCATGAAGGTGCTGGGTGACTTCACGACGAACCACACCGGAGATGCGCACGAGTGGTTCCTGAGCGCCAGCGGCCCGGGAGGTGAGAGCGCCCCCGAGCGGGACTACTACATCTGGGAGGACGGCGACTACGTCGGCTGGCTGGGGGTGAGCTCGCTGCCGAAGCTCAACCACCGCAGCGAGCAGCTGCGCACGAAGCTCTTCGAGCACCCGACCGGCGTGGTGCGCCACTGGGTGGCCGACTCGTCTGACTCGGGTGGGCTCGACGGCTGGCGCGTCGATGTGGCCAACATGACCGGCCGCTGGCGCGGTACCGACCTCAACCATGAGGTCGCCCGCCAGATGCGCGACTCGATGGCGAGATGGGCGCCCGAGGCGCTGCTCGTCGGCGAGCACGTGCACGACTACACGGTCGACCTACCGGGCGACGGCTGGCACGGGGTGATGAACTACGCCGGCTTCTGCAAGCCGGTCTGGACCTGGCTGCGCGATGCCGAGAGCGACCCCAGCTTTCTCGGCGCCCCGGTGCCGTTGCCGCTGCTCGATGCCGCAGACGTTGTCGAGACGATGCGCGACTTCACCTCGCGCATCGCGTGGCAGTCGTTGGTGCACTCCTTCAACCTCGTCGGCTCGCACGATGTGACCCGCGTGCGCACCCTCGTCGGCGGCGACGGCCGGGGCGTCGACGTTGCCGCCGGGTTGTTGTTCACGCTGCCGTCGATGCCGATGCTGACCTACGGTGACGAGATCGGGATGGAGGGACGGTTCGGCGAAGACGGCCGCCGGCCCATGCCTTGGAACGAATCCGACTGGGACAGCAGAATTCTCGAGGTCTACCGCGGATTGATCGCGGCGCGCCGGTCGTCCTCGGCCTTGCGCACGGGCGGACTGCGCTGGGTGCACGCCGACGGCGACTCGATCGTGTTCCTGCGTGAGACGGTCACCGAGAACGCGCTCGTGCACGTGTCGCGGGCAGCGCACGAGCCGTTGTCGATCGACGTTCGTCATCTCGCGGGCATCGAGGGCGGCCGACCGGCATACGGACTCCCGCTCGAGGTGGCCGATGGTGTTGTCAGACTGACGGCGACAGGCCCGGGGGTAAGAGCATGGACATGGATTCCGCGCGACGATGGCGCCAGCCATCCCAAGCGGTGATCTCATGAAGGTGGCGAAGGCGCGTCTGCGCGACATCGGGGCCCACGCCGGCGTCTCCGAGGCCACCGTGTCGCGGGTGCTCAACAGCAAGCCAGGGGTGGCCGAGGCGACGCGTCTGTCGGTGCTCACGGCCCTCGACGTGCTCGGCTACGACCGCCCGAGCCGGTTGCGGCCCAAGAGTGCCGGCCTCGTGGGCCTCATCACACCTGAGCTCACCAACCCGATCTTCCCGGCCTTCGCGCAGATGATCGAGGGCTCCCTGGCCCAGAACGGCTACACGCCGGTGCTCTGCACCCAGGTGGCCGGGGGGGTGCACGAGGACGAGTACGTGCAGATGCTGCTCGACCGAGGCGTGTCGGGCATCATCTTCATCTCGGGAATGCACGCCAACACCAACACCGACGCCAAGCGCTACGTCGACCTTCGCGAGCGGGGGCTCCCGCTGGTGCTCGTGAACGGCTACATCGAGGGCGTCGACGCACCCTTCATCTCCAACGACGACGTCGCCTCGATGGGGCTCGCCCTCGAGCACCTGGTGAGTCTTGGCCACCGCGAGATCGGGCTGGCGGTCGGGCCAGACCGCTACGTGCCGGTCATCCGCAAGATCACCGGCTTCCGGCACTCGATGCAGCAGCTGACCGGCCGGGTCGACGTCGACGACCTCATCGAGCGGTCGATGTTCTCGGTCGAGGGCGGTGCGTCGGCGGCCGGTCGCCTGCTCGACCGGGGGGCGACCGCTGTGGTGTGCGGTTCCGACCTGATGGCTCTCGGCGCCATCCGGGAGGCCCGCAAGCGCGGCCTCAACGTGCCGCGTGACTTCTCGGTGGTCGGCTACGACGACTCGACCCTGATCGCGTTCACCGACCCGCCGCTCACGACCGTTCGACAGAGCGTCGAGGCGATGAGTCTGGCCGCCGTGCGGGCGCTGCTCGACGAGATCGCCGGGCAGCCCTCGCCCCGAGCGGAGTACGTGTTTCGCCCCGAGCTGGTCGTGCGCGGCTCCACGGGCGCGCGTCGCCACTGACAGTGCCGGATGCCGCTGTCGGATGCCGCCGGGCGTGGCCGGCCCAGCGGCATCCAGCGTCGTGGCTCAGCTCGTGACGCGGAGGGTGGTGCAGAGATGCTCGAGGCGCTGCAGGCACCGGGCCACGGCGGCCTCGTCGTCGAGGCGGTACCGGGCGGCGGTCGAGCCGGTGCCGACCTTCACCGTGATGTCCTCGGGTCGGGTCATCCGCATGAAGGCGTCTTCGTCGGTCACGTCGTCGCCGAAGTAGATGCGGGCCGTGGCGCCGACGGCGCGACCGTAGGCGGTCACGGCCGACCCCTTGTCGGCGTGCGACACCGAGAGCTCGAGCACCGACTTGCCCTTGAGCACCTTGACGCCCGGGTGCTCGAGCGCCAGTCGACGAGCGTCGGCGACGGCAGCGTCACCCAGCTCGCGCTCGAGACCGCGCACGTGCACCACGACCGCCGCGGCCTTGTTCTCGATGGCCGCCGCCGGGTGGTGGGTCTCGATGAGAGCAGTGATGTCGCGGCGTAGCTGATGCAGCCGCGCCTCGTCGTCAGGGGTGACGGCGGCCCCTTCCATCGCGGAACGCACCTGCTCACTGGACGACTCGGCACCATGGCTGCCGATGAGCACGATCGGCTCGTCGACCGCCACCTCGCTCAGCTGTCGCAGGGTGGCGAGATCACGCCCGGAGATGACCGCCACGTGGATGCCGGGCAGGTGCACGAGGGAGCGCAGCGACTCCATGGTTCCCGGGCTGGCCCGGACCTGCATCGGGTCGGTGTGGAAGGGGGCGAGCACGCCGTCGAAGTCGGTGGCGACGAGCAGCGTCGTCGCGCGGGAGGCGTGCTCGAGGGCCTGCTCGAGGTCGAGCCGGGTGGTCGGGCGGGGCGGGCGGGTCACTGGCGAGCCTCCTGGGGCAAGGCCTGTTCGGGCAGAGCCTGTTCGGGCGCCGCGGCGAGCGCCGCCAGGTAGCGGGCCGCCCAGCGCTGCACGTCGTGTTCAGAGACCCGGCGGCGCAGCGCCCGCATGATGCGTTGCTTGTCTTTGGTCGGGGTGTTGATGGCCCGCAGGATGGCCTGCTTGAGGCCTTCGATGTCGTGCGGGTTGCACGCGAACGCCTGGTGCAGCTCGTGCCAGGCGCCGGTGAACTCGCTGAGCACCAGCGCCCCACCGAGGTCATGGCGGCAGGTCACGTACTCCTTGGCCACCAGGTTCATGCCGTCGCGCAGGGGCGTCACGAGCATGACGTCGGCGGCCAGGAAGAGGGCGGCCATCTCTTCGCGCGGGTAGGAGTGGTGCAGGTAGTGCACGGCCGGCGAGCCGATCTGGCTCAGCTCTCCGTTGATGCGCCCCACGGTCTGCTCGATCTCGCTGCGCAGGTTGCGATAGGCAGCGACGCGCTCACGGCTCGGCGTGGCCACCTGCACGAGCGTGACCTCGGGCGGGCCGATCCGGCGTTCGACGAGCAGCTCCTCGTAGGCCTTGAGCCGGTGCCGGATGCCCTTGGTGTAGTCGAGCCGGTCGACACCCAGCATGAGCACCCGCGGATCGCCGAGGCTGGCCCGGATCGCACGGGCCCGCTCGATCACCTCCGGCTGCTTCGACAAAGCCTCGAGCCCCTTGAAGTCGACCGAGATCGGGATGGCGGAGGCGCGCACCTGACGGTCGGTGCCGTCGACCTGCACGAGGTCACCGCGGGTCTGGGCCTGGAGCAGCTGGCGGCAGGCCCTGACGAAGTTGCGCGCGTCGGCCTGACGCTGGAAGCCGAGGAAGTCGGCTCCGAGAAGACCCTCGAGCAGCTGGCCCCGCCAGGGCAGCTGGGCGAAGAGCTCGACCGGAGGGAAGGGGATGTGGTTGAACCAGCCGATGCGTACGTCGGGTCGCAACCGGCGCAGCAGGGCCGGCACGAGCTGCAACTGGTAGTCGTGCACCCAGACCGTCGCCTTCTCGGCCGCCACCTCGGCGATGGCCTCGGCGAACCGTGCGTTCACCGACTGGTAGCTCGTCCACCACTCGCGATGGAAGGTCGCCGGCACGATGACGTCGTGGTAGATCGGCCAGAGCGTGTCGTTGGAGAAACCCTCGTAGTAGTCACGCACGTCGGCCGCCGACAGCCCGAGGGGGTGCAGGTGGATCCCGCCCTCGTCGAAGGGCTCGGGGGGCTCGCCGGGTTCGCCGGCCCAACCGACCCAGGCTCCGGCTCTGCCCTGCATCACCGACTCCATGGCGGTGACCAGACCGCCCGGACTGCGCCGCCACTCGACCTGACCGTCGGGGGCGGTGACCTGGTCGACGGGCAGGCGGTTCGCCGCGATGACGAGGTCGTAGGTCTGCCGTGCGGGGGGCACGTGATCAGCTCCTGGTGCGAGGCGAGGCGAGGCGAGGCGAGGCGGTGGATCGGTGGATCGGTGGATCCGGCAAATCCGTGGACCGTTCGTCTCACTGTAACGACCGCGCTCTGGCGCCACGGCGGGTCTCGCTCTAGGTTGGAGCCAGCTCACACGCCAAGCAGTCCAGGAGGTCGCCGTGAAGATTTCTGACGTCGTGCGTTCCAAGGGTGGCGGGGTCGTGACCGTCAAGCCCGATGAGACGGTGACCGGTCTGCTGGCCCTGCTCGACGAGCATCGCATCGGAGCTGTGGTGGTCAGCGTCGACGGGTCGTCGGTCGACGGGATCGTCAGCGAGCGTGACATCGTGCGACACCTGCACCTCAAGGGCACCGACATCCTCTCGGCGCCGGTCTCGAGCATCATGACGAGCGAGGTGACCACGGGCTCGGCCGCCGACGAGATCGCCGACCTGGCCGCCACCATGACCGAGCTTCGGGTGCGTCACGTGCCGATCGTCGACGCCGACGGCAAGCTCGCGGCGATCGTGAGCATCGGTGACATCGTCAAGTTCCGGCTGAACGAGCTGCAGTCCGAGCGCGACCAGCTGCGCGACTACATCTCCAGCTGACCCCACGCAGTCTCCCGGCGAAGTCGCGTCGGCTTGACGTGGCTGCGCCGCCTGCAGACGGCGCGGCAAGGCCACGACGACGTGTCTGCACCTTCTCGGCGCCTGTGGACAACGGCATCCGCGCCCTTGGGCGGGCCAGAGCATGGACTTCGTGCCCGCTGCCGACCTCACACCCGTCGCGTTCGCCCGACATGGGGTCTTCTCGTCGGCGTGGGCCGCCGCTGCCGGCCTCGACTCCGACGCCGTCGGTCGACTGGTGCGTTCCGGCCGGGCCCATCCGCTCGTTCGCGGCTGGTACGCGGTGGGTCCACCCGGTGACGAGCGCGACCGGCACCGGCTGGCGGCGACGGCGGCCTACCTGAGGCTCGGTGGCCGCGCCCGCGTGAGCCACCACTCCAGCCTCGTGTTCCACGGGCTGCCGCTCTACCGCGCCGACCTGGCCACCGTGCATCTGACCCGTACCGGCCCGGGATCGTCACGCAACCGACCGGGGGTCAAGGTGCACCCGTCTCTGCCGATGGACGGGGCAGCCGATCGCGTTCCGATCGCGGTGGGCATCGTGCAGTCGGGCCTGGAGGCAGACCCGCTCACAGCTCTCGTGGCCGCCGATGCCGCACTCCATCGACGGAGCGTCACCTCCCCAGAGATCGAGGATGCCGTCAACCTGCTTTCCGGGCGGCACGGCATCGGTCCGGTCCGAGCGGTGCTGGCCGGAGCGGACACCCGCATCGAGTCGCCGGGAGAGAGCGTGCTCGGCCACCGCCTGCGGGCTCTGGGCTGGGCCGTGACCCCACAGTTCATGGTGGTCACCGACCTCGGCACGCGGTACGCCGATTTCAGGATCGATGGCACGAGAGTGCTCGTGGAGTTCGACGGCAAGGTCAAGTACGGCGGGGAGCGGGGCGCGGACGTCCTCTTCGCCGAGAAGCGCCGGGAGGACGCCCTGCGTCGCCGGGGTTGGCTGGTCGAGCGGTTCGTGTGGGCCGAGATCGAACGGGTGCCCCTGATCGAGAGACGGATCGAGGCAGCCGTCGCGACGGCGGCGCGACTGGGTTGGGCCTGAGCCCGTCGCCCCCGATGCGTCGTCCAAGCCTGTGTGCGTCGCCTTCGGACGTCGTGCCGACGTCAAGGCAGCGCAGACGGCAGGCCGGTTGAGCTGAGCCGGGGCTCGGGTCGCTTACCGTAGGGGCATGGCAGCGCACGACCGGACCGAATGGGTGCCCAACCCATCGTCAGGGGCGCCTCGGAACGACCCGGAAGGCCGGCCGGAGTCGGGCGGCGCTCCCCCTGAGCGGCTCGGCCCCTACCGCCTCCTCGAGGAGATCGGGGAGGGCGGCATGGGTGTGGTGCACCTGGCGCTCGACACTCGCGGGCGGGCCGTGGCCATCAAGGTGCTGCGCGCCCACGTGGCCCACGACTCCGACGCCCGGACCCGCCTCGGCCGGGAGGTCGAGACGCTGTCTCGCATCTGCGACGACCGGGTGGCCAGCGTCATCGACGCCGACGTCATGGGGCCGCGGCCCTACATCGTCACCCGCTACGTGCACGGCCAGGCCCTTGACGAGGCCGTCGACGAGCACGGCGCCTTCGGGCCCGAAGCGCTGCTGCGGCTGGCGCGCGGCACGGCGGAGGCGATCCGCGCCATCCACGCCTGTGGGGTGGTGCACCGAGACGTCAAACCCGGCAACGTGCTGCTCGAAGACGGCGAGCCCGTGCTCATCGACTTCGGGATCGCCCACCTGCAGGACGACGTGCGGCACACGGTCGGTGGGCTGGTCATGGGCACCCCGGGCTACCTCTCTCCTGAGCTCGTGGAGGGCGCGGCGATCACCGACGCCACCGACTGGTGGGGTTGGGCGGCAACGATCACCTACGCCGCGTCAGGGCGGCCGCCGTTCGGTCGGGGACGGATGGATGCCGTGCTCAGCCGGGTTCGCGCCGGCGAGGTGGACCTTGAGGGGGTCGACCCGCGGCTGGCTCCGCTGCTGCGGGCATCGCTCTCACCCCGCCCGTCACAGCGCCCCCACGCCGATGAGGTCATCGACGCCCTGGAGCGGTTCGCGGCGGGGGAGGCCGCGACCGTGCCCACGCCCAGCGGTGGCCCATGGGACGGGGGAGGCGACGAAGAACCGGTGCCGCCCCCGGTCGGCTCGACCCAGGTGCTGCTCGAGCGTGACACCAACGTGCTGCCCCGCACCCCTGCGGGCGCCGCCGAGGCCAAGCCCGAGCGCTGGGCACCGCCTGGGCCGACGGCAGCGCCGCCCCCTTCGGTCGTTGGCGAACCGCGGTGGTTCGGCGACGACGCGTGGGAGGCCGGCGGCGGCGAGGACGATGCCGACCTGGTCGAGCGCGAGGGCGACCCTCGTATCGGGATGGCCATGCGAACCGGCCTCCTGGCTGCGGTGGCGGCCGGGTGGCTCGCCGCCTTCTCGGCCTGGCCCGCAATCGCGGCCATCGTGCTGGGGGTGTGGTCGGCGATCGCTCGCGCCACCGACCGCTCGGTCACGGGGCTGGTGCTGCGCCGCTACGACCATGGCCGGCGTCGTAGCGATCTTCCGTGGGCCATCGGTCTCAGCCCGTGGCACCTGCTCCTGGGCGTGGTCGCGACCGTGGTGAGCCTGCTCCTGCCCCTCGCGGTGACGCTCGCGGGCATCTTCGCATCGGCGCTGCTGCTGGCCGGCGCCCGGGGCGCACAGCTCGATCCCGGTGACCCCATCACCTTGGTGATCGGTGGAGCGATCGGGTTGACGATGCTCTGGTGGGGTCCGGGTGGGGCGTCCCTGCGACGTGGGTCTCGTTCCATGGCAAGGCGACTCGTTCCGGAAGGGCTGGCCACGAAGGTGACCACCGCGGTTGCGGTCGTCTTCGCGGTCGCTGTCGCCGCGGTCTCGTTGAGTCACGGGGCACCGCTGCTGTGGGCGCCTTTCACGGGTAACCCGCTCGGCCCCTGACGCACTGAAGGTCCGCTCCGGGCGCTGCCACATTGGTAAAGCACAGGTCTCAGACAGGTCACGAACCGGTCTCGGTCGGGCTTGTGTCATTCCCTGTTCTTCCCGTACCGTGAACTCTTGGCGGCCCCGACAGAGGCCGCTCGGGTCACGATCCGAGCGGTTGTAGAGGTCGCCGAACCGCGTGCGCGAGCGTTTCGCCGCGGCCACAACTTCACATGGACACCCATCAAAAACCGGTCCCTGACGCGCCGAACCTCGCCAGCCAGGGACGTCTTCTCGCCGAACCGGCCACAGTCGGGCGGCGGGATCGGGCGAGGACGGGGGACCCAGTTGAGCCGGCCAAGGAGCGATCTTCGTTCCCGCTGCCGGACGGGGGTGAAGTCGCGAGAGCGACAGGGCACCTGACCGCCCTAACCCGACAGCTAACCTCGCAGGCGCGCGTCAGGAAGGAAACAACCCCTATGAACTACCTCTCCAAGCACGCGTCCGCGAAGAAGACCTCGGTCAAGCAGCGCATCGCCGGAGTCGGCATCGCCGGCGTCGCCACCATCGCCGGTGGTCTCACGATGGCAGCCCCCGCCAGCGCGGCGAGCGTCTGGGACGGCGTCGCGGCCTGCGAGTCCGGCGGCAACTGGTCGATCAACACCGGCAACGGCTTCTACGGTGGACTGCAGTTCACCAAGAGCACGTGGCTGGCCTACGGCGGTGGGCAGTACGCCTCGCGCGCCGACCTCGCCAGCAAGTCGGCTCAGATCGCCGTCGCCCAGCGCACCCTGAAGGGTCAGGGCCCCGGCGCCTGGCCGGTGTGCTCGCGCAAGGCGGGCCTCACGTCGTCGAACGGTGGCGCCTCCTCGGCGTCTTCGTCCACCTCGCGCTCCACCAACCGGAGCGCGGTCAGCACGAAGAAGAGCTACACGGCGCCGAACACGAAGAAGAGCTACACTGCGCCGAAGAAGGTCACCACCAAGAGGGCCTACACGGCCCCCAAGAAGGTCACCACCAAGAAGTCGTACAGCGCTCCCCAGACGGCCCGTAAGTCGACCGCGTCGAAGAGCTACTCCTCGACCGCTCACGGTGCCAAGATCACCATCCGCAGCGGCAACACCCTCTCGAAGCTCGCCGCGAGCTACAACGTGAAGGGTGGGTGGCAGGCCATCTACGCCGCCAACCGCTCAGTCATCAACAACCCCAACCTCATCTTCGTCGGCCAGGTCATCCAGCTGCCCTGAGCACGTCTGAGGTAACCCGCATCGCGGGACATGACCGGGCCGGATCGGCGAGCAACAAGCTCCTCGATCCGGCCCGGTCGCATTTTCAGGATGCCGCTGGGCTCCGTTACGCTGGCGCCGACCCAGCAGGACGGCATCCGATCACCTGTTGAGCCTGCTGGCGTGGCGCAATTGGTAGCGCACCTGTCTTGTAAACAGGCGGTTAGGGGTTCGAGTCCCCTCGCCAGCTCTGGATCGCCATCTGTGACGTTCCACAGGCACTTCGGCTGGCACGTGAGCACCCGCTGGATGTTTCTCGCCCGCTGTGCCTGGCGGGACCTTCGCCTCTGACGGCTTGTCTGGGACTGCCCGAGAGTGGAGGCTGACAGAGCCGGCTGTGGTGCCGCACCTCGCAAGGCAGGGAAGGCGCGCATGCGTATCGTCTCCGAACGTCAGCTGGCCCTGGAGTTCGAGCGGCTGGGGAAACCGGAACCGCGAGTCGTCGTCAGCGGGAACTTCGCGACACCGCAACGCCTGGTCTCGCTGTTCGACACCGCCACCGAGCGCTACCGCTTGTTCATGCTCAACGCCCAGCTGTCGCTTCCAGACCGGGAGGGTGTGATCTATGAGACCCCGTTCGTCGGCCGCGGCATGCGCGGGGGAGGAAGCCGACTCGACTACCTCCCCATGCGCTTGTCCCTCGTTCCGCGGCTCTTCGCGCGTTCCCGCCCACCCGACGTGGTCTTGCTGCACACCTCGACCGTCAGCTCGGGCAAGGTCTCTCTCGGTATCGAGGTCAACATCCTTGTCGCCGCCATTGAACAGACCCGCGCCAGAGGTGGTCTGGTCGTCGCCCAGCTGAACCCTCGCATGCCGTACTGCTTCGGAGACAGCGAGATCGACACCGACCTGATCGACGTGGCGATCGAGGTCGACGAGCCGCTGCCGTCCCCGCTTCCGAGCAGCGCCAGCCCTGTCGCCGCTGCCATCGGTGCTCAGGTCGCCAGGCTCGTCGACGACGGGTGCACCCTGCAGCTGGGCATCGGGACGATTCCCGATGCGACCCTCGGCGCCCTCACCGGGCGGAAGGGCTTGGCCGTGTGGTCGGAGATGATCAGCGACGGAATCCTCGCCCTCGAGCGGCAAGGGGCGATGGACCGCGCCCGCCCGATCGTGGCCACGTTTCTGTTCGGTTCACCCGAGCTGTACGGGTGGGTGGATCACAATCCCCGGATCCGCATGATGCGCACCGAGACCACCAACGACCCGGGAATGATCGCCCGTCAGCCGTCGATGACCTCGATCAACAGCGCCCTCCAGGTCGACCTGTTCGCGCAGGCCAACGCCAACCACGTCTCCGGGCAGATCTACTCGGGGTTCGGGGGGCAGAGCGACTTCACGGTAGGGGCGTTGCACTCCAGGAACGGGCAGGCGGTGATCGCGTTGCCGTCCTGGCACGCCAAGAGCGACTCGTCCACCATCGTCGCGGCGCTCACGGGGCCGGTGACCTCGTTTCAGCACTCGGCGCTGGTCACTGAGCACGGGTGTGCCCACGTCTTCGGCCGGAGCCAACGCGCCCAGGCACGGCTCATCATCGACAGGATCGCCCACCCCGATGCCCGGCAGCAGCTTCACGAGGCCGCGACCAGCCTGGGCCTCGGCTGACCGTTCGTCGCGGACCGGGCAAGGGCATCCGCCGACGGGGCGTCATTTTCGCAGAGAACCGACCAACCGGCCCAGGCGCTTATCCAGTTGACGCTTGATCAAGTGAGTGCTTTAGTAACAGCATGCAAGACACTATCGACGACCGTCGGCTGGATGCTCTCTTCACGGCCCTGAGCGACCCGACCAGGCGAGACATCGTGGCCCGACTGAGCGCGGGGGAGGCGACGGTCAAAGAGCTGGCGGAGCCTTATGCGATGAGCATGCAGGGCGTTTCGCAGCACATTCGGGTGCTCGAACGGTCGGGCCTCATCAGCCAGGGGCGGCTGAGGCAGACCCGGCCCTGTCGCCTCGAACCCGCGGCGCTGGAGGCCGCGCTCACCTGGATCGAGCAGAGCCGGCGCACGTGGTCGCAGCGCATGGACCGGTTGGAGACGCACCTGTCCGACACACAGACGGGGGAGGACCAGTGAACGACAACGAGCTGGTCTACCGTCGGGTTCTGCGCGCTCCGCGCGAGCGGGTGTGGCGGTGTCTGACCGAGCCCGCCGAGCTGGCGCAGTTCTGGGGCCCGGCCGGTATGGACACCCCCATCGAGGGCATCGTCGTCGAGCTGCACCCTGGTGGCCGGTTCGAGACCTTGATGGTCGGCGAGCACGGCAGCTACCGGATGGTCGCCACCTTCACGGAGGTGGTCGCGCCCGAACGGCTCGCCTGGCTCGAGCCGGCGACCGGGATGCACACCACCAGCACCCTCACCGACCTCGGCGACGACGGCACCGCCGTGGTCATCCGGCAGCGGAACGTGCCCGAGACGATGCTCGTGCCCGAGGCGCGCGCAGGCTTCCTCACCTCCCTGGACCGGCTCGAGCAACACCTTGCTCACCTCGAAGAGGTAGACCGAACGTGACTGACCTTCAGTCGTGGGTGGCGCCCACCTACAACGGCCTCGCCGACCTGCTCACCACCACGGCCGTCGGCCCATGGGACGCCCTGTCGCTGTGCGAGAACTGGCTGGTGCGCCACGTGGTCGCGCATGTGACGATGCCGACGCGGTTGACCCCAGCGCAGTTCGGGGCCGAGATGGCGGCGGCCGGTGGCGACTTCACGCTCTTTTCCGACACCGTCGCTGCGCGTGACGCCCGGCTGCCCGAGGCCGATCTGCTCGATCACCTCCGTTCCCCGACCCTGCACACGTGGCAACCGCCCGGCGGTGGCGCCAGTGGTGCGCTGAGCCATGCAGTCATCCACTCCCTGGACGTGACGGTCGCACTGGGTCGGCCTGTAGTCGCGCCGGCCGACGCGGTGAAGGTCGTGCTCGAGCAGCTCACTGCCGCAGGCGGCGCCGTATTCGGGATCGACCTGACCGGCATCCGGCTCGAGGCCGCCGACACCGACTGGAGCTGGGGTACCGGCCGGCCGGTTCGTCACGACAGCGGCTCTCTGGTGGCGCTCCTGAGCGGCCGGATGCTGCCCACCGGTGAGACCCTGCCCCGCCACTGACCCAGCGCGACGAGCCGGCACAGGTCTCTGGAGGAGTCGACGCAGATCCGCACGGCGTGCCCGCTGACGAGAGCGGCCCGCTCGAGCAGCTCGACCTCGATGTGGCTGGGTCGGCCCATCTCGACCCACTGCTCCACCACGAACGTGTCTCCGGTAGAGGCGCGCCCGCGAGAACGCAGGTAACCGGCGAAGGCGGCGGCGGCCGCGCCGGTCGCAGGGTCCTCCACGACCCCGCCCCACGGGAAGGGGTCGCGAGCCCGCCAGAGGTCCGGGCCGGGGGCGCGGACCTTGCGGACGTCGTCACTGCAGCTGGCGCCGACCTTACGCCCAGACACGTCGAGTGGGCCAAAGTTGTATACACATTCCTCCATTGCCGTGGCCAGGGAAAGTCAAATATGCGGGATGCAGTCTCAGGCTCTTGACAACCATCGGACAGGTCCGCTTGAGTGCATACAACCTGCAGTCCGTCGCTCGTGAAGCTCGGAGACCTCATGGCTGAGTCCCTGTCCCGTCGTTCGTTGATTGCTGGTGTCGGCGCCGCCGGCCTCACGGCCGGAGTGGCCGCGCCCGCCGCTGCTGCAGCCTCGGCGTCAGCAACCCACGCCCCTCACGGGCGAGAAGTGATCATCGAAGCCGGGTGGGCACTCGTCGAGGAGCCAGGTGGGCCCGCTCTCAAACGTGACGTGTCCATCCACGTGGTGCGGGATCGGATCGTCGAGGTTCGCGAAGGGCGGATCCGCGGCGGCGCCCGACGGGTGCAGCTGAAGGACCAGCTCGTGCTGCCGGGCTTCATCAGTGGCCACACCCACGTCGCGGGCGGATCCTGCACCCGAGGCACGTTCGAAGGAACGCGCAGCTACGTGCGCCCGCTCGAGCTGGCCGAACAGCTCAACGACAAGGACATGGACGCCTTGACGGCGTACAACCTCGCAGAGCTGATCCGCTCGGGCTGCACCACCCAGGTCGAGCAGTCACTCAGCCTGCGACAGGCGCGGTCGTACGTTCGGGTGGCCGGCCCGTGGGGTGTTCGCGGCTATCCGGCCGGCATGGTGCCGGGGGTGCCTCGACTCTTCTCTTTCTGGCCCGTCGTGAACGAGCCCGTGTTCGAGGCCTCCATTCCCGAGACCCTGGCCGAGATCGAGGCGAACCGACAGTTCGGGATGCGCTGGAACCACTCCTTCGATGACCGCATCCGGCCCATGATGGCGCCACACGCCACCGACACGCACACGCCCGAAACCCTGGCCGCGGTACTCGCTGCTGCGAAGCAGTTGGGGAACGGCATCCACCTGCACCTGGCGCAGGGCGCCGGCGAGGCTGCGACCGTTCAGCGGCGGTGGGGCAGCCGACCGGTGGCGTGGGCCGACTCGCTCGGCCTCTTCGACGTGCCCGTCTTCGGTGCCCACATGTCCGGTGCCGATCTGGCCCTCGATCCGCCACTGTTGGCCCAGCGCGACTACACCTACGCGACCTGCCCCTCAGCGGGAGGGGCCAGCGGCTCGCTCCAGCCCTACCCCGAGATGCTCGCGGCAGGAGTGCGGGTCAACATCGGCATCGACACCCACTCCAACGACTACGTCGAGAACATCAAGCTCGCGGTGCTCAAGGGTCAGGCACGACACGGCGCCATCGGCGCAGCGGGCTCCGTTCCGAGCCGGTCACCGCAGCCCCTCGATGCCGTCCTCGGCGCCACCCGGGTCGCGGCCGACGGCTTGCACCGACCGGATCTCGGTCGCATCCGGGCCGACGCCAAGGCCGACCTGGTCTCCATCGACGTCAGCGGCTTCCTCGTCGGATCCGGGGCCCTGCCGCCCCAGCCCTTGGTCAACCTTCTCTACGCGAACGGCACCTTTGTTCGCAACGTGATGACTGACGGAAGATGGCAGTTGTTCGACTCTGCCCTTCTGGTGGCAGACCAGAACAAGGTGGCACGGCGGGGCGGCGCTGTCGTTCAACGGATCTGGGACCAGCTGAGGGCAGAAGGCTGGTTCGCCCAGTAACCGAACCCGCGAGATGCCCAGATGGGCACGTTGACGGCCCGGACGAGAGTCGGCCCACCCGCACGTCCCCTCGTCTGTCCTGCTTCTTGCCGACTGCGGTTTCGACGACCACGTCGCCACCGGTGTAAGAGATCTGCTCCTGCCCGAGATGTCCGAACAACGGCGGGCTCGCCCTCTGCGGACAGTGCGCCAGCTCTGGACTGCCGGTCGGGTCTGGGAGACCACGCTTACCTGAGAGTGACGCGGGATCGTCTCAGCGGGTATTTTGGGGCTTACTGGCCGAGGCGACCTTGCTAGGTACGGAGTCTGATGGGTAGTGGGCAGATCTCGTCCCGCGCCAGTTCGGCGCGGACCTCGCGCGAGCACGCTGCCCTGCGCGAGCTCTCCACGCTGGTGGCGCGGGCGGTTCCGCTCCAACAGCTGTTCGCGGCGGTTCCCGTTGCGGTGGCGAAGCTGGTGAACGCCGACCTCACTTCACTGCTGCGGTTCGAGGTGGGTGACACGGTCACCCCACTGGCGGGATGGAGCGACGGGGACCCGATGGCCACTGTCGGGCAGTCCCAGCCGATCGACGACCGGTTGCGCACTCTCCGCGATACCGCCCGGCCTTCGTGGTTCGGCTCAGACGCACTCCCAGGCGTACTCCCAGGAGCCCTCAGCGGCGCTCGACAGGGCGTGGGCGCAGGCCGCGATCTCGGCATCCGGTCGGGCGTTGTGGTGCCGATCGTTCTGGGGGCGCAGACATGGGGGGCCAGCGTCGCGGCGTTCGAAGGGCCTGAGCCGTTCTCTGACGAGGCAGCATCCCTGATGTCGGAGGTCAACGCATTGGTCGCCCTCGCGTTGGCCAATGCCGAGAGTCGTGTCCAGCTGCAGGCGATGGCCGCCGAGCAGTCGGCCCTACGACGGATCGCCGAGCTGGTTGCTGCGGACTCTGGGTCGTCAGAGGTGTTCGACGCAGTCACGATGGAAGCGCATCAGCTGTGTGGGGGGCACTTCACGACGTTGCTGCGCTACGAAGCGGACGGCCAGGCGGTCATCGTGTCCATGCAGGGCGCCGACGCGGTTCGCCACGTCATGCACGTGGGAATGCGTCTGGCCCGTGACGGCGACGGTGTGGCGCAGCGCGTCTGGGCCACCGGGCACTCCTTCCTCTTCGACAGCTACGACGACGTTCCCGGCCGGAACGCCGCCACCGCACGTGAGCTCGGCCTGACCAGCGGGATCGGTGCCCCGATCATCGCGGCCGGTCGGGTCTGGGGCGCCATCACCGTGCTCGCCGACCATCTGACGCTACGGGCGGCGACCCAAGCGCGCCTCGAGTCCTTCGCCCGGCTGGCCGCGACCGCGATCACCAACGCCCGCGCGCGGGCTGAGCTCACGTCGCTGGTCGAGCTTCAGATGGGCCTTCGTCGCGTTGCCGAGCTGGTCGCCCACGGCGTCTCCCAGCCTGAGCTCCTGGCTGCGGTCGCGACAGGGGCATCGGCTCTCACTGAACGCGGCGTGGTGCTCGCCCGCCTCGACGCCGACCCGACCTTCACCGTCGTTGCGCGTCATGACGCCCCCATCGATCTCGACCTCGAGATCAGCACTACCGTCGAGGACCACCGCGTCTTGCGCCGTGCGCTGTCCGGGCCGTGGTCGACGCCACGGCCTGATCTCTCCGCGATCGTGACCCGGATCTTCCAGAAGGCGTACGGCATCAACACGACGAGCCTGCCGATCATCGTCAACGACCGCTTGTGGGGTGCCTTGGCTGCTCTCGGCGCGGAGCGCGCCGAGCTGGCTGGCGACCGCCAGCGTCTCGAGCAGTTCGCCGAGCTCGTCACCGGCGCTCTGGCCAACAGCCAAGCGCAGCAGGAGATCCGGCAGCTCGCTCACGAGCAGACGGCCTTGCGAAAGGTCGCGGAGCTGGTCGCCCGGGCCGTTCCTCAGCAGGAGATCTTCGACGCCGTGGCGGCGGAGGCGGCCGACCTGCTCAACGGTCAGCCGATGACCTTGTCACGGTTCCTCGGGGGCGATGAGCTCGTCGTCGTCGCCGTTCACGGGGGGCCGGCCCCGCTGGGCGCGAGAATCCGGTTCAAACCCAGGACCCTTCCGGACCGCGTGCGGCGCCGCGGCTGCACGGTGCGGGTCGATGACTACACGGTGCAGCGCGACGCCGATCTCGCCGTTCGCTTCGGTCTGGGTGCTGCCGTCGCGGCGCCGATCAAGGTCGGCGGCGCGGTGTGGGGCATGCTGACCGCCACCTCGGGCTCCGCTCCGCTGCCGGCCGGAACCGAGTACCGGCTGAACATGTTCGCCGAGCTCGTTGCAGCCGCTGTCGCCAACAGCGAAGCCGGTGCAGACCTGCAACGCGTGGCCGACGAGCAAGCGGCGCTCCGACGCATTGCCGAGCTTGCGGCACAGGAGACCTTGGGCGATGAGGTGCTCGAAGCGGTTGTCGCCGAGACCTCACGGCTGACCGGGGTGAGGTTCGTCAACCTGCTGCGCTTCGATCCGAGCGGTTCGAGCGTGATCGTTGCCGTTGTTGGTGCACCCGACGGGATCGTGGTTGGGATGCGCGATACCGATGGCGGTGACGGTCCGGTTCAGAGAGTCTGGCGTACCGGCCGGCCGGCTCGCGTGGAGGGTCCGGTCACTGCGGGCAGCGGGTGGCAACAGGTCGCGCACCGGGTCGGCTTCAGCACCATCGTGGCCGTCCCGGTACTTGTCCGCACCAAACCCTGGGGAGTGCTGGTCGCCGTCGGTGACCCGCTGCCCCAAGGCATCGAGGATCAGCTGACGAGGTTCGCAGAGCTTGCTGGCACCGCGGTCTCGGCGGTGCGGGCCCGACGTGACCGGCAGGTACTGGTCGACGAGCATTCGGCCTTTCGCCGAGTCGCTGAGCTGGTCGCCCGCGGTGAGGCGCTGGAGAGCGTCTTCGTCGCTGTGGCCACGGAAGCCTCGCGACTGCTCGGTGACGTCACTGCCGCGCTGCTGCGCTACGGACCCGGCCAGGACGCCGTTGTCGTCGCCGCGTCAGGCAGTCCGGCTGTCGTCGGGTTGCGCGGCCGCGCCTCCGGTGGCTTGGAGATCGTGCTGCGCACTGGCCGCCCCACGACCATCAGCGCCGACAACAGTGCACGCACCGAGCTGACCGACCGTTTGGGGATCGGCACCGGAATCGTCGTGCCCGTCATCGTGGAGGGACGCGTCTGGGGTGCCTTGGCGACCGACAGACCCGAAACGTCCGCTTCGAAGGAGTCACTCGAGCGACTGACGCAGTTTGCCGACCTGGCGGCGGCCGCGATCGCCAACGCGGAGAACAAGGCCAACCTCCGCGCCTCCCGGGCCCGCGTGGTGGCGACGGCGGATGAGACTCGCCGACAGCTGCAACGCGACGTGCACGACACCGCACAGCAGCGACTCGTCCACACCATCATCAGCCTCAACCTGGCCCGAGACGTCCTTGACGAGGCTGACGCCGCCGTGCCCCTCGTCGAGGAAGCGTTGGCCCATGCTGTCCGAGCCAGCCACGACCTCCGAGAGATCGTTCACGGCATCCTTCCCGCGGCTCTGATCCTCGGCGGCCTTCGCGCCGGGGTGGAGTCGCTCGCGGCCGATCTGGCTCTGCCGGTGGACGTTCGGGTGGCCGCGCAACGCCTTCCGGTCAAGACCGAGACCACTTCCTACTTCATCATCGCCGAGGCCCTGAACAACGTGCTGAAGCACGCCCACGCCACCCATGCCGACGTCGACGTGACGCTGAACGGCGACGTCGTGACGGTCGTCGTCAGCGATGACGGATGCGGTGGTGCAGCCCTCGTGGGCGGCACGGGTCTGATCGGGCTGCTCGACCGCGTCGAGGCCGGCGGAGGTCAGCTCACCATCACCAGTCCCCGAGGAGTGGGAACGACGTTGCACGCAACCCTTCCGCTGGAAGACGCCGCGTCGTCTGGGGAGCGAAGCTGACACGGGGGCGAACCCGCCCAGTTGTCGTCAGCTGTGGTCTGGCCTGACTCCGGCCGGCGTGACCTCGGCCAACGTGGCTGCGTCGGGCGGTGGGCCTGGGTGCGACGCGGCTTGAGGGTGGTGCAGGTCGAACGCCGGCCGTTCGGAGCGGATGCGGGGTAGCGAGCTGAAGTTGTGCCGTGGGGGTGGGCACGTGGTGGCCCATTCGAGCGACCCGCCGTGGCCCCAGGGGTCATGCGTGTGGACGAGTGGGGCGTGGCGCCAGGTCGTCCAGACGTTGTAGAGGAACGGGAGGGTCGAGACGCCGAGCAGTCCGGCGCCCGCCGTCGAGACGAGGTTGAACAGCTGGAAGCCCTCTGCTGGAAGGTAGTCGGGGTAGCGACGGGCCATGCCTTCGATGCCGAGCCAGTGCTGGACCAGAAAGGTGGTGTGGAAGCCGATGAAGAGCAGCCAGAAGTGGATCTTGCCGAGCCTCTCGTCGAGCATCCGCCCCGTCAGCTTGGGCCACCAGAAGTAGAAGCCCGAGAACATTGCGAACACGACGGTGCCGAAGACGGTGTAGTGGAAGTGCGCGACGATGAAGTAGCTGTCGGTGAGGTGAAAGTCGAGGGCGGGGCTGGCGAGGATGACGCCTGTGAGGCCGCCGAAGAGGAAGGTGACCAGGAAGCCGAAGGCCCAGAGCATGGGGGTCTCGAAGGTGACCTGGCCCTTCCACATGGTGCCGATCCAGTTGAAGAACTTCGTGCCGGTCGGGATGGCGATGAGCATCGACATGACGGCGAAGAAGGGCAGCAGCACCTGCCCGGTGGCGTACATGTGGTGGGCCCAGACGGCGGTCGAGAGTCCGGCGATGCTGATCGTGGCGAACACCATGGTCTGGTAGCCGAAGACAGGTTTGCGGGAGAAGACCGGGATGACCTCGGTCACGATGCCGAAGAACGGCAGCGCGATGATGTAGACCTCCGGGTGGCCGAAGAACCAGAACAGGTGCTGCCAGAGCATGGCGCCGCCGTTGTCGGGGTCGAAGATGTGCGCGCCGAAGCGGCGGTCGGCTCCGAGGGCGAGGAGAGCAGCGGCGAGCACGGGGAAGGCGATCAGCACGAGCAGCGAGGTCACCAGCACGTTCCAGGTGAAGATCGGCATCCGGAACATCGTCATGCCCGGGGCGCGCAGGCACAGAATCGTCGTGATGAAGTTGACTGAGCCGAGGATGGTGCCGAACCCGCTCAGAGCCAGCCCGAACACCCACAGGTCGCCGCCGAGGCCGGGGCTGTAGCTGACGTCCGAGAGCGGGGCGTAGGCGGTCCAGCCGAACGACGCGGCCCCGGCCGGTGTGAGAAAGCCGGCGGCGGCGATGATGCCGCCGAAGAGGTAGAGCCAGTACGCGAACATGTTGAGGCGCGGGAAGGCGACGTCGGGGGCGCCGATCTGCAGTGGCATGATCGCGTTCGCGAACCCCGCGAAGAGGGGCGTCGCGAAGAGCAGCAGCATGATCGTGCCGTGCATCGTGAAGAGCTGGTTGTACTGCTCGGGGTTGTCGACGATCTGCAGACCCGGAGCGGCCAGCTCGCCCCGGATCAGCAGGGCCAGGATGCCGCCGAGCAGGAACCACCCGAACGAGGTGATGAAGTAGAGGTTGCCGATCACCTTGTGATCGGTGGTGGTGAGCCAGCGCACCACCGTCAGCCCGGGCAGAACCCGCGCACGCACAGGCCTTTTCGGCGCCGGACGGCCGGCCGACGCGCCGATTCGGCCGTCGCGTAGCTCCGTGGTCATGACTAGCGGATGAAGTCGAGCAGTTCCCGGTTGAACTTCTCGGGTTCGTCGACGTAGACGGCGTGTCCGGCCGTGGCGAAGGTGACGAGCCTGGCCCGACGGATGCCGTCGGCGACGGCTTGCCCGTGGTCGAGCGGCACGATCTTGTCGTTGATGGCGTGGAAGACGAGGGTCTTGACCGAGACCTTGGCGAGGTCGGAGGTGAGGTCGGTGTCGCGGAGGGCGATCAACCCGGCGCGGCTGGCGGGCAGCGATGCCTGGTCGAGGCACTGGCGTTCGAAGAACTGGAGGAACGGGTCGGTGGTGATGTCGGTGTGGGTGGCGAAGAAGTTGCCGCTGAACGACCGGACCGTCGCCGCCCGGTCGGTGGCGTAGCCGGCGATCAGGCCGTTGATCGCGGCCGTCAGGTCTGCCGACTTCGACCCGTAGACGAAGCGTGGGGCGGGTATCTCTGCCAGCACCAGCTTGCTGATGCGGCTGCCGAACCGGGCTGCGTGTCGCAGGGCGACGGCGGCGCCCATGGAGTGACCGACGAGGGTGACGTTGCGTAGCGAGAGGCTCTGCAGGACGGTCAGGATGTCGCGGGCCCACACGTTGTAGTCATACGGCCCGTAGGGGGCATCGGAGAGGCCGAAGCCGCGTTGGTCGATGCCGATGGCGCGGTAGCCGTGGTCGGCGAGGAACTGGTAGGTGTACTCGAACGTCGCGGAGGACAGCGGCCAACCAGGAACGAAGACGACGGTGCCCCGTCGGCCACCATCCTGGTCCGAGATGTTGACCGAGACGCCGGGTGCGACCGGGATCCGGGTTCCGGGTTCGTGCGACCGAGCCGCAGTGAGCGTCTCGACCGTGTTCGGGCTGGCGGCGGACGCCGAACCGGCCGCGCCCAAGGTGGCCGCGCCCACGGCGATACCGGCGCCGGCTGCAAGCATCGAACGCCTGGGCGTGCCGGATGGCTCCTGGTCGCCTTGGCGGTCATCGTCGCGTCTCTTGCTTCTCATGATCTTCTCCCTCGGTTGGGTTGTGGGTGTTGCTGTTCCCTCGAGGACCAAGAACGCCTTGGAGCTCGGGAATCGTGTAGCGCGGGGTGATGTGGCTCGGGCAGTTCCAGTCGTAGGCCACGACGCGAACGGTGACGACCCGTTCCACGATGCCCCGGTAGCCCGGCACGGCCACCTCTTCGACCTGGTCTCTGGCCTCGCGGGCATCGAGCACGACGGCATGGCCATACACCTTGAGCCGGGCCTGACGGGGGTAGTCCATGAAGAACAACGACACCTTGTTCGAGCCGGACAGGTTGCCGGTGCTGACCAGCTGGCAGTTGCCGCGAAAGTCCGCCCAGCGCAGGGTGTGCTCGTCGGTCACCTGGACGAAGCCGGGTGGGCCGCCGCGAAACTGAACGTAGGGCCAGCCGGTGCTGGACACGGTCGCGAGGTAGAAGCCGTCGCGATCGCGAATGAACGCCGCCTCAAGGCTGGAAAGGGCCTGCTCCGGCTCGTCCACCGCGCTGGCGAACCGCTCACCCATGCCCAGCCGGGCCAGTGCGGCACTTCGCCCGTAGTGCGTCTGGGCCGCTCGAACGTCCCGCGTGAAGGCGACGTCCCCGTACGCACCGCTCATGGCGCGGCCCCCGCGCCCACCACCTTCAGGCCGGTGGCCTCGAGCACAGCCGCGGCGAAGGCCGCTGGTGCTTCGGCAGGCAGGTTGTGGCCGGCCGCCGGAACGGTGTGGTGTGTTCGAGGACCGGTGAAGCGGGCGGCGGCCGAGGAGCCATCGGTGGCAGGGAAGTTCCCGTCGGCCTCGCCGTCGAGGGTGACGGTCGGCACGGAGATGGTCGGCTGACCGGCCAGCGCCGCTTCGATGTCGGCGTAGGTCTCGTCACCCTCGGCGTAGCCGAGACGATGCCGGTAGGAGTGCAGCACGACGTCGACGTAGTCGGGGTTGTCGAACGCCTCCGCCACCGTGTCGAACACGGTCTCGCTGAAGGACCAGGCCGGCGAGTTACGGACCCAGATGACGTGGGCGATCTCGCGGCGGTTGGCGCGCAACCCCGCCTCGCCGCGGGCCGTGAGAAAGTAGAAGAAGTACCAGAAGCCGGCCTCGAGGTCAGGCCGCAGTGGGGTGGCCGCCACTGCGATGTTCTGGATGAGGTAGCCGTTGACGCTGACCAGGGCCGTACACCGCTGCGGCCACAGGGCTGCGACGACGCACGCCGCCCGGGCTCCCCAGTCGTACCCTGCCAGCGTGGCGCGGGGCAGACCCAAGGCGTCGAGCAGGTCGACGACGTCCTTACCCAGAGCCGCCTGCTCGCCGGACCGGCAGGTGTTGGCGTCGAGAAACCGCGTGGGGCCGTGACCGCGCAGGTACGGCACGATGACCCGGAACCCGTCGCGGACGAGCAGCGGCACGACATCGACAAAGCTGTTCACGTCGTAGGGATACCCGTGCAGCAGCACGACCGGCTCACCGTCCGCGGGGCCTTCGTCGTAGTAGGCGATGTCGAGTACCGGCGTCTGCGCGCGGAGGAGCTGTCTCACGGTCAGCCCCCCGGTGAGCGAGGCGAGAGGTTGACCGGGGTCGACCAGGTAGACCGACAGCATCTGGCCGGTGCCGGGGCCGAGGTCGGTGGCGTTGTGTGGCGTGGACGGCGGGATGAGGAAGCCGTCTCCCGCGTGGAGGACGATCGTAGAACGACCCCTGATCGCCATCTCGACGGTGCCGGCGAGGATGTAGCCGACCTCCTCGCCCGGGTGGGTGTGCCACCCGGACGCAACCCCGACGGGAATCTCGGTGAGCACCTGAACGATGAGCCGGCCCGGGATGGAGGACTCCTCGCGCTGCACTTCGGTGCGCTTCAGCCGGGCCGTGAGCGCGTCGGGTGCCGGCGACGTGGATGGTCCCGCGCTCACGAGCGCTTTCCCTCAGACACATCGCCGAGGAAGCCGAGCAGCTCCCGGTTGACCTCATCGGCGTGGGTGACACACATGACGTGGGGCCCGCCGTCGACCTCGACGTAACGGGCCTGCGGAAGAGCGGCGTGCAGGCGGCGTCCCTGACCCTCGATCGACAGGATGCGGTCGGCGGTGCCGTGCAGCACCAGGGTGGGCACGTCGATCCGGGCGATGTCGGCGCTGAAGTCGTCGAGCCAGCCCTCAGGGCAGGCCCAGGTGGCCAGCGGTGAGGCGTCTGCTCCGGCTTGCCACATCGCTCGAACCGTCTCCTCACTGACCCTTTTGCCGAGGTACTGCTCGAGGTTGAGGAAGTCGCCCAGCAGCCCGGTCAACCAGGCGTACCGGTCGCTGAGGATGGCCTGCTGCACCCCGGCGACGGCAGCCTGGTCGGCGCCCTGCGGGTTCTGCGGCGACTGGGCGAAGCTCGGGGCCAGGCTCTCGATCATGACGCAGGAGCGAACCCGGTCGGTGCCGTGCCGGCCGATGTAGCGGGCCAGCTCGCCGGTGCCCAAGGAGAAGCCGACAAGGGTGACGTCGTGCAGGTCCAGGTGCTCGATCACGGCGCTCAGGTCGGCGGCCAGGGTGTCGAAGTCGTAGCCGGAGCTCGGCCGGCTGGATCGGCCGAACCCGCGACGGTCGTAGGTCACGACGCGGTATCCCGCCTGCACGAGCGCAGGCAGCTGTGGCTCCCAGGAGCGGCTGTCCAGCGGCCAGCCGTGCAGCAGCACGACGGGGGAGCCGGCGCCGTTGTCCTCGTAGTACAGGTCGATGGGTGCGGTGTTCTCCGCGCCGACGTTGATGGTGCCCATGGTCTTCCTCCGGCTTCGATTGGCGGCGTACGCTTTGAAGCGTGCGCGCCGAGCCGGTGACGGACCAGACCGCCCGCCAGAAGATGCTTTCGGGTTCTCCCTACCTTCGGAACCCGAAGGTGGGTGCGAGCATGAGAGTGTGTCCGGTCGGAGGATTCTCATCGTTGATGACGACCCAGGCTTTCGCGCGCTGGCGGCCCGCGTGCTGACGGGGTGGGGCCACCGCGTCACCGGTGAGGCGGAGGGGGTCGGGCAGGCCCTCAGGCTCGCGGCTGCGACCCATCCGGACGTGGCCATCGTCGACGTCAGGCTGCCCGACGGCGATGGGTTCGCCCTCGCCGGAATGCTCCTGGCGATGTCGCGGCCCCCAGAGGTTGTAGTGGTCTCCTCAGACAGCAGCCCAGCCCATGTCACGGCCGCGCACCGGGCCGGCGCTCTGGGGTTCGTCGCCAAGGAGGACCTCTCCGAGGACACCTTGCGCAGCCTGCTCGACTCGCGGGATCGCGGATGAGCGCCGGGGCCGCCTTGCGGGTGGCCATCGGCGAGGACGATGTTCTGCTTCGCGAGGGGGTCGCGCGAATTCTGGCGGAGGCCGGACACGAGGTCGTGGCGCAGTCAGGCGATGCTGAGGACCTGCTACGTCGAGCTCTGGTGGAACGACCTGACGTGGCGATCATCGACGTGCGGATGCCGCCCAGAGGCGAGGACGATGGGTTGCTTGCGGCTCTACAGATTCGTCGCCGGCTGCCGCAGAGCGGGGTGCTGGTGCTGTCTCAGTACTGCGAGCCAGCACTGGCTCTTGACCTGATCGGTGACCGGCCCGAGGGCGTCGGTTACCTGCTCAAGGAGCGGATCGGTGACGTGGGGAGCTTTGTGGATGCCGTCGGGCGGGTCGCCGCCGGAGGCAGCGTGCTCGACCCGGAAGTCGTCGCTCGAATGCTGGGAAGACACCGCCCGGGGGACCTTCTCGCGGCTCTCACTGAGCGAGAGAGGGCGGTGCTGGCCGTCATGGCCGAGGGCAAGTCCAACCCGGGGATCGCCCAGCGGCTGTTCATCAGTGGAGCCTCGGTGGAGAAGCACATCACGGCCATCTTTCGTAAGCTCGGCCTCGAGTCCGAGAGCAGTGAGCATCGCCGCGTGCATGCCGTTCTCGCGTACGTGCGCCAGCGCGACGCCTTGCGCTGATGGCTCAGAACTGATGGCGCGGCGTTGATGTCACAGGGGCTCGTGGCGCAGGCCCAGGCGGCATCCGCCGTTCTGGATGTACTCCCCGCCAGGGTGGGCTGTTTCGATAAGGACGGGCAGGGCTTTCTCGTCTCCGCGAACGCAGGCACGGTCAGTCACTCCCGCCCGATGCGGCACCACGTTCGTGCCGGGTCGTGGGCATCGCCGTGACGGCCATCGCCGGCGCGCAGGCCAGCGACGAGCTCGAAGCCATGGCCCGGGAACAGGCGGCGCTGCGGCGGGTGGTCGACTTGATGGCCCAAGGGGTGTCTCAGGAGGTTCTCCTCGGCTCGGTCGCCGCTGAGGCCGCCGATCTGGTGGGAGAGTGCACCACCCTGCTGCGCGTCGACGGCGAGATGTGCGCCACCGTGGTGGGGGTGGGCCGGAGCGGTTCTGCGGTCGGCACTCGCCTGACGTTGCCTGCCGACCTGGGGCTGGTCGCCGCGATCCGCCGCACCCGGTGTCCGGCCCGCTCAGACGACCACCAGAGTGAGACTGCCTTGACCCAGGCGAGAAACGAGCGCGGCATCCGGTTGAGCGTCGGTGTGCCGATCATCGTCGGGACCCAGGTGTGGGGCGTTCTCGGTTGCACCTCTCTCGAGCATCGACTGCTTCCCGACACCGAACGCCGGCTCGAGCAGTTCGCCGCGCTGGTCGCGGCCGCGTTGGTGAACGCGGAGGCTCGCGCTCGGGCTCAGGCTCTCGCGGCCGAGCAGGCGGCGTTGCGTCGAGTGGCCGAGCTGGCTGCCCGGGAGGCGCCGGTCGAAGCGGTCATGCAGGCGGTCAGCGACCAGGCCGCGCGCCTGGCCGGCGTCGAGTTCACGTCTTTGCTCCGGTTCGGGAGGGACGGGTACTCGAGCATCGTCTCCCTGGCCGGTGCCCCGGAGGGGATCGCGGTCGGGATGCGCGCCTCCGTAGAGGGTGGGGGCGCCATTCCGCAGGTCTGGCGAACCGGGCGTCCGGCGCGGGTCGATGACCTGTCCGGGGTTGCGGGTGGTTGGGCGGAGGTCGTGGCGGGCCGTGGGTTCAGCGCAACGGTCGCCGTGCCGATCTTCATCCGTGGGCACCTCTGGGGTGTCCTCGTCGTGGTCGGTAACGACCGACCACTGCCGGGCGGCACGGAGGAGCACCTGGTCAGCTTCGCCGAGCTGGCGGGAACCGGGATCTCGGCCGCCGAGTCCCGGGCCGAGCTGCGTGAGGTCGCGGAGGAGCAGACAGCGTTGCGTATCGTCGCGGAGCTCGTAGCCCGTGGCGCTCCGCTGGAGCAGGTTCTCGAGGCAACGGCGCGCGAGGCTTCGAAGCTGATGGGGGGAATGGCGGCGGCCCTGATGCGGTACGGCGGCGAGGGTGAGGCCATGGTGATCGCGGCGTGCAATAGTCCTGCCCCCGTAGGACTGCGGGTGCCGCTGACCGACGACACCGGCACCGGCATCGTCAGGCAGACCGGAAAACCGCATCGCGTCGATGACTTCGCCGCGACGTCCCTCGCGGCCGTTGCGGCCGGTCTCGGAATCGTCGGGGCGGTGACGGTGCCCGTGATCGTGGAGGGCTCGGTGTGGGGCACGCTGTCGACCACCACGTCGGGCTCGCCGATCCCACCGCGCACCGAGAGCCGCCTCATGCAGTTCGCGGAGCTCTCGGCGGCGGCCATTGCTGCAGCCCAGAACAAGAACGCGCTGCTGGCCTCCCGACGGCGAGTGCTCACCACCGCCGACGAGACTCGTCGACGCGTGCAACGCGACGTCCACGACGGGGCCCAGCAACAGCTGGTGCACACCATCATCAACCTCAAGCTGGCCCGCGAAGCCATGACGGCCGGCGACGGTCAGGCAGAACGTCTCTTGACGGAGGCGCTGCGGAACGCGGAGCGGGCCAGCCAGGAGCTGCGTGACCTGGTGCACGGCATCCTGCCTGCGTCCTTGACCTTGGGTGGCCTCAGGCGGGGTGTGGTGTCGTTGGCCGACGATCTGGCCCTGCCGGTCAGCATTCGGGTCGAGGCGCCGCGTCTCTCTACGAAGGTCGAGACAACGGCTTACTTCGTGGTCGCCGAGGCGTTGACCAACGTCGTGAAGCACGCGCGGGCGGGGCGTGCCCGCGTCGACGTCGCCCTGTGCGATGACGTGCTCGTCATCAACGTCGTCGACGACGGTGCGGGCGGTGCCGACGCCGACGCCGGTACCGGGCTGACCGGCCTCCAGGACCGGGTGCAGGCCAGTGACGGCGTGCTCACGATCTCGAGCCCACCGGGTCGCGGCACCCACCTTCAGGCGCGGATACCCGTCATAGACGCGAACGACCGGTGTTTCGACACGGTGATCGCGCCACACCGGGACGGTTGAACCGAGGGAGAGTGCGGCTCGTTCGTCGCCGCAGCCGGCCGCGGCAGCCTGTCGACTCACTCTCGTTCCCGGGCCTCTCGGATGCCGGCCAGCAGCGCCTCCAGGTCGTACACCCCGTGGTGGCGACGACCGTTGATGAAGAAGGTCGGGGTTCCCCGCACCCCGCTCTCGGCGGCGCCCTCGACGTCGGCCGCGATCCGGGCGGCGGCGGTGTGCCGGCGCAGATCTTGGCGAAACTGTTCGACGTCGAGCCCGAGAGCGTCGGCGTGGCCGATCAGGCCTTTGGGCTCGAGGTCGTCCTGGTGGGCCAGCAGCCGGTCGTGCATCTCCCAGAACCGGTCCTGGTTCGCGGCGGCCTCGCTCGCCTCGGCGGCGAGCTCGGCGTGGGGGTGCACGTCGCGCAGCGGTAGGTGGCGCCAGACGTAGCGGATGTCGGTGTTGCTGGCCAGTACCTCGCGGACCGCTGGCTCGGCCTGCCCGCAGTACGGGCATTCCAGGTCTCCGTACTCGAGCAGGGTCACGGGCGCGTCAGCGTCTCCTCGGATGTGGTCGTGCTCGGGGTCGACCGGTTCGGTGAGATCGGTCAGCGGAGGCAGGCTGCCGAAGACGGCCCGAGCACGTAGCCGAGCGGGCAGCGTTGCGATCCCACGGAAGACGAGCACGGTCATGACCGCCGAGATCGCCGCCGAGGCGAGGATGCCGATCTTCGCGTCGGTCTGCTGCTCGCCCTCGAAGGCCAGGGTCGCGATCAGCAGCGACACGGTGAAACCGACGCCGGCGCTGGTGCCGCCGCCCAGCACAGCGGCCCAGCCGACCGGCGGCTCGAGTCGACGCCCGCTGAGCGTACGGGTCAGCCACGATGCGCCCAGGATGCCGAGCGGTTTCCCGACCACGTACGCGAGCGTGATCCCGACCGCGATGGGCGAGCGTAGGGC
Source organism: Humibacillus sp. DSM 29435 (assembly GCF_001758225.1). Lineage (GTDB taxonomy): Bacteria > Actinomycetota > Actinomycetes > Actinomycetales > Dermatophilaceae > DSM-29435. The sequence continues at coordinate 52,388 of NZ_MAST01000023.1, read as the reverse complement.
CTGGCCGAGACTGTGCCCGTTGATGGGGATGCCGGCGTTCGCGAGCGCGAACAGGGGCACGATGACGTAGCTCGACCACGGATGGAACACCAGCTGCAGCCGCTCGTTCGGGGTGACCGCCAACGACAGGCTGCGGTGGGCGTCCCGAGCCAGCTCGGAGGTCGGCTGCTCGCGGAACGACCTCATCCGGGTCGTGGCACCCTCGAGCGCGTCCGTGCTGACCGGCAGGGCGTACGACAACAGCCCCAGGGCGAGCCCGACGATGAGCGGGTCCAGCCCGGACACGAACAGGCACGCCCAGGCCACGACACCGGCGAGCAGATACCAGACGCCGACCCGCACCTGCAGCCAGACCGTCAGACAGATCAGCCCGAACACGCCGACCCCGGCCACCAGGGGGCCGATGCTCACCGGGCCGCTGTAGACCGCTGCGATGACGAGCAGCGAGACGAGGTCATCGACCACGACCACGGTCACCAGGAACGCCCGGAGCGGCTGCAGCGGGCGGGCCCGCGCCACCGCCAGCAGCGCCAGGGCGAAGGCGGTGTCGGTGGACAACGCGACGCCCCAACCGCTCGCGGCCGGGCTTCCGGCGTTGAGGGCCAGGTAGATACCGACCGAGGCGAGCATCCCCCCGGTCCCGGCCAGCACGGGCAGCAGCACCCGGCGCCGCTCGCGCAGGTCGCCGACGTCGAAGGCGCGGCGGGCCTCGAGGCCGATGACCAGGAAGAAGAAGGTCATCAAGCCGTTGTTGACCCACCCACGAAGATCCTGGCCCAGCTCGAAGGCCCCCAACCGCACCCCGAGGGGCGTCTGCCACAACGCCTGGTACGAGCTCGGGTCGATCGCCACCCAACCGATCGCCACGAGGGCCGCGAGCAGCAGCAGCACGCTGCTCCCGGTCTCGGTCTGCACGAACACCCGAAGAGGGGTGCGTTGCGAGCCCGACCACGGCGTCGTTCCCGACCGCGGCTGACCGCTCACGATCGGGGTGGGGTCAGCGCCGGTCTCGGCTCGCCCAGGTGCGCGTGGACCGAGGAGATCACCACCGCCCCCTCACGGAAAGCCGAGGTAGTTCTCGATCCCCGCCATCAGGTGCAGACATGGTGTCCGCCGGGGTCAGGTTGTGGATCCCACGTTGGCCCCGACGGCCTGCAGGATGAGCTCGACCGTCTGGTCGGGGTGTGAGATGCCGACGACGTGGGAGGCGCCCGGCACCTCGAGGGTGCGACGTGCCCCCGCCCGGTCGGCCATCAGGTGGTGCGCCGCGGCGGGGATGTTGCGGTCCAGTTCGCCGAAGACGAACCAGCTCGGCACGTCCCGCCAGAGCGGGTGGTCCCCTGATGGCTCGAAGAGCGCAGCCTGGGTCACGGGTCGTTGGGTCACGGCCATGGTCGCAGCCAGCTCGGGGCTCAGGTCGGCGGCGAACTGGTGGTGGTACTTCTCCTGGGTGATGTAAAGGTCCGATCCGCCGCCCGCGAGTGGCACCGGCGCGAGGGTGTCACCCAAGGTCGACCCGGGCGTCAGAGCCGAGGCGTCACCACAGCTCTCGCCCGGCGACAACGCAAACCCGGCCACGTACACCAGACCGACCACGTCTGCACCGGAGGCGTCGACGTTCGTGGTCACCGCCCCGCCGTACGAATGACCGACCAGCACGATCGGCCCATCGACGCTGGACACCAGGTCGGTGAGCAGGGCCGCATCGGTGGCCACCCCCCGTAGCGGGTTGGCGAACGCGACCACGGTGTGGCCCAACCGGGTCAGCGGCGCGATGACGCCGTCCCAGCTGGACGAGTCGGCAAACGCTCCGTGAACCAGAATGACGGTCGACTTCATCAGGTCTCCTCTCGTGGAACCCCGGCCATGGCGGTCCGGCCGACCGCTGAACGTGGCCTTGAGAACGACGGTGCCAGCATCGGGCTCGCCGAACGACACGGCCAGCCAGACAGGCATTTCCGGACAACCGGATGGGATCGGCCCGCCTGGATGTGCGACGTTGCCAGAACGACAACGCATCGCACCGATCTGGAAGAAGGACCACCATGTCAACCACGACCACCACGACGGTGAGATCCGTTGTGCTCGAGGCTGCTGCGCAGAGCGTCGTCGACGCGACCGCCCAACCCCCGCTGCTCTACGAACTCCCGGTCGCGCAGGCCCGAAAGGTTCTCGACGACATTCAGGCCGAACCGGTCGAGATGGTCGACGTCGACGACGAATGGGTCACCGTCCACGCCGACGTCGGTGACGTGCCGGTACGGATCGTCAGACCGGTCGGTGTCACGGATGCTCTGCCGGCCGTTCTGTACATGCACGGCGGGGGCTGGATCCTGGGCAATGCCGCAACGCACGACCGACTGGTCCGCGAGCTGTCCGTTGGCGCCCGCGCGGCTATCGTCTTCGTCGAGTACACGCGGTCGCCCGAGGCGCACTACCCGGTAGCGATCGAGCAGGGCTATGCGGTGGCGCAGTGGCTTCGATCCGAAGGCGCAGCACACGGTATCGACCCGAGTAGGCTTGCGGTGGCTGGTGACTCGGTCGGCGGCAACATGACCGCGGCCCTTGCGTTGATGGCGAAGGAACGCGGTGACGTGAGCTTCGTGCACCAGTCGATGTACTACCCGGTCACCGACGCGGGGATGGGCACCGACTCGTACCAGCAGTTCGCCACTGGCCATTACCTGGCCGCGAAGGGGATGGCCTGGTTCTGGGATGCCTACCTGCCGGATGCCGCCCGGCGCAGCGAGATCACTGCCTCCCCGTACCGAGCCACCCCGGAGCAGCTGACGGGCCTGCCGCCCGCCTTCCTGCTCGTCGACGAGGCCGACGTGCTGCGCGACGAAGGTGAAGGCTACGCCGCGCACCTGCGCGCCGCCGGTGTCGACGTCACGACGGTCCGCTACGACGGCATCATTCACGACTTCATGATGCTGAACCCGCTGCGCGACACCCACGCCACCCGCGCTGCCATCTCCCAGGCCATCGCTGTTCTGCGACAGGCCCTTGGTACCGACTGACGACCATCCCCGCTCGGGGGGCCGACCACCGACCGGAACCGTCAGGAGGACCCATGTCACGACGCCGCATCCCGCTCAACGTGTTCGGGATGGGCTTCGGCCTGGCCGGCCTCGCCACGTCCTGGCGGATCGCGGCCAATCTCGACCTGACGCCGCACTGGGTCAGTGACGTGCTGGCCGCCATCGCGACGGTGGTGTGGGCCGGATCCTGCGTGGTCTACCTGCGGTACGCGGTGGCGACTCCGGGGGCCTGGTCGCGCGACCTGAGCGACATGACGGCCGGGCCGTTCGCGTCGCTGGCGGTCATCACGCCCATCCTGCTGGCTGCCGACGGGATCGAGCCGTACGCACCGGTCGTTGGGGCCGTGGTCGTCGACGTCTTCGCGGTGCTCGTGTTGGTGCTCGGTGGGTGGTTCACCGGGTTCTGGATGCGCGGCGGAACCGACTTCAGCCGACTCCACCCCGGCTACTTCCTGCCCACCGTGGCCGGAGGTCTCGTCGCCTCCGCCGGTCTGGCCGAGGTCGGGCAGCCGCGGTTCGCCCAGGTCATGCTGGGCCTGGGTCTGGTCTGCTGGGCGATCATGGGTTCGATGATCCTGGCGCGGTTGATCTTTCGGCCCCCGTTGCCCGACGCTCTGGCCCCCACGATGGCCATCGAGGTGGCCCCGGCGGCCGTGGCCAGCCTCGCCCACTTCTTCGCCAACGGCGGTCGCGTCGACTTCTTCGCCGCGGTTCTGGCCGGATACGGCCTGCTGATGGTCACGGCCCAGCTGCCGTTGCTGCCGCGCTACATCCGGCTCTCGTTCTCCCTCGGAACGTGGGCGTTCACGTTCTCGTGGACGGCGGTCGCCGGAGCGGCCCTGTTCTGGATCGCCTCGACCCGCTTCGTGGGTGACCGCGCCAGCAGCTATCTCGTTCTGGCCGCCATCACGGGGCTGGTCGGGGGCATCGCTGCGCGAACGGTGGTGGCCGCACGACGGGGTCGGCTGCTTCCCGCTGCGGCCGCGGCATCCGAACCGGCCCTTGGCGGGCGAAGCACCAACACCTCCTAGACGCGCGACGGGGGGTCACCGCCACCTCCGGCACCACCCTGCTGCCGTACCGCCAGGTTGCTGCCCTTCCGTTGTTGCTGCTCAGCCTCTTTCAGCGATCCCGCCAGCAGGGTCGGCAACCCGACCCAGGTGTCGGGCGATGACCCCGGGCCGGGGCCGTCCCGGCATCCACCAGTTCCAGACGCCCATGAGCCGCATGGTGGCCGGAACGAGCACGAGCCGCACGATCGTCGCGTCGATGGCAATGGCCACCGCCATGCCGAACCCGAGCTGCTTGATCGGCAGGATGCCGGCGAGGGCGAAGGAGCCGAAGACGACCACCATCAGCAGTGCAGCCCCAGAGATCAGGGGAGCCGTGCTCGACATGCCGACCGCGACGCTGCGGGTGTTGTCACCGGTCTTCACGAACTCCTCCCGCACCCGGTTCAACAGAAACACCTCGTAGTCGGTGCTCAGGCTGAACAGGAGCGTGAGCAGCAGGATGGGCACGAAGTTCTGGATATGGCCGCTGCCCTCGGCGCCGAGCAGGCTCGAGCCCACCCCGTGCTGGAAGACGATGACGAGAACGCCGAACGTGGCCGCCACAGAGACGAGGTTCATCAGGATCGCCTTGAGCGGCAACAAGATCGAGCGGAAGGTCACGAGCAGCAGTAGGTAGATCACGACCAGCATTACGCCGACGACGACCGGAAGCCGGTCCGAGATCACCGCGTTGCTCTCGATCCCCTGAGCGGTCTCGCCGCCCACCAGGATCCGAGCGCCCGGGATCGACGACTCGTCCACCACGAGATGCACCCTGCCCAGCAGGTCGCTGGTCTGCGCATCGGCGGCGTGCCCCGTCGGCACCACGTCGAAGATCATCTTCGTCGCGTCCGATGAGACGTAGTGCCCCACCAGGCCGCGGATGCCGCTGGGCAGGGCCTCGCGGGCGCCGGCCTGCAACGCGCCGAACGGTGCCACGGGGGAGGCGAGCGCGAGTACGGGCAGGGCGGACTCGACTCGGGCGACGGACGGCAGCGCCGCCAGGCGTCGCTCGAGCTGAACCAGCGCAGCGGCATCCGCTCGCGTGGTGATCGGGCGCGGAGCCGTCACCAGTACCTGGATCGGAGCGGTCGTTCCCGTGCCGAACTGATCCTGCACGCGGTCGAAGCCCACCCGCACCGGCGAGCTCTGAGGCACGATCTGGGCGTCCGGGGTGAACGTCGTCAACGACCGAGCCGGGGCAGCGAGAGTCAGCAGCAGGATGAGCCCGAGCCCGAGGAACACGAGGGGCCGAGCCATCACCCGGTGCGCGACCCGTTCCCAGCGGGTCAGGTGGGGGGGACGATGGGCCCCCCGGATGGGAGGTTCGCGGTGGGCACCTCGCCTGGCGCCGGCGCCGAGAAGGGGGACGCGCCCCGCGGAGATCCGGTGCCCGAGCAGCCGCAGGAGCACCGGCAGCAGGAGCAGCGAGGCAAGCACCGAGAACGCGACGACGACCACCGCACCGAGAGCGATCGAGAAGACCACCCCGAGCGGAACGAGGAACAGGGTGCTCATCGCGGCCAGGATGGTGATCCCGGAGAACAGGACGGTCTCGCCTGACGTGCGCAGGGTCGTGGCGAGTGCATCATCGACCGTGCTCCCGCGTCCGAGCTCCTCCTTGAACCGGGCGATGACGAACAGGGAGTAGTCGATTCCCACGCCGAGGCCGAGCATCGTGGCGGTGTTCTGCACGAAGAGCGAGAGCTCCAGATGCCCGGCCAGCACCGTGAGCACGGCGAAGCTCGCCAGGATCGCCGTGGCACCGACGGCCAGCGAGACCAAGGCCGCCACCAGGCCGCCGAAGAGGCCGACAAGGACGACCAGAATCAGCGGGAAGGTCAGCATCTCGGCATGGACGAGGCCCTCCTCGCTGAGGGTGTTGACCGCTCCCCAGAAGGCGGCCGTGCCGACCAGGGTCACGTCGAGGCCCTGGCCGGCGAAGCGACTCGAGACCTCGGACTGCATCTGGGGCAGCACCCGCCGGGCCGTGCCGTCCTCGAGGTCGAGGCCCAGCTGGTCGATCGCGGTACGTCCGTCCTTGCCGACGAAGCGTTGCTGCAGGGGCCCGGTCGTCGTCGAGAAACCGACCTGGTCGCGCACCGAGAGGCCCCGGTCGTGGCCGACGTCGTTCATGACGCGGCCCACTCGTTTGGCGAACCCGGGCTGGTCGCTGGTGTACCAGTGGTCGACGACGACGACCATCACATCGCTGGTACCCCGGCCCACGAAGCCGTGTGCGAGGTCGGCCTGAACGGTCGCACTGTCGGAGCCGTCGACCGACCAGCCGCCGCCGCTCAAGAGACTCGGGAGCGGCACGCTGACCACGCCCGCGACGACCAGTGCGACGACCCAGGCCCCGGTGATGGCCCAGCGCCAGCGGCCGAGGCCCCGTACGAACCGGTCAACCACGGCGTGCCGCTCGCCGCAGCCCTGCCAGGTCGCGCAGGGCCAGCACCGCGGCCAGCGGCTTGCGGGCCGCGACCAGCAGGTTGGCCCAGGGGGGGCGAACCGCCGAGTCGACGTTGACCACGGTGTGTCTGCGGACCGCCTGGCCCTCCATGAGGGCCAGGACGATCCGTGACGAGATGGCACCGAAGGCCAGGGATGCGTAGACGACCTGAGAGAGGCCGTCGTCGCCGTCGCGGACCCGAGCCCGGGCCAGGTCGATCATCTCGATGGGGACGAAGCGCATGGGCACGACCCGCCTCAGCAGGTCCCACGTGATCGTTCCGCCCGCCACGTCGTCGGGGTGCACGGCGCCGTCGAAGGGCGCGTCGCCCGGTGAGTAGTCGTAGAACCGGACGTACTGGGTGCCCGCCATGTCGTAGCCGGACACAACGGGCCTGCCCTGACTCGCCGCCGCCTCGTGCAGCGCGAACTTTGCTCGCCACCCTGATGGCTCGGTGACGTCGACGCCGTCGATGACGATGTCGCACCGCGACACCAGGTCGTTGACGTTGTCGGTGGTGACCCCCTGCTCATGGATCTCGGTGGTCGCCGACGGGTTGACCTGGTCGATCCGGCGAGCGCAGACGACCGCCTTGTGTTCGCCGAGCTCGGCCAGATAGGCGTTCTGCCGGTTGAGGTTGTTGAGCTCGTAGCGACCCACGTCGGCCAACAGGAAGTGCTGCACCCCGATCCGCACCAGTGGCTCGACGGCCGCGCCGCCGGTCGAACCGCAACCGGCGACGAGGACCACGGCCTCGGAGAGCCGCCGCTGCGCCCGCTCGGAGACGAAGCCCTGGTTGCGCTCGGTGAGCTGGGCGTAGAACTGCTGAGCGCCGGTGGCGCTCTCGGTCTGGCTCTGGGTGACGGTCATCGAGCTGGTCCTTTCGGTGTGCTCAGGTGCAGTTGGGACGGCAGGCCCGCTGACCGACCGCGTCGAGAAAGATCTGTCGCACCTGGTCGGCCGTGCTGGCCCGGTAGGTCGCGCCTCCGGAGGCTTTGCTGATGGCGGCGAGTGAGACCGCGTCGCCCTGCGGGCCGAAGGCGATGGTGATGACAGGGACAGGGGTGGACGAGCGGCCCTGTGCCTCCAGTGCGGAGACGACGTGGCTGAGCGTCGGTCCGTCGGTGTCGGTGTTCTTGCCGTCCGAGAGGAGCACCACGGCGTTGACGCGTCCGGGTTGCCAGTGTGTGCCCATCTGTCGCACGGCGGCGAGGGTCGTCGCGTAGAGCGCGGTGTCCCCACCCGGCGTGGGTGCGGCCTGCGTCAGTGCGCTCGTGAGTGCGGAGCGGAAGCCAGGTGCGTCGAGCCGGGTCACGGGTGCGACCTCGCGGTAGTCGCGGCTGCCGGCGATGTCCTTGGAGAAGACCCAGAAGCCCACCTCGGTGCTGGGGGGGTAGAGCCCCAGGCCGGTGGCCGCGGCCCGGGTGGCGATGGCCAGACGTGAGGGTCCAGCCGTGTCGCGGCCGCCCACGCCCCAGGCCATCGAGCCGGAGATGTCCATGACGGCGAGCAGTCGAGCGTCTTGGGTGGAGGTCGCGAGCACCTTCTCGGCCTGGGCCAGTGACGGTGGGCTCAGGGGGGCCGGGGTGATCTTCGTTGTGCCATCGACGCCCCGGTCGGCGGCGAGCGCGGGCCCTCCGACCCCGTTGACGTCTCGGAGGCCGGAGGCCTTCAACCGGCTCTGTCCCGGGGCGCTGGTGAGAAGGTCGAACAGTCGTTGGGCCCGCTGGGTGGTGGCCGGGTCGGTGGTCAGCACGGCATACGGGAAGTCGAAGCCCCCCCCGCCGGTGTAGATCGCGACCGGTCGCGCTGAGGAGCTGTCGTGGCGGGCGGCCCAGACGTCATGCTCAGATGCCGGTACCCCGACGCTAGCGGTCGGTGAAAGAGACGTCAGCCGTGTGGTGGTCGGGTCTGTGGTGACGCGGGCGCTGCGGAGCAGGGCGGTGAGTGAGGCGCGCGCGTCGGGCGTTCCTCGGGTCGCCTCGGTCAGGGCCAGAATGGTGCCGACTCGGGTCGGTGACAGTTTCTGGTCGGACAGCTCGATGGTGAAGGGGTCGCCCTGGGCGGTGGCTACGGCGAGGTCGGCCACGGTGGGACGGGGCATGGTCTCTGTCATACCTGTGCCACGCAGTCGATCGGCCTCTCGGCTCGGCACGGCGATGACGAGAGGGCTGCTGGCGACGGAGGCCGCGTTGGTCGCCTTGGCCACCCGCTCGACGCCGGCGCGGTCGATCCAGAGCGTCGAGTCGGGGATCCACACATCGGGCGGTCGCGTCGCGCCGTCTGCGAGGGACTGGATCTCGGCCCGCGCGTCGACCGACCGGACGGCGACATCGAAGCAGTCGGGCGCCGCGGAACCGCCGAGCAGATCGTGCCCGAGGGCGGCGACCACCGGGGCGATGGCGGGGGCGGCAGCGACGCGTAGCTGCGGCAGCTGCTGGCCGCAGCTCGCAGTCGTCTCGTTGCTCCCGAAGGCGATGCGGGTGAGTGTGGCGCCGAGCAGCACCAGCAGGGCGAGGCTCGCGGCCGCGGCAAGGACCCTGGGGGTGGCGACACCGAACCGCGGCGGGGTGCGATGTGCGTGTCGGGAGGAGCTCATCACGTCATCCGGACACTCGGGTCAGGATGCCGCGCTGCGACCTCGACATTCTGCCCGTTGCGTCGAAGAGGTCTGGCGAGTCGAGGGTGGACTCGAGCATGGAGATCCGCTGCTGGACCTCCTCCTCGCTGGGCAGGTGCGCGACGAAGGGCTTGACGCTGGAACGCTGCACGTAGGCGTGGCGGAGCAGATCCTGCTCGGTCAGGCGCGGCGTCGTGCCTTCGATGAGCTTGACGTCGAGGCCGGCGAGCAGCAGGTGACGCAGGGCGACGTTCTCCTCGACGTCTCCGACGAGAGTCCGGACGGCGGGGGTGATGCGGGCCAGCACCTGTCCCATCCCGAAGAGCAGCTCGAGGGTGATCCGTAGTCGTTGGGTGCGGTCGGACACGGTGCGAGCGTGGACGAATCGCTTGAGCTCACGTACCTGGTCGGTGCGCACCCCGGGCTGGCCGGCGACGTGGTCGAAGAGGTTGATGTTGTGAGCCTGCTCGACGGGGAAGCGGCCGCGGTCGGGATCGAGCAGGTCGGCGGGATCACCCTCAGCCGGTCCGGCGAGCGCCAGGTAGCCCAGGATCGCCCCGGAGCCGGACATCGTCATGACGTGCACGTCCTGGGGGTGCACCGCGTCGACCGGCTCGCAGAAGATGGCTGAGGAGTACATGACGTCCTCGCAGATCCAGCCGAGCTGGAGGTACTGGGCCAGCCGGAAGCCTTGCAGCCCCACGAGGTAGCGGTGCGGCAGGTGCTGGGTCTGCAGGGCCACGGTGAGCAGGCCGTCGCCGCGCTCGGCCACGTGGATGAGGTGGCGCGGGTCGACCTGGCTGAGCAGGGCGCTGAAGCTGAGGTTGCGATGCAGCGAGACGACGTCGGCGGCATACCGCGCTCCGCGTTCGCCGGAAGCGTCGTGGCACATGGCGGGTCCTTTGTCTGTGAGTTGTCGGTGGGTTGTGGGTGGGGGGTGGTGGTCGAGCCGTCGGTGGACAGGCGTGGTCGGCGCAGGCGATCAGAAGTCGTCGTCGTCGTCGTAGATGGCCTCGGTCACAGCGAGGGCGAGCACCTCGGGGGTGCCTTCGTAGATCCGGGCCCCGAGGGCGTCGCGTAGCCGCTTCTCCATGCCGTGGTCGCGCAGGTAGCCGCGCGCTCCCATCAAGCCCATGGCCTCCGTGGCGACCTCGATGGCGATCCTGTCGGCGAACAGCTTGGCCACGGCCGGCTCGTAGGCGGGGGCGGGGATCTCGTTGTCCGCGAGGTGCGCCGCCCTGAGGTAGAGCATCCGCGCGGCATCGACCTTGGCCGACATCTCGGCAAGCTTTCGGGCCGTGAACTGGTGCTTGCGCAGGGGCATCCCGCCCTGGACCCTTTTCCCCGCCCACTCGATGGCTTGTTCGAGGGCTCCCCGGGCGACGCCGGTAGAGATCGCGGCGACCGCGGCCCGGGCCATGTTCATCTGCTGGACGTTGATGTAGACGCCGCCGCCCTCGCCGCCGACGACGTTCTCCTCCGGCACGATGACGTGGTCGAAGTGCATCTCGGTGCCGAGGCAGGAGCGGTAGCTCATCTTGTCTGCGACGTCTCCGAGGGTGACCCCCGGCCGGTCCAGCATGACGACGAAGCACGTCAGGCCGGTAGCGCCGGGGTGTCCCTCCATGTTGGCGAACACCGTGGCGTACGTCGCGACCTTGCCGTTGGTGATGAACTTCTTCGACCCGTCGAGCACGTAGTGGTCTCCCTCGCGGCGGGCGCGCATGACGCCCTGCGCGAACTGGGCGTTCTCGGGGATGAGCAGGTCGCAGCCGGCCTGGTCCTCGGTGATCGCGTTGCAGGCGAGCACGGGTTCGTCGCCGCAGAAGAGCGGCAGGAACCTCGCCTGGAGGCGCGGGTCTCCAGAGAGAAGTACCGGCGCCTGACCGAGCATGGTGGCACCGAAGATGAGCGCGAAGCCGGCATCGATGGCGGCCAGCTCCTCGAGGGCGACCGCGACTCCGAACTCGCCCTGTCCGAGCCCACCGAACTGCTTGGGCACGACGAGCCGGGTCAGGCCGAGGTTGTGGCCCTCTCGCACGAGGTCCCAGTCGAAGGCCGCCGCGTCGTCCTCGTCGAGCCGACGGACGTGCGGAGCCAGCCGCTCGTTGGCCCAGGCGCGGACGGTGTCTCGCAGGGCGAGCGTCTCGGCGGGAAGGGTGGTGAGGGTGGGGGCGTCTGTGGCGCTCGGCGCGGCGAGCTGGGCCATGTGCATCATGCCCCCGCCCCGACGCCGGCCTGGGCGGCGATGGACGGATACCGGTCGAAGGCGGGTTGCAGCAGCGGGACGAACTCGATGACCTTGGCGACGCTGCCCTTGATCCGGATCTTGCGGGTGGCCAGGGCGATCGGCATGAGGAGTCGTCCGGACCAGAGCGCATCGGCGTTGTCGCAGGACATCTTGATCGAGATGACTGGTGCCGATGGCGTTTCGTCGATCCACACCCCGTCTGCGCTGACGTAGACGGTCAGGTCTGGGTCGGAGTGGAAGAACTGGACGGAGAGGTTCTCCTTGCGCACGGTGCTGGCGAACCGTTCGTCGTCGAGCAGGATGCCGAACAAGGTGGTGAACACCGAGGTGGCCTGTTGCTTGCTGGTGAAAACGCCCACGGTTGACTCTCGCTTCGCTGTGTCGGGTTGTGGCCTGGTCGGGGGTCAGAGAGGTGCCCGGCGGTGGTGATACCTCCGTAAAATCCGGTATCACCCCACCTTGGTCGCGCTCTGAACCAGGTATGACAACCACCACGACAGCAACCGCGCCCTCGCTCTCCGTTGAGCCTGAATGGGGGCCATCGGTGGCCTTGCTCGCCCACGAGCAGGCCAACGTCGACGCCTTCAGCAGCGTCTTGCCGCACTGGAACCGCGGCGACATCGCGGCGATGCTCGAGCGGTACGAGGACGACATCGTCTGGCGGAACATCGCCATGGGTGAGGTCTACGACGGCAAGGTTGCCGTGCGCGCCTTTCTGGAGAGCCTCTTCCGGGCCCTTCCCGATCTCGAGCTCGAGGTCACCCTGCGGGTGCCCAGGGGCAGGTACGTCGCAGAGGAGTACGTCATCCGGGGCACGCACCTCGGGTCGATGTTCGGCCTCCCGGCGAGCGGCCGTCGCCTGGAGATCCGAGCCATGAGCATGGTCGAGATGCGAAACGGCCGGCTCAAGGAGGACCACTTCTACTTCGACGCCGCCAGCACCATGCAGCAGATGGGCTACCTGCCCGACACGGCAGCCGTGGCCAAGCCCGCCGGCCGGGCGGTCATGGGGGTCCTCGGATGGTGGCGCCGCCGAGGCAGCGCGGTGCACTGAGGCTCTGGGCTTCAGGCTCTGGGCTTCAGGCTCTGGTGCGGCGGTGGCCGCGCGCCCGTCTGCTCAGCGGAACTGGCCCTCGATCCGGGTGAGCTCGTCGTCGGTGAGCCTCAGGTGCACGGCCTTGGCGGAGTCGGTGATGGATGCCGGTCGGCTCGCGCCGGGAATGGGGATGACGTGGTCACCGAGAGACAGCTCCCAGGCGATCACGACCTGCTGCGGGCTCACTCCGTGCTGTTCGCCGATCTCCTGGAACACGGGGTAGGCCTGGCCGACCTCCTTGCTGCCGCCGCCGGTTCCGCCGAGGGGGCTCCAGGGCAGGAAGGCGACTCCGTGCCGGCCGCAGTGCTCGAGTTCGGAGCGGCTCGACCGGAAACGCGGCGAGAACTCGTTCTGAACCGATGCGAGTCCACCTTCGCCGAGCACCTCGATGGCGACGTCGATCTCCTCGATGTTGGCGTTCGAGATGCCGATGGCCCGGATCTTGCCCTCGTCCTGGAGCGCCTTGAACGTCTCGATCACCTGGCCGTACACGCGTGACCGGTCTGGGCGGTGCCACTGGTACAGGTCGATGACCTCCCGCCGTAGTGCTCGCAGGGACGCCTCAACCGCGCGGCGCAGGTAGTCGGGGGAGCCGTCGCGACCCCAGCTCTCGCCCGGCCCTCGGGTGATGCCACCTTTCGTGCCGACGATGACCTCGCTGGTGTCACTGCGTGATGACAGTGCCTCGGCCACCACCTCCTCGTTGTGGCCCATGGTGTCCCAGCTGGGCGCGTAGATGTCGGCGGTGTCGATGTAGGTCACGCCGGCGTCGAGGGCGGCGTGCACGGTCGCGATCGCCTGCTCTCGGTCGGGGCTGACTCGGTCGCCCATCGAGAACGGCATCGCCCCGAGGCCCACCGCCGACACCATGAACGGTCCTAGTCTCCGGGTCTGCACGTGCTCCATCCTAGGATCCGGCGCGTGAACGCAGCTCGCAGCCAGCGGCATCCTGCAGCCGCTCGGGAGCAGGTACGCGCGCGCGCCCAGGATGACGACTCAGCGCAGTCTGAACGGTGGGTCGCGGTCGGTCACCGACAGAACGCTGACGCCTGCACCCGCACGCCCCACCGGCCCGCTCCGGCCAGGCGGCACGACCTCCAGCAGGGTCGCGCGATGCGGTGTGACCTGTGGGCGCCGTGGGCCGCCGCCGTCCGGGCACCCAGCCACGGCCCCTGCGCAACCACTTCGCCTGCGCAACCACGGCGCCTGCCCAGCGGTGCGCACGAATGGCCTGAACATCGGTGGGGGCCGCCGAGAGCATGCGACAGCCACGACCTTGGCGTGGGAAGGCCTGCGGCCTGAACGCGTCGAATATCGACAACCCCAGAAGTCTAAAGTCGGTTCCTGTTGACGATACAGACGGAGCGTTCTAACATCAGTCATGCGTTCTTTTAGAAAGTGCAGGTCATGACCACCCCCTCGCCCGCGGGCCTTCATTACGACCCCGGTCACGGCCCGGCCGAGCGCGAGGGGCCGGTCGCCGGGCTGCACGTGGTCCGCGACAGCGCCGGGGTGGACGAGGCCGGCGTCGTGCAGGCCGCGACCGACCTGCTCCGGGCGCTGGGCCGTGACACGAACAGCCCCCACCTGGCCGACACCCCCCGTCGCATCGCGGCAGCGTACGTCGAGCTGCTCAGTCCTCGACCGTTCGAGCTGACCACCTTCTCCAACGACGACGGTTACGACGGCCTCGTGCTCGTGCGTGACATCCCGGTTCACTCGCTGTGTGCCCACCATCTGCTGCCCTTCAACGGGGTAGCCCACGTCGCCTATCTGCCCGCCGACCGCATCCTCGGGTTGTCGAAGCTGGCCAGGGTGGTGGAGATGTTCGCCCGCGACCTCCAGGTTCAGGAACGGCTCACCCAGCAGGTGGCCAACTGGCTTCAGGAGCACCTCGAGCCGCAGGGTGTCGGCGTCGTCATCGAGGCTGAACATCTGTGCATGTCGATGCGCGGCGTCCAAGCCTCCGGCACCCTCACGCTGACCTCGGCCCTGCACGGGCTGATGCGCGAGGATCCGCGAACGCGACAGGAGTTCTTCGACCTGGTCAGGAGGTCGTGATGAGCGCCGAGACTTTCGTGATCGTCGGCGGCGGGCTTGCTGCGGCGCGGGCCGTCGAGGCCATTCGCGACGGCGGCCACCAGGGCCCACTGATCCTGGTCGGTAGCGAGCCGACGCTGCCGTACGACCGTCCGCCCCTGTCCAAGGCGGTCCTGGCCGGTGCCGCCGGCCCCGAGACGGCCGTGCTGCATCCGGTGGAGTGGTACTCGGAGCGGGAGGTCGATCTCCGCCTGGGGGTGCGCGCGACCCGTCTCGAGACGAAGGCCCACACGCTGACCCTGAGCGATCGTGGCGAGCTGTCCTACGACCGCCTTCTGATCGCCACGGGTTCATCGCCACGGCGACTCGCCGTGCCCGGCGCCGACCTGGGCAACGTGCTCTGTCTCCGCACCATGAACCAGGCGACGACCCTGCGCGACCGCCTCAGGGCCGCGGGCCCCGTTGTGGTCATCGGCGCCGGGTGGATCGGGCTCGAGGTGGCCGCCGCCGCCCGAGGTCTCGGTTGTGAGGTGACCGTGGTCGAACCGCAGCCGACGCCCCTTCATGCCGTCGTCGGCGCCCAGGTCGGCGCGTACTTCCGCGACCTGCACACCGCACACGGGGTGAGCTTCCGGTTGGGCACCGGCGTCGACCGTCTGCTCGGCAACGAGAACGGGGACGTCGCCGGCGTCGTCACCACCGCCGGAGAACACCTTACGGCCGCAACCGTGCTCGTCGGGGTCGGCATCACTCCCAACACGCAGCTGGCTGAGGGCGCCGGCATCGAGGTCGACAACGGCATCCTCTGTGACGGGTCGCTGCGCACCTCGGCTCCCGACGTGTTCGCCGCCGGCGACGTCGCCAACTGGTTCAACCCGACTCTGCAGCAGCACCTTCGGGTCGACCACTGGGCCAACGCCCATGCGGGCGGCTTCGCGGCTGGGCGCTCCATGCTCGGTGAGCACGTCGACTACGACGTGGTGCCGTACTTCTTCTCCGACCAGTACGACGCGGGCCTCGAGTACGCGGGCCACGTTCCCCGCGGAACCAGCACCCAGGTCGTGCTGCGCGGCGACCCCGCTGACCAGGCCTTCATGGCCTTCTGGGTGGGCGAGGGGAGGGTGCTCGCCGGGATGCACGTGAACGTCTGGGACACCATCGACGACGTATCAATGCTCGTCGCGAGCCGGGCCCCCGTCGATCCCCGCGTGCTCGCCGACCCGCGAGAGCCGATCATCACCAAGGGGCAGAAGGGCGTCGTGGGGAACCGGCTCGAGCCCGCGCCCGAGCCCGCGCCCGAGCCCGCGCCCGACCTCACGCCCGACCCGGCCTCATGACCACCGCGTTCGTGCTTTCCGGAGGGGGCAGTCTGGGCGCCGTCCAGGTCGGCATGCTCCAGGCCCTCGCCCAGCAGGGCATCGCGCCCGACCTGCTCGTCGGCACCTCGGCCGGGGCGGTCAACGCCGTCTGGGTGGCCCAGCACGGCATGTCGGCCGACTCCCTGGCGGGGCTGAGCCGCATCTGGACGCAGCTTCGTCGCCGCGACATCTTCCCGGTCCGGCCCGCTCGGGTGCTGCGCGGGCTGGCGGGCCGGGCCCCGGCCGTGAGCACCAGCGAGCGCCTCGGAGAGCTCGTTCGCAACAACTGTGAGATCGACGACCTCTGCGACGCAACCATTCCCGTGCATGCGCTCGCCACCGACCTGCTCAGCGGGCAAGCGGCGCTGATCTCGTCGGGCAGCCCGAGCGAGGCGGTCCGGGCCAGCGCGGCGATACCCGGAGTCTTCCCACCCGTGTGGCGAAGGGGTCGCTGGCTCATCGACGGGGCTCTGTCCGCCCCGTCGGGGGTGCACCACGCCGTGCACCTCGGTGCCACCGAGGTCTATGTGCTGCCGGCCGGGGTGCCCTGCGCCCTCGTCGAAGCCCCACGTTCAGCGCTCGGGGTCGCGGTTCACTCCATCAGCTTTCTGGTTCAGCAGCGACTCATCGCCGACCTGGAGAACCCCCTGCCGGGGGCCATGATCCACGTGCTGCCACCGTTGTGTCCGGTCACCGTGTCGGCTGCCGACTTCAGCCACGCCGACGAGCTGATCGGGCGCGCCCGGCAAGCCAGCAGTCGCTGGCTCGACGAGGGCGGACCCGACCTTCCCCGACCCGCCCGGTTCCTCTCCCTCCACGATCACGCCGACGCCGGGACACCCCCGCGAGATCGTGGTCTCGAGGTCTGAACGACGGCCAAGCACCCACGGGTGCGGATGCCGGTGAGCCGTCAGCCGTCAGCCGTCAGCTGACGTCGCCTCCGCCGCGCCATCGCCATCGTTTGTTCTCAGCGCGGCCCAGGCCGATCTCACGTGCGACCGCATGACCGACTCGGCCCAGATAGGGTCGTGCGCTTTGAGGGCGTTCACGATCTCGTGATGGTGGGCGACGCTGCGGCGCAACGACTCTGGGCCGTACCTCGAGAACGTGCGTGAGACGAGAGGCACGTCGACGACAGACGCGACGAGAGTGACGAGCCGGGCGTTGCCGGACGCTTCGAGGATGTGGCGGTGGAACTGGTTGTTGAGAGGGGCGATTCGCTCGACGTCAGGCACTGGCCCACTCGCGGCGCGGTCCATCCGGTGCGCGAGCTCGTCGAGCAGATCGGTGTCGGCGACCCCGCGTTCGGCGGCGAGCGCGGTGCCCCACGGCTCGAGAACGGTGCGGAGGCTGAAGATCTCCTCGAGGTCGTGGGCGCTCCAGTTCTGCACCCGAACGCCGCGGTTGCGCTCGTGGCTGACCAGTCCCTCAGCTGCCAGCCGGCGCAGGGCCTCGCGCACCGGCGTGCGGCTGACGCCCAGGGCCGTGCCCAGCTCACCCTCGCGCAGCCATTCCCCGCCGCCGCGCTCCCCGGCGAGGATCTGCTGCCGGATGGCGGTGTAGGCCCGTTCGGCGGCCCGTCCCGAGGCCGACGCGTCAGTCGTCGTGAACGGATCAGTCGTGGCGGCGAGGACCTCGGAGGCGCCCGCCGTCGGCCCGGTGGAGTTGCTGTTCATGATGGGCCGAACGTATCAGGCCGAGTCAGACACCAGGAAGCACTAACTGTATGCAATCGCGAGACAACTCTTGACCAGCGTGCGCCGGTCACCTACTTTTTGAGCGACAGCCAGCGTAGGCAGTTGCCCTTCTCGGGCCGCAATGTATACGAAATGAGGCCAGGCGTGACCGAACCGGGCAGCCTTCCACTCGATGACCTTCGCGTGATCGAGATCGGCCAGCTGTTGGCCGGTCCCTTCTGCGGCCAGCTGCTCGGTGACTTCGGGGCGGAGGTCATCAAGATCGAAGACCCCGGTCGCGGCGACCCGATGCGCGAATGGGGCCGCGAGAAGCCGTACGGCAAGTCGCTCTGGTGGCCGGTGGTGGCCCGCAACAAGAAGTCGGTGACCGCAAACCTGCGCGACCCCCGGGCCCAAGAGCTCGTGCGACGCCTCGTGGCCGACGCCGACGTGCTGCTCGAGAACTTTCGCCCCGGAACCCTCGAGCGGTGGGGCCTCTCGCCCGACGAGCTGTGGAAGATCAACCCGCGGCTCATCATCACCCGCGTCACCGGGTTCGGCCAGACCGGCCCGTACGCCGCTCGCGCCGGGTATGGCTCGATCGGTGAAGCGATGGGCGGAATCCGTTACGTGACCGGCGATCCCGACCGACCTCCGGCCCGTGCCGGCATCTCCCTGGGTGACTCCCTGGCCGCCACCTTCGCCTGCCTGGGCACCCTCGTCGCCCTGCACCACCGCACCCGTACCGGTCGTGGGCAGGTCGTCGACTCGGCGATCTACGAAGCCGTGCTCGCGATGATGGAGTCGCTGCTGCCGGAGTACCAGGTTGCCGGCTACCAGCGTGAACGCACCGGAACCACCCTGCCCAACGTCTCGCCGAGCAACGTCTACCCGACTGCCGACGGCGAGATGGTGCTCATCGCCGCCAACCAGGACACGGTCTTCCGCCGGCTCGCCGAGGTGATGGGCGAGCCCGAGCTCGCCGACGACCCCCGCTACGCCACGCACAGCGCTCGCGGCGAGTCGATGGAAGAGCTCGACGGGCGCATCGCCCGGTGGAGCTCGACGGTCCCCGCCGACCAGCTGCTCGAGCGACTGCACGGCGGTGGGGTACCGGCCGGGCGCATCTTCCGGGCGCGCGACATGTTCGCCGACCCGCACTTCGCGGCCCGTGAGGCGATCGTGCGGCTCACCCACCCCGAGCTGGGGGAGTTCGCCATGCACAACGTGGTTCCCAAGCTCTCGGAGTCACCGGGAGCGGTGCGTCGCGTCGGGCCCGAGCTCGGCGAGCACAACGAAGAGATCTACCACCACCTGCTGGGTCTGAGCGCCGACGACATCGCGTCGCTGCACTCGGCCGGCGTGATCTGAGGAGCGCACCATGAGCTACCGGCTGGGGGTCGACGTGGGCGGTACGTTCACGGACATCCTGTTGATCAACGAAGACACGGGCGAGACCCATCTCGCGAAAACGGCATCCACCCCTGACGACCAGTCGATCGGCGTGCTGCGCGGCATCGAGCGGGCCTGCGCCGCCGCCGGAGTCACCGTGGCCGAGATCAGCGAGGTGCTGCACGGCACGACCGTGGCCACCAACGCGATCCTTGAGGGCAAGGGGGCCCGCGTCGGTCTGGTGACCACCAAAGGCTTCCGGCAGGTGCTCCAGATCGCCCGCTCGTTCGTTCCGGGAGGGCTGGCCGGGTGGATCATCTGGCCCAAGCCCGAGCCGCTCGCCGCCCTCGAGGACACCGTCGAGGTGATCGGCCGCATCGGCAGCACCGGTGAGGTCGTCACCCCCCTCGACGAGGATGACGTTCGCGCGCAGCTGGCCGTGCTGCGCGAGCAGCAGGTGGAGGCGCTCAGCATCAGCCTGATCAACTCGTTCGCCAACCCCGACCACGAACGACGCGTCGCCGAGATCGCCGCCGAGGTGCTCCCCGGGCTGTCGGTCTCGATCTCCTCGTCCGTGCTGCCCGAGCTGCGCGAGTACGAACGCACCCTCACGACGGTGGCCAACGCTGCCGTGCAGCCCAGGGTGGCCCGCTACGTCGCCAACCTCGAGTCACAGCTGAGCGAGGCCGGCATCATCGGCAGCCTGTCGATCCTGCGCAGCGACGGGGGTCTCGTCTCGGCGCGGTTCGCCGCCGACAACCCCGTCAACCTGTTGCTCTCCGGCCCCGCCGGAGGAGTGGCCGGCGCCACCTGGGTTGCTGAGCAGGCCGGCTTCCCCGACTTCATCACCTTCGACATGGGTGGCACCTCGACCGACGTGGCGCTCGTGCAGAACTTCACGCCGCGAGTCGGTCGAGAGACCAAGGTCGGCGACCTCACGGTCCGGGCCACCTCCGTCGACGTGCGCACCGTCGGTGCGGGCGGCGGGTCGATCGCCCACGTTCCACCGCTGACCGGGGCGCTGCGCGTCGGACCTCAGTCGGCGGGAGCGGCTCCCGGCCCGGCGGCCTACGCGGCCGGAGGCGAGCAGCCCACGGTCACCGACGCCAACGTCGTGCTGGGCTACCTGCCCAGCGAGCTCGCCGGTGGCGAGATCTCGCTCGACCGCGAGGCGGCCACGAAGGCCGTCGCCACCATCGCCGACGCGACCAGCCTCCCCTCGGTCGAGGCCGCGGCCGCGGGCATCATCGACATCGTCAACGAGAACATGTACGGGGCCCTACGGCTGGTCTCTGTGCAGCAGGGTTACGACCCGCGCGACTTCGCGCTCGTCGCCTTCGGTGGCGCCGGCCCGTTGCACGCCAACGCCCTCGGCCGGCTGATGGGCTCCTGGCCGGTCATCATCCCGCCCGCCCCTGGGGTGCTCTGCGCTTATGGCGACGCCACGACGAACCTGCGTGACGAGTCGGTCCGCACCCTGGTGCGCCGCTTCACCGAGATGACCGACGACAGCCTGCGAGCCATCCTCGACGAGCTCGCCGGAGAGGCACAGGCCACACTGACCGCCCAGGGAGTTCCCGAGGAGCAGCACGTGCTGACCTACGCTGCTGACCTGCGCTACCACGGCCAGGGGTTCGAGATCCCCGTCGTCATCGACATCGAGACGTTCAACGGTGCGGGTGCCGGTCTGACCGCCCTGCAGGCGTCGTTCGACGTCGAGCATGAGCGGCTCTTCTCGTTCGTGCTCGAGAACGAGCACGAGCTCGTCACCGTGCGCGCCACCGTCAGCGGACCCCGACCCGACCTCAGCGCGCCCGTTCGGCAGGAGGGCAGCGCCGACCCCAGCGCGGCTCTGCGTCTGCGCAGCCCGATCTGGGTCGAGGGCGCCGAGGTCGAGGCCGCTGTCTACGACCGCGACCGGCTTCAGGCGGGCAACATCATCGAGGGGCCGGCCATCGTCACCGAGATGGACTCCACGACGCTGGTGCTGCCGGGCCACGCAGCCACCGTGCACCGCAGCGGGGCCCTGCTGATCCGCCCCGTCCCACCGACCGGTCAGACCCCCCAGAACACCGACAGTGTTGAGCACCCAGAGAACACGGAGAACTGAGCCATGGCCCGACTGATCCAGACCTCCGACGAACCGTTCCGCTCCGTCGACGTCGACCTCGTGACCCTCGACCTCATCGAGAACGGGCTGCGCAACGCCCGCTACGAGATGGACGAGGTGCTCTTCCGCACGGCACTCTCGCCCGGCATCCGCGAGCAGCACGACGAGTTCCCCCTCATCGCCAATGCCGAGGGAAAGATGATGGTCGGCCAGTTCGGCCTGTCGATCCCTGACTTCCTCGACAACTTCCACGGCGACATCCAGGAGGGTGACGTGCTGCTCACGTCTGACCCCTACTCCTGCGGCGCTGCCATCAGCCACGCCAACGACTGGCTCGTCGTCATGCCGATCTACGTCGAGGGCCGGATCGTCGGCTGGTCGTCGATGTTCGGGCACATGTCCGACGTCGGTGGCAAGACGCCGGCGTCGATGCCCACCGACGCCCGCACGATCTTCGAGGAGGGCGTCATCATCCCGCCCTTCCGCCTCTACAAGAAGGGCGTGCTCGACGACGACGCCCTGCGCATCATCCTCAACCAGGTGCGCAAGCCCGACTGGAACCGGGCCGACCTCAACGGCATCGTGGCGGCCTGCCGCACGGCATCCCGGCGCATCCAGGAGGCCTGCGCCCGGTTCGGCGTCGACACCTACAACTCGGCCCTCGACGCCCTGCTCGAGCGCAACTACCGCGCCATGAAGACCCTCCTCGCCCTGGTCTTCAAGGAGGGCGAGACGATCTCGTTCACCGACTACATCGACGACGACG
This sequence comes from Humibacillus sp. DSM 29435, assembly GCF_001758225.1. GTDB lineage: Bacteria > Actinomycetota > Actinomycetes > Actinomycetales > Dermatophilaceae > DSM-29435. The sequence continues at coordinate 30,534 of NZ_MAST01000023.1, read as the reverse complement.
GCCTCGGCTTCGGGCCCTACGAGCTCAAGCTGAGCCTGACCCGGCACGGTGACAAGGTCGTTCTCGACTTCACCGGTTCGAGCCCGCAGGCGCAGGGCCCGATCAACTACTACATCAACGAGAACCTCGTACGGATGTTCTTCGGCATCTACATGATCACGGTGGCCGACCCGCAGATTCTCTGGAACGACGGCTTCTACCCGCTCGTCGACGTGATCATCCCGGAGAAGTCGTTCTGGAAGCCGACCTATCCGGCCGCTCTCAACGCCCGCAACCACGGCATCGGCCGGGTCTTCGACCTCTTCGGCGGCCTGCTCGGGCAGACCAACCCCGACCTGCTCAACGCCGCCGGCTTCTCCTCGTCGCCGCACTTCATGTACTCGGGCAACTACTCCACCGGAGACCGCAAGGGTGAGTGGTTCCAGCTCTACTCGATCGGCTTCGGCGGCATCCCCGGTCGGCCGATCGGAGACGGGCCCGACGGGCACTCCCTGTGGCCCTCGTTCGTCAACATCCCGTGCGAGTACCTCGAGTCGTACTACCCGTTGCGCATCGAGCGCTGGGAGACCGTCGCCGACACCGGCGGTTCTGGTCTGCACCGCGGCGGCAACGCCGTCGACGTGGCCTACCGCTTCCTTGAGGGCGGCACCATCGCCATCCACGACGACCGGTGGCTCACCTACCCGTGGGGCGTCAACGGTGGTGAGCCGGGTGCGCGCAGCCGCAAGTGGCTCGAACGGGCCGACGGCTCCAGCGAGGTGCTCGGCAGCAAGGTGATCGACGTTCCCGTCGCGATCGGTGACCTGCTCCACTTCGTCACCTGGGGCGGGGGCGGCTGGGGTGACCCCCTCGCTCGTGACCCGCAGCTCGTGGGGCTCGAGGTGCGCCGCGGCCTCGTCACGGCCGACGGTGGCCGCCGTTACGGCGTCGTCTGCGACGACCGGGGCCAGGTCGACGAGGCAGAGACGGCCGCGTTGCGAGCCACCATGGCGCAGGGCCGACCTGACCCGCTGCCCACGTTCAACATGGGCCCGCCCCTGGCCACGATCCTCGAACGGGCCCTGGAGGAGACCGGGCTACCGGCGCCCCGGGCTCCGATCCCGCTGTGAACGCTGACCGCGAGGTGACCGCCGAGCCCGACTCCTTCGGCGGCCACCTGGTGCCCGGGCGGCACCCGGCCGTGCTGTCGGTCGACCTGATGCGGGCCTACACCGACCCGTCGAGCCCCTTCTACATCGGCTCGATGGGCCCGGTCCGCTCCGCCGCTCGGGTGATCGCGGCTGCCCGCGACTGTGGCGTGCCGGTGGTGCACACCCGCGTCGAGTACGCCCCGGACGGGTCCGACGGTGGCCACTTCGTGCGCAAGGTCGGCGCGCTCCGCCTGCTCTTCGGGGGCGGGCCTCCGAGCGAGATCGTGCCCGAGACGGCCCCGGTCGTCGGCGAGATGGTCATCACCAAGCAGTACGCAAGCGCGTTCTTCGACACGGGGCTGGCGCAGACCCTGCGGCGCCAGAACGTCGACACCCTCATCATCGTCGGCGTCAGCACGTCGGGGTGCATCCGGGCGAGCGCGGTGGATGCCGTGCAGCACGGCTTCGTGCCCCTCGTCGTGCGGCAGTCGGTGGGCGACCGGAACGAGGCCGCTCACCAGGCCAGCCTGCGCGACCTCGAGGCCAAGTACGCGGAGGTCGTCGACGAGGCCGACGCGATCGACTACCTCGAGGAGCGTCATGCCGAGTGAGGCGACCAGCAGCCACCCCACAGGGGTGGCCGCTGTCGTCGAGCTCGTCGAGATGTCGCCGCGCGACGGTCTGCAGAACGAGGCCACGGTGCTCTCGACCGAGCACAAGCTCGAGCTGGTCGCGCGAGCGGTCCGGGCCGGGCACCGACGCATTGAGGTGACCAGCTTCGTCAACCCGGCGCGGGTGCCCCAGATGGCCGACGCCGACGCGTTGATGGCGGCGCTGCCGCGACCCGACGGCATCCGTTATGCCGGTCTGGTGCTCAACCGGCGTGGCCTTCTGCGGGCCCTCGCCGCCGGGGTCGACGAGGTCGATGTCGTCGTCGTGGCGAGCGACACCTTCAGCATGCGCAACCAGGGCACGACGACCGAGCAGGGCTGTCTCGTCGCGGCTGACATCGTCCGCGAGGCCCGGGCAGCAGGTGTTTTCACCACCGTGACCGTGGCGGCGGCCTTCGGCTGCCCGTTCGAGGGGGAGGTGCCGCCGGCGCGCCTGCGCGAGGTCGTGGCTCGAGTGGTCGACGCCGGCCCCGACGAGCTGGCGCTCGCCGACACCATCGGGGTGGCGGTGCCGGCAGACCTGACCGACCGGTTCGCGATGGCCCGTGCGGTGGGTGGCTCCGACCTGCCGTTGCGGGTGCACCTGCACGACACCCGGCACACCGGTGTGGCCAACGCGGTGGCCGCGATCGCAGCCGGGGTGACGACGCTCGACGCGAGCATCGGGGGGGCCGGGGGGTGTCCCTTCGCGCCGAACGCCACGGGCAACGTCGCGACCGAAGACCTGCTGTACGTCTTCGAGCGAACCGGAGTCAGCACCGGCGTCGACCTCTCGGCGACGATCGAGACCGTGGCCTGGCTCGAGGAGCGGTTGGGCAAGCGGCTGCCGGGTGCCCTTCTGAGATCGGGCGCCTTTCCGGCAGTGACAACCACACAGTAGAGCCCTACCCGACACGACGCGCGGTGAGGTGCTCCTGACTAGCCATCTACTACGCCAGGTGGCAGTCTCAGGGTCATGCTCCCCGTGACGCTGGTGTCGGTCTGGTTCGCTTCGTCTCGGCGCCGCAATGTCTGACACGAGGCGCGAGAGCAAGGCGCCCGCGGAGATCGACGGTGCGGCGTCGAGCGCGTTGCTCAAGGCCGGTCGATTCTTCACCAAGTGGGACGAAACCTCCGACGGCAGAGCGGTGTTCCGTGAAGGTGGGCGCGCGGGCGACATCTTCTACCGTGACCGCTGGAGCCACGACAAGGTTGTCCGCTCGACCCACGGGGTCAACTGCACCGGGTCGTGCTCGTGGAAGGTGTACGTCAAGGACGGCATCATCACCTGGGAGACCCAGCAGACCGACTACCCCTCGGTGGGCCCGAACAGCCCGGAGTACGAGCCGCGCGGCTGTCCGCGCGGGGCCGCCTTCTCCTGGTACACCTACTCGCCGACGCGGGTGCGCTACCCCTACGTGCGCGGGGTACTGCTCGAGATGTACCGCGAGGCGAAGGCCCGGCTCGGTGACCCCGTGCTCGCGTGGGCCGAGATCACCGCCGACCCCGAACGCCGCCGCCGTTACCAGCAGGCCCGCGGCAAGGGCGGGCTGGTGCGGGCGTCGTGGGGCGAGGCCGTCGAGATCGCCGCGGCCGCACACGTGCACACGATCAAGACGTACGGCCCCGACCGGGTCTCCGGCTTCTCGCCCATCCCGGCCATGTCGATCGTGTCGCACTGCGTCGGAACGCGGTTCATCCAGCTCATCGGCGGAGTGATGACCTCCTTCTACGACTGGTACGCCGACCTTCCCGTCGCCAGCCCGCAGGTGTTCGGTGACCAGACTGACGTGCCCGAGTCGGGCGACTGGTGGGACTCGACCTACCTGATGATGTGGGGCTCCAACGTCCCCGTCACCCGAACCCCCGACGCGCACTGGATGACCGAGGTGCGCTACCGCGGAACCAAGGTCGTCTCGGTCAGCCCCGACTACGCCGACAACACGAAGTTCGCCGACGAGTGGATGCCGGCCCAGGCGGGTACCGACGCGGCGCTGGCGATGGCGATGGGCCACGTCACGCTCAAGGAGTTCTTCGTCGACCGCGAGGTGCCGTTCTTCACCGACTACATCCGCAGCTTCACCGACCTGCCCTTCCTGATCCGTCTTGAGCCGGCCGAGGGCGAGCACGCCGTCGCCGGGGCGATGGTGCCCGGCAAGTTCCTGATGGCCGCCGACCTCCCGGGGGCAGACGCCGCCGACGAGAATGCTTGGAAGACGGTGCTGCTCGACCAGAACACGGGCGAGCCGGTCGTCCCGAACGGGTCGATGGGCTTCCGCTACGCCGAGTCGGGAGTGGGTAAGTGGAACCTCGATCTCGAGGGGGTGACCCCTGCGCTGACCCTCGCCGGCGACCCGGCCCGCCCGGTCGAGGTGCTGCTGCCGGCCTTCGTCGAGACCGACGGCACGGGCTCGGTGCTGAGCAGGGGGGTGCCGGCGCGTGAGATCGGCGGTCACCTCGTCACCACCGTGTTCGACCTCATGCTCGCGCAGTACGGCGTCGGGCGAGAAGGGCTGCCGGGCGACTGGGCGAGCGGCTACGACGACCCCAGCACCCCGTACACGCCCGCCTGGCAGGCCGAGATCACCGGGGTCTCGGCCGAGCAGTGCATCCGCATCGCCCGCGAGTTCGCCACGAACAGCGAGGAGTCGCAGGGGCGCTCGATGATCATCATGGGCGCCGGCATCTGCCAGTGGTTCCACGGCGACGTCACGTATCGGGCCATCCTGAGCCTCCTCATGCTCACCGGCTGCATGGGCCGCAACGGCGGCGGCTGGGCGCACTACGTGGGCCAGGAGAAGTGTCGCCCGATCACGGGCTGGGTCTCGCTCGCCAACGCCCTCGACTGGCAGCGGCCGCCGCGCACGATGATCGGCACGGCCTACTGGTACATGCACACCGACCAGTGGCGCAACGACGGCTACTCGGCCGACTCCCTCAACTCGCCACTGGCGAAGGGGCACCTGGCCGGCAAGCACACGGCCGACACCATCGCGCAGTCCGCCCGGATGGGCTGGATGCCGTTCTACCCACAGTTCAGCGCCAACCCGCTCCAGATTGCCGAAGACGCCACGGCTGCGGTCGAGGCGGGGGAGGCCGCCAGTCCGGCGGCCTACGTGGCGAACGCCCTGCACGACGGCACCCTGACGCCTTCGATCGCCGACGTCGATGCCCCCGAGAACTGGCCCCGCACGCTCGTGCTGTGGCGCAGCAACCTGATGGGCAGCTCGGCCAAGGGCAACGAGTACTTCCTCAAGCACCTGCTCGGCACCCACTCGAACGTCATGGGCACCGAGAACCCGAACGCCCCCCGGCCGTCCGAGGTCGCCTGGCACGACGAGGCGCCCGAGGGCAAGCTCGACCTGCTCATGTCGGCCGACTTCCGAATGACCTCCACCACCCTGCTCAGCGACGTCGTGTTCCCAGCCGCGACCTGGTACGAGAAGCACGACCTCAGCTCGACCGACATGCACCCCTTCGTGCACGCCTTCACCCCGGCCATCGACCCCCCATGGGAGGCCAAGAGCGACTTCGAGATGTTCCACCTGCTCGCCGAGAAGTTCTCGTCGATGGCCAAGAAGCACCTCGGGGTGCGCAAAGACCTCGTCAGCGTGCCGATGCAGCACGACACCCCCGGCGAGACGGCCAACCCGGGTGGCCGGGTCGTCGACTGGCGCGACACGGGGCAACCGGGCACGCCCGGTAAGACGATGCCCGTCTTTCAGGTCGTCGAACGCGACTACACCGCCATTGCCGAGAAGCTTGCGGCCGTCGGACCGCTCGCCGACACCCTCGGGTTCACCGTCAAGAACGTCACCTACCGCGTCGAGGCCGAAAGCGCTCGGCTCTCGGAGAAGAACGGGGTCATGCTCGGGGGCGCGGCCGACGGCAGACCGGCCATCGACACCGACTCGAAGATGGCCGAGGCGATCCTCACCTACTCGGGAACCACGAACGGACATCTGGCCAAGCAGGGCTTCGAGACCCTCGAGAAGCGGGTGGGCAAGCGGCTCGCCGACCTCGCCGAAGGGTCGGAGGAGAAGCACATCACTTTCGCCGACACCCAGGCGGCGCCGATGGCCGTCATCACCTCGCCCGAGTGGTCAGGCTCTGAGACCGGGGGGCGGCGTTACTCACCGTTCACGGTCAACATCGAGCGGCTCAAGCCGTTCCACACCCTGACCGGCCGCATGCACTTCTACCTCGACCACGACTGGATGCTCGACATGGGGGAGGGGCTGCCGATCTACCGACCGCCCCTTGACATGCACCGCCTGTTCGGCGAGCCCAAGCTCGGCCCCGATGGCAGCAAGCAGATCACCGTGCGCTACCTGACGCCGCACTCGAAGTGGTCGATCCACTCGGAGTACCAGGACAACCTGCTCATGCTCTCCCTCTCCCGGGGTGGAGTGGGCGTCTGGATGAGCCCACAGGATGCCGCGGCCATCGACGTCGCCGACAACGAGTGGGTCGAGTGCGTCAACGCCAACGGCGTGCTCGTCGGTCGAGCCATCGTCAGCCCCCGGATGCCGGAGGGCGTGGTCTACGTGCACCACGCGCAGGAGCGCACCATCGACGTGCCGAAGTCGGAGGCCACTGGTCGGCGTGGTGGCATCCACAACTCCGTGACGCGTCTGCTCGTCAAGCCGAGCCACCTCATCGGCGGCTACGCGCAGCTGTCGTACGCCTTCAACTACCTGGGGCCGACCGGCAACCAGCGCGACATCATCTCGACCGTTCGCAAGCGCTCACAGGAGGTGACCTACTGATGCGAGTCATGGCCCAGATGGGCATGGTGATGAACCTCGACAAGTGCATCGGGTGCCACACCTGCTCGGTGACCTGCAAGCAGGCGTGGACGAACCGGGCCGGCACCGAGTACGTCTGGTTCAACAACGTCGAGACGCGGCCCGGTCAGGGCTACCCGCGACGCTACGAGGACCAGGCGACCTGGAAGGGCGGCTGGGAGCTCGGCAAGCGGGGAAACCTCAAGCTCAAGGCCGGCGGCCGCGTGCAGAAGCTGTTCGGCATCTTCGCCAGCCCGGTCATGCCCAAGCTCGCCGACTACTACGAGCCGTGGACCTACGACTACCAGACCCTCATCACCGCGCCGCTCGGTGACGACTTCCCGGTGGCCCGGCCCAAGTCGCTCATCACCGGCGAGAACACCAAGATCACGTGGTCGGCCAACTGGGACGACAACCTCGGCGGGGCCAGCGAGATGGGCGAGCTCGACCCGATCGTGGAGAAGCTCAACAACTCGGTGCGGCGCGAGTCGGAGGAGAAGGTCAAGTTCGAGCTCGAGAAGACCTTCATGTTCTACCTCCCACGCATCTGTGAGCACTGCCTCAACCCCTCCTGCGTGGCGTCGTGCCCCTCGGGTGCGATCTACAAGCGTGAGGAAGACGGCATCGTGCTCGTCGACCAGGACCGCTGCCGGGGCTGGCGCCAGTGCATCACCGGCTGCCCCTACAAGAAGATCTACTTCAACCACAAGAGCGGCAAGGCCGAGAAGTGCACCTTCTGCTACCCCCGCATCGAGGTCGGCCTGCCGACGGTCTGCTCCGAGACCTGCGTCGGGCGGCTGCGCTACCTCGGGCTGTTCCTCTACGACGCCGACCGGGTCACCGAGGCGGCCACCACCCCTGACGAGCAGGACCTCTACGAGGCTCAGCTCGACCTGCTGCTTGACCCCAACGACCCGGAGGTCAAGGCGGCGGCGAAGGCGAACGGCATCCCCGACGACTGGATGGACGCGGCCCGGCGCTCACCGGTCTACGCTCTCGCCAAGACCTACCGCGTGGCGTTGCCACTGCACCCGGAGTACCGCACGATGCCGATGGTCTGGTACGTGCCGCCGCTCTCGCCCATCGTCGACGTGCTGGCGAACCAGGGCCACGACGCGGAGAGCCGCGAGACCCTCTTCGGCGCCATCGACGCCCTGCGCATCCCGGTCGACTACCTGGCCGAGCTGTTCACGGCCGGCGACACCGACGTCATCACTGGCGTGCTGCAGAAGCTGGCGGCGATGCGGGCCTACATGCGCGACGTCTCGCTGGGTCGCGATGGCGACCCGTCTATCCCCGAGTCCGTCGGGATGAGCGAGGAGACGCTCTACGAGATGTACCGGCTGATGGCGATCGCGAAGTACTCCGACCGCTACGTCATCCCGACCGCCCACGTCGAGCGGGCGCACGAGCTGGAGGAGATCGGCTGCTCCCTCGACTTCGACGAGGGCCCGGGCATGTACGAGTCGGGCCCCTTCGGCGAGGCGAGCGGCAAACCGGCCCCGGTGGCCGTCGAGACGTTCAACGCGCTGAAACGACGACAGACATCCGACACGGCAATGACCACCGACTCCGGCGGCGAGCTGCAGGGGCGGGTCAACCTGCTCAACTGGGACGGCAACGGCGCACCGCCCGGGCTCTTCCCCAGCGGCAAGGGGCAAGGGTCGTGATCAACCTTCGTCGGGGCGCGCGAGCCGGTCGCGACTCGGCTCGCCGTCGGTCTTCGGATGACCGCGTGGTGCACCAGGTCGCCTCGTGGTGCCTCGACTACCCCGACACCGGGCTCATCGAACGGCTGCCGACGATGACGAGCGCCCTGGCAGAGCAACACGACTCGGCCCCGGCGCGGATGATGCTGCCGTTGCTGGAGCATCTCGCCTCGCGGCCGCTCGACGAGCTGCAGCGCAGCTTCGTCGACACCTTCGACCTCAGTCGCAAGCACGCCCTCTACCTTTCCTACTGGACCGACGGCGACACCCGTCGGCGCGGGGAGGTGCTCGGCCGGTTCAAGTCGGCCTACCGCGCCAGCGGCTTTCTCGTCGACACCCACGGCGAGCTGCCCGACTACCTCCCGATGGTGCTGGAGTTCGCGGCCTGCGCCGATCCGGTCGCCGGTGCGGCGCTGCTTCAGGAGTACCGGGCGAGTCTCGAGCTGCTGCGCATCGCGCTCGACGAGGCGAGGAGCCCGTATGCCGCTGTGGTCACGGCCGTGTGTGCCACCCTGCCGGGCGAGTCACCGGCCGATCGGGCAGCCGTCATGGTGATGGTCGGCATGAGCGGGCCACCCACCGAGACCGTCGGCCTCGACCCGTACGACCCGCGGCTGCTGCCACTGCAACCGGTCGCCGCAGCAGGAGGTCAGTGATGGACGCCTTTCTCTGGGGCGTGCTGCCCTACCTGTGCATCGCCAGCCTCGTCGGCGGCACGGTCTGGCGCTACCGCTACGACAAGTTCGGCTGGACCACCCGCTCCTCGCAGCTCTACGAGTCGCGGCTGCTGCGCATCGGGTCTCCGCTCTTCCACTTCGGCATCCTGCTCGTCTTCTTCGGACACGTGGGCGGGCTCGTCATCCCCGAGTCATGGACCGAGGCGGTGGGAGTCAGCGAGGGGCTCTACCACTTCAACGCGCTGCTCTTCGGCGGTATCGCCGGGCTCTGCACGCTGGCCGGCATCCTCATCCTCGTGTACCGCCGACGCACCACCGGGCCGGTGTTCATGGCGACCACCAAGAACGACAAGCTCATGTACGTACTGCTCATCGCGGCCATCGTGCTCGGGCTATGGACGACGCTCGTCAGCGTCGGTGCCGGAAGCGAGGCGCACAACTACCGCGAGACCGTCTCGCCCTGGTTCCGCTCGGTGTTCCTGCTGAGCCCCGACGTGGCCTCGATGGCCGCGGCGCCGATCCAGTTCCACATCCACGCGCTGGTCGGCATGGGCCTGTTCGCCCTGTGGCCGTTCACGCGGCTGGTGCACGCCTTCACCGCTCCGCTGCACTACCTGTTCCGCCCGTACATCGTCTACCGCAGCCGTGACCGTGAGGGCTCCTCGGGTTCACGGTCGGGGCGGCCGGGCTGGAGCGGCGTCGGTACCACCGACCGCGACCGGCAACGCTGACCCCGCCTGCTGCCCGTCTCATCCCCTTGCACGGCCCGACACATCGACGACCCGCCCACAGCGCAGGAGACATGATGAGCCGATCGACCGCCACCCCGGGTTCGGTAGCCCCCGACCTGACCGGCCAGGGCAAGAACCTGGCTCTGGCCACCTGGGCTTTCGCGATCACGTTCTGGGCCTGGAACCTGATCGGCCCGCTGGGCGTGCGCTACACGGAGGAGATGTCGCTCGGGGGCACCCAGAAGGCGCTGCTCGTCGCGACCCCGGTGCTCGTCGGGTCGGTGGGCCGCATCCCGGTCGGGGCCATGACCGACCGCTACGGCGGCCGGTTGATGTTCCCCCTGCTCACCTTGGTCACGGTGCCGTTCGTGCTGCTGCTCGCCGTCGCGGGCAACGCGAAGTCGTTCCCGATGATGATCCTCGTCGGGTTCTTCCTCGGCATTGCCGGCACCACGTTCGCGGTCGGCATCCCCTTCGCGAACTCCTGGTACCAGGCGAACCGGCGCGGATTCGCGACGGGCATCTTCGGGGCCGGAATGGGTGGCACCGCGCTGTCATCGGCGTTCACGCCCCGGTTCGTCGGCTGGTTCGGCTACACGATGACCCACGTCATCATCGCCGTGGCCCTGGTCGCCACGGCTGCTCTCTGCTGGACGGCCATGCGCAACTCGCCGACATGGTCGCCCAACACCGACCCCGTCATGCCCAAGCTGAAGGCCGCCATCGCGCTACCGGTGACCTGGCAGATGTCGCTGCTGTACGCCGTGGCGTTCGGTGGCTTCGTGGCCTTCTCGACCTACCTGCCGACCTACCTCAAGGACGTCTACACCTTCGACCTCACGTCGGCGGGCACCCGAACGGCGGGTTTCGCCATCGCAGCGGTCGTAGCCCGACCCCTCGGGGGCGTGCTCTCCGACCGCATCGGGCCCCGCACCGTGATGGGCATCTCGCTGCTCGGAACGGCGGTGCTGGCGATCGCGGTGGCCTTTGAACCGCCGCTCGAGGTCCCCGCCGGTATCACCTTCGTGGTGCTGGCCTTCTTCCTCGGCCTCGGCACCGGCGGCGTGTTCGCCTGGGTGGCACGGCAGGCTCCGCCCGAGCGCGTCGGTACCGTGACCGGTCTCGTCGGTGCCGCCGGCGGCCTCGGTGGCTACTTCCCACCGCTCGTGATGGGCGCCACCTACGAGATCCTGCTGCCGGGCTACGGCGTGGGCCTGACCCTGTTGTCGATCGTGGCCCTGGCCGCGCTGGCCTTCACCTACCTCGGCATCAAGACGGGCCGGGCCGAGCGGGTCCCCGCCTGACCAAACCGCCGCCACCCCACCCCCACCTCGACGAGCCCCAACCACCCCGCTTGCGCGTCGCGCCGCGCGTCGCGCAGGTGGTGTCGTGAATCCGACCTCTTTTGCGCGTCGCGCCGCGCGTCGCGCAGGTGGTGTCGTGAATCCGACCTCTTTTGCGCGTCGCGCCGCGCGTCGCGCAGGTGGTGTCGTGAATCCGACCTCTTTTGCGCGTCGCGCCGCGCGTCGCGCAGGTGGTGTCGTGAATCCGACCTCTTTTGCGCGTCGCGCCGCGCGTCGCGCAGGTGGTGTCGTGAATCCGACCTTTTTTGCGCGTCGCGCCGCGCGTCGCGCAAAAAGTGTGAGCGGGGAGGGGGCCAGAGCTCACATGAGCGACCGCAGCTCGATCGTCTCGCCCGGACCGACGAACTGCGCGACGATCTCGTGGGCGCGCTCGGGGCTCGCGACGTCGACGATGAAGAAGCCCGCGAAGTGCTCCTTGGTCTCGGAGTAGGGCCCGTCGGTCGCCACTGTCTGGCCCGACTGCGAACGGTAGAGCCGAGCCTCGGACGGGTCGCCGAGCGCTTGACCGCCGACGAGCTCGCCACGCTCGGACAGCTCGGTCAGCAGCTGCTCGAAACCGGCGTTGTTGGCGTCGCGCTGCGCTTGCGGCAGGTCACGGGTCTCGGCCAGGAAGTCACCGGTGGGGTGACCCCACGGCTGCGGGTTGGAGTGGATGAGGATGACGTACTTCATGGCGGTGCTCCTCCGGTTGGAATGGGGCGGCCGTTCGGCCCGTGCAGGGGTGACGTCGATGCCAACTTCTCGTTCTCGACATCCAAGCGGTCCCGGTTCAACCGGGCGAGCCCAGGGCCCGTCACCCGCACGGGTGAAACCCGACTTTCCGCACGCAGCACACCGGTCAGCGACGCCGACGGCTTCTCCGTGACCTTCGGTGGGTTCCGCTTCACCGTCGTCATCTACGCGGCAGTCCAGAGCGTGGCGGCCCCGTTCCTGACGAAGCTGGCTGACAGCCACGCTCGGGTGCTGCTCGGGGGAATGGGGCTCGTCTCGACGTTCGTGGCGCTGCTGGCGACAAGCCTGCTTGGATCCTCGCTGAAGGTCGCGGGTGGGGTCAGAACGTGGGTGCTCGCCACCCTCATCGTGTGGCTCGTGACAGCCATCGCGACCCTCCTGCTGCCGGTCGCTCTCGTCAAGGCGGGCGTGCGGTCGGCCCGCGAACGACGCAGCTCCACCTGAATCGACCCGCGGCTCGAGGCGCCCGCGCGTGCCTCGAGTGAGACTTGCGCAGAACTGGGGCAAGATGGGTACATCAGTAGCGGCGGGGTCCGCCACGTAGAGGAGCACCGTGAGCCCGGAGGAACAGACAGACCTAACCCTGCACCAGGGAGCACGCCTGAAACTTCGCGAACACCACCTCCAGGGTGCCGATGCGGGTCGGTACCTCGGTGAGGTGGCCGTGGCGCTCGACCCTCGGGTCGACGCCGAGCGAACGATGGCTGGAATCGACGAGATGCTCCGATCCGTCTGCGAAGATATTGCAGCCGGGTGGTTCGACCGCGCCCCCGAGCCGGTCGACGTGCTGAGCGACGAGCTTCCGGCGACGCTGCTCAGCTGGCTGCTCCCGGCCGGAGGCAAGCGGCTGCGTCCTTTGATGTGCCACTGGGGCTGGGTGGCCTCCCACGGGCCCGCACGCGGTGGTGGCCATGACGAGATGGTGCGCGCCGGTGCTGCCCTCGAGCTGCTGCACCTGTTCGCGCTCGTGCACGACGACGTGATGGACCGTGGCGACTCGCGACGCGGTCGCCCGACTCCGCACGTCGACGCCGCCAAGGCCCACGCCGACCAGGGCGCCCTCGGCGACTCGGTGCTCTTCGGCGACAGCGTGGCCATTCTGCTCGGAGACCTGGCCCTGTCGGAGGCGTCGGTGCTCATCGCGGGGGCGCCTGCGTCGCTGCAGCACCTGTGGCGCGAGATGCTGCGCGAGCTCGTGCACGGCCAGCTGCTCGACGTCACGGCGGCGGCCGCCCGTCGGCGCGACATCGGCCACGCCCGACGCGTCGCCCGGCTCAAGTCGGGTGCCTACACGATCCAGCGCCCGTTGCTGCTCGGGGCCCTTGCGGCCGGCGCCGACCCCTGCACACTCACGGCGCTGACCGACTACGGCGAGCACCTGGGGGAGGCCTTCGCCCTGCGCGACGACATGCTCGGCGTCTGGGGCGACCCGGCCGCGACCGGCAAACCGGTCGGCGACGACCTGCTGGCCTCGAAGGCGACCGTGCTGCTCGCGGAGGCCAGGCGGCTGCTACCACCCGAGGTGAGCGAACGCTACCTCGGGGCGTCGGCGCAGATCACCCCCGACGACGTGCCCGTGCTGCAGCAGCTGATGGTCGAGGCCGGGGTGCGCGAGGAGGTCGAGCGCCGCATCGCGCACGAGCTGGATGCTGCCCTGGCCCAGCTCGACGAGGCCGACCTGCACCCACTCGGGGTCGAGAACCTCACCGCCCTCGCCCACGCCACTGCCTGGAGAAACTCATGAGCGTCGTTGTTATCGGGGCGGGCCTCTCAGGCCTGTCCGCTGCCTGCCATCTCATCGGACAGGGCCACGAGGTGACGGTGGTCGAGCGCCACCACACGGCCGGTGGCCGCGGTCTGCGGCTGCACCAGGACGGGTTCACCTTCGACACCGGCCCCACGGTCATGACGATGCCTGACCTGGTCAACGACGCCCTCCGCGCCATCGGCACCTCGATCGGCGACGTGCTGCCGATGCGGCTGCTCGACCCGGCCTACCGGGCCTGCTACAGCGACGGCAGCCAGATCATGGTGCGGCACGGCGTCGAGGCGATGCGGCAGGAGATCTCCGACACCTGCGGCAGCGTCGACGCTGCGGCCTTTGTCGACTTCGCCGCCTGGCTGCGCCAGCTCTACCGCGTCGAGATGCCGCACTTCATCGACGCGAACTTCGACTCGCCGCTCGACCTGCTCGGCTCGCCCGGCGCCGCCGCGAAGCTGGTTCGCCTCGGCGGCTTCCGGCGCCTCGGCCCGGTCATCCGCGACTGGTTCGAGGACGAGCGGCTGCACCGGCTCTTCTCGTTCCAGGCCCTCTACGCCGGGCTGTCGCCCGAGAAGGCGCTCGCGCTCTACGCGGTCATCACCTACATGGACTCCATCGAGGGCGTCTGGTTCCCCGAGGGCGGCATGGATGCCGTGCCCGCCGCGATGGCGGCGGCCGTGGCCAAGGCGGGGGCTGAGGTTCGGTACAACGCCACCGTCGACCGGTTCGCGCTCGACCGCCGGGGCGCTGTGGCGGGGGTGGTGCTGGAGGATGGTGAGCAGATCCGGGCGGATGCCGTGGTGTGCACCCTCGACCTGCCCACCGCCTACGACAAGCTGCTGCCGCAGCTCAAGGCCCCGCGGCTGGTGCGCTCGGGCAGCTACTCGCCCTCGGCTGTCGTGTGGCACGTCGGGGCCAAGGGCCAGCCGGCGCCGGGCACGAGCCACCACAACATCCACTTCGGCGACGACTGGAACGGCAGCTTCCGGGCTCTCATCGACGACAAGACGCTGATGCCCGACCCGTCGCGGCTCGTCACGGTGCCGACCCTGACCGACCCGACGCTCGCCCCCTCCGGTGACTCGGTGATGTACGTGCTCGAGCCGGTGCCCAACCTGTCGAGCTCGATCGACTGGGCCAAGGAGCGGGGCCCGATGAAGGAGCGGCTGCACGGTTTCCTGGAGCGCAACGGCTACCCGACCGAGGTCGTCAGCGAGGAGTTCGTGACCCCGGTGGAGTGGCAGCAGATGGGGATGCACGAGGGCACGCCGTTCGCGCTGGCCCACACCTTCTTGCAGACCGGCCCCTTCCGCCCGGCCAACGTCGAGAAGCGCGTGCCGGGCCTGGTGTTTGCCGGCTCGGGCACGGTGCCCGGTGTCGGGGTGCCGATGGTGCTGATCAGCGGCAAGCTGGCGGCCCAGCGGGTCAGCTCGTACCTGCCCGCGACGGGCAAGGCGCTCGCCGCCGGTACGAACGGCAGCAAGCTCAGCGGCATCCGTCGGCTGACGAAGGCGGGGCGCTCGTGACAGCGATCTCGACCGCGTCGGCAGCCCAGCTCGAGGAAGGGTACAAGCGCTGTGCCCGCATCACCCGCGAGCACGGCACGACCTACTACTGGGGCACGCTGCTGCTGCCGCCCGAACGACGCCGCCACGTCTACGCCGTGTACGCGCTGTGCCGGCTGGCCGATGACATCGTCGACGCTCCCGGGGCCACGGGGCCTGATCACGTCACCCGCACCACGGCGGCGCTGCACGAGTTCGCCGACCAGTTCCGACGAGTGGCGCAGGGTGAGCCCACCGACGACCCCGTCATTGCTGCCGTCGGTCACAGCGTGCGCTCGTGCGAGATCCCCGACGAGTGCTTCGAGCGCTTCTTCGGCGCGATGGCCCAGGACCTCACC
Organism: Humibacillus sp. DSM 29435; assembly: GCF_001758225.1. Taxonomy (GTDB): domain Bacteria; phylum Actinomycetota; class Actinomycetes; order Actinomycetales; family Dermatophilaceae; genus DSM-29435. Next base: position 15,089 of record NZ_MAST01000023.1, on the reverse strand, counting down.
CAGACCACCTACGAGACCTGGGACGACCTGCTCGGCTACATGGACGGCTCGGCCGCCGTCATCGGCGAGATGATGCTGCCGGTGCTGCGACCGAAGTCGTCGGCGGCCTTCGAACCGGCGCAGGCGCTCGGCCTGGCCTTCCAGCTGACCAACTTCCTGCGCGACATCGGCGAAGATCTCGAACGTGGGCGGGTCTACGTGCCTCAGGAGGACCTGCGCCGCTTCGGGGCCGACCCCTGGGCGCGCACCGTGACGCGCGAGTGGCGTGAGCTGATGCGCTTTCAGCTCGAGCGCAACCGCGAGCTCTACCACCGCGCCGATGCCGGCATCGCGCTGCTGCCCACCTCGTCGGCCCGCTGCGTCGCGACCGCCCGCACGCTCTACGCCCGCATTCTCGAGCTCATCGAGGAGAACGACTTCGACGTGTTCAGCACGAGGGCTCGGGTTCCCACGTGGCGCAAGGCCGCGGTGAGCTCGCGCATCCTCGTGGCCGGCCCACCCCGCACGAAAGTGATGATCTGATGACCACCTTGCGCACCACGCCCGACGCCGCCCCGATCGGACGGCCGGCCGGGCGCCCCGTCAACCCCTTGCGGCGGATGCCGGCCGAGCCGCGTGACCACCTGGCCGGCACGTGGCGGCAGGCCCGTCCGGCCCGTATTCGCAAGGCGTTCGAGGTCGCCCAGGGTCGCGACCCCGGCGGTTGGCACGTCGTCGGCGGCTCGCCTGACCTCGGGTTGACGCGGTCGGTGACGCGCACCGTCATGGGCCGCGAGGTCGTGCTGTGGCGCGGCGAGAACGGCGTGCTTCAGGCCGGGCCAGGTGCGTGCCCGCACCTGGGGGCGCTGCTGGAGGACTGCGAGGTCATGCACGGTCAGGTCTACTGCCGCTGGCACGGGCTGGCCCTGAGCGAAGGGGTGCGCCGCGACTGGCTCACCTTCCCGGCCCACGACGACGGCGTGCTGCTCTGGGTGCGGCTGCCGACCGAGGGGGAGTCGCTCGGCGACCTCCCGGTGATCACGTCGCGCCCGCCGATGCACCAGTCGTTCGCCACCGTCATCACCTTGCGGGGCCGGTGCGAGCCGCAGGACATCATCGCCAACCGCCTCGACCCCTGGCACGGCACCTGGTACCACCCCTACGCCTTCAGCGACCTCACCGTCGATGACTCCGCTTCGAGTGACGAGGTGCTGACCGTCGACGTCGCCTTCCGCGTGTCGAAGCGCTGGGGCGTGCCGGTGCGGGCCGAGTTCACCTGCCCCGACGCGCGCACCATCGTCATGACGATCATGGACGGTGAGGGCGCGGGTAGCGTCGTCGAGACCCACGCCACCGCCCTCGGCACTGACGACCAGGGCAAGCCGGTCACGGTGATGACCGAGGCCACGATCGCGCACTCGCCCCGCAAGGGCTTCCAGGTCGCCCGGGCCGTGGCCGGGCTGATCCGCCCGGCGGTCGCCGCGACCCAGAGGCAGCTGTGGGTCGACGACATGGCCTACGCCGAGCGGCGCTGGCTGCTGCGCGACCGCGGTGAGGTCTACGGCGCCTGACCCGGCGTCCGGCCGGTTGTGCGTCTGGCACCCGCCTGGCTTCTCGGGTGCCAACCGCACAGCAGGTTGTGCGTCTGGCACCGGTTCGGCGTCGCAGGTGTCAACCGCGCACCGTCTGCTCGTAGCCACGCGGAGGCGCCGAACGCGCGTCTGGCAGCGAGTGTGGCTGCCCGGTTGATCAAAGCTCTCTCAAGGGGGCAGAGCGGGCTTCCGATGACGACCGCTGGTGGACCCGGCGGCCGGCGCCCTGCGACCGCGACCGCCACCTTGTCCTCGCAGTGCGGCGGGCGGCGGGCGGCGCTCCAGCCTGATGATTCCGGCATCCTCGACACTGAGCGCATGCAGCACGACCCTCGGCTGAGACGGCATGCGTATCAGGCTAGTTCGTTGAGGGTGACCCCTCACTTTTGACTGTGCAGTCTCCGTGACCGGGCGACGAGATCGTGGGCAGCGGCATCCCAGGTCGGATGCCGGAAGGTGAGCCCTGCATCGAGCAGCCGGGTGGGCACGACGCGACGGCTCTTGAGCAGCAGTTCGGTGTCGGTGCGCAGGGCGAACGCCCCGACCTGCGCCATGAGCCGGGTGGCGGGCAGGCCGGGGCGCCCACCCCACGCTGCTCGAAGGGAGCGCATCAGCTGTCGTTGCGGTACCGGATCGGGTGCTGCGACGATGAAGGCGCCGGCGAGGTCGTCGCGGTCGAGCAGTAGCTCCACTGTGCGGACGAAGTCGTCGCCGTGGATCCACGAGACGTACTGCTCACCGCCGGCCACGGGCCCTCCGAGGCCGAGCCGGGCCAGCCACGACAGGTAGTCGAAGACTCCGCCACGGTCGGGCGTCATGACCATGGCGGTGCGCAACGCCACCCGACGCGTGCTCGGCACCTCGGCCTGTGCCTGCGCCTCCTCCCACCGGCGCGCGATGCGCACGCTGTACTCCCAGTAGAGCGGAACGCCGGGTTCCTCACCGCCGATGACACCGTCGGCCTCGTCGTGTGGCCGGTCGTCACCTCGGCTGCGCGAGTCAGCGTAGATCGTCGCGGTACTCATCTGCAGCCAGACCTTCGGGGGCTGCGCAGCCCGGGCGATCGCCGCACCGACCAACCTCGTCGACTCGACGCGGGAGTCCATCATCTGGCGCAGGTTCGCATCGGTGTAGCGGCAGCTCACCGTGCGCCCCGCCAGGTTGATGACAGCGTCGGCGCCGTCGAGCTCGGTGGCCCAGGGGCCGAGCGTCCGGCCGTCCCAAACGACATGTCGGATACCGTGCTCCAGGTCCTCCGGGCGACGGCTCAGCACCGTGACCTCGTCGCCGCGATCGTGCAGCGCGCGGCGAAGCAGCCCTCCGACCTGACCCGTTCCTCCGGGAATGACCACCCTCATGCCGGAAGCATATTCGCGGACTCACCCCCTTGGTCCCGCGACGCGTCCGCACCTCACCGGCTCCGAGCCCAACCGGCAGTCAGCTGCTCTGACGGCCCGCTCTGCCAGCACCCGGCCACCGTAGGCAGGTCCCCTCGCGTGGCTGTCCCGCGGAAATTGCGTGGCGGCGGAGTGCCATCGGGGTCTACGTTCGGCGCCGATGGCAGACCAACAAAGTGACAACGATCTGTTCCAGCCGACCTCGGTCGAGGAGGCAGTGCGTATCGTCGCGGGGCTCGCTCCGCCCCTCGATTCGCCGACTCAGCGTCGGCTGCGCACCCGGCGACACCTCGACGACGCGTTCGGCTCGGGGCGACGACGGCCCAAGTGGGTGTGGGCGGCCCGCAACGTGGCGGGCGAGGTCACAGGCGGTCTCGCCGGCATCGGCTCCCAGCAGGGTGCTCCCTTCGGCATCGACGTCATGAGCCTTCCTCCGGACCCGTACGAGGCTGCCCGGCTCGTGCACTGGGCGCTAGGGGAGGCGCGCGGCCACGGGTTCCAGGAGGTGTCGGTCTTCGCTCCTCCCGACGCGGGAGCGCACGACGCCAGGGTGGCCCCGTCGACTGATGCCCTCACGGATGCCGGGTGGCGGGTCTTCGTCGAACGGTGCCACTACGAGTTCCCGACGGCCGACCACAGGGGCGGGCCCGCTGGTTTTCGACCGCTACTACGACTCGAGCAGCTGACGGATGCCGCCGACCCCCGGCTTGCGGCGGTACACCGCGCCGCCATGGCCGGCACGCTCGACGTGCACGATGCCGCCACGGTCGATCGCGCCGGGTTCGACGCCGCCTGCGCCGAGGCTCTCGACTACCTGCTGGAGGCGGATCCGGTCGACTGCATTCGTCTGGCCCACGACGACGCAGGCCGTGTCGTGGGCATGGTGTCGTTCCTGGCCATGCCGGGTGGTCGGGCCTTCGTGCTCTTCGTCGGGGTGGCTCGCGAGCACCGGGGTCACCACTACGCGGCGGAGCTCGTGAGACTGGCGACAGAGGCGCTCGTCGACGCCGGTGCGACCGTGCTCATCGCCGACACCGACACGACGAACCGGCCGATGGTCCGGGCTTTCGCCAATGCCGGGTGGCCTCGAACGGAGACGCGAATCGACTTCGTGCCCGGCTGAGCTCAGTCGTGAGAGGCGCCGGGGCCGTCGAGGGCGATCATGCGGCCCGTCGACACCAGTACCGCCACGAGCACGACGAGTGCGAAGGTGGCGAGCACACCGACGGCCGGGAACCAGGTCAGGGCCAGCCCGGCTGCGATGACCGGCACCGTAATACCCGCGTAGGCGGCGAGGAACATGCCGGCCAGGGTGCCGCCGCGGTGCTCGGAGGAGCTGACGCGCGCCGCGGTGGCGAGGGCCACGTTGAACACCAGCCCGACGCCGGCTCCGGCCAGCACGCCTGCCACCACGAACAGGACGAGTGACTGACTCAGGCTGGCGGTGGCTACGAGTACGAGACCGGTTGCCATCAGAGCCATCCCGGTGCGCAGCCGAAGCCCCACCGACCGGCTGCCGAGCAACACCTGCGAGAGTGCCGACGCCCCGAGCACGCCGAAGACGATGGCTCCGCTCAACAGCCGTGAGTGGTGGTGAAGCGTGCCGCCGACGAAGCTGGCCGTCAATGAGGTGAACACGCCGAGCACCGAGAAGGCGGATGCTGCTGCCACGGCCGTCGCGGCGAAGACTGGCCGTGCTGAGTCGTCGATGTGAACCTGTTGGGGCCGGTAGGGGGGTCGAACGGTGTCTTCGGGCACCGTCTCGGGGACGAACAGCATTGCGACCAGGGCGATGACGATCAGCACCACCCAAACGGCGAACGGCACGGTGAGGGGAGCGGGGAGCCATTGGGTCAGCAAGCCGGCCAGGAGCGGGCCGAGTGCAAGCCCACCGGTGTTCACCACGCCGGCCGCTGTCGAGGCGAAGCTTCCGTCCTCACGCGGGCGCGCCACCGAGCGGAGCTCGGAGAGGTGGGCCGTGGCGGTGGCGGTCAGGGCGCCGATGCCGACGCCGCAGAGGAAGCGGGCGATGAGCAGGCTGGTCGTGTCGGCGAGCAGCGTGAACATGATGGCGCTCGCCAGCTCCATCGACGCGGCAGCCATGATGACCTTGCGTCGACCAAGGTAGTCGCTCACGTGCCCGGTCAGGTACAGCCCCGCCATCACCCCGAAGCCGTAGGCCGCGAAGATGAGCGTGATGACGAAGGTCGGGAACCCGTCGCGCTGCTGGTAGAGCGGGTAGAGCGGCGTGGGCAGCGTGGTGAAGGCCATCAGCACGGCGAACACGGCCACCACGACCCAGAACCCACGACCGTGCGTTCTGGCCGCGGGCGTCGGTGCCGTCACCGCCGGCCGCAGCCGGCCGGGCTCTGTCGCACTGTGCATCCTTCCATGGTGCACTTCAGGATTCAACAAGTCCAACGAAGACAATCAGGCTGATTGAACGGTTTTTCCGATGGATAATGTCGTCATGGACACCAGGCACCTCGAGTTCTTCGTGGCCGTCGCCGACGAGCTCAGCTTCACCCGGGCCGCGGACCGCGTGCAGGCGGTGCAGTCGACCGTGTCGGCCGGCATCCGGGCCCTCGAGCGCCAGACCGGGGCCCGGCTCTTCGAGCGGTCGACGCGGCAGGTCTCACTCACCCCGGCCGGGCGGGAGCTGCTGCCCCACGCCCGGGCGGCCCTTGAAGCCGTCGCTGAGATGCGCCACCTCGGTGCTCTCGCTGACGGCCAGGTGCGGGGCCGGCTGCGTGTCGGACTGTTGACCAATCTCGAGTCGCTCGAGCTGCCCATCGTGTTCGGCAGCTTTCACCGGCACCACCCGGGCGTCGAGCTGGTGATGCGAACCTCGCCGCGTGGGTCGACCGGTCTCGTCGACGACGTGCGGCGCTCCCGGGTCGACGTCGCCTTCTGCGGACTCGCCGTGGCTGACCTCGTGGGCGTTCACCACCAGCTGCTGCGACGTCAGCCGTTCGTGGCGGTGTTGCCCGACGGACATCCCCGTGCCGACGATGCCGTCGTCTCGTTCGCCGACCTCCTCGATGACGACTTCGTCGAGATGCCAACGGGTTTCGGCACCCGCACGGTGGCCGACGAATGGCTACGGGCGGCCGGGATGCGCCGTCGGGTGACGATCGAGGTGCCTGACCTGTCGACGGTGCCGGCTTACGTGGCGGCCGGTCTCGGCGTCGCGGTCGTGCCGGTGCAGACGGTGGCTGACGCCGCCGGAGTCACGGCGGTGCCGTTGGCCGAGCCGCTCGTCTGGGAGCTCAGCGTCATCGCCCGGCTCCAGGCCAGGTCGCCTGCGGTCGATGCCCTGCTGCACGAGCTCGCCCATCGGCTGCCGCCGCCGGAGTAGTCGTCGCCCCGCTCAGAGCGTGCGCAGCATCCGGTGGTTGCCGAGGGTGTTGGGTTTGACCCGCTCGAGGTCGAGGAACTCGGCCACCCCCTCGTCGTACGAGCGCAGCAGCTCGGCGTAGACCTCGCCCGACACCGCCTGGCCTTCGATCTCCTTGAAGCCGTGCCGCTCGAAGAACCGCGTCTCGAAGGTCAGACAGAAGAGCCGCTGCACCCCCAGTGCGCGAGCCTCACCGACGAGCGTCTCGAGGATGCGCCCCCCGAGGCCGCTGCCCAACGCTTCAGGGGCCACGGCCAGAGTGCGGATCTCGGCGAGGTCCTCCCACATGACGTGCAACGCTCCGCAGCCCACCAGCCGGCCGTCGAGCTCGGCGACGACGAAGTCAGGCACGTTCTCGTAGTAGGTGACGGCCTCCTTGGCCACGAGCACGCGCTGCTCGGCCAGCGGAGCCACGAGAGCACGGATGCCGCGAATATCGGCGGTGCGCGCGCGACGGATCACGGGGGCCTGGCCGGTCACGACAGGTTGCCGTCGCGGAAGGAGGTGAATAGCTTCTTTGCCTCCGTGCCCAGTATGACGATCGACTGTCCGCTCGCCGTGCCGAAGCCGCCCTTGGCCACGTCGCGCCCGACCTGCAGAGGGTTGAGGGTGTAGAGCCCGGCGGCGTAGGTGAGCATCTGCTCGGCCGAGAGGCTGGTCTTGCCTACCTTCGAGAAGCTCGTGAAGGCGGCCGGGATCGCTTGTGGGCCAGCCAGCTTCGCCTTGACCGCTGCGGCCAGGATGATCTCGCCCTGGTGTCGGGACCGGCCGAAGTCGCCGTCGGGCAGCGTCTTTCGTTCCCGGGCGTAAGCGAGCGCCTGTTTGCCGCTGAGCGTCTGTGGGCCCTTCTTGATGACGAGGTCGGCGTGCGAGGCATCGACGGTCTGAGGCACGACGATCGGGATGCCACCGAGGTCGTCGACGACCGTGGTGAAACCCGAGAACCCCATGACGACGTAGCCTTCGAGGGGCAGGCCCGTCACCTTCTTCACCGTTGCGAGCTGGGCCTTCGGGCCACCGAAGACCATGGCGGAGTTGATCTTTCCCCGACCGCCGGTGCTGAGGGGAACCCACAGGTCTCGGGCCATGCCCATGACACCGCCGCCGCCCTTGCCGTCGGTGCCGATGACCTGCAGCACGTCGGCACGGGAGCGTTCGAGTGACTGGCCCTTCCGAGCGTCAGAGCCGATGGCGAGCACGAACCGCGGACCGGCCTTTCCCAGCTCGGGCGTCTTCTGGCCGAGCGAGGGCCACCAGCCGCCCACGACCCGCCAGGTCGGGCCGACTGCGAGGGTGACGTCGTCGCCGGCGGTGACGACCGCCACCGGGGTGCCGAACCAGGTTCCGGTCTTTGCGCTTGCCTTGGTGGGGACCGTTCCGCCGTAGCGCTTGGCCACAAGTGCGGTCAGCGCAGCGGGCGCCCCGGAGACGGCGGAACCGGCAGTCGCCGGCGTCGAGGCCGATGGCCCCGTGGCTCCGTCGGCGGTGGGTCGGCTGCTCGTCGACCCCGTGGTTGCCACCACGGCGGGGTCGCCACTCGAACACGCGCTCGCCAGCAGGCCAACGGCGGCGACGGCAGCGACGGCAGCGACGGCCCCGGCCCGGCGTGGGCGACTCCTCGAACGGACTGGCAGCTGCACGGCATCCGGGAGTGGGTGCTGGTCGTCGAAGATCACCGTGCCACCGTAGTTGACGGGTTCACCCGGCCAGCGCAGCCTGGCGCACCAGTGACCGCGACGACAGCACCGAGGCGAACGTCAGTGCACCGGCAGCCGCCACCGCTACCGCGAACCGCACGACGAGACCGCCGTTCAGGGCGCTGGCAAACGGCAGCACGAGCGCCAGCACGAACCCGGCCGAGACCAGCATGGTGACCGCGAGCGGCAGGGCGATCTCGACGGTGCGGGCCCGGTGCAGCGTGCGCAGGCTGGTGCCCGCGAGGGAGAGGGAGCGGTACTGCTCGCGCTGGTCGAGCACCCGAGCGGCCTGCACCACCCCGGTCGAGGTGGCCCCGACGATGGTGATGACAGCCAGGGTGACCATCGCCCCCGTGCCGAGGTCGGTCCCCAGGGTGTCACCCGGCGCATCGTGAGAGGCCGCGCTGACCACGCTGGTGAACCCGACCACGACGATGGCCAGGCCCAACGCGCCGACCGCGCGCCACGTGCTCCTCGGGTCGTCGACGATGCGCCGCGCCGCCAGCAAGGTGGTGGCCGTGGGCGCGAACCGGGCGATGACCTTGCCGACGAGCATGACGAAGAACGGGCCCACGGCGTTGACCGCGAGGATGACGGCACCGAGCAGCACCACGATCAGACCGCGTTCCGGCGCCTTCATCGGGGTGATGACCAGCACCCAGGCGACACACGCGACGACAGCCACACCGACCCGCAGCACGCTGAGTCGTTTGGGACTCGTGCGAGCAGCGACCCCCAGCGGGCTGATCACCACACGGGCCAGGCTCGACAGGCCCGACACGACGGCCACGAGCACGACACCGACCAGCACCGCGGCCAGCTTCCACGCCGGCACCACCAGCTCGCCGATGCCGAACGGCCGCTCCTGGAACGTGAGCCTCGCGACCAGGGGAAGGGAGACGGCATAGAGCACGACTCCCGCCGCGGCGCCGACCAGCGCCTGCAAGGCGGCCTCGGCCAGGGTCATCACCGTCACCTGCCCCGACGTCGCACCCGCCAGGCGTAGAGCTGCGAGGCGCTGGTCCCGTCGCGCGATCGCGAGGCGGGCCGCCACGCCTCCGAGGGTGAGGATCGGCACGACCATGCACGTCGTGGCGATCCAGGCGAGGGTGACGTAGAGATCGGCGAGCTGGGCCGCGTCGGACGCCGACAGGTAGCGGCTGCCCGACTCAGTGACGGCGCCCCGCGCCTCGAAGGCCCCGAGCCCGCCGAGACACACGAGCAGGGCCGCCGTGGCCACCGCGAACGCGAGCACCGCGAGCAGGCCGGGCACCCGGTTCTCGCGGGCCCCCGCCGATCGGAGGCTCCAGGCCAGCTGCAGCGCGGCCCTCATCAGGAGCGCCCGGAGAACGTCGTGGCCGCCGGGCCGGTTGCGCCGGTTGCGCCGGTCGCGCCGGTTGCAGTCGATGCTGTGACGGGTGCACGGCGCACGTCGCTGGTCAGCAGCCCGTCGCGCAGACTGATCGTGCGAGAACACCATGCGGCAACGTTCTCGTCGTGGGTCACCAGCACGAGCGAGGCTCCCGAGTGGCGGGGCAGCGCCGTGAGGTGACCCATCACCTCGGCGCTTGTGGTCTGGTCGAGGGCGCCAGTCGGCTCGTCGGCGAACACCACCCCGGGGCGGGCCACCAGGGCTCGCGCGATGGCTACGCGCTGGGCCTGCCCGCCCGACAGCTCACCCGGGCGCCGGCTCTCCAGACCCGAGAGACCGAGCGGAGCGAACAACGCCCGCGCCCGCTTCATCGCCTCACCGCGGCGGGCTCCGTCGATCATGAGGGGCAGGGCGACGTTCTCGACGGCAGGCAGCTCGGGCAGCAGCATCCCCTGCTGGAACACGAACCCGAAGTCTCGTCGGCGCAACGAGGTTCGGTCGCGATCGGACATCCGGGCCACGTCCAGCCCCTTCCACAGCACCTGGCCGGAGGTCGGTGCCGCGATGCCCGCGAGCACGTGCAGCAGCGTCGTCTTGCCCGAGCCGGACGGGCCCATCACGGCCACCGTCTCGCCTGCGGTGATTCGCAGGTCGACCCCCCCGAGCGCGGGGGGAGCAGCCGCATCCCGGCCGTAGCGCATGACCAGGCTGCGGGCAAAGAGGTCGAGCGGCGTGGATGTCGCTGACGCGCTCGGATGCCGTTGGGCACCGGTCGCGCCCAGCGGCATCCGGGCGTCGGAACAGTCAGGGCTGATGTGGTTGCTCATGGCGTCCACTCTCGTGGCCGCCGCCCGGCCGCCGCGTCCGGCCACGGTCTGCTCCTGTGCGACCGGCGTACGACCCCGGGATGACGGTTCTGCGGCATCCGAGGTGAAGGAACACGCCGAAGGGGGCCGAGGACGATGTCCTCGGCCCCCTTCGGGTCGGTCCGCCTGCCTACCTCGGTGTCAGCGCTCGCCACCCATGGCGCTGTCGGGGAAGCGGTCGTCAGGCACAACTGGTCCGCTCGTCACGTTCACGCTGAGCGCGTCGTCGAGGGCGGGACCGTCGACGATCTCGGCGAGGTCGTCGGACGGCCGGTGCGCCGAGTCGGGGTGGGCCATGTCGGAGAAGGTGAACTTCTCCGCCTTGCCCTCGCCCTCGGTGTCGACCTTGATGTACTGCCCCGAGACGAACTCCGCGTAGAGGATCTTCTCCGACAGGGCGTCCTCGATCTCGCGCTGGATGGTGCGACGCAGCGGACGCGCACCGAGCACGGGGTCGTAGCCGCGCCGGGCGAGCAGGTCCTTGGCCGCGGGCGTGAGGTCGATCCCCATGTCCTTGTCCTTGAGCCGCTTGTCGAGCTTGGCGATCTCCAGGTCGACGATCTGCGTGATCTCGGACCGGTTGAGGTGCGGGAACACGATGGTGTCGTCGACGCGGTTGAGGAACTCGGGCCGGAAGTGCTGCTTCAGCTCGTCGATGACCTTGGCCTTCATCCGCTCGTAGTCGGAGAGGGTGTCGGGCCCGGCCGAGAAGCCGAGCGAGGTCTTGGAGATGTCTCTGGTGCCGAGGTTGGTCGTCATGATGATGACCGTGTTCTTGAAGTCGACCATGCGGCCCTGAGAGTCGGTGAGGCGACCGTCTTCGAGCACCTGCAGCAGCGAGTTGAAGATCTCCGGGTGGGCCTTCTCGACCTCGTCGAAGAGCACGACCGAGAACGGCTTGCGCCGCACCTTCTCGGTGAGCTGGCCGCCCTCTTCGTAGCCGACGTAGCCGGGAGGAGAGCCGAACAGCCGGCTCACCGTGTGCTTCTCGGAGTACTCCGACATGTCGAGCTGGATCAGGGCGTCCTCGCTGCCGAAGAGGAACTCGGCGAGCGTCTTGGCCAGCTCGGTCTTACCCACGCCGGTCGGACCGGCGAAGATGAACGAGCCGCCGGGACGACGGGGGTCTTTCAGGCCGGCACGGGTGCGACGGATCGCCTGGCTGAGCCCCTTGACGGCCTCGTCCATACCGATGATCCGCTTGTGCAGCTCGTCTTCCATGTGCAGCAGGCGGCTGCTCTCCTCCTCGGTCAGCTTGAACACCGGGATGCCGGTGCTGGCCGCCAGAACCTCGGCGATGAGCTCTTCGTCGACCTCGGCCACGACGTCCATGTCGCCCGACTTCCACTGCGCCTCGCGCTCGGACTTCTCGCGCAGCAGGCGCTTCTCGTCGTCACGGGCCCGGGCCGCGCGCTCGAAGTCCTGGCCGTCGATGGCCGACTCCTTCTCGCGAACGAGCACGGCGATCTTCTCGTCGAACTCGCGCAGGTCTGGCGGAGCGGTCATCCGGCGGATGCGCAGTCGCGCGCCCGCCTCGTCGATGAGGTCGATCGCCTTGTCGGGCAGGAAACGGTCGTTGACGTAACGGTCGGCCATGTTGGCGGCCGCCACGAGAGCGGCATCCGTGATGGTGACGCGGTGGTGGGCCTCGTAGCGGTCACGCAGGCCCTTGAGGATCTCGATGGTGTGCGGCAGCGTGGGCTCGGCCACCTGGATCGGCTGGAAGCGCCGCTCAAGGGCGGAGTCCTTCTCGATGTGCTTGCGGTACTCGTCGAGCGTCGTCGCGCCGATCGTCTGCAGCTCACCGCGGGCAAGCATCGGCTTGAGGATGCTCGCTGCGTCGATGGCACCCTCGGCCGCGCCGGCCCCGACGAGCGTGTGGATCTCGTCGATGAAGATGATGATGTCGCCGCGGGTGCGGATCTCCTTGAGCACCTTCTTCAGGCGCTCCTCGAAGTCACCGCGGTAGCGGCTGCCGGCCACGAGCGAACCGAGGTCGAGTGTGTAGAGCTGCTTGTCCTTGAGGGTCTCGGGCACCTCGCCCTTGACGATGTCCTGGGCCAGGCCCTCGACGACGGCGGTCTTGCCGACACCCGGCTCACCGATCAGCACCGGGTTGTTCTTGGTGCGTCGGCTCAGCACCTGCATGACGCGCTCGATCTCCTTCTCACGCCCGATGACCGGGTCGAGCTTGCCCTCGCGGGCCGCCTGCGTGAGGTTGCGGCCGAACTGGTCGAGCACGAGCGACCCCGCGGGGGTGCCCTCGCCCTGGGCCGCGCCGACTCCGGCACCGGCCTTCTCGCCGGTCTGGCCGCCCTGGTAGCCCGAGAGCAGCTGGATGACCTGCTGGCGCACCTTGTTCAGCTCGGCGCCGAGCTTGACGAGCACCTGCGCGGCGACGCCTTCACCCTCGCGGATGAGGCCGAGCAGGATGTGCTCGGTGCCGATGTAGCTGTGGCCGAGCTGCAGCGCCTCGCGCAGCGAGTACTCGAGCACCTTCTTCGCGCGGGGCGTGAAGGGGATGTGACCGGTCGGGGCCTGCTGGCCCTGGCCGATGATCTCCTGCACCTGGGCCCGGACCGCTTCGAGCGAGATGTCGAGCGACTCGAGGGCCTTCGCGGCGACGCCTTCGCCTTCGTGGATCAGACCCAGGAGGATGTGCTCGGTACCGATGTAGTTGTGGTTGAGCAGGCGTGCTTCCTCCTGCGCGAGGACAACCACCCTCCGGGCCCGGTCGGTGAATCTTTCGAACATGCTCTTCTCCTGACTGATCGAGCAGATATCTCGATTCTATCGGTGCGCGCTGTGGACGAGCACATCCCGACCAACGACGTCGGCGGCTTTCCTGTTCCCATCCTGAGCGCAGCGGGCTCAAGTCTCCGAGTTGTTCGCCACAAGCGGACAACGAGACCGGCTTAACCACCGCTCCATACCCGTCCGACCGGCATCCGACCGCTGGGATCGGACCGCGGGAATCGGACCGTGGCTGGATGCCGGTGGGCTTCGTGCGGTTGGAACCGCGGAAATCGGACCGTGGCGGGCTTGGTCGTCGTCGGGACGGTATCCGACCGCGGGAATCGGACCGTGGCTGGATGCCGGCGGGGGTGCGTGTGCCTGGAACCGCAGGGATCGGGCCGTGGCGGGCTTGGTCGTCGCTGGGACGGTGTCCGACCGCGGGAATCGGACCGTGGCGGGCTTGGTCGTCGCTGGGACGGCATCCGACCGCAGGAATCGGACCGTGGCGGGCTTGGTCGTAGCTGGGACGGCATCCGACCGCAGGAATCGGACCGTGGCTGGATGCCGGCGGGGTTCGTGCGCCTCGGACCGCGGGAATCGGACCGTGGCGGGCTTGGTCGTCGTCGGGACGGTGTCCGACCGCAGGGATCGGACCGTGGCGGGCTTGGTCGTCGTCGGGACGGTGTCCGACCGCAGGGATCGGACCGTGGCGGGCTTGGTCGTCGTCGGGACGGTGTCCGACCGCAGGGATCGGACCGTGGCGGGCTTGGTCGTCGTCGGGACGGTGTCCGACCGCAGGGATCGGACCGTGGCGGGGTTTAGGCGGGCTCGGCCAGGTCGTCTGAGCGGCTCGGAAAGTGCCGCCGCCACTCGTTGGACAAAGGAGGTACCGGCATCCCCTGCTCACGCATGGCGTGTCGGATCCGCGTCAGGGTGTTGGCAGGTGTGCGGTAGATGTCACCCGCAACCACGACGATCTTACGCAGCCCCCAGGAGTCGAACTGCTCGTCGCGGGCGATGTCGGAGTGCCACTGATCGTCGGCCGCGTGGTGCCGGCCGTCGTACTCGACCAACAGTCGCCAAGGGAGGTAGCAGAGGTCGAAGCGGTAGAGCAGGCTGCCGTCGGCGGCATGGACGCGGTGGTCGACCTCGGGCTCGGGTAGTCCGCCGAAGATCATCAGCAGACGCAGTCGGGTCTCCATTGCCGAGTCAACTCCGGAGCGAACGAGACCAGCCGCGCGACGGGCGAGCTTGGAGTGTGGCCCGCGGTGATCGGCAGCAAGGGTCACGAGGTCGGCCGGACTCAGTCGGTTGGCCTTGACCAGGGAGTCTCCGAGCACGACGAGGTCGACCAGGTTCAGCAGGTGTGCGAGGTCGAGAAAGGTCTGACCCGGCGATGTCAGGCGGAGTCCTCGCCGGGTGACGACGTGTTGGCCGGCCTTCACGCGATGCGCCGCGATGCCTGGTCGCTGGGCTCGGGATCGTCGCGAGCTGACGTGCACTGAAGGATCATCAGGCACGACCGCGCCCCAGAGCTGCGCGGCCGTGTGATGTGAGAGGTGGCTGCCCGCCTCGACCGCGAGGAGCGCCGCCTGACCGAGCAGGTGAACGGTGATCGGCGTCTCGCGGCTGACGTAGACCCCTCGAAACAGCATGCGATAGTGCTTACGCAGTTCCCACGACGTGAGCCCGGAGCCGGTTGAGCCGCATGCGTTGAATGGCTCACTCGGGGTGACGGAGTTCGACATGCAGTGAATGGTGACCGACGAGACGCTGATGGCGCGGACGTCATACACAGGCACGGCATCCGACGACGGAAATCGGACCGCAGGAATCAGACCGTGGCGGGATGCCGGTGGGGTTCGTGAACCTGGGAGCGCGGGGATCGGACCGTGGCGGGCTTGGTCGTCGCTGGGACGGCATCCGACCACGGGAATCGGACCGCGGCTGGATGCCGGTGGGGTCCGTGCGTTTGGGACCGCGGGAATCGGACCGTGGCGGGCTTGGTCGTAGCTGGGACGGCATCCGACCGCGGGGATCGGACCGTGGCGGG
>NZ_MAST01000022.1 GCF_001758225.1 Humibacillus sp. DSM 29435 | reverse complement strand
GACCGCGGGGATCGGACCGTGGCGGGCTTGGTCGTAGCTGGGACGGCATCCGACCGCGGGAATCGGACCGTGGCGGGCTTGGTCGTCGCTGGGACGGCATCCGACCGCGGGGATCGGACCGTGGCGGGATGCCGGTGCGTGTGCGTGGGGCCGCGGGGATCGGACCGTGGCGGGATGCCGGTGGGGTGCGTGTGCCTGGGACCGCGGGGATCGGACCGTGGCGGGCTTGGTCGTAGCTGGGACGGCATCCGACCGCGGGAATCGGACCGTGGCGGGCTTGGTCGTCGCTGGGACGGCATCCGACCGCGGGGATCGGACCGCGGCTGGATGCCGGTGGGGTTCGCGAACCTGGGACCGCGGGGAGCGGACCGTGGCGGGCTTGGCCGTCGCTGGGACGGCATCCGACCGCGGGGATCGGACCGTGGCGCGCTTGGCCGTCGCTGGGACGGCATCCGACCGCGGGAATCGGACCGCGGCTGGATGCCGGTGGGGTCCGTGCGCTTGGGACCGCGGGAATCGGACCGTGGCGGGATGCCGGCGGGGTCCGTGTGCCTGGGACCGCGGGGATCGGACCGTGGCGGGATGCCGGTGGGGTTCGCGAACCTGGGGCCGCGGGAATGAGGCCATGGCGGGGGTGGGTCAGCCGCGGCGGGCGCTGGCCTCGTGCAGGGCGCGCAGCTCGTGCTCGAGCTCGGGGGCGGGGCCGTCGACGACGGCTCCCGGGAACACCGCGGCGATCGGCAGCGCCGCCACCGGCGACTCGGGGGCGCCCCACTCGGAGCGCCATTCACCCAGCTGCGCCGAACTGAGCGCGTAGACGATGCGCCCGAGGCCGACCCAGCCGTGCGCGGCCGAGCACATGGCGCAGTGTTCCCCCGAGGTGTAGACCGTGGCCGACGCCCGCGCCGGTGCGGTGAGGTTGGCGCCGGCCCACCGAGCGATGGCGAACTCCGGATGCTGGGTGGCCTCGAGGGCGACGTGGTTGTGGTCCTCGAACAGCACCTCCCCGGTCGCCGAGACGAGCAGTGAGCCGAACGGCTGGTCACCGCTGTCCAGGGCCTGCCGGGCCAGCTCCACGGCCCGGCGCAGGTGCATCAGATCGACCGCATCCACTGTCATCGGCTGTTCACGCCACCCTTCCGGTCACCATGGCGAAGGTGACGAAGGCGCCACCGTCGGTCTCCAGCATGCCCTGCACCGGCGAGCTCGTCTCGCCCTTCAGCTCGAGCACGGCTCGTTCCCACAACAGCCAGTTCGCGCACCCGTCGACCTGCGCCCTCGCGGTGACGCTCGTGAAGGCCCGGCTGAACTCCCACTGCGAGCGCAACCAGTCGGGGGTGTGCCAGGCTGCGGTCTCGGCGCCGACGACGCCGTCGATGTGGTCGGGGATCTCACCGAGCTCGCGCACCTCGGTGGTGAGCGCCGGTGTCGCGACACCCAGCTGGCCACCGGGCCGGAGGAACGTGGCGAGGTAGGGCGGGTAGTGGTCACCCGTGCCGAAGTACTCCCAGGCGTCGATGCTGACGATCGCGTCGAACGAGTGCCGCCCGAACGGCAGGTTGTGGGCGTCGACCCGCATGGCCAGCACCTGGTCGGCCACCCCCTCCTTCGCGAATACCGCGCTCGCCACGTCGGGATCGACCCAGAGGTCGACGGCGACGACGCTGACGCCGTACTCCTTGGCCAGGAACACCGAGGTGGCGCCGCGGCCGGAGCCGAGGTCGAGCACCCGCATGCCGGGCCGCAGGTCGAGGTCGGCGACGAGGTCTTCGAGCAGCCACAACGGATGCGGCCCCATGTCGAGGTCGACAAGCCACCGCGCGTCGTACTTCGCCGAGCGCGGGAACTCCTTCTTGGCCAGATGGTCGAGAGCGGGCATGCCCTGATCCTGACCTGCGGACACGGGTGGCAACAAACGTGTTTCGCGCTGTGGGCTGTGGTAAACCTCTCCCGAGGCGTGCTCCCGGCGCCCTCTCGGTCGTCACTGGCCGACCCCTCCTGGGCGGCGTCGCCCTTCTCATCCGACAGGACGTGGCCCGTGGGTTCGAAGCAGAAGGTCGGTTCGCTCGCGCTGGTCGTTGCGCTCGCGACGGTTGGCATCAGCGCCTGCAACCCCACCCCCAAGACCACCGCCGGCAGCGGCGGCACCGGCGGCGGTGCCGCGACGAAGCCACTGGTCATCGACACCGTCTTCGTGCTGAAGAGCGCCGACCCCGCCCGGAACTACGAGCCGACCGGAAATATCGTCGCTCGTGCGCTGTACGACACTCTCGTCTCGTTCAAGGGCGCCGACCTCAAGACGCCGGTGCCCTCCATCGCGCAGAAGTGGGAGCAGTCGGCCGACGGGTTGACGTGGACCTTCACCCTCGACCCGAAGGCGAAGTTCTCCGACGGCACCGCGGTCACTTCCGACGACGTCGTCTTCTCGTTGAACCGGGTCGAACGGGTCAAGGGCAACCCCTCGTTCCTCGCCGACGGGCTGACGGTGACCGCCAAGGGCCCCGAGACCGTCGAGGTGAAGACGGCTGCGTACGACCCGGCCCTGCTGGGCAAGCTGGCGAGCCCCTCCCTCGGAATCGTCAACTCGAAGCTGGCCAAGGCGGCCGGGGCCTCCGACGCCGAGAATGCCGCCACCGCCGACCAGGCGGAAGCCGCGTTCGCCAAGGCTTCGATGGGCTCGGGCCCCTACGTGCTCGACTCGTTCGGTCTCTCCACCGAGGTCGACCTCAAGGCCAACCCCAACTACTGGGGAGCGACGAAGCCGAACTACCAGCGCGTCGTCATCCGCAACGTCGACGCCGCGCAGCAGAAGAACAATGTCGAGAAGGGCGAGAGCGCCCTGGCGCTCGACCTCTCACCCGACCAGGTCGCCTCCGTCGGGAGCGGGGTCGTCTCCAGCGGGGTGCCGTCGCAGTACACCTTCTACCTGTTCACCAACGCGAACCCCGCGGTCAACAAGTGGACGGCCAACCCCGACTTCCAGGAGGCGGTACGTCGCGGCATCGACTACAACGGGCTGCTCGAGCTCGCCGGTAAGGGCTCGCGCCGTGCGGCGGGAATGGTGCCCGTGCAGTTCGCCGGCTCGTTGCCCGACGACAAGGCCCCTACCTTCGACGCGGATGCCGCCAAGGCCGCCCTTGCGAAGTCGGGCTACGACGGTTCGCCGATCGAGATCTCGTTCCCGTCTGACCTCACGCAGAACGGGGTGTCGTTCACCGACATGTCGACCCGCATCTCGGCCGACCTCAACAAGATCGGCATCAAGACCGCTCTCAAGGGGGCGCCGGTCGCGACCGTCCTCGAGCTGGCGCGAGGCGGCAAGCAACAGGTCGGCGTCTGGCTGTGGGGCCCTGACTTCCCCGACTCGAGCAACTACCTCGCGTTCGGGCCCGGCGGAATCGTCGGCGGCAAGCGAGTGAACTGGAAGGCCGGCTCCGACCCGGCGCTCGAGTCGATCATGAAGCAGGCCGCGACCGAGAAGGACGAGGCGAAGCGGGCTGACCTCATGGGGCAGTTCCAGGAGGGGCTCAACCAGGGCCCGGTCATGGGCCTGATCCAGCCGGCCCAGGTCTTCTTGGCGTCGAAGGACCTCAAGAACCTCACCTACAACCTCGTCTGGACCGTCAACGTGGCCGAGCTGGGCTAAGTGGCGCAGACAGCACGGGCCAGCGCAACGGCAGCACGACCGACGGCCCTGACAGCCATCCGCACGTGAGCGCCCCCACCACCGAGCCGATGCAGGCCCCGGCGAACCGACGCGAGTCGGTCCGTCGGGGCTCCGGCCTCGGCGGCTTCCTCGGTCGGCGGGCCATCGCGGGCGCGTTTCTCGTGGTGGGTATCACCCTCGTCGCGTTCGTCCTCACCCATGTGGTTCCTGGCGACCCCGCCGCGGCCGCCCTAGGGCAGCGCGCCATCGAGGACCCCGCGACCGTGGCCGCGTTCCGCGCCAGGTACGGCCTCGACGACCCGCTGTGGAAGCAGTACTTCACCTACCTGTTCGGCCTCCTCCACGGTGACTTCGGCATCTCGCAACAGACCCGTCGCCCAGTGCTCACCGACCTCGTCGAGTACCTCCCGCCGACCATCGAGCTCGCCCTCGTGGCCATCGTCATCTCGCTCGTGGTCGGCGTCGCCCTGGGCACCGTCGCTGCGCTCAAACGCGACCGGTGGCCCGACCAGCTGATCCGCGTCGTGAGCCTGACCGGTGTCTCGGTGCCGACGTTCTGGCTCGCGCTCACGGCATCCCTGATCTTCTCGGTGAAGCTGGGCTGGTTCAGCTCGACGGGTCAGCTCGACCCCGGCTACCCGAAACCCCCCACGGTCACCGGTCTGCTGCTCGTCGACTCCCTGCTCGACAACGACCCCTTCACCTTCCAGATGGGTCTGCACCACATCCTGCTCCCGGCTCTGGTGCTGGCGGCCTACACGGTGGGGCTGATCACCCGCTTCACCCGGGCCAGCGTGCTCGAGGTGCTCGGCAACGACTACATCCGCTCGGCCCATGCCAAGGGTCTCCCGCGGCGCACCGTCATCCTGCGGCACGTGCTGCGGCCGGCGATGGTGCCGATCATCACCGTGTCGGGCCTGGCGTTCGGGTCGCTGCTGTCGGGCACCGTGCTCGTCGAGTCGATCTTCTCGTGGCCCGGCCTCGGGCAGTACGCGTACAAGTCGTCGCTCGCGCTCGACCTGCCTGCGGTCATGGGGGTGTCGGTGATCGTCGCCGTCATCTACGTGGTGATCAACCTCGTCATCGACGTGCTCTACGGCGTCATCGACCCGAGGATCCGTCTCTCATGACGATCCCCGACGAGCCACGGCTCGAGCTGGAGGCCGAACGGTCGAGCGGCCGTCGCCTCTTCTCGCGCAAGGATGCCGGCATCGACCGTTCGCCGTGGAGCCGCCCTCTCGCCGTCGTCGGCGCAGTGCTGGTCATCGGCTGGGTGCTCGTGGCCCTGCTGGCGCCCCTCATCGCCCCGCACGACCCGAACGCCCAGGACTTCGCCCGGCTGCAGCCCCCGGGCGGCGCGAACCTGCTCGGCACCGACGGTCTCGGACGCGACCTCCTCAGCCGTATCGTCTATGGCACCCGCATCACCCTGCCGCTGGCCGTGCTCCTGGTGGTGCTGGCGACCGCGGTCGGCACGGTGGCGGGCTCGATCGCCGGCTACTTCGGCGGCTGGGTCGACACCGTGGTCATGCGCCTGTGCGACCTCGTCTTCGCGTTTCCCGGGATCATCCTCGCCATGGCCGCGGCGGCGGCCCTCGGGCCGGGGCTTCGCAACGCCGTACTGGCCCTCACCATCGTCATGTGGCCGTCGTACGCTCGCGTCGTACGCTCGATGCTCCTCGGTCTTCGAGAGGCCGAGTTCGTCTCTGCGACCAGGCTGCTCGGAGCCTCCGCTCGTCGCACACTGGCCGTCGACCTGCGCCCGAACGTCGCGGGCCCGGTGCTCGTGCTCGCGGCTCTAGAGGTCGGGAACGCGGTGCTGCTGCTCTCGGGGCTTTCCTTCCTCGGTCTCGGGGCCCAGCCGCCGGATGCCGAGTGGGGCGCCATGGTCTCGGAAGGGGCGCGCAACTTCGACGCCTGGTGGATCGGGGTCTTTCCCGGCCTCGCCATCCTCACCGTCGTGCTGGCCTTCAACTTCCTCGGCGACACCCTGCGCGACGCGCTCGACCCGCGCACCGCGCGCGCCCTCAAGGGCAGCTCGTGACCACCCCGGTGCTGCGCACCGAGCAGCTGCGGATCACCCTGCCCGGCGGTCTCACGGCCGTCGACGGGGTCGACCTGGTGGTCGAGCCCGGTCAGATCGTCGGACTGGCAGGGGAGTCGGGCAGCGGCAAGTCGCTGACCGCGCTGTCGCTCTTCGGTCTGCTGCCCCACGGGTCTCGAGCCCAGGGCCGGGCGGAGGTGGGCGGCCGCGACGTGCTCACGCTGCGCGAGAAGCAGCTGAGGGCCATGCGCGGCGACGAGGTCGCGATGGTCTTCCAAGACCCGATGACCTCGCTCCACCCCATGCTGACCATCGGGCGCCAGGTCACCGAGCACCTGCGCCACCACCACGGGACCGGCCGGTCAGCGGCCCGCGCCCGAGCGGTCGAGCTGCTGACCCAGGTGCGGATCCCCGACCCGGAACGCACGCTCGGCGCCTATCCCCACCAGCTCTCCGGCGGCATGCGCCAACGTGCGGCCATCGCGATCGCCCTGGCCTGCTCACCGTCGCTGCTCGTGGCCGACGAACCCACGACCGCCCTCGACGTCACGGTGCAGGCCGGCATCCTGCGTCTGCTCGACCGGCTTCGGCGCGAGGAGGGCCTCAGCATCCTGCTCATCACCCACGATCTCGGGGTCATGGGGGCGCTGACCGACCGGCTCGCCGTCATGTACGCCGGGCGAATCGTCGAGACCGGGCCGACGCAGGCCCTGCTCACGGCGCCCCGACACCCTTACACCCGAGGGTTGCTCGACTCGCTGCCGCGCACCGACGGGGTGGCTGCGCCGTTGCGTGCCATCCCGGGCTCCGCCCCGCGCCTGACCACGATCCCCCCGGGGTGCGCCTTCCACCCGAGGTGCGGGCACGCGGTAGCGCCCTGCAGCACCGACCGACCCTCCCTTCTCCCCCTGGCATCAGGTGCGCCGCGCGACGAGGGCCGCATGCTGGCCTGCCTGGTCGACCCGTACGCCGCCGCCGGCGAGCGGCCAGGGGGAGGCGCGGTGAGCCCGACATGACACTGGTCTCCGTCACCGACGCCGAGGTGGTCTACCACCGACACGGACGGGCCGTTCGTGCCGTGGCCGGGGCGAGCCTGACCGTCGACCGGGGTGAGGTGCTGGGCCTCGTGGGGGAGTCGGGCTGCGGCAAGTCGACCCTGGCCAAGGCCATCCTCGGGCTCGTGCCGCTCACGGCGGGCCAGATCGAGTTCGACGGCCAGCGGGTCGAACCGCTCGGCCGGGCGGCCCGGCCCATGGCGCTGCGCGGCATGCAGATGGTCTTCCAGGATCCGTACTCCTCGCTCAACCCCCGCCGGCGCATCGGCGAGCAGATCGCCGACGGGATCGTGCTCAGTGGGCAGGCCACCCTGCGCAAGGGCGAGCAGCGGGCCCGGGTGGCAGAGCTGCTCGAACGGGTGCAGCTGCCGACCGAGTTCGCCCGGCGCTACCCCCACGAGTTCTCGGGCGGTCAGCGTCAGCGGATCGCGATCGCCCGAGCCTTGGCGGCCGAGCCCCGGTTGATCGTCGCCGACGAGGCGATCTCGGCCCTCGACGTGTCGGCCCAGGCGTCGATCGCCAACCTGCTCGCCTCGCTCGTCGCCGAGATGAACATGGGTCTGCTGTTCATCTCGCACGACCTCGGTATCGTGCGCCAGCTCAGTGACCGCATCGCCGTGATGTATCTCGGGCAGGTCGTCGAGACCGGCCCGGCGGCTGACGTGTGGAGCCGGTCGGCCCACCCGTACGGCCAGGCGCTCATCGGGGCCATTCCCTCCGTCGACGGCGGAGGCGGGCTGCCGACCGACCTGCCCGGTGACGTGCCCGACCCCGCCGCGCCGCCGCCCGGATGCCGTTTTCACCCACGTTGCCCGAAGGCGTTCGCACCCTGTTCGACGCTCGTGCCCGAGCTGTTGCCCGTGGCTGGAAGCCACCTGGCTGCGTGCCACCTGCACACCCATGCACGCGCAGAATCGGCGTCCACTGATCGAAACCCTCTGGGGGCGAGTTGAACTCACGCACCATATGGCTGACCGGCGCGCGTGTGGTCGATCCGCTCGCCCCGACGACCGAGCCCATCTCGATCGCCGTCGAGAACGGGCGCATCCGCTCCGTGGGGGATGCCGTTCCCGACGGGGTACCCGACGACGACCGGTGTGACCTCGGTGGCCGGTTCCTCGCCCCGGGGCTCGTCACCGTGCACACGCACTTCTCGATCGTCTTCCCCTTCAACGACACCGACGAGAACGAAGCACCGGCCCTCACCGCCTTCCGCTCGGCGGGTCGCGCCAAGGAGGCGCTCGAGGCGGGTGTCACGACGGCACGGTGCGTGCACGAGCAGCACGCCATCGACGTGACCCTGCGTGACGCCGACCGGCGAGGCTGGTTCGCCGCCCCCCGCATCCTCGCCGGCGGCCGGGCCCTGTCGGCCCCGGGCGGGCACGGCCAGGGCTCCGGCTCGGTCTACTGCTTCGGGCCGGCACAGTTCGAGGCGGCCGCCCACGCCGAGCTCGAGAATGGTGCCGACCACGTCAAGATCTTCATCACGGGTGGGCTGGCCCACGCGGGTGAGAGCCCGGAGGACCCCGAGATGAGCGAGGCCGAGATGCGAGCCGTGGTGCGTGCGGCCCAGGCTCACGGCACCTATGTGGTGGCGCACGCCGGTCACCACGCGGCCATCCGCCGCGCGGTCGATGCGGGGGTGCGCAGCTTCGAGCATGCCTACATCGTCGACGAGCCCACGGCTGCACTGCTGGCTCAGGACGGCCTCTACGTGTCCCCGACACTGGCCGTGACGCGCTCGCAGGACTGGATGGCCGCGCACGGGTTCGAGAAGCACTCGCGCGAGAACGCGAGACGGGCCTCGGTCGACCACCTGGCCAGTGCTCGGCGGCTGGTCGCCGCCGGGGTCGCGCTGACGAACGGCACCGACATTCCGCCGGGCGACCGCACGGAGGGCACCACCGCTGTGGTGCGCGAGGCCGAGCTGCTGGTGGAGGCGGGCCTGACGGCCCGGGAGGCACTCGCCGCGAGCACCACCACACCGGCGCGCATGTGCCGTGTCGACCACGAGACCGGCCGGGTCGCGGCCGGCCTCAGCGCCGACCTCCTCGTGCTCGACGCCGACCCGAGCGTCGACATCCGCGCGCTCCGCGGAATCCGGGCCGTGGTGTCGCAGGGCCGAGTGGTGCGTGATGATCTCGGGCTACTGGCGACTG
This sequence comes from Humibacillus sp. DSM 29435, assembly GCF_001758225.1. Lineage (GTDB taxonomy): Bacteria > Actinomycetota > Actinomycetes > Actinomycetales > Dermatophilaceae > DSM-29435. The sequence continues at coordinate 48,093 of NZ_MAST01000022.1, read as the reverse complement.
ACGACGGAGGAAACCCATGAGCGACCCCAGCACGGACAGCACGAACCTCCCGAACATTCTGACCGGCGCGACTGATACGGCCGGCACCGGCTCGCTCGATGGCGAGGCGGCTCGGGTCTGGGCCGTTCTCACCGACCTGTACGCCGCCTACCTCGAGGGCGACCGCGACCGGCTCGAAGCCCACCTTGGCGCCGGATGCACCATGTGGGACTCCACGATCCCGACGCTGCGCACCAAGGAGCAGCTTCAGGCCGGTCGGACCGACGCAGCACCGGTGGGCGACCCGGCAGCGGCAGCGAGCAGCCCCGACGGCCCGGACGCCGACTACCCGTCCCCGGTCGGTCTCGACGCGACCGAACCCGTCGTGGGGTTGCTCGGTAGTGACGCTGCGTGGGAGACGCACCTGCTCGCAGCCCGCTTCGACGAGGCGTCGCTCGACGAACAGCTGCGGTGCACGTCGGTGCTGCGCCGCGATGAAGGCGGCACCTGGCGCGTCGTGCACCACCACGAGGAGCTGCTGATCGGGCCGGGTCGAGCGGCTCCGGTGCGGCGGCTCGCGGGGGCTTAGTCGACGGGACGCCGTTCCGGCATCCGTTCGTCGGCGTGGTGGTCGATCACTGGTACGAGACCATGAACGGCTTCGGCCGCTTCGCCATCGTCTGAGCCGGAGTCAGCATCGGCTCGTCCTCGTCGTAGAAGTTCTTCCAGCCGAACGGCATCCCCTTGGGGGCGGCGCCGGTCACACCGCGCCAGGTGCCGTCCTTGAGGGCGGGGGTGCCCTGGCCGTCCATGTGCACGAGCACCTGCACCTCGTCGCGACCGGTGTCGATCCGCTTCTCGTCGCGCAGCATCGAGAGGCGGAACTGGTGCAGCACCAGCAGTTTTTGCGGCAGTGCTTCCTTCGAGGTGAGGTCAGCCAGCCAGGTGATCACCGAGTTGACCTCGGCGGCGTCGACCCCCCCGATCTGGGCCAGCGGGCGCTGGCCGGGGGCGAGCTTCCACTCGGGGTCGAGGGCCAGACCCACGTTGGGCAGCAGCAGCAGGTCGCGGTAGCGCTTGGCCTGGTCGAGGAAGTCGGCACGGCCCGGTTGGAGGTCGAGCACCACGTACACCCCTGCCTGGCGTGCCGCCTCGACCCAGGGCCGTAACGAGCTGACGCTTGACTCGCCCGAGTAGTCGCCGTCGGGGCCGGCCTCCCGCTGCGCCGTCGTGGCGATGATCTCGAAGGCGGGAACGACGGGCTCAGTGCTCAGCGGGGCATACTCCGCAGCCAGCTTCTTGGCCCGGCTGATGCTGGCCGAGAGACCCTGCTCGCCCAGCACCCCGAGGCTGGACGTGCCCGGGTGGCCGTAGAGCGCCACCAGCCGCCGCCCGGGGAACAACGTCTGACCACCACCGGGAAGCTGGATGCCGGTCTCGGCCACCCGCAACCGGGCGCTCAGCCGGTCGACCGGGCCGAAGGCGTCACCGACGGCCAGCACCTGCTTCGGCCGGCTCTTGGCCAGGGCCGCGATGGCGGCCGGGTCGGCGCGCGGGTCGTTACCTGTCACCGGTACGACCGCCGCCCCGGCGGCTGCGGCCGAGGCGGTCACGGCCGCCGAGCCCGACCCGTCGTCGCCCTTGCGCACCAGCACGGTGAGAGTCGAGTTCGCCGGCCCACGTGAAACGGGGGGGAGCCCTCCGGGCTCGGTGACGACCTGCACGTTCGGTACCCGGCTCAGGCGGCGAGCCAGCGAAGGGCTGGTGGCGAGCACGGACCGAGCGCCCAGCCGCGCGATCTCGGCCGACAGCGCCGGCTCCAGCGTCGATGGCGTCGGGGCACTGGTGGAGCCGACGGCCGGGGTGGCCGGGGTAGATGTGGTGGCTGGGGTCGACGGCGAGGCGCCGGAGCCGGTCTGTCCGTCGGCATCGACGAGCAGCAGCGGAACCCCCAGGCGGGTCGCCGCTGCCGACCCGTCGCGCAGGCCGGCCTCGTCATCGGACGGCGCCACGACGACGACCGGCGCCGTGGCGAACAGGGCTCGGCTGATGGCCAAGGACAGTTCACCCGCGGTGCCGGTCGGGATGATCGCGACCGCCTCGGTCGTCGTGGCGAGGGTCGCAGCGGGTGCGTTCTGGACGGCATCCGAGTCGCTGGACGTACTGGACCGGGCCGTGCCGGAGATCCCCGGGCCCACGTCACCCGGGGCGGCCGTGCAGCCGACCGCCGAGCACGTCAGAACGGCCGCCAGGCCGACGGGCGCCGCGGTTCGGGCCCAGCGCCGACGGGAGGACCGTGAGGCGGTACGAAAGGGTTGGTGCATGTTCAGATCTCCGGTCGAGGGGATGCTGCAGGGTCGTTGCCGTCAGGGTCGTTGCGCCCAGGGTCGTTGCTGTCAGGGTCGTTGCGCCCAGGGTCGTTGCGCCCAGTGTCGTTGCGCTCAGTGTCGTTGCGCTCAGGTCGAGATCCCTCATCGTGCGCGGTCGATGGCGACACATCGGTACCGACACGCGGCGTTGGGCCTGCTGTCGACGTGGCGGTCGTCCGGTCGGCCGGGTCAGCACCGGATCGTGGCGGCAGGGTCGGAGGCGGAGTCGAGACGCTTGCCGTAGGCGTCGCCGCCGGCCCTGTTGACGGCGGCGCAGACAGACGTGGCGGTCTTTCCCGCGGGTCGGTAGACGGCGTAGATGTGATCGCCGGCAGCGGTTGACTGTCGCAGCGAGGGGCAGGCGCGGTCGGTGACCAGGTACGACGCTCCCGGGTGCGCTTTCAGCAGGGCGTCCACGTCGCGACGGTAGCTTCTGGGGTTGGTGGCCGAGCCGAGCACGACGATTCCCGAGCTGTCGCATGCCGGCTCGCTGATCGGGGTGGCAAGGCCGAGGTCGGCCGCCCGGGCGCCCGACCCCACCGAGTCGGGGTCGCAGGTGGTGAAGTAGGTGAGCAGTTCGTCTGGAACCCCGTCGGCCTTGGCCTCGGCCCGGCACCGAGCGCTGGGCTGGACGTCGAAGATGTTCCAGGCCCCCTTCGACAGGTGCACAAACGCCGATGTGTCACCCGGGCCGGGGGAGGAGATGGAGGCCCATTGCCCGGCACAGACATCCACGGTGATGTTCTTGCGTTCGACGTCGGCGGCGATCTTCGCGGGGTCGCACGCCGCGGGCTGTGGTGCATCAGTCGCGGCCTCCGTCGAGCTCACCGAGGCGCTGGACGTACCAACGGCCGAGGTCGGATCAGACGGCGTCGCCGTGGGTACCGACGAGCTCGACGGGCCCAGGCCGGTGGCTGAGCTCGAGCTGCCGGACGTCGGGGGAGTGGTCTTCGCCGCACTGCTGTCGGGCGGGCTGGAGCTGCAGGCGGTGGCGGTGGCGGCGGTGGCGGCCAGCGCCAAGGTCGCCATCAGTCTCAGGGTGCTTCTCATCGCGCGGTTCCTCTCGTCGGTCGATCGGGCGGAGCCCTGCCGTCATTGGTCTCAGCTCAGGAGCGCCGTCTCCCCTCGGCCGTCGGCCGCCGACGGAGTGGTGCTGCAGGCCCGGAAGTAGGGGAGCAGCTGTTTCGGCACACCCTCGGCCTTGGCCTCGGACTGGCAGCGGGTGCTGGGCTGACCGTCGAAGACCGTCCAGTGGCCCGATGAGCGATGGACGAACTCGCTGGTGTCACCTGGCCCGGGCGTGGAGACCAGGGCCCAGTCGCCGACGCACACGTCGACGGTGATGCCGACGCGCCCGGTGTCGTTGGTGATCGCCGTCGCGTCGCAGCCCGTGGTGGTCGGGGAGGTGCGGGTCGTGGGTGGCGTCCGGACCGAGGTGGACGCGGGTGGCGGCGGAGGCGCGGTCGAGGTGCGTCTGGGGGTGGTCGTCGTGGGTGAGCCGGGTGCTGGAGGTGGTGCGGCACTACGAGAACTCGTCGCCGGGGGCATCGGGGGCACGGTGGAACTGATCGCCGGTCGTCTGGTAGTGCTCGCCGGAGGGCTCTCGGGCACCGTGGTCACGGGTGGCATGGTGGTCACCGTCGGCACCGTGGTCACGGTCGGCGCGGGCTGGTCGGTGCTCACAGGCGTCTGGACACTCATGGTCACCGAGTCCGAGGTCGCCGGTGGCAGCGGCTGTTGACGGATGCCGGTCGTCACCGCTGCGCCCACGAGCAGGGCGGCGGCCGCCACACTCGCCGCCGGAACCCACACCCGGCGTGAGCGCCGACCGGCCCGGCGCGTGATCTCGCCCCACCGTTCGTCGTCAGCGGGCAACGGTTCGACCTGATCGCGCTCGCGGTCGAAGTACGCCCGCAGCGGGTCGTTGTCGTGGTCAGTCATCGCACATCCTCCAGCCGGGGAGCGAGCAGAGCTCGCGCGTCGAAGAGATAGCGCTTCACGGCCCCGTCAGACAGCCCGAGTGACGTCGCAACCTGGGCCACGCTGAGGTCGGCGAAGTAGTGCAGCAACACGGGTAGCCGCAGTCGGTCGGGAAGGGACTGCACGGCATCCTGCACGCTGAGGGTGGTCGCGTGCTCAGCGACCTGGGCCTCGGGCGGCGTCGACGAGGCGAACCTGCGGTAGGCGCGCGACTCTCGTTCGCGCTTTCGCCAGTGGTCCTTCACCTGGTTGCCGACGCAGGTGTAGAGCCAGGCCCGCGGGCCGGTCACCTTGGGCCAGTGGCGCAGCAGCCGCACGAAAGCCTCCGTCGCCAGATCGTGAGCCAGATCGGGGTCGCCGACGAGCCGAGCCGCCCACCCAGCGAGCTGGGCGTACTCGGCCGCGTAGACGGCATGAACCTCCGCCTCGGCCGAGACCGGGCCGCTGTTCACTCGGCTCACCAGTGGCGCCCCCTGCATCCAGTCGATGGTCGTCACACCCCTTCCGACGCCGGTGGCGGTGCGGCGGTTGGGTCACTTTCCGATGCGATGTTGAGTCGTACCCAGCGACGGTGAACCACGGATGAACGGTGGGCCACATCGAGGGTACGCAAGCCCGCGGGCCCAACCTCACTCACCGACCGTCGTCTGCGCCCTGCCGGTCACCTCCCCTTCCATCCTCGAAGCCGCCTCCCGCGCCCCACCGACCGAAACGCGGCGTACCTTCCCGGACTGGACGGCGGCGGCACGTCGAACGACTGTCGGCGCCCGCATCCCAGGTCGCGCGAATGGCCCTCGGTTGGTGGCAGCCACGTCGACCTCGAGACGCTGCAGGACGCCTCCACCCTCGACAAGGCGGCGTTCGTGTCTGCGATGGGCGAGCTGCTCGCGGGCAACGTCGTGATCCGCCGTGGCGACCGCTTCGTCGTCCGCCACGCGCTGCTCGCGACATCCGAATATGCGGATCTACGACTGGGGCAGTGAGGCCACGGACCCGTGGTACCTCTCCGACGCCATCCACTTCACGGCCCGGGGTTACATCGAACGGGGGAGACGGATCGCCGATGCGCTCACTCGGGCGTTCCCTGCTGCTGGAGCTCGCGGACCCGGATGCCTCGTGCGGAGGGGCTGCCCCCGGGCCCCACCCTGACAGACGTCCCATCACGTGCATCGATGAGGTGCCTGCGGTCGATTGGCGGCACCTGGGCACACCCGATCGACAGGTCAGGGCTCTGGCGAGGATGTCGTAGGTTCTGCTGGTGGGTCGGTGCCCAAGCTGGTGCGCCAGTGTTGCCAGGTGTGCCAGGTGACGCCGGTGGTGGTGATGGTCGCGGTGAGGTGCTTCTCGTGGACGTAGATGTGGTGTCGCCGGCACAACAGGGCGAGGTTGCCCAGGCAGGTGGTGCCGCCGTCGACCCAATGTTTGACATGGTGGGCGTCGGTCCACTGCGCGGGGGTGGAGCACCCCGGGAAGGAGCAGCCCTTGTCGCGCAGCCAGAGGGCGGTGCGCATGGCGCGGGTGACGAGCCGTTCCTCCCGACCCACATCGAGGGGTTGGGAGTCGGAGCCGAGGACGACGGGGATGATCGTGGCGTCGCACGCCATCCGGCGCACGATGGCCGCGCTGAGCACGTCACCGCTCAGGCACGACCCGCTCCCGCCCTTGCCCGTCGCACCGTTCTTCCCGGCCGAGCCCTTGCCGCCGCCGCGGGTGGCCCAGTCGGGTGGGCAGCCGTGCGCGAGGAAGTCCCGCAGGGTCTCGAAGTTGATGGTGACCACGATCTTGGCTTTGTCCGTGCTCGGTGCCTGACCGGGCGCCGTGACACCGCGGGCGACGAGGTCGAGCAGGGCGTCCATCCGGCGCTGGTGGGGTGGTCGGGGGTCGTCCTCGATCTTGACCCCCTTGTCATCGGTGAGGGGGCGGGGCGCACTGAGGGGGTCGATGGCGGCTTTGAGGGTTGCCGCGCCTTCGGGGTCGAGGGTGCCGGACAGTCCGACCATCCCGGCCGCGTTGGGGCTGGTGAACCACAACCCTCGGCCGTCGCGGCGTTTCTGGTCGTGTTCGTCCGCGTCCTTCGGGGGGCGGACCTGGTCGGAGAGCTCACGGGCGAGCTTCGCGAGCTGTTCCCACCGCAGCAGGGGCGCTTGGTCGGTGAGGTGGGTGACGGCCTGGGCGAGGTCGTCGGGGTCAGCGACCGGCTTGAGGCGGTGGAAGAAGTCGATGACCTGCGCGGCCTTACCCACCGTCACCCGCCCGCCCGTGCTGGTGGTGACGGCGTCATGCAACTGGGCCCACCGGGGCTCGTTGAACGCTGCCCCACACGTCACGACCGCTTTGGCTGCGCTGGCGGTCAGAGTGGGATCGACCGTGCGCAACCAGTCGACCCGACACAACCCACCCGGGGAGGCCACCCCGCGGGCCTCGAGCTGGGTCACCAGCCGCACCAGGTTGAGCTCCTTGTGGTGTTCCACGGCGCCGAGTTGGGTCACCGACTCGAGCAGGTCGGTCTCGCTCATCCGGGCCGGTTCCATTCTGGGCCGGTCCAGGCTCGCGGCGGCGAATGCGAACCCCGACGCGTACGCCCCACTCACGTTTGACCAGTTCGCCCAGTGGATCGTCAACGGCGCCGGGAACTCCCGGACCGGCACATCCTCGCCGGCCGAGGCGGCCTCCGGCGAGATTGGGTCAGTGGCACCCAGAACAGGGCCGGCGGCATCCGCCGGAGCCGCCTCTGCGGCGTCCGACGGAGCCGGCTCTGCGGCATCCGGGATGGGCGTGGACCAGAACCCAGCGCCTGCGATTCCTCCGTTTCGGCGCTGGGTCGACTCGAGGTCGGCCAGCTGCTGCCGGAGCCTCTCGAGAAGCGAACCCGTCGTGTTCATGACTCAAACCCTAGAGGCCACCACTGACACTGCCCCACCTACGAAACCCGCTTGTCCACAACCGAACTCGCCTCTCGGCTCGGGTGCCGCTGGCGCGGCGCTGCGCGGTCGGCACCTGCCCAGTGCCAGAGGTGCCAACCGCACGCTGGGCTGTGCGTCTGGCACCTCTGAGCCCTCGAAGGTGCCAACCGCGCGGCACGAAACTGGCCCCTCGGGTCGGTACGAAAGTGGCCACTCGACTTGGGCGGGTGGGGTAGCGGTTCGCGGGCGTCTCCTCATTCCTGCTGACCGAGGCGGTGGCCGAGAGTGCGCAAGGGCCCGAGACCCATGGGGCCGAGCCGCAGCAGGTCGGTGAGAAAAGCGCGCTCGTCCCACCTGGTGCCGGCCACTGAACGAGCGTGAGTGCGGATCGACTCGAACTCACGAGCGCCGACCCTGAAGGCCAGCGCCTGGGCCGGCCAGCCCAGGTAGCGGTCGACCTCGAAGCGGGCCATCGACGGACCGAGACCGGTGACCGTGCGCAGAAAGTCGACCGCGACGTCGTACGACCATTCCGTGGCCCCCGACAGGGCGGAACCCCCCGCGAGCCCGCCGCGGCGCGACCGGTCGGCCGGGATCGGCAGACCGAGGTGCAGCCCCATGTCGATGACGATGCGGGCCGCCCGCCACGCCTGACCGATGAGCATCCCGAGCCGTTCGGCGGGGTCGTCGAGCAGCCCGATCTCGGCGCACCACGCCTCCGCCCAGTGGGCCCATCCTTCCGCGTGGCCGTGCACCTGACACAGGTGGCGCTGCCAGGGGTGCAAGCCCGGGGTGGTCATGGCGGTGACGATCTGGGTGTGGTGGCCCGGCACGCCCTCGTGGTGGAGCGTCGTCGCCTCGCGCCAGGTGCGGGCGCCCACAGCGGGGTCGACGGTCCACCACACCCGCCCGGGCCTGGTCAGAGCCGGGTCGGGCTCCGCGTAGTACATGACGCCCGATGCCGCACTCGCCATGCGGCATTCGGGGCGGCGTAGCGGCTCGGGTGGCAGGTCGAGGTGGCGGCCGTCGACGTGGTCGGCGATCGACAGCATCCGAGCGGTGAGCCAGCTCTCGACCTCCTCACTCGAGCCGAGAAGCCATCTGGGGTCGGCGTCGAGGGCCGCCACGGCGGCATCGAACCCGTCGGGATGCAGCTGCCGGGCCAGCGCGTCGGCCTCGGTTGCGATGCGGTCGAGCTCGCTCCACCCCCAGTCATAGGTCTCGACGAGGTCGACGTCACAGCCGAGGAAAGCGCGGGCTGTGTGGGTGTACAGCTCGTGGCCCACGGCGTCGGCCTCGGGCGCGACAGGCAGCAAGAGGCGCTCGACCTCGTCGGCGAAGCGCAGGGTCGCTGCCGAGGCGGTGTGGCCGGCGGCAGCGGCACGGTCCTGAAGAGCAGTGGGGGCCGCCCCCGTGAGCAGCCCGTAGAAGTCGTCGTCGTTTACCCACCCTCGACAACGGCGCGCGATCTGACGCACCTGCCGGGCGCCCACGACGTGGCCGCGGCCGGCCGACCGCACCAGGGTGGCGAGGTAGTCATCGTGGGCTCCGGCCACGGCGCCGAGCGTCTCGATGACCTGTTCCCACTGCGCTTCAGTGTCGCGCGGTAGCTGGTCGAAGGTCGTGCGCACGGTGTCGACGGGGGTGGCGAGAGGGGCGAGGAGGCGTTCGGTGAACCCGCAGTCGACGAGGTCGATCTCGGCGTCGAGGCGTTCACCGAGCACGAGCGTCAAAGCCTCGTCGTCGCGGGAACGTCGGTGCGACAGTGCTTCCCGGGCAACGCGGGCGGCACCGACCCGGTCGTCGAAGGCTCCGGGGGAGAGCATCGGCAGCACTGCCGTCGGGGCGACCCCCGCGATGGCAGCGGCATCCGCGTCGGTGCGGGCAAGCGCGGCCACGTAGGTGTCTGCGACCTCTCGTGTGGTCATCGCGTCACCCGCGGGAGGGTCTCGCTGCCGAGCAGTCGGATGCCGTTCAGCCCGTCGACGCCGTGCGGCGTACCGAGCTCGACCCGGTCGGCGCCGGCGTCGAAGAGCTCGTCGATACGGGCGGCGATGTCGCTGGGGGTGCCGGCGAACGCGAACCGATCGAGCAGATCGTCGGGTACCGCGGCGCCGGCGGCGTCGTGGTCTCCTGACCGCACCGCCGACGCGATGCGCTGCCTGACCTCGGTGGGAACGGTGACCGTGGGGTCGAGGCCGGCGACCACGTCGAGATAGAGCGCGACCTCGCGTCGGGCGAGCGCGCGTGCCACCGACCGGTCGGGGTCGCACACGGTCACCGCGCCGACCACAACGCGGGTCGGCGACATGCCGAGCCAGCCGCGCATGACGCCCACCATGTCGGGATTGGCGGTGCCGCCGATCTTCACCTCCTCGGCGCAACCGGAGGCCCAGCGCGCAGTGCGCTCCCCCCAGGTGCCGACGAGCAGGTCGACCGGGCGAGAAGGCAGGGGAAAGCGCAGGCGAACCCCTGGGGCGAGACCGAGCACGTCTCCGGCGAAGCCCTCGTCGTCGCCGGCCAGCAGTCGCCTGATGATCTTGACGCTGTCGGACAGCCGGGCGATCGGGCGGGAGGTATCGACCCCGAGGCCGTCGAGCCACGCCCCCCGGGCCAGACCGACGTAGGCACGACCCCCTGAAGCGAGATCGAGGGCGGCGACCTGACCCGCGATCTCGACCGGATGGGTCAGCAGCGGGTTCTGGCACGCGGCACCGATGCGCACCCGCGACGTGGCCGCCGCGATCGCCCCCAGCGCCAGCGCCGGTGGCTGGAAGCCGAGATCGGCGAAGACGCTGACGCCGTCGAAACCGAGGTCTTCGGCGGCGCGGGCGAGGGTGGCGTATGCGGCCGGGGTCTTGTCGGTCTGCAGGGCGATCGAGACCTCCCGCGCACCCGTCGGCTGCCGGTCGGGCCGGGTCGTCACGTGAGGTCCTCGGTCGCGTGCCGGCGAACCGGGCCGCTCTCGATGCGCATGACGAGCCGCTCGTCGGGGTCGGGGCAGGCGGCCTCACAGTCGCTCGAGAGCCAGTCGCCTGCGCTGAGCGCGCGCTGTTTGGCGGGAAGCAGCGGCAGCACCGCAGCGAGGGCGTAGAGACAGAAGTGCCCGCCCGGCGGCATCCGCAGCTGGCTCGAGCTGGTCACGGTGAACTCGTCGCCGACGCGCAGACCACAGACCGAACGACCCTCGATGCGGTCGACCACCACCCGCAGGTCGGCCAGCACGGTCACGTCGTCGGTCTCGGGTCGATCGCTCATGGGGCCAGTCTGCCGCGAGACAGCGCGGCCGGGGCACCAGACTCGCGGGCGTGGGTGACGCGCCGGCTACCGGTCAGGCTACGGTCGGAACGTGGTCAGACAGGCCCGTCGGTGGGCTTTCGCTCGGCATCGGTCAATGGCTGGCCAGCGAGAGCCCGGTTGTGTCACACACGAGGAGGGTCTTGTGAAACGGCTTTCCCGAGAGCACCTTCCACTTGCTCGGTGCGGTGTCCGGCTCCCGCCCGACCCTGGGCTCGCGGAGTCCTTGGGAATCGTGCACCTCGGTATCGGTGCCTTCCACCGTGCCCACCAGGCCGTCTTCACCGAGGATGCCGCTGTCACGGCCGACGAACCCGGCTGGGGCATTTGCGGAGTCACGCAACGTTCGCGCAAGGTGGTCGAGCAGCTGCGACCCCAGGACGGCCTCTACACGGTGCTGGAACGTGGTCAGCGCGAGGTCACGGCCAGAGTCGTGGGGCAGGTGCGCGAGGTGCTCTTCGCCGCCGAGGAGGGCGAGCGGCTGCTTCAGCTGCTCGCCGACCCCGCAACGCGCGTCGTGACGCTTACGGTCACGGAGAAGGGCTATCGGCGAGGCGAGCACGGTGGCCTCGACGTGGGCGACGACGCCATCGCCCACGACCTTGCCGTCCCCGGCCGTGGGCAGGCCGGTAGCCGCAGCGTCGTGGGCCAGCTGGTGCGGGGCCTGCAGGCGCGCCGGAACACCGAGGCCGGGCCCGTCACCGTGCTCTCGTGCGACAACCTCCCCGAGAACGGCCAGGTGGTGCAGGGTCTGCTCGCCGACTTCTGCCAGGCTCTTCCCCCTCGCGAAGGGGAGCAGACCGCTGCGTGGATCGCGGAGCACGTCAGCTGCCCCTCCTCGATGGTCGACCGCATCGTGCCCGCCACCAGCAGCCGTGACCGTGCCGAGGCCACGGCCCTGCTCGGGGTGCGGGACGAGGCCCTCGTCGTGGCCGAACCCTTCCGGCAGTGGGTCATCGAGGACCGCTTCGCGGCCGGGCGCCCGGCGTGGGAGCGAGCCGGAGCGACGCTCGTCGACGACGTCGTGCCCTACGAGCGGCTCAAGCTGCGCGTGCTCAACGGCACCCACTCGATGTTGGCCTACCTCGGGGCCCTCGCGGGTCACGAGACCATCGCGCAGTCGGTGGACGACCGCGACCTGCGCACCAAGGCGTTGCGGCTCGTGGTCGACGACGTCGTACCGACGCTTCAGGCGCCGGACGGTGTCGACGTGGTGGCTTACGCCGAGGAGGTGCTCGACCGGTTCGCCAACCCGGCGCTCGGTCACCTCACGACCCAGGTCGCCATGGACGGCTCACAGAAGCTCCCGATCCGTCTGCTCGGGACCGCCCGTGACCGGCTGGCCACCGGGGCCGTGCCCGAGTCGGTCGCCTTGGCGGTGGCTGCCTGGATGGCCTACATGACCACGGGTCACGACGTCACCGGTCGCCCCCTCCCGCTCGACGACCCCCTCGCCCACCGCCTGCGGCAAACGGTGGCAGGAGCGCCCGGCGACCCGCGGTCGATCGTCGAGGCGCTGCTCGGGGTCACCGAGGTCTTCGGCACCGACCTGATCGACCACGCGGCCTTCAAGCAGGCGATCACCACCCAGTTCCGAGAACTGATCTGACGTGGCGGGCCGACCGGTGCGCGCCGGCGCCCCTCTGCGACGATGAGCAGGACGCTCACCCGGTGAACGCCGGGCGAGCTTGAAACCGGAGGACTTGACCGGAAGGCACCGTCATGAGGATCAGCTCGGCCGACGTGGTCGTGACCAGCCCCGACCGTAACTTCGTCACCCTCAAGATCACCACCGACGACGGGCTCACGGGCTTGGGCGACGCGACGCTGAACGGTCGAGAGCTCGCGGTGGCCGCCTACCTCACCGAGCATGTCGTACCCCTCATCATCGACCGCGACCCGCACCGCATCGAGGACACCTGGCAGTTTCTCTACCGCAGCGCCTACTGGCGTCGCGGGCCTGTCACCATGGCGGCGATCGCGGCGGTCGACATGGCCCTGTGGGACATCAAGGGAAAAGCAGCCAGCCTGCCCGTCTACCAGCTGCTCGGCGGCGCGTCCCGAACCGGCATCCGGGCCTACGGGCACGCCAGCGGCCTCGACCTCGAGTCGCTCTTCGACTCGATACGGATGCACCAGAGCCTCGGGTTCACAGCCATCCGGGTGCAGACTGCGGTCCCCGGCCTCCGCGCGGTGTACGGGGTGGCCGCCTCGGCAGGGGAGGGGACGCGCTATGACTACGAGCCGGCCCGCCGCCAGGCCCTGCCGGCCGAGGAGGACTGGGACACCGCCGCCTACCTGCGGCATCTGCCGACCGTGTTCGACGCGGTGCGAGCCGAGTTCGGCCCCGAGCTCACCCTGCTGCACGACGGTCACCACCGGATGACGCCGAACCAGGCAGCCCGTCTCGGCAGGTCCCTCGAGCCCTACGACCTCTTCTGGCTGGAGGACTGCACGCCCGCCGAGAACCCGGAGGCGTTGCGCCGGGTTCGCTCCCAGACCACGACACCGCTGGCGATCGGCGAGGTCTTCAACACGGCCTTCGACTACCAGACCCTGATCACCGAGCAGCTCATCGACTATGTGCGGTCGGCGGTCACCCACACCGGGGGCCTCACCCCGATGAAGAAGCTGATGGACTTTGCCGCGATGTACCAGATCAAGTCGGGCATCCACGGCCCCACCGACATCTCGCCGGTCGGTATGGCGGCGGCCCTGCACCTCGACCTCGCGATCCACAACTTCGGCATCCAGGAGTACATGCCCCACGGCGAGCTGACGAACGAGGTGTTCCGGCAGAGCTTCAGCTTTACCGACGGCGACCTGCACCCGGGTGAGCAACCCGGCCTCGGGGTCGAGCTCGACGAGGGGGCCGCTGCTCGCTTCCCCTACGAGCGGGCCTACCTCCCCTTCAACCGACTTCTCGACGGGACGGTGCACGACTGGTGAGCGAGACAACGGACATGACGACACCAACAGCGCCCGAAGCAGCCCGTGCGGCCGGTCAGGCCACGGTCACGGCCCACCCGGGGTTCGTGGTCGCGCCGGTACAACGACGAGTCTTCGGGTCGTTCGTCGAGCACCTGGGTCGGTGTGTCTACGAGGGCATCTATGAGCCGGGGCACCCGACGGCTGACGAACGAGGCTTCCGTGGAGACGTTCTCGAGCTCGTCAAGGAGCTCGGCGTCAGCGTCGTTCGCTACCCGGGCGGAAACTTCGTGTCAGGGTTTCGGTGGGAGGACTCCGTCGGCGCACCGGAGCGCCGACCCACCCGACTCGATTCGGCCTGGAAGTCCACGGAGACCAACCAGTTCGGTCTGCACGAGTTCATGGCGTGGCTCGGCGAGGTCGGTGCCGAGCCGGTCATGGCGGTGAACCTCGGAACCCGAGGCCTGCAGGAGGCGCTCGACCTGGTCGAGTACTGCAACCATCCCGGCGGCAGCGAGCTCTCGGAACGCCGGATCCGCAACGGGGCCACGGCGCCGTTCGACATCAGGCTCTGGTGCCTCGGCAACGAGATGGACGGTCCGTGGCAGCTGGGTCATCTCAGCTCCGCCGACTACGGAAAGCTGGCCGCTCGTACCGGCCAGGCCCTCAAGCGCTTCGACCAGACGCTGTCGCTCGTCGCCTGCGGCAGCAGCGGCCGGGGTATGCCGACCTTCGGTGCCTGGGAGGCCGAGGTGCTCGGGCGCTCCCTCGAGGTCGTCGACTACATCTCGGCCCACGCCTACTACGACCCTCACGCCGTCGACCGGCAGTCGTTCCTGTGCAGCTCGGTCGACATGGACCAGTACATCCACGCCGTCGTGGCCACGGCCGACCACGTGGCGGCCGCCAAGAAGTCGAGCCGGCAGACCATGGTCTCGTTCGACGAGTGGAACGTGTGGCGTCAGTCCGACTTCGGTGGCGAGGACCACCTCGAGTGGTCTGACCGGCCACCGCACCTCATCGAAGAGGAGTACACCGTCGACGACGCCGTCGTCGTGGCCTCACTGATCATGACGCTGCTGAACCACTCCGACCGCGTGGGTCTGGCCTGCCAGGCCCAGCTCGTCAACGTCATTGCACCGATTCAGACCCAGGCAGGTGGGCCCGCCTGGCGCCAGAGCATCTTCGCCCCGTTCGCGCTGATGTCGAGATACAGCCGGGGAACGGTGCTCGACCTTCGGGTCAGCGGGCCGAGCCTGACCACGACCACCTACGGCGATGCCGCCGCGCTGATCGCGTCCGCCACCCACGACGCCAAAAGCGGGGCGGTCGTGCTCAGCCTGGTCAACCGCTCCGAGTCCGAGGCCATCGACACACGACTCGACCTGACCGCGTTCGGCCCGCTGGAGGTCGTCGAGCACCTCGCGATGGGCGGTGGCGACCCGACCCTCACGAACACGGCCGACCACCCCGACCGCGTCACGGCACGGCGGGTGCGCGACACCGATCCCGACGGACTCACCGGTCTCGTGTCGGGAAGCCCGTCGCTGAGCGTGGACGCGGCATCCTGGCACCTGATCCGCCTCACCGCGCACGACTGAAGACGCAACACGCGAGGCCGACGGTGCGGCTCAGCCCACCACGGCCAGCTCCGCGTCCGGCTCTTCGCTGGGCTCCCTGCTGACCGGCCCACGCTGTTCCTGGTCGGCGGTGTGGAAGTCTTTCGTGCGGATCAGCGCGAAGGCAGCGACGGCCGTGATCAGGGCGACAGCCGCTGCGACCAGCAGGATGCCGTTGAGCGCTGACGTGAAACCGGTGGCCGCGATCTGTTCGACGACCGGGATCTGCACCTTCGGGAACTTCGGTAGCGCGGCCTTCAGCTGACCGGACTGAACAAGAGTGGCCAACGACTCGCCGCGGCCGGCGAGAGCAGTTCCCGCGGTGGCACTCGTGACCGCGCTCTCCAGACGAGAGGCGAAGAGGGTGCCGAGCAGCGCGATTCCGGTGGCGATGCCGACCTGGCGGAAGGTGCTGTTCACACCCGAGGCCATCCCCGCCAGGCGCGGAGGCACCACGCCGACGGCCGTGGAGGCCAACGGGGGGTTGACCATGCCGACGCCGATGCCCGCCACGACGAACCCGGGGATCAGGTGAGTCCACGACGACGAGGCATCCAGCCCGCGCATGAGCAGCATGCCGACGCCCGTCAGGGCCAGACCAGGCCCGATCAGCAACCGTGCCGGGAGGTGAGAGCTGAGACGGCCCGCGACCCCTGAGACGACCAGGATCGCACCGGACAGCACCAGCAGCCGGAGGCCGGTCTGCAGGGCGGTGTAGCCCAGCACGTTCTGCAGGTAGAGCGTGAGGTAGAGCAGCATCGAGAAGATGCCGGAGCTGATGCCGAACGCAGCGATCGCACCGCCTGAGAAGGTCGGTTTGCGGAACAGGCTGAGGTCGAGCATCGGCGTGGCGGTATGCATCTCGAAGAGCACGAAGGCGACCATCAGCGCCGCTGCCGCGATGAAGCAGGTGACGACGACGGTGTCGCCGAAGCCCTTCTGTCCCGATTCGATGAGTGCATAGACCAACGAGCTCAGTGCTGCGGTGAAGACCGCAAAGCCGATCCAGTCGGGGCCGTGGGCCTTGGGGTTGCGCGACTCGGCAACCTTCAGCACGGTGATCACCAGTGCCGCGATACCGATCGGGATGTTGACGAAGAAGATCCACCGCCACGACAGCGACGAGACCAGCACGCCCCCGACCACCGGCCCGACTGCAACGGCAACACCGGTGATCGAGCCCCAGATGCCGAACGCCGTGCCTCGGTCCTTGCCCTGGAAGGCGCTGGCCAACAGGGCCAGTGAGACGGTGAACATGATGGCGCCGCCGACACCCTGCAGGCCGCGGCTCAGCTGCAGCACCAAGGTGTCCTGGGCGATGCCACACAACGTGGAGGCCAGGGTGAAGACCATCAGGCCGACGATGTAGAGCCTGCGGCGGCCGAAGATGTCAGACAGCGATCCCGCCGTCAGCAGCAGTGCAGCCAGCGTCAGGGCGTACGCGTCGATGACCCACTGCAGGTCTGCGAAGCTCGAGCCGAGCGACGACTGGATGTCGGGCAGTGCGACATTGACGATGGTGACGTCGAGCAACAGCATGAACGTGCCGAAGCAGACCCCCGTCAAGGTCCACCACTTGTTGCCCTCCGGGCCGCCGACCGGGGCTTCACCTCGTGGGTACCGGTGTCTGCCGGGGCGAGCGGTTTCGTGGGCGCCAGGCATGCGTACTCCTCGATCAGCGGGGAAGACCGTACGTGTCGACGCCGATCGGTGATGTCATCCAACTATCAACCGGAACGTTTGCCGGCGTCGGCCAGCGCTCGCCAGACGAGGGAATATGCTAAAAATACTGATGTGAACGCGGATTTCGTCATCCTTGACGACCTGGACAGGTCGATCGTTCGCGCCCTGCAGGTGGCGCCGCGTGCCTCGTTCAGTCATCTCGCCGACACCCTGGGCGCCTCGGAACAGACCGTCGCCCGACGGTACCGGCGGTTGCGGGCCGCGGGGGTGGTGCGGGTGACGGCCGTGGTGAACACGGAGGCGCTCGGGGAGAGCACCTGGGTGGTGCGGATCAGGTGCACCCCGAACGGCACGGCGGCGCTGGCTCAGGCTCTGGCCAAGCGGCAGGACATCGGTTGGGTGTCGATCGGGGGCGGCGCGGCCGAGGTGGTGTGCGTGGCCCGTTCCCGATCGGCTGCAGACCGGGAGGATCTGCTGCTCGGACAGCTCGCTCGAACCGCACCGGTGCTGGGAATCAGCGCCGCGATGACCCTCCACCAGTTTCGGGCCGGGCGACCCGACGACTGGGCGGGGCTGGCCGGCGCGCTCACCAGCCGACAGGAGGAGGAGCTGAGATCGGTGGCGGGGGGCGCGGACGGGGCGAGGACGCCGATGTCGCCGCTGTCCCCGGTGGGCGACCCCACGCAAGGCATTGAGATCGACGACGGAGATGAGGCGATCCTGCGTCAGATGGTGTTGGACGGTCGGTCCAGCTACGCGCAGCTCGGTGCCTGTGCGGTGATGAGCGAGGGGCGTGCCGCACGTCGGCTCCACCTGCTGCTGCAGCGCGGAATCGCGGTGGTGGACGTCGACCTGTCGTCCGAGGCCCTCGGGTGGAAGGTCACGGCCCAGCTGTGGATGACCACTGCTCCCGCAGATCTGCACGCCTGTGGCACGGCGCTGGCACAGCTGCCCGACGTGACCTTCGCCGCCGCAGTCACCGGGCCGCACAACTTGACGGCGGTGGTGGTCTGCCGCGACCACCGCGCGCTCTATCGTCTGGTGACCGAGCAGGTCGGTGCCGTGCCCGGCATCCGCACCCTCGAGGTGTCGCCACGCACCCGCGTGGTCAAGCAGGCCGGCGCCATGGTCGCTCGGGCCCGTCTTGCGACCTGAGCACGTCTTCAGGGTTGGGTAGCCATCCGGTAGTGCCTCGCCACGACGATGGCGGCCTGCTTGCCGTAGATGCAGTAGTCGTCGTTGCTCGCGGCCTGGGTCACGTCGTACAGCTCGGCGGGCCAGTCCCACAGCATGAAGCCGCCGACCCACGGGCGACGACCGGCTGCGGTGAGCATCTCGTCGAGGTAGTCGGCCTGCACCTGCTCGTTCGGCTCGCCGACGAGGGTCCAGTCGTTCGGGCGTGCCTGTGCTCCATCGCGGCTCGGGCAGCCGGCCTCGAGGAAGCAGAACGGCTTCCCCTCACGCTCGACGACGGCCTGGATGCGGTCGAGCTGGGTCTCCCACTCGCCGCTGGGGTAGTAGCCACTCGCCGAGATGACGTCGACGGCATCCCACCAGCTCACGTGGTCTTCCTGGTACTTGTCGCAGTTGTAGGTGATCGGCCCGTGGTAGACCGCACGCACCTCGCTGATGAGCTGACGCCACAGCGCGTCTTGGGAGTCGGCCCGCACGGTCTCGCACCCGATGCAGAAGAGCTCGACCTCGAGCTCGGCGGCGAGACGGGCCTGGTGCACGATGTACTCGCTGTACGACGCGAACCAGTCGCCCCAGGTGGGCTCGCCAGGGACGTCCCAGTCGAAGAAGCCGATGTAGGCCCGCCAGGTTCCGTCGGCGACGTTGACCATGGGCTTGAGGCACACCTTCAGCCCCTGTGAGCGGGCTCGGCCCACGGCGGCGCGAACCTCGTCGTCGGTGAGCGAAGGTGCCTCGCGGAACGGGACGGTGGTCGACTGGGCCGTCTCCTGCACGGCGGCGTAGGCCAGCGTCACCCAGTTGAGGCTGAGCTCGCACAGGGCTGCCATCGACTGCTCAGCCGTCTGGGTTGTCCACGTACCTCGAACGCCTGGGTGGCCCCAGGTCATGCCGCAGACCGGCTCGTCCCAGCCGTCGGCGCGGAAGGCTCTCGTGGCAACGTTCGGCTCGCTCATGTCATCTCCGGAGGTCGAGGGTGGTGGATCGAAAGGGTGGTGGGTCGAGCGCTGGTGGCGCGTCGAGCGGTGGTGGGTCGAGCGGTGGTGGGTCAGAGTGTGATCGGGAGGATGCAGGCCGGGCTGTTGACCCGGGCCGCCTCGCCCAGGTGCTCGAGGGACCCGCTGCGGTGGTCGGAGTGCACCAGGTCGATCGCGTTGCCCCGTTCGGCCGCGACGTAGAGGAACGACCCGACGACAGCGAAATGGCGAGGCCACGCGCCGACGCGAACGCGAGCGACGAACCGCAACCCGTCGTCGTCAACCGCGAAGGCGCTGACGCAGTCGGCCCCCCGGTTGCTCAGGTAGAGCACGTCACCACCCGGGGCGACCTCGAGGTGGGCCGGATAGGTGCGGGTACCCCCTGGGCCCACGGGCCCCTGCGCCGCAGTGGCCGACTTTTCGGCCTCCGCCGAGTGGATGCCGTGCGGCAGGTAGGTGAGGTTTGAGCCGAGCTCCCCTACGACGACCAGGGCGTCGTCTCGATCGTCACCGGCGGACGGGCGGGCCAGCGCGGCCACCTGACGCGGGCCCGTTCCAGGGGGCAGCATGACGGTCTCCACGAGACGCGCCGGCCCCGCCGCGTCGATGCGGTACCGGGCCACCTCGTCGGTGCCCAGGTCGGCCACGAGAAAGGTGCCGTCGCGTAGGTCGAGGGCGAGGTGGGGGTGAGGTGCCTCCTGCCGGTCCGGGTCCGGGCCGGACCCGTGCCGTGTGACGACGGCGAGGGGCGAGCCGGCGTTGCCCCGCCGATCGACGGGTAGCACCGCCACGGTGCCGTCGCCGTAGTTGCTCACGAGGAGGTGCTCACCGTCGGCGGTCACCGCGCAATGGCACGGGCCCGCGCCGCCGCTGCTGACCTGACCCCGCAGCACGAGACGTCCGTCGGGCGTGATCTCGAACGTGGAGACCAGACCGTGCTCAGCCTCGCTCACGGCGTAGACGAGCGGCAGGCTGGGGTGGGCGGCCAGATAGGAAGGGGACTCGAGCAGATACTCCGACCGCAGCTGCAGAGCGCCGCTGACGGCATCCCGCGCGAAGGTGGTGATGCCGCTACCGGAGCCGAGTGGGGGCGTGTAGGAGCCGACGAGGAGGAAGGGCTGTGCAGTCATCTGTGCGCTCGCTCACTCATCGTCCAGCCCCTGAGGGGTTAGGCCCAGCAGCCGCCCCGCCTTAGAACAGTCGAAGAAGCCGCCGAAACCGTTCTCACCGTTGAGGTCGCGGCGAAGCGGGACGTCGGGGTAGTGCTCGCGCAGCAGTTCGGCGGTCGGGCGGGGCGCAGTCGTCGTCGGCGCCACGACGTAGATGACCTCGCTGCCGACGAAGTCGGCGTGCACCGCGGCCAGGCAGGCGGTGGCAGCGTCGGCGAGGGCGGTGTAGCCCCACAGGTCCTTGGGAGCGGTGGGCGGCAGGCTGTTCTTCCACTCGACGAGGTGGGCGCGGTCGCGCACCAGTGCGTGCAGGCGGAGGGAGACGATGGTGGCATTCGGGTCGCGCCGGGCGAAGTCGGCCGCCTGCACCTCACCGATCCACTTCGAGAGCGAGTACGGGTCCTGCGAATAGCTCGGGTGGTCTTCGGTGACCGGGAACCAGTCGTAGTGCGGGCGCTCGCTGTAAGCGCCGCCGACGGCGTTCACGCTCGAGGCGAGACAGACCTTCCGGATGCCGTTGGCGGCGGCCGCGAGCAGCGCGTTGTAGCTGGCGATGACGTTGTTGTGGTGCACGGCCGGCTCGGGTGCCATCAGCGGCGAGATGATCGCGGCCAGATGGATGACGGCGTCGCACCCCTGCACCGCGCCGCGGACCGCGGGGTAGTCGGTGAGGTCGACCTCGACCCGTTGCAGGGCATCGTCAGTGACGGAGCTGACGGAGGCGGCCAGGTCGGGGGCGCCGGCCCGGTCGAGGGCGGTGACGTGGTGGCCCTCGGCGAGCGCGGCACTCGTCACGGCCACACCGAGCATCCCCCTCGCCCCGGTGACGGCGATCTTCACGGGCTGTCCTCCGGCGTAGGAGAACTCGGCCCGCTGTCGGTCGTCGGGTGCTCACGGTAGGCCGCCTCGCGCAGACCCTTGAGATACCCGATGGCGAACAACCGTCCGTAGGGGGAGTAGCCCGGGCGGAGGTTGCTGTCGCCCGCGACGGTCGGCACGTGGTCGGGGCGCAGCACCCCGTCGAAGCCGACGTCGCGGTAGGCCTCCAGGCAGGCCAGCAGGTCGGTGGGGCCGTCGTCGTGCCAGGTCTCCTCGAACGACTCGACGGTTCCCCGCACGTCGCGCATGTGCACGAAGAACACCTTCCCCTGCTCAGCGAAGTGCCGGATCGCCATGGGGAGGTCATCGGTCATCAGACGAAAGTTGCCCTGGCACAGAGTGATTCCGTTGACCGGGCTGGGCACCAGCGCGAGCAGCCGGTCGTAGTTCTCGAGGCTGCTCATGATGCGTCCGATGCCCCGCAACGGAGACAGGGGCGGGTCGTCGGGGTGCATGGCCAGCTTCACGCCGGCCCGTTCGGCCACCGGAACGACCCGTTCGAGGAAGTGCTGCAGGGTTCGCCAGAGGGTCTCCTCCGACAGGGCTCCCCACTCGGTGCCCGGAGCGTCGGCCAACAGGGCGGCGTCGAAACCGCTGACCAGCGACCCTCCACGGGAGGGTACCTCGGTGTTCGTGCGCACCCAGTTGAAGTCGGCCATCCACTCGTAGCACCACACCGGGATGCCCAGTCGGCCCATGTTCTCGATGAGCATGCAGACCGTGTCGATCTCGGCCTCGCCGCCGGGAAGACCGCGTTTGGCGTTGTTCAGGGGAGGTCGTGCCTCGATGACGGCGAGCTCGAAACCGTGGGACTCGTAGAGCTGCTTCATCCGCAGCAGCGGCATGAAGTCCCACGGCGCCTCACCGTCGGCCAGTGTCTGCGGTGCGGGCAACCCACCCACGGCGTGCCGGATGCCGGCCTGCTTCACGATCGGCCAGAGCACCCCGTCGCTGGGGTCGGGGGGTAGGAACTCGGCGATCTGGATCATCCGGCGGGCCCGCCCCGCTCGGAGCGCCACGACCGGAAGGCCGCCTCGATCGGCTCGGCCCACGGTTCGACGTCGATCTCGGCACTGGTGAAGGTTCCGTCGGCGATCCGGCCCTTGCCGAACTCGTCACGAACAGTCACGTCCTCGGCGACGTCGGCCACTCGCTCGGCCAGCTGGGCCGGGATGAAGATCACCCCGCTCGGCGTGCCCAGCACGATGTCGCCGGGCAGCACGGTGGCCTGGCCGATGCGCACCGGCAGGTTCACCCCGGCCAGCACGACGTCGGCGATGGCCGT
Source organism: Humibacillus sp. DSM 29435 (assembly GCF_001758225.1). Taxonomy (GTDB): domain Bacteria; phylum Actinomycetota; class Actinomycetes; order Actinomycetales; family Dermatophilaceae; genus DSM-29435. The sequence goes on along the minus strand of NZ_MAST01000022.1, from coordinate 25,834 downwards.
CGGGTGCGTGCCGCGACAGAACACGTTGACGCCCTCGAGCTCGCGCAGCCCGGCCAGGTCACGAACGCCGCCGTCGATGACGGCTCCCACCCCGGTGCGTACGGCGACGGCGGTGCCGAGGTTGTCGCCGATCACCGTGCCCTCGGCGACCTTGCCGAAGATGTCGGTGACCATGACATCTCCGGGCTGCAGCAACGAGATGACCCAGGAGTTCTGCTTGTCGGCCTCGTGGTGCCCCTCGCGGGCTCCGGCCTTGACCACGGCGGCATCGAGATCGGGTCGGTACGGCAGGAACTGGGAGGTGAGGGCCCGACCGACGATGACGGTTCCCGGATGTGTCTGTAACCACTGGCCCGAGAACTGGAGGTGGTAGCCCGCGTCACGCAGCACGGCCCAGGCCTGCTCCGTGGTGGCGGCGCGCAGGCGGTCGAGAACGGCATCCGGCACGCGGGGGCGGCCGTCGGGAAGCCGGTCACCGTGCCAGGCGTGGGTGAGCTCGATGACGTAGGCGGGTTCGGGTGCGACGTGCATGAGGTTCGAGGTCTCCTGTTGAGGGGGCGTCAGCGCAACAGACCGCGGGCCAACGCGGTCGGGGCGGTCGGGGCCAGGGGCAGGCGCGGCAGCATCGTCGCGTGCACCGAGTGATAGAGGTCGGGACGACCGGGCCAGACCGTGGCGGCCGGACGGTTCTGCGGGTCGAGCTCGTGACGCCAGGAGCCGTTGTCGGCAATGAGGTGGGTGGCCGCGTAGTCCCACCAGGTGCGGTACCAGCCGTCGTAGCGTGGATCTGCGGTGTGGGCGCCCAGCGCGGCGGCGGCAGAGATCGCCTCGGCCACCACCCAGTGCATCCGTTGACGCACCACGGGAGTGCCCGACCAGTCGGTCGTGTACACGAAGCCATCGGCACCGTCGACGGCCCACCCGTCGGACACCGCGCGGTCGAAGAGGCGGACGGCTCCGTCAGCCAGCAGCCCGGCTCGACCGACGCCTGAGGCGGCGACCTGCACCGCGAGGCGCGACCACTCCAGCCCGTGACCGACGGTCGCACCGTAGGGCTCGAACGGGTGGTTCGGCTCGTCGCGGTGGTGCTCCATCATGGGGGTCCAGTGGGCGTCGAAGTGTTCGGGAATGCGCCAGTCGTTGCCGGCGGCCCACCCGAGCACGGTCTCGGTCACGCGCGCCGCGCGCTCACGCCATCGCGCGTCACCGGTGGCGTCTGACGCTGAGAGCAGCGCCTCGACCCCGTGCATGTTGGCGTTGATGCCGCGGTAGTCGCTGAAGACCGACCAGTCCGCGACGGCGGAGTCTCGGTGCAGCCCCGGCCCCTCCTCCCAGAAGCGGCTGTCCAGCACCTCGAGGGCCTCGTCCAAGACGTCTCGAGCCCCGGGCACACCGGCGACCGTGGCGCTCGCGGAGGCGAAGACGACGAACGCGTGGGCGTAACCGACCTTGGCGTCGTCGCGTTCGGTTCCTGGCCCGACGGAAGCGAACCAGCCCCCGTGCACCGGGTCACGCAGGGGGCCTCGTAGGCCGTCGAGGGCTCGGCCTGCGAGCGGGGCGCAGCCTGGGATGCCGGCCAGATGGCCCAGGCTGTAGACGTGCAGCATGCGGGCCGAGATCCAGGTGTGCACGGGCAACGCCTCGTCGGGGCGGCCGTCGTCATCGAGGTACCAGGCGCCGCCGTCGGGGTGCGGGAAACGACGGGCGAAGTGCAGCTGCAGGCGAGTCTGCAGCCGCAGCCAGGCCCGGTGGTCGGGCTGGTCGATCCACGTGACGGTCATGATGAGACTCTCTGTCGTTACCGGTTCGCAGGGTCGTCGGGCGGGTGGCTGGGATCAGTCGAAAGCAGCCACGAGGGGAGCCCCGGACGTTGACGGCCCGGTGCCGGCGATCGCGGAGGGGCTGGCGCCGGAGGTCGCAGCCGGGCGGCCCGACATGGTCGGGCGAGGCGCGAGCTCGCTCTGCAGCACCATGGCGGCCGCGCCCGTCGCTGCGGCGTACGAGGCGTTCGACGAGACGGTCACCTCCACGCCGTGGGTACCCCGAGCGAAGAACGCGTGGGCCAGCTGGCGCTGGATGGCAGGCACGAACAGGGCACCGGCGATGGCGAAGGCCGGGCCGGTCAGCACCACGTGGTCGAGGTCAAGGATGTTGGTCAACGACTGGACTGCGACGGCAACGTAGTCGGCGGCATCCTCGAAGAGCGCGACCGCGGTGGGTTGGCCGGCGAGCGCCTCTCGGGCCACGTCGGCGAACTGGTCGTGCAGGAACTCGCCGGCTGGAGCGCGGCCCGCGGCCCGGGCCGCGTGCACGATCGCCGCCGCCCCGGCCACGGTCTCGAGGCAGCCCCGGCTGCCGCACCAGCACAGGGCGCCGTCACGCGCGACGCAGATGTGGCCGATCTCGCCCGCGTTGCCGCTCGAGCCGAGGATCGGGTTGCCCGCCATGATGATCCCCGCGCCGATCCCCGTTCCCATGTAGAGAGCGGCAAACATTGCCGTCGGGTCGACGTGGCCCGACCAGAACTCGCCGACCGCCGCAGCCGTTGCGTCGTTGCCCAGCACCACGGGCAGCCCGGTGGCTGCGGCCAGCGCGTCGACCAGGGGGAAGTCGATCCAGGGCCGCATCTCGGGGGAGGAGAGGGCGATCCCGGTGGCGGAGGTGGCTGGTCCAGGAGACACCAACCCGATGCCCAGCAGCCGCTCGGTCGGGATGCCGATGCGCTGCACGAACGTGGTCAGCTCTGCCGCGATGCGCTCCACCACCAGCTGCGGTGCTCGAGCGTCGGCCCCCCCGCGACGGGGCCAGACGGCGACGACCTTGCCGGAGAGGTCGGCGATCACGTAGGTGATCGAGGTGTGGTCGAGGTGAACTCCCAGCGCGTAACGGGACTCGGCCGCCAGTGCGAGCAGGACGGCGGGCTTGCCGCCGGTTGACGCGGCGCGCCCGATCTCGACGATGAGGCCGTCTGCGATCAGGTCGCGGACGGCGACCGTCACCGTGGCTGCGTTCAGACCCGTCGTGCGAGCCAGCGATGCGCGGCTCATCTCTCCCGCGCCGCGGATCGTGTCGAGCAGCAGAGCCCGGTGGCCGGCCAGTGCCGCGCCCGGTCCGGACGAGTTGGTTGTCACGTCGTCGTGCCACCCTTTGCGGTCGGTGCTCATCACCAGGACTCGACGCCGAGGCCAGAGCCAGCGTCGTCTTAGTGTAGAGGCTACAGAAAGATGCCGATAGGTGGTCGGCGGTCCAGTCAGCGATACGACCGTCTACCCTGTCGGTCGGCTCAGTTTATGAGCAGTCTCGGGTGCTTGACTTACTGTAGAGATGAAAAGAAGAATAGGGCCAGTTGTCCTCCGCCTCCGCGTTCCCAGGAGTCGTCGGAGCCGCCACCGCCCTACGTTCCTACCGTCCTCGAGGCCGCTGACATGATCCGCACGGAGCATCACCAGCGCTGGCCCGGGCCCGCAGCCGCCCTTGCGGCCGGGCGATGACGGTGGTCCGCGCGTCACCCGGCCGGCCGGCTCCGGCGACGCAGGAGGGTCTCGACGTCGTCACCTTCGGGGAGGCCATGGTCGGCTTCGTCGCCGACGACGGGTTGGACCTCGCCCTGTCGCAGCGGTTTGCCCGCCAGGTCGTCGGGGCCGAGGCCAACGTGGCCACCGGCCTGGCGAGACTCGGTCGACGGGTGGGCTTCTTCGGTCGCGTCGGCACGGACGCCCTGGGTGACAGCATCGTCCGCGGCCTGCAGGCCGAGGGAGTCGATGTGTCGCGCGTCGTCCGCGACGCGACTCGCCGGACGGGGGTGTTGCTCCGAGACGTCTGGGTCGAGCGGCCGATCCAGGTCGCGTACTACCGGTCCGACTCGGCCGGCGCCGCGCTGGGTTCGGGCGACATAGACGGTTCTTACGTTCGTAGTGCGAGGCTGCTGCACCTCACCGGTATCACCGCGATCCTCAGCGACAGCGCTTGGGAATGCACCCGCGCCGTGGTGGAGGCCGCTCGGGAGTCTGGCGTCGCAGTGGTCTTCGACCCCAACCTGCGGCGCTCGCTGTGCACTGACGAGGTGGCCATCCCGCGGCTGCGCGACCTCGCCGCGCTGTGCAACGTGGTGCTGGCCGGGCTCGACGAGGTCGTGGCCCTGACCGGTGAGCGCGACACCGAGGCGGGGGCCCGGGCCATCCTCGCCTCCGGGCCCGCTCTCGTCGTCGTCAAAGACGGCGCACGGGGGTCGTGGGCCTTCGACCGCGACCAGTACTGGCACCAACCCGTCTTCCCGGTGACGGCCACCGACCCGGTCGGGGCCGGAGACGCCTTCGCCGCTGGGTTTCTGCACGCCTGGCTCGACTCCCCCTCGGTTCCCGGGGCCCTGACCACGGCCGCCATCACGTCGGCCCTGTGCGTGGCCACCCGCGGAGACAGCGCCGGGCTGCCGTTCGCCGACGACGTGACGGCACTCGAGGCAGGAGAGACCGATGTCCGACGCTGAGACTCGGCGCGGCGCGGTGGCTGAGGCCATCAGAGCTCAACGGCTGGTGGCGATCGTGCGCACGTCGTCGCCGCAGCAGGCACGGGAGGCCGCCGGGGTGCTCGTGATGTGCGGTGTCGATCTCATCGAGGTCGCCCTGACCACGCCCGACGCCCTCGAGGTCGTGCGTGAGCTCGTCGACGAGGTCGCCGGCAGCGTTCACATCGGTGTCGGCACGGCGGTCACGGTCGAGGAGGTTCGCGCCAGCGCTCGGGCGGGAGCGTCCTTCGTCGTGTCTCCCTGCACCGACAGGGCGGCGATCCGCGCGGCTCACGACGCCGACATGTTCGCCCTGCCCGGGGCCGCCACCCCGACCGAGATCATCACCGCGGTCGCGGCCGGCGCCGACATGGTGAAGCTCTTCCCGGCCTCCCTGTGGGGGATCGGCTCCTTCCGGCACCTGCGGGCTCCCCTACCGCTCGTGGAGCTCGTTCCGAGCGGCGGCGTTGCCATCGAGGACGTTCCCGACTGGTTGGCGGCCGGCGCCGTCGCCGTCGGAGTCGGCTCGGCCCTCACCGCCGGAACCGAACAGGACGTGCGCGACCGGGTGACGAAGCTGCTGGCTCGAGGCGGGTGAGCAGCACCCGCGACGGGGCGGCATCCCCGATCTTGACCCGGACCTCTCGTTTCTTTCGTGCCCACGAAGCCGCTACAACAGGAAGACTCACCGATGTCGACAACGACGATCTCGAACGGATGGACGCTCAGTCTGAGCGGCGGTGCACGACCCGACGGCCTACCACGGGCCATCCCCGCGACCGTGCCCGGCTGCGTGCACACCGACCTGCTCGCCGGCGGACTCATCCCCGACCCGTATCTCGACCGCAACGAGCAGCAGGTGCAGTGGATCGGTGAGACCGACGCCCGGTACCGCACCACGTTCGACTTCGTCGACGAGGGCCACGAACGCGTCGACCTGGTCGCCGAAGGCCTCGACACGGTGGCCACCGTGACCCTGAACGGCGCCGTCGTGGGCCGGACCAAGAACCAGCACCGGACGTACCGCTTCGACGTGCGATCGGCACTGGGGGCCGACAACGAGCTCGTCGTGGACTTCGACGCACCCCTGCGCGCGGCTCGGGAGTCGGAGCAGCGACTGGGGGCCAAGCCACTGGTGGGAGACGCCCTGCCCTACAACGCGCTGCGGAAGATGGCCGCCAACTTCGGCTGGGACTGGGGCCCCACCCTGACCACGGCCGGGATCTGGCGGCCGATGCACCTGCACCAGTGGTCGACAGCACGGCTCCGCTCCGTCGTGCCGAACGTCACCGTCGACGAGCAGGGCCAGGGCCACGTGGCGCTCGTGGTCGCCCTCGAGCGCTCCGCAGCCCATGAGGTCGTCGTGGACGTCGAGCTTCAGGCGCCCGACGGAACCACGTCGAGCGCCACTGCGGCGACCACAGATGACCGGGCCGAGCTGTCGCTCACGCTCGACGAGCCGGAACTGTGGTGGCCACGCGGACATGGCGAGCAGCCGCTGTACCGGCTGGTCGTGCGTGCTTCCAGCGGCGGCATTGAGCTCGACACGTGGAGCCACGACATCGGTTTCCGTACGGTCGAGGTACGGATCGAGCCGGACGCCTACGGCACCAGCTTCGAGTTCCACGTCAACGGCCAGTTCGTCTGGGTCAAGGGAGCGAACTGGATCCCGGGTGACTGTTTTCCGAGCCGGATGACCAGCCGTGACTATGAGCAGGCCGTGCAGGGCGCGGTAGACGGCGGGATGAACCTGCTTCGCGCCTGGGGCGGCGGCATCTACGAGAGCGACGACTTCTACGACGCTTGCAACCGTCAGGGGATCCTCGTCTGGCAGGACTTCCAGTTCGCCTGTGCCTGCTACTCCGAGGCTCCGGAGATGTGGCAGGAGGTCGAGGCCGAGGCGCGTGAGCACGTCGCCCGGCTGGCGCGCAACCCTTCTCTCGCCCTCTGGAGCGGCGGCAACGAGAACATCGAGGGCTACTACAACTGGGGCTTCAAGGAGCGCATGGCCGAGGGCGAGGGCTGGGGCGGCCGCTACTACCACGAGCTGTTCCCGGCGATCATCGACGAGATCGACCCGGGTCGGGCCTACATTCCGTCGAGCCCGTGGTCACCGAACGACGAGAGCCACCCGACCCTTCCCGATCACGGCCCGGTGCACAGCTGGAAGGTCTGGTTCAGCGTCGACTATCTCGAGTACCGGAGCGCCATCCCACGGTTCGTGGCCGAGTTCGGGTTTCAGGCCCCGGCGAACCACTCCACCTTGATACCGGCGATCCACGACGAGCAACCGGCCCCCGACTCTCCGGGAATGGCGAACCACCAGAAGGCCATCGACGGCAACCTCAAGCTCGAACGCGGCTGGACCGGGCACCTGCCGACGCCGACCGGCTTCGACGACTGGTACTTCACCACCCAGCTCGACCAGGCGCGAGCTATCGGCTGCGCCGTCTCGCACTACCGTTCCCACGCCCCGCGCAACGCCGGCTACGTCGTCTGGCAGCTCAACGACTGCTGGCCGGCGGTCAGCTGGGCCGTGATCGACAGCAACGGCCGCCGCAAGCCGCTGTGGTACGCGCTCCGCAAGCTCAACGCCCCCCGCGTGCTGCTGCTGCAGCCGCGCGAGGAGGGAGTTGCCCTCATCGCCAGCAACGACAGCGCTGAACCCTGGTGCGACACCGTCGAGGTCAGGCGCATGAACCTGGTCGGGGAGACCCTGGCGACCGAGCAGGTGACCATCGACGTCGCGCCTCGAACGGGAGTCACCACGATTCTCGAGGCGGCGCTCCAGGGCGTGGGCGATGCGACCCAGGAGCTGCTCGTCGCGAGCTGCCCGTCGGCCAGTGACGACGGCCGGGCCTGGTGGTGGTTCGCCGAAGACCTTGATGTGCCCTTTCCCGAACCGTCCCTGCGCACCGAGGTCCGGCGCTCCCACAGCGGTTTTGACCTCACGGTCACCGCCGAGTCCTTGGTGAAGGACCTCGTGCTCAACGTCGACCGCCTCGACCCGGACGCAACGGTCTCCGAACAGCTCGTCACCTTGCTGCCGGGGGAGTCGTACACGTTCTCGGTGACCAGCACCGCCGACCTTGAACCAACAGCACTGACCTCAGCACCGGTGCTGATGAGCGTGAACCACCTCGTCCACCCACGACCGGAAGCGGTGTCGGCATGAAGGTTCTCGCTCACGCGGTAAACAGCGACGGCGTGGTCGTCACCACGACCGCCGGCCGCCTTCTGGTCCAGGCGATCGGGGACGGGGTGATGCGGGTCGTGTATACGGGCCGCCCGAGCTTCACAGACCAGTCCCTGCGGTCGAACGGGATGCTGCTGGGCGGGCTGGAACGCAACGCTCCCGCGGTCGAGGAGGCAGACGGCATCCTGGTGCTCTCGACTCCCTCGCTACGCCTCGAGATCGACCGTGCCACAGGGGCGTTCACGTGGACCGACGCGACTGGCCGGCTGCTCGTGCGCGAGCCCCACGACCGTCAGGATGCGAAGCTGCTCGAGGAGGTCGACGTGCTGCGCACGGTGTTCTCCGACGACACCGACATCACGACGGTGCGGGGCGCCGACGGGGAGCGGGCGGTGGTGACGGGCACCGACACTGTCGTCGACCGGCAGGCCTACTCCACGACGCTGCGCCTGGAGTTCCAGCCTGGCGAGGCGATCTACGGGCTCGGTCAGCACGAGGACGGCATCCTCAACTACCGCGGGCACCACGAGTACCTCTACCAGCAGAACATGAAGATCGTCGCCCCGATGATCGTCTCGACGAACGGGTACGGCATCCTCTGGGACAGCCAGTCGCTGGCCTCCTTCCACGACGACCAGCACGGCACCTACTTCTGGACCGAGACCGACGACGAGCTCGACTTCCTGTTCATCCTCGGGCCGGAGCTCGACGACATCGTCGGCGAGGTGCGCCGCCTCACCGGGCAGGCACCGATGCTGCCCCGCTGGGCGCTCGGCTACGTGCAGAGCAAGGACCGCTACGTAGATGCCGCCGAGCTCGTCGAGGTCGTCGGTCAGTTCCGCGCTCGCGACCTGCCGATCGACTGCATCGTGCAGGACTGGCAGAGCTGGCCTGAGGGGCAGTGGGGGCAGAAGTCCTTGGACCCCAACCGTTTCCCCGATCCCAAGGGACTCGTGGAGCAGCTGCACGCGATGGACTGCCGGCTCATGGTGTCGATCTGGCCGAACATGCACGGCGACGGGGCCAACCAGCGGGAGTTCCGCGAGCACGGTCAGCTGCTCGGTGACGGCTCGACCTACGACGCCTTCGACCCGGCGGCGCGGGAGCGGTACGCCGCCCAGGTGCGCGAAGGCTACGCCCAGCACGGGGTGGACGCCTTCTGGTCTGACTGCACCGAGCCGTTCGAGGCCGACTGGAAGGGGGCCGTGCGTCCGCAACCGTGGCAGCGCGTGGTCATCAACACCGACGAGATGAAGAAGTACCTCGACCCGGAGCGCATCAACGGCTACTCGCTGGCGCACTCCGCCGGCCTCTACAAGGGCCTGCGTGCTCAGGGCGACGACAAGCGGGTCTTCACCCTGACCCGGTCGGGCTTCGTCGGCCAGCAACGCTACGCCGCGGTGACCTGGTCGGGCGACTGGTCGGCGACGTGGGACTCCCTGCGTCGGCAGTTCGCTGCCGGGCTCAACCTATGCGTGACCGGCACCCCGTTCTGGACCTTCGACATCGGCGCCTACTTCGTCACGCCCGGCGACCTGTGGTTCTGGTCGGGCGACTACGAGCAGGGCAACCTCGACCTGGGCTACCGCGAGCTGTACCTGCGCTGGCTTCAGGCGGGCACGTTCACCCCGGTGTTCCGTTCGCACGGGCGCTGCACGCCGCGCGAGCCGTGGCGGTTCGGCGAACCGGGAGAGCCGGTCTACGACACCATCGCGGTCTTCCTGCGGCTGCGCTACCGCCTGCTGCCCTACCTCTACTCGTTGAGTGGCTGGACCACCCACCGTGCGTACACCCCGATGCGCGCGCTCGCCTTCGACTTCCGTGACGACCCCGCGGTCTACGACATCGTCGACCAGTTCATGCTCGGCCCTTCGCTGCTGGTCTGCCCGGTGACACACGCCATGGTTCACGGACCCGACTCGACGCCGCTGACAGGAGTGGCTCGTTCGCGATCCGTCTATCTGCCGGCCGGCACCGAATGGTTCGACTTCTGGACCGGCAAGCAGCACGAGGGTGGTCAGATGATCCTCGTCGAGGCCCCGTTGGAGCGCATCCCCGTGTTCGTCCGGGCGGGCACGATCCTTCCGTTGGGCCCGTTGGTGCAGCACACCGACGAGGACCCTTGGGGGCCGATCGAGCTTCGGGTCTACCCCGGCCGCGACGGAGCGTTCGACCTCTACGAGGACGCCGGCGACGGGTACGGTTACGAGGGCGGAGAGTTCGCCTTCGTGCCGATGCGTTGGAACGATTCGCGCCAGGTCTTGACGGTGCAGTCGCGAGAGGGAGCGTTCCCCGGGATGCCGCCGTCGCGCCTGGTGAACCCCGTGCTCGTCTCGGTGAGGTCGGGCACCGGCGGCGAGGTCTCGGTGGCGTCTGCCACGATCTCCTACGACGGTGGCGCGACCGAGTGGCAGGCCGGAGGACAGGCTGGCTGAGACGCCTACGGGCCCCGGTTGTCAGAAGAAGGGCTGCCGCGCCATCACCGGTGGTTCACTTTTCTGACAACCGTGTCGTAGTCGCGGGTCGCCGTTCGTGGGTCAGGTGAACGCGGGCCACGGGGCCCGCCAGAGACGAAGGAGCGGTCATGGCCGAGTACCTCTTGTACTTCAACCAGCAGTGGGTGGGCGAGCACACCGAGGAGTGGTTCCGTGGGCGTGGACCGCTCGCCAGGGCGGTTACGGACGAGATGAAGGCGGCCGGGCCTTACGAGACCAAGGAGTTTCTGGGTGGGTTCGCCGTGGTCGACGTGGCCGATGACGAGGCCGCCACGATGTGGGCGGGCAAGATTGCGCAGGCGTGCGGCTGGCCCCATGAGGTGCGTCGGTTCAAGCCGCAGCTGCCGCCGCCGGTTGACTGACCCCGTCGTCGAGGGCACCGGCGACCCGGCCGTGCAGCGGTGTCAGCAGGCAGCAGCGGCGATGGTCACGACGCGACTGACCTTGACGACGTTGCCGGCCGAGTCGCGGGTGGGGCTGGGCTTCCACCCGTTGGGAACGGTCGTGAACGCAGACCCGTCCGCGGCGGTGGCGATGACCAGGTACTCACCAGGCGCCAAGGCCGACAGGTCACCGGCCTTGGTGCCGGTGGTGGGTCCGACGTAGACGTAGGCCGAGCGGATGCGGGTCTTGACCAAGCTCAGTGACCCGGGCACCGGGCCCCCGGCGGTCGAGCACGTCTGCGCCGTGGTGGTGGCGCTGATCGTGGCTGCGCAGCGCGTGTTGTTCTGGGTGCGGGTCCAGCGGGTGCGGGCGCCTTCCGGGAAGGCGTAGCCGGCCTTGGCGGTGACGGTGATGCCGACCTTGCCGTTGAGGGTGGAGTGGTCGGTGACCTTCCAGGTGTACTGGTCGGTGTCGGTGTAGCCGGAGAAGCTGCCGTTGTTGTCGGGTCCGCAGGCGTCGGTCCAGACCGGGGCCGTCGGTACGTCGATCAGGCACGGAGTGTTGTTCTGGGTGCGGGTCCAGCGGGTGCGGGCGCCTTCCGGGAAGGCGTAGCCGGGCTTGGCGGTGACGGTGATGCCGACCTTGCCGTTGAGGGTGGAGTGGTCGGTGACCTTCCAGGTGTACTGGTCGGTGTCGGTGTAGCCGGAGAAGCTGCCGTTGTTGTCGGGTCCGCAGGTGTCGGTCCAGAGCGGGGCCGTCGGTACGTCGATGACGGTCGGACCCGCCGGGATGCTGAGGCCGGCGTGGATGTCGTCGAGGCCGATGCTGCCGGGCGAGGAGTAGCTGTCGGTCTTGTTGAGGTAGACGTAGAACTGGGTCACGGACGTCAGCTGTGCAGCGGTGGGGGCCGGGTGGGTTCCGGCCTTGTCCGTGAACTCGCTGAAGGGGATCGCCAGGTCAAGCGGGGTGGTGCCGGCGAGGGAGGGGTAGGCCTCGAAGGTGGCGCCACCTGCATCGAACTGCAGCACGAGCTTCTGGTTCGAGCCGTCGGGCAGCAGGTGGGCCTGAAGCTGGTCGAACCCGGACCAGTCCTGCGCGGGGGTGAAGGCCCGGCCGAAGCCCTGGTAGTCCCTGGCGCTGAAGTCGTAGGCGAACGAGACCCCGTTCCTGCCCTCCGACGCGTGGGTGGTGTCGAGCGTGAGATCGCTCGAGGTCGTGTTGTTGAAGGTGTAGGCCCCCTGCAGGGCGGCGTTGTCGCCGTAGCCCTCGAAGGTGTCGACGACGCCGTTGGGCAGGGTCGGGGCGGCGCCGAGGATGACGGCGGAGGTGGCGGTCATCGCTACGCCGTCGGGGTAGGTGGCGGTGACGTCGATGCGGCTGCTGGCGTTGGTGAGGTTCTCGGTTCCGATGTTCCAGGTGGCCTCCCAGTAACCGTCGGCGCCGAGGGTCAGAGCGTGTGCGGTGGGGTCGTCGCCGGTCGTGAAGGAGACGGAGGTCGCCGGGTTGACGGTGGCCTTGACCCGCACGGTGGTGGTCGGGTCGGTGATTCGCACGCCGTCGGCCGGAGAGACCACGCGCAGGGTCGGCGTGGCCGGGGTCGCGGTCAGGCCGGTCTGGGTCAGGGCGTCAGCCGGGATGTCGCGGGCGAACCCGCTGTAGCTGTCGGCGTAGAAAGCCTGGAAGTCGGGCAGCAGGTCGTTCGCCGGCTGCTGCACGCCCGCAGCGTCGGTGTACGCCGCGTTGGGAACGTAGATCTGGTACACCTCACCTGGGCCGAAGTTGGCCCAGGTCAACATGTAGGCGATCCGTCTCGCGTCGGGGTCGGCCTTGATGCCGTTGAGCAGATCGGTGAAGAACTGCAGGCTCTTGTTGCCGGTGGGTTGGATGGTTCGCGCGCCGTTGCGGCCGAACTCTGTGAACGCCGCGATCTTGTCGTGCGAGTCGGCCGTGCGCGAGACCATGGCGAGGTCGGTCACGACACTGGCCACGTAGGCATCAGAGTTGTCGGGATCGTTGTTGTACTCGTACGCGTCGTAACCGAGGATGTCGACCCACGGGTCACCCGGGTAGGTGGCCAGGTAGCGCGTCTGGTCGCCACCGAAGGAGGCGTTGGGAGAGAACGCGTAGAGCAGGTTGTGCACGTGGCGGGTGTCGCGCAGGTACTCCACCGCGTAGCGGTAGAGCTCCTTGTACTCGCCCGTGGTCGCCCGCCCGGCGCCCCACCAGAACCAGTTGCCGGTGTTCTCGTGGAACGGCCGGAAGATCATCGGGATCGCTTGACCCGCGTCGTCGGTCGAGGTGGTGGCCACCGCGGCAATGGCGTCGAGGTAGTCGTTGAACGCGGCGTTCTTGTCACCGCCGGGCAGGATGTGGCTCACCGTCTCGCCCGTTGGGTCGGTGAAGTTCTTGCCCGTGGCGAAGTTCTCCATGTGGGCACTGATCTCGGGGATGCCGCCCAGCCGGTGCGCCGTCTGGATGTCGGTTCGGAACGGGGCCACGTTCTCCATCAACGACTTGCCCGCCACGCCGGGCCCTTCCCCGCCTTCGAGGATGAGGGTGTCGAAGCCGAAGATGGCCGGGTAGTCACCCACCGCGCCCAACACGTCAGACCGGGTCTCGTCCGGCCCGGTGCTGGTGAAGGTGATTCCGTTGTCGGTGGTGTGTTGCGCTCCGAACAACACCTGCTGGCCGCGCGTGGTGCTCAGGTACGAGAACAGCGACTTCGTCTGGGCCGTGGCGTCCTTGTCGACGATGTTCACCTGCCCCGCGACGGCCGCGGCCGCCGGCGTCGAAGTGGTGCTGCTGGCCGCGGACGCGACACCCACCGCGGCCCCTCCGAGTGACAGCGCGCCGGTGGCAGCGGCCGCGACAACGGCGATGGCGGTGCGAAGACGATGCGATCCCATGGTGTTCTCCGTCGAACTCGGGGAGGTGATGCGGGCGGGCGTCTCGTGGGTGGCGGCACGAGCCGGCCAGCGCGAGATCACTTAGTTCGAGTTTTACAGTAACTGGCCACAAACCCCGGCACAACCCCTGTAACCGGTTAAATCATCAACGGTTCAGAGCTGGGCGGACTCGCCACGGAAGCCGGTGGTTCGTAGGTCGTCCACGTCCACCACGGTCAGAGCCTGTTCGAGATCGGCGTCGCGCGAGCCGGCCGGCTGGGCCCAGACGACCTCGCAGTCGTCGAGTCGCACGTCGGTGAGCCGTTCGAGGTGGATGCCGCTCGTCTCGTGGTCGACTCGCGTACCGGCCGGGTGGGGCATGAGGTCCCAGAACCCGCCCGGCTCGCCGCTCCAGCGGTCGATCTCCACGCGTACGTCAGACAGCACGAGGCCGCTGATGCAGCCTGGCTCCTCGGAGCGGACCAAGACCCCGTTCTCGCTGCGGGCCAGGATGTGGTGGAACCGGATGTTGCGGGCGGTGCCACTCCCGCCGCGCCAGGGGTAGCTCGAGAGGTAGATGGGCTCACCACCACCCCAGAAGCGCGAGTCGAAGAACCGCGTCTCGACGACGATGTCGGTGAACAGCACGTTGTGCACCCCGCCCGGCTCCGACAGCTTGAGGGCCAGGCCGCGATGGCTGTCGGAGATGACGCAGGTGCTGACCACCACGTTGCGAATGGGCGAGGCGATCTCCGACCCGATGCAGATGGCCGCCGACCGGCTGACGATGGTGCACCCGGTGACCGTGACGTCAGAGCACTCCCCGAACTCCTTCGACTCCTGGCAGGTCTTGATGCAGATGCCGTCGTCGGCGGTTACGATGTCGCAGTTCGTGATGCGCACGCGCTGACACGTGTCGATGTCGATTCCGTCGTTGTTCGGCAGCTTCAGGTCGTTCGCGATGGTGATCGCGTCGACAAGGGCGCTGCGGCATCCGGACAGTCGCACGGTCCAGTAGGCGGCGTCGCGAACCGTCACGTCGCGGATCGTCACTCGCTCGCAGCCGATGAGAAAGACCGTGTAAGGGCGTACGTGGGTCATCTCGTGGATGTCGCCCAGATTGGCCTGGATGAAGAAGCGGCCGCCCCCGTCGATCGTGCCCTGCCCGGTGATCGAGACGTCGTGACAGTTCTCGGCGGTGATGAACATGGTGCTCGGCTCGGGGTCGTCGTGCGGACTGCCGCCTGCCAGCCCCCCGGTCTGGCGGCGGACGGTGTAGGTGGCGTCGTCGGGGCTGGCCTGCAGGGTGGCGCCGGCCTCGAGGTGCAGGTCGATGCCCGACCGCAGTGAGATCGTGCCGCAGCGAAAGGTCCCACCGGCCGGGATCACGACCCGGCCACCACCGGCGGCGTGACGTGCGTCGATGGCGGACTGGACTGCTGCCGTGTCGTTGCACAGGCCGTCACCAACGGCTCCGAAGACAGTTACTGTAAAGTTTGAAGTATCCACGGACAGACCCTACTGCGGAAGGCGGCTCACGTGACCTCGAGCTCTCTGTGGTCGTGCACTCCCAACCCCGCCGACCCGCAGTGGCTGGTGGAGGACGGGCTTCCCACCGCCCGGCTCGACGTGTCGACCGGGGCCGGCACCTGGCCGGCCGTGCAGCCCGGGGTCTTCGACGCCAGCGGCGGCTACCGGGGTCACCGGGTCGTGGTCGAGTTCGAGCTGCAGAGCGCCGCCGACGCGGTGCTCTCGCTGAGGTTCTCGGCCGAACGTGGGCCGTGCCCCGATCTCGAGATCACGCTCGACGGCATCCACCGTGGGCTTTTCCATCCCGTGGTCACGCGGCGTGACCGCACCCAGACGGGCGAGCCGGGCCCCGTGGCGGGCGTCGTGCACCTGGAGGTCGGACTACCTGCGGCCTGGCTGGCCCCCGGCCGGCACACCCTCACCGTAACGACGGCCATCGACCGGGCGGCCGCGCTGGGAGAGGGCCGACTGGCCGCGACCCACGAGGTCACCTACGGTCCGGGGGAGGTGCTGCCGGCAGCGCGGTCCCACTACGGCCGCTGGTTCGGCGCCTACCTGCGCTGGTCGGCTGTCGCGCTCATCGCGGTGTCGTCCCTGCCCACCGAGCCCGTGGTGGCGCTGCGGCCCACCCCACTGTTCGTCCACCACGACGGAGCCGAGGCCCCGCTCGTCGACGTCGACGTGACGTGGGCGGCCGGCACCAGCCCCCCCGAGCCGGTCAGCGTCGAGTGGCCGGGGTTTCGAACGCAGGTGACGGTAGCGGGCTCCGGTCGTGACTTCGGGATGTTCCGTGCGCGGATGCCGGTGCCGGGCTTCGACGCTGTTGCCGACGTCAATGTTCGCGTGGGCCACGACACGCACCGTCTCCGAGTATCGCCGTGCCGACGCTGGACCCTGCACCTGATCCCGCACGTACACCTCGACCTGGGCTTCACCGACGCCCAGGGCAAGGTGCTCGAGCTGCACTGCCGCAACATCGACCGCGCCCTCGCCCGCATCGACCTCGACCCCGACTTCCGGTTCTGCGTCGACGGCAGTGTCGTGGTGGCCGAGTACCTGCGCACCCGGGCGCCGGCCCGGATCGCGCTGATGTACAGAGCCATTGCCGACGGCCGGATCGGGATCAACGCCTTCCACAGCAACTTCCTCACCGGCGTGGTGGGGCTGGAGGAGCTCTACCGTTCCACCGACCTGGCCCTCACCCTCCCGACGTCGACGATCACCGGGATGCGGTACGCCAACCTCACCGACGTGCCGACCTACTCCCGGTCGATCCCGTCCGTGTTGGCCGACCTCGGCATCGAGGGCTTCGTCGGCATGTCGAACCACGGCCGGGCCGCGACTGACACCAGTGACGAGCTGCACCTGTTGTCGCCGGTGCGCTGGCAGGGGCCAGACGGGCAAGAGGTGCTGGCCCACTTCGCCGACCACTACTCGCAGCTGCGGTTCATGGCCGCCGACCCGCAGGCGGTGGCCGGTGCCACCAACGGGCTGGAGCGCTACGTCGAGCGCTACGAGCGGCCCGACTACCTCCCCACCGATCTCGCCGTCATCGGCACCCACGCCGACAACGAAGACCTCGCCGACGGCGACACCGGTTTCGTCGAGCGCTGGAACGCGGTCTTCGCCTGGCCCCGGTTCCGGGTCTCGACCTTCGACGAGTACCTGGCGTCAGTCGCCCCCCTCGCTGACGAGCTGCCGCTCTGGCGCAGCGAGACCGGCACCTTCTGGGAGGACGGAGTCGGCTCTGCCGCAAACGAGTTCGCCGCTTACCGCCGAACCCAGGTGCTGTTGCCGGCCGCCGAGACCCTGGGGGCCCTGGTCTCAGTGGTTGATTCGAACGTGCGCACCAACCGAACCGAGCTCGATCGTGCCTGGTCAGACCTGTCCATCGCCGCCGAGCACACGCTGACGTGGAGCCGGAGCATGTCGCACCCGCACGCATCGCCGGTAGCCGACCAGCTCGGCTGGAAGACCCGCTACATCAACGACGCCCAGCGAGTCGCGGTCGACGAGATGCGGCGGCACCTGGCTCAGCTGTCCGAACGCGCCGACGTGCGTGGGCCAGGGTTCCTCGTGTTCAACCCGCACGCCTGGACGGCCGACCTTGACTGTGAGCTCGACCTGTCGGACGGTGTGGACCTGCTGGACCGCGACTCCGAGCCGATCCCGCTCGAGATGCTCAGCAGCTGCGCGGGGCTCCGTCGCGTAAGGCTGCCGCTCGGCGCCCTGCCGGCGCACTCGTGGCGCTTTCTGCCGATGACGGCGGGGCACTTCACCGTGCCGGGAGGGGAGGTCGCGCCGCACGGCACGACGTCCGAGCCCGAGCGACATCACGGCTTCGCACGAACGCCGCTCGACGAGCCCATCATCACCCCGGGCTGGGAGGTGGTGCTGGACCCGAAGACGCAGCTGCCACGGTCGATCCGGCACCGACCCACGGGCCGCGAGCTGCTCGACGAAGCGGCCGCGGTACGGCTCGGCCAGATCGTCCGAGCGGGCGAGACACGTTTCGTCGCAGCGGCATCGGACAAGCTGGCCCGCCCGGCGGACGTCCACGGCCACCGCCGCGAGCGGACCCTGCCGATCGAGAACTTCCGCTACGTCGCCGACCCGGAGCCCAGCCATCTCGTGACGGACTCGCCGGAATTGGCCTACGTCGGTCGCAAGAGCACCCCAGACGGGATGCGGTTGCGGTGGTGCGGCGGGGGATTCGGCGTCGACGACGTCACGGTCGAGCTGCTGCTCCGTGACGACACCGGGGTCTGCGACCTCGACGTGAGGCTCACCAAGGCTCCCTGTCTCGATATGGAGGCCGTCTACGTGTGCTTCCCGTTCAGGGGCACCGCTCCGGTGCTGCGCTACGACCGGCCCCTGGGCTGGGTGTGCCCGAGCACCGACCACGGACCGGGGGCCTCCAACGAGTGGGGAGCCGTCACCAACACGGTCTCGCTCCAGTCCCAGGAGGGAGAGGTGCGCTGGACTCCCCTCGACACGCCCCTCTTCACCACCGGTGACGTGGTTCGCGGCATCTGGCCCACGAGCTTCCCCCAGGGAGCGAGCCATCTGTACTCCTACGCCATGAACAACTTCTGGCCGTGCAACGTGCCGCCGTGGCAGCCCGGACCGACCCGGTTCCGGTACCGGTTCGAGGTGGCCGCCGAGTTCGACCCCGCCGCGTCGACCAGGTTCGGGCGCACCGCCCGGTTGGGGGCGCAGGCAAGCGAGATTCTGCCGCTCGACCGCTTCGCCCCGACGGGTTCGACGGCCTACCGGGAGGGCAACCTGGGGCTGGTCAGACCCGACGTCGACGTCGACGTCCAGGTGCGGCAGGGCGACGACCCGACGCGGCTGACGCTGCACCTCACCAACCTGCGCGACCACGACGTCACCTTCCGGGCCGGGCTGCCCGACGGCCTGCGATCGCAGAGCCCGGACGGGGCGGTGGGCAACGAGGTCGCGGTGCAGCTCGTCGCGTTTGGGGTGGCCCACGTCCGCGTGTCGCGCCTCTGACCCAGAATCGCCCCGGAGCCCGTCACCGCGAGCGTCAGCCCGCTGCAGAGCCGACCTGCACCAACCGGTCGCGGCGCAGGTCGCCCAGCGCCGTGCATCCGGTGAGGGCCATCATCAGGTCGAGCTCGGCCCGCAGGTTTCGCAGCACCTCCGAGACCCCCACCTCGCCGGCGAGGGCCAGACCGTAGGCGAGGGGTCGGCCCACGCCGACCGCGTCGGCCCCGAGGCACAGGGCCACGAACACGTCTGCCCCAGAACGGATGCCGCTGTCGAAGATGACCGGCACCGTGCGGTCGCCCGACCGCACGGCATCGACCACGCCGGGGAGCGCGTCGAGGGCCGCCACCGCTCGATCCACCTGGCGTCCGCCGTGGTTCGACACGTACACGCCGTCGACCCCCGCGTCGATGGCGCGACGCGCGTCGTCGGGGTGCAGCACCCCCTTGAGCACGATCGGCAGGCTGGTCAGGGCGCGCAGCCGGGGCAGGTCGGCCCACGTGAGCGTGGGCCGGGGGAACACGTCGAGGAAGGTCTCGACCGCCGCCCTCGGCTGCGCCGAGGTGAGGTTCGCCCGCGTGTCGCCGGGGTGGTGGCGGCTCATCGACCAGAGCGCGCCGATGGCGGCGGGGGTGGGGCGGGGGCGGTCTACCGGCGCTCCGCCCGCCGCCAGACGCTGCGCCACCAGCCGCTGGAACACCGGGTCGGACGTGTACTGGGCGATGCCCTCACCGCGCGCGAAGGGCAGGTGCCCGAGGTCGAGGTCGCGGGGCCGCCAGGCGAGGTAGGCCGTGTCGAGCGTGACGACGATCGCCTCACTGCCGCAGGCCTCGGCACGGCGCACGAGGCTCTCGAAGAGCTCGTCGTCGCTGCTCCAGTAGAGCTGGTACCAGTGACCACTGCCGGCCAGCCCCCGGGCGATGTCCTCCATCGGTACCGACGCCTGGGTGCTGATGACGTGGGTCACGTTCTGCTTGCGCGCGCCACGAGCCGCAGCCAGGTCGGCCTCGGCGTGAGCCATGGAGAGCACCCCCAGGGGAGCGGCGATGAGCGGGCTCTCGTGCCGCCTTCCGAACAGCTCCAAGCCGGTGTCGCGCTCGCTGGTGTTCACGAGCATCCGGGGCACGACGCGCCATCGGTCGAAGGCGGCGAGGTTCGCCCGGGCCGTCGCCTCGGATCCTGCAGAGCCGGCCACGTAGGCGAACCCCTGGCGTGACATCGCTCGTCGGGCGGCACCCTCGAGCTGGCTGCCGTCGGTGGGCACAGCGGGGCGGCGCCCGAACACTCCCTCCCGGAAGATGGCTGACTGCACTGCGCGCCCGAACCCACCCAGCGGCATCCGAGTCCTCCCGATCGTGGGGCGTCGTGGTCACCGCGCCCGCACGCCGAACGGTACGCCGCCGACGGCGTGGCGGAGCCGACTCGGGACGGGCACTTGGTTCGACTGGTCGGCCGCTCCGACCGGGTACGCGCGTGGTGTCGACGCGGGCGGTAGATTCGGCAGAGCACGACCGAGTGCAGCCCCGAACCGGAGGTAGACCGTTGGACGCCAGTGACCTGCTCCGCAACTCCCTGCTCCAGCTGTCGAAGCAGGAGCGCATCCGTGACGTCATCGAGAAGGCGCCGGTGTCGCGGGCGGTCGTCAAGCGGTTCGTGCCCGGTGCCGAGCGCTCCGACGTCGTGACCGCGGCGAGCGAGCTGGCGGCATCCGGCAGGCTCTCGACGATCGACTACCTCGGCGAGGACTGTCTCGACCTCGCCCGGGCGCAGGCCACCCGTGACGCCTACCTGTCGCTGCTCGAGGGTTTGCGCGACCAGGGGCTCACGGAGAACGGCACCGTTGAGGTGTCGCTCAAGCTGAGTGCCCTCGGGCAGGCGCTGCCCGACGACGGGCGCAAGCTCGCTCTCGAACACGCCCGTGAGATCTGCGAGCTGGCGAAGGCGGCCGGCACCACCGTCACCCTCGACATGGAGGACCACACCACGACCGACTACACGCTCGAGGCCCTCGGTGAGCTTCGGGCCGACTTCCCCTTCGTCGGAGCCGTCGTTCAGGCCTACCTGCACCGCACCGAAGCCGACTGCCGCGACCTCGCCACCGCCGGGTCGCGGGTGCGCCTGTGCAAGGGGGCCTACAAGGAGCCCGAGTCGGTGGCCTTCCAGGCGGGCGCCGACGTCGACAAGTCGTACGTGCGATGCCTCAAGGTGCTCATGCAGGGCGAGGGCTACCCGATGGTGGCCTCGCACGACCCGCGCCTCGTCGAGATCGCCGGCGCGCTCGCAGGTCAGGCGGGTCGAGACCCCAAGTCGTTCGAGTACCAGATGCTCTACGGCATCCGACCCGACGAGCAGAAGCGCATCGCCGACCGCGGTGACCAGCTTCGCGTCTACATCCCCTACGGCGAGGAGTGGTACGGCTACCTCATGCGCCGCATGGCCGAGAAGCCCGCGAACGTGATGTTCTTCCTGCGCGGCGTCGCGACCAAGGGATGAGCGGAGTCGCGCAATGACGACCACCGCCATCTTCGGAACCGGCGTGATGGGTGGCACCCTTGTCTCGGGCCTGCTTCGCTCGGGGCGTGCAGCCGACGACCTCATCATCACCGGTCGCACCTCCGACCGCGTCGCCGACCTGGGGCAGAGGTACGGCGTTCGGGTGCTGGCCAACGCCGACGCGGCCAGCGCGGCCGACACCCTGGTGCTCTGCGTCAAGCCTCAGGACATGGGCTCCCTGCTCGAGGAGGTGCGCGACCATGTGGTGCCCGGCAACACGGTCATCTCGCTGGCTGCGGGAATCACGACGGAGTTCCTCGAGTCGCATCTGCCCGACGGCACGTCGGTCGTTCGGGTCATGCCCAACACCCCGGCGCTCGTCGACCAGGGCATGGCCGGCATCGCGCCGGGCCAGCACTGCACCGACGCCCACCTGGCCGAGGCCGAGGCGCTGCTCAGCTCGTGCGGCAAGGTCGTGCGGCTCGCCGAGAAGCACCTCGACGCGGTCACCGCGATCTCGGGCAGCGGCCCCGCCTACATCTTCTACGTCGTCGAGGCGATGATCGAGGCCGGTGTGGTGCTGGGTCTGCCGCGCGCCACCTCGACCGAGCTGGTGGTGCAGACGCTCTACGGGGCGGCGACGATGCTGCGCGAGACGAAGGAGCACCCGACCGTGCTGCGCGAGCAGGTCAGCTCGCCGGGCGGCACCACGGTCGCCGCTCTGCGCCAGCTCGACGACCACAAGGTGCGGGCCGCGTTCGTCAACGCGATCGAAGCCGCCGCGGCACGTTCGAAGCAGCTCGCGTCCGGCAACGGCTGACGGCACGCAGAGTTCACCTGGCCCGCGGATGCACCGTTTCGGGGTTCATGCGATTGTTGACCCCATGAGCGAGATCACCGTGCGCCCACTGGGCGAAGATGACTGGCAGGACTATCGAGCCGTTCGGCTCGCGGCGCTGAGCGAGTCGCCCGAGGCGTTCGCGGCCGACGCCTCCCAGGAAGAGGCGTACGACGAGTCCTTCTGGCGCGAACGGATGACCCGGTCGAACCGGCTGGTCGCCGAGAACAACGGTGAGGCCGTGGGCATCGTCAGCGTCGGCCAGGCCAAGGTGAGTGACGGCAGCGCCGGTGAGCTCTTCGGGCTCTGGGTGCGCCCCGAGGCGCGGGGAACGGGTGTGGCCACCCACCTGGTCAAGAACGGGGCCTCACTGGCTCGCGACCGCGGCCAGAGCCATCTCGTCTACTGGGTCGGTACCGACAACGGTCGCGCCGTCGCCTTCGCGAGCGGGATGGGCTTCCGGCCCACCGACTTCCGTCGGCCGATGAGAATCGCGAGCGAGGAGGACGGCGACGAGGAGGTCGCCATGGTGCTTGCTCTCGGTGAGGACGTCGGCCCCCAGCCTCGACTCTGACCCCGCTGTCTGTATCATTTGATACAGACAGCGGTCTACGATAGCGGGATGATCACCTCCACCTCGACGTCCACTGCTCACATCGAGCGCCTCTGGTCACTCGTGAGTGATGTCGGGCGCTGGCCCGAGATGCTGCCCACCTTCACATCGGTGCGCGCGCTCGGGCCGGGCGTGCCGGGTGGCCCGCTCGAGCTGGGGTCCCGGTTCGAGGTGAGGCAACCCGCCCTGGCCAAAGCCGTCTGGACCGTGACCGACTGCCAGCCCGAACGGCGCTTCACCTGGGTCGCCTGTTCCCTGGGGGTGGCGACGGCAGCAACGCACGAGATCACGACGGACGGTGGTGGATGCCGCCTAGAGCTCACGCTCGACTGGAGTGGGCCGCTGGCCCCGTTGGTGCGCCGCGTCTACGGTGCTCGGGCTGCGAGGATGCTCGAGGTCGAGGCCAACACCTTCGCCCACCGGGCGCAGAGCGCGTGAGCGACCAGTCACCACGAACGGCCCTACTGCACAAGGCGATTGTCTACTACGCCGAGCACGGTGTGCGCGACACCAGCCTACGCACCCTCGCAGCCGCGATCGGAACGAGCCAGCGCATGCTGCACTACCACTTCGGCTCGAGAGAAGATGTGCTCGCGGTCGTCCTCGAGACCGTGGTGGCCGAGCAGATCCGTACGCTCGACGCGTTGTTCGCCGAGTGCGACGACCCCTTCGAGGCCGGCCTGCGCAACTGGCAGAACGCAGCCACCTCCGCGCAGACCTTCGGCCCGCTCTTCTTCGAGCTGGCCTCCCACGCCATGTACGGCCAGGCGTACGCAGCTCACTTCGCTGACGTCGTCATCACCCAGCACGTCCGCGCGTTCGGCCGGGCCTACGCCGGGGTGGCTGAACCGGCCCAGGCCGACGCGCTCGCGCGCCTGACGCTCGCCGTCGGTCAGGGCCTGCTGTTCGGGCTGCTTCTGGACGGTGACCGCCGAGCGGCGGACGCCGCCGTGCTCGAGCTGATCGACATGGTTCGAGGCCGAGTGGGCGGCGAGGGACCCGTGCCGGGGGAGCAGGGGGAGCAGGGTTAGGGGCGCGCTGCGAACCGCTCGATCAGCTCGGTCGGCCCGCTGACGATGAGCATGTGGTGGGCCGAGATCTTGGTCTGCGGCACGGCGTAGGTGAAGTCCTCGCCCGGCGCCTTCACCCCGACGACGGTCACGCCGTACTTGCGCCGGATCGCGCTCTGCTCGAGTGTGAAGCCGATCGACTCGGTGGGCGGCTTGACCTTGACGATCGCGAAGCCGTCGTCGAACTCGATGTAGTCGAGCAGCTTGCCGTTGACCAGGTGGGCAACTCGGCGCCCGGAGTCGGCCTCCGGCGAGATCACGTGGTGCACCCCGATGCGCGTGAGGATGCGCTTGTGCTCGGGGGTGAGGGCCTTGGCCCAGATCGAGGGCACCTCGGCGTCGACGAGGTTCGCGGCCGCCAGCACCGACGACTCGACCGACGAGCCGATGCCGACGATGGCGATCTTGGGCTCGGCGGCGCGAATCATCTCGAGGGCCGCGCTCTTGGCCATATCGGCGTGCACCACCTTGTAGACCTTGTTGACGTAGGTCTCGGCCAGCGCGCTGTTCCGCTCGACGGCGATGACGCGGTGGCCGAGCTTGGTCAGCTCGAGGGCGACAGCGGAGCCGAAGCGGCCCAGCCCGATGACGAGCACGTCGTCGTCGAAGAGCCGGTTACGGGCCATGGGTTGCTCCTAGGTCGATCGGGGATGAGCGGGAAACGCGATAGCGTCTCAATCATGCCAAGTCTGGCCAGAGTCGTCTGGGACCCGTGCTTCACGAAGTACGACTTCGGGCCGTCGCACCCCATGGCGCCGATCCGCCTCGACCTGACCGCGCGGCTCTGCGAGGCGCTCGGGGTGTTCGACAACCCCGGGGTCGAGGTCGTCGGGGCCGAGCCCGCGAGCGATGAGGTGCTCGCGACGGTGCACACGCCCGAGTACATCGCCGCGGTGCGGGCCGCCTCCGACAACCCCGCGGTGGCCGATGAGCGCTTCGGGCTCGGCACCGACGACGACCCCGCCTTTCCGGGGATCCACGAGGCCAGCGCCCGGGTGGTCACGGGAACGCTCGAGAGCTGCCGCGCCGTCTGGCAGGGCGAGACCGAGCACGGCGTCAACTTCTGCGGCGGCCTGCACCACGCGATGCCCGCGTCCGCGAGCGGGTTCTGGGGTTGACCCCATTTCGTGGACATCGGTTAAGCGGCTTCTGTGGCCGCCGTGGTGAGCCGGTGCTCGAACGATACCGGGTTGATCTGGCCGAGCGCGGAGTGGCGCCGTCGCCGGTTGTACACGGCCTCGATCCATGAGCTGACGGAGCGGATCGCCTCGGCTCGGGTGTCGAACCGGTGGCGGTGGTAGTGCTCTGTCTTCAAGGTTGACCAGAAACTCTCCTGCTGCGCGTTGTCCCAGCACACCCCGGTACGCCCGACCGACAACCGCACCCCGAGCTCCTCGACGACCTCGGCGAGCTGGGTGGAGGTGTACTGGCAGCCGCGGTCAGCATGGAAAATCACGCCCTCGGTGCTGCCCGTGCCCGGGTCGCGGAAGCTCACCGCCCGGCGCAACGCGGTCTCCACGACGTCGGTGTGCAGGCTTTGTGAGAAGGCGTAGCCCAGCACCCGACGCGAACAGCCGTCACGCACCGCGCACAAGTACAGCCAGCCCTCACCAGTGGCCAGATAGGTGATGTCCGAAGTCCACACCACGTTCAACATGCCCTGGTCGAAACGGCGCTCGACCAGGTCCGGGATCGTGTGTGTACTGGTGTCAGCGATGGTCGTGACCGGTTGCCACGGCCGAGGACTGATCCCACGAATACCGTTGTCCCTCATCAGCTTCGCGACCGTCTTGCGGGACACGACCTCGCCGGCCTCGCGGAGGTCCGCCACGATCCGCGGTGACCCGTTGACGGCGTCAGAGGCGTCATGGGCGACCTTGATCTTCACCGTCAGGTCCGCCCGGCGCGCCGCACGCGGGCCTGGCTCGCAGTCCCGGCGCGCGGCCCACGCGTAGTAGCCCGAACGCGATACCCCCAACAGGTCCACCATCCGCGAGACGCTGTGCGTGGCCTTCTCCGCGTCGATCACCTCGAACGCCCGCTCGGGCTCGAGTTCTCCGTGGCGAAGAAGGCCGCTGCTTTTTTCAGGAACTCCCGGTCCATGCGCAGTTCGGCCACCTCACGCCGCAACCGGACCAGCTCGGCCCGCTCATCCGCATCGACAGCCCCCGGGGGGTCATCCATCCGGGAGCGTTCAATGGCGACCCACCGCCCTAGCAGCGCCTCTCCGACCCCGATCTCCCGAGCGACCTGCACGATCGTGCGCCCGGTGTCGATGACCAGATGAGCAGCTTCCTGCCGGTACTTCGGGGTGTA
>NZ_MAST01000021.1 GCF_001758225.1 Humibacillus sp. DSM 29435 | reverse complement strand
GAGGGTGTCGGCCATCACCTGGCCTTTGCCGCGGTCGTCGCCGCCCGCCCTGGCGTTGTCCGCGGGCCGGCAGTGCGCCTGACGGCGCTCGCGGCGTAGAGCGTCGACGGCCGAATCGCGGTCAAGGCTCACTTCCAGCATCGCGTGGCCGTCGCCGATGCCGCTCCCACCGACAGACGCCCCACCGGCCTACAGGGGCGGGGGGCGGGCCGCGCGACCGATTCGTGGACGGCGCTTCACCCAGGGAGGGGCCTGTGCTGCTCACTGGCGCCGTCCACGCTCTGAGGGAGCACGGTCCGTCCCTCGACCCGGGCCCGGGCCCGGGCCCGGGAGCAGAACCGGGTCAGATCAGGGTGCAGCGGACGATGAGGGTGGCGCGCCACTCACTCAGGACCCCGGCCGTCAGCCA
>NZ_MAST01000020.1 GCF_001758225.1 Humibacillus sp. DSM 29435 | reverse complement strand
CACGTTCGGCAGGTGCCGGTCCAACGCCAACGCCAGGCCCACGTGCTGGCTACCGCGGTGCGGGGACTCGGCCCGCGCCAACGCGACCTGGGCTGCGATCCCGTTCGCCAACACCGGCCGCTTCCGGCCCCTCCCGCGACCACTCGAGCCCTCACTGGCCGGACTCTCACTCGCCGGTGCGGGCTCTTCCAGCGAGGCCCGGCGGGCGTTGTCCCGTGCTTGGCGCCACCCGTCGAAGTCACCGGCATCCGAACACGCCCTGCCGTGCTCACGCCAGCCCTGCGCGATCTGCTCCTGCGAGGCCACGAACCCCACCGTGACCCGCACCTGCGCCGCCGCCACCGCCGACTTCAAACGCTCCAACGCCGACAGCTGCTCGATCCGCCCCGCGTCATCGACCTTCTCATCGAGACGAGACAGAGCCGCAACGAAAGCCTCCCGGCCCTCTGTCGCCAACTCCGAACCACTCTCGATCATGTGTTCGATTCTACCCGATACGGCAGGTCAGCACCAGTGAATCTGACTGCCAAGAAACGGGTTTCGGTCGTACCTGGACTGAACCGAACGCCCGTCCCGTTCCTGAGAACTTGCGCCCT
>NZ_MAST01000019.1 GCF_001758225.1 Humibacillus sp. DSM 29435 | reverse complement strand
CGCTCCAACGCCGACAGCTGCTCGATCCGCCCCGCGTCATCGACCCTCTCATCAAGATGAGACAGAGCCGCAACGAAAGCCTCCAGGCCCTCTGTCGCCAGCTCCGAACCACTCTCGATCATGTGTTCGATTCTACCTGGTTCAGGCTCGAACTTCTAATGCTTGAATGCACGAACTGCACTGCGGTGGGGACAGATTCATGTCCAGCGAAAGATCCTCGCGTGCTCGTCGTGACCTCCGACTCACCAGCGAGCCGGCATCAGACCTATCGACGCGAGAAGACAGCCGGGGTCAGTCCAAGCGTGATTTAGTGGTCGTCCGGGCGATGGTTCAGCTGCTCTCGACGACAGGCGTCCCGACGGCGCGCACGCCCGCCTCGCTCATCTGCAACAGGGCGGCCTCCGTCGTGGCGCGTGAGACCCCCGCGGTCAGGTCGAGCAGCACCGTGGTGTCGAAGCCCTCGCGCTCGGAGTCGGTGGCCGTCGCGCGAACGCAATGGTCGGTGGCGATCCCCACGACGTCGACCCGCGACACCTTCCGCTCGCGCAGCCATTCGGCGAGGGTCGAGCCGGCCGCGTCGTCACCGTGACCTTCGAACCCGCTGTAGGCAGCGGCGTACTCGCCCTTCTTGAACACGGCCTCGATGTGCTCGAGCGCGTCGGACAGGGCGGGATGCAGCGCGGCTCCCTCGGTGCCGGCGACACAGTGCACCGGCCACGAGTCGACGAAGTCGGGCTCGTCGGAGAAGTGGTCACCCGGGTCGATGTGCCAGTCGGCGGTCGCGACGATGTGGTCGTAGAGGTCGGCGTGGGTCTCGACGTGGTCGTTGACCGCGTGCGCCACCGCGGCCCCACCCGCGACGGCAAGGGCCCCGCCCTCACAGAAGTCGTTCTGCACGTCGACGATGACGAGCGCCCTTCGGTAGCTGGGCGCCTCGGTGATGTCGGTGACACCGGTGGTCGGGTCGGTCACGGCTCAGTCCTTCTCGTAGACGGTGGGGATGACGGGCTCCCCGCGGGAGAGCTGGGTGGCCGCCCGGGGCAGCTCGGTCCGAGAGGCGAGGTGGCGGGCGCGTCCCTCGTGGATGTCCTGGTGGTCGATGACCTCACCGTCGCGCACGAGGCCCACCATCAGTGGGCGGTCGTTGCCGTCGTTGGCGGGCAGCTCGCCGATGCCGATGACCTCGGCCTGGGCCACGCCCCGATCGGTAAGCCGGCGCAGGGCCCACTTGCGGCCACCGACCGACACCTTGTCCTTGCTCTTCTTCGCCACGCCCTCGAACTCGCCCGCTGCGTTCTCGCGCTGCACGAGCTTGTAGACCATGGATGCCGTCGGTGCACCAGAACCGGTCACGAGCGAGGTGCCGACGCCGTAGCCGCTGACCGGCCCGGCGGCCAACGCCGCGATCGCGTACTCGTCGAGGTCGGAGGTGACGATGATGCGGGTGCCGGAGTTGCCGGCCGCGTCGAGCTGGGCCCGCACCTCCTTGGCCTGGATGAGCAGGTCGCCCGAGTCGAGGCGCACGGCCCCGAGCTCAGGCCCGGCGATCTCGACGGCGAGGTCGACCGCCGCGCGCACGTCGTAGGTGTCCACGAGCAGGGTCGTACCCTTTCCGAGCGACTCGACCTGCGCGGTGAAGGCCTCCCGTTCTGAGTCGTAGAGCAGAGTGAAGGCATGAGCCGCCGTGCCGGTGGTCGGCACTCCGTAGCGACGGCCCGCCTCGAGGTTGCTCGTCGCCTCGAAGCCGGCCACGTAGGCAGCGCGGGCCGCGGCGACGGCCGACTCCTCGTGAGTGCGCCGGCTGCCCATCTCGATGCACGGGCGGTCGCCGGCCGCACTGGTCATGCGGGAGGCGGCCGAGGCGATAGCCGTGTCATGGTTGAGGATCGACAGGGCGAGAGTCTCGAGCACGACGCCCTCGGCGAAGGTCGACTCGACGACGAGCACCGGCGACTGAGGGAAGTAGCACTCGCCCTCGGCGTAGCCGCTGATCTGGCCGCTGAAGCGGTAGCCCTCCAACCAGTCGAGGGTCTGCCGGTCGACCACGTTCGCGTCGCGCAGGAAGCGCAGCTCGGCATCGCCGAACCGGAAGCTCTCCAACGCCTCGAGCAGGCGGCCGGTGCCGGCGAGAACCCCGTAGCGCCGACCGTCGGGCAGCCGCCGTGCGAAGGTCTCGAAGACGCACGCACGGTGGGCCTCGCCCGACCGCAACGCGGCCTGGAGCATGGTCAGCTCGTAGTGGTCGGTCAGCAGGGCCGTGCTTCCGGCGGCAATCGGGCTCACCCTCGCCAGCCTACGGTGGCCGGCCTCTAGGGTGGGTGACGTGTTCGCCCCACAGCTCTCGCTCGCCCCCCTGACGGAGGAGGTGACTTCCACCGAGGAGATCGTCTCGCCCGACCTGCCGTGGGTGACGATCGTCTGGAACGACCCCGTCAACCTGATGAGCTACGTCACCTGGGTGTTCGAGACCTACTTCGCCTACCCCCGGGCCAAGTGCGAGAAGCTGATGATGGATGTGCACCACAAGGGCCGCGCCGTGGTCTCGAACGGGCCGCGTGAGTCGATGGAGCGCGACGTCGAGGCATTGCAGGGTTACGGCCTCTGGGCCACCTTCGAGAAGGACCGCTGATGGCTCGCGCCTTTCTGCGCCAGAAGCAGCACTACGTCGCGCTGCTCGATGCGACCGAACGCGCCATGGTCGCCGGACTGATGGAGCAGACCCGGCTGATCCTCGCCCCCGAGGTGGAGTCGACCGGCGACCCCTTCACCGACCTCGTTGCCTCGATGGGCGTCTCCCTGGCGATCGAGGATCAGGTCGAGGGCGAGCGACAGCCTGACCCCGACGATAAGTCCTCCGGTGAACACGACTCTGACTCCAGCGATTTCACCGACCGAGACCCAGCGCTCGACCGGCTGCTGCCGACGGCGCACCGCGGTGACGACCAGGTCGCAGCCGAGTTCCGCCGTCTCACCGAAGAGGGCCTGCGTCAGCGCAAGAGTGGGAACCTCGACGTGGCCCTGCGGGCGCTGGAAGCGGCGGGAACGGCATCCGGTGACCGGGTGGTGCTCGATGCCGAGCAGGCTCCGGCCTTTCTGATGGCCCTCACCGACGTGCGCCTGCTGCTGGGCGAACGGATGGGGATGCGCACCGAGGAGGATGCCGCTCGCCTGCACGACCTGATGGAGACCATTGCCGACGACGACCCGCTCGGCTACGCCCTGGCCTGGTACGACTTCCTGACCTGGATGCAGGAGAGTCTGACCCATGCGGTCATGGGTGAGAGCCCACCCGAGCCGTCCGTGTGACGCAGTCGACGTGCCGCTCCCCGACGGGGGTCGGCGGCGGCACCTAGGCTCGGCCCGTGGATGTGACGATCGTCGGCTGCTCAGGCTCCTTCGCGGGGCCGGCGTCACCTGCCTCGAGCTACCTCGTTCGGGCTGAGCGCGACGGACGCGTGTGGAGCGTCGTGCTCGACCTCGGCAGCGGGGCGCTCGGCGCTCTGCAACGACACATCGAGCCGGCTGCTGTCGACGCCGTCGTGATCAGCCACCTGCACGTCGACCACTGCATCGACCTCTGTGGGCTCTACGTCATGCTCAAATATGGCCCGCGCGGGTCTGGCCCTTCGTCGGGCGCGGGGATGCCGGTGTGGGGCCCGGTGGGCACGGCGGCGCACATCGCGACGGCCTACGGCAACACCCAGGTCGAGAACGTCCCCGGCGTCTTCGACTTCCACGATGTCACCGACCGCGAGCCGATCGTCGTCGGCCCGTTCCGCATCACCCCGGTGCGGGTCGAGCACCCGATCGAGGCCTACGGCTTCCGAGTCGAGGCGAACGGCCGCACGCTCGCCTACACCGGCGACACCGATGCGTGCGACCAGCTGGGCGTGCTCATGACGCGCGCCGACCTCGTGCTCGCCGACTCGGCCTTCGTCGACGGCCGAGACGACGTGCGCGGCATCCACCTCTCGGGTAGCCGCGCAGCCACGGCAGCGCTCGAGGCCGGCGGGGTGTCCCGGCTGATGCTGACCCATCTGCCTGCGTGGAACGACCCAGAGGTGTGCCGTGACCAGGCCGCTCGGGTATGGAATGGGAAGGTCGAGCTCGCGGAGCCCGACCGCACCTACCCCGTGTGAGCCCGCTCCGGCGGGTAGCCGGGCGCCTGACCCCACGTTGTTCGTCGAACAGGAGACACCATGAAGCAGCGCACCCTCGGAGAGCTCACCGTCAGCGCCATCGGCCTCGGCGGGATGCCGATGTCGATCGAAGGGCGGCCCGACGAGGAGCGTTCGGTGCGTACCATCCACGCCGCTCTGGATGCCGGTGTCACCTTCATCGACACCGCTGACGCCTACCACCTCCATGCCGACGAGGTGGGCCACAACGAGAGCCTCATCGCCAAGGCGCTGGGTTCGTACGCGGGCAGCACCGACGACATCGTGGTCGCCACCAAGGGCGGTCACCTGCGACCGGGCGACGGGTCGTGGACCGTCAACGGCCGGCCCGAGTACATCAAGGAGGCCGCCAAGGCCTCGCTGCAGCGACTGGGGGGCGACGCCATCGCGCTCTACCAGTTCCACCGTCCCGACCCCGATGTTCCCTACGAGGAGTCGGTGGGCGCGCTCGCTGACCTGCTCGACGAGGGCGTGATCCGCATGGCGGGCATCTCCAACGCCGACCCTGGCCAGATCCGAGCGGCGCAGCAGGTTCTGGGCGGTCGCCTCGTGTCGGTGCAGAACCAGTTTTCACCGAAGTTCCGCAGCAGCCGGCCCGAGCTCGACCTGTGCGCCGAGCTGGGCATCGCCTTTCTGCCCTGGAGCCCGCTCGGTGGCATCAAGAGCGCGGCCGGCCTGGGCGATGACCATGACGCTTTCGCCGAGGTGGCCAAGGCCCACGACGTCAGCCCGCAGCAGGTGGCGCTCGCGTGGGAGCTCGCGTTGGCGCCCGTGGTGATCCCGATCCCCGGAAGCTCCCGGCCCGAGAGCATCACCGACTCCTCGCAGGCCGGTGACCTCGAGCTCACGGCCGCCGAGCTCGAGTCCCTCTCGGCCACCGACGCCGGCTGACCGGCCCCGCTCCCGCTCCTCGACGGACGCTTACCGGCTCCTTACCGACCGCGGCAGCGCCCGTCGAGGGCCGACGGTGGGCTCGATGCGGGCTTACCGTTGAGGCATGGCTAGCCTCGGCGGTATGACTGCCCAGCCCAGCCCTGCCCACCGCGTCCGTGCTGACGGGCGGTCGCCCGACGAGACCCGCGAGGTGCGCATCACGCGCAACTGGCTCGACCACGCCGAGGGGAGCGTGCTCGTCGAGTTCGGGCGCACCCGGGTGCTGTGCGCGGCCTCCTTCACCGCGGGCGTCCCCCGTTGGCTGAAGGGCAAGGGCACCGGCTGGGTGACGGCCGAGTACGCGATGCTGCCGCGAGCCACCAACACCCGCTCCGACCGCGAGAGCGTCAAGGGGCGCATCGGCGGCCGCACCCACGAGATCAGCCGGCTCATCGGTCGTAGCCTCCGGGCCGTCATCGACACCAAGGCCCTCGGCGAGAACACGATCGTGCTCGACTGTGACGTGCTGCAGGCCGACGGGGGCACGCGAACGGCGGCAATCACGGGAGCCTGGGTGGCGCTCAACGACGCCGTCGAGGACGCCCGGGCCAAAGGCCTGATCGGCAAGAACGCGCAGCCCCTCCGTGGTTCGGTCGCGGCCGTGTCGGTGGGCATCGTGGGCGGCCGGCCCCTGCTCGACCTCGACTACCCCGAGGACAGCACCGCCGAGACCGACATGAACGTCGTCATGACCGGCGACGGGCGCTTCGTCGAGGTGCAGGGCACCGCCGAAGGCGAGCCCTTCGACCGGATGCTGCTGGGCGAGCTGCTCGACCTGGCGACGAAGGGGTGTGCCGACCTGACCGCGCTGCAGCAGGCGGCGACGAGCGGCGAACCGGTGGCTCGACCCGGCGGAGCGCCCGCATGACCCGCGTGGTGCTCGCAACCCGCAACGCGCACAAGGTCGACGAGCTGCGCGGCATCCTCGGTGACGTCTGCGACGAGCTCGGTCTGACGATCGTCGGTCTCGACGAGTTTCCGGAGGCGCCCGACGTTGTCGAGGACGGCGTCACGTTCGAGCAGAACGCGACCCTGAAAGCCGCCTCCGCAGCGGCCGCGACCGGGCTGCCCGCGTTGGCCGACGACTCAGGAATCTCGGTCGACGTGCTCGGTGGGTCACCGGGCATCTTCAGCGCTCGCTGGTCAGGCGGCCGCGGCGACCGCGCCAACCTCGAGCTGCTGCTCGCGCAGCTCGGTGACGTGCGCGACGAGCACCGCGGGGCGGCCTTCGTCTGTGCCGCCTCCCTCGTGCTGCCCGACGGTCGGGCTGCCACCGAGCTCGGGCACTTCCCCGGCCGGGTGGCGCGAGAGCCGGCCGGCACGGGTGGCTTCGGCTACGACCCGATCTTCGTGCCCACCAACCAGCCCATCGACCCGCAGACCGACCACCGTTCGGGCGGCGGCCGCACGTTGGCGCAGTTCACCCCTGACGAGAAGAACGACGTCTCGCACCGGGCCCTGGCCTTCCGGGCCCTCGTGCCGCACCTGAAGGAGTACCTGAGTCCATGAC
This sequence comes from Humibacillus sp. DSM 29435, assembly GCF_001758225.1. Taxonomy (GTDB): domain Bacteria; phylum Actinomycetota; class Actinomycetes; order Actinomycetales; family Dermatophilaceae; genus DSM-29435. Next base: position 55,293 of record NZ_MAST01000019.1, on the reverse strand, counting down.
CGTCACCACCTCGAGCGCACCCGTCACGACCCCCTCCGAAACGCCACCGCCCCGGTGGGTCGGAGCCGTCGACGGTGTCGTGGCGGGGCTGGTCACGGTGGGTCTCGGCACCCTCCTCGCGGCCCTGTTCCAGGCGCTGGGCCAGGCCGGCGGTCAGCCGGCCCCCATCGCCGCAGTGAGCGGCGCCTTCATCGACCGCACGCCGGCGTGGCTCAAGGACTTCGCCATCGCGACGTTCGGCACGAACGACAAGCGTGCGCTGCTGGTCGGTACGGCCGTCGCACTGGCGGTGATCTGCGCCGTCATCGGCCTGGTCGTGAGGCGTCGGATGCCGCTCGGCCTGACCCTCTTCGCCCTGGTGGGCCTCGTGGGCATGGCGGCCGTGCTCTCACGCCCCGGGGCCGCCCTGGCCGACGTGGTGCCCACCCTGCTCGGCACCATTGCCGGTCTGTGGTTCCTGCGCCGCGGCGTCGGCATGGACGCGTTGCGCCGCTCCGGTGGCGCCGCCTCGCGTGAGGCCGAGAGCCCGACGCGACGGTGGGTGCTCGGCGGGGGGCTGGGCATCGTGGCGGCCTGGTTCGGCAACTTCATCACTGGCGACTCCGCCGCGGCCACCGCCTCTCGCGATGCTGCCGTCGCCAAGGCCCCTGCGCCGTCGAACACGGTGACGATCCCGCCCGGTGCCGACCTCAAGATCCCGGGCGTCGCGCCTTTCGTCGTGCCGAACGACGACTTCTACCGCATCGACACCGCGATCGTCGTGCCGCGGGTCGACGCCAGCACCTGGACGCTGAAGGTCACGGGCATGGTCGAGGAGGAGATCGAGATCGACTGGGCGACCTTGCAGTCCAAGCCCATGCAGGAGGCGCTGGTGACGTTGATGTGCGTCTCCAACGAGGTCGGGGGAGAGCTGACCGGCAACGCCGTGTGGACCGGCTGGCCCGTGCGCGAGCTGCTTAAGATGGCCCGGCCCAAGCCGGGTGCCGACATGGTGCTCTCCCGGAGCGTCGACGGCTTCACGGCCGGAACCCCGATCGAGGCACTGACCGACGACCGCAACTCCCTCATCGCGATTCGCATGAACGGCCAGCCGCTGCCGTTCGAACACGGTTTCCCAGCGCGCATCGTCGTGCCCGGTCTCTACGGCTACGTGTCGGCCACGAAGTGGGTCAGCGAGCTCAAGGTGACGACCTTCGCCAGTGACCAGGGCTACTGGACCCCCCGGGGCTGGTCGCCGAAGGGCCCGGTCAAGACGGAGTCGCGCATCGACGTCCCTCGCTCGGGCGCCTCGGTCAAGGCGGGCAAGGTGGCCGTGGCCGGCGTGGCCTGGGCCCAGCACCGCGGTATCTCCAAGGTCGAGGTACAGGTCGACACGGGCCCCTGGACCCCCGCCCGACTCGCCGTCGACGCGAGCATCGACGCGTGGCGCCAGTGGGTCTACGAGTGGGACGCCACCTCGGGCAGCCACGAGGTTCGGGTGCGGGCCTACGACAACACCGGTGAGGTGCAGTCGCCCTTCGAAGCGCCCCCGGCGCCCGACGGTGCGAGCGGCATCCACACCGTCACGGTGCGCGTCGACTGAGCCGCGTCCTCCTCCTCCCTCTGGTCGAGCGTGACAAGCAGGTGACCTTTCTCGCCCCGGTGAACGGCGAGGGTGCTGCTAGCGTGACGCGGATCACATCCTCGGGAGGGATCTCATGTCGTCAGTTCGCGATCAGGTGCTGCGTCGAAAGCCAGTGCAGCAGACGTCCGAAGACACGGGCGGCGACAGTGACAGCGGTGAGCTGAAACGCACCATCGGCCTCCTTCCGCTCTCGGCCATCGGAATCGGTGGCACGATCGGCACGGGCATCTTCTTCATCCTGAGCCAGGCCGTGCCCATCGCCGGCCCGGCCGTGATCGGGTCGTTCCTCATCGCCGGTGTCGTGGCGGGTCTGACCGCCGTCTGCTACGCAGAGCTGGCGAGCGCGGTGCCGGTGGCGGGATCTTCCTACTCCTACGCCTACGCCACTCTCGGCGAGCTGACGGCTCTCGGGGTGGGTGCCTGCCTGCTGCTCGAATGGGGGGTGGCCGGTGCCGCTGTCGCGGTGGGGTGGTCGGAGTACGTCAACCAGCTGCTGAACAACCTCTTCGGCTTCACCATCCCCGACGTGTTGTCGAACGCCCCAGAGCAGGGCGGCATCTTCAACCTGCCCGCCGTCATTCTCATCGCGGCCTGCGCAGCACTGCTGATCCGGGGCACGAGCGAGTCGACGACGGCCAACGCCGTCATGGTGCTGATCAAGATCGCCATCCTGGTCATGTTCATCGTCATCGCCTTCCAGGGCTGGAACTCCGACAACATGAGCGACTTCACCCCGTTCGGCTTCAGCGGCGTCACCTCGGCCGCCGGCATCATCTTCTTCTCCTACATCGGCCTCGACGGGGTCGCGACGGCCGGAGAGGAGGCCAAGAACCCGAGGCGCAACCTGCCGCTGGCCATCTTCATCTCGTTGGTGGTCGTCACCACGCTCTACGTGCTGGTCGCGATCGTGGCCGTGGCCGCCCAGCCGGTCGAAGGGTTCAAGAACCAGGAGGCCGGCCTCTCGCAGATCCTGCAACAGGTGACCGGGTCGACCTGGCCGGGCACCGTGCTGGCAGCCGGCGCCATCATCTCGATCTTCAGCGTGACGCTGGTCTCGCTATACGGCCAGACCCGCATTCTGTTCGCGATGTCTCGAGACGGCATGGTGCCGCCGATCTTCCACAAGGTCAACCCTCGCACCCTGACCCCGGTGCACAACACCGTGATCGTCGCGGTGGTGGTGTCGCTGCTCGCTGGGCTCATCCCGATCAACTTCCTGGCCGAGATGACGAGCATCGGCACCCTGGCCGCGTTCATCACCGTCTCGATCGGCGTCATGATCCTGCGCCACCGGTCTCCTGACCTGCCGCGCGGCTTCCGGGTGCCCTTCTACCCCGTCACCCCGATCCTGTCGATCGTGGGCTCGTTGTGGATCATCACCAGCCTGCGAGCCGTGACCCTCTACGTCTTCGTGGTCTGGATCGCGGCCGCGGTCGCGTGGTACTTCGTGTACGCCCGCACGCACTCCGTTCTGGGCCGAAGCGGCCGCGGCAAGATCATGCAGGGGCCGTTGCCGTGACCGTTCTGGTGGGCTACCCGCCCAACCTGCAGGGCCGCTCGGCCCTCGAGCTGGGGGCCATGCTCGCTCGGTCGGCCGGGTCGGATGTGGTGGTCTGCAGTGTCGTGCCGGCTCCGTGGCTGCCGGGCGGAACCCAGGTGGATGCCGAGTATCTGGCCGACATGGTCGATCTCGCCGACCGGGCGCTCGACCGGGCGCGGTCTGAGGCCCCGGCCGACGTACCGGTCAGCTACGTGCAGCTGCAGGCTCGCTCTGGGGCCAGTGGCCTGCTTCGGGCTGCCGAGGAACACGGCGCTTCGATGATCGTGCTGGGCAGCTCGACCGCCGGGGTGTTCGGACACATCACCATGAGCAGTGTCGCGTCGCGGTTGCTGCACAGCTCACCGATCCCGATCGCGCTGGCCACCAGGGGTTTTCGATGCGGAGAGTCGGAGAAGGTCAGTCGGATCACGGTGGCCTACGGCGGGTCGCAACGTGACGAGGCGCTGGTCGGTGCGGCCCGACACGTGGCCTCGCAGGTCGACGCGTCGTTGCGACTGGCCCTGCTGGCGGTACAGGCCCGCCCGCCGGTCACCGCCCGGTTCGGCGTCGAGGCCGACGACGTCGTGGCGGTGTGGACGGCTGACATGAAGGCCTCGGCGCGCCGCGCGCTGCAGGCCCACGCCCCACAGACCCTGGAGTCAGACCGGATGGAGATCGTGGTCGGTCGGGGGAGCCGCTGGGGCGAGGCCCTCGACAGCATCGGGTGGGCGTCAGGGGACGTGCTGACCATCGGATCGGGCAGTGCAGGACCCTTCGCTCGTGTGTTTCTCGGATCGCGAGCCGCCAAGATCATCCGAGACTCCCCGGTGCCGGTCGTGGTCGTCCCCCGGGCCCGGGCCGGAGAGCTCAGCCTGTCAGACCGTGCCTGATGTGACGGGGCCGACGAGCGGCGGTGAGGCCCTGGTCGCTGCGCTGGTCGCGCACGGGGTCGACACGGTGTTCGGCATCCCGGGCACCCACAACCTCGAGATCTACCGCCACCTGCTCGCCCACGGGGTTCGACACGTGGGCACCCGGCACGAGCAGGGTGCGGGCTACGCCGCTGACGGCTATGCGCGCACGACCGGCCGGGTCGGGGTCGCCCTGGTCACCACCGGACCGGCCCTGCTCAACGCGGTTGCCGCCATCGGTCAGGCCTACTCCGACTCGGTGCCGGTGCTCGTCGTCTCACCCGGCCTGCCCCTGCGACACCCTGCCGCGGGCAACGGGTTGCTGCACGAGACGAAGGACCAGCAGGGGGCCATGCGCGCGGTCGCTGCGGCCAGCCTGCGACCGACCAGTGTCGAGGACATCCCCGTCGCCGTGGCCCAGGCCTTCGCGATCATGACCCACGGCCGACCCCGCCCGGTGCACCTGGAGGTCCCCCTCGACGTGCTCCTGGAGACCACCGACGGGCCGGCCACCGGGCCCGCGGGCGCCTGTCACCGGCTCGCCCCCACGGCGCCGGCCGGCGTCGTGACCGAGGCGGCTGCCTGGTTGGACGATGCCGCCTTCCCGGTGATCCTCGCGGGGGGCGGCGCCAACCGGGCAGCAGCCGAGCTGCGGGCCGTGGCCGAGCGGCTGGGCGCCCCGGTGGTGACGACGACCAACGGCAAGGGGGTGCTGCCCGAGGACCACCCTCTCGCCCTGGGGGCGGGGATCCACCTGCCGGTCGTGCGCGACCTCGTGACGGAGGCCGACGTGGTGCTGGCGGTCGGCACCGAGCTCGCACCGGCCGACCTGTGGAACGGCCCGCTGCCGCTGGCGGGCCGGCTCGTGCGCATCGACATCGACCCGGTCGCGATGGTCACCAACGCCCTGCCCGACCTGGGGCTCGTCGGCGACTCGGCACGGGTGCTGGCCGACCTGCTCGTCGCGCTGGGCGGGGAGCCCGCCAGACGTGATCCCATCGACCTTCTGGGCTGGCGGGAGCGCAAAAGGGCTGACGCCGAGCGGGAGGGAGCGACCTGGCTCCCGCTCGTGCGCGCCCTGTCGGCAGCGCTGCCTCGCGACGTCGTGCTCGGCACCGACAACGCCATGTTCTGCTACTACGGCATGCTGGCCAACCTGCCTGTGCACGAACCGAGCTCGTACCTCTTCCCCACGGGCTACGGCACGCTCGGCTACGGACTGCCGGCCGCCATCGGGGCCAAGGTGGGCAACCCCGACCGTCCCGTGGTGGCGGTGCTCGGTGACGGCGGGCTGATGTTCACCGTCGCGGAGCTCGCGACCGCTGCCGAGCTGGGTCTCACGCTGCCGGTGGTCGTGGTCGACAACCGCGGATACGGCGAGATCCGCCACGAGATGACGGGGCGCGGCGACCCGGTGCACGCCGTCACCTTCGAGGCCCCCGACTTCGCGGCACTCGGGCGATCGCTCGGTTGCCTCGGTACCACCGTCGACGATCCGGTCGACCTGACCGCGGCGGTCAGGGTGGGCCTTCTCGCCGACCGCCCGACCGTCATCCATGTGCGCCACCACGAGCGGGCCGCTCCGGCCGGGGGAGGAGAGCACGCATGAGCTCGCTGCTCGAGATCACCTGGTGCGACCCCGTGACCTCTCGACGGGGCTACGTCGTGATCGACTCCCTGGTGCGCGGGCTGGCCTCCGGAGGCCTGCGGCTGCGCGACGGGTGCAGCCTCGAGGAGGTGCGCGGACTGGCCCAGGGCATGACGCGCAAAGAGGCCCTCGTGTACGACCCGGCCGACGCCTACGTTCCCCTCGGCGGCGCCAAGGGCGGCATCGACATCGACCCGGGTGCCCCCGACGCCCGCGACGTGCTGAAGCGTTTTCTCTCGGCCATCCTGCCGACCGTGCGCTCGCAGTGGAACACCGGGGAGGACTTCGGCCTGCGCCAGGAGACGATCGACGAGGTGGCTGCCGAGCTCGGGCTGCCCTCCACCGTCGAGGCCGTCTTCGCCACGTTCGACGACCCCTCAACCGCTCGGGGGAGACTCGCCGATGCGTTCGCCTGCACGGTCGACGGCATCTCCCTCGACGGGCTCGTCGGTGGGTACGGCGTCGCGCAGGCAGCCCTGCTCACGGCCGAGGGCCTGGGGCTGCCCCCGACGCGAACGACGGCGGTCGTGCAGGGCTTCGGGTCGATCGGGGGAGCCGCAGCGCGCTATCTCGCACGCGCCGGTGTCAAGGTCGTGGCCGTCGCCGACCGAGAGGGGCTGGTCCGCTGTGACGACGGCCTCGACGTCGAGGGCCTGTTGCGTTCGCGCGACGAGCACGGCGTCATCGACCGCGCGGGCCTGCGCCCCGGCGATGTCACGGCCGATCGCGACACCTGGCTCGACGTTCCGTGCGACCTGCTCGTGCCTGCGGCCATGTCGTACGTCATCACTGGCGACGTGGTCGAGCGGGTGCGGGCCCGAGCCGTCGTGGAGGGCGCGAACATGCCGACCCTCCCCGAGGCCGAAGCGGCGCTGGCGCAGCGCGGCATCCCCGTCGTTCCTGACTTCCTCGCCAACGTCATGACGAACGCGTGGTGGTGGTGGGTCGTCTTCGGCGACATCGAGCCCACGGCCGCAGCGTCGTTCGCCAAGATCGACACGGTGATGCGTCGGCTCGTCGACACGGTGGAGGGCGACCACCGCACCTCAGGCGCCACCCTGCGGGAGTGCGCACTGGCCCTCGCCGACCGCAACGCGCAGGCCCTGACCGAACGGGTCGGTGTGATCGGCTGACTGCCGCCCTCGCCACCGAGGGGCCAGCGACCGACAATGGGCGCAGCACCGCACCACCCGCAAGCGCAGAGACAGGGGAGAGAACCCATGGCCGACGCCAGTGCCGACCCGCTCGTCCGTCAGGCGCGGGATGCCGCTGCCCGAGCGGCATCCTTCTCGAACGTCGCGGTCGGGAACGAGCATGCGATGAACCGGCTGCGTGACGTGGCAGCGCTGCTCACCAGCGTCTGGGGGAGCTCGCCCGACGGGGCGCCGCTCCCGCCCGACGTGCTCCGCGCCATCAGTCACGCCGGCTGCAACGTCACGGTGGCCCACGACGACGACGGACGCCTGCTGGGAACGGCGGTGGCGATCGTCTCACCCGACGGCGTGGGCGCCTACTCGCTCATCGCGGCCGTCGCGCCCGACGTGAGCGACCGGGGCATCGGGTTCGCCCTCAAGCTGCACCAGCGAGCGTGGGCCCTCGAGCGGGGCTTCACCACCCTGAACTGGACCTTCGACCCGCTGGTCAGCCGCAACGCCCGGTTCAACCTGACCAAGCTCGGAGCCCACTGCGACGAGTACCTGCCCGACTTCTACGGGCCGATGGCCGATGCCATCAACACCGGCCCGAGCGACCGCCTCGCGGCAGTGTGGCCGCTCACCGACCAGCGCTCGGTGGCCTGCAGCGAGGGCCAGCCCCCACCGGTCGACCTGCCCGACTTCACGGCCGACGACGTGTCGGCGACAGGCCCCGACGGTCAGCCCTTCGTCGTCGATGTCGCCGGGGCACGCTGGTGCCGGGTTCCGGCCGACGTGGTCGTGCTCCGCCGCCGCAACCCCGACGAGGCATCACAGTGGCGCACCCGGGTGGGGGAGGTGTTCGTGGAGGCGTTCGGGTCGGGATACCGCGCGACCGGGGTCACCAGAACGGGCTGGTACCGGCTCACGAACGATGCTGGGGATGCTGGGAATGCTGGGGATGCCGCGGGCACGGGCCGCACCGAGAGAGGCGCGTCATGAAGATCGAGAAGATCGAGCTACGAAGGGTCTGCCTCCCGCTGGTCACCCCGTTCCGCACCTCGTTCGGCACCTCCACGGAGCGCGAGACCACGATCGTGCGGGTGGTCACCGCCGACGCCGAGGGGTGGGCCGAGTCTGCCGCCGAACCCGAGCCGCTCTACGGCCCGGAGTTCCTCGACGGCGCCGACCTGGTGATCCGCGACCATCTCATCCCCCGGCTGCGGGCCGAGGGCGAGGCCCTGACCGCCGAACGTGTCGGCCCGGCTCTGGCCGCAGTCACCGGTCACCCGATGTCGAAGGCGGTGCTCGAGACGGCCATTCTCGATGCCCAGCTGAAGGCGAGCGGGGTCTCGTTCGGGCAGTATCTCGGAGCGGTTCGCGACCGCGTCCCGGCCGGTGTCTCCGTCGGCATCATGGACTCCATCGACGAGCTGCTCGCGGCGGTGGCGGGCTATCTGGACGAGGGCTACCTGCGCATCAAGCTCAAGATCGAGCCGGGTTGGGACATCGAGCCGGTGCGGGCCGTGCGCGAGCGCTTCGGCGACGAGATGCTGCTGCAGGTAGACGCCAACACCGCCTACACCCTCGCCGACGCCCGACACCTGGCCCGGCTCGACCCCTTCGACCTGCTTCTGATGGAGCAGCCGATGGCCGCCGACGACCTCCTCGGGCACGCCCGGCTGGCCCAGGTCATCTCCACCCCCATCTGCCTCGACGAGTCGATCGAGTCGGCTCGCGATGCCGCGTCGGCCATCGCCCTCGGGGCCTGCAGTGTCATCAACGTCAAGCCGGCCCGCGTCGGTGGCTACCTCGAGGCTCGCCGCATCCACGACGTCGCCGCCGCACACGGCATCCCGGTGTGGTGCGGTGGGATGCTCGAGACGGGTATCGGTCGTGCGGCCAACGTCGCTCTCGCGGCGCTGCCCAACTTCGTGATGCCCGGCGACACCTCGGCCTCGAGCCGGTACTACGAGCAAGACCTGACCGCGCCCTTCGTGCTCGACGGTGGACACCTCGAGGTGCCCACCGGTCCGGGCATCGGCGTCGAGGTGCTGCCCGACGTGCTGGCGCAGGTGACGGTCTCCATGACCGAGATCGCCTTCTGACTAGAGTTGGTGGCGCAGCGACCGGCGGACGTGGTGGAACTGGTAGACACGCAGGATTTAGGTTCCTGTGCCTTAGGTGTGCGGGTTCGAGTCCCGCCGTCCGCACCCAGACCTTCTGAAGGAGCAGCTCGTGACTGACCCGAAGCGCCGGATCGAGGCCGGTGACCCCGCGCCCGACTTCACCCTCCCCGACGACACGGGTGCGCCGGTCTCGCTGGCTGACCATCGCGGTCGCAAGGTGATCGCCTACTTCTACCCCGCAGCGATGACCCCGGGGTGCACCACGCAGGCCTGCGACTTCAGTGAGTCGATGGCCTCGTTCACGCGAGACGGCTACGACGTCGTCGGCATCTCGAAGGACCCGCCGGCCAAGCTGGCCCGCTTCCGTGAGCGTGACGGCCTCAGCTTCCCGCTTCTGAGCGACGAGGAGCTCACGGTCCACCGCGCCTACGGGGCCTTCGGCGAGAAGAAGCTCTACGGCAAGACGGTGCAGGGAGTGATCCGCTCCACCTTCGTCATCGACGAAGAGGGCGTGGTCACCCGAGCGCTCTACAACGTCAAGGCCACCGGTCACGTCGCGAAGCTGCGCCGTGACCTCGGCCTCGAGGGCTGACCGAATGGGTACGTTCGGCCTGCGACGAGCCCCCCGAGACACGCCGCTAGAGTCGGCCCCAGAGTCGGCACAGCAGCGAAAGGAAGCCAGATGAGCGACACCGCACGGATCGAGGCCGACATCGAGGCCGCCCGCAAGCGACTGGAGGTCACCGTCAACGAGCTGGCCTATCGCGCCCAGCCGAAGGTGATCGCGCAGCGCCAGGTGCGCAGCCTCAAGCTGAGGTTCGACGAGGCCACTCACACCCCTGACGGTGAGCTGCGAGTCGAACGGGTGGGGGCGGTGGTTGCGGCGGCCGTCGCCGCCATCGTGGTCATCGCGCTCGTGCGTCGCCGCCGTCGCTGACCCACGACGCAGCAGAGGTCCCTCGCGCCGGCGAGGGACCTCTGCTTTTGGTGCGCCGCCAGGGACTCGAACCCCGAACCCAGTGATTAAGAGTCACTTGCTCTGCCAATTGAGCTAGCGGCGCAACGAGGGGAAACGTTAGCAGTCGGCTCGACCCCGACAAAATCGATAGCGCCGTGGTTGCCATCCCCAGAGAGCCGGTTCCGCATGCTCCGATCGGTGGGGCGAGCCTAGGCCAGGGCCACCGATACGAGCGACAGGGCCAGGCTGATGATGACCAGGCCGACGATGACGCCGACGGTGATCTTCTGGGTGCGTTTGTTGGTGGAGAGCATGCCCCATTGTGGCCCATCGGTGGACGAGCAAGGCCCCCGCACGATGGTCTTCGCGCGGGGGCCTTCTTGGGGTGAGTGACGGGACTTGAACCCGCGGCCACCTGGACCACAACCAGGTGCTCTACCAGCTGAGCTACACCCACCAAGACTCTCCGTCGGCTGCGGGCGAACCCGAGGCCGGCTGGACAGCGACGCCAATCGTACCTGCTCCGGAGGGGTGCTCGTGACCGGGCCTCAGAGCGTGACCGAGGGCGTGCCAGAGCCAACCGAGGTCAGGTGGTGATGACGTGGGGTCGGGCCAGCGCCTTGGCGGTGGCGCTGTCGGGGCCGGGCTGCGGAACGAACACGGCCTCGCGGTAGTAGCGCAGCTCGGCGATCGACTCGCGGATGTCGGCCAGGGCCCGGTGCCCCCCTGACTTCTTCGGTGCGTTGAAGTAGACCCGGGGGTACCAGCGGCGCGACAGCTCCTTGATCGAGCTCACGTCGATGATGCGGTAGTGCAGGTGCGCCTCCAGCTGCGCCATGTCGCGGGCGAGGAAGCCGCGGTCGGTGGCGACGGTGTTTCCGCCGAGCGGTGCCTTGCGGGGTTCTGGCACGAACTGGCGAATGTGGTCGAGCACGAGGGTCTGCGCCTCCTCCAGCGTGACGCCGGAGTCGAACTGCTCGATCAGGCCCGAGGTGATGTGCATGTTGCGCACGAAGTCGTCCATCTGCTCGAGCGCCTCGGCGGGCGGTCTGATGACCACGTCGATGCCATCGTCGAGCTGGTTCAGCTCGAAGTCGGTGACGAGGGCCGCGACCTCCACCAGGGCGTCGGCTCGCAGGTCGAGTCCGGTCATCTCGCAGTCGATCCAGATGATGCGGTCGGCCGTCGATCGGGCGTGTGTCTCGGTCACCACCTCACCCTACGGGAGGGCCGATGACCGCTGCCTGCACTAGCCTTCTCGCCATGGCCTCAGGGGACCCGACGACGCGCGGGACGAGCGAAACCGCGGTGGGCACGTCCGACCCCGGTCAGCAGTGGAGCACGGTCAGCAACCCGACGAGCCGGCCGTGGCTGCGCACCACGATCACGGCCGGGGTCACCGTGTCGCTGTTCCTCGTGTGCCTGCTCGTGCTGCTCGGCATCCTGGGCGGGCGGCTCGACTCGCACGTGATCCTCACGGCAGCCCTGGCGGCCATCGTGCCGTTGTTCGTCATCGTGCCGACCTTTCTGTGGCTCGACCGCTTCGAGGCCGAGCCGCCCGGCTACCTCGTCTTCGCCTTTCTCTGGGGGGCGCTGGTCGCGGTCGTGGGCGCGTTCTTCATCAACACCTTCGGCCTGCAGGTGCTCATCGACGCCCAGTGGAGCGACCCGTTCGAGACCGGCGCCGTCTATCTCGCTCCGCTGACCGAGGAGACGCTCAAAGGCCTCGGCGTGCTGCTGATCTTCCTGCTGCGGCGCAAGGAGTTCGACGGCATCATCGACGGCATCGTCTACGCCGGTCTCATCGGGGCCGGCTTCGCGTTCAGCGAGAACATCCTCTACCTCGGTCAGGCCATCACCGAGTACGGCGATGAGGGGCTCCAGGCGACGTTCATCGTTCGGGGCCTCATGGGTCCGTTCGGGCACCCCCTGTTCACCTCGTGCATCGGCATCGGCATCGGCATCGCGGTCGGGGTGCGCAGCCCGCTCGGCAAGGTGGTGGCCGTGGTCACCGGCTGGGTCTGCGCGATGCTGCTGCACGGGCTGTGGAACCTCTCCGCCCTGGCCGGCCTGTCGGGCTTCGTGCAGGCGTACCTGACCTACCAGGTGCCGATCTTCCTGACCTTCATCGGTTTTCTCGTGTGGCTGAGACGTCGGGAGGGTCGCCTCATCGGCCTGTACCTCTCGCCCTACGCGGATGCCGGGTGGCTGAGCCACGGTGAGGTGGCCATGCTGTCGCGGCTGCGCACCCGAGCAGCCGCCCGGTCGTGGGCCCGGTCGACGGGCGGCTCGCCCGCTCGCCGGTCCATGCGCGCGTTCCAGGACAGCGCGAGCGAGCTTGCCCTGCTGCGCTACCGGCTGGTGCGAGGCACGGCCGAGAACGGCGCGAGCGACCGCGAGCGAGTGCTGCTCGATGCCATCACCGCACACCGCCGGGCCTTCATCGGTTCGCCGGTCACGTGACCGGCCCGACTATCATGAGACCTCGCTCGCGCGGTTGACGTGCTCCGTGCCGGCGACCGGCCCCCGTAGCTCAGCGGATAGAGCAAGAGCCTTCTAATCTCTTGGTCGCAGGTTCGATTCCTGCCGGGGGCGCCATCGCACACCAGGCCAGGAGGCCGACCCGACAGACGCACCAATCGTGGAGGGAGGCCCGTGGTGGGGCAACCAGCGACCTCCACGGGGCGCGTGAACCGCGACGACGGGCCTGCTGCGCCACGGCGACCGGCCGCCGCGGTGGAGGCCGACCCGGGGCGGGCGCACCACTACGGGGCCTTCTACGGCCTGGATCCGGTTCCGACCGACCGCCCTCTGCTCGTCGTGCACGGGAACTGTCAGGCCGAGTCTCTGCGGGTGGTGCTTCAGCAGAGCCCGCACGCGCCCTGCGCCAGCGTGCGCATCCCACCGGTGCACGAGATCGCGGCCGACGAGATTCCGCTGCTCGAGCGCTTGTTGAGCCGCGCCCGTTGGGTGCTGACCCAGCCCATCGCCGACGACTACCGCGGCCTCCCGCTCGGCAGCCACCAGGTCTCCCGTCGAGCGGCTCGTGCCACGACGATGGTGTACCCGGTCTTTCGCCACGCCGGGCTGCACCCGTGGCAGATCGTCTACCACCACCCGGGGGTCGGCGATCCCCCCTGGTGCCCTACCACGACGCCCGCACCCTCCTGGTCGCCGCGGGCCGGCCCGCGCCGGTCACGACGGCCGACGGCATCCGCGCCGTGTCGCAGTGGTCGCTGGCCGAGCTCGCCCGGCGGGAGGCCGAGGCCGGGGCGCTGACGGTGAGCGAGCTCGTGCTCGCGGCCGGTGCCGGTGCGGCGCACACGGTGAACCACCCGGGCAACGCGCTCATCGTGGGTCTGGCCCGCCGGGCGGAGGCGGGCTTCGGGTGGCCGGTTTCGGCTGGCGACCCGGGGCGCACTCTGCTCGACAGCGTGCACGCGCCGGTCGAGGCGCCCGTGCGCGCGGCGTTGGGGCTGCCGCCGGCCGGCGGCAGCGAGCACCACACCGACTGGGTCGTGGGCGGCCGGGTGGTGAGCGCCGCCGAGGTTCGTGCGGTGCAGCTGGGCTGGTACGAGCAGCATCCGGCCGTGGTGGCCCGGTTGCTGGCGCGGTCGGCCGACCAGCTGCTGCTGCTCGGCGCGACGGGGCTGCCGGGCTGAGCCGCGCCGGCTCCTTCGGGCTCCGCTGACCACCCGCGCGGCGGGCTGGTCGTAGACACGGCGCGCCTGGGTTTGGCCGCATTGCCCCGACCCGCCAGACTGTGGCCGTGGCAGCAGCTTTCGGCACTTCGGCGGGTTTGTCCCAGAGCGACTCCGCGCTTCTGGATGCCGTTCGCGACGTCCGCGTGGCCGTGGCCGACGCGAGGTTGCCGCTCGAGCTGCCCGCCGTCGTCGCCGCTCGGAGCGCCCGCACCCGGTTGCTCGACCAGCTGGGCGACTACGTCATCCCCCGTCTCGAGGCCCTCGATGCGCCCCTGCTGGCCGTGGTGGGCGGGTCGACCGGTTCGGGCAAGTCGACCCTGGTCAACTCCCTGGTCGGCCTCGAGGTGTCGTCACCGGGGGTGCTGCGACCGACCACGCGCTCGCCGGTGCTCGTGCACCACCCGTCTGACGAGCCGTGGTTCTCTGGACAGCGCGTGCTGCCCGGACTGTCGCGGGTCACCGGCGCCCACGCCGACAGTGAAGGGCCGGGGTCGCTGCGGCTGGTGTCGACCGATGCCGTCTGGCCCGGGCTCGCTCTCGTCGACGCCCCCGACATCGACAGTGTCGTCGCCGCCAACCGTGAGCTCGCGGCCCAGCTGCTCGCTGCCGCCGATCTCTGGCTGTTCGTCACCACGGCCGCGCGCTACGCCGATGCCGTTCCGTGGGACCTGTTGCGAGAGGCGGCCGAACGAGGCACCTCGGTGGCCGTCGTGCTCGACCGCGTACCGGCGGAGGCCGTGGCGGAGATTCGTCCGCACCTCGCGTCGATGTTGCGGGAGCAGGGCCTCGCGCAGGCGCCCGTCTTCACGGTTACCGAGACCGCTCTGCGAGAAGGCCTGCTTCCCCGCGACGAGGTCGCACCCCTGCAGACCTGGCTCGGCACCCTCGCCGGCGACGCGACGGCGCGAGCCGACGTGGTGCGCCACACCCTGCGTGGGGCGCTCGACTCCCTGGACAGCCGCGTCGCCGCCCTGGCCACGAGCTCTGCCGAGCAGGCCGGCGCCGTCGACACGCTCGTCGCGGTCGCCCACGAGGCCTACGGCGACGCGCACCAGCAGGTTCGGGCCGGCATGGTCGACGGCACCTTGCTTCGAGGTGAGGTGCTGGCCCGTTGGCAGGAGTTCGTCGGCACAGGTGAGTTCTTCCGTCAGGTCGAGTCGACCGTCTCGCGACTGCGCGACCGCTTCACCGCGTTCGTCAAGGGCGAGCCGGCCATGGCCGAGAACCTCGGTGAGGCGCTGCAGAACGGGGTGGAGGCGCTCATCGCCAACCGGGCCGAGCTGGCCGCGAGCACCACGGCGCGGCAGTGGCGAACCCTGCCGGGGGGCCGGCAGCTGCTCGTCACCGACCCTGGGCTGTCTCGCTCGAGTGGCAATGGTGACGAACGCATCGCCCGGCTGGTGCGCGACTGGCAGGGCGACATCCTCGCGATGGTTCGCCACGAGGGGAAGGACCGCCGGTCGACGGCCCGCATCATGGCGTACGGGGTCAACGGTCTCGGGGTCGTGCTCATGCTCGTCACCTTTGCAAGCACCGCCGGCATCACCGGCGCCGAGGTGGGCATCGCCGGGGGCACCGCCGTCGTCGGGCAGAAGCTGCTCGAGGCCGTGTTCGGCGACCAAGCCGTTCGCGAGCTGGCCCGCCAGGCCCGTGAACGACTGCTCGACCGCGTGTCCGAGCTGTACGAGGTCGAACGCCTGCGCTTCGACGATGCGGTCGCGAGCCTGGGCGTCGACCCAGACCAGTCGCGCCACCTCTCGGCAGCCGCCGAGGCCGTAAGGAGGTCACGATGAGTGCGATCAGAACCGGACGGGCAGCCCGCGGCAGCCGAGCCACGCGACGACCGGCGAGGGACCTCTCGGCATCTGACCTGGCCCGACGCGCCGAGGCGCTGTCGATGGCCCTGATGTCGGGCGGGGCCGAGCTCGACCCCACCGACTCCGACCTGGCCCGTCGTGTGGTCGACAAGGCCTGGGAACGCACGCACATCGCCGGTGACCACACCGTCGTGGCCCTGGCCGGCGCCACCGGGAGCGGCAAGTCGTCGGTGTTCAACGCGCTGGTCGGGTCGCCGGTCGCCGCGATCGGCGCCCGAAGGCCGACCACGTCGGTTCCCTCGGCTGCCGTCTGGGGCAGCAGCGACGCCACCGAGCTGCTCGACTGGCTGCACGTCGACGCCCGCCACGTCGTCAGTGCTGACGTCGCTGACCTCGCTGCCGATGGAACGTCGCGCCTCGACGGCCTCGTGCTGCTCGATCTTCCCGACTTCGACTCCCGGGAGGTGAGCCATCGTGTCGAAGCCGAACGGGTGCTCGAGCTCGTGGATGTGTTCGTCTGGGTGACCGACCCCCAGAAGTACGCCGATGCGCGCCTGCACGACGAGTTCGTCAGCCTCTTGTCGCGGCATGACGCCGCGACCCTGGCGGTGCTCAACCAGGTCGACCGGCTCACGCCGGGCGAGGCGTCGTCGGTCTGCGACGACCTCATGCGCCTGCTGGTCGCCGACGGGGTCGCCGCAGCGACGGTCCTCCCGACGTCCGCGATCGACGGTGGGGGAGTCGCCGAGCTCACGGAGCAGATCGCTCAGGCGGTGGCCGGTCACGCGGCGTCCCGTCGACGCCTTCGGGCCGACATCGTCGCCGCAGCCATCACGCTGCGTGCCGGAGTGGCCGACGATGAGCCCGAGGCGATGGAGCTGCCTCGGCCCGAGCTCGACTCGGCGCTCGCGAGGGCGGCCGGGGTGCCCATCGTGCTCGACGCCGTTGCTCGCGACTACCGGCGGGAGGCCTTTGCCCACACCGGCTGGCTCTTCGCCCGGTGGACCCGGGGTTTCGCCGCCGATCCGCTGCGGCGCCTGCGACTCGACCGCTCTGGTGATGCCAACCCGATCCCCGTCGACATCCAGACCTCCGACGTGCGAGCGGTGCTCGGCCGGTCGTCGATCCCAAGCCCGAGCGTTTCCGCCGTGGCCGCCGTCGACGTGGCCACCCGTAGCTTCGTGCGCTCGGCCTCCGACGGGTTGCCGGTGCGTTGGGCCGTCGCCGTCGAGGATGCCGTCGACCAGGGTGAGGGGGCCCTGCGCGACGCGCTCGACATGGCCGTGCTCGGCACGTCGCTCCGGGCTCGACGACCGGCGTGGTGGCTGGTCGTCAACCTGATGCAGTGGACGCTCGGCCTGCTCGCGCTCGCCGGGCTGGCGTGGCTCGCCGTGCTCTGGGGGATCGGCCTGGCTCAGCTGCCCCGCCCCGACACTCCGTCGCTCGGCATCCTGCCCGTGCCGCTGGTCATGCTCGTCGGCGGACTCCTGCTCGGGGTGGGTCTCGGTGCGCTCTGTCGGTGGTGGGCTCGGGTGGGGGCGCTGCGTCGCCGGGCCACCATCGCCAAGCGGCTCGCATCGTCGATCGCCACCGTGGGTGACGATCGCGTGGCAGCCCCGGTGGCCGAGGTGCTCGGAAGGCATCGCGAGACCCGCCGTCAGCTCGACCGCGCCCGTTCCTGACCCTGTCCACACCCCCCATGCCGGAGCCGGGTTCGTCCACAGGCCGCCCAGCGGCCCTCGCGGTGATGGCTGGTGGCAGGAGACGGTGGGCGTGGCGACCAGCCGAGGCCGCTGACCCGACGAGCAGCAGGAGCAGAGCATCGATGAACGAGACCAGGGTGACCATCCACGGCAACGTCGTGACCGAGCCGGTCGTGCGCGAGACACGCACCGGGGGAGTCTTCACGACCTTCCGCATCGCCACGACCCCCTTCAGCCGCACGGCCGACGGCAAGTTCGTCGACGGTGACACGAGCTTCTACGGCGTGATCGCCTTCAACGCCCTCGGGGCCAACATCGGCGCCTCCCTGCGCAAGGGTCAGCCGGTCGTGGTCGAGGGCAAGCTGAGCACCCGCGAGTGGCAGGGCGCTGACGGTCAGCTGCGTCAGAGCACCGAGATCGACGCCGAGCACGTGGGCCACGACCTGACCTGGGGGCGCTCGAGGTTCGAGCGTCTCAGCAAGGCCGCTGCCCTCGGCCACGACCGGCTCAGCGAGCCTGAGGTCGCCGATGCCCTCCAGGCGATGGCCGAGGCTGGCGACCAGCGGCCGGCGGGCGTCGACGAGAACGGGGTGGTCGACGCCGGCCTCTACCAGGTGGCCACGACCGGTGACCCTGAGACCGATGACTACGAGGTGGTCGACCCGCTCTCGGCCTGAGGCACCCACTCGGCCCCGGGCGGACGAGTTGGGTCGCCCGGGCCCGGGCGGATAGCCTGCGACGCATGGCTGAGTACATCTACACCATGACCCGAGCTCGTAAGGCACACAACGAGAAGGTCATCCTCGACGACGTCTCGATGTCGTTCTACCCCGGCGCGAAGATCGGGATGGTCGGCCCCAACGGGGCCGGCAAGTCGACGATCCTCAAGATCATGGCCGGTCTCGACCAGCCCTCCAACGGTGAGGCCCGGCTGGCCAACGGCGCCACCGTCGGCATCCTGCTGCAGGAGCCGCCGCTCAACGAGGACAAGACCGTGCTCGGCAACGTCGAGGAGGGCGCCGGCGAGATCAAGGCCAAGGTCGACCGGTACAACGCCATCTCCGAGGAGATGGGCGAACCCGACGCCGACTACGACGCCCTGCTCGCCGAGATGGGCACCCTGCAGGAAGACATCGACCACGCCGACGCGTGGGACCTCGACAGCCAGCTCGAGCAGGCGATGGACGCCCTGCGCTGTCCACCCGGCGACTCACCCGTCACCAACCTCTCGGGTGGTGAGCGTCGACGCGTCGCGCTGTGCAAGCTGCTCCTGCAGAAGCCTGACCTGCTGCTGCTCGACGAGCCCACCAACCACCTCGACGCCGAGTCGGTGCTGTGGCTCGAGCAGCACCTCGAGAGCTACCCGGGCGCCGTCATCGCGGTCACCCACGACCGGTACTTCCTCGACAACGTCGCGCAGTGGATCGCCGAGGTCGACCGCGGCCGGCTCTACCCCTACGAGGGCAACTACTCGACCTACCTCGAGAAGAAGTCCGAGCGCCTCACCATCTCGGGCAAGAAGGACGCCAAGCTGGCGAAGCGCCTCAAGACCGAGCTCGAGTGGGTTCGCAGCAACGCCAAGGGCCGTCAGGTCAAGAGCAAGGCGCGACTGGCCCGCTACGAGGAGATGGCCGCCGAGGCCGACCGCACCCGCAAGCTCGACTTCGAAGAGCTGCAGATTCCACCCGGCCCGCGCCTGGGTTCGACCGTCATCGAGGTCAAGAAGCTGACCAAGGGCTTCGGCGACCGGGTGCTCATCAAGGACCTCTCGTTCTCGTTGCCGCGCAACGGCATCGTCGGCGTGATCGGCCCGAACGGCGTGGGCAAGTCGACCCTCTTCAAGACGATCGTCGGGTTCGAGAAGCCCGACTCGGGCGAGGTGAAGATCGGCGAGACCGTCAAGATCTCCTACGTCGACCAGGGGCGCGAGGGGCTCGACCCCAAGAAGAACCTGTGGGAGGTCGTGTCCGACGGCCTCGACCACATGAAGGTCGGCAACGTCGAGATTCCGTCACGTGCCTATGTCTCGCAGTTCGGCTTCAAGGGCCCCGACCAGCAGAAGATGACCGGTGTGCTCTCCGGTGGCGAGCGCAACCGCCTCAACCTGGCGCTCACCCTCAAGCAGGGTGGCAACCTGCTGCTGCTCGACGAGCCCACCAACGACCTCGACGTCGAGACTCTGGGCTCGCTCGAGAACGCGCTGCTCGAGTTCCCCGGCTGCGCCGTGGTCATCACCCACGACCGGTGGTTCCTCGACCGGGTGGCGACGCACATCCTCGCCTACGAGGGCACGGCCGAGAACCCGGGCAGCTGGTACTGGTTCGAGGGCAACTTCGCCTCCTACGAGGAGAACAAGGTCGAGCGGCTCGGTCCCGACGCGGCCCGCCCGCACCGGGTCACCTACCGCAAGCTGACCCGCGACTGACCCGAGGCTCATGTACGAAACTGGCCACTCGACCTGCACCCCAGGTCGAGTGGCCACTTTCGTACGCACCCCAGGTCGAGTGGCCACTTTCGTACACGGACGCCGGCCGTCGGTCAGGCGATCAACGGGCTGCGGGACGCCACGGGGGCGTCACCGCTGAGGGCCTGCTGCCAGGCGCGCGCCAGGCGTCGGCCCACCTCGTCGGCCTCGTCGGGGGCCACGCAGTACGGCACCCGGACGAAGCGGCCGAGCCCACCCTGGATGCCGAACTGGCTCCCACGGGCCAGGCGGACGCCGGCCTCCTCACCGGCTCTGACCAGCGCGTCACCCCGGTCGACCGGCAGCTCGCACCAGAGGTTGAGACCGCCGGGGGGCAGCTCGAAGCTCCAGTCGGGAACGTGCCGGTGCAGGGCCGCCGCCATGGCGTCGCGGCGCTCACGGGTCGACGCCCGCCTCTGGTCGAGGAGGGCGTCGCCTTCGCGCAGCAGCTCGACCACGAGCAGCTGCTCGAGCACCGACGTGCCGAGGTCGAGGCTGTGGCGGGCTTCGACGATGGCGGCCGCGTCTGCGAGCGGGGAGCGCACCCAGCCCACCCGCACACCACCCCACCAGGTCTTGGCCGCACTGCCGATGGTGATAGCGGTGTCGGCGTGCGTGGCGAACGGGGCCGGGGGAGGGCCGTCGAGGCCGAGCTCGACAAACGTCTCGTCGACCACGGCACGGGCCCGGCAGCGCCGCAGGATGCGGGCCACCGCCATGCGCGTCGGTGCGTCCATGAGCTGGCCGGTGGGGTTCTGGAAGTCGGGAATCAGGTAGACCAGCCGGGCTCGGCTCTGTCGCAGGGCGGCCTCCATCGCCTCGAGATCCCAGCCGGTGCGCGTGATCGGGAACGCCACCGCACGCAGTGACGAGCGCCTGGTGCCGACCAGGGCGTTGGGGTAGGTGGGGGTCTCGAACAGCACGCGGTCGCCCACGTCGAGCAGCGCTCGAAGGGTGGCCGACAGCCCCGCGTGCGCCCCCGAGGTGACGATGACCTGGTCGGCCTCGGTCGGCAGGCCGCGACCGGTGAACCAGTCGGCGATGGCCGTGCGGGCCTCGGGGATGCCGTGTGGGCTGTAGCCGGCCGTGGCCAGGTGGCGGGGCAGGGCGGCCAGAGCCCGTTCGTAGGCGCGCGACAACCCCGCGGCAGCGGGCAGAGCGGCATACGTCAGGTCGATGACGTCGTCAGGCACTGGCGTCGGTATCAACCCGGCCTGCGACAGAGCCAGGCCGGTCTGAGCCTGGGGGAGGGTCACGATGCTGCCCGATCCCCGACGGGTCAGCACGAAGCCGTCTTCCCGGAGCAGGTCGAGAGCGCCACCGACGGTCGTGCGGCTGAGCCCGAGCTCGCTCGTCAGAGACCGTTCGCTCGGCAACCTGGTGCCCACGAGCAGTCGACCGTCGCAGATCAGCCGCCGCACCGCGTCGGCGAGCCCGCGGTAGGCGGGACGGGTGAGCAGCGGCTCGGGGCCGAGCAGACTGCCCAAGGAGCGGGCGGATACCGAGCGCATCAGTCCACTCTGGCACAAGTGGCCCTGGAAATGCGGTCCAGTTGTGCGGCATCCTGAACATCATGCGCCACCACCTCACGCGTGCGGCTCGGGCCGCCCGTCTTCGACACGCACCCCTTGCCAACCTCACCCCCCGAGAGCAGCTGAGGGCAGGCCGGCTGACCCGTCGCCTGACGCAGCTGATGGTCGGCCTGACCCTCTACGGACTGTCGATGGCGATGATGATCCGCGGCGCCCTCGGCCTGGACCCGTGGGACGTGTTCCACTCGGGGCTCGCGTCACGGGTGCCGCTCACCTTCGGTCAGGTCACCATCGTCGTCGGGGCGCTCGTGCTGCTGCTGTGGTGGCCGCTGCGGCAGTGGCCGGGCTTCGGCACCATCGCCAACGTCGTGGTGATCGGCGTCGCGGCCGACGTCGGCCTCGGCCTGCTCACCACCCCCGACACGATCTGGGCCCGAGGGCTGCTGCTCGCGTTCGGCATCGTGCTGAACGGCCTGGCCGGAGGCCTCTACATCGGCAGCCAGCTCGGACCGGGCCCGCGCGACGGTCTCATGACCGGCTTCGCTCGCCGCACCGGTCTGTCGATCAGGGTGGTGCGCACCACGATCGAGGTCGTGGTGCTCGTGGTCGGCTGGGTGCTCGGCGGCCCGGTGGGGGTCGGCACCGTGCTCTATGCGGTCTCGATCGGCCCACTGGTGCAGTTCTTCCTCCCGCGGCTCACCGTGCCCCTGGAGTCACCCCGGCGTTCGTGCGACGCATCGGTGGCATCGGCGCCATCGACGAAGACGGCTGATCGCTGACGGGCCCGCAGTCACGACGCGGGAGCGCTGCCCAGGAGCCAGCTCGTGAGCACCCGGCATCCGTTCTGCTGCCAGAGCGCCAGGTCGAGCCGCTCGGCTCGGCTGACCACGGGCAGGAGGCCCTCGAGCAGGGCAACGGTGCTCGTCTCCGAGACGGTCGCCGACCTGGCGTCGAGGGTCAGGTGAGGGTGCACGTCGCCGAAGGCGCCACCGTAGGGCAGGTACGAGGGGAAGGCCTCGCACAGCGCCGCGGTCAGGGTGCGAAACGGCTCGTCGGGCTCGGGGACGAGATGGATGATGCCGTTCGGGAACGTGTCGACCCCGCCGAGCGTGAAGGCGAACGGCTCTGTGCGGCAGGCGATCTCGGCGACGCGACGGAGGGCCTCGGCGTCGGTCGCGTCGGGTGGCAGGAACGGGCCCAGGGCGGTGACGTGGGCATGCCCGAACTCGGCGTCGGGGGAGAGCCAGGTGGCGTCGTAGTGAGCGGTTCGCGCCCGGACGAAGGCCTCGAGCGGCGGCACCGGCACCTGCAACACGGTGTGACCGGGCTGGGACCCGGCGGTGGTGGCGGTGGTGTTGGTGGCGGCGGCAGCGCTGCTCAGGTGGCGGCGCCCACGAGGCGCAACGCCAGATGGGCGTTGGTGGCGCCGATCTGGGCCGGCGTGCGACGGATCGTCGGGGAGTACCACCGCGCCACGTCGACGGCGATCGACAGCAGGGCGAGCGCGGTGTCACCGATGTCGTCGATGGTGAACAGACCCTCGCGGGTGCCGGCCTCGAGGATGCCGCGCACGACTGCGTCGATCTGCTTGCGCAGGGCGAGCACCTCGGCGTGGTGCTCAGGCGTCAGGTGGTGGTGCTCGTACTGCACCACCCGCGCGATCTCGTACTGCTCGGCGTGCCACTGCGAGAAAGTCGCCACCAGGTCGGCGAGCTGCTGCGTGGGGGTGGCGGCGTCGGCGACGGCCGCACGCACCTCACGCAGGGCCGACTCGTGGCCGGTGCGGCTGAGGTTGAACAGCAGCTCCTCCTTGGAACCGAAGTGCACGTAGACCCCGGCCGGGCTCAGGCCGGCGCCCGACGCGATGTCGCGCGTCGTGGTCGCGTGGAAGCCCTTGTCGGCGAAGGCCCGCGCGGCCGCCTGCATGAGCCGCCCGACCGTGGTGCGATCGGGCGCTGGCGATGTGGTTCTCGGCACGTTGACAGCATGCCGCAGCGTTGCGAAACTAAGCAAGCGCTTAGTCACCGTTCGCTTGGAGGAATCTGCCATGCCCCGCCACATCTACGACGAGGACCACGAGGCGCTTCGGGCCTCTGCCCGCGAGTTCGTCGAGCGCACGCTGCGCCCCCGGGCCCAGCAGATGATTGACGAGAAGTCGATCGAGCGGGACGTCTGGAAGGAGGCCGGGAAGCAGGGCTTCTTCGGCTTCGACATTCCGGAGGAGTTCGGTGGTGCGGGTGTGCGCGACTACCGCTTCAACGCCGTGCTGAGTGAGGAGATGTCGCGGTTCAACGCCGCCACCAGTTCGTGCTTCGGCATCCACTCCGACGTCTGTCCGCCCTACATCGTCGACCTGGGCACCGACGAGCAGAAGCAGCGGTGGCTGCCCGGGATCGCCAGCGGCGACCTGATCATCGCGATCGCCATGACCGAGCCCTCGGGCGGCTCCGACCTGGCCGCCCTCAAGACCACGGCCGTGCGCGACGGCGACGCCTGGCGCCTGAACGGCAGCAAGACCTTCATCACCAACGGGTACCAGGCCGACCTGGTGATCGTGGCGGCCCGCACCGACCCCGGGAAGGGCGCCAAGGGCATCACCCTGTTCGTCGTCGAGCGCGGCATGCCGGGGTTCGTCAACGGCCGCAAGCTCGACAAGGTCGGCATGGAGGAGTCCGACACCGCCGAGCTGTTCTTCGAGGATGTCCGCGTTCCCGACGAGAACCGGCTCGGTGAGCAGGGGCTGGGTTTCATCGCCATGATGCAGCGGCTCCCGCAGGAGCGCATCGGTGCAGCGGTCTCCAACGTCGCGCACGCCAAGGCGATCCTCGAGGAGACCATTGCCTACGCCAAGGAGCGCAAGGCCTTCGGTCAGCCGATCGGCAGCTTCCAGCACAACAAGTTCCTGCTCGCCGAGCTGGTCACCAAGATCGAGGTGGCCGAGGCGTACATCGACGACTGCGTGCTCGCGCACTCGAAG
The DNA here is from genome assembly GCF_001758225.1 of Humibacillus sp. DSM 29435. GTDB lineage: Bacteria > Actinomycetota > Actinomycetes > Actinomycetales > Dermatophilaceae > DSM-29435. Next base: position 31,153 of record NZ_MAST01000019.1, on the reverse strand, counting down.
GGTGAGCTCACCGCGATCGACGCAGCCAAGGCGAAGTGGTGGAGCTCGCAGGTGCAGAACGAGGTGCTCGACCACTGCGTCCAGCTCTACGGCGGCTACGGGTTCATGAACGAGTACCGGGTGGCCCGAGCCTGGCGCGACGCCCGGGTGACGAAGATCTGGGCCGGCAGCAACGAGATCATGAAGGAGCTCATCGGCCGGGACATCGGTCTGTGATGTCGGGCGAGGGCATGAGGCGCCACGAGGGAGCCGTCGCCATCGTCACGGGCGCCAGCCGCGGCATCGGCCTCGGCATCGCCGAGCGTCTGGTCGCCGAAGGCGCCAAGGTGGTCATCACCGCACGCAAGGCGGACGCGCTCGCCGCTGCCGTCGAGCACCTGGGCGGGCCGGCGAACGCGCTCGGCATCGCTGGGAACGCGGCCGACGAGGACCATCAGGACGAGGTCGTGGCGGCAGCCCGCGCGACGTTCGGCGGGCTGCACCTGCTGGTCAACAACACGGGAATCAACCCGTCGTACGGGCCGATGCTCGACGGCGACGCCGCCATGGCCCGCAAGGTGCTCGACGTCAACGTCGTCGCGGCCTTCTCGTGGATCAAGAAGGCGGTCGCGGCGGGCATCGGCGACTCCGACCACCCGGCATCCGTGGTCAACGTCGCATCGGTGGCCGGGCTGGGAGCCTCCGGTGTCATCGGCTGGTACGGCGTCTCGAAGGCCGCGCTCATCCACCTGACGACCGAGCTCGGACATCAGCTGGGGCCTCAGGTGCGGGTCAACGCGGTGGCACCGGCGGTCGTCAAGACGAGGTTCGCCGAGGCCCTCTACGAGGGCCGAGAGGAGACGGTGGCGGCCGCCTACCCGATGAAGCGGCTCGGAACACCCGACGACGTCGCGGGCGCGGTGAGCTTTCTGCTCAGCGTCGACGCCTCGTGGATCACCGGGCAGACGATCACCATCGACGGCGGGGTGACCCTGGGCGGGGCCCTCTGAGACCGCACTTGGCGAGTAAGCCTCACCTAAGTAAGGTGTGCCTGTCCTAATAAACGACAGAGAGACTCGCCGTGCTCCGCCTTCGAACTTCCGCCCGTTCTGCCGTCGTCACCGTGGCTGCGGCCCTGCTCGTTCTCGCCGGCTGCTCCACCGGCCCGTCGGGTTCATCGCCTGCCACCCCGCCTGCCACCCCGGCGGCCGCCACCGGTGGCGCGTCGAGCGCGGCCGATGCGAACGCCTACCCGGTGACCATCAAGCACGCCTTCGGAGAGACCAGCATCACCCAGACTCCGAGGCGCATCGTCACCCTCGGCTGGACCGACGCCGACCACGTCGCCGCGCTCGGCGTCGCGCCGGTGGGGGCTCCCAAGGTCACCTGGGGTGGCAACGCCAAGCTGTCGAGCGACTGGTTCGACAAGCAGCTCGCCGTCATCGGCGGGGCCGCACCGACCCGCTTCGACGACGCCGACGGTGCGCCCATTGAGGAGATCGCCAAGCTCTCTCCCGACCTGATCCTCGCCACCAACTCGGGCCTGACGAAGGTCGAGTACGACAAGCTGAGCAAGCTCGCCCCCGTGGTGGCGTACCCGAAGGTGGCCTGGGGCACGCCGTGGAAGGAGTCGCTCGAGATCATCGGCACAGCGCTCGGCCGCTCGACCCAAGCCGCCGCGGTCGAGGCGGAGACCGAGCAGACCCTCGCCGACGCGAAGGCGAAGTACCCACAGCTCGAGGGGAAGACCTTCATCTACGGCTTCGTGACTCCGGCCGACTACTCCCAGGTCGGCTACTACACCCCGCTCGACCTGCGCCCCCGCATGCTCACCGAGCTCGGCATGAAGAACGCCCCGGTGATCGAGAAGCTCTCGGGTGACTCCAAGGAGTTCTACCGCACGGTCAGCGCCGAGCAGGCCGCCACCCTCGACTCCGACATCCTGCTGACCTACATCGAGGACGACGCCGAGGTCGCCGCCATGCGCAAGGACCCGCTCATCGGCCAGATCCCGGCCGTCAAGGCCGGGGCCGTCGTCGCCACCAAGGACAAGCGTGTCGGGCTCACCACGAGCTCGCCCTCGCCGCTGTCGATCCCGTTCATGGTCGATCTCTTCGTACCTACGGTGGCCGAGGCGGTCGCCAACGCCGAAGCGAGCTGATGAGCAGCCGTACCCGGTCGCTCACCCTCACCGGTGCGCTCGTCGTGCTGGTGGGGGTGGCGGTGCTCGCCTCGATCACCATCGGCTCGCGCCCGGTCGCCGTCGGCGACGTCTTCGCCGTGCTCACCGGCAACGGTGGCGACCTCGCCGACCGTGGGGTGGTCGAGGCCCGCATCGCCCGCACGGCCGTCGGGCTGCTCGTCGGGGCGGGTCTGGCCGTGGCCGGGGCGGCCATGCAGGGCCTGACCCGCAACCCGCTGGCCGACCCGGGGTTGCTCGGGGTCAACGCCGGCGCGTCGCTCGCCGTCGTGGTCGCCATCAGTGTGTTCGGGGTCGGCACGCTGACCGGCTACGTCTGGTGGGCCATGGCCGGCGCCGGGCTTGCCGCGGTGCTCGTGCATGCCCTGGCGGGCCTGGCCCGTGGGGGCGTGACCCCGCTGCGGCTGACCCTGGCCGGGGCCGCGGTGAGCGCGGGCCTGGCCAGCTGGTCGTCGGGCCTGCTCGTGTCGAGCCAGCAGTCGCTCGACTCGTTCCGGTTCTGGCAGGTCGGCACCATCGGCGGGCGTGGGCTTGACCTCGTCATCACCGTGCTGCCCTTCTTCGCCTTCGGTCTGGTCGTCGTCCTGCTCGCCGTGCGCCAGCTCAACGCCCTCGCGCTCGGTGACGACCTCGCCCGCGGCCTCGGCGAGAACCTGCTGTTCGCCCGCTCCGCCGTAGCGGTCGGGGTGGCGGTGCTCTGTGGCGCCGCCACCGCACTGGCCGGGCCGGTCGGCTTTCTCGGCCTCGTCGTGCCGCACGTCGCACGCTTCGTCGTGGGCCCCGACCACCGACGGATCATCCCCGTCTGCCTGCTCATCGGGCCTGCGCTGCTGCTCGTCGCCGATGTCGTCGGTCGCGTCGTCGCCCGCCCCACGGAGGTTCAGGCCGGCATCATGACGGCCGCCGTGGGGGTGCCCGTCTTCGTGGTGCTCGTGCGGCGCGGCCGGATGGCGACGCTGTGAGCGCGCCCGTGGCCACCTCCGTCGACAGGGCCCGGCGCCACCCCACTGGCCGGATGCCGCTGGGCCGCGACCCGGTCGAGGCCGCCGCCGACGTCGCGCTCGTCACGCGCGCCCATCGTCGCCCCCTGCGTCGGGTCCGCCTGGTCGTCGGGATGCTCTTCGTCGTGACCGTGGCCGTCGTGCTGGCCCGGGTGCTGCTCGGGGAGTACACCGTCACCCTCGTCGACTTCGTGCGCATCCTGCGCGGGGAGACGCTCGAGACCGCCCCCGGCGCGTCGTTCATCGTCATGGAGGCCAAGCTGCCGAGGGCCCTCATCGGCGCTCTCGCCGGGGGGGCCTTCGGCGCCGCTGGGGCGATGTTCCAGACCACCCTGCGCAACCCGCTCGCGAGCCCCGACATCATCGGGATCAGCCTGGGCGCCAGTGCCGCGGCCGTGGTCGCCCTGACCTTCTTCGACGCCCAGGGGTTTGTGGTGCCGCTCGCTGCGCTGGCCGGAGCGATGGCCGTGAGCGTCGTGATGTACCTCGTGGCGCGGGGCACCTCCCTCGCCGGCCAGCGCATGGTGCTCGTCGGCATCGGTGTCGCAGCCCTGCTGGCCAGCGTCATCCAGCTCGTCATGACTCGCACCTCGATCCAGGACGCCCAGGCTGCCCTCGTCTGGCTCACCGGCAGCCTGAACCGGGCCACCTGGCCCCTCATCGGGCTGCTCGCTCTCGGCATCGTGGTGCTCGTGCCTGCCCTCGCGTTGAACGCCCGCCGGATGCGACTTGCCGAGCTCGGCGACGAGCTGTCGACGACCCTCGGCTCACCGGCATCCGGTGCGCGTCTCGGTCTGCTGATCGCGGTCGCCCTCTCGGCCTTCGCCACGGCAGCGACCGGGCCCATCTCGTTCGTCGCCTTTCTGGCCGGCCCGATCTCGCGCCGCCTGACCGGTGGTCGGCCCAGCCTCTGGGCGGCCGCCCTCGTCGGCGCCGTGATCGTCGTCGCCGCCGACTACCTCGGTGACTACCTGATCCCCGACGTCAACCTGCCGGTCGGTGTCGTCACGGGCGCCCTCGGCGCCCCCCTCATGCTCGCGGTGGTCATCGCTGCGGGTCGACACGGAAAGGCTTGAGATGACTTCGCGCCAGGCCCCGGATGCCGCTGTCAAGCCTCCTCTCGGGGAGCGTGGACAGAGCCCGCCGGCCGCCCTGCGCACCTACGGGTTGTCGCTCGCCTACGACGGCCGCACGGTCGTGGACACCCTCGACCTCGAGGTGCAGCGGGGCGCCGTGACCGCCATCGTCGGTCCCAACGGCTGCGGCAAGTCGACCGTGCTGCGCGGCCTGTCCAGAATGCTCAGACCCGTGTCGGGCAGGGTGCTGCTGTCAGACCCGGTGAGTGGGTCGGCGGACGCCTGCGGCGAACCCCGGCCATTGCGCGACATCTGGTCGATGCGGCCCAAGGAGTTCGCCCGGCGGGTCGCGCTGCTGCCTCAGACCCCGCCGGTACCGGAGGGCATCACGGTGGTCGACCTCGTGGGTCGTGGCCGGCATCCGCACCACTCGCTCGTGCGGCGCTGGTCGGAGGCCGACGACGAGGCCATCGCCGCGGCGATGCGGTCGACCGACACCACCGGGCTGGCCGAGCGACACGTCGACGAGCTGTCGGGCGGCCAACGTCAACGAGTCTGGATCGCACTCACCCTGGCTCAGGACACCGACGTCATCCTGCTCGACGAGCCGACCACCTACCTCGACGTCGCGCACCAGATCGACGTGCTCGACCTGCTCGTCGACCTCAACCGCCGTCGCGGCACCACCATCGTGATGGTGCTGCACGACCTCAACCTCGCCGCTCGCTACGCCGACCAGGTGGTCGCGCTGCGCGGCGGCCGGCTGCTCGCCCAGGGCCCGCCGGCCGACGTGGTCGACGAGGCCTTCGTGCGCTCGGTGTTCGGGCTCGAGAGCCGAGTCGTCATCGACCCCGTGGCCGGAACCCCACTCGTCATCCCCGCCTCCCGCGACCAGCTGATCGGACCTGCCTCATGACCACGACGACGAACCCGCCCAGCGACGTCGGCAACTTCACTGACGAGACGGACGCCACTGACGAGACGGACGAGACCCTGTCGCCCGTCCTGCGTCTGACCGGGGTGGTGCGCGAAGTCGCACGGCTCAGCCCGTCGTTCGTGCGGATCAGTCTGGGAGGCAGGGGCTTCGAGCACCTGGGGCCCGAAGGTGCAACGCTCGACCAGCGGATCAAGATCGTCATTCCCAACGACGGACACCCCGTGCCGTCGTCGGTGCTCGAGGCCGACGACTGGTACGCCGCCTGGCTCTCGCTGCCCGAGATCGAGCGCGGCCACCTGCGCACGTACACCGCCCGGTTGGTGAGGGGGGAAGGAGCCGATCGCCGGCTCGTCGTCGACTTCGTGCTGCACGGGAGCGATGGCTCACCTGGCTCACCTGGCTCACCTGGCTCAGGTGACTCAGGTGGCGCCTGCGGCCCGGCCGCCACCTGGGCGGCTGCGGCCCGGCTGGGCGACAGGATCGGCGTGCTCGCGCCGCGCCGCGGCCACGAAGACGGCTTCGGCGGCATCGAGTTCGCGCCGGGAGATGCCCGCCGGTTGCTGTTCTGCGCCGACGAGACGGCCCTGCCTGCGGTGGCGTCGATCCTCGAGAGCCTGCCCGTGAACGCCGAGGGGGTCGCGGTCGTCGAGGTTCCGACCGCCGCCGACTTCCTCGACTTCGCGATCCCGCCCGGGGTCGCCATGCACTGGATCGCGCGCGGCGAGCGGCCACGGGGCTGGGCCTCGGTCGCGACCTTCCGGGCCGAGTGCGGCTTGACCGCGGTCGGCGCCGACACTTCCGCGGGGGCGAGGGCGGGGGTCGGGTTCGAGGCCGACGACGACGTGTGGGAGACGCCGGTCTTCAGCTCGTCGGGCGAGACGCTTGACCGCCAGCAACCACGGGATGAGCCGGTCGGCGTCGACGAGACCTACGCGTGGGTCGCCGGCGACTCGGCGACGGTCAAGACGATCCGCCGGATGCTGGTGGGCGAGCTCGGGATGCCGCGACGTCAGGTCGCCTTCATGGGGTACTGGAAGCACGAGGTGGGCAGCTGAGGGCGGCGGATTCGTCTCATCGCCCGGGCGTGAACAGGGCGTCAGTTGTGCCGGAGGGTAGGTGGCAGGCAAGAATGGCGACCGCGGCCGACGGCGTCCGTGTGACGCCCGCACCCCGCGGACACCGTGGGTGATGCTGCTCTGCGAACGACGACGGAAGAAGATTGATGGAGATCTGGCCCGGAAGTGCCTACCCCCTCGGGGCGACCTACGACGGAACCGGGGTCAACTTCGCCCTGTTCAGCGAGGTGGCTGAGCGCATCGAGCTGTGCCTCGTCGACGACGAGGGCGTCGAGACCCGCCTCGACCTGCCCGAGACCGACGCTTTCGTGTGGCACGGCTACGTTCCGTACATGCAGCCTGGGCAGCGTTACGGCTTCCGCGTGCATGGGCCCTACGAGCCCGAGAACGGCCACCGGTGCAACCCGACCAAGCTGCTGCTCGACCCCTACGCCAAGGCGATAGAGGGCCAGCCCACCACCGACCAGTCGCTCTTCTCCTACACCTTCGGTGACGAGAACGCCGCCACAGCGACGCCTCCCAACGCCGACGACAGCCTGGGCAACACCATGCTCTCGGTCGTGACCAACCCCTTCTTCGACTGGGGCGACGACCGCCCGCCGCGTCACTCGTACCACGACTCGGTCATCTACGAGGCTCACGTCAAGGGAATGACCCAGCTGCACCCCGACATCCCCGAGGAGATCCGGGGCACGTACGCGGCCATGGCCCACCCGGCCACCATCGACCACCTCATCGCCCTCGGCATCACGGCGGTGGAGCTCATGCCCGTGCACCAGTTCGTGCAGGACTCCCACCTGGTCGACCGCGGCCTGCGCAACTACTGGGGCTACAACACGATCGGCTTCCTGGCCCCACACAACGGCTACGCGGCCAACGGCGAACGTGGGCAGCAGGTGCTCGAGTTCAAGGGCATGGTCAAGGCGCTGCACGAGGCGGGCATCGAGGTCATCCTCGATGTCGTCTACAACCACACCGCCGAGGGCAACCACATGGGCCCGACGCTCGCCTTCCGCGGCATCGACAACGCGAACTACTACCGCCTCGTCGACGACGACCCGTCGCACTACTACGACACCACGGGCACCGGTAACTCGCTGCTCATGCGTAGCCCGCACGTGCTCCAGCTGATCATGGACTCGCTGCGCTACTGGGTGACCGAGATGCACGTCGACGGCTTCCGGTTCGACCTCGCCGCGACCCTGGCCCGCCAGTTCCACGAGGTCGACAAGCTCTCGGCCTTCTTCGACCTCATCCAGCAGGACCCGGTGGTCAGCCAGGTGAAGCTCATTGCCGAGCCGTGGGACGTCGGTGACGGCGGCTACCAGGTGGGCAACTTCCCGCCGCTCTGGACCGAGTGGAACGGCAAGTACCGCGACGAGGTGCGTGACTACTGGCGCGGTGAGGGTGGCGCCCTCGGTGAGTTCGCCTCGCGGTTCACCGGGTCCAGCGACCTCTACGAGCACTCTGGTCGCAAGCCGATCGCGTCGATCAACTTCGTCACCGCCCACGACGGCTTCACCCTGCGCGACCTCGTCAGCTACAACGAGAAGCGCAACGACGCCAACGGTGAAGGCGGAAACGACGGCGAGAGTCACAACCGCTCGTGGAACTGCGGCGCCGAGGGCCCGACCGACGATGAGCAGGTGCTTGACCTTCGCGCCCGTCAGCAGCGCAACTTCATGACGACCCTGCTGCTGTCGCAAGGGGTTCCGATGGTGCTGCACGGCGACGAGATGGGTCGCACGCAAGACGGCAACAACAACGGCTACTGCCAGGACAACGAGATCTCGTGGGTCGACTGGGACCTCGACGAGCGCCAGCAGCAGCTGCTCGCCTTCACCCAGGGTCTCGTCGCGTTGCGCAAGGAACATGCCGTCTTCCGTCGGCGCCGGTTCTTCGCCGGGAGCGCCGAACACGGCGGCGAGAGCGACTTCGGCGACATCGCCTGGCTGATGCCCAACGCCGAGCACATGGACGAGCAGGCGTGGACCGACGGTCTGACCAAGACGCTCACGGTGTTCCTCAACGGCGCGGCGATCCCGGAGCCCGACAAGCGCGGCAACCCGATCGTCGACGACTCGTTCCTGGTCATGTTCAACGCCCACGACGAGGCGCTGACCTTCACCATTCCCGACGAGGAGTACGGCGCCTGCTGGGTGCCCGAGATCAACACGGCCGTGCACGACGTCGAGGTCAAGCAGCTCGAGCCCGGCTGGCAGATCCAGGTCGACGCCCGCAGCGTCGTTGTGCTGCGCGCCCCGCGCGAGCCCTTGAACCACCCGGTGGCCGGCCTCGCGGAGGGCCTGCCGTCGTGAACCGAGGCGCCGTTCCCGATCGGGCACCCGTCTCGACCCACCGGTTCCAGCTCGAACCGGAGTTCACCCTCGACGATGCCGCGGGACGCCTGCAGTACCTGTCGCGGCTGGGAGTGACCGACGTCTACCTTTCGCCGGTGCTCCAGGCCACCGAGGGCTCCAAGCACGGTTACGACGTGACCGACCACCGGCACATCGCCACCGGGCTGGGCGGCGACTACGCCTTCGAACGGTTCGCCGCCGCCGCCAAGGCGGCCGGGCTGGGCGTGGTCGTCGACATCGTGCCGAACCACATGACGACACCCACGCCGCTGACGCAGAACCGTCCCCTGTGGGCGGTACTGCGCGACGGCCCGGAGTCGCCACTCGCGTTGTGGTTCGACATCGACTGGGACGCGCAGCAGGGCAAGGTGCTCATGCCCGTGCTCGGCGACACGCTGGAAGCGGTGCTCGCCGCGGGTGAGATCACCATCGGGAGCGAGGCCGGACACCCGGTCGTGCGCTACTACGACCACGTTTTCCCCGTTGCAGCGGGCACGGCCGAGCTGCCCTTGGCCGACCTGCTGGCCGCTCAGCACTACCGGCTGGCGTCGTGGACGATCGCCAACGACGAGCTGAACTACCGGCGCTTCTTCGACGTGACGTCGCTCATCGCGGTGCGGGTGGAGGAGCCGGTCGTGTTCGAGGCCACGCACGCGAAGATCGCGGGACTCGTGCAGGCGGGAAAGATCGACGGCCTGCGCATCGACCACCCTGACGGCCTGGCCGACCCGGAGGGTTATCTCGACGCGCTGGCCGAGGCCACGGAGGGCACCTGGGTCGTCGTCGAGAAGATCCTCGAGGGCGACGAGGTGTTGCCCGCCGACTGGGCCTGCGCCGGAACCACGGGCTACGACGCCCTGCTGCGGGTCGGTGGGCTGTTCGTCGACCCGGCCGGCGCTGCGCCCCTTGACGCCCTCTCGACGGAGCTGCTCGGCGAACCGCAGAGCCTGCACGCCATCGTCGAGGAGTCGAAGCGCTGGGTCGTGCAGGGGATGCTCGCCACCGAGGTCAGCCGGTTGGTTCGCCTGCTCGCGCGGGTGGTGCCGGCTGCCGACCAGGCCATGCTGCGACGAGCGCTCGTCGAGCTGCTCGTCGCGATGGACCGCTACCGCGCCTATGTGCGCCCCGGTGAGGTCATGACGCCCGACGCGAGCGAGGCTCTGGCCGAGGCGCAGTCACGGGCCACCGCTGCCGCCGACGAGAGTGACCGGGATGCCGTCGCGCTCGTGGCCGACATCGCGCGAGGTGTCGACGTGGCCGGGGAGGCGGCCGGCTCCGATGCCGCCCGCGACGAGTTCATGGTGCGCTTCCAGCAGACCTGCGGGCCGGCCATGGCCAAGGCCATCGAGGACACGGCCTACTACCGTTATGTCCGGCTGACGGGCCTCAACGAGGTGGGGGGCGACCCGTCGTCGCTCGGCACGGAGACGGGCGAGTTCCACGCCTTCGCCGCTGCTCTGGCCGCCGACTGGCCGCACACGATGACGACGCTCTCGACACACGACACGAAGCGGTCGGAAGACCTGCGGGCCCGGCTTTTCGTGCTGGCCGAGCGCCCCGAGGCCTGGGCCGACTGGGTGCGCACGGCCCGTGAGCTGGTGGCCGACCGACGTTCTGACGAGGTCGACGCGCTGACCGAGTACTTCCTCTGGCAGACCGTCGCTGGGGCCTGGCCGATCACGGCCGATCGCCTGGGCGGCTACGCCCTCAAGGCGATCCGGGAGTCCAAGCTGCGCACCAGCTGGACCGACCCCGACGAGGCTTACGAGTCGGCCGTCGCCGACCTCGTCACCCTCATGGCGAGCGACCCGGCGGTGGCGACACACCTCGAGGCCTGGCACGACGCCACGTCTCGCGAGGCCCGGGCCAACGTGCTCGGTCAGAAGCTGGTGCAGCTGACCATGCCCGGAGTGCCTGACGTCTACCAGGGCAACGAGCTCGTCGATCTCTCGCTCGTCGACCCCGACAACCGTCGGGCTGTCGACTACGAAGACCGTGGCTCCCGTCTTGCTCGGCTCGACGCCGGTCAGGCGCCGGCCGACCTCAGTGACGAGAAGCTGTTGGTGACCTCACGAGCGTTGCGCCTGCGCCGCGACACTCCTGACGTCTTCGTGGGCCTGTCGACGAGCCATGCCGGGCTGACCACCGGCTCAGCGCACCTCGTCGCCTTCGGTCGCGGTCGCGGCGACCGGGTCGAGGTCGTCGTGCTGGCGACCCGGCTGGCCGGTCTGCTCGCTGATCGCGGTGGGTGGGGTGACGACACCGTCGACCTCCCCGAGGGCGCGTGGCAAGACCTCCTGTCGGGAGAGCGGTTCTCAGGCGGGTCAGTGCCCATCAAGAGGGTGCTGCGCGAGCCGGGGCTTCCCGTCGCGTTGCTGGTGCGAGCGGAGGAGCAGGCGTGACCGCAGACGTACGGGTGTGGGCCCCGCGGGCCGACACCGTGGACATCGTGCTGTCGGGGGGAGCCGACGGAGCAGTCGGAGCCGTCAGCGCCCGGCATCCGATGCACCTGGAGGGCGACGGCTGGTGGGGCTGGCAGCCGACCGGTGACGTGCTCGACTACGGGTTCGGTCTCAACGGAGGTGACCCGCTGCCCGATCCCCGAAGCGCGTGGCAGCCACACGGGGTGCACGGGCTCAGCCGCCGGTTCGACGCGTCGGCGTTCGCGTGGGCGGATGCCGACTGGAGCGGGCCGCGTGCCGGTGCCGGGGTGCTGGGTGGAGTCGTGTACGAGCTGCACATCGGCACCTTCACACCCGAGGGCACCTTCGACGCGGCGCTACGACATCTCGACCACCTGGCCGACCTGGGTGTCGACGTGGTCGAGGTCATGCCGGTGTCGGCGTGGAACGGCGACCATGGCTGGGGTTACGACGGGGTGGCGCCGTATGCCGTTCACGATGCCTACGGCGGCCCCGAGGCGTTCCAGCGGTTCGTCGACGCATGCCACTCCCGCGGCCTCGGGGTATGCCTCGATGCTGTCTACAACCACCTCGGGCCGACCGGCAACTACCTGGCCCAGTTCGGCCCGTACTTCACCGACACGCACTCGACGCCGTGGGGTGACGCGGTCAACCTCGACGGTGAGGGCAGCGCCGAGGTGCGCCGCTGGATCGTCGACAACGCTCTGCGCTGGTTTCGTGACTTTCACGTCGACGCACTGCGGCTCGACGCGGTGCATGAGCTGCGCGACGACTCGAGGCCGCACATCCTGGCTCAGCTCTCCGACGAGGTGGCTTCTCTCGCAGTCGATCTCGGTCGTTCCCTCGACCTCATCGCCGAGAGCGACCTCAACGACCCGATCATGGTGACGCCGACCGCCGACGGCGGGTTCGGCATGACAGCGCAGTGGGACGACGACCTGCACCACGCGTTGCACGTGGTGTTGACGGGTGAGACCCAGGGCTACTACTCCGACTTCGCCGGCGACAACGACTCGTGGCCCGTGGGTGGCCCGCTGTCGGTGCTGGGCAAGGCGATGTCCGACGCGTTCCTGCACGACGGGCGCTACTCCTCGTTCCGCGACGACACGTGGGGCGCGCCGGTCGACAAGTCCGTCACGTCGGGGCACCGCTTCCTGGCGTACCTGCAGACCCATGACCAGGTGGGCAACCGCGCCACCGGCGACCGCATCAGCGAGTCGATCACCCCGGGGCAGCAGGCGATCGGTGCCGCGCTCTACCTGCTCTCGCCCTATACGGCGATGATCTTCATGGGGGAGGAGTGGCGGGCCAGCACACCCTTCCAGTTCTTCACCTCCTTCGACGAGAAGTGGCTGGCTGATGCCGTTCGGGAGGGCCGCCGTGGTGAGTTCGCCTCGCACGGCTGGGATGAGAACGACGTGCCCGACCCTCAGCACCCGCAGACCCGCGCGGCGAGCGTGCTCGTCTGGCAGGAGGTGAGCCAACCTGAGCACACCGCGATGCTCGACTTCTACCGACGGCTCATCGCGCTGCGCCGATCGGAGCCCGATCTGGCCAGCGGCGACCTCACCGACTCCGAGGTGCGGGTCGACGATGCGGCTCGATGGTTCGCCCTGACCCGAGGGGCGTTCGTCATCGTGGCGAACCTCGCCGAGGAGAGTCAGGTCGTGCCGGTCAAGGGCGAGGATCTCGAGGTCGTGGCGTCGTGGGGTGCGCCGCCGGTGATGGAGGCAGACGGCATCCGGCTCGACGGGCACGACGTGGCGGTGCTGCGCACGAGCTGAAACAGCTCACGACTGCTTGACGCGCACCATGCCCTCCTGGGCGGTGGTGGCCACGAGCACGCCGTCACGCGAGAACATCTCGCCGATGCCGAGGCCCCGCCCGCTCGTGGCCGACGGTGAGTGCTGGGCGTAGAGGATCCATTCGTCGGCCCGCACGGAGCGGTGGAACCACATCGAGTGGTCGAGGCTGGCAACGCGCAGTCGCGGGTCGGTCCAGCTGAGGCCGTGGCGCCGGATGACCGGCTCGAGCAGCGAGTAGTCGCTGGCGTAGGCGAGCACCGCGGCGTGCAGCAGCTCGTCGTCGGGGAGGGGGGCGACCGTGCGCATCCAGACGTGCTGCTCGGATGCCGCTCCGCCGGGCGGGCCCTGCCACAGGCTGCCCTCGACGTGGCGCAGGTCGATCGGGCGAGCCTCGGCGAGCTGTCTCGCTCTCGGGTCGTCGGAGGCGGCGAACAGCTCGGACAACGGCTGGAGGGTCTCGGGCGCCGGCACGTCGGGCATGACGTCCTGATGGTCGAGACCGTTGGCGCGCGTCTGGAACGAGCACGTCATCGACATGATCGGGGCCCCCTTCTGTACCGCGTGCACCCGGCGGGTCGAGAACGAGGCACCGTCGCGCATCTCCTCCACCGCGAACCGGATCGGAAGCTTGTCGTCGCCCGGGCGCATGAAGTAACCGTGCAGCGAGTGGATCGGCCGGGGGGCGCCGAGCCGCTCGGCGTCGATGGTGAGACCGGCGGCCATGACGCACTGGGCGAGCACCTGGCCGCCGAAGACCCGACCGTGCGGCATCCGCTGGCTACGGCCCTGAAAGACCCGCGCCGACGTGGCGCCGATCGACGATGCGGCGTCCTGGCCCTCGATGCCAGTGACGGACAGATACGCGGTGCCGAGCTCTTTGAGCGTGAGGACGTCGACGAGGTCGTCCATCGGGGAGAGGCCCGCCGGGGGTGCTGGGGCTCCTGAGGCGGCAGAGGTCTCGGTGGCATCGGAGGTGTCGGTCACCCGTCAGACCCTAACCAACCTCGGCACGGTGGTGCTGACCTTGGCCCCCCGGCGGTACGAGCTGCGCACCTCGCTTCGCGGCTGCGCCGCGGTAGATCCGTTCGTCTCGGCTGAGCTGCGTTGCAGCAGAACGGATTTCCCTGATCTGACCCTTGCCTGCCCTATCGAACATGTGTTCTAATTATGGAACGGCGAGGGAGGAACCATGGATGTCGTTTCAGTGCTGGAGCGCACGGTCGAGGTGCAGGTCGAGGGTCTCGCGGCCGCCGCGCCGCTGCCGCTCGCGTTGATGGTCGACCATCTGATGACGTTGGTTGACCGACGCTCTGATGCACCCGAAAGTCACGACGATCTGGGGGTGTCTTCGACCGCCGGCAGCGACCTGGCGCACGGCGAGGCCGCGATGGCCATGGGGCTGTCCGCCTTCGAAGCCGCGGAGCGGTTGCGTGGGCTCGTCGACGCGGCCCAGCTCGGGGCGCTGACGCGCTTGCACTCCTCGGCGCAAGCCGTCTTCGACTCGGCGGCGGCCCAGTCGTGGGTGGGGCGCACCCCATTCACAGTGCACGAGATGGTGGTGCTGGAGGTGACGGCCGCGACCGGCCTTGGGGCCGGTGAGGTGGGTAGCCGTCTCGACCTTGCCATCGGCTCCGTAGCCCGCTTCGGCTTTCTGCGTGATGCGGTGGCCGCCGGGCTGACCACGCTGCGGCGGGCCTGCCGCCTCGTCGAGGCCACGCGCCAGCTCGGCGACGAGGCCACCGACACGGTGGTCCGTACCGCCCTGGCTCCCACCCGTGACGGTTCAGGGCTGTCCGACCCGCTTTTCTCGCAGCGGATGCGAAGGGCGATCCTCGCGGTCGACACCGAACGCGAAGCGACCCGTGCGGCCGCCCGCAAGCGCGTCGGCGCCTACGCCCAGATCTTCGACGACGGCACCGGCACGCTCACCATCACCAACGATGCTGAGAAGATCGCTGCCGCCATCGACCGGGCCGATCGTGCGGCCCGCGCCGCCCGCGCCCAGGGCGACCCGAGAACGCTCGACCAGCTGCGCGCCGACTTCCTCACGGATGCCGCCATCTTCGGCTGGCCCGATGGCCGTGGCTCCTTCGGGTCGGTCAGACGCCAACCCGCCGGATCGGTGCGGGTCGTCATGCCGTTCAGCACGTTGTTCGGCCACGACGACGCGCCGTGCGAGCTGCCCGGGCACGGCTGGGTCAGCGCCCGGCACGCGCGCGAGATGGCCACGGCCGAGGGGTCGACGTGGCAGGCGCTGCTCGCTGACCTCGACACCGGTCGCGCACTCGCCCTCTCCCGCAAGGGGTACCGCCCGACTCCGGAGATGATCGAGCACGTTCGGGCCGTTGACGGCATCTGCCGCGGGCCTGGTTGCCAGGTGAGGGCCGATCGGTGCGACATCGACCACGACATTCCGTGGCCGGTCGGTCCGACCGATGTCGACCACCTCTCGTCGAAGGACCGCAAGCACCACCGGGTACGTACGACCGGCTTGTGGTCGGCTGTTCGCCACCCTGACGACTCGATCGAGTGGCGTACCGCAGCGGGCCGACGCTACATCACCTTTCCGTACGACTGGTTCGAGGGCGTCAGGCCGAATCAGCCGGCCTCCGACCACACCCCACCGATCGCGCCGGCTTCGATGGATCTGCAGCGGCGAGCTGCCGAGCCCCACGACCCGCCACCGTTCTGATCGCCCTCACAGCGTCACGCGCAGGATGAAGCATGAGACGGCCGGGTTGCGTAGGGCGTCTGCGCCACGATGGGCTCGGGCGAGACTGGGTGGGCGAGGCCTCTGGGGTGGTCGCGGAGAGTGGCCGCATAGGCGTTGGGCGTCAGTCCGCTGGCGCGAGGCGGCATGCCCTGAGGCAGGTCGGCGACGTGGCCGTGCTGGCCGACAACGACTGGAAGCTTCCGCCCGCCGAGCTGGTGCTGGTCGACGGGCGGCGCGAGCCGCTGTCGATGCTCTCGCGGCCACAATCGGTGAAGCTACGAGAGCACGCCCTGTGCCCGAGCCCGGGCGGGTGCCAAGGCACCCTCGAGGCGTGAGTCAGGACTCGAGCGCGAGCACGAAGGGCAGCACAGCCTCGGCCCCGGCCTGCCGCAGGATGCCGGCCGAGACCGTGAGGGTCCACCGCGAGTCGCAGACGTCGTCGACGAGCAGCACCGGGCCGTTGACCTCGCGGAGGGCGGCCGCGAGCGCCGGGCCCACCGCGAGTCGCTCCCATACGGCAGCGAGGCGGAACGCGCTGTTGCCGCCGGGGTCACCGACCGGGCCACCGTCGACGAGGTCGAGACTGCCGAGGTAGGGCAGCCGGCCCAGCTGGGAGATGCCGGTCGCGAGGGAGCCCACCAGCTGCGGCCGTCGGCGCGAGGGGACCGAGACGATGGCGACCGGCCGCTGCGCCCAGCTCCAGCCCGCCAGCACGGCCACGCAGGCCTGCACCAGGGGGGCGGGCACCTGCTGGTCTTCGGAACGCAGCAGCTCGCGCAGCCGCTGGCCCCAGCCGAGGTCGGAGAGCCGAGCCACGGCCCGGCCGTCGTCCATGGCCACGGCCGGTGCGATCTTGCCCTTGACCGGCACGCCCAGCCGGTCCATGCCGGTAGGCCACTGGGCTCGGGGCGCGAGCACCACGCCCGGCCGGTCGAGCCGCGCTCGGGCGGTGTTGACGGCCGCGTCGGGGATCTGCGCGTCGAACCACGGGCCCGAACAGTTGTCACAGCGGCCGCAGGGCTGGGCTGAGTCGTCGTCGAGGCAGCGCTGCAGGAACGCCATGCGGCACTCGCCGGTGCGCTCGTAGTCGATCATCAGCTGCTGCTCCCGCTCGCGCGCCTCAGACACCCGACCGTAGCGCTCCGCGTCGTAGGCCCAGTCAGCACCGGTGGCGGTCCAGCCGCCCTGAACGCGCTGCACCGCTCCGTCGACGTCGAGCACCTTGAGCAGCAGGTCGAGGCGAGTGCGGCGGATGTCGACGATCGACTCCAGAGCCATCGTCGACAGCGGCTTCTGGGCCGCAGAGAGGGCCCGGATCACGGCGTCGGCCTGCTCCTGCTTCGGCATCGACGCCGACGCGAAGTAGCGCCAGATGTCTTTGTCCTCCGGCCCGGGCAGCAGCAGCACGTCGGCGCGGTCGGTGGCCCGGCCGGCTCGTCCGACCTGTTGGTAGTAGGCCACCGGTGAGGAAGGAGCCCCGAGGTGAAGCACGAACCCGAGGTCGGGCTTGTCGAAGCCCATCCCGAGCGCACTGGTGGCGATGAGGGCCTTGACCTCGTTCTCGCGCAACGCCGTCTCGAGCCGGATGCGTTCACCGGGCTCGGTGCGACCGGTGTAGGCGGCAACCTGGTGACCGGCCTCGCGCAGCGCCACGGCCACGTCTTCGGCGGCGGCCACCGTCAGGGCGTAGACGATCCCCGAGCCGGGCAGCTCGCCGAGGTGCGCAATGAGCCACGCGAGACGCTGCTCGGGCGCCGCCAGCGGCAGCACCCCGAGGCGCAGGGAGGCACGCGCGAGCGGGCCGCGCAGGGTGAGCACGTCACGGTTGCCGGCGCCGAGCTGCTCGACGACGTCGGTGACGACGCGCGCGTTCGCGGTGGCGGTGGTGGCCAGCACCGGAGTGCGGTCGGGCAACGTCGTGAGCAGGTCGCGGATGCGGCGGTAGTCGGGCCGGAAGTCATGGCCCCAGTCGCTGATGCAGTGCGCCTCGTCGACGACAAGCAGCCCGCACGTCTGCGCCAGGGTCGGCAGCTGCTCGTCGCGGAACCGGGGGTTGTTGAGACGTTCGGGGCTGACGAGCAGCACGTCGACCTCGCCTCGGGCCAGGGCGGCCGAGACCGTGGCCCACTCCTCGGGGTTGGTGGAGTTGAGGGTGACGGCCCGGATGCCGGCCCGCTCGGCTGCCCCGATCTGGTCACGCATCAGGGCCAGGAGGGGGCTGACGATCACGGTCGGCCCGGCGCCCTCGGCCCGCCGCAGGGCGGTGGCCACGAAGTAGACGGCCGACTTTCCCCACCCGGTGCGCTGCACCACGAGCACCCGTCGGCGCCCCTCGACGAGCGCGCTGATCGCCTCGAGCTGCCCGTCACGGAAGTCGACGTCTTCGCGGCCGACCAGCCGACGTAAGGCGGACTCGGCCCGCTCGCGCAGCTCTGGGTTCAAGGTTCCGTCGGTCAGAGTGGTGGTCGAGGGGGAGCCGGTCATGACCCCAACCTACGTGGGGCCGCTGACGCGGCGGCCCGGCATCCGGTCGCTGTGGACGAGCGCGGACACCGCGTGAGGGGTGTGGACGGGCGGTGCGAGGATGGCGTCATGACCGATGATCGAGCCGACGCAGCAGCCGACCAGCCGAAGCCGTACGCAGCACACGTGGCGCTGCGGTGGTCAGACATGGACGCCTACGCGCACATCAACAACGTGCAGTTCCTGCGGCTGCTCGAGGACGCCCGCGTCATCGGGTTCCGCGACTGGTTCGGCGGCCAGGACGCCGGGCAGCGCACGCTGCTCGACGAAGGGGTGCTCGTGTCGCGGCACGAGATCGAGTACCGCAGGCCCCTGGGGTTTCGGCACGAGCCGGTGGAGATCCAGATGTGGGTCTCCCGGGTCGGTGGAGCCGGGTTCGACGTGGCGTACATCGTCACCGACCCGGCCGGGATGGCCGCCGACCAAGACGGTGGTGGCGGTGGTGGCGGCATCGTCTACGCGGTGGCCGAGACCGAGCTGGCCCTCTACGACTTCACCTCCGAGACCCCCCGACGCATGCGCGACCACGAGCGCGAGTCGGTGCGCGCACACATGGGCGGACCCGCCCCGTTCCGTCGACGTCGCAGGTGAGCCGCCGATGAGCTCCATCGACTTCGGCGACGAGCACGCGCTCGCCGACTTCGCGACCTTCGTCGGTCGCGCCCGACAGGTTCGCGCGGATGGTGCGGTGCGGCTTCAGGTGATGGGTGGCCTGCTGCTGTCGACGGTCGCGGTGCTCGACGGCTCCGGTCTGATGGGGGAGGGGGCCGTGCTCGGCCTGCGCGTGGTGCCGGTGGCTGCGACCGATGACCTCGACGCCACAGTCTCGTTCGCGTCGATCGGTGACCGCCTGGCACGCGGAGGCTCGGCCGTGCTGCCCGTCCCCCCGGTCACGGTCAGCGTGCCGTGGGCCGGGTTGGCGCCGCCGCGTGGAGGTTGGGAGCCGGTGGGTTCACTGCCCTGCTCCGACGTGGATGACATTGCGCGACAGGGTATCTCGGCCGTCGCTGAAGGAAGCCCCGCCACGGCGGGAGGTCTGGCCGTCGAGGCGCTGCGCCGGCGGGTGTGGGGGGCGATGAGCGACACGCGCCCACCGATCGTCGCCGGTCTGGCGCTGGGAGCGCATGTGCTCGGCTTCACGGTGGCGGGCTCCGCGGCATCCGTCTCGGCGAACGGGCGATGGACGCGGCTCAGCACGTCGCAGGGGCACGTCCTCGTTCGTTGAGCCCGGTCCCACGCGGAGTGGTGCTCGTGCTCAGCTGGTTCCGGTCCAGGCGCCGCGCTCGGTCAGGACGCGCTTGAGAACGTCGATGCGGTCGCTGACCAGACCGTCGACGCCCAGGTCGAGCAGCCGGGTCATCTCCGCGGGATCGTCAATGGTCCAGACGTGCACCTGGCGACCGGCGCGGTGGGCCGCCTGGACGAACGACTCCGTCACCAAATCGAGCTGCCGACCCGCGACGCGCACCGTCGCGGGCACCTGCAGCACGTCGGCGGGGGTGTGCAGCAGGCGGCTCAGGGATGCCGGTGAGAAGCGCAGGAGGGCGGTGCCGGCCGCCCCGGCCGCCGTGGCCACCGACCCCTTGGCCAGTGAACGGAACCGCGACAGGTGACGTTGCTGGAAAGAGCCGACGCAGATCAGGTCGTGCACGGCGTACCGCTCGATCAGCTGCCACAGCGGGCCCGCCGTGCCGCGGGCCTTGAGGTCGACGTTGAGGTAGGTGCCCGGGAAGGCCTCGATGACGTCGGTGAGCAGCGGCACCCCCTCGCTCCGATCTGCGCCGAGCCGCGCTTGGCTCACCTCGCTCCACGGTAGGTCTCGGATCAGGCCCTTGCGGTCGGTCACCCGGTCGAGGCGAACATCGTGGAAGGCCACGACCCTCCCGTCGCGAGTGACGTGCACGTCGGTCTCGAGGTGCGTGTAGCCGAGACCGACGGCGTTGCCGAACGCGGTCATCGTGTTCTCGAGGCCCACGTTCGGCGGGTACAGCGAGCCGCCCCGGTGCGCCAGCGCGACCGGCGTGTGGTCGAGGTAGGGCCGAGCTCTGCTCATCCTGCGACCCTATGCGGCCCGTGCCAGACCGGTGCCGCAGACCCACCGACATTGCCGCCCAACCTGTGAGACCTTGCCAGCAGCTCTGACACCGTTTCAGGTCAGAGTGCCTGATCTCGGATTTGGCTCAGCCCGCCACTCGTAGGCATCACCCGACGCGTCGATGGTGGAGATGAGGGGAGGGACGCGATCGTGGACCAGCTGCAGCCCGAGCGCCTCAGGGGTGGTGCCACGGGCAGTGACCAGCATCGTGAGGTCATCGACCATCCACATCACGGCCGACGTTCGCTCAGCGAGGAAGTCGTAGATGGTCCAGGGGAGCGTCTCGGTGAGGTCGCCGACGGCGATGTCGGTGCCCATATCAGGAAAGGCATTCGTGGCGCTGGCCCCCCTGTCCTGCCCGAAGTCGAGGCTGAGACCTGTGCGGGACTCGGTGAACGCAGCGCCAGCCATACCCCGGAGCAGGGCCGAAACCTGCTCGAAAGGGAGGTCGATGTTGATCAGCCAACCTGACATGTCACACCCTTCTTTCGACGGTACGGCCATCGCGCAGGATGACCCGAACCACCTCGATTGTTCCGCGACCGCCGTCAACCGCTGGGGCGGAGCCGTAGCGAAGCAGAGCGTTGTCAACCGCGCCGAGAATATCCCGGAGGGGCAGTCCTGACTCCGTGGCATCGACGAGGATGCGCGACGACTGGCTACCGCCTCTTCTGATGGCGGTGACCACCGTGCTGGTGCTGCTACCCGACAGTGCCTTGAACTCCCACAGCTCACCGTCGAGGCGTACATCGGGAGAGGTCCCCGTGCCGGTGGCGTGGATGAACTCTATGCGGTGGCCTGCGTGCATGAGCCGCTCCGCAGTGTCGATCTCGTGCTGCTTCAGGTGATCGACGTCGGAGCGGTCCAAGCTGCCGCCGGTGAGGGGGTCGTAGACGAACTGAGCGCCGTGGGCCAAGGCGCGCAGCGTCGGGGTGAGGTTCAGCGGGGTCGGTTCGGGTCGACGCTCGACGGCACGTACCGCGGCGTCGATCTCGGTCACCCTCGCGAGCAGTACCGAGCCGGCGCTCGGCAGAGGGGTAAGGCGGTTCGTGCCGCTCTTCAGCAGCACCTTGAGCGAGTCGGGACCCGTCGCCGTCGTGGAGCGGATGCCGTTGAGCAGCCCGGTCAGAGCCGCGGTGCGTTGTTCGTTCGCGAACGACTGCTTCAGCTCGACGTCGGATCGCACCATCGAGATGGCCAGCTTCTCGTAGTCGCCCTTGGTGCTCCCGTCGACGACCAGGGTCTTGACGTGGTCTCTGAGCTCTCTCGGTCCCTTCCTCAGGGCCACCACGAAGTTGGTGGCCTCGGCGAGGTTGCTCCACATCGAGGCGTTGAGCTCGTCCTGCCTGCGCGCCAGCCCGATGAGCGCCCACGAGGCTGAGGCGTCGAAGAAAGCCATCCGCTGGATGCCGTCGTCGACCGAGAGCCCACTGACCGCGTCGGCTCTGGCGTCGGCGACCGAGCCGGTCATCAGCCGTTGATAGTTCTCGGCCGGCGCCTTCGGGCCTGCCGAGAAGTCGGTCGACAGAGTGAATGCGCCCACCAGGTTGCTCAGCTCGCCGACACTGAGCACGGGTTGGAAGTCACCACCGACCGGGCTGGCGTACTCGTCACTGTCGAGGGCCAGACCCGGGGTGTTCAACGCCCTCGTCACGTTGGCGTGCATCGCCAGCGCCCAATCGACGGCCTGATTCTCAACGGCAGCCGTGTTGTGCTCGTACTGTCGCGTGCTCGAGACGCCCTGCTGCGCGTAGCCGCTCACCCTCCCGATCTCGGCCATCACCTTGCCGCGCAAGGTAGCCGCCAGCGCGCCGCCGCCGACAGACGACGCCCGCATCAACCGGGCGAGGTCGTCGGTGGTGGCCAGGTGCAGGTCGTTGCTGGTGGCCGGGGCGTTCGCGTTGTAGGTCACGAAGCGCCGGGCCAGGTAAGCGGCCACGGAGATCGGACCGCCGCGGGTATCGGTCAGGATGCCGCCGTCGAACGTGCCGGCCAGCAGCTCGCGCTGGGCCACCGGGTCATCTCCCACCTCCGAGAGCAGCACGTGCAGGGCGTCGCCGGAACGGTTCGCGTCGTCGAAGAACGAGGTGAAGTGGTCGCTGCCGTGCGGGGCGACGGTGGCGCCGTGCCTTCGCCTGAGGTCGTCGTCGCGGGTCTCGGCCACCTCGGCCCGAGCGGTGCCGGTCACGAGCCGCTGCAGGAAGCCGGGAGCGATGGTGCCGGTCCACCCCGAGTGCCGGGCCCCGGTCACCAGCTGCCCCATCAGCCAGTACCCCGCGTAACGGTCGCTACCGGCGGAGTCGGCCACCTCGCCGCCGAGGGAGGCGACGACGGTGTCACGCAGGAGCGCGGAGCCTGAGTCGACGAGCCGCTGGGTGCGGGGGTCGAGACCGGCGGCTGCGGGGTTGCTGGCGGTCAGCAGCAGCTGACCCAACAGCCCGGCGACGCCCTGGAGGTCGTCGGCGCTCGCGGTGGAGTCGCGCCGAGACAGTTCGGCCAGCAGGCCCTGGATGCCGTTCACGCCGAGCTCGTCGACCACGACCTGCGCATACACCGGGTCGCCAGCCCGACCGCGCATCGAGGCGAGCAGGTCGGTCAGGTGCTGGCCTGATGACCCGCCCGACCTGCTCGAGGCACCCGGCCCGAGCACCCGCCTGAGCGCGGCCGCGTCGCCGACGGCGAGCCGTCGCGACCGGGCGCCCGCGGCGGCGCCCTCGGCGAAGGTCATCCCGACGAAGAGCCGCTCACGCAGGGCGGTACCGGTCGGCTCGGCACCGTTCGGGAAGGTGCGGTTTGTCGCCGCCTCGACCGCCCGCGCCGCCGCTGCCGCCGCGGCGCGCAGCACCTCGACCTGCTGGGCGTGCTGCCACGACAACCGTGACTTCACGGCCTCGTGCTCCTCGGTCAGCAGGATGACGGCGTGCGCCGACGCCAGATCGATGACGGCCTGGGCGCGGGTGGTCGCGACCGCCTGGGTGTGTGCGGCCATCTCGCCGTTCCACTGCTGTTGCAACCCTGCCACGGCATTGCGCACCAGCTCGAGAGTGGCGGCGTAGCGAGTCAGGGCGGCAGCGGCTGCCGTCAGCGCTTCGAGCACCCGGGCGGCCCGGCCCACCAGCACCACCGACTCGGCGACCGCGGTGTCGGCCGCCACGCCGGCCCAGACCTCAGGCAGCCGTTGCGCCAGGACTCCGTGTATGAGCGGGGTGCCTCGTGCTTCCGCCTCGATGCCCCGCAGACTGCGTGCCCGGGCGCGGAGCAGCGCAGCGTCACCCGCTGGCATCGGCAGGGCCGCGCCTGCGGCCACGGCCGTCCCGGACGGCCACGACGGATGGCTCACCCGGCGACCTCGAGGCCGATCATGGCCGAGAACGCCATTGCGACACCGAGCTGCGTCTCGCGATCGCTGTCGACGACGAGATCGAGATCACCAACCAGAGCGGCAGCCGCGTCGGCGACAGCGTGCAACGAGCCGACGTGCACGACCCGGAATCGTTCGAGGGCCCGCAGCAGCCCGTCGCTGTCGGCGTCGACGGCCCCCTGCGCCGATGACACCGTCACCGAGAGTGAGGTGGCGCAGGTGCGGAACATCGCGGGGTCGGTCGCGAGGGATCGGCGCACCTGCGACACGCCGACGTCATCGATGCGGTAGCGAGCCATGCACCGACCGTAAAAGATCCCGCCGAGACGTCTCGGGCGTTGTCCACAGGGTCGGAGACGACTCGATTAGGGCGCCCGACGGAGATGAACGCCCTGACCTGCCAGCGGGACTCGTCAGAGCCAGCGAGCCCAGACCGTCGTGTCGGTCGGCACACCGGCCTCGGCCAGCGGCCCCGAGGCCACGATGACCTCACAGCCCGGCGGAAGCATCACGGTGGTCTCGCCGAGGTTCGCGACCACGAGCAGGCGATCGCGCCCTTCGGCATCGTTGACGAAGGTGACGACGTCGTTGCCGTAGCCCTCGACGAAGCTGAGTGAGCCCGTGCCGAGCGAGAGGTCGCGTCGGGCGGCCAGCAGCGAGCGGTACAGCTCGAGGGTGGAGCCGGTCGCTCCCTCCTGACGGTCGACCGCGTAGTGGTCGTAGCTCGCCGGTTGGGGCAGCCAGGTGGCCTCGGCTGGGCCGAAGCCCAGGCTCGGAGCCCCGCCGACCCACGGCAGCGGCACCCGGCATCCGTCTCTCCCGATCTCCTGCCCGTCGGTGCGCCCGAAGGTGGGGTCCTGGCGGACGTGGTGCGGCAGGTCGGTCGAGTCGGGCAGACCGAGCTCTTCACCTTGGTAGAGGTAGGCGCTGCCCGGCAGCGCCAGCATGAGTGCGGTCGCGGCCCGGGCCCGGTGCAGCCCGAGGGCCTCGTCGGGCTGGGCGTCATCAGCCGAGATGCCGTTCGGCACCCGGTACCCCGGCGCGTAGCCGAGCCTCGTGGTGTGGCGCACCACGTCGTGGTTGGAGAGCACCCAGGTCGACGGCGCGCCTACGGAGTCGGCCGCGCGGAGGGAGCTCTTGATGACCGACGTGAGGTCAGGCGCCCGCCACGGAGTCTGAAGGAAGTCGAAGTTGAAGGCCTGGTGCATCTCGTCGGGCCGCACGTAGAGCACGGCCCGCGACTGCGGCTCGACCCACGCCTCGGCGCAGAGGATGCGGTCGGGTGCGCCGTAGCCGTCGAGCACCCGGCGCCAGGCGCGGTACACCTCGTGCACGCCGTCCTGGTCCCAGTAGGGGGTGTCGACCCGGTGGTCGTCAGCGTCGCCGGCGTCGTCGACGTCGTCGACGTCGTCGACGTCGACGTCGTCACTGACAGCGGCGCCATCGCTCACCGTGTCGCCGAGCATGGTCGTGCGCTCCTGCGCGTCGGGGAGGCCATCGGCCTTGATCAGCCCGTGCGCGACATCGACGCGAAAGCCGTCGACCCCGCGGTCGAGCCAGAAGCGCAGCACCGACTCGAACTCGGCTCGCACCGCAGGGTGCTCCCAGTTGAAGTCAGGCTGCTTGGGGTCGAACAGGTGCAGGTACCACTGGCCGGCCTGTCCGTCGCCCTCCGTGATGCGGGTCCAGGCGGGGCCGCCGAAGACCGACTGCCAGTTGTTCGGCGGTAGCTCGCCTGCGTCGCCCGCGCCCTCCCGGAACATGTAGAGGTCGCGTTCTGCGCTGCCGGGAGCCGCCGCCAAGGCCGCCTGGAACCACGCGTGCTCGTCGGAGCTGTGGTTGGGCACCAGGTCGACGATGACCCGCAGGTCGAGCTCACGGGCGCGCGCGATGAGGGCGTCAGCGTCGCCCAGGGTGCCGAAGAGCGGGTCGACGTCGCGGTAGTCGGCCACGTCGTAGCCGGCATCCGCCTGGGGTGAGGTGTAGAAGGGAGAGAGCCAGATGGCGTCGACGCCGAGGCGGCTCAGGTGGTCGAGCCGGGCCGTGATGCCGGGCAGGTCACCGATGCCGTCGCCGTCGCTGTCGGCCCACGACCGCGGGTAGATCTGGTAGATCACGGCCTGACGCCACCACGCC
The DNA here is from genome assembly GCF_001758225.1 of Humibacillus sp. DSM 29435. Classification (GTDB taxonomy): domain Bacteria; phylum Actinomycetota; class Actinomycetes; order Actinomycetales; family Dermatophilaceae; genus DSM-29435. The sequence goes on along the minus strand of NZ_MAST01000019.1, from coordinate 5,468 downwards.
GCGTCGGGTCCGGCGCCGTGGTGGGTCACCACGGCCGACTCGCGAACGGTGGCGTCGCCCGACAGGTCGGGGAGGCGTGCGATCAAGGGTCTGATCGAGGGTGCGGTCAAGGGTGTGGTCAGGTCCACGGCTGATTGCGTCACGGGCCACCATCGTTCCGTATCGGCCGCAATAATCCAAAGATTGTTTGCAAGAAGTTGCAGACTGCTCGTTGGGAGGCTGGCCGGCAGTCGTCTCCGTCGACCCCTGCCAGCGGGTCACGCGTTCGAGCGAGGGCTCTCGACCTCCGCCGGAGGTCGGCGCAGCGACGTCTCAAACCGGCGGATGCGGTCGCGGCGGCGCGCCGGGTGGCAGCAGGAAGTCGTTGGGGCCGGCGCTGTAGTACTCGCCGGTATACGTGAAGGTGCCTTCCCCGCTCAGGAGGCCGGCATAGATCGCCAGCGACTCGTCGAGCTTCTTCGCGCGCACAGCCCGCCCCTCGTCGGGCTCGAACGCGGTCCAGCCCGGCTGCAGGACGCCGAGACCGGCCGACATCGTCACCCGGCCAACACTGATTCGTCATCCCTGCCATCCACCCGCCCGACGAGGGGGCGCCGAAGACCGTGGCGGCTTCGCGGGGGGCATCGAGCCCGTGCGAGCCTGCGCGCCGACCTCGGCCGTCCGTGGGCGGGCTGTGACGTCGTCATCGGGGCCGACTCTACCGGGGCTGTCAGCGGCGAACGGTTTCGGGAAATACTCACGATTTTGAGACGGCGTGAGACAGATCGTCACTTCAGCTGCGTATTTGAGACTTCGCGCGGGGACTTTGAGACAAGCGGCGCCGAACTCACCCGCTCCGCGGCAAGACCGGAAATGGGGGATCAGGCCGCTGACGCATAGTTACGCAAGCAACAGCCGCGCCTGACGACCCGCAACGATAGCCGCCTCGGACTGTTTGCCTCCCCTGCCAACAAAGCGGTCCCCCCGTCGTCACCAAGCTCGTTTGGCTGGCCCGCTCCGTGCCCGACGCACGCGACATCGTCAATAAGCTCACCGCTTAACGGTGTTCGGCTTAACATCGGCGGCTCTCGCTAAACGGGGTGGGCGCCGCTTGCTCCAGCAGCGTCCTGGAGGAGGTAGGTCCCTGCACCGGTCACGACCTGGCCCGCAGCGTTGAAAGTCAGGACTTCGCTCACGAGCCCACCGGTGTGGTTGCGGTAGTTGATGACGATCAAATCGAGCCCGCAGTAAACGTGCACGATCTCGAAGTACAGATCGGGGAAGCGCTGCAGACCGATCGTCCAGTAGTCCCGAATGGCTTGTTTGCCGTGGAGCACACCCCCGGTGTGCGGGAGGAGCTGGGCTGCGACAGGTGAAGAGAAGTCCGCATCGTCATCAAAATGGGAGAGCACCCCGTCCAGGTCATGGTCATTCCACGCCCGGACCCACGATGCAGCGAACTGACGAGCGGTTTCGATGTCCACACCGACAGAATGATCCTCACGGCGTTCCCGTGACGCGGCCATCCGCCAAGCGATCACTCTGCGTCGATCGACGACCGGCCTGCGGAACGCCGCTGACGGTCGGCTGGGGCGCGGTATTCGCTGTTGATGTTGCTCACTACGGAGGCGAGGGTTGAGCGGTGTAGGCAGCTGCGGTCTCGGCTGCTCGCGCCGCGAGCTTGTCCCTGATCCGTGAGGGTGTGAGGGCAATAGCCAGCGGTGCTGCGGCCCATAGCGCTCGAATCGCGGGATTGAGTCGGCGGTCCACTTGGCCCGGGCGACGCCCGCAGTGGCGTCATGATCACTGACCATGGGCCTTCTCACCTTCAGCATCAACGTCACCCTGGACGGTTGCGTCGATCACGAGCAAGGGATCGCCGACGACGAGACGCACAGCTTCTTCACTCGTCTCATGAACGAGAGCTGGGCAATGCTGTGGGGTCGCGTCACCTACGAGATGCTGGAGAGTTATTGGCCCGCTGTCGCCTGCGGCGACGTGGAGGCGCCGCCGGCGGTGCGCGAATGGGCGGCCGATCTCGAGGCCAAACCCAAGTACGTGGTGTCCTCGACGCGCAAGGACTTCCCGTGGTCCAACAGCCACCACATCGCCGGGAATCTGCGCGAGGGCGTGCAGAACCTTAAGGACGCAACCCCGGCAGGGGTCCTCCTCGGAAGCGGCAAGCTCGCGACCGAGCTCGACCGGCTGGACCTGATCGACGAGTACCAGATGCTCGTCCATCCCAGGATCGCCGGCCACCGCCCGACGCTGTACCAAGGCGGGCTGCCACGCACGCGCCAACTCGAGCTTCTCTCCGCGGAGCCGTTCCGCAACGGCGTGGTGGCCATGCGTTACCGCCGAGCGCTGAACTAGAGGAGTCCATCGCCGTCGGACGCCACCGACCCCAAAAGCGGTTGGTGGCCTCAGGTCGCGGTCTCTAGAAGGGATCCCTTTTGGAGCCTCCGGCCCGTGGGCGTCGACCGCGCGGATCGCGGCAGTGAGCGGGCGTCCAGTGACACGCCCTACATTCTGTAATACGCTTTGATCATGGAAACGGTGAACGGCGTCCCGGTCAGCGAGGAGAAGATCCGGGAGTGGGCTGAGGAGGCCGAGCGTGGTTACGACGTCGAGAAACTGCGTAAGCGCGGGCGAAAGCCGATGGGTGACGGCCCCGCACGGGTAGTGCCCGTCCGTGTTGACGACACGCTGCTCAGCGCACTGGATCAGCGTGCTGAACATGACCACCTGAGTCGGTCCGAAGTGATCCGTGCCGCTATTCGCGCCTACGTCGCGTGAAGGTCGGTTCGTCGGCCCTCCAGCACGGCATCAGCGAACCTGACATCCTCTTTGCGGCCGAGAACTGGGCCTACGCCAGCCAGCCGGACGACGACATCCCGGCCAAGCAGTTGGTGCTCGGTTTCGATCCGAACGGTCGGCTCCTAGAGCTTGCGATCCTGACTTTCGACAGCGGTCAGCAACTCGTCATTCACGCCATGAAGGCGCGACGCAAGTACCTCCATCTACTTGACTGAGTCCGCCTATCGCGGCAGGAGCGTGCTTCGAAGGAGCCGCCCGGGCTAGCTGTCCCGCGTGGGCGGCTCGTGAAAGTACGTCACGCTCTTGCCCAGCGCGTCGGCGTACGCGATCTCGCGCCGGGTGGCCTCACCGATGTAGCCACCGGGGTTCACGATTCGCACCTCGTCTGCGAGGTCGATCCGGCGCAGGTGCAGCTCTCCCAATGAGCGGGCGAGAGAAGGGTCCGGCACGGACACCTCGGTGGCTTCCGGAGCCAGGACAATCGCCAGATCGAGCGTCAGGCGCGTGCGCTCCGCCGCTAACTCATTGCCGAAGCGCAGGGAACCGCACAGACAAACGATCCTTGGTCGATCAACAGCCATGTCGGACACGAACACCCTTCAAGAGCCCATGAACCGGCAGCATCTCATGATGCCCAGCCGGACGAGCTTGGGGAAGCCCGGTCGTTCGCGCCAGGGCACTTTCACCCGTCGCCACGATCCTCGGAGAGCGGCAATTGAGGATGTTGTGGGTCTGGGTTTCTGTTGCTGGGCAATGTCTTCGCGATCGGGCACAACCTTTGCGCTTCGCATCCCGTTATATAGATGTGAGGGAAGGGAGAGGGTGACGTGAGCCAGGCCAGCGACGACGAGTTCATTGCCTTCGTGTCCGCTTCCTCGCCGGGGTTGCTGCGGCTCGCGTGGATGCTCAGCGGCAGCGAGAGCGCTGCCGAGGAGATGGTTCAAGACGCGCTCTCGCGGGTGTATCCGCGTTGGGGATCCGTGAGCTTACCGTCGCCGCTGGCCTACGCCAGGCGGGTTCTGTTCAACGTGAACGTGGACCGGGTCCGAGCGCGTTCTCGTGAAGAGGTCACCCTCGACGGCGAGATTCCCGAGCGGGGACACGCTTCCTCGATCGTGGAGGACCGCGACCACGTGGTGCGAATGATGCAACTGCTTCCGACGCGCGAACGGCAAGTCGTCATCTTGCGGTACTACGTCGGGATGCCAGAACGGGAAGTGGCCGAGCTCCTCGGGGTCAGTCTTGGCAACGTCAAGGCAGCCGGGTCCAGAGGACTGACCAAGCTTCGAGGCCACCTGAAGGAAGTTGAGGCGCGACCATGAGCATCGAGGACCTCCTAGCGCAGGCGGAACCACGCGCCATGAGCCTGGACCCGCAGCAGGTACTGCTCGCCGGTAAGCGTCGACAGCGCAGCCAGCGTGTCCGTACCGCGATCTTCGGGTCTGCCGCCGCTCTGGCAGTGGTCCTCGTCGTCGTTGCTGGCTTCCACCTCTGGGGCGCAGCGACACCGGCAATCCCCGCCGCACCCTCCCAGACGATGCCTTCCCGATCAGCGTCCCCAGAGGAGGTGGCGCGGGCCTACCTGGCCGCTGCGAAGAACGGCGACTGTGATCTGACGAAGAAGTTGACGCTGGACAGGGCCTTCGCGTGGTGTGATGACCCCAAGATCCTCGACTACCGCACCGTGCGCGCGCTGGCCGGGTTGCAGACCCCGGGGCCCGGCTCGCCGGCTGTGAAGGCGGTCACCTTCGAGATCAACACCACCGGTAGCTCCGATCTCTCCATCCCGGCCGGCTGGATGCCCTGGACGTTCCTACTCACCCAAGGCCCCGACGGGTGGCGTGTCTACGACCAGGGATCGATTTGACCGAGCTTGACAGCGACACCTGATATAGATGCAGCAGGCCATACACCGGCAAGACCAGTCGGCCCCTCAACGCGGCATGTCCGGTAAAGGCCGCTAGGTAACTACTAGCTCGACTCGCTGTGCCGTGAACTCCAGCGCGGTCGAAGGCAGGTCGATCCGGAAGAAGTGCGGTTGTTCAAAGAACAGATCCCTGACCGGCCCTCCGGGGACTTCTGGCTCAGGAGCCGCCGAATCCCCGTCCCAGCGCAGGATCACGACCTGGTCGAACAGCAGGTTGATACGTGCCTCCGGGACGAGCCCTTTCGGGGTGTAGCGAGGGTCGTCGAAGATGAACGTCATCTCGAGTCGTGCCCGGTCAGGCTCGAAGGTGATCGCCGAGCACTGGCTGTCGTGGATGTGAATGAGGACGTTCTGGTCGGTGAAGAACTCGTACAGCCCGGTATCAAGGACCCTCTTGTCTGGGGAGCCGCTGAAGCCGTGGAACGTCGCGAGCTTCCCCGGTGGCTGGGGGTACTGCGGCTGTTCTGGGGCGGTTCTCTTCCTCCCGAACATTCGTCAAGGCTAGCGGGCCGGTGAATGTCGGGGCCTGAGTAATCATCCGAGCCGACGCGTGCTGAGGGTCGGGCAAGATCTGCGATTCGGTAGGACTGCGCGCTACGTGCCGAAGATGAGACGTCCTGTCCGCGTCAGATGAGTGAATTGTCCGAGAGGGTGCGCTGCCCATCCCCGAATCATGACGTACACTTTTGTGTACAGGAGGACATCATGAAGACCATGAGCTACACCGAGTCCCGGGCTCGCTACG
>NZ_MAST01000018.1 GCF_001758225.1 Humibacillus sp. DSM 29435 | reverse complement strand
ACGCAGCGGCTACGCCGCCGACCACCTCACCCCGAGGTCCGATGCAAGATCCGGGTTAGCGTCTGTTCGTCGAGTCCAAAACGCCTTTTCCGAAGGAAGCGGCGGCCACCTCCGGCAGCCGCCTTTTTAGCCGGTGCGCAGACTGCGCGCAGACGGGGCAGATGTTTGAGCGTGGAAGGCGACGCTAGGTTGATCCCGTGATCTTTACTGGCGCGGTGGCGTCGCTTTTAGGTGCGACCGCGGTGTTCATCGATATGTTCGATCGCTGGCGCAGCGCCACGAACGTGATCGATGGTGGCGGCCCAGGCACGGATTACGCCGCGGAGCTGCGAAAGGTGAAGCGCCGTGCGGCACTGTCGATGGGGGGCCCGATTGTGATCGCCGTCGGCGCTGTCCTGACCTTGATCGGAGTGCGGTTTTGACTCACCTGCCGCCCGCCGTCGGGCATGCTCCCACGCTGCGGCGACCAGGCAAAGCACAGCCGGACGCCTACTACATCCGACTCTGACGACGATGGTGTGGTGGGCGCGCGCGGTGACTCCTCTGGCCCCGGCCTGTTACACCCGCTGTCACTGCCGATTGGCCACGCCACTCGAGATGCAGGACGTGCTTGGCCTTTCGCACCGGTACGAGGAACGGCGGGTGCGCTCGGGCCGGAAAACCCGAGAAACCGAGCGCTCCGCCACCGCTAGTCGACGGTCTGGACGACATGATCAGGACGTGCAGGCACGGCCCTAGACTTCGATCATGAGGTCGAACCAGATTCTGATCGCCTTAACCTCAGGCGACTCGCCTGCACTAGGGAACATCTGGCGGATCACGGCGAAGAAGGCAGACTTTTACCTTGATCCAATCGGCGAGCCCGGCCGCAGTTTCCACCTCTCCGTGCACGGTCCAAACGGTCGCTTCGATGGGCACCGGTTCCACATCAAGATGGACCGCCGAGCGGTCTCAGCAGCGAGGGCTCGCGGTCACTTTGTCCACCACGGGATACCTCGCGGAGGACAAGCGTTCGACGGAGAGTCGATTCCCGGTACTAAGGCCTTCCGCGTCGCTCGCATCCGTTGGACCTGGCACCTGCAACGAAAACGCTTTCGGTCTGCCGCTGTCTCCGGCCCGGCACCCGAACTTTCTGACCACCAGTCGGGTGCCCGCATGGCAACACCCTTGGCGCCCAACAGCACCTGGGATATCGACGTGGTTGTTTCTTACGGTGAGCCTCACTGGACGGACCCGGTCACGACCCTTAGACGCAACGCGCGATTGGGACCCCTGCGTAACGAGGCGGGGCTCTGGCTGACTGCAACTTCTCACCACCGGCTGCCGTTAACCTCCCCAACGCCCCCGGACTTGTGTCCCCGGCCTCCGCGGTTGGACGAATCCCCAAACCGGATCATGGGCGGTGGGCTGGGACCCCACGGGGCTGCTGGTATGTACTGGTTCGTTGAAACTGTCACATCACGTGAGCTCATCAAGGCGAGTGCGGCTGCAGATAGATGATTCGCGACGAGGAGGACGAAGCTCAAGTCGCCTTGCGGCGGCAACCTCAATGGCGGTTCAGCTCACGATCTGCGGCACACGGGCAACCACTTGGTTGCGCAGTCTGGCGCATCGACTCGTGAGCTGATGCAGCGGATGGGGCACTCGACCATGCGGGCTGCGTTGATTTACCAGCACGCCACGGAGGCGCGCTCGATGGAGCTGGCGGACCGCCTGAATGAGCTCGTTCGGGCTCAGCGGGGCAAGGGCGCGGAGGGCTGAGATGGCCTCTTTGGGGATGTCGCTTGTGCACGTAGGTTGCACGCGGGCAACTTCCGAGCGTCGTGTGACCGGCCCAAGGGCCTTTAGGCGTCTGACCTGTGGTTTCGTGTCGGAGCGAGCGACGGGAATCGAACCCGCGTATCCAGCTTGGGAAGCTGGCGCTCTACCATTGAGCTACGCTCGCGCGGCCACCCGTGAGGCCGGTGGGTGGCACGAGCCGAAAGTGTAACCGACGTCGAAGTGGTGTGAGTGCGGCCGTCCAGTGGCTCCTCGACCGTACGGAACTGGCCACTCGACTGAGGGTGGGGCGCGCGGGTCAGCCGCGTGGCGAGGAGGCCACCCAGCCGCCGGTCGAACCGCCGCCGCGGCGCGGCCGAGGTGGACGCATCAGGCCGGGCCCGGCCCCGGGTGGCAGGTCGGATGGGCCGCCGTCGCCGGCGCCGACGCCGAGCAGGCTGCGGGTCAGGTGCTCGGCGTCTGACAACAGGTCATCGAGCGCGGCGGTCAGGTGCCCGTCGGTGAGGTCGGTACCTTCGGCGCCCTCGATGGCGGCCATCAGCACGGCGCGGCGCACGAGCTCCTTGGCGAACGAGGCGGTCGTGCCGGCCGAGCGGGCAGCGGCATCCGCCATGGCCTTCTCACCGAACAGGTCGCGACCGTAGAGCCGCAGCAGCGCGAGCCGACCGGCCTCGTCGGGCAGCGGGATCTCGACGGCGAGGTCGACGCGCCCAGGGCGCTGCGACAGGGCAACCTCCAGGTCGTCGACGCGGTTGGTCGTGAGCAGAAACGCCACGTCGGCGTCGGAGTCGAGCCCGTCGAGGGCGTCCAGCACCTCGAAGAGCAGCGGTGAGGAGCCCATGCCGATCGAGCGGTCCTCAGCCACCAGGTCACAGTCCTCGAGCACGACGATGGCCGGCTGGTGGGCCCGGACGATCTTGGCGGCCGCGTGGATGTACTCCAGGGCGCCACCGCTCAACAGCACCGCGGTCGTGCCGGGCGAGGCGCTGAGCAGGTAGCGCACCGTGTGCGTCTTGCCGGTGCCGGGCGGGCCGTAGAGCAGCACCCCCCGCTTGAGGTGCTGCCCGTGGGCCTGCAGCCGCGCGCGCTGCTCGCCGATGCCGACGACGTGAGCCACCACCTTGTCGAGCTGGTGGTCGGGCAGCACGATGTCGTCCCTCGACAACGTCGGCCGCTCGAGAAAGCTCAACCCCGCCATGCCGCGCCCGTAGGGGTCGGTGCCGAAGGTGATCACCTGACCCTTGAGGATGCTGCGTTCGTCCATCAGCTCGCGCACGCGGCCGATGAGGGCGTCGGCGGTCTGGCGGTCGTTGGCCAGCACCTCGAGCGCACCCTCCTCTCTTCCGTACTGCCGGCTGGGCGACTGCTGGCGCACCGCGACGGGTGACCCGTCGAACCAGAAGAGACGGATGCCGGAGGCGACGATCTGGCGCTTGTCGTCGGGCCCCGGGCCGGTTGACGCATTCGCGTAGTCGACCTGACCGACGCGAAAGTTCATGCCGTGCATCCCGTTCTGCAGCAGGTCGCCCAGCGTCATGTGGTGGCGCATGTCGCCGCCGCCGCCGCCGATGCCGATCACGGTCGGTCGGGCATCCACTCCCGGGGTCTTCTCGCCCTCGGCGATCTCGTCGAGCGCGATGTCGGCGTCGACGACCCGGTGCACCGGGATCTGCTCGGCGACGACGGGAAGGCTGCCCACGTCGTGCCCGAGGTGGGCGGTGAGACGGTCGAACAGGCGCTCGCCTTCGCCGCCGGAGTCTGCGAGCACGTGGACGTGCTCCATGAACTTCGAGAAGGCCGTCACGAAGTCGCGGGTCTGCTCGTCAATCCCCTGTGGTTGGCTCATGACCCCAAACCTAGGAGGCGAGGGCGCCGGGAGGGAGGGGTGACGTGGGTCGAGTTCGGCTCTGCTGTCTCGGGTCTAGTGAGCTCGTCGGTTCGTACCCCGACTTGGTGTTGGGCGGGTCAAGGTTTGTGCAAACCTCTAGATATCCGCCCAAACAGTGCCCTAGCCTGCGGTGCCCCCACCTGCCCCCACCTGCCCCCATCTGCCTCACCTGCCTCACCTGCCCCACCCCTTGTTCGTCTCGCCGCCTCCGGCGGTGAGTGGATGCCTCCCGACCCCTGAAGGAGCCCTGATGACCCGTCGTCGACGTACCCGAGGCCGCCAAGCGGTGATGGCGGCTTCGGCCGCGCTGGCCATGGCGGTCACGGGGCTTGCCTCAGCCGACCTGGCGAACGCCGGAAGCAACCCGCTGTTCGCCGGGGTGGCTCCGGCAGCGTCGCAGCCGTCGACACCAGCGGTCACCGCGGAGGCCAAGGCGAAGGCCAAGCCGGCCGGCAAGCTGAGCGAGCGAGAGCTGGCGGCCTTCCGCAAGAGCCAGGGCTACCAGGGCGACGGCGTGAAGGACAAGGTCTGGCTGACGTCGCTGCGAAAGCAGCTCGGCACCGGTGAGTTCGCCGGCGCGAAGGCCGGCGCCGCCGGGTCGGCGGTGGCGTCCTCGCCGATGTCGCTGGCCGCGAACACCCCGACGTCGGGCCCGGGATACTCCTACCTCGGCTGGATGGCCCAGCGCCGGCAGGAGACCTCGAGCGCGTGCGGCAAGGCGACGGTCGTCGAGATGTCGGCGACGGTGCCCGGCCCGAGCAGCTCCTATCTGACTCAGTCGGCGGTGGCCACCTACCTGGGTGAGACCACCAGCTCGGCGACGAACATCACCGAAGAGCTGTCGGCCCTCGGGCACTTCGTGGGGACCCCGAACTTCGGCCGGAGCTTCTACTCGGCCCGGTGGATCTCGGACCCTCCCACCACCTCGCAGAAGACCCAGTTTCTTGCTGATCTCAAGAGCGACATCGCGGACTACCGCACGCCGGTCACGGCCGGGGTCATCGAGGTGGCCGGCGGCCCCCACCTGGTGGGGCACCCGAACCTCAAGCGGATCGAGCACTGGGTCATCGCCGGCGGCTGGAACACGAACAACAAGACCGTCTGGTACGCCGACTCGTGGACCGGCTACGGCTACCCCATCCCGGCCAAGAGCTGGATCTCGATGAACACGTTCCTGGTGGCCGTGGGGGGCTGGGCCTACCTGTGGTGACGCGCCGGGCGGTCCGGCCGGCGGTGGTGGCGGTGCTGGCGATGGCCTGCCCGGTCGCGCTGTCCGCCTGTTCTACGAGCGTCCCCGCTCCGTCGGCGACGCTGACGCAGGAGGCGTCGACGGGGACAGCGAAGCCGTCCGAACCGCGCACGGTGACGCCGAGCACGACGGCCTCGGCCACCACCCGACCCACACCGTCATCGTCGGCTACCGGTTCGACCGCGGCGCTCACGGTGAAGAACGAGGCGGCCTGTCTCGTGAAGGAACCCGCCGAGCTCAAGGCGCACGTCGAGTCCGGGTGGCAACCACCCATCGAGGGTGGCCAGTTCCAGGCCCTGACCGTCGCGGGCGAGACCGTGTACGGCTTCGGTGGGGCCAACGGTGACGTCTACGCCGTCGACGTCAGGAACAAGACCGTGGCCAAGCTGGCCACGACCTCGGCCGACGCCTCGCCCGCCTGGATGATCGCCTCTCCCAAGCATCTGGTGTGGTTGACCTACGACTCCGCTGCCGACCCGACGACGTGGAGCCTCTACGCCGCTGACCGCTCGGGAGCGAACCGCAAGCGCATCGCCGGCTCCCCGGCCGACCACCGGGAGGGCGAGGGGCGCGCCACCCAGCCCGCGATGGTGGGCGAGCGGGTGGCCTGGACCCAGGCGGTCGGCACCCGCACCGACCTCTCGGCCGTGCAGGTCATGGACCTCGACACCGGCCGCACCTCCACGCTCGCCCAGGGCAACCTCTTCCCGCCCGTGGCGATGGGCGCCAGCTTCGTGTACGGCGAGCTGACGAAGGGCCAATGGTCGCTCCACGCCGCCGACGCCGCCACGCTGCGGCCGGTCGCCCTGCCCCGGGACCTCCCGGTGAAGGGCGGCATCGGGCACCTCGCGGCCACCCCCGAACGGTTGCTCTGGGGGAGTGCCGACTACACCACCCTGAGTGTGTGGGAGCCGTCGAAGCGCACCGTGGTCCGTTACCGACTGCCGGCCGGAGACGAGCACGCGTTCCAGTTTCTGCAGCCGACCGGCAACCACGTGGCCTGGTTCGCGTCGTGGCCCTACAGCATCCTCGACCTGCGCAGCGGGGCGCTCTACGACGTGGGCAAGGACGTCAGCGTGGCGTCGGCCGACGGCCGGGTCGCCGTCTCGTGGGAGAAGAAGCTCAGCGCGGGCAACAGCGGCCAGCGCGCGCCCGCGAAGGTGAGCATCATCGCCGAGGCCGACCTGCCCCCGGCCCCCACCTGCCGCTGAGTGGCTGCGACACCGTTCGGTCGGGCGCGATAGCCTCGACGGCGTGCTGCTCTCAGACAAGGACATCCGGGCCGAGATCGCCGCGGAGCGCGTCGTGCTCGACCCGTGGGACCCCCAGATGGTCCAGCCGTCGAGCGTCGACGTACGGCTCGACAAGTACTTCCGGCTCTTCGACAACCACAAGTACCCCTACATCGACCCGGCCGCCGAGCAGCCCGATCTGACTCGCCTCGTCGAGGTCAGCGGCGACGACGACAGGTTCGTGCTGCATCCGGGCGAGTTCGTGCTCGGCTCGTCGCTGGAGGCCGTGACGCTGCCCGACGACCTCGCGGCCCGCGTCGAGGGCAAGAGCTCGCTCGGCCGGCTGGGGTTGCTCACCCACGCCACGGCCGGCTTCGTCGACCCCGGGTTCTCAGGCCATGTCACGCTCGAGCTGAGCAACGTGGCAACGCTGCCGATCATGCTCTACCCGGGCATGAAGATCGGTCAGCTGTGCTTCTTCCGACTCAGCTCGCCGGCCGAGAACCCGTACGGCTCAGCGGCGTACGGCTCGCACTATCAGGGCCAGCGGGGGCCGACCGCCAGCCGGTCGTTCAAGAACTTCCACCGCTCACCAGTGTGAGCGCGGCCTTCAGCGACACCGACGCCGCCACCCACCCAGGGCGGATGCCGCTGGCCTCGTTGGCCTGGAACGCCCGACCCGCGCACGCCGGGGTCGTCGTGCTCGTGGTGCACGGAGGCGCCGTCGAGGGTCGCCAGCCCAACCGGGTGTGGTCGCACAACGTCATCCGGATGCTGCCGTTCGCGCGGGCCCTCGCGAAGGTGCCGGGGCCGATCGCGGTGGCCCGGCTCCGGATGCGCTACCGGGGCTGGAACGGCGAGGAGGCCTCGCCGCTGCTCGACGCCCGGTGGGCCCTACGGCAGCTTCGCGCGGCCTACCCCGGCCGCCCGATCGCGCTCGTCGGCCATTCGATGGGCGGCCGGGTCGCTCTGCACCTCGGCGACGAACCCGACGTCGGCCTCGTGCTGGGGCTCTCGCCGTGGATCGAGAAGGGTGACCCCCGGCCCGGCGCCGGCCGCCGAACCGTGCTGATCCACGGTGACCGCGACGTCATCTGCCCGTTGTGGGGCTCGCGCCGCACCGTCGAGGAGATGGTGGCGCAGGGCAGAGAGGCCGCGCTGATCCGGGTCGCCCGGTCAGACCACGCCATGCTGCTGCGGGCCGGGCTCTGGACGAGGCTCGTGACCGAGGTGGTTCAGGTCGCGTTCGCCGACGAGCTCGGTAGAGCAGCCGGCGACGGCGGGCACGAGGGGCGCGAGGGGCACGATCCGGCATCCGCAGGTCTCGACCGGATCGACGCGGTGGTGCAGACGGCTGTGCACCGGGGCGGCATCCTCGATCTCTGACCGCGCGGATCGTCCCGGCCCGGGCGGCGATCAGGAGACCTGAGCCTCGGCCGTCGTGTCTCTTTCGAGACCTGATCGTGCACACGGGACCGAGGGCGCACCATCTGTTTTGGGTACGTTGGAACTCATGATCCGCTTCGAAGGCGTGACCAAGAAGTACGGCGACGGCTCCGGGGGCGAGTCGATCGCGGTCAACAACTTCTCTCTCGAGGCTCCCACGGGGCGCATCACGGTGCTCGTCGGGCCATCGGGTTGCGGCAAGACGACGACCCTGCGCATGGTCAACCGGATGATCGACCCCACGTCGGGCGTCATCACGATCGACGACCGCAACACGGCCGACCTTCCCCTTGCCGAGCTGCGCCGTGGCATCGGCTACGTCATCCAGCACGCCGGCCTCTTCCCGCACCGCACCGTGCTCGACAATGTCACCACGGTGCCTCGCCTGCTCGGCACCGACAAGAAGACCGCTCGCCTTCGGGCGATGGAGCTCATCGAGCGCGTCGGGCTCGACCCCGATCTCGCCAAGCGCTACCCGGCCCAGCTCTCGGGCGGTCAGCAGCAGCGCGTGGGCGTGGCGCGGGCGCTGGCTGCCGACCCGCCCGTCATGCTCATGGACGAGCCGTTCTCGGCCGTCGACCCCGTGGTTCGCGAACAGCTGCAGAACGAGTTTCTGCGTCTGCAGTCCGAGCTCGGCAAGACGATCCTGTTCGTCACCCACGACATCGACGAGGCCGTCAAGCTCGGCGACCAGGTCGCCGTGCTGCGCGTCGGCGGCACCCTCGCGCAGCTCGCCACCCCGGCGCAGCTGCTGGCCGACCCGGTCGACGACTTCGTGGCCGGCTTCGTCGGTCGCGACCGCGGCTACCGCGCCCTACAGTTCGCCGAGGCGCCCGAGCTCGAGCTGACGAACGAGCCGACGGTGACGATCGGTACGTCGGCGTCCGAGGTTCGCGCCGTCGGGCAGCCGTGGGTGCTCTGCGTCGGTGACGACGGCGAGCCGATGGGCTGGGTGCGGGCCGGCGCCGTCAGTGGCGAGGTCACCCGCGACCTGCTGCAGCGCGGCGGCACTGTGGCCTCCACCGCGGGTTCGCTTCGCGCGCTGCTGGATGCCGCTCTCAGCTCGCCCAGCGGGCGGGGCGTCGTCGCTGACGCCGACGGCCGGTTCGCCGGCACGATCCGTGCGTCCGAGGTGGTTCCCGTGATCGAGGCTCGGCAGCAGTCGGTGGCCGAGCGTGAGGATGCCGCGGCGTCGGCCCTGCAGGGTGAGGCGACACCCGCGTGACCTGGGCTCTCGACCACCTCGACCAGATCTTCACGCTGGCGGGGCAGCACGCCTGGCTGGCCGGACTCCCGCTGCTGATCGGGTTGGTCATCTCGGTGCCGCTGGGCTGGTTGGCCACGCGCAAGGCGTGGCTGCGCACCGGGCTGCTCACCGTGACCGGGTTGCTCTACACGATTCCCTCGTTGGCCCTGTTCATCCTGCTGCCGCCACTGCTCGGCACCAAGGTGCTCGACCCCGCCAACGTCATCATCGCGATGAGTATCTACACCATTGCCCTGCTCACCCGCACCGTCGCCGACGGGCTCTCCGCCGTCGACACCTCCACCCGGCAAGCGGCCGTCGCGATGGGCTACAGCACCTTCGGCCGGTTCCGGGCCGTCGACCTCCCGCTGGCGATCCCCGTGGTGGCTGCGGGTTTGCGGGTCGCTGCGGTGAGCAACGTCAGCATCGTCAGCGTCGCGTCGCTGATCGGCATATCGCAGCTCGGCTACTTCCTCACCGACGGCTACGCCCGCTCCTTCCCGACCGAGGTCTGGGTCGGGATCGTCGCCTGTCTGCTGCTGGCGCTCGTCTTCGACCTCGTCATCCAGCTGTTGGCCAGAGTGCTCACCCCCTGGACGCGGGTGGCCGCATGATCACCTTCGCCACCGTGTGGGCCTGGTTCACCGACCCCGCCAACTGGCAGGGCGCCGACGGCGTTCCGACCCGGATGCTCGAACACCTGAAGTTCACCGGCATCACGCTCGCCATCGCGCTGGTCATCGCCGTACCGATCGGCGCCTGGGTCGGGCACAGCGGGCGGATGCGGTGGCTGGTCACCGGCGCCAACGCGGCCCGGGCGATCCCCACCCTGGGCCTGCTCTTCGCCGTCTCGATGCTGGTCTCGCCGCTGTTCACCAGCAGCCTCGCCTTCACCGTGCCGAGCATCGCCGTGCTTGTGCTGCTCGCCATTCCGCCGCTGCTCTCGGGCACCTACTCGGGCATCGAGAGCGTCGACCCGGCGGCCCGTGACGCGGCCCGGGGGATGGGCATGTCGGACTGGGAGGTGCTGACGCGCGTCGAGCTGCCGTGCGCCATGCCGCTGTTCCTCTCCGGCCTGCGCAGCGCCACCCTCCAGGTGATCGCGACCGCCACGATCGCGGCCTCCATCAGTCTCGGTGGACTGGGCCGCTACCTCATCGACGGGCTGGCCTCGCAGGACTACGTGCAGATGGTGGCGGGCTCGATCCTGGTGGCTCTGCTCGCTCTCGTCGCCGACCTGGTGCTGGCCCTGCTCGAACGATTCGCCGTCTCCCCGGGAATCAGCGGCCGGGGTCAGGGCGTTGCCCGCAGACGCCGTCTGCGCTTCGGACGGGGCGGCGACGCCGCAGCATCCGTCAAGAACAGCACCGATGCACCCCTTGGTGCCGACCCTGCCTAGTCGACCGACCTCCGGCAGACCTTTCGAAAGGGAACGACAATGACACGCACCCGCACCATGGCCGTCGGCCTTCTGCTGGCCGCAGTGGTCCCCCTCGCTGCCTGTGGCGGTGGTGGCGACCCGCTGGCCACCGACACCCAGCCGGGCGCCGGTGGTTCGACCGCTGCCGCAGCAGGAGCGGTGAAGGTCGGATCGGCCAACTTCCCCGAGGCGTCCCTGCTCGGCGAGGTCTACGCCCAGGCCCTCGAGGCCAAGGGCATGACGGTCACCCGGAAGTTCGACATCGGCACCCGCGAGACCTACCTCAAGGCGATCACCAACAAGGAGGTCGACCTCGTTCCCGAGTACTCCGGATCGCTGCTGACCTTCTACAACAAGGATGCCAAGGTCACGGCGCCCGACGAGGTGTACGCCGAGCTGCAGAAGGCACTGCCCGAGGGTCTGACGGTGCTCGACAAGTCGGCCGCCGAGGACAAGAACTCGATGGTCGTCACCAAGGACACCGCGAGCCAGTGGTCGCTGAAGTCGATCGCTGACCTCGCCGCCCACAACAGCGAGCTGAGCATCGGGGCCCCGCCCGAGTTCAAGACCCGCCAGCAGGGCCTCGTCGGTCTGAAGTCGGCCTACAACGTCGTGCCGAGCCAGTTCCGGCCGCTGCAGCCTCAGGCCACGGTCGACGCGCTGAAGAACGGCCAGGTCAAGGCCGCGAACATCTTCAGCACCGACCCGTCGATCGCTGCCAACGGCTTCGTCGTGCTCGAAGACCCGAAGAGCCTCTTCGGCTCTGACAACATCGTGCCGCTCGTGCGCACCGAGAAGGCTGACGCCCTCAAGCCGGTGCTCAACGCCGTCTCGGCCAAGCTCGACACCCCGGCGCTGGCCGGCATGGTCAAGGAGGTCGTCGTCGACAAGAAGGACGCCAAGGACGTCGCCAAGGCCTGGCTCGCCAGCGTCGGTCTCGGCTGAGGCAGCTCCAGCGGCTCCGGTCATCGAGACTGAGCAAGCAACCGCCACCCCGTGCCGTTCATCGGCGCGGGGTGGACCGCTTCTGCGTCTCGCGGGAATGCGGCAGAGTCGAGAACCGTTCTCATCTACGAGCGGCGCCGTCCGCCACGAGAGGAAGATCCAATGGCCAGACACACCGACCTTCGACCGGTCATCACGCTCCGGTCAACCGCCGGAACCGGGTTCGCGTACACCACGCGCAAGAACCGCCGCACCCAGCCCGACCGGCTGGTGCTGAAGAAGTTCGACCCGATCGCCGGTCAGCACGTCGACTTCCGCGAGACCCGCTGATCCGCAAGACCCACTGACCCGCAAGACCCGCTGATCCAGCCAAGAGCCGGCCTGCGACCCGCGCAACACCAGAGCGGCCCCTTCCCTTGTGGGAAGGGGCCGCTCTGGTGTTCCGTGTCAGACGGTGGCCCGCAGCGTCTCTCGGGTGAGCACCTCGACGGGCTGGGCCGGGGCCGGCTCGCTCTCGGGCATGAACGACCGGGTCACCTCGATGCAGCTGCGCAACACCGCGACCAGCCTCGCCTCGGTGTCCGCCGTGCACGAGATCGCGATGCTCTCGACGGCCAGTGCGGAGATCTTCGGAGCCGAGCGTTCCTTCAGGGGCTGGCCACTGGTGCCGGCCGACGCCATGAACGAACGGGCCCACTTCTCGGCGAGAGGGGCCTCGTCGAGTGCGGCGCGTGACGCCTGGCTGAGGGGAGCCCCGTGGGCGACCGCGGGGTTGCGCGAGACCTCTGCGGCCAGGATGGCGATGGCCATCAGGTTCTGACGTTCCTCGGGCGCCACCGGTAAGGCGGACCGAGCCGCGCAGAGCACGATCTCGGCATCGACCTGGGGGTCGGTGGGGTGCAGACCGATGACCTCGTTGATCATCGGCGTCAGCTGTTGGCGGGTCGCATCGTCGGCCAGGTCGTTGACACACCGGGCCACCGTGGCGAGCAGCGGATGCGTGCAGGCGGGGTGGTCGCTCCACTGCTCTCCGGCCAGAAAGGAGGCCATCTCCATGAAGCAGGCGCCCTTGCGAGCGTTGCGGTGGCGCCCGCGTGACAGGATCGGCACCCCGTCTGGCACGAAACTCGCTGCGCGTCTGAACATCGTTCCTCCCGGATTCGTCAGGACCTCATTGCCAAGCATGCGCGTGATTGCTGCGAAAGGCCACCCCTGCGCCGGCATCCGCACTGACATGGGGGCGTCGCACGGCTCTCCGCCTTCCCAGGCCGTCGTCCATCGCACTGGTCGTCTCCTGGGTGAACCGTCGGCTACGGTCTGCGGATGAGGCGTACGCCGGGGTGGACGCGCACGTGGACGAGATGCTCGAGGCGTCTTTCCGTCCTCGTCACCGGGCCAACAGGTCGGCGGCCGTTAGGCGTGCCCGCTGCGGTCGAGGAGTCTGTTGCCGCGGCTGCAGCGCGTGGACCTGTGTTGACCGAGCCGTGGGCTCTTCCGGCGGGCGAGGGGTGAGCCGCCGTTCGGTGGTCGTTCGCCTCGTGCTCGTCGCGGCTCTCGTCGCGGTCGCTGTCGTGGTGCAGATCCGGGTCGGCCTACCCAGTCAGGCCGATCTGCGGTCTCTGCTCGACGGGGTCGGACCGGTGGCGGTGCCGGTCTTCATCGCGCTCTACGTCGGCATCTCGCTCTTGCCGGCCGGCCCGACCGCTCTGGTGACGATCGCGGGGGGAGCGGTGCTCGGCCTGCCCGTCGCGCTGCCCGCCGTGCTCGTCGCCGCGGTGCTCGGGGCCAGCGTGTCGTTCCTGGTCGCCCGGCGACTCGGCGGGGACGTCGTGCGAAGGGTGGGCAGTGACCGCGTGCGGCGCCTCGACGACTCCGTCCGCGCGCACGGCTTCGGCACCGTGCTGATGGCCCGGTTGGTACCGCTGCTGCCGTTCAGCACGCTCAACTATGCCTTCGGGCTGACCTCGGTGACTGCGCGTTCCTACGTGCTCGCCACCGCGGTCGGGATAGTCCCCGGAACCACGCTCTACGTCACGGTCGGTGCCTACGGCACCCGGCCCGGCTCGTGGCCGTTCGTGATCGCCGTCGTCGGGCTCGTGGTGCTCTCCGGGGTCGGCTTGCTCCGCTCACGACGGTCCGCCTCGCCCTGAGATGCCACCGAGTCAAAGAGGCCACTCGACGTGCGTACGAAAGTGGCCACTCGACTGAGGATCTCGGTCGAGTGGCCACTTTCGTACGGGCTGGCCGCGGGGCGTCAGGAGGACGTGAGCGCGGCATCATGCCTGGCGTCGCCGTCGCCGCGTCGCACCGCCGCGAGCAGCATCTGGGCGATGTCGACCACCTCGAGGTCGGCCAGGCTGCTGTCCTCGTCCTTCTTCGCGTTCAGGCCGTCGCTCAGCATCACCTTGCAGAAGGGGCAGCCGATGGCGACGCGGTTGGCGCCGGTGGCGATGGCCTCGTCGATGCGGTTGGCGTTGATGCGGGTGCCGAGCTTCTCCTCCATCCACATCCGGGCTCCGCCGGCGCCGCAGCAGAACGAGGTCTCCTTGCTGCGCTGCATCTCGGCGTACTCCACACCGGGCAGGATCTGCAGCAGCTCACGGGGCGGGGCGTAGACCTGGTTGTGCCGGCCGAGGTAGCAGGGGTCGTGGTAGGTCACCTTGGTGCCGGTCGAGGCGGCGCCGGTGAGGGTGCCGGCCGAGGCGGCCTCGCCGGGCCGGGCCACCGGGACCAGCCGCTTCTCGCGCACGAGCCGGTTGAGCAGCTGCGTGTGGTGCAGCACCTCGTAGTGCCCACCGAGCTGCGGGTACTCGTTCTTGATGGTGTTGAAGCAGTGTGCACAGGTGACGACGATCTTGGTCGCGCCCGCCTCGCCGAGGGTCTCGACGTTCTGCTGGGCCAGCATCTGGAAGAGGAACTCGTTGCCGGCGCGTCGGGCGGCGTCGCCGGTGCACGACTCGCCGTCGCCGAGCACCGCGAAGCTGACCCCCGCCGTGTGCAGCAGCTCGGCCACGGCCCGGGTCGTCTTCTTGGCCCGGTCTTCGTAGGCGCCGGCGCAGCCGACCCAGAAGAGGTAGTCGACCTCGTCGGCACTCTCGACATCGGTACCGACCTGCTTGACCTCGAACGGCAGGTCTTTGGCCCAGTCCATCCGCAGGCGCGGCGCCAGACCCCACGGGTTGGCGTTCTTCTCGAGGTTCTTGAACAGGCCGTTCAGCTCGCTCGGGAAGGCCGACTCGATGAGGTTCTTGTAGCGACGCATGTCAACGATCGCGTCGACGTGCTCGATGTCGACGGGGCACTGTTCGACACAGGCTCCGCAGGTGGTGCAGGCCCACAGCACGTCGTCGTCGATGACGGCATCCGGCCCGTGCGGGTTGTAGGCCTGCAGCGGATGCCGGATGTCGTAGCCGGTCGGCCCGACCAGCGACTCGGTGGCCACCGCCGCCTGCGTCGCCGCGCCCATGCCCTCGGCCTGCTCGATACCGGCCGCACGCACCTCTTCGCTGGCGAGCAGCCACGGCGCCTTGGCGTTCGCGTGGTCGCGCAACGTCATGACGAGCAGCTTGGGGCTGAGCGGCTTCTCGGTGTTCCACGCCGGGCACTGGCTCTGGCAGCGGCCGCACTCGGTGCAGGTGCTGAAGTCGAGCAGGCCCTTCCAGGTGAAGTCCTCGACCTTGCCGACGCCGAGCGCGGCGTCCTCGTCGAGCTCCTCCACGTTCTCGAAGTCGAGGGGCGCCCCGTCGACCATGATCGGTTGCAGCTCGGCCAGGGAGGTGCGCCCGTCGGCGTGGCGCTTGAAGAAGATGTTGAAGAACGCGAGGAAGCGGTGCCAGGCCACGCCCATCGTCGGCACGAGCGCAATGGTGATCATCCACGCGAACGAGATGAGGATCTTCACTGCCGCCACCACGACGATGGCGTTCTCGAGGGTGGTGACTGACGTGCCGGTGAACATCTCGCCGAGCCACCCGGTGAGGGGGTAGTGCAGGCCGTTGGCGTCGCTGAGCCCAAGGTCGCCCTGCGTGCCGCCGGCCTTGGCGAGGGCGTACTCGAGGGCGCGCAGCGTCAGGATGCACAGGGTGACGCCGAGGATGGTGAACTCGACGTAGTAGGCCTGCCACCAGGTGGAGCCGAAGAAGCGGCTGCGACGGCCGTCGTCTCCTGGCGCCGAGCGTGGGTGGTGCTTCTGACGGATGCCGATGAGCACGACGATGCCGAGCAGGCCGGCCCAGGCGAAGAACTCGGTCACCCACTCGAAGGGCGGGAAGTGGCCGATCAGCGGTAGCGCGAAGTCGGGCTTGAACAGCTGGCCGAAGGCATTGAGCAGGGTGAAGAACAGCACCCCGAAGCTGACCATCGTGAACCAGTGGGCCACCGCCACCACGGGCAGGCGCGACATGCGGGTGTGGCCGAGGAACTCACGCACCAGGGTGCGGGTGCGGGCACCCTTGTCGTCGCCTCGGTTGTCGGGCTGACCCAGGCGGAAGGTGGCGACCATGCCGACCACGGTCTTGACCAGCAGGGCCACCGCCACCGCGGTGACACCGAGGCAGACGACGGCGGCCACGATCTGAAGGACGCTCATGTGCCCGAGTCTACGGGTGGGTGAGCAAGCGCTTAGTGGATAGTGGGGGCGCTCCCCCTGTGACGAGGGTCGCGGTGACCGAGCCGGGCGACCGGATCCTGGTCGCCCCCTGTCGCCGGATAAGCATTCGTTGGAATATGTATAACGGCGGCACAGTTGTCGCCGGGGAAGCGGGTCGTGCCGCCGGGTCAGACCCGAGCGACCGTCTACCGACAGCCACTTGTACGACAGCCACTTGTACGACAGCCACTTGTACGACAGCCACTTTGTACCGACAACGCCCAAGGGGGCAGTGCACATGCCGATTTACGACGACGTCACGAAGCTGGTCGGCAACACGCCGCTCGTTCGTCTCAACCGGGTCACCGACGGTGCGTCGGCGACGGTCGCGGCGAAGCTCGAGTTCTACAACCCGGCCAACTCGGTCAAAGACCGCATCGGCGTCGCGATCATCGACGCGGCAGAGGCCAGCGGCCAGCTCAAGCCCGGCGGAACGATCATCGAGGCCACGTCGGGCAACACCGGCATCGCGCTCGCGATGGTCGGGGCAGCCCGTGGCTATGACGTTGTGCTGACCATGCCCGAGTCGATGAGCAAGGAGCGGCGCGCTCTGCTGCGGGCCTTCGGCGCCGAGCTCATCCTCACCGACCCGAAGACCGGCATGAAGGGCGCCGTGTCGAAGGCCGAGGAGATCGCCGCTGAGCGCGGTGGGGTGCTGGCGCGTCAGTTCGCCAACGAGGCAAACCCCGAGATCCACCGCAGGACCACCGCGGAGGAGATCTGGAAGGACACCGACGGCGAGGTCGACATCGTCGTGGCCGGCATCGGCACCGGCGGCACCATCACCGGCGTCGGCCAGGTGCTCAAGTCGCGCAAGCCGAGCGTGCAGATCATCGCCGTCGAGCCGGCCGAGAGCGCCATCCTCAACGGCGGCGCCCCCGGCCCCCACAAGATCCAGGGGCTCGGCGCGAACTTCGTGCCCGAGATCCTCGACCGTGAGGTCTACGACGAGGTGATCGACGTCGACATCGACACCTCGGTGAAGTGGGCTCGGCGGGCCGCTACGGAGGAGGGCCTGCTCGTCGGACTGAGCTCTGGGGCTGCGATCGCGGCCGCCGTGCAGGTGGCCCAGCGCCCCGAGAACGCGGGCAAGACGATCGTGGTCATCATCCCCTCGTTCGGTGAGCGCTACCTCTCCACGGTGCTCTTCGACGGGCTCGTCGACTGACCCACCGGAGCCGACCATGAGCAACGCCGCCTCGGCCGAACCGCCGGCCACCACTTCTGGGGCCTGCACGAGTCTGACGCCGTTGGCGCTCGTTCGTGGTGCGGATGCCGTTCCGCCCCCCGACGGTGACGAGGCAGTCACGGCCTCCGCCCCACGCCGGCCCCACGCCGCTGTGCTCGGTCTCGTTCGCACGGTTGCCTCACGCGCCCTCGAAGACCTCGACGCCGCGATCGAGCGCGACCCCGCGGCGAGCTCGCGGGTCGAGGTGGCGCTGACCTCGCCCGGGCTGCTTGCCATCTGGGCCCACCGCGGCACGCACGCCCTGTGGTCGCGACCCGGTGGTCGCCTGCCGGCGCGGGTGCTGGCCCAAGGAGTCCGCTTCGCCACCGGTGTCGAGATTCACCCGGGCGCCCGGCTCGGGCGAAGGTTCTTCATCGACCACGGCATGGGCGTGGTCATCGGCGAGACGGCCGAGGTCGGCGACGACGTCATGATGTACCACGGCGTCACGCTGGGCGGCCGGTCGATGCACCCGGTCAAGCGGCATCCGACCGTCGGGAACCGCGTGACCATCGGCGCGGGGGCGCGCATCCTCGGCCCGGTGCTCATCGGCGACGATGTGCAGGTCGGCGCCAACTCGGTCGTCGTCAAGGACGTGCCCGGCGGTGCCGTGGCGACCGGCATTCCTGCCGTCGTGCGCTTTCCGAAGCGCGACGCCGAAAACCAGTGGCTCGACCCCGCGATCTTCATCTGACCCACCACCCTCGGATGACCCGATCGCGGTCGCCTGCACGACATCCGGGGTGGCGGCCTGTGGTGTGATGACCTCAACGGTTCGTCATGGGCGGCAACCGTGAGTCGAGCGGAGCATCGTGCGAAGAGTTCTCGTGGCCCTGGCCCTTCTGGCGGTGCTGTTCGCTCTCGCTGTCGGGCGCGGAGGGCCGTCGCTCGCGACAGGCGACGGCATCGATCACGGTGGCTCGGGGGAGTACGGCATCGGCATGAACGTCGCGACGCCCACTCAGACCCGCAACCTGGCCGAGAGCAACCTGTGCCTGACCGGCGGCGGCACCTCAGCCACGGTCACCGACGTCGAGTTCGTCACCTCGTCTCACCTGTCGATTCTCGGCTTCGGGGTTCGGCAGTTCCCCATTGTCGCCGGCGGCCTCACGGTTGACGTCACGCGCGGGTCGCTCCACGACGCCGACTTCGAACACGTGCCGGTCACGGTGGCGTGCGGAGCCGCCGACCGCGTCACCTTCCTCGCCTACACGGTCTCCTTGGACGGCGCGGTCGACGGCAGCGGCAAAGGGTTGCGGGTCTCCTACCTCGTCGACGGTCACCCAGGCGCACTGGTTCTGCCGGTGTCGGTGCGACTGTGCGCCTCAGCCCGCACCCAGTCGTCATGCGCGCCCGCGAACCTCTAGTCGGGTCGTGCGACTGGCCCCAGTAGACTGCTCACGCACGGGAGGGCTCGCATAGTGGCCGAGTGCGGCGGTCTTGAAAACCGCTATGGGTTCATAGCCCATCGTGGGTTCGAATCCCACGCCCTCCGCCACGCGAAACAGCCCGAACCCCAACGGGTTCGGGCTGTTTCGCGATCTGGGTCAGGCGGGTACCGGGGTGGCTTCCGGCTCAACGGGAGCCACCGACCTCCGAGAGGTCACCAACCGGTGGCTCAGCTCGGCGAGCGTCACTCCGATGCCCGTCCACAGGGCAAGCTGGGTGAGTAGGCTCCCCTGCCGAAACTGGAAGAGCACCTGTGCCGGGAAGTCGTCGGGCACCTCGTTGTAGCCGGGCATCAACGCGATCGTCACCACTGCCACGACGACGTAGCCGGCCACGGCGATCACGCCGGCGTGCCAGCCTCCGACCCGTGGTTCGAGACGCTTCCAGGCGATCAGCCCGATGGCGGCGAAGGCGACCGAGAGACCGACCATGGTGAAGTACAGCATGGTGCGGTAACCGATGGTGTCGCCGTGTCCGACGGCGGGTGGGTTGGGTGGGTAGGCCAGGAACGGCACGGCGTAGAGCACCAGAAAACCGGTCGCGGCCGTCGCGATGGCCGTGCCTCTCACCCCGAGCCGGCCCAGTCGTCCGACTGAGACGCCGGCCCCGACGCCCACGAGGCCGCCGAGCGCCACTCCGAGCAGGGCGGTTCCGGTGAGCAGCCCGACCGTCGACTGCAACGAGCGCGGCACCTCCGTCTCGCCGCCATGGCTGTGCGCTGTGACGGCCTCACCCTCGCCGTGCGAGTGCTCGGCGGTGGCCTCGTCACCGTGGGTGTGGGTCTCGGTCGCTGCGGTCGCGGGGTTGGTCACGGGGGTCTCGGCGGCAGAGCCGGCCTCTTCGATGGAGATGGATGCGTCGACCGACGGCTCCCCGACGAAGTAGGCGACGCCGAAGGCGAGCACCCCTCCGACGAGACCAGCCAGCAGGCCGCGCACCAGGAAGTCACGGATGGTGATCATCGAGTCGCCCTCAGTGACAGGGGAACCCGAGCAGGTGGCGCGCATCGTGCACCCACTCGTGAACCGCAGTGCCGGCGAACACGGAGGTTGCGCCCTGTTCGGCCCCTACGAAGTAGGCCACGATGACGGCGAGGAGCAGGGCGAAAAGCAGCCAGGGCAAGGCCGAGCGCAGTGAGACGACCGGAACGATCACCGGTGCGATGGTGGGTTGGGCAGAGACGTGTGCCATGTTTCCTCCTGAGGGTTCGTGCGACCCATTCGATGCGGAGTTGGCGGGTGAGCTGTATCTGACTCGAGAGCGGCGAACCGTTCCCTTACAGTGGCGCGACCGTGTCGGACTCTCACCGACTTCCAGGTCACTCGCGAACGTCGTCAACGTAGCAGACACAAAAGGATGGTGCGCGGTGCGACTGATGCTTCTGGCCCACGGCGAGACGGAGCGAACTCGCGAGCTGGTCTTCGGTGATGAGAGTGACCTCCTCGAGGGGCTCCCCCTCAGCTCCGACGCGCTTCACCGGATGCCGGTGACGTGGTGGTCGGCGCCCGAGCCGGGGTGCCGCCAGACGGCCGACCGCCTCGGCGTTCGGGTGGCCGGCGTGATCGACGAGCTGGCTGGGCCGGATGCCGGCCGGTGGCGGGGCTGCTCTGTGGCGCAGGTGGCAGCCGATGACCCCAGGGGGCTCGAGCAGTGGTTGATCGACCCGTTCGCGACCCCTCACGGCGGCGAGTCGTTGGCGGGTCTGGTGGAACGCGTCGGACGGGTGCTCGACGGACCGGTTGCGTCGGACGCGTCGCGGTCGGCGATCTGGCCTGAGGCGGGCGCGACCCTGGTCGTGACGCCGCTCGTGGCCAGGGCCGCCGTGGTGCACGCACTGGCCGCACGGCCGGCCTCGATCCTCCACGTCGACGTCGCGCCGTCGGGGAGTGTTCGCCTCGCACGTCATGGGGGTCGGTGGCGGCTGTCGGGACTGGAACGTGCCGACCGGTCGTGAAGCCGGGTGTTGCCAACGGGGTATGAGAAAAGGGACCCCGTTACCGGAATCCCTTGTCTGTCAACCCTCGTCGCCTTTGACGCGGCCGAGGTGAGTCGTGACCTCAGAGGAGGCCCATCATCTCCTCGTTCGTGGTGTGGGCCCTGTACTGTCCGACGGGCTGCTGCTTGGACGGACGGTTCATGGCCGCGAAGAACGTGACGATTTGCGACATGACGGTGTTGCTGCCTTTCCTGCTGGCGACCACTTCGGGTCACCGTGGTTGATCGTCGTTGCGGGACGGTCGGTACCGGGAGTCGATTTGAGGTGCCACCGGAAACCGGTTTCCCTTGAATTTCGACTTCGAAGTAATCATAGCATTTTCAACGGCCAACCGCATCTCGGCGGGATCGACCCGATGGCGTGAGAATGGAGGGGTGACCAGCCACCCACGAACTCCCCCCGGCGAGCCTCGAACCGAGCAGATCGTGCGTTCGCTGGCCCCCCTCGACCTACCGCATCCTCCCGCGCTCGTCCTGCGAGGGCGGTGCTTCGACGCGGCCCGCCCGGCCGTCATGGCCATCGTCAACCGCACTCCCGACTCGTTCTTCAGCGGCAACCGCCACTCCGACCTGGACTCGGCCAAGGCTGCCCTCGAGAGGGCGATCGCCGACGGCGCCGACATCATCGACGTCGGTGGGGTGCGGGCCGGACAGGAGGGGGGGAGCGTCGACTCTGGGGAGGAGATCGCCCGAGTCGTTCCCTTCCTCGAGTACGCGCGCGCAGCACACCCCGACATCGTTCTCAGCCTCGACACCTGGCGGTCCGACGTGGCCCGGGCCGCCGCGGCCGCGGGAGTCGACCTCGTCAACGACACCTGGGCCGGCCACGACCCCGAGCTCGTCGAGGTCGCGGCGCAGATCGGGGCCGGGTATGTCGTCTCCCACACCGGTGGTCTGCCGCCGAGAACCGACCCGGTCGACATGACCTACGGGGAGAACCCGCTCGACGTCGTGGTCGATGTGTTGCGCACCCTCAGCCGGGGGGCCGCAACCGCGGCGCGGTGCGGCATCCCGCGGGAGCGGATTCTCATCGACCCGACGCTCGACTTCGGCAAGACGACCGTGCACTCGCTCGAGGTGCTTCGGCACACGGCCGACGTCGCCTCCCTGGGATTTCCTGTGCTGCAAGCGATGTCGCGCAAGGACTTCGTGGGCGAGACTCTCGGCCTGCCCCCGGAGGAGCGTCTCGAGGGCTCACTCGCAGCGACTGCCGTCGCTGCCTGGCTGGGCGCCGCCGTGTTCCGCTCGCACGACGTGCGGGCCACCAGAAGAGTCCTCGACATGGTGGCCACGCTCCGTGGCGACCGGGCCCCGGTGCGGGCTGACCGTGGCGCCCGGGTGCACCCGCCGGGGGACGGGTCGTGATGCTCTCGTCTCGGGCCGGAAATGGCCTGTACACGAACGGGACGACCCGCCGGTATTCTGCTACGTTCGTCGCGGTTGCAGTTGCAGTTTCTCGTCGTCGAGTAGGTGCCCGTCATCCACAGTGACGGGCTTTCTTCGTCACTGGCGGGTCTGCCCGACATGGGGAGTCGCGGCGACAGCTTGGGATACGCGAGGTGCGTCTTCCCACACGCTAAAGAAGGAAAGAGTTACCGGTATGGCACAGGGCACCGTCAAGTGGTTCAACGCTGAAAAGGGCTTCGGCTTCATCGCCCAGGACGGCGGCGGCCCCGACGTCTTCGTCCACTACTCGGCGATCCAGTCGAACGGCTACCGTTCGCTGGAAGAGGCGCAGCGCGTCGAGTTCGAGGTCACCCAGGGTCCGAAGGGCCCCCAGGCTGACGCAGTTAGTCCGCTCTGACAAGAGCACGCAACGAGCGACGCCCATAGTCGTTTGTGACGAGACCCCCGGCCTACGGTCGGGGGTCTCGTTTCGGTCAGGCTCGCGTTCCGGCCGCGTTCTCGGTTCAGGCCTCAGCAGTCGGCGTAGGGCGTGGCGGTCGGCGACGGGGTGGGAGATCGGGTGGGCGAGGTGGCCTTCTTCGTCGGCGTCGGTGTCGACGATGACGACGACGGCTTTGCCTTGGGCGGGTTGATCCCCTGGCGCACCAGGTCGCGGATCAGGTCGTAGTCGGGGTTGGCGCTCGACACCCCCGTCTTGGGCGAGAGCCCGACGCTGGTGATCTCAGCGTCCTTGATGCGCTCGACCAGCTCGACGAACGCCGACAGGTGGGCCGCCGGCACGTCGGTGAAGATGTTGTCCTTGGCGATCCGGGCGAGCTGGGGGTACCGCGCCAGCATCGTCGTCGGGTTGACCTGCTCGACGAGCGCCTTGACGACGCACCGCTGCCGGTCTTGACGGAAGAAGTCGTCGTCGCCGGCACGAGTGCGGGCATACCAGAGTGCGTGGAACCCGTCGAGGCGCTGCCGCCCGGTTTCGAAGTAGCCGGTCACGCCCTCGAGCACTCCGGTGCTCTCGTTGATGTGACCGCCGATCGGCAGCTTGGCGCCGTAGCCACTCAGCTTGACGTTCACCTCGACGCCACCCATCGCGTCGACGAGCTGCTGGAAGCCCTTGAGGTCGATGACGACGGTGTTGTCGATCTTGAGGCCGGTCACCTCGCTGATGACATCTCGGATCTCGTCGCGACCGGGCGATGCCACGCCGGGATAGGACTCCGGATGGTTGGCACGAAACTGGTCGGCCTCGGTCCAGATGGCGTTGAGCAGACACTCGTTGGGGCCGCTGAAGCAGGTCGGGCGGCCGTAGATCCCGCTGGGGTAGACCTCGCGCAGGGGGCTCTTCTTCGGCAGCGGCGCCCGCTCGAGGTTGCGAGGCAGCGAGATGAGGGCCGTTCGACCACTCTTGGTGTCGATGCTCGCCACGATCATCGAGTCGGTACGGGTGCCGGTACGCCCGACGCCGGCATCCGACCCGAGCAGCAGGATGTTCACCCGAGGGGTGTCGGCCCATGGATCGTCACCCTGGGCCACGACCGGGCCGGGCTGGGTGACGCCGGGGGTCGGCACCGTCGGCAGGAACACCTCGTTCACGGTGTCGCGAGTGATGGTCGCGTACTGGGCCGCCGTGAAGGACACGACGCCGACAGCGAGCACCAGCACGGTGGCCACCAGGGAGAGCACGACCTTCGGGCCACGATCGGGGCCGGTCGGCCGGGTCAGCACGGCGGTGAGGATGATCGAGCCGCACCACAGGGCACCTCCGACCACGGCCACGACGGCGACCGCGCGCAGGGAGCCGGGGTCGGTGGCGAGTGACAGAGCCGCTCGTGTCGCGCCACGGCTGGCGACGCGCCACGCGACGAAGGCCCCCAGGGCCACTGCGAGCGCGAGCAGCGCCCACCCGAGCCGGCGGCGTCGCGTCTGGGTGAGCCCAGCCCCCGGAAGAAGGGTGCCGAGCAGGGTCAGTCCGAGGGCACGCCCGAGACCTCGACGGCTCTCTGCGCCGGACGTCGGGTCAGCGTCGCCCGACTCGCCCGACGCCACCGGCGCGTTCTGCGGCTCTGACATGACTTCCCTCCAGCCCGCCGACGGAGGGCCGGGCGACCCTTATTGTGCACTGGCCGAGCCGGTCGTGGGTGCCGGCGGTGCAGACGAAACCCGTCAGCACTCCGAGTACGGGGTGGACTCCACGACGCCTGGGGTGGAGGTGGCCGTTGCCGACCTGGTCGGCTTCGGCGGCTGGGTACCGCTGGCGCGGGGAGTGCTCGTGGCGGGGGGCGCGATCGCCTTCTTGACGAGCTTGCGGATGAGGGCGTAGTCGGGGTCGCCGGACTTGACACCCTGGGCCTGCGTCAGGGCGACACTGGTGATCTTCGCCTTCTGGACCCGTTCGACGAGGTCGACGAAGGCCGGCAGGCTCGAGGCCGGGATGTCGGTGTAGATGTTGTCCTTGGCGATGGCGGCGACCTCGGGGTACTTCGAGACCATCTCGGCCGGGTTGACCTGCTGCACGATGGCCTGCACGACACAGCGCTGGCGGTCTTGGCGGAAGTTGTCGTCGTCGGCGGCCCGGGTGCGGGCGTACCAGAGCGAGTGGAAACCGTCGAGGTGCTGGCGCCCCGGCTCGAAGTAGCCGGTCACGCCGAACAGGCGGCCGCTGGCGTCGTGCTGCCCGCCGATGGTGAGCTTGGTTCCGACGCCGCTCAGCTTGACGTTGATGTCGAGGCCACCCATGGCGTCGATGAGCTGTTGGAAGCCCTTGAGGTCGATGACAACCATCTGGTCGATCTTGAGACCGGTGATCTGCGCGACCGCGCCACGGATCTCGACCCGGCCGGGGGTCGCCCCCGCCGGGTAGGCGCCGGGGTGGTCCTTGGCGAACGTCTGCGCCTCGACGTAGAGGTTGGTCAGCATGCACTGACCGGTCGCGCCGCCCCCGTTCTGGTCGCAGGTGCTGTCGGGCTGACCGAAGTGGCCGGACGGGTAGCGGACGCGCAGCGGGCTGTTCTCGGCCAGGGGCGCGTTGAGCAGGTTGCGGGGCAGCTGGATCAGCGACGTGCGCCCGGATGCCGTGTCGATGCTGGCGACGATCATCGAGTCGGTACGGATGCCGACCCGGTCGGACCCGGCATCCGAGCCGATGAGCAGGATGTTGACGCGGGGGGTGTCGGCCCAAGGGTTGTCGCCCTGCGCCACCTTGGCCCCCTCGCCGGGCTGGTCGGGAGTCTCGCCGAAGACATCGCTCACCGTCTGCTTGGTGATCGCGGCATACTCCGCGGCCTTGAGAGAGGAGGAGGCGACGAGCAGCACCATGACCGTGGTGAACGCGGCCAGCCAGCGGGTTCGGACCCGGTCGAGACGGCCCGGGCGGGTCTGCACGGCGGTGAGCACGATGGAGGCCGACCACACGAGACCGGCCACGAGGAAGCCGATGACGAGCCACTGGAGGGTGCCGGGGCGGCTGACCACCGAGAGGGCGGTGGCCGTGACGCCCTTGGTCATCACCACGAACGCCAACCCGACGGCCGCGAGCGCGGCGAGCGCGAACAGCGCCCAGCCCAGCCGCCGGTTGCGGGTCTGGGTCAGCCCGGCACCGGGCACCACGGTGCCGAGAGCGGTCAGACCGATGGAGCGCCGAAAGTTTGCCGTCGTCTGGCGGCGAAGCTCATCGCGGCTCACGTGGGGCTCGGTCATACGGTCCTCTCGGCTCGGCCGCGCACGGCAACCTCGACAATTCTGCACCCCCGGCCCTCCGATGGCCCCATCGCGGCGGCGGGAGGCGTGGGAAGACGCACGGGGCGGGTCGGGGCAGGGGTGTGAGACGGGTGTTCAGGGATACAACGCGCGAGGGCCTGGTTTGGTTGGCGTCACCGGGCCCGGTAGCCTGTGTGCGCCCGGCCGTGCTGCACCTGGTGTGCCGTTCGACGGGCAGTTCGACAAGCATGGAGGCGTCGCATAGTGGCCTAGTGCGCCCGCCTGCTAAGCGGGTTGGGGATAACACCCCTCGCGAGTTCAAATCTCGCCGCCTCCGCCGAAAGTGGCAGTCGAAAGGGCAGCGGGTGTCGTCTGGAACGACACCAGCTGCCCTTTCGGCGTTGCCGGGCCGGTCAGCTCGCGTCGAGCCGCGCCTTCAGAGCGTCGAGCTCGGTGCGCATCCGGGGCGGCAGGTGGTCGCCGAAGATGGCGAACCACTCCTCGATCAGCGGCAGCTCCCGGCGCCAGTCGTCGGGGTTGACGGCGACGGCCTTCTCGATCTGACCTTCGAGAAGGTCGAGGCCCTCGACGTCGATGGCACCGGGTGTCGGGACGAGCCCGATCGGGGTCGACACGGCATCCGCCTCGCCCTCGAGACGTTCGACGACCCACTTGAGCACGCGGCTGTTGTCACCGAAGCCGGGCCACAGGAAGCTGCCGTCGCTCTCGTCGCGGCGGAACCAGTTGACGCCGTAGATGCGCGGGAGCTTCGCGGGGTCGTGGGCCTCGCCGATGTCGAGCCAGTGACCCAGGTAGTCGCCGGCGTTGTAGCCGATGAACGGCAGCATCGCCATCGGGTCACGGCGCACGACGCCGACGGCCCCGGTCGCCGCTGCGGTGGTCTCCGACGAGAGCGTGGCCCCGATGAAGGTGCCGTGGCCCCAGTCGTGGCTCTCGTAGACGAGCGGCACCGTCGTCTTGCGTCGCCCGCCGAAGAGGATGGCGCTGATCGGCACACCGTCGGGAAGGTCGTACTCCTCTGCCGTGATGGGGCACTGCTTCACCGGGGTGCAGAAGCGGCTGTTCGGGTGCGCGGCCTTCGTTCCCTTGGCGCCGTCTTCGGGGGTCCAGTCGTGGCCGTGCCAGTCGGTCAGGTGGGCCGGCGTCTCGCCGGTCATGCCCTCCCACCACACGTCGCCGTCGTCGGTGAGGCCGACGTTGGTGAACACGGAGTTGCCCAGCTCGATGGTGGCCATGGCGTTGGGGTTGGTCACCTCGCTGGTACCCGGCGCCACGCCGAACAGGCCGAACTCGGGGTTGACGGCGTAGAGGCGGCCGTCGTCGCCGAAGCGCATCCAGGCGATGTCGTCGCCGACCATCTCGGCCTTCCAGCCGGGGATGGTCGGGGTGATCATGGCGAGGTTGGTCTTGCCGCACGCGGAGGGGAAGGCGGCGGCGATGTAGTGGGTCTTGCCCGCGGGGTTGGTCAGCTTGAGGATGAGCATGTGCTCGGCCATCCAGCCTTCGTCGCGGGCGATGGCGCTCGCGATGCGCAGCGCGTAGCACTTCTTGCCGAGCAGGGCGTTGCCGCCGTAGCCGGAGCCGTAGCTCCAGATCGTGCGCTCCTCGGGGAAGTGGACGATGTACTTGGTGTCGGAGCACGGCCACGTGACGTCGGCCTGACCCGGATCGAGGGGGGCGCCGACCGAGTGCAGGCCGGGCACGAAGTCCGAGTGCGACTGCTCGAGCCGGTGCAGCACCGTGTTGCCGCAGCGGGCCATGACGAGCATCGAGACGGCGACGTAGGCCGAGTCGGTGATCTCGACGCCGAACATGGGGACCTTGGCGTCGAGGTGGCCCATGACGAACGGGATGACGTACATCGTGCGCCCGCGCATCGACCCGCGGTAGAGCTCGGTCAACCGCGCCTTCATCAGCTCGGGTGCCATCCAGTTGTTGGTGGGGCCGGCGTCCTTCTCGAGGCTGCTGCAGATAAAGGTGCAGTCCTCGACCCGGGCCACGTCGCTGGGGTCGCTCGCGCAGTAGAACGAGTTCGGCTTCTTGCTCTCATTGAGGCGCACGAACGTGCCGGCGGCGACGAGCTGGTCGGTGAGCTCGACCCACTCCTGCTCCGTGCCGGTGATCCAGCGGATGTCGCGGGGCTCGGTGAGATCGGCCATCTCGCCCACCCAGGCCGCAAGACGGGGGTCGGTGGTGTGCGTACTCGGTTTCGACTCGGTCGTGGTCATGATCTGCCCCATCTCTTCGCGAGGTGCCCGCAGCAGCTCGCCGTGCTGGTGGTCGCGCACCCTGTGGGCATCCGACGTCGCCTCGACCCGAGGGAGATCGGTGTCCACATGGTGAACAAATGACGTGATGCCTCAAGGTAGCCCCCGGCGTCTCGACGTCGGACCGGATCCGGTCGTCCACGTGGTGAGACGGCTCACAAGCCCCCGGCGCTGCAAGACGCGAGACCGATTGCTGCCTTTTTCTTGCAGGAATTGCGTTGGCTTCCATCGGTCGTGATCGCCGACCGGGCGACGTGGCCTTGATGGGCCGTGGCCTGCCCACCCTGGCGGACCCGCCCGATTTAGTGGATGCCGGGTCGAGGCGCTAAAGTCGTTCTTCGTGCCGCCGCGTGATCCGCGGTGGCGCTTTCGCACCCGTAGCTCAACGGATAGAGCATCTGACTACGGATCAGAAGGTTGGGAGTTCGAATCTCTCCGGGTGCACTCTGTGTTGAGACAGAAGACTGGGGCCCTGACCTGCGGAGACGCGGTCAGGGCCTTACTCTTGCCCGGGGTCGATGGCGGTACTGTGGCCGGTCGGTGGGCCCAAAAATGGGCCCAACAATTGGAGTTCGGTGGCCTCGGACGGGTGCTGACACTGGTGGTGTGCACCAGTCGCATCGAGCCCCAAACACGGCATTCGCCGTGCTCTCCGGTGACCGCCAGACGGCCCCGTACGTCCTACGTCGTCATGAACACAGCGACCGCCCACCGGGCCGACGAGACACCCAGCTCCCGCTCCTGCTGACCCCGGGAGAAGTCGCATCGCACCTGCGGTGCACCAGGCGCTGCATCGAACGTGAGATCGCCGGTCATCACCTGCACGTGGTGCGCATCGGCCGCTCCGTCCGGGTCGAGCGACTCGAGCTCAATCGCACCTCACCTCGTTGAGGGAGCTCAGTGAGGGGTCGGCGGCGGATCCCAGCCGAGGAGACCTCCTCGTCCAGGTGCCGGGGGGCCGACGGTCGGGGGCACGCACGCGTCACCATGGGAGCGCGACTCGATGGACGCCCGGACCGCAAGCACATCAGCCGGGGCACGAAGAGTGAGCTCGACCGCGCAGTCCGTGCTCTGGAGCGATCGCGCGACACCGGTCAGTACACCTGGACCGAGTCTGACCCCACCCTTGGTCAGTGGCTGGAGCATTGGCTTCAGAACGTCCTGCCGTCCACGGTCCGGTGGAAGACGCTGTCGACGTACCGCAGCCAGATGCACGTTCACATCGTTCCTGCACTGGGCACCGGTGAAGCTGAGTGCGCTGCGCCCAGAACTCAACTCACCCTGACACGCAGGGGACCCCGCGTCCGGGGGTGCTGCTCTCGTGGAGGCCCCACCCGAGGCAGGAGACATGTGGGGCGCCCCAGGCGCCGGATCCCACCCGGTTCGGCCGGGGCCACCGGGTCCCGCAAGGGGGCGCCCATTCAGATGGCGGAGGCGAGAACGCGCAGGGCACGGACGAGACTTGTTACGACCTCTCGGTGGTCAGTTCTTCTTCGGACAGCGACGTACTGAATATCCAAGACCCCGGTCAGCTGGAGTACGTGCAGGGACGGCGCCAGCCGGTCCACGATCGGCGCGTGCACTACGGTCACCGTGCGACCCAGGCCGACTTGGGCGTACAGATCGGACACTGTCGAGAACCGATCGACCTTCACCAGCCGCGTCTCGCCCGGTGGCCTCATATCGTGGAGCAGCCAGAGCGACATCCAGGCCGCTGGTGCGCTGACGTCACAGAACATGGGGTACTCGGCGAAAGCCGGTCCGTCGATCGTTGCGGTGTCGGCGAGTTCGTGTCGGCCGCCGACCAGGCCAACCCGACGCACCGTTGTCAGGTTCGTGTAGGACAGGCTGTCGTTCCGGTGCTGCAGCGCCGCGGTCCAAAGCACGTCGACCTGCTGGTCGTAGAGGCAGTTGTCGAGCTCGCGTAGGGGTACGGCGATCACATGGAGTCGTGCACCCGGGAACTCGCCGCGCAGGGCGTCGGCGACGCCGCGCAACTGGGCGGTGGTGGGGTAGTCGCCGATGGCGCCGGGCACCCCCAGCCGCACAGTGTGGCCCGCGGGGGCGTGACCGGCAGCCTGCCGAGCGATGCTTGCCTGCTGCAGCAGCGCCCTGGCCTCGGTCGCGAACCGCAACCCGGCTGAGGTGGGCCCGCTGACGCCACTGCCTCCACGGACGATCAGCTCCGCGCCGAGTTGGCGTTCCAGTCGGTGCAGTCGGCGGGTGACTGCGGACTGAGTCAGGTGCATCCGCGCGGCGGTTCGACCGTAGTGACGTTCCTCGAGCAGGACCACGAAGGTGGCTACAGCATTCAGGTCTAGTTGTTCCACTTCAGGCTCCAGCTGCGCGGGCTGCTCCTTCGAGGCTTCTCGCTCACCGGCGGGCACCCGGGAAACCGGCAGCCCTGACCGCAAGACCCCATGCGGGCCCGTCATCACCCGCTGCGGCAGCCATGCCAGCGGTAGCACGATGTTACCGATTCGCACGCCACTTCCTAGTGGTGCGCCGGCGGCTGCTGCCGGCGGCTGCTGCTGCCCGGGCGTCTCAGCTCGCCAGCACTCCCCTCTGACCCGTATCGGAAAGACAGATGCCTGCTCCCTTGAACGCCACGTCCGACGAGCTCGTCTCCACGACTGCGCTCGGACCCATCTACATGACCACGGGAGTGGCGGTTGCCATCCCGTGGTCGAGCTGCCTCATGCTGATGCAGGAACTGGCGCGCAAGGCGCTGGATCCCTCCGCACGAGTCACCTCGTCGATCGCCGACGACCTCGCCGGCGTCGACGCGGTGTTGGGACTCGCGGCGGTCCAGGGCATGGCGATCGGTCAGGCACGGCAGGCCGACGTCTGGTCCTGCACGGCACTGGCTGCCATGGTCGTCTCCCACGGGGAGCGTCATGGCGGGCAGGGGCTGGAGGGCCTCACCGCTTCTCTGGCTAACCTGCTGTGGGGTCAGGTGCCCGAGCACGTCGCCTGCGCGCTGGCCCAGACGGCCGCCGATCTGAGCGCGACCAGCGCGTACACGGCGCAGTGGCCCACGTTGGTGATGGAGCGCAGCGGTGCAGCCGCCACCTACGACGCCGGGCAGGTGCTCACGTTCGACGACGACTGGCGCCGGAAGCTGGCTGCCCACACCTACACCCGCAAGCGCGATGCGCGGCTGAAGGGCCTGCTCGACGACAAGAAGCAGGAGATCAGCGACGCCATCGCGGGCGCCTCAGTCGGAACGGGCACGGTGGGAAAGCTCGGCGAGTGGTTCGGCCCGGGGTGGGAGGAATGGTCCGGAATCGACGCCCCGTTCCACAAGACCTCCCTCGAGGACTACGCCAACGAACACGGTATCGGCGGCCTGAAGGCCGGTGCCGCTGACCCCCTCTCGGAGGCTAAGAGGATGGCGGACGGCACCTGGGGAGAGGAGCCGTACCACCGCGAGGATGTCGTCGACCCCACGGACATGGCTGGACACCCGGTGGGCGACGGAGCCAAGGACTTCGCCACCAAGGCCGCCGACAAGATCAAGGATGTCGGTGGCTGGGCTGAGAAGCTGGGCGCCCCGAAGCAACTGGTCGAGAAGACGGAGATGGTGGCCGGAAGCTTCCTGGCCGGCGTCTACATCGGGGGAGTCATCGTTAACTTCATCGACCCGTACGTCGACAAGCTCGTTCATCCGGCCGGAGGCACCCCGGTCCCCCCTCCCGAGGCTCCGAAGCCTGCAGACGACCCGAAGCGGCCGGATCCCAACACCGACGACGGCGACGGGCACGTCAGCCTGGTCTGGCTCAACAAGCAGGTGGCTCAAGCGAAGCGGGTCGGCATGTGGCCACGCATCCACGGGCCGTCCGACCACGACGACACCAACGGGCCCGGAGCCGTGGAGGTGGGACACCAGCAGTTCACGCTCGTGGACCCGTTGAAGGATCCCAGCGACATGCTGATCGCTGACGGCAGCAGCACGGTCACCCCGCCCGAGAGGCTGACTCAGCGAGGAGGACTGCCGTCGTGGACATACGTGTTCTACGTCGGCCGCGGGACAGCAACGTTCGTACACCAGATCAGCCCCAACAAGGTCCTGGTCACGTCGATCTGAGTGTCGCCGTCCAGCGCGGCGGTAGTCGCGGCAGCGGAATTTATCAAGGTGGTTGAGGCCAGTGGGTGTTACGCGGCGACGATGTCGGTGGGTTCGGGCGGGGCTGCGGGTGGGTTGATCCAGGCCTTCGGGTAGGGCGAGAATCTTGGGGTCGTGGTGGTTGGTGAACCGTTCGGGGTGAGCGGCTCGCGCGTGGGCCAGGGCCTGGCTGCGGGCGGCGGTCTGGGCGCCGGCGTGGCCGTAGTGGACATCGGCGGCGGTGTGCAGCCCGATGCCGCTGTGGTGAAATTCGTGGTTGTACGCCGCCACGAACTCCTCCAGGAAGGCCCGGGCGTGCTGGAGCGAGCCGAACCGTTCCGGGAAGACCGGCGCAGACGGCTCCATGACGGTGACCCGTCCCCGCGACGTGCACCCGCTGTCGATGTCGTTCATCGCGGCCGGAGTGGAGCAGGGACTGCCCCTGATCGATGACTTCAAAGGGGCCGACCGCGAGGGAATCGGCCTGGCCCAGAGCAATATCCGCTACGGCGCTCGGCACAGCGTTGTCGCGGCGTACCTGAAGCCCGCAGCGACGCGCTCGAACCTCACGATCGCCTAGGGGGTGCAGGTCACATCGGTCGCCATCGAGTCAGGTCGTGCCGTAGGCGTCCGCTTCCGCACCACATCTGGCGATGACACCGAACACGAGGTGAGCGCTCGGACGTCCGTGGTGCTCTCTGCGGGAGCGCTACGCACTCCGTAGTTGCTGATGCTGTCGGGCGTCGGGCCGGCCGCTCACCTTTATGCCCATGGAACCGACGTCGTCGCAGACCTGCCCGGAGTGGGGCAGAACCTGCACGGCCGCCCACTGCTACCTGCGGTCTGGCCGGTCACCGATGGCAGCCACCTGCTCACCGATCTGGGCCGGACGACCTTCGCAGCTACCAGCTCCTTCTTCGCGGACCGCTTGCCTCCCCTCGGCCAAGCGGCCGCACTCCTGCGGACCGACGAGCACCTGGAAGCGCCGGACTTCCAGCTGTCCCCGTTGTTGCTCGGCCTCAGCGCGGCCCTGGTGCCGCTCGAGGTGGCCGCCATCACCTGCGTGATCTCCCTGGTCACCCCGTCCAGCCGGGGCCACGTGCAGCTGAGCTCAGCCGATCCCGGCGCACCCCGGTCGTCGACCCCCGTTACCTCAGTAACCCCGCCGACCGGCTCCGCCTGCGTATCGCGCTCAAGCGTGTGCGGCGTCTCTTCGAGGCGCCGGCCCTGGCTTTTGTCACCGGGCCACCGCTGCACCCGGCCGCGGGCTCCAGCGACGCCGACCTGGACAGGTGGATCCAAGACAGCGTCGTCACCCAGTGGCACCCGGTCGGAACCTGCCGCATGGGCACCGACTCGATGTCGGTGGTCGTGCCGGCGACGTTGCAGGTGCACGGGATTCAGGACCTTCATGTCGTAGACGCATCGCTGATGCCCACCATCACTCGAGGTAACACCCAGGCCCCGACGATCATGATCGCGGAGCGAGCGGCAGACATCCTCCGCCGGGCGCAACCACCGGGGGTGTCCTCCCGGCAGGGACCGCTCGAGGGCAACCGAGGGTGGTCACTCACCGACGACAGAAACTTGTGAACGACACCACCATCTGCCCTGGCTGCGGTCAGCAGGCCCTCATCGAGTGGCGGGCTGTGCTGGAGAGCATGGATGGACCGATCGAACACGCCAGGGTCTGGTTGACGTGTTCACCTCAATGAAACGGAGGTGAACACGTCAACCGTCTTCGTCTTCGTGCTCGGCGCCGGCCCGCAGGATGCAGGCAGCGTCGAGAGGCCTTGAGGGAGCTCGGGTGTGAGCGGCGTTGACCACGGGACTTCCGCGGCGTGAGAGTGACGCCGCCGGCGGTCGGCGAGAGGCGCGTGTACAGTTCGCCGTTACAGGAGGCGAGCATGGCGTCATCGCAGACGGCCGCAGGCCACCCCTCTCGGGCCATGGGCTCCGCGCTGCCCGGTGCCGACGATGCTGCTCTGGAACTGGGCAGGGTGCGTGATGCCCGGGTACGCCGAGCGCCGAGAGTGCCCAGCTGGGTGCTCAAAGTCGTGATGGCCCTCTCGGGAGTCGTCTTCGCGCTGTACGTGCTGGTTCACATGATCGGCAACCTCAAGGTGTTCACGGGCGCCGATCACTTCAACGAATACGCACATTGGCTGCGCACGGTGCTGCAGCCGTTCCTGCCCTACGAGGGCCTGCTGTGGGTCGTGCGCGTCGTGCTGCTCGTCTGCCTGGTCGCGCACGTGGGTGCGGCCGGGGTGCTCTGGTCACGCGGCCGGGCTTCGCGAGGAACCCACCGGCATCAGGGGTTGGGGCTGCGAAACTTCACGGCCCGCACGATGCTGGTCACCGGCGTGGTGCTCCTCGGCTTCGTCGTCTTTCACGTGCTCGACCTGACCACCGGTACCGGCGGTGCGGCATCCACCTCGTTCCGGGCCGCGACGCTCGACCAGGCCTACGCCTACGAGAACCTCATCGCCAGCTTCCAGCGCCCGGTCGCCGCGGCGTTCTACCTGCTCGCCATGATCGCCCTGTTCCTGCACCTCGCGCACGGGCTATGGGCCGCCGTCAGTGACCTGGGCGCCACCGGTCGACGCCTGCGCGCGGTGGGGTACGCCGTCGCGGGGGTGCTTGCCCTCGCAGTGATGCTGGGCAACATCATCATCCCCATCAGCGTGCTGACCGGACTGCTGTCATGACGACCGCTGCCGCTGCTGCCGCCTCGGGCTGGATGCCGCCGCCGTGCACCGTTCCGGGGGCGCGAGCCGGTGGCGTGATCGACGGAGGCGCGCCCGAGGGGCCCTTGTCGGCCGCCTGGCAACGACGCCGGCTGGACTACCGACTCGTCAACCCTGCGAACCGGCGCCGCCTCAAGGTCATCGTGGTCGGCACCGGGCTGGCCGGCGCCGGCGCCGCTGCCGCGTTGGGGGAGCTGGGCTACGAGGTCGAGTGCTTCACCTACCACGACTCCCCGCGACGGGCGCACTCTGTCGCTGCGCAGGGCGGCATCAACGCGGCCGGCGACAACACGGTCGACAACGACTCTCTCGAGCGGTTCGTCAGAGACACGGTCAAGGGCGGCGACTTCCGTGGGCGAGAGGCCGACGCGTTCCGCCTTGGCGAGGAGTCGCAGCGGGTCATCGACCACCTCAACGCCATCGGGGCACCCTTCGCCCGTGAGTACGGGGGAACGTTGGCCACCCGGTCGTTCGGCGGGGTGCAGGTCTCGCGCACCTACTACGCGCGTGGGCAGACCGGGCAGCAGCTGCAGGTCGCGGGCTCGCAGGCGTTGCTGCGCCAGGTGGATGCCGGCACGGTCACCTTACGGACCCGGCACGAGATGCTCGACCTGGTGATGGACGATGGCCGCGTGGCCGGCGTCGTCATGCGCAACCTCGTCTCTGGAAAAATCACGGCCCACACCGCTCATGCCGTGGTCCTGAGCACCGGCGGCTACGGCAACATCTACTACTTCTCGACGCTGGCCAAGAACTCCAACGCTTCGGCCGCATGGCGGGCCGTGCAGCGCGGCGCGCTCATCGCGTCTCCCTCGTTCATCCAGTTCCACCCGACCGCACTGCCGGTGGGCTCCAAGTGGCAGTCCAAGACCATCCTCATGAGCGAGTCCCTGCGCAACGACGGTCGCATCTGGGTGCCGGCGAAGGCGGGCGACGAGCGGGCCGCAGGCAGCATCCCCGAGGAGGAGCGCGACTACTACCTGGAACGCAAGTACCCCGCCTTCGGCAACCTCACGCCCCGCGACGTCGCCTCCCGCAACGCGGTGGCCCAGATCCGCTCGGGTCACGGCGTCGGCTCATTGCAGAACGGTGT
Organism: Humibacillus sp. DSM 29435; assembly: GCF_001758225.1. Taxonomy (GTDB): domain Bacteria; phylum Actinomycetota; class Actinomycetes; order Actinomycetales; family Dermatophilaceae; genus DSM-29435. The sequence goes on along the minus strand of NZ_MAST01000018.1, from coordinate 29,106 downwards.
GTACCTCGACTTCCGTGACGCCATCGCTCGGCTCGGCAAGGCCACCATCTCCGAGCGGTACGGCAATCTCTTCGACATGTACAAGCACGCGACCGGGGAGGACCCGTATGCCGTGCCGATGCGCATCGCCCCTGGTGCGCACTTCACCATGGGCGGGCTGTGGAGCGACTACGACCAGATGACCTCGCTGCCAGGCCTCTTCGTGGGCGGCGAGTGCGGCTGGGGCTACCACGGTGCCAACCGACTCGGGGCCAACTCTTTGCTGTCGGCGTGCGTGGACGGCTGGTTCACCCTGCCCTACTCGGTGCCGAACTACCTGGCGCCGCTGCTCGGAACCGCCCCGCTCGCGCCCGACTCGGCACCGGTTCAGGAGGCGCTCACCCGCACCCGGGCGCGCGTTGACAGCCTGTTGACCATCGGTGGCACCCACGGCCCCAGCCACTTTCACCGCATCCTCGGCGACCTGCTCTACGAGGGGTGCGGGGTCACGCGTACCGAGCCGTCGCTGACCGCGACCATCGCCGCCGTTCGGCAGCTTCGAGAGCAGTTCTGGAGCGACCTGCGCATCGTGGGCAGCGCCGAGCGTCTCAACCAGGAGCTGGAGCGGGCCGGGAGGGTGGCCGACTACCTCGAGCTCGCAGAGCTGATGTGCGTCGATGCGCTTGACCGCGAGGAGTCGTGCGGCGCGCACTTTCGTGACGAGCACCAGGTCGATGGCGAAGCGGCCCGTGACGATGAGCACTGGGCGTTCGCCTCCGCGTGGCAGGTCGACGACGGGCACTTCGTGCGCCACCACGAGCGGCTGACGTTCGAATCGGTGCGCCTACAGACACGGAACTACACATGAGGCTGGTCATCGAGGTCTGGCGCCAGGACACCCCGCAGGGTCCGGGACGATACGAGACCCACACCGTCGACGACGCGACCCCAGAGATGTCCATCCTCGAGCTGCTCGACCGACTCAACGACCAGCTCGTCGAGAACGGGCTGGAGCCGGTGGCGTTCGAGTCAGACTGTCGAGAAGGCATCTGCGGAGCCTGCGGAGTCACCGTCGACGGCAACCCCCACGGGCCCCAGCGCAACACCCCCTCATGCCACCAGCGCCTGGCCGGCTACGCCGACGGGCAACGAATTCGGCTGGAACCGCTGCGATCGGCTGCCTTTCCGGTCATCCGCGACCTCGTCGTCGACCGTTCTGCGATGGACCGCATCATTGCGGCTGGTGGGCACGTCGCCATCGACGCCGGCACCGCACCCGACGCCAACTCGCTGCTGGTACCGCACGAGAGCGCCGAGCGAGCACTGGACATGGCCGCCTGCATCGGCTGCGGTGCCTGCGTGGCCGCCTGCCCCAACGGTGCTGCCCACCTGTTCGTCGGCTCCAAACTCACCCATCTGTCACTGCTTCCCACCGGAAGGCAGGAACGAGGGAAGCGCGCCCGGGCGATGCTCTCCGAGATGGAGCAGGACTTCGGCCCGTGCTCGCTCTACGGAGAATGCGCCCGGGTGTGCCCGGCGCACATCCCCCTGACCGCCATCGCGGCCGTCAACAAGGAAGGGCTGCGCAGCTTCTTCCGGCAGAAGGACGACTAGCCCCGCCCGACCGAAATCCTCTGCTGCACAACGACTAACGAGCTCGTGACTCGGGCCGGCGCCGATCGGGAGGCACGACCCCGGTCCCGTCGGCGGGATCGACGGACGGGACGTTTGGCCCTGTGGGGCCGGCGGGCAGAGCCCTACCGTGAGGGTCACCATCGGTCTGTTCGTGCGCTCGCACGGCCGGCATCAGTGTGGTCGGCGATCACAGGAGTCAGCGCATGGACTGGAAGTTCACCATCGAGCTCATCGTCGTGCTGGGCGTCATCGCCCTCGGCGCGCGCAAGGGTGGCATCGCCCTCGGCCTCTGGGGAGGGGTGGGTGTTCTCATCCTCACCGTGGTGTTCCGCGAGAAGCCCTCGGCGCCGCCCATCGACGTCATGCTCATCATCCTTGCGGTGATCAGCGCCGCCGCCGCGATGGAGGCCGCCGGCGGTATCGCCTGGCTGGTGAGCGTCGCAGAGCGGGTGATCCGCCGGTTCCCGCAGCACATCACGATCGTGGCTCCGCTGGTGGCCTACCTGTTCACGTTCGGCGCCGGCACCGGCCACATCTTCTACCCGCTGCTACCCGTCATCCACGATGTCGCCCACGACAACGGCATCCGGCCCGAACGCCCGATCGCCGTCGCGACCATCGCGTCACAACAGGCGATCACCGCCAGCCCGGTCTCGGCGGCGATGGCGGCGATCATCGTCATCCTCGAACCCGAGGGCATGACGCTGCTCAAGATCATGGCGATCGCGGTTCCTGCCACCCTGGCCGGTGTCGTGATCGCTGCCCTGCTGTCGTACCGACGCGGGGCCGAGCTCGCTGACGATCCGGTGTTCCAGCAGCGGGTCCGCGATGGGCTGGTGCCCCCGATACCCGTCAAGGGAGCAGTCAAGACCGGGCGGTCGGGTGACGTCAGCGACAGCGGCGCAGATACCGTTGGGGTGTCGTCCGGATCGTCGAGTACGACTGTGCTGAAGGCGGGTTCGGCTGGTTCCACCACTTCCTCCTCGGGAGCCGCCGCGCCGACGGTGTCCACCGCGACGGCACTCATGCCGGCCCGGGACGCCGCCGACAACCCCCCGACGAAGAACGAGCGACCGGGGGCGGGCCGGCTCAGCGCCCTCATCTTCCTGGTGGGCGTCGGGTCGATCGTCGTGCTCGGCGCGTTCGAGGGGTTGCGTCCCGCGTTCCCGAACGACGATGGCGTGGCCACTCCGCTGTCGATGGCTCTGACCATCCAGATCACCATGCTCGCCATCGCGGCCATCATCATGCTCACCTGCCGGGTCGACATCGAGGCCGTCCCACGAGCAGCCACGGCGCGCTCCGGCTTCGTCGCTCTCGTGGGAATCTTCGGGCTGGCCTGGCTCGGTCAGACGCTCATCGACGCCAACGAGAAGACCGTCGTCGGGGGGCTGACGAGCATGGTCACCGCGGCGCCGTGGACCTTCGCGATCGGCCTCTTCCTCGCCTCGGTGCTGCTTTTCAGCCAGGCCGCCACCACCCGGGCGCTACTGCCGCTGGGGCTCGCTCTCGGCCTCGGCGGCCCCCAGCTCGTCGCGATGTGGCCGGCGGTCAACGGCTACTTCTTCCTGCCGACCTACGGAACCCTCATCGCGGCCATCAGCTTCGACCGCAGCGGCACGACCCGCATCGGACGGTTCGTGCTCAACCACTCCTTCATGCTCCCGGGGCTCGTGGCCACCATCGGCTCGGTGGGCGTGGGGCTGCTCATCGCCCGGTTCTTCTGAGCGTCCGAGCTGACCGGCCGGACCACCCGGTCGGGTCGCCCACCCCATGACCCAACCGGCACGCTGCCGGGACTTTGCACAGACCAGCAAGACCACCGCTCGAAGGGACCCACCATGAACGACACGACCTACGTCGACCAGCACGACACCGACGGTAAACGAGAGATCGTCGGTGTCAGTGACCTCCACGACATCGACGACCTTGCGCCCGAGGTCAACGACGCCGACCAGAAGCTGCTCGACGTGCTGCACGACATCGGCCGCGTGCAGACGTTCGCCTCGGGGGTGTTCGTCGCAGAGCAGGGCGCCCCGCGTGAGTGGTTCGGAGTGCTGCTCGCGGGCGAGCTCGAGCTGCTACACGGCCGTCATGGCGACCCTCGGCGAGTGGGCCTGCTCGAACGGGGTGCCATGGTCTTCGAAGGCGTGCTGATGGAGGACCAGACGCCGCACCGTCTGTCTACCCGCGCCCTCGGACCGGTCGAGATGCTGGTCGTCGACACGGCTGCGGTCGACGGCCTGCGTACGCAGCGACCCGACGTCTGGTCCGAGCTGATGCTGCGCGTTGCCCAACGACTGCGAGCCCGCCTACGAGTCGCGACCGCCCACCTCGCCGACCACGGCGAGGCGCTCGAGCCGATCGGCACCAGCCGGCTGGAGAAGGACTCGCTCGGCGTGCGGGAGGTGCCCGCCAGCGCGTACTACGGAGTACAGACCCTGCGAGCGATGGAGAACTTCCCCATCTCGGGGCAACGGCTGCACGACGTCGGTGCGATGTGCACAGCCTTGGCCATGGTGAAAAAGGCTGCAGCCCAGGCAAACACCGAGCTCGGCGTGCTTGACTCCGATCGGGCGGCGGCCATCTCCACCGCGTGCGACGAGATCATCGAGGGCAAGCTGCGACGACACTTCGTGGTGGACCTGATCCAGGGGGGCGCCGGCACCTCGACGAACATGAACGCCAACGAGGTGATCGCCAACCGCGGCCTCGAGCTGCTCGGGCACCGGCGAGGGGAGTACACCCACCTGCACCCGCTCGACCACGTGAACCTCTCGCAGTCGACCAACGACGCCTACCCCACCGCCGTCAAGATCGCCGTGCTGCTGACCATCGGGCAGGCCCTGCAAGCCCTCGACCAGCTCGCCGACGCCCTGCGGGGCAAGTCGGTCGAGTTCGCCGACGTGCTGAAGATGGGGCGCACCGAGAACCAGGACGCCGTGCCCATGACGCTCGGCCAGGAGTTCGGCGCCTACGCCCGCATGGTGACCACGGCTCGCCACGCGCTCGAGCACGCGACCCTGGAGCTGCACGAGATCAACATGGGTGCCACCGCCATAGGTACCGGGATCAACAGCCCCGCCGGGTACGCGGCCCTCGTCACCGAAAGGTTGGCCACGATCACCGGGATGCCGCTCACTCTCGCCGGCGACCTCGTAGAGTCGACCCAGGACTCGGGCGCGTTCGCCTACCTGTCCGGGGCCCTGAAGCGGGTCGCGATCCAGGTCTCGAAGATCTGCAACGACCTGCGCTGGCTCTCGAGCGGCCCGCGGGCCGGGTTGAACGAGATCAACCTGCCGCCGATGCAGCCCGGTTCGTCGATCATGCCGGGCAAGGTCAACCCCGTGATGCCCGAGATGGTCAACCAGGTGTGTTATCAGATCATCGGCTTCGACACGACGATCGGCATGGCCGCCGAGGCCAGCGAGCTGGAGCTCAACATGGCCGAGCCGATCATCGCCTACGACCTGCTGCAGGGGCTGACGATCCTCACCAACGCCACCATCGTGCTCACCGACAAGTGTGTGAAGGGGATCACGGCCAACCGGGAGGTCTGCCTTGGCTACGTGCAGCGCTCCATCGGCCTGGTCACCGCCCTCAACCCGGTGCTGGGCTATGAGCGTTCGGCCCAGGTGGCCAAGGAGGCGCTGGCCGGTGGAGAAAGCGTCTACGACCTCGTCATCGCCAAGGGTTGGCTCACCCGTGAGCAGCTCGACGAGATGCTCGACCCGGCACGGATGACGAGCCCGTTGCAGCCGAGCACCACCGCCTGACGGGTCGCCGGTCGGACGTCGCCGACGCAACCACCCCGAGCGGGTCAACCCCGCCCGGGGTGGTTGTGCGTCGAGATGGTTGTGCTGGGGGAGTTTTTGTCGTGGAGGCGAACGCTGGGGCCGAAACTCAGCGACGACGGAGCAGGCTGACGGCGAAGTCGCTGTCGGCGGTGAACGGCGTGACGTCCCAGGTGCCCAGCCGCAGCTCGAGTTCGAGACCCGCCTGAGCGCAGTGGGTGTCGAAGTCGGCCAGGGCGTAGCCGCGTTCGAGACCGAACCCGACGATGACGCGCCCACCCGCAACCACGTGAGCCGCGACGCGCTCGAGCACCACCGTCTCGGTGCCGGCGGCGACGAAGGCCATCACGTTGCCGGCCAGCACGGCAGCATCGAAGGGCTCGGGCTGACCCAGGGACGCCAGGTCGAGCGCGCTGAGGTCGGACTGCAACCAGGTGGGGCCGGGGTGGTCGTGCTCGGCGGCGGCGAGCAGCACGGGGTCGACGTCGACGCCGACGACGTCGTGGCCTCGCCGGAACAGCTCGGCGCCCAGGCGCCCGGGCCCGCAGCCGGCATCCAGCACCCGCGAGGCCGGCGGCACGAGGGCGTCGACGAGCCTTGCCTCGCCGGCCAGGTCAGCACCTTCCTCGGCCAGCCGGCGGAACCGGTCGACGTACCACTGCGAGTGGTTCTCGTCGGTCTCGGTGAACCAGCGCGGTGGTGTGCTCATGGGGCCATCCTGCAACACTGGCGCCAACACTGGCACCAACACTGACGCCACCATGGTTGAACCGCCGGGCACCCGGCATCCAGGGCAGTATCCGAGGGCGGGCCGGCGCGACGCCACGACCGAGGTGGGAGGAGACCGATGTCTGAAGGAGTGGCGGTCGTGACAGGGGCCGGATCCGGGTTGGGCCGGGAGATGGCAACGGCCCTGCTCGGAGCGGGCTACGCCGTCGCCTTGGCCGGCCGCACCCGCGCGTCGCTGGAGGCGACGGCGGCGGATCACGCGGACGCGCTCGTGCACGTCACCGACGTGGCCTCCGCGCAACAGGTCAGCGACCTGTTCGAGGCGGTCGTGGGCCGGTGGGGGCGGGTCGACCTGCTCGTCAACAACGCCGGCACGTTCGGGCCGTCAGGGGAGGTCGACGAGATCGAGGTCGACGCCTGGCAGCAGACCCTCGACGTCAACGTGACCGGCCCGTTCCTCTGCGCGCGAGAGGCGGTGCGAGTCATGAAGGCGCAGCAGCCGCAGGGCGGACGGATCGTCAACATCGGCTCGGTCTCGGCGCACAGCCCCCGGCCGGCCAGCGTGGCCTACACCGCGACCAAGCACGCGATCACTGGTCTGACCAAGGCCATCTCGCTCGACGGGCGTGCGCACGCGATCGCCTGCGGTCAGATCGACATCGGCAACGCGACCACCGAGATGACCGCCGGGTTGGCGGTCGCCGCCCGGCAGGCCGACGGCAGCACCCGGGGCGAGCCGACCTTCGACCCCACCCACGTGGCCGACGCCGTGCTCGCGATGGCGCGGCTCCCGCTGAGCGTCAACGTGCAGTTCATGACGATCATGGCCACGACGATGCCGTTCATCGGGCGCGGGTGACACGCCTCCGACGATCTCCGGACCCAATGTCCGTATTTCAACCGATACGTCAGGGTTCGGGGGCGACGCGCGTCGCGGTAGCCCTTGACGCGGTTCCGGAACGCGGGTTGTCTGTCACTCGCCGGGCACAGTCGCCTTTCACGACGAGGTCGAGTGCCTTTACCAGCCTTCGGGCGACCTGATGGGGGATATGCCTTGACCAGTCCACAACGACGGCCGAAACGCGCCACGAAGCGCATCGCGGCCCTGGCCCTCGCGCCCATGGTCGCCGCGGGCGCCATCTCCGCGGTGTCCACCACGGCCACGGCCGCGACCACCACCGCAGGCGAAGGGGCCAGCTCGGCCGCTCTGCCCATGCTTCCGAAGCTGCCCGCACAGGCCAGCCCGGGCACGACCGCCAAGGCGATCGCTGCGTTCAAGGACGGCAACTACATCGTCGTCACCAGAGACCGTGGCGCCACCACCAACCCGGCGACGCGGGCCGCGGCCGGCGAGCACTTCGACGCCAAGCGAAGCGCGGTCACGACCTACCGTGACCAGCTGAAGACCAAGCAGGACCGGATGGCCTCGGCAGTGGGCGCGAAGGCCAACCGCCACTTCTCGCTCGCCTTGAGCGGCTTCTCGGCCAAGCTCACCAAGGCCCAGGCGACCAAGCTGGCGGGCAACAAGGATGTGCTGCTCGTGCAGCGCGACGAGGCCCGACAGCTCGACACCTGGCAGACCCCGTCGTTCCTCGGTCTCGAAGGCGGCAGGAACTCCGTCTGGAGCAAGCTGGGTGGCTACCAGAAGGCCGGCGACGGTGTGGTCGTCGGGGTCATCGACTCCGGCGCCTGGCCCGAAAGCGCCTCGTTCGCCGGGGACCCCATCGCCAGCACCCCGCAGGGCAAGTGGGGGCTGAAGCGCGCCAACGGCGTCAACGTCATGAAGAAGGCTGACGGCGGCATCTTCACCGGCGTCTGCCAGACCGGGCAGGAGTGGACGCTCGCCAACTGCAACAGCAAGCTCATCGCGGCCCGCTACTACGCCGACACCTACCTCGCCAACGTTCCCGAGTCTGCCCGCCCCGCAACCGAGTACATCTCGCCCCGCGACGGTGACGGCCACGGATCACACACGGCCTCCACGGCGGCCGGCAACCACGGCGTGAAGATGTCGGTCGAGGGCGTCGACTTCGGCACGGGTTCGGGCATGGCGCCCGGTGCCAAGCTCTCGGTCTACAAGACCTGCTTCGACGACGGCAACCCCGACACCGGTGACTGCTACACCAGCGGTTCAGTGGCGGCGATCGACGACAGCATCGAAGACGGCGTCGACGTGATCAACTACTCGATCTCCGGCGCCCAGAACACGGTCATCGACTCGGTCGAGATCGCCTTCGAGGGGGCGGCCGAGGCCGGCATCTTCGTGGCTGCCTCCGCCGGCAACAGCGGGCCCGCAGCGTCGACGGTGGCCCACAACAGCCCGTGGCTGATGACGGTGGCGAGCTCGACCCACGTCAACTTCGAGAACACCGTCGTGCTCGGTAACGGCGCGAAGTACAAGGGTGCCAGCATCGCCCGCACGGCTCTGCCCAGCAGCCCGCTGGTCAACGCGACCGCCGCTGGCGTCGCCGGCGCCGACCCGACAGCTCTCGACCTCTGCGGGCCGGACGTGCTCGACCCCGCCGCGGTCACAGGCAAGATCGTCGTCTGCACCCGCGGCACCTACGACCGCGTCGCCAAGTCAGCTGAGGTCAAGCGCGCGGGCGGGGTGGGGATGGTGCTCGCGAACGCGACGCCGAACAGCCTCGACGCCGACTTCCACGCCGTGCCGACCGTGCACGTCGACGAGGTGGCCGGCGCCGACATCAAGGCCTACGCCGCGACGGCTGGTGCCACGGCGAGCTTCGTGCTCGGCGACACCACGGGTGGCCCCACCACCCCGTTGCCGCAGGTGAGCGCGTTCTCCTCGCGGGGCCCGGCGCTGGCCAACGGCTCTGACCTGCTCAAGCCCGACATCTCGGCTCCCGGCAGCTCGGTGCTCGCCGCGGTCGCCCCGCCGACGAACAGCGGGCGTGACTTCGACCTCTACTCGGGCACGTCGATGGCCTCGCCGCACATCGCGGGTCTCGCCGCCCTCTACTTCGGGGTGCACCCGACCTGGAGCCCGATGGCGGTCAAGTCGGCCATGATGACCACCGCCTTCGACAACAAGACCGCGACCGGCGACAAGGAGCGCGACGGCTTCGCCCAAGGGGCGGGCTTCGTCAACCCGAAGAGCTTCCTCAACCCGGGCCTGGTCATCGACTCCGGTGCTGCCGACTTCCGTGGCTTCATCACGGGACAGGGCCTCGACACCGGTGTGCCGGCCATCTCGGCGACCGACTTCAATGGTCCGTCGATCGCTTCGAGCAACGTCACCGGGTCGGTCACGGTCAAGCGCACCTTCACGGCCGTGCAGAAGGGCACCTGGAAGGTCACGTCGGGCGTGCCCGGCTTCAAGGTGACGGCCAAGCCGGCCACGGTGAAGTTCACCAAGGTCGGTCAGACCAAGACCGTGGCGATCACCTTCACCCGCACCCGGGCCGCCGTCGACCAGTGGACCCAGGGCAACGTCTTCCTCGTGGGCCCGAAGTTCGTTCGGATCCCGGTCGCCCTCAAGCCCGTGGCGCTGGCCGCTCCGGCTGAGGTCACCGGCTCGGTCGCGGCCGGTTCGGTGGGCTACACCGTCACCGGCGGCGAGTCGGCCCAGGTCACGATGAGCCCGACCGGGCTCGCCGAGTCGAACGCCACGACGGGCTCGCTCGCGACGGGCGGTCAGAAGCAGGTGCCGTTCACCGTCGCAGCGGGTACGTCACTGACCCGGGTCGACCTCGATGTCACTCCCGACGCCTCCGACTTCGACCTCTACCTCTACAAGGTCGAGGGCGGGGCAGCCACGCTGGTCGGCCAGTCGGCGACGAGCTCAGGCGATGAGCGCATCGACCTGCTCGGTCTCGCGGCGGGTGACTACATCGCCCTCGTCGATGGCTATGAGTCCTCCGGAGCCACAACCGACTACCGGCTCGACGTCTTCAACGTGAACCCGGCCACCGACCAGGGCGGTTTCGCGGTGACGCCGAACCCGGTCACCCTCACGCAGGGCACCTCGGCGACGGTGACGGCGACCTGGAGCGGTCTCGACGCGTCGAAGCGCTACCTCGGCTGGGTCGGGTACTCGACGAGCCCGAGCCTGACCCTGGTGACCCTCAAGTAGGTCGCCGCGATCGGTAGAGCAACCAGGAGGGGCGGTCCGGGCCAGTGCCCGGGCCGCCCTTTCCGGCGCCCGTCGAAGGTGTCGGATGCCGGGAGCCACGACGCACGAGGCGGATGCCGGGGTGGTCCCTTGCACCTGAGCCCCGTCGGGGGTTGGGTGGTCTCGATGCGTTGCGCCCGCTCCACATCCACACCGCCGCCCGGGAGGCAACCCATGACCGACGTCACGCCTGAGCAGGGTTCGCCCAGACCTGGCCCGGGCCGGCCCCCCCACACCCTGTCGAACGCCCTGTCGGACACACTGCCGAACACCCTGTCCCACACTCAAGGAGAGACCGACACCCCGCTGCTCGAGGCCACCATCGGCGACAACTTCGACGAGACGGCATCCCGCTTCCCTGACCGGGAGGCGCTCGTCGACGTGGCCCAGGGCAAGCGGTGGACCTACGCCGAGCTACGCGCTGACGTCGACGAGCTGGCTCGGGCGCTGCTCGCCCTCGGGGTGACAACGGGCGAACGCGTGGGCATCTGGGCCCCGAACTGCTCGGAGTGGACGCTGCTGCAGTACGCCACCGCGAAGATCGGCGCCATCCTCGTCAACATCAACCCCAGCTACCGCTCTCACGAGCTGAAGTACGTGCTCAACCAGTCCGGCATCCGCTATCTCTTCGCGGTCGAGCAGTTCAAGACGAGCAGGTACATCGACATGATCGAGGAGGTTCGCGAAGAGTGCCCGGCGCTCGAGCACTGGGTCTACTTCGGCACGGGGGGGTGGGAGACAACGCTCGGACAAGCCCGACACGTGTCAGCGAACGAGCTGGCGCGGGTTCAGGCGAGCTTGTCGAACACCGACCCGATCAACATCCAGTACACCTCGGGCACCACCGGCTTTCCCAAGGGCGCCACCCTCAGCCACCGCAACATCCTCAACAACGGCTACTTCGTCGGTGAGCTCTGCGACTACACCGAGGCCGACCGGGTGTGCATCCCGGTGCCGTTCTACCACTGCTTCGGCATGGTCATGGGCAACCTGGCCTGCACCTCGCACGGTGCGTGCATGGTCATCCCGGCCCCCGGTTTCGACCCGGCCGCGACGCTGCAGGCCACGCAGGACGAGAAGGTCACCAGCCTCTACGGCGTGCCGACGATGTTCATCGCCGAGTGGAACCTGCCCGGCTTCGCCGACTACGACCTCTCGAGCGTGCGTACCGGCATCATGGCCGGCTCGCCGTGCCCGGCCGAGCTGATGAAGCAGCTGATCGCATCGGGCATCGAGGAGATGACGATCGCCTACGGCATGACCGAGACGTCGCCGGTGTCGACGCAGAACCGCACCGACGACACGTTCGAGCAGAAGGTCGGCACCGTCGGCAGGGTCGGGCCGCATCTGCAGATCAGGATCGTCGACCCGCTGACGGGTGAGACGGTGCCGCGCGGGCAGGCCGGAGAGTTTCAGACCAAGGGCTACTCGGTGATGCTCGGCTACTGGGAGGCGCCCGAGAAGACCGCCGAAGCCCTCGTCGACGGCTGGATGCGCACCGGCGACATCGGGGTCATGCACGACGACGGCTACGTCGAGATCACCGGCCGCATCAAGGACATGGTCATCCGCGGGGGCGAGAACGTCTACCCGCGCGAGGTCGAGGAGTTTCTCTACACGCATCCCGACATCCTCGACGCGCAGGTGATCGGGGTGCCCGACGCGAAGTACGGCGAGGAGCTGTGCGCCTGGATCCGGATGAAAGACGGGGCGCAACCCCTCACGGCGGAGTCGGTGCGCGCCTTCTGCGAAGGCAAGCTCGCCAGCTACAAGATTCCCCGCTACGTCGAGATCGTCGAGGAGTTCCCGATGACGGTGACCGGCAAGATCCGCAAGATCGAGATGCGCGAGACCACCGCGAGACGCCTCGGGCTCAGCTGAGCAGAGGGCGGTGGAGTGGGTCGGAGTGGGCCGGAGCGGGTCGGGCGAGGGGCAGGAACGCCGGCCCGGCGACCCACGCCGTGGCGGTTCGTGACCCGACCCACCGCGGCGCCGGTAGGTTGCGGTGCAACAGTTGCAACCAAGCGTGACCTGAAGGGGTAGCCATGTCCGACTCCACCAAGACGATCCTCTGGATCGCACTCGCTGTCGTCGTCATTCTGGTCATCGTCGCGGTGGTGATGTCCTCGCGTAGACGCCGGGTGCTCGACGAGCGACGTTTCCAGGCCGGCGAGCTGCGTGCCGAGGCGCAGGAGAAGACGCCGCTGCTCCAGGAGCGCGCCGACCGCGCCTCCGTCACGGAGCAGATCGCGGCCGACGCTCGCGCTGAGGCCGACGAGAAGGAGGCCGCCGCCGCGGCGCTGGAGGACCAGGCCCACGCCCAGCGGGCGGCGGCTGACGGGGTCAGGGCCGAACGTGACGACCTCGCCCGTGAGGCCGACCGGATCGACCCCGACGTGGCCACCGACGATGAGGGCCACCGGGTCGGTCAGCAGGGTGATCACTCGGGCGATCACTCAGACGATCACTCAGACCCTGACTCGCGCCCCGACCCAGGCCCTGCCTCGGAGCAGGCGGCCGCGCAGCCCGTCGAGCGCGACCAGGGCGCCCCTGCGGCCTCCGGCTCAGGCGCCCAGACGACCGAGAACACGGGCGTGCTCGGCGGCGCCAGCACGTTAGACGACCACGACGACGAGCCCGATCTGGCCGACGCGGCAGACCCCTTCGCCACAGCAGGGGAGGAAGCGGCCGCTGACGGGTACGACGATGACATGAAGAAGAAGAAGAGAAGCACTGCCAAGTCGGAGACCTCGGGAAGCACCGCCGTCAGCGCTGACCCGACTGCTGCTGAAGCAGTCGGGGAACCGGAGGCGGATGCCGTGGAACCCCTCGCCTCCGACGACGGCCCGGAGGTGGCCACCGCCACGCAGCCCACAGAGGTCTCGGTGCCGGCGCTGAGCGAACGCGACGACGTGCTGGTCGGCGGCGGGCCGCCCGACAGCGACCCCGGAGACCACCGCGGCCAGCCCTGGGCCACGACACCGGGTGAGCCCGGCCTCGACGAGGGTGACGAGGTGGCCGACAACACCGACGAGGGGTTCGCGGCCCACACTCCGTCTGAAGCCGCCCCCGAGAATGACAGCACCGTGAGTGGCGGCAACACCGAAAGTGACGGCAACACCGAAAGTGGCGCCGACACCGAGAGTGGCGCCGACACCGAGAGTGGCAATGACGCCGAAGCCGCGGCAACCGAGACGCCCGCCCCGGGCGAGGCCACAGCCTCGGCGACTGCAGGCTCCGACGACGCCGCTCCCGAGTCACCGGTCGTCGCAACCGACGAGCCGGCTCACGTGTCAGCCAGTGAGTCCGTGGCGGATGAGCCGACCGAGGACGCCGAGGACGCCGAGGACGCCGACGACGCCGAGTCCGACGAGGCCTCGCACGATGAAGCCCCGATGAGTGCCGAACGGAGGATCTCGGGCTTCGACGAGGTCTTCGACGGTGGCTACGGCATCGGGTCGGCTCAGCCCATCGACGACGGCGCCCAGCCCCTCGCCCACCCCGTCAAGGCATGGACCGACCGCAAGAGCTTCGCGGCTCCCGGTGACGAGGGCTACGACGGCGCCGAGCCCGATGTCTGGTTCTACAACGAGGATGCTGCTCGCCGAGCAGGATTCGGTCGCGACGGCGGCTGAGCGAACCGCCCGTCGCCGCGGGACGGCATCCACGCACGCTGGTGGATGCCGTCCCGTTGCCGTTCGTCCGGCTGTGGGGCCCCGTCGCCGGCACGAAACCGCGGCGCAAGCACCGGGGCGACGCCCATAAACTGACGTCATGGTCTCCCCGCTGCTCGCCCTCACCCCCGTGGTGCAGTCCGCCATCGCCGCAGCGCTCGGCGAGCAGTTCCGCGAGGCCGACCCGGTGCTGCGCGCGTCACAGTTCGCCGACGTGCAGGTCAACGCGGCGTTGGCCCTGTCCAAGAAGGTCGGTCTGCCACCGCGCGAGGTGGCGACGAAGATCGTGACGGCTCTCGAGGCCATGCCGGCGACCGGCGACATGTGCGAGACGCTCGAGGTGAGCGGGCCGGGGTTCGTCAACGTCACGTACAAGAGCGACTGGCTGGCGAGTCTGGTCGACGACATCGCGGCCGATGACCGGGTGGGGGTGGTCACGCAGCAGCGCGAGGTCATCCCGATCGACTACTCCTCACCCAACGTGGCCAAGGAGATGCACGTCGGGCACCTGCGCACGACGATCGTCGGTGACTCGCTGGCGCGCACGCTCGAGCACCTCGGACACCACGTCGTCCGGCAGAACCACGTCGGCGACTGGGGCACCCCCTTCGGCATGCTCATCGAGCACCTGCTCGAGGTCGGCGAGGGATCAGCCGAGGCCGGGCTGCTCGTCAGCGACCCGAACGCGTTCTACCAGGGCGCGCGGGTCAAGTTCGACGCCGCCGAGCAGGCCGAGCCCACCGGGAGCGCCGGCGACTTCAACGTGCGGGCCCGGTCGCGGGTGGTCGCTCTTCAGGCTGGCGACCCCGACACGATGAGGCTCTGGAACGAGCTGGTAGACCTCTCGAAGGCCTACTTCAACAAGGTGTACTCGATGCTCGGCGTGACCCTCACCGACGACGATCTCGCCGGTGAGTCGATGTATAACGACGACCTGCGCGGCATCTGCGACGAGCTCGAGTCCAGTGGCCTTGCCGTCATGTCGGACGGCGCACTCTGCGTGTTCCTCGACGGCTACACCGGGCGGGAGGGCAAGCCGGTGCCCCTCATCATCCGCAAGTCCGACGGCGGCTACGGCTACGCCACCACCGACCTGGCCACCATTCGCTACCGGGTCGCCAAGCTCGGCGCCAACCGTGCCCTGTACGTCATCGGCGCCACCCAGGCGCTGCACCTCAACATGGTGTGGGACACGGCGCGCAAGGCGGGCTGGCTCCCCGAGTCGGTCACCCCTGTTCACGTGCAGATCGGCAACGTGCTGGGCGAGAACCGCAAGATCCTCAAGACCCGGTCAGGGGCGTCGCTGCGCCTCGTCGCCCTCCTCGACGAAGCGGTCGCCAAAGCTGAGGCCGTCATCGACGAGGCCCGTCCCGAGCTCGACGCCGACACCCGCTCCGCCATCGCCTGGCAGGTCGGGATCGGTGCCGTGAAGTTCGCCGACCTGTCGGTGGCGCACAGCAGCGAGTACGTCTTCGACCTCGACCGGATGGTCTCGCTCACGGGGAACACCGGGCCGTACCTGCAGTACGTGGTGGCCCGGGTGCGCTCGATCTTCCGTTCGGTTGGTCTGGACCCGCTGTCGCAGCACTCCCCGGTCGTGCTGGGGGAGCCGCAGGAGCGGGCGCTGGCCACGGCCCTGCTGCGGTTCGGCGACGTCGTGGCCGAGGTCGGAGCCACCTACGAACCGCACCGGTTGGCTCATTACCTCTTCGAGCTGGCGCAGTCGTTCTCAGCCTTCTACGAGTTCTGCCCCGTGCTCAAGGCCGAGCTCGACTCGGTCAAGGAGTCACGGCTCACGCTGTGCGCCCTCGTTCTCCGGGTCATGATCACGGGGCTTGACCTGCTCGGTATCGAGGCGCCCGAGCGCATGTGACACGCGACCCGCTGCCGCTGGCTGCACGGCATCCCAGCCCGCGCGGATCGGACCGTGGCGGGCTGCCGGTGGGCTCAGGCGGGTTCTGACCGCGCGGATCGGACCGTGGCGGGCTGGCGGTGGGCTCAGGCGGGTTCTGACCGCGCGGATCGGACCGTGGCGGAGTTCGGGTGGGCTCAGGCGGGTTGTGACCGCGCGGATCGGACCGTGGCGGAGTTGCGGTGGGCTCAGGCGGCATCTGACCGCAGGAATCGGACCGTGGCGGAGTTGCGGTGGGCTCAGGCGGGTTGTGACCGCGCGGATCGGACCGTGGCGGGCTGCCGGTGGGCTCAGGCGGCATCTGACCGCGCGGATCGGACCGTGGCAGGGTTGCGGTGGGCTCAGGCGGGTTGTGACCGCGCGGATCGGACCGTGGCAGGGTTGCGGTGGGCTCAGGCGGGTTGTGACCGCGCGGATCGGACCGTGGCAGGGTTGCGGTGGGCTCAGGCGGGTTGTGACCGCGCGGATCGGACCGTGGCGGAGTTGCGGTGGGCTCAGGCGGCATCCGACCGCATGAATCGGACCGTGGCGGGCTTGGGGCGCTTCAGCGGTCGTGCATTTTGGCCAGCAAGGCGGCGTACCGACCGGTCACGCCGGAGGTGTCGACGGCGGGAACGTCGTACTCGGAGTCGAGCACGAGCTGCCACGACGGGGGTTCGGGCTCGCCGGACAACGCCCACGCGGCCTGGCGGGCGGCCCCGATGCCGACGTACTCGGCCGGGGTGGGTACGACGACCGGTGCCTTGAACAGACCCGGCGCGATCTCCCGCACGGCCCGTGACGCGGCCGCCCCGCCGATGAGCAGCACCCGGTCGACCTGCACCCCGTGGGCGCGAAGCGCATCGACGCCGGCCACGAGGTTGCACAGCATTCCCTCGACAGCGGCCCGGGCGAGGTTCGCCGGGGTGGCGTTGGCGCGGGTGAGCCCGCTGAGGGTGCCGGTGGCGAGCGGCAGGTCAGGCGTGCGTTCGCCGTCGAGGTAGGGCAGCATCGACAGCCCTCCGGCGCCGCTCTCGGCCTCGAGCGCCAGCCGGTCGAGGGTGGCCAGGTCGACGCCCATCATGGTGGCCGTCGCGCTCAGCACCCTCGCGGCGTTGAGGGTGCACATGAGCGGCAGGTGTCGCCCGGTCGCGTCGGCGAATCCGGCGATGGCGCCGGTCTCGTCGCGAATCGGCCCGTCGGTCGGGGTGAACACCGTGCCGCTGGTGCCGAGGGAGACGACGACGTCACCCGGGGTGAGAGTGAGACCGAGGGCCGCGCCCATGTTGTCGCCGGTGCCCGCGGCCACGATCACGCCGGACGAGGTACGCCCCGCCGCAGCAGCGGGGGCGATCACCTCTGGCACGTCGACGACGCGGCCGAGCGCCCGCTCGACCAGGTCGAGCCGGTACTCGCCGGTGGCGGCCGACCAGTAGCCGGTGCCCGACGCATCACCGCGGTCGGTGCTCCAGCGTTCGAAACCCATGCCCTGCTTGAGGATGCGGCCGGTCAGCCAGTCGTGGGGGAGGACCACCCGAGCGACCCGGGCGGCGTTGTCGGGCTCGTGCTCGGCGAGCCACCGCAGCTTGGTGACGGTGAAGCTGGCGACCGGAACGCTGCCCACCGCGTCGACCCACGCCCCCACTCCGCCGAGCTCGGCGACGAGGTCGGCCGCGGCGGGGGCGCTGCGGGTGTCGTTCCAGAGCAGCGCGTCGCGCACCACCTCGTCGTCGTCGTCGAGCGTGACCATGCCGTGCTGCTGCCCCCCGACCGCGATCGAGTCGACGCCATCGAGGATGCCGTCACCGCTCGCCTGCGTGTAGGCCTCCCACCAGCGGTCGGGGTGCACCTCGGTGCCGTCGGGATGGGGAGCGCGGGAGGCGCGCACGACCTGCCCGGTCTGCGCGTCGCACACGACGATCTTGGTCGACTGGGTCGAGCTGTCGACTCCGGCGACGAGGGTGCGGGCACTCATGGGGGTCCTTGCTCTGGTTGCGAAGACGCGGGCGTCAGGCTGACCGGAAGGTCAGCGTTGCGGCGAGACGACGGCCTTGATGCCCTTCGGGTCACTGCGACCGGCGACGAGCGCTGCCGCGCTCTCCTGGAGAGTATGCCGGGAGGTGACGAGACGGTCGAGGTCGACGATGCCGGCCGCGACCATCCCGATCGCCGTCGGCCAGGTGTTGGCGTAGCGGAAGGTGCCGGTGACCACAAGCTCGTGCTCCTGGATCGCCGAGAGCGGCAGGGCCACCTCGTCGCCGCCCATGCCCACGAGAACGGCTCTACCGGCCGGGGCGAGAGCGCTGACGCCCTGCTTCGTCACGGCCGCGTTGCCGGTGCACTCGATGAGGGCGTGGGGTGCGGCGCCGGCGATGGCCCCGGACAGGTCGTCGCGGGAGGGGTTGACGACAGACGTGGCACCGAGATCGGTGGCGACGCGGAGCCGCTCGTCGTTGAGGTCGACCACGGTGATCGCGACCGCCCCGGCGGCCCGGGCCACCTGCACGGCGACGAGCCCGATCGGCCCGGCCCCGGTGACGAGCACCCGGCTGCCGACCCCGACGTGGGCCTTGCGGGCCGACCAGATGCCGACTGACAGCGGTTCGAGCAGCGCGGCGGCCTCGTCGGAGACCGAGCCGGGAACCGGGTGGGCGAACGCCTCGTGGGTCACGACGAGCTCGGCAAGCGAACCGTCGATCGGCGGGGTGGCGTGGAAGCGCATCCGCGGGCAGAGGTTGTAGCGGCCGGCCAGGCACTGCTCGCACCTGCGGCAGGGCACACCTGGTTCGATCGACACCCGCTGGCCGACCCTGCTCTGGTCGACCCCCGGCCCGACGGCGTCGATGACCCCGCTGGCCTCGTGCCCGAGCACGAGTGGCGACTCGACGACGAAGCTGCCGATGCGTCCGTGGTCGAAGTAGTGGGTGTCGGAGCCACACACCCCCACCGCCGCGACCCGCACCCGCACCTCCTCGGGGCCCGGCTGCGGATCGGCCCGTTCGACGACTTCGATCTCGCCCGGCCGGTTGAGCACCGCAACGCGCATGGTTCCTCCGCAGATTCTGTTGGGTCGTTCATTCTTGCACCGGCGCCACCGGCGCCACTGGCGAGCCTCAGCGGCGCACGGACGCCTCGAGGGTAGCGCGGGCCCCGTGCACGTGCAGGCGCTCGAGGGCCTCGGCGTACGCCCTCGTGAACCGTTCATTGTCGACGAGATCACCGAAGAGGTCGCGGTCGCGCAGGAAGGCGAGGGGGTCCTCACCCTGCCGGCCGGCGGCGGCCATGACCCGCGTCTTCAGTCGGTCGACGATCTCGATCGGGTCACCCTGCTCGTCGGTGCCCTCCGCGTAGCGCGCCCACGACGCGACGACCAGGGCCGACCGGTCGATCTCACCGCCGCTGCTCAGGTTCGCGGTGATGACGGGCACGAGCCATTTCGGGATGCGGTCGCTGCTCTCGGCGCACAGTCGCGCGAGGGTGTCACGCACCTCGGGGTTGGCGAACCGTTCGACGAGCCGGTGGCGATAGGCGTCGAGGTCGACGCCTGGCACCTCGGGCAGGGTGGGGCTGCCTTCGTGCTCCATGTAGCCGAGCAGAAAGTCGACGAAGAGCGGGTCTTGACACACCTCGTGCGCGTAGCGGTAGCCGGAGAGGTAGCCGAGGTAGCACAACGCCTGGTGGCTGGCGTTGAGCAGCCGCAGCTTCATCAGCTCGTAGGGCACGACATCGCCCACGACCTGCACCCCGGCATCCTGCAACGGAGGTCGTCCGTCGGTGAAGCGGTCTTCGAGCACCCACTGCGTGAAGGGCTCGCAGACGACGGGCCAGCCGTCGGCAACGCCGAACTCGTCGGCGAGCCGGTCGATGTCGTCCTGAACGGTGACCGGGGTGATGCGGTCGACCATGGCGTTCGGGAAGGCGACGTGCTCGTCCATCCAGTCGGCGAGGTCGGGGTCGCGCAACCGGGCGAACGCGGTGATCATCTTGCGGGCGACATCGCCGTTGCCCGGCAGGTTGTCGCACGACATCACGGTGAACGGGGTTGCGCCCGCCGCTCGCCGCGCGGCGAGACCCGCGACGATGAACCCGAAGACGGTGCGCGGCACGGCATCCGGCTCCAGGTCGTGCTGGATGTTCTCATCGCTCGGGTCGAACTCACCGGTGACCTGGTTGACGAGGTAGCCGCCCTCGGTGATGGTGAGGCTCACGATGCGGGTCTGGGGGTCGGCGAGCCGGTCGACCACCGCCTGGGGGTCGTCGGGGGCGAAGAGAAGCTCGGTGATGCTACCGATCACCCGAGCCTCCCGATGGCCGTCGGGGTGCTTGACGACCAGGGTGTAAAGGCCGTCCTGAGCCGTCAGCGTGTCGATGATGCGCTGGTCGTGCGGTAGCGCGCCGACACCGCAGATGCCCCACTCCAGCGACCCTCCCTCGTTCATCAGCTGGTCGACATACATGGCCTGGTGGGCGCGGTGAAAGCCGCCCACTCCGAAGTGCACGATGCTCGCCGTGACCTGCTGACGGTCGTAGCCCGGCCTGGCCACCTGCTCACGCAGGCCGGGCAGTGCAGCCGCCGAGAGGGGCGTAGCGGTGTCGCTCACTTCACGGCGCCCATCGACAGGCCCTGCACCAGCTTGTCCTGCGCAGCGAAGCCGGCCGCCAGCACGGGCAGGGAGACCACCAGGGAGGCCGCACACACCTTGGCCAGGAACAGGCCCTGGCTCGTGACGAACCCGGTGAGGAACACCGGTGCCGTTCCGGCCGCGGTGCCGGTGAGCACCCGGGCGAGCAGCAGCTCGTTCCAGCTGAAGATGAAGCAGATCAGCGCCGCTGCCGCGATACCGGGCATGACGACCGGCGCGATGACGTCCTTGAGCGTGCGGACCAGGCTGGCTCCGTCGACCTGAGCGGCCTCGAGCATCTCGACGGGCACCTCCGCGAGGAAGCTGCGCAGCATCCAGATCGCGATCGGCAGGTTCATCGAGGTGTAGAGCACGATCAACCACCAGATGTTGTCGAGCAGGTGCGTCTTCTGGGCGAAGAGGTACAGCGGCAGGATGCCGGCCACGATCGGCAGCATCTTGGTGCTGAGGAAGAAGAACAGCACGTCGGTCCAGGCCTTCACCGGCCGGATCGAGAGGGCGTAGGCCGCCGGGAAGGCGAGCAGCAGCACCAGCAGGGTCGAGAGCACACTGGCCGTGAGCGAGTTGAGCAGCGCGGGCCACGGGCCGGCGTCGAAGAAGGCCTTGTAGCCCTCGAGGCTGAGCGGCGCGAAGATGCGCGGCGGGTTGGTGGCGGCGTCGGTCTCGCTGTGCAGCGAGGTGAGGATCATCCAGGCCACCGGCAGGGCGAACAGGATGCCGATCACCCAGGCCAGCAGGCCCAGCAGCCCGTGGCTGCGTGGCGGCTTGCGATGGTTGATCGCCGTGCTCTGCATCGGTTGCGGTGCCCCGACGCTCTGGGGCACCGGGCCCCCGGAGGTTTCGGGTGTGACCGGAGTGCTGGCGCTCATCGGGACTCCTCCTTGAACAGGCTGAACACAGATCGCAGGGCGAAGGTGGCGATGATGATCGTGCCGACGACGACCACGACGCCGGCGGCCGACGCGCGGCCGTAGTCCTGGGCGGTGTAGAAGGTCTGGTAGATGTAGTACGGCAGGTTCGCGGTGCCGAGGCCACCCGAGGTGATGGTGAACACGTGGTCGAAGTTCTGCACCACGTAGATGGCGCCCAGCAGGCCCGACAGCTCGATGTACTGGCGCAGGTGGGGCAGGGTCATGCTCTTGAAGATCTGCCAGCCGTTGGCCCCGTCGATGCGGGCCGCCTCGACCACGTCGAGGGGTCGACCTTGTAGACCCGCGAGAAGGATCAGCATCATGAACGGTGTCCACTGCCAGACGAGCGCCGCGATGATGGCCCAGAGAGGGTTGTTGCTGATCCAGTCGGGCTGGGGAGCGTTGTCACCGAAGACGAACTTCAGCGCGCCGTTGAACAGGCCGTACTCCGGGTTGTAGAGCGCGTGCTTCCAGAGCAGGGCGGCGGCGATCGGCACGATGAGGAACGGCGTGATCATCAGGGTTCGCACAATGCCGCGGCCGCGGAACTTGCGGTCGAGCAACAGTGCGATACCGAGGCCGAGCAGAAGGCTGATGATCACGACGGCCAGCGTCAGCAAGATGGTGACGACGACAGCTTGCCGGGCGTTGACATCGGTGAAGACCCGCTTGAAGTTGTCGAAGCCGGCGAACCCGCGCTCGTCGGGGTAGTAGGCGTTCCAGTTCATGAACGAGATGACGAGCGTGGCCAGGAACGGCAGCTGCGTCATGAGGATCACGAAGATCAGCGCGGGCAGCAGCGGGGCCCGCCTCGCCCACTTGCCGGCTCGGGCCAGCTGCGTGCTCGGCTTCTGGTTCGCAGCCTTCGGCGCGGACGAACCGGCAGGGGGGTTCGTGGTTGCGGTGCTCACTTCTTCTCCCGGGACTGGTAGCGCTCGGCGACGTCTTCAGCGATCCTCTGGCCCTTGTTGAGGGCATCGTCGACCGTGGTCTGGCCGGCGATGGCCGCGCTGACGTCCTGGCTGACCTGGGTGCCCAGGTCGGGGAACTCGGGGATGTCGATGAACTGAATCCCGTCTGCCGGTCGCGGTTGCACGCCGGGGTTGGTCGGGTCGGCGGCCTCGATCGCGGCCTTGGTCGGCCCGGCGAAGGCCGATGCGGCCTTCAGGTACTCCGGGATCTCGTAGGTCGAAGCGCGCTTGCCGGCGGGGACTCGTGACCAGCCGAGCTTGCTGCCGACGAGGTTCTCGTAGTCCTTGCCCGAGGCCCAGGAGATGAACTTCCAGGCGTTCTCCTGCTTCGTGCTCGCGGCCTGGATGCCCCACGACCAGGCGTAGAGCCAACCCGAGCTCTTCGTCTTGACGACGGGGGCAGCGACGTAGCCGAGCTTGCCCTTGACCGGGGAGCCCTCTGCCTCGAGCGAACCGGCGGCCGACGTGGCGTCGTACCACATCGCCACGTTGCCCTGGGTGAGGTTGTTGAGGCACTCGGTGAAGCCGGCTTGCGGAGCGCCCTTCTCACCGTGCGCCTTCACGAGGTTGACGTAGAAGTTGACGGCCTCCTTGAACGGCGGGGCGTTGACGCCGGGGGTCCAGTCCTTCTCGAACCAGGTGCCGCCGAAGGTGTTGACCACGGTGGTGAGGGGGGCGAAGATCTGGCCCCAGCCGGGTTGGCCACGAAGGCAGATGCCGGCCATACCGGGTTGCGCGCCGTCGACCTTGGCCGCGATGTCGGCGACCTCCTGCCAGGTCGGTTTCGCGGGCATCGTGATGCCCTTCTGCTGCATGATGTCCTTGCGGTACATCAGGAACGAGGACTCGCCGTAGAAGGGCTCGCCGTAGACCTTGCCGTCAGACGACAGCGAGACCTGCATCGGCTTGAGGATGTCGGCCTGGTCGAACGCCGCGTCCTTGGCGATGAAGGGGTCGAGCGGGCTGAGCCACTTGGCCTTCGCGTAGATCGGGATCTCGAAGTTGCTGACCGTGGCGATGTCGTACTGACCCGCCTGGCTGGAGAACTCCTGGCTGATCTTGTCGCGAACGTCGTTCTCGGGCAGCACCGTGAAGTTGACGGTGATACCGGTCTGCTTGGTGAAGTTCGCGGCCGTTAGCTGCTGGAGGTCGATCATCTGCGGGTTGTTGACCATCAGCACGTTGATGCTGTTCGCCCCGCCATCGCCGCCGCCGCCACCACCCCAGCCGGCGCAGGCCGAGAGGCTCGCGACGAGCCCACCCGTGAGCGCCACGGCGCCGGCCATCTTGGCCCGTCGCCTTGTTGCGTGTCTGCTTCGTCGCACGTCGCCCTCCTCGTCGAGGCCCGCTCACTTGAGCGAGACATTGCACGTATGAGTAAAGTGACTCAGGTCACTGGTGTCAACCGTTGGGCCAACATCCGGCGAGCGACCACGAACGGCGCGATGAGGCGCCAGAATCGGGGCGTGAGGGCAATGGCGAAAGAGAGCCGCGGACCGGCTGAGCTGGTGCGCGCCGCTGCAGTGGCGCGGCGCCACTACCTCGAGGGCCAGTCGAAGACCGAGATTGCCGCTGACCTGGGCATCAGTCGGTTCAAGGTCGCCCGGCTGCTCGACCTGGCCCACGAGCGGGGCATGGTGCACATCGAGATCGTCGCTGACGGTGAGATCGACCTCGACCGGTCGGCGCGGCTGCAGGAGGCGTTCGGGCTGCGCCACGCCGTGGTCATCGACGGCACGGGCCTCGACTTCCACACCCTGAGCGAGCACCTCGGCGAGGCGGCAGCCGCGCTGCTGGCCGAGATCCTCGAGGAGGGTGACGTGCTGGGCCTGCCCTGGGCTCGGTCGATCGACATCATGACCCACGCTTTGGGCCAGCTGCCGCGGGTCGACGTGGTGCAGCTCTCGGGCGCGATGGAGATCCCGGGAGTCGACAGCAGCGCCGTCGACATCGTGCGCCGAGCAGCGCGGCTCACCGGCGGGTCGTCGTCGATCTTCCACGCCCCGCTGCTGCTCGACGACGTCGTGGCCGCCCAGACCCTTCGTCGTGACGGCGCGGTGTTGCGTGGCCTCGCCGAGGCGTCACGGGTCACGACAGCAGTGGTGGGGATCGGCTCATGGTCGGCCGGGCTGTCGACCGTCTACGACGCCGCCACCCCCGACGACCGTGAGCAGGCGCGAGCCGCCGGCGTTGTCGGTGAGATCGCCGGCCGCTGCTTCGACGCTCACGGACACCTCGTCGAACCACCCCTTGCCGAGCGCATCGTCACCATCGGCGCCGACGAGCTGCGCGGCATCCCTGAGGTGATCGGTCTCGTCTCCGGTCGCCCGAAGGCCTGCGCTGTGGGCGCGGCGCTGCGCGGAGGTCTCGTCAACGCGCTCGTCGTCGACACAGTGCACGCCGACGCCCTGTTCGAAGACGTCGCGAGCGCAACCCGGCTGCTCGACGCACAAGGCGCGGCGGCCGGCTGACCGACGACCGCGCCGCTGTCTTCGACCGGTCGGAGGCGAGCGGTGATTCTGGCTCTCCCGCCCGAGGATCGAGGCTCGTGACATAGGTTCGTCATGCACCCCCCGTCGTCTCGTCGCCCGGTCAAAGGAGCCCGCTGTGCAGATCGGTGTCCCCTGCGAGAGTCGCGCCCGTGAGACGCGCGTCGCCGCCACCCCCAAGACCGTGAGCCAGCTTGTCGGCCTCGGCTATGACGTCGTGATCGAGTCGCAGGCCGGTCTCGCGGCCAGCTTCGACGACGAGGCGTACGCCGCCGCCGGGGCCCGGTTGGCGCCGGCCACCGAGGTCTGGGGGTCTGACATCGTGCACAAGGTCAACCCTCCCGACGACGAAGAGATCGCCCGGCTCCGCTCGGGCACGACCCTGGTCAGCCTGATGGCGCCGGCCCTGCAGCCCGAGCTGCTCGAGCGGCTTCGTGTGGCGGGTGTCACGGCCATGGCCATGGATGCCGTTCCGCGCATCAGCCGCGCCCAGTCGCTCGACGTGCTCAGCTCGATGGCCAACATCGCCGGGTACCGGGCGGTCGTCGAAGCCGCCCACGAGTTCGGGTCGTTCTTCACCGGTCAGGTGACGGCCGCGGGCAAGGTGCCGCCGGCCAAGGTGCTCGTCGTCGGGGCGGGCGTCGCCGGGCTGGCCGCCATCGGCACGGCGCGCTCGCTGGGGGCGATCGTACGGGCGACCGACGCCCGGGCCGAGGTGGCCGAGCAGGTCGAGTCGATGGGGGCCGACTTCCTTTCGGTGCAGGCGGCCGAGGCTGCTGACGCCGTATCGACGGACGGCTACGCCAAGGAGATGGGCGAGGACTACAACGCGAGAGCCGCCCAGCTCTACGCCGCCCAGGCGCCCGACGTCGACATCATCATCACGACCGCGCTCATCCCGGGGCGCCCGGCACCACGGCTCATCACTGGTGAGATGGTCGCCACGATGAAGCCCGGGTCGGTCATCGTCGACATGGCGGCGGCCAACGGCGGCAATGTCGAGGGCGCCGTGGCCGATCAGATGGTGGTCTCGCAGAACGGGGTGAAGATCATCGGCTACACCGACCTTCCGGCCCGGTTGCCCACCCAGGCCAGCCAGCTCTACGGCACCAACCTGGTCAACCTGATGAAGCTGCTCACGCCGGCCAAGGATGGGCGGCTCGTGCTCGACCTGGGCGACGTCGTGCAACGGGGCATGACGGTCGTGCGGGAGGGCGAGCTGCTCTGGCCCCCGCCGGCGGTGCAGGTGTCGGCTGCGCCGGCGAGCGCAGCGGCATCCGCCCCGGTGGTGAAGGAGCCACCCCGACCGCCCGACCCGCGACGACGCTACGTCGGCATGGCGATCGGTGCGGCAGTGTTCGGTCTTGTGGCCGCCTTCGCGCCCGCTGACTTCCTCGGCCACTTCACGGTGTTCGCGCTCGCGGTCGTCATCGGCTACTACGTGATCGGCAAAGTGCACCACGCGCTGCACACCCCGCTGATGTCGGTGACCAACGCCATCAGCGGCATCATCATCGTGGGGGCGCTGATCCAGCTCGGGGGCAGCAACCCCATGGACGGCGGGAGCCAAGCGGTCGTCGTGGTGCTCGCGTTCCTGGCCACGCTCATCGCGAGCATCAACATCTTCGGCGGGTTCACCGTGACCCGGCGGATGCTTACGATGTTCCGGAAGGGCTGAGCGATGGGAACCGATCTCGCCCTCATCCAGGCCGCCTACGTGGTTGCTGCGCTGCTGTTCATCACCTCGCTCGCCGGTCTGTCGAAGCACGAGAGTGCCCGCGACGGAAACGTGCTCGGCATGGTCGGCATGGCGATCGCTCTGGTCGCCACCTGGTGGCTCGCGCTACGGGGAGCGTTGTGGGGCAACGTCGTCGCCATCGTCGTCGCCATGGCGATCGGTGCTGCCATCGGCATCTGGCTCGCGCGCCGGGTCGGCATGACGCAGATGCCCGAGCTCATCGCGATGCTGCACAGCTTCGTCGGTGCCGCGGCGGTGCTCGTCGGCCTCAACACGTTTGTGGATGGCGGACGCGGCAGCGACGGAGTGCACCTCGTCGAGATCTTTCTCGGGGTGTTCATCGGGGCCGTGACCTTCACCGGGTCGATCGTCGCGTTCCTCAAGCTGTCGGCCCGCATGTCGAGCAAGCCGCTGATGCTGCCGAACCGGCACTGGCTCAACCTCGCTGCGCTCGTGGCGTCGACGGCGCTGCTGGTCTGGTTCGTCGCCGCCGCTTCGCTCGTCCCGCTGCTGCTGATGCTCGTCATCGCGCTCGCGTTCGGGTGGCACCTGGTCGCCTCCATCGGCGGCGGCGACATGCCGGTCGTGGTCTCGATGCTCAACAGCTACTCCGGCTGGGCCGCGGCGGCGGCCGGTTTCATGCTCGGCAACAACCTGCTCATCGTCACCGGGGCGCTCGTGGGCAGCTCGGGTGCCTACCTCTCGTACATCATGTGCACCGCGATGAACCG
Organism: Humibacillus sp. DSM 29435; assembly: GCF_001758225.1. Lineage (GTDB taxonomy): Bacteria > Actinomycetota > Actinomycetes > Actinomycetales > Dermatophilaceae > DSM-29435. The sequence continues at coordinate 1,789 of NZ_MAST01000018.1, read as the reverse complement.
GTCGTTCGTGTCGGTCATCGCCGGCGGCTTCGGCTCCGACGGAACGGTCTCGAACGTCGACGTCGACTATGGCGAGTATCGCGAGACCTCAGCGTCCGAGGTGGCCGAGCTGCTCACCCACGCCGGTTCGGTCGTCATCACGCCTGGCTACGGGATGGCGGTGGCGCAGGCGCAGTATCCCGTCGCCGACCTCACGGCCAAGCTGCGCGAACGCGGTATCGACGTGCGGTTCGGCATCCACCCCGTCGCCGGCCGTCTGCCCGGGCACATGAACGTGCTGCTCGCCGAGGCGAAGGTGCCTTACGACATCGTGCTCGAGATGGACGAGATCAACGACGACCTGGCCGGCGTCGACGTGGTGCTCGTCATCGGCGCCAACGACACGGTCAACCCCGCCGCCAACGACGACCCCACCTCACCCATCGCGGGGATGCCGGTCATCGAGGTGTGGAAGGCCGGTGAGGTCATCGTGTTCAAGCGCTCGATGAACGCCGGGTATGCGGGAGTGCAGAACCCGCTCTTCTTCCGCGACAACACCGCCATGCTCTTCGGCGACGCCAAGGAGCGCGTCGAAGACATCATCAAGGCCCTCTGACCCCACCCCCTCCCTTCCCTGTCCCCGCGAACGACTCGTTCGAGGGCGAACGCCGCAGTATGCCGACTCGTTCGCTCATGAACCCGTCGTTCGAGCCGCCCGCCAGGCAGGATGCCGGTCAGCCGGCTTTCGGCCGCGACCGGCCCCGCGCGATCGCCGCCTCGATCTTGGCGCGCACCAGGTCGGGTCGATAGAGATCTGCCCAGGTGAGGCGCACGACCTCCCAACCGAGTGCCCGGATGCGGTCTTCGCGCCTCTTCTCGGCGAAGAGCAACGCCTGGGCCTGCTCCGGGTCTGCGGCGCTGTACTTGCTCTCACCGTCGAACTCGACGAGCACGCACGTGCCGCTGATCCGGAAGTCGGCGTACTGGGGTTTGCCGCCGGGGCCGTTGGTTCCTGGGGGGAACTGCGGCTCGAACTCGTAGGCGAGGGCGTGGAGCACAAAGGCGGTCAGTGACTCGCCGGGTGATTCGTGCCGTGGGTCGCACAGCCCGAGGGCGGCCCGCACTCGTGTCATGCCGCGCTGCCCCTTCGATGCGGAGCAGGCCGTCACCAGATCGGCCTGCTCGATCATCCCCGCTCGCATCCCGGCATCCGCGGCGACGACCAGCGCTCGGGGGTCGGTCTGGCCGGCTTGGACGACGGCCAGTGCGGGGTGGACGGTTCGATCCTGAAGGGGTAGGCCCGGTTCCAGGACGGTCTCGTGGATGCGGGTTCGGCTGAAGGCCTGATACGGCTTCTTCGGGTCGACCCACATCAGGTGCACGGTGCCGAAGTCGATCGCCTCGGTGGGAAGCCCTAGCTGCACCACCGCCGATCCGTGCGAGGCCACGACCTGCCCGGCGTATTCCTGAAGCAGGGCAGCGGTCCGCCGTCGATGGTGCTCCCTGGGGTCGCGAGGCCGGTCTACGGCGTACCACCCGCGGTGAAGCGGGTGGCAGTCGCCATCTTTGACCAGCCGACGCAACGTCGTGCCGTCGACGCCGATGTTTGCGGCATGGCGGGCAGAGAACACGCCGTCAGTGGATATGGCCTGCAGGTACATGCCGACCATGGTGACGCTTGTCGACGTTGGGCGTCGGAGTGCCTGTGGAAAACCTCGGCCACATTGCTCGAACGACGGGTTCGTGAGCGAACGACGCGGCATACCCCGTCGTTCGCCCTCGAACGAGTCGTTCGCGGGAAAGGGTGGGG
>NZ_MAST01000017.1 GCF_001758225.1 Humibacillus sp. DSM 29435 | reverse complement strand
AGGGGGTCGATGGCGGCTTTGAGGGTCGCGGCGCCTTCGGGGTCGAGGGTGCCGCTCATCCCGACCATCCCGGCCGCGTTGGGGCTGGTGAACCACAGGCCGCGGCCGTCGCGGCGTTTCTGGTCGTGCTCCTCAGCATCCTTCGGGGGCCGGACCTGGTCGGAGAGCTCCCGGGCGAGCTTGGCGAGCTGTTCCCACCGCAGCAGGGGTGCTTGGTCGGTGAGGTGGGTGACGGCCTGCTCCAGGTCGTCGGGGTCAGCGACGGGCTTCAGGCGGGTGTGGAAGTCGATGACCTGCGCGGCCTTACCGACCGTGACCCGCCCGTCTGTGCTGGTGGTTCCGCCGGTCACGGCCTCGCGCAGCTGGGCCCAGCGAGGCTGGTTGAACGCGGCCCCACAGGTCACTACTGCTTTGGCTGCGCTGGCGGTCAGAGTGGGATCGACCGTGCGCAACCAGTCGACCCGGGACAGGCCACCCGGGGAAGCCACCCCGCGGGCCTCGAGCTGGGTCACGAGGCGCACCAGGTTGACCTCTTTGTGGTGTTGCACGGCGCCGAGTTGGGTCACCGACTCGAGCAGGTCGGCCTCGGTCATCCGGGCCGGTTCCATCTGGGGCCGGTCCAGGCTCGCGGCCGCGAACGCGAACCCCGACGCGTACGCGCCGGACACGTTCGCCCAGTTCGCCCAGTGGACGGTCAACGGCGCCGGGAACTCCCGTACCGGCTGCTCCTCGCCGGCCGAACCCGACGGGGCCGCAGCTGGCGAGACCTGGTCAGCGACACCCAGACCAGGCTCAACGGCATCCGGGATGGGGGTCGACCAGAACCCGGCGCCTGCGATTCCTCCGTTTCGGCGCTGGGTCGACTCGAGGTCGGCCAGCTGCTGCCGGAGCCTCTCGAGAAGCGAACCATCGGTGTTCATGACTAAAACTCTAGAGGCCACCACTGACACTGCCCCGCCAACGAAACCCGCTTGTCCACAACCGAACTGGCCACTCGGCTGGGTACCGCTGGCGCGGCGCTGCGCGGTCGGCACCTGCCGAGCTCCAGAGGTGCCAACCGCACGCTGGGCTGTGCGTCTGGCACCTCTGAGCCCTCGAAGGTGCCAACCGCGCAGTACGAAAGTGGCCACTCGACTGTACGAAAGTGACCACTCGACTGTACGAAAGTGACCACTCGACTGGAGAGGACTGGGGGGCCTAGGTGAGGGTGCTCCATCGGATCGAGAGCACCAGGCCACCGACCAGAACGAGCGCGGCACCGAGCGCGAACCACGCGCTGAGGTCGACGTCCTGTTGCTGCACCGACACGTGCTTGGGCAGATCGTTCAGCACGCTGTCGAGCTGACCGGCATCGGTCGCGGCGAAGTACTCGGCCTTCGTCGTCGTGGCGACGGTCTTGAGTGCCACATCGTCGACCACCAGGTAGTTCCGCCCGCCGGTGTCTACGAAGCGGTTGCCGACGTCGCCGGAGAACTGGCGGCCCGACGAGGCGCCGATCTGGTCGCGGGAGCACACCAGCTGGGTCGGGTTCTTGGTGCCGAACCCGATCGGGTAGACCCGGATGCCGCGGGCCGCCGCCTGCTCGGCCGCCTCGGCCGGGGTGACGCCCCGGGTGTTGGCGCCGTCGGTGAGCAGCACGATGATCTCGGGCGCCAGACTGCCGGACCCGTTCTGGGCGGGTGCGCTGGTGCCCGTCGTGTCGTCGGAAGGCGAGGTGGGTGCCGGCACCGGCGCGGCCCCGAGACCGCCGTCGGGTTGGTCGACGATGTCGCTGGGCGCCACGTCGGGGTCGAGCTCGGCGATGGCGTCGATGGAGGTGAGGATGGCCGCCCCGATCGTCGTGCCCCGACCTGTCGTGGCTCCGGCGAGGGCGGCGAGCAGGTCGTCGCGGTTGGTGGTCGGGGCCACGGCCAGCTGGGCCGACCCGGAGAAGAGCACCAGACCCACCTTCGTCTCCGCGTCCTGGCCCTGCACGAAGGTGCGCACCGCGGCCTGCGCCGCCGACAGCCGGTTGGGGTCGACATCTGTCGCGCACATCGACCCAGACACGTCGAGGGCCAGGATGATGGTCGTGCTCGACACCGGCACGTCGGCCCGCACCTGAGGTCGGGCACTGGCCAGCCCGAGCAGAGTGAGGCTGGCCAGTACGAGGCCGATCGGCACGTGTCGCCGCCACCGGCGCACCGGCTGGGCCGCAGCGCGCACGAGGGCGATGTTGGAGTAGCGAACGACGGTGCGACGTCGGCGTCGTTGCTTCCAGACGTAGATACCCAGCAGAAGTGGCACGACGACGAGCACGACCAGCACGTAGGGCAGGGCGAACGCCATCTCAGATCACCCGGCCCTGACGCAGCACCGAGAGTGCGGCACCGGCGAGCAAAAGCAGCAGGCCCGCTCCGGCCAGCAGAGACGTCACCTCGTGAGGCACCGTGCGGGTCGTCCACATCAGCTCGATGGAGTCGTAGACCTGGGCGAGTGACGCGGCATCCGCCGCCGACCGGTAGGTGCCGTTCGTGGTCTTCGCGATGGCTTTCAACGTGCTCTCGTCGAGGGCAGTGGCGATGCTGAAACCCTTGATCTGCAAGACGGTTCCGCCCGCGCTGCCGAGCCCGATCGGGTCGATCCGCACACCGGCGGCCGAGGCGAGGTCGGACAGCTCGGCGGGATCGGGCCCGCTCGTGTTCTCGCCGTCGGTGAGCAGCACGATGGCGGTACCGCCGTAGTAGCCGATGGGGGTCTCGTCAGACGGGCCGGCCTCCGCGTCGCCACCGGTTCGGATGGGCCGTCCGGCAATCGCGCTCAGGCCCCCGAGGATGCCGTCACCGAGCGACGTGTCGCCCTGCGGTCGCAGCCGGGCGATGGCGGCGAGCACCGAGGCGCGGTCGGTGGTCGGACGTTGCGACACGACACCTGTTCCCCCGAAGGCCACGACGGCGACCCGTACCGCCGCTGGCTGCTTCTCGACGAAGGCCCGCGCCGCAGCCTGGGCGGCGCCCAGCCGGGTCGGCTTCACGTCGGTGGCCGCCATGCTCGTCGACACGTCGAAGGCCAGCACGACAGTTCCCTCGCGGCTTGGCTCGGTGATCGAGGCGACGGGCCGGGTCAGCGCCAGGATCATCAGGTGGAGCGCCGCGAGGAACAGCACCGGGGACACGTGTCGCCACCGGTCGGGTCTGGACGACGGCGTCGAACGGGTCAGCACCAGCCCCTGCGCCGCGAGGGCGTCACGCCGGGCCAGCTGGCGCCCGAGCAGGCGGCGGTAGGCGATCACGAAGGCGGGCACGGCGAGCAGTCCGACGAGCGCCCAGGGCCAGGTCAGGGTCATCGCCGCCGCCTCCTGCGCAGCCCCGCGATGCGCACCAGTGCCCGGACGAGGTCTTCGTCGGTGCCGACCCGGTGCAGGTCGACCCCGGCAGACCGAGCCGCACTCTCGATCATCGACTGCCGCTCGTCAGCGGCAGCTCTGAGGCGGGCCCGAAACCCCGGGTCGCCGGTGTCGACGAAGATCTGCTCACCGGTCTCGGCGTCTTCGACGTAGATCATGCCGGCGTCGGGCAGCTCGAACTCGCGCGGGTCACTGACGTGCAGTGCCACGACCTCGTGACGCTGGGCGAGCCGGCCGAGGTGCGGCTCCCACCCCGGCACGCTGATGAAGTCAGACACGACCACGAGCAGCGAGCGACGTCGGGCCAGTCCGTTCGCAGCCTGCAACAGAACGGTGAGGTCGGTCACCGCGCCACCCTGCGCTGAGGGGCGAAGGCCCGCTGCGGTGCGGCGTTCCAGCAGCGAACCGGCGATGCGCAGCACCTGGGTGCGCCCGGTCGCCGGCGGGATGACCGTCTCGATGCCGCTGTCGAGCACCACGGCTCCCACGCGGTTTCCGCCTCGGGTCAGCACGTGCGCGATGGTCGTCGCGAGCTCGGCGAGCACGAGGTCTTTCTGTCGGTCGACCGGCCCGAAACCCATCGACGCGGAGTGGTCGAGCAGCAGCCACGCCGTGAGCTCACGGTCTTCGACGAACTCGCGCACGAAAGGCGTGTCGAGGCGGGCGGTGACGTTCCACTCGATGTGACGAGGGTCGTCGCCGGGCTGGTACTCGCGCAGATCGGAGAAGTCGACTCCGGTGCCACGGAACAGGCTCCGGTAGTCGCCCTGCAGGCGACCATCGAGCGGCCGCACGACGCGCCACTCGAGCCGGCGGAGCAGGCGCTCCGCCGTCAGTCCCGGGGCTTGGCCCATGCCGAGGCCGCTGTGGTGTCGCGCCAACCGCCGGTGCCGCCGGATGCCGATGTGCTCGGCGCCGCCGGCAGCGGGCGTTCGCTCAGCGGCCTGGTCGGGACGGGCACTGCGTCGATGATCGGGGAGAGAACGTCGTCGGGGGAGAGGTCCTCGGCCAGCGCCTCGTACGACAGCACGATGCGGTGGCGCAGCACGTCGCGCGAGAGGTCGTGCACATCGGTGGGCAGCACGTGGTCACGGCCACGCAGGAAGGCCAACGCCCGGGCGGCCAGCACGAGGTTGATCGAGGCGCGCGGGCTGGCACCGAACGTCAGCCAGCGGGCCAGCTCGGGGCGGCCCACCGACGAGGGGTCGCGGGTCGCCTTGGCCAGACCGACGGCGTACTCGATCACCGCGGGGTCGACGTAGACGGCATCCGCCTGCTGCTGGAAGCCGCGCAGGGAGTCGGCGTTGAGCACCTGTGTGGTGCGTGCGAGCGCGCCGATCATTCGTTCGACGACAACGAACTCTTCTGCGGCGGAGGGGTATCCGACGAGAACCTTGAGCATGAACCGGTCGACCTGGGCCTCGGGCAGCGCGTAGGTCCCTTCTGACTCGATGGGGTTCTGCGTGGCCATCACGAGGAACGGGTCGGGCGCCGGGTAGGTCTGGCGGCCGATGGTGACCTGGCGCTCCTGCATCACCTCGAGCAGGGCGCTCTGCACCTTGGCCGGCGCCCGGTTGATCTCGTCGGCCAGCACGAGGTTGGCGAACACCGGCCCGAGAGATACCTGGAACTCGCCGTCCTTCTGGTTGTAGATGCGGGTTCCGACGAGATCGGCCGGCACCAGGTCGGGCGTGAACTGGATCCGCTGGAAGTCGCCACCGACGACCTGGGCGAGCGTCTTGATGGCCATCGTCTTGGCGAGCCCGGGCACGCCCTCGACGAGCAGGTGGCCGCGCGCCAGCAGGGCGACCATCATCCGCTCGAGCAGCTCGTCCTGCCCGACGATGGTGCGCTTGACCTCGTAGAGGGCCTGTTCGAGGGTGTGCCGAGCGGCCTGGGTGCCCGCCGTGGCTGCAGGCGGGTCCGGCGGCATGAGGCGGCCGGGGTCGGGGGCGGGGGCGGAGTCGGGTTCCATGGTGTCCTCGGGGTTCTGGTGGTTCTGGTCGGCTGCGGGCGGCATCCGCGGCGGCTGGATGCCGGTCACTGCGGGGGGCTGCCGGCGGCCCCTCCCGCGGTCGCGATCGGCACCGCGAAGCCGATGCCGACGAAGGTGCTCTGGTCACTGGGGTTGGCGAGCCCGGTGACGATGCCCACGACCTGCCCCGCCCTGTTGAGCAGCGGCCCGCCGGAGTTGCCCGGGTTGACTGCGGCGTCGATCTGGATGAGGTGCTTCAGCACGCGGCCGCCCTCGACGGCGACGGTGCGGTCGAGGGCCGAGACGACCCCGGCCGAGAGGGAGTCGACGAGGCCGAGGGGATGTCCGACCGCGAAGACGGGGGCGCCGACCGGAAGGCCTCCTCCGAGCACCGCGGGCACGATCGTCTGGGGCGGGTCGGCCGGGGTCAGGGTGGCGATGTCGTTGTCGCGCTGGCTCTTCGCGATCGTGGCGTCCGAGCTGGTGCCGTCGGCGTAGGTGACCTTGATGGTCTGCGCCCCGTCGACGACGTGCAGGGCGGTGAGGATCGTGCCGTCGGCGTTGACGATCACTCCCGCACCGCTGCCGCTGCTCTGGCCCTTCGCGGTCGTCTGCGTGGTCGCGATGACGACGAGCGACGGCTGGATGGCGGTGTAGGCGACCGAGGCGGCGGAGGGAGCCGCCGCCTGCGCTCGGGCCTGTTCGTCGAGGTTCTTCTGGACGGTCGCCTCGACGTCGCGGGTGGTGATCGGTGCCGGACCCGGCGGCCGCGTGAGCAGGAAGCCTGTGAGGGCGAGAGCGACCACCACGAGAGCGGCGACGGCGACCCACCCCCGCTTCGACAGGCGCGTGACCCAGGCCGGCGTGCGGCGGGCCAGAGCCGCCTGAGTGCGGCCCCACGGACGGTCGCGCTCTCGATCGACAGCGCCGCTCGGTTCCGCGACGGCTGTCTCCGGAGGCGGGACGAGCCGGGTCACGGGTCGACTCTACGTTTGGATCGGCCTGAGCGGCAGTGCTCTCACACTGGCGACCGACCCGGCGCAGCCCGGGCCGAACAGGATGGCGCTCGTCTCATTCGGTGAACTCGACGGTTGGCGGCGGCCGACGAAACCCTTTGGTCAGCACCGCGAGCCAGATGACCCCGAGGCCGAACCAGATCAGACCCGACCACAGGGCGGTCGAGCTGAGCGAGGTCCAGAGCCAGAGGGTCAGCGCGAACCCCACGAGCGGCATGACGAGGTACCGCACCACCGCCCGACCACCGCGGAGCCTCTTCTTGCCGATGTAGTGCCTGACCACCGACAGGTTGACCGCCGAGAAGGCCACGAGTGCGCCGAAGCTGATCAGGTTGGCCAGGGTGGTGAGGCTGATCAGCTCGGCGGCGAGCGAGACCACCGACACGATCGCGATGGCGAGCACCGGGGTTCGGAACCGGGGGTGAAGCGAACCGAGCGCCCGGGGAAAGACCCCGTCGCGCCCCATCGCGTACATGATGCGCGTGACGGAGGCCTGTGACGTCAGCGCCGACCCGAACGCGCCGGCCACGTAGGCGGCGACGAAGAAGGTCGACATGAGCTGGCCGCCCACCTTGGCCATCACGTCGAGGGCCGCCGAGTCGACATCGTCGAAGGTGGTGGCGGGCAGGGCGGCCTGGGCCAGCCAGCTGAGGATGATGAAGAGGATCCCACCGCCGAGCGTGACCATGATGATCGCCCGGGGGATGTCACGGCGAGGGTCCTTCGCCTCCTCGGCCAGGGTCGAGACGGCATCGAAGCCGAGGAAGGAGAGGGCCAGCACGGCCGCACCGCCCAGCACCGGACCCAGCCCGGCCACCGACCCGTCGCCGGTGAACGGGGCGAGCAGGTCGACGGGCTGGCCGCTGATGGTCTTGATGGCGAGCGCGACGAAGAGCACGATGAAGACGGCCTGTGCGGCGATGATCGCGACGTTGACGTTGGCGATGGTCGTGATGCCGACGACGTTGAGCACGGTCACGAGCACGATGGCGACCAGGGCGAACACCCCGATCGGCACCGCCGGGAACTGCGCGTTGAGGTAGATGCCGATGACGAGGTAGTTGATCATCGGCAGGAACAGGTAGTCGAGCAGTAGCGACCAGCCCGCGAGGAAGCCCGCGTGCCCGCCGAACGACCGGCTCGTGTAGGTGTAGGCAGAGCCGGACACCGGGTAGGCCCGCACCATGGCGGAGTAGGAGAAGGCCGTGAAGATCATGGCGGCCAACGTGAAGACGTACGACGTGGGCAGTCGGCCGCCGGTCTGTTCGGTCACGATCCCGTAGGTGGTGAACACGGTGAGGGGCACGAGGTACACCAGGCCGAAGAGGGCCAGGGCCGGCAGGCCGAGAGCACGCTTGAGCTCGGTGTCGGGGCTCATCAGGCGGTGCTCGGCGGGGTGCTTCGTCGGCTCGGTCATGGGGTTCCCTCCGTTGCGGCGAAGATGCACTCTCCATCGAGCCAGGTGCTCGTGACGTGCAGCGTGTCGAGGTCTCTGGGGTCTGTCACGGTGCGGGGGTCGCCCGACAGCACGACGAGGTCGGCGTCGTGGCCGACCTGGAGCAGCCCGGCAGTGCGGAAGGCCTGGTGGGCCACGCCCGCGGTGTAGGCGAGCAGAGCCGCTTCGATTCGAAGTCGCTCGTGCGGGGTCCATCCGCCTGACGGTTGGCGCTCCTGCGTCTGGCGTGAGCAGGCCACGGCCAGGCCCTCCAGGGGGTCGGCCGACGACACGGGCCAGTCTGAGCCGAACGAGAGCCGGGCGCCCCGGGACGTGAGGGTCGACAGCTGGTACTGCGCCGCTGACCGCTTTTCGCCGAGACGAGGCACGGTGAGCACGTTCATGAGCGGGTCGAGCTGGGCCCACAGCGGCTCGGCGTTGGCCGTCACGTCGAGCCGTGCGAAGCGGTCGAGGTCGGCCTCGTCGACCAGCTGCACATGAGCCAGTACGGCCCTGCGGTCGCGAGTGCCGTTCTGCCGCTCGGCGTGCTCGACAGCGTCGAGGCCCAGGCGCACCGCGCCGTCGCCGATGGTGTGGATGTGCGGCTGGAAGCCGGCGGCGTCGACCGCAGCCACAGCCTCGGCCAACCCCTCGGCAGACCACACGAGCATGCCGGTGTTGCCGGGCTCCGACATGTACGGCTCGAGCAGGGCCGCGGTCGCGTTCTCGACGACGCCGTCAGCGAAGAACTTCACGGTGTTGGCGGTCAGCAGCGGGTGGCCGAGGCGGCGGACCTGTTCGCGCCCTTCGATCAGCACCTCAAGGGTGCCGGGCCAGTGCCGCGGGTCGGCGTAGAGCGCCAGGTTGAACCGGATCGGGAGCCGGTCAGCCTGTGCTGCAGCGAGATACGCCTCCAGCTGTTCGGGCTCGACCCAGGCGTCCTGTACCCAGGTGATTCCGAGCGACGCGTAGTGCCGACCGGCTCGTTCGATCGCCGCGATCCGGGCCTCGAGCGACCGGCGCGGCATGACGGCGGTCACCAGGTCGATGGCGCCCCACTCGCGCAGCGTGCCCAGCGCCGAGCCGTCGTCGCGGCGGGGGATCTCGCCGAGCGCGGGGTCGGGGGTCTCCGCCCGGATTCCGGCCAGCTCGAGGGCGCGGGTGTTGACCCAGACGGTGTGGTAGTCCCAGGCCCGCAGCAGCACCGGCCGGTCGGACACCGCTTCGTCGAGCCAGCGGGCGTCGAAGAGCCCCGCCGGGCTCAGGCTCGACTCGTACGAAGCACCCACGATCCACTCGAGGTCGGGGTGCTCAGCGGCATACTGACGAACCGCGGCCACGATCCCGGCGATGCTGTCGTGACCTCGCACGCTGGGGCCATCGCTCTCGAGGCCGCCGAAGAGCGGGTGGGCGTGACCGTCGGCGAAGGCGGGCATGACGAACCCCCCTGCCAGGTCGAGGAACTCGGCGTCGTGGTCACGCCCCCAGCGAACGGCGGCGTCATCGAGGGCCACGATGACGCCGCCCTCGATGGCAATGGCGTGATGGTCCACGCCGTCGCCTGACCAGGCCGCAGCGTTGTGGAGCACTCTCTTCGTCACGGTCCCTGATTGTGCCGCTTCGTCCTGCCGACAGGGCGACTGACGCCCCTCGACTTTCCGTCGGGCACGGTGACCCTGATCGGGCCGGCTGAGGGCTCGACCTGGCACGTGGTGGAATGCGGGAGGTCCGGGGGAGGTTGCCCAACGTATGCAGCCAACCGCAACGATCGGCGTCACCGGCCTGTCGACCATGGGTCGCAACCTCGCTCGCAACATCGCCCGGCACGGGCACACGGTGGCGGTACACAACCGCACCACGGCCAGGATGACGAGTCTGATCGACGACCACGGCGCCGAAGGTGACTTCGTCGGGTGCGAGAGCCTCGAGGACTTCGTGGCCGCCATCGAGACGCCCCGCGCCATCATCGTCATGGTCAAGGCGGGGAAACCGACCGATGCCGTCATCGACTCGCTGACGCCGCTGCTCGATGACGGCGACATCGTCATCGACGCGGGCAACGCGCAGTTCACCGACACCCTCCGGCGAGAGAAGGCACTGTCCGACCAGGGCGTGCACTTCGTCGGCATGGGCGTCTCGGGCGGCGAGGAAGGCGCCCTCAACGGCCCCTCGATCATGGTGGGCGGCTCTGAGCACGCCTACGAGCGCATCGGCCCGGTCGTCGAGTCGATCGCCGCCCAGGTCGACGGCACTCCCTGCGCCGCCCACCTGGGGCCCGACGCGGCCGGCCACTTCGTCAAGATGGTGCACAACGGCATCGAGTACGCCGACATGCAGCTGATCGCCGAGTCGTTCGACCTGCTGCGCTCGGTGGGTGGACTCGAGCCGTCTGCCATCGCCGACGTCTTCCGTGACTGGAACGGAGGCGATCTCGAGTCGTTCCTCATCGAGATGACGGCCGACGTGCTGAAGCACACCGACGCCTCCACCGGAAAGCCCTTCGTCGATGTCGTGGCCGACGCGGCCGAGCAGAAGGGCACCGGTCGCTGGACGGTGCAGAACGCCCTTGACCTCGGCATCCCCGTCACGGGGATCGCCGAGGCCACCTTCGCCCGCGCGTTGTCGGGCCACACCGAGCAGCGCGCCGCCGCTCGCAAGCTCTTCGGCGGCGACGCGGCATCCCACTCCTTGTCGAAGGCCGACCGCGAGCAGTTCGTCGACGACGTGCGTGCCGCTCTCTACGCTTCGAAGGTGGTCGCCTACGCACAGGGCTTCGACCAGCTCGCCGCCGGTTCGCGAGAGTACGACTGGGATCTCGACCTGGGCACCGTCGCCACGATCTGGCGCGGCGGCTGCATCATCCGGGCCCGCTTTCTCGACCGCATCAAAGAGGCGTACGCCACCGAACCTGACCTCACGTCGCTGCTCACCGCCGAGTACTTCGCGGATGCCGTCTCGTCGGGCGTCGAGGCCTGGCGCAGGGTGGTCGGCGTGGCCGTGTCAGCCGGCGTGCCCACCCCCGCCTTTGCCTCATCACTGGCCTACTTCGACGGCCTGCGCCGCGAGCGTCTGCCGGCAGCGCTCATCCAGGTGCTGCGCGACAACTTCGGCGCGCACACCTATCAGCGGGTCGACCGTGAGGGCACCTTCCACACCGCGTGGGCTGAGGACCGCACCGAGTCGCAGGTCGACTGACCCGCAGGAGCGTCGACGCCGTCAGGTGCCGGCTCAGCCCCGGCCTCGCCCTCCTCGAGCCCCGCCACTCCGACCGCGCCATCCGGCTGGACGTGGTCAGGGCGCCGACAACGCCTCTCGTAGAGCCAGGCCGATGCTGTCGCGCCGGCTCTCGGGCAACCACTGCGCGGGGTCGTCGTTGAGGTAGGCGAAGACCTTGGGCCCCCGCGCGTCAGCCGGGTGGTCCGGCATCCGGGGCACCAGATGCACGTGCAGGTGCGAGAACCCGTCGGCCTCGGAGAACTGCATGAGGTAGGTCTTGGTGCACCCGGTCACCTGCTCGAGCGCCGCACTCAGGTGGTGAACCAGACCACCGAGCTCGTCGGCCGCGGCCGGTGCCAGCTCGGTGAACGACGTGAGGTGCCGGGTGGGGTTGATCACGAGCCAGCCGGGCAGCGTGCTGTTGAAGGCGTGTGCGACGCGCCAGTGGTCGGTGTGCGTGACGTCTTCTCTCGGTGGCAGCGAGCTGCGCGCCTGGTGGTTGCAGGCAAAGCAGCCGGGCACGAGGTCGGGGGTGGTCATGGCGGAGAACCTCTCAGGCAGAGTGGGATCGGGCTGGACCCGACGTCACGGTCAGCCGACGAAGAGGCAGAACGGGTGGCCCGCCGGGTCGGCGAAGACGTAGAGCGGTTCATCGGCGTCGTCGGTGCGGTCGAGCAGCAGCACGGCTCCGAGGGCCTGGGCGCGCTCTCGCTGGGGCTCGAGCTGCTCGGCACTGGACACCGTGAGGTCGAGGTGCATCTGCATCGGTACGTCGTGGGCGGGCCAGGTCGTGCGCTCCAGGCGCTCGACCTGCTGGAAGGCCAGCTTGCGACGTCCGTCTGGCCCGACGAGCACGAGCCAGTCGGCCTGGTCGGCCCCCTCGCCCGTCGGAGGTTCGTCGCCCGGACGGTAGGTGAGCCCGAGGAGCTGCCGGTAGAACTCGGCCAGCTCGCGAGCGTCGGTGGTGTCGATCGCCGTGTGCAACAGCTGCGGGTAGTCAGTCATGGTGGCCTCCGATCCGCACGCATCCTCCCACGCCGGTCAGAAGCCCGACCGTGGTCTGAGCCCGGTCGTGCGGGCACCCGGCGCTTGGGCGAAGCCGGCCGTGGTCTGACTCGCGCGGTCGAGAGCGGGCCCAGACGGCCAATGGGAGCGGACGTAGGCTGACGCCATGAGTGTTGCCCCCCATGGGCGGCGTCGTGGACGGCGTCATGCAGGTGACTGAGGCCCGCGACGACCGGGTGGTGCGCGACGCGACCGCCGCCGACGCCTCGGCCTGTGCGGCGATCTACGCCCCTTACGTGACCGACACGACGATCAGCTTCGAGGCCACGCCGCCGGATGCCGCTGAGCTGCGTCGCCGCATCGAGGTGGCGCAGGCGCGCCACGCGTTTCTCGTGCTCGAGGAGCCTGACGGCCAGCTGGCCGGCTACGCCTACGGCGGCCTCTTCCGGGAGCGAGCCGCTTACCGGTTCTCGTGCGAGGTCTCGGTCTACCTCGCCATGAGCCGTCGGGGCAGCGGTGGCGGGCGGCGACTCTACGAAGCGTTGCTCGCCCGGCTGGCCGAGAGAGGCTTTCGAACGGTGGCGGCGGGAGTCACGCAACCGAACGACGCGAGTGCACGGCTGCACACCGCACTGGGCTTCGAGCCGGTCGGCACCTACTCCCGAGTCGGTTACAAGCTCGGGCAGTGGCTCGATGTCGCCTGGTACCAGCGCGCCATCGGATCCGGCGCGGACGCCTTCGCCGACGCCTCGGGCGAGCCACCGACGGAGCCTCGGTGACGTGCCTGCCGACCCGCCACAGCGGTCGCGCGCACGGAGCGTGAGGCGGGCCCAGCGGCATCCTCAGGCGGTGGTTCGAGCGCTCGTCAGGTGGCCGAAGACCACCACGTTGTCGCGGTACTCGTTCGCGCTGTCGACAGGGCCGCCGCACGTGACGAGCCGGATCTCGGCGCGTTTGTAGTCACCCTTGTAGACCAGGTCGGTGGGGAACTCGGTCTTGCGGTAGGCCGACACCTTGTCGACGGTGAAGGTGAGGGTGCTCTTGTCGGCGCGGGTGATGCGCACCTGGTCGCCCACCTTGACGGCCCCCAGCTTGTAGAAGATGCCCTTGCGGCCCGACGGCGAGTCGACGTGCGCGGCCAGCACCGATGGGCCCAGCTGGCCCGGCGTGGGACCGTCGCGGTAGAGGCCGACCTCGTCGACCGTGCCCGGCACCGAGATCGTGCCGTTCGACTGCACCGACAGCGGCACGAAGGTCGTGGAGCGCAGGTCGATGGCGGGGATCTCGATGCTCGTCGGCGCCGAGGCCTCGAGAAACTGCCCGAGGTCTGACTTCGGTGCCGGCGCCTTCGTGGCCTTCGTGGCCTTCGGCGTGGTGCTGCCCCCTGAAGGCGTCGTGGCGTCGGGGGAGGGGGTCACGGAGGGACCGGCCTCGGCCGAGGCCGACACGGTCGGGGCGGCGGCTGGTTGAGGTGGCCCGTCGTGGCCGCGGATGCCGAGGACGAGCACCACCAGTCCGACGACGAGGAGCAGGGCGGCGGCCGCCGCGACACCAAAGGTGCCGCGACGACCGCGTTCTGACTGCTGGAGATGGGACATGAGGTTGAGAGATCAGGCCTTGACGGCGTTGTTGCGACGCTTGGCGTAGGCGCCGGTGCCGATCGCACCGATCAGCAGACCGCCACCGAGCAACAGCATGCCCTCGTTGGAGCCGGCTGCCGCGCCGCCACCACCGGTGTGCATGCTGCCGGCCGGGGCGACCTTGAGGATGCCGCACAGGGCCGGGTCGGTGGCCTCGGTGGGCAGGCTCGGGTCGAGGTCGCTCTTGGTGGCGCCGTCGTACTTGCCGTTCTTGTTGTAGTCGACACCGTGCACGACGATGGCGGACTGGCCGGCCGAGATCGCCTTCGCGAGCTCGGGGGTGACCGTGATGCTGCCGCGCTCGTAGCTGATCTTGCCGCCGGGGGCGGTGCTGAACCGGTCGATGGCGAGGGCGCTCTTGGGGGAGGTGTCGCCGCTGGTGGTGAGCGAGACCATGACGCTGCCGTAGGCGGGGCCGCCCTCAGAGGTGTTGATGTGGCCGTCGCCGTTCTTGTCGTCGGCGATGGTGGGGCAGGCGTGTCGCGAGTCGGGGGCGAAGTGGATGTGGGCGGCGTGCGGAGAGCCGGCCAGCAGCCCGGAGGCGGCAACCGTGACGGTGACGGTGTTGCCGTCGACCTCGGCCATCGCGGTACCGCTGACGGTCGAGACGTTGTTGTTCGCCACGGGCGAGAGGTTGCCGGAGACCCAGGCGTTGTTGGCGGCGAAGGCCGGCCCGACGGTCAGGGCCATGGCCCCGGCCGCAGCAAAGGTGACGCCGGCGATTCGAGCAGTTCTGGTGCGCATGTGCTTCCTCCTTGAAGGGAGACTGAGCCGCCAGGCCCCTGGGGGTCGGCGCTGGTCGGTCGACCGTCTCCATGAACCGGTTCGGCGCCGCCACCTGATCGGATTGGAGTGGACGCCGAAGGGGAGGGCGCCAGATGGCACCCTCCCCTTCGGACGTTCGTCGACCGGCTCCGGGTCAGGGAGCGTAGATGTAGCGCATGCCACCCATGCTGGTGAGCGTGCGGGTGTTGTACCGGTAGGCACCGGCGAGAGCGTTCATCTCGATGATCGTGACCGAGCTGCCACTCACCGAGGTGACCCAGGCGACGTGGCCGGCGTAGCTCGACGAGCCGTGCACGCCGGGCTGCATGACGAGGATGGAGCGCGCCCGCGGCGTGCTGCTCACGGTGTAACCCGACCGTGCGGCTCCGGAACCCCACACCAGGGCGTTGCCGGTCCAGCCCGACGGGTAGTAGCCCTCCGAGGCGTACCACTGAGCGAGCGCACCCCAGGTGCACTGGCCAGGCGTCGCCCAGTTGCGTCCGCTGCGGCTGCCCGACGATGCCTGGGGGGTGTAGGAGTTCGAGCTCGACTTGGTGGCCGAGGTCGAGCTCGTCAGCGTGCGTCGGGTAGTGGAGCGTGAGCTGCGCTGCGAGGAGGACTCGCGCTGGCTGGCGGCCGCCTTCGCGGCCGTCCTGGTCCGGTCGGCAGCCCTTGCCGCTGACTTCGCCCTGGCGTCGGAGGCGGCCTTGGCCGCGATGACGCGGGCAGCCTCGGCGCGCTGCGCCTTGACGACGACGTCCTCGATGACCTGCGGCTTGGCGGCCTTCGCCTTGGCGGCTGTGGGGGCAGCGAAACCGAACGAGGCGAGGTCGGTCGCGGTGTCGGGCGTCGCGGTGGCAGGCCCGACCACGGCAGGGGCGGCGGGGGCGGCAACCGCGGCAACGGCGACGTTGGTGTCGGCTGCGGTGAGCGTGTCAGCGCCGGCCGGGGTGGCGAAGGTGGCGACGAGGCCACCGGCGGCAGCCACCACAGCAGCGCCCTTCATGGCGGGCTGCGCGGACTCGCGTGCGATCGCCTTGAGCTCGGTCAGGGGGTGGTGTCGACCCGGGGCGCGATGGCGTCCGCGGACGTTGGGGTTGGTCATGCGCTACCTCTCAACGCCTACGAAGTTAGCTGTCGGGTTCGGGCAGAGGTTCGTGCCCGGCCCTGACCTGGTCGTGACGACCAGGCAAAGGGCTTCACCCCGAGGATGTCCGCGGACATCCGGAGGAATTGGTTCCCCCGCTCCTGCCTGTGTGCTGATGGGCCCCGAGGCAGTGGCAGGACTCGGCGGTCCGCCTCGAGCAGCCCCACCTTCGACAGTGGGACTGCCCGCGACACTAGACCAGCCAGGTTGCCAATGTCACATCCCGGTAACGGAAAAGTCAGCATCTGGCCAACTGCCGCCCGGAATGCCGGCGTATGCCACCTTCAACCGTGCAGAAGGTGAGGGATAGGTCACACCCTGCTGGGGAGGTTCAGCGGGACGGGCTCGGCGCCGGGCTCGGGTCGCCCGTCGTGGCGTCGGCGGTGTGGGTCTTCCAGGGCGTCGCCGTGGTGGCGTAGGGGTACGGGGTCGCGGTCGACACCGGGATGTGGGCGATCGCGTCCTGGGCGCGACTGGGCCCTGGATGTCCGAGCAGGGTCGAGATGAGGGCCACGATCGCGACCACGAGGGCCAGGGCTGTCACCAACGCGAGCCAGGGCCCGGTCGTCACAGTGCGGGGCGGGCTGTTCCGGTTCATCGGGCGGTCCTCCTCGGTCAGTGGGGGCAATGAGTCGTGGATGCCTTCGGGGAGGGTTCGTCGCGATGACCTGGGTGGATTGGTGAGGCGTCAGGTGGAGCGGGCGCGGACCGATCTTCGAGCCGCAGACCGACTACCGTGAGGTGGCAGCGAGGGTCCATGGAACGCGGTTTCTGCACTATCGTTCGAGAGATGCGCCATCGAGTCGGGAGGGCGAGATGAGCACCACTGATGGGCCCGGTGCCGGAGCACGCTTCTCCAGTGAGCTGATGTTCGCTGCGGCCAGTGCCTACTATCTCCACGAGCAGAACCAGGACCAGATCGCCAAGGCTCTGGGCGTCAGTCGCCCGACGGTCAGCCGGCTGCTCTCCGAGGCGCGGCGCCGAGGCATCGTCGAGATCCGGGTGCATCGTCTCGATGATGAGGACTCGTCCGACCTCGAGCATGCGTGTGCCCGGTCGCTGGGGCTGAATCGCGTCTACGTCGTCAGCGGCTCCGGCGTGGGTTCCATCGGTGCGCTGATGGCACCCGGTGTGCAGCGGGCGCTCGATGATGCTGGCCTCGCCAGTGGCGACTCACTGCTCATCTCGTCGGGTCGAACATTGCACGAGGTGGGGATGCAGGCGTTGTCGCCCTGCCCGGAGATCCTGGTGGCGCCCACCGTGGGCGGCCTCGAGGAACCTGAGCCGTGGTGGCAGACCAATGAGATCACAAGGCTCTACGCCGAGCGTCTGTCGGGGCACCCGGTCTACCTGTACGCGCCGGCCCTGCCGAGCCCGTTGCTCAGCGAGTCCCTGAAGCTCGAGCCTTCGTTCCAGCGCATCGCTCACATGTGGGACACCGCGAAGGCCGCGTTGCTGGGCGTCGGAGCCCCGCCGCTGCTCCGGTCGCGACGAGCGGCCTTCTTCCCGTCTGACGAGCGCGCCCTGCGTGAGAGTGTCGGCGACGTCTGCTCGCGCTTCTTCGACGTCGATGGCGCGCCCGTCGTCTATGAGGGGTCCGATCGAGTGGTGGCGATCACCCCGGAGCAGCTGCATCACGTTCCCGCCGCGATCGGGGTGGCAGCCGGTGCCGACAAGGTGGTCAGCGTGCGCGCGGCCGCGCGCGGCGGCTACATCAACCGGCTGGTGACCGACCCGACCACTGCACGATTGTTATCTTCAACAGAACAATAGTTCTGGACATTCGTTCTGACACTTCCTATCGTGGCGGGTGCCGGCTCCTGAGGAGCTCGGCCGGCCGACGAAGGAGTCGATGTGGGAACGATGCAGGCAGTGGTCAGTCATGGCCCTGAGAAGTACGCGCTCGAGAGCGTGCCCAAACCGGTCGCCGGGCCCGGCGAGGCGCTGATCCAGGTCGAGGCTGTCGGCATCTGCGCCAGCGACCTCAAGTGCTACCACGGGGCAGCGAAGTTCTGGGGCGACGACTCGAGGCCCGCGTGGGCCGAGACCGAGGTCATCCCCGGGCACGAGTTCGTCGGCCGTGTCGTCACGATCGACGAGGTCGCCGCCGACCGCTGGGGGGTCGCCGTGGGTGACCGGGTCACCTCCGAGCAGATCGTGCCCTGCTGGAACTGCCACTTCTGCAAGCGCGGCCAGTACTGGATGTGCGTGCCCCACGACATCTACGGGTTCAAACGCCGCACGCCAGGGGCGATGGCCGAGTTCATGGTCTTTCCGGCCGACGCCCTGGTCCACCGGATCTCCGCTGATCTCCCGGCCGCTCACGCAGCGTTCGTCGAGCCGCTCAGCTGCGCGCTGCATGCCGTCGAGCGGGCCCGGATCACCTTCGGTGACGTGGTCGTCGTGGCCGGCTGCGGCCCGATCGGCCTCGGCATGGTGGCCGGCGCCGCAGCCAAGTCGCCGTCGATGGTCATCGCGCTCGACTCTGCCGACCACAAGCTCGCGCTGGCCAAGCGGTGCGGGGCCACCCACACCTTCAACATCACCGAGCTGGATGCCGTCGCAGCCGTTCGCGACCTCACTGGCGGTCTCGGTGCCGACGTCTACCTCGAGGGGAGCGGGCACCCGAGTGCCGTCATCCAGGGCCTGAACGTTCTGCGCAAGCTCGGAACCTTCGTCGAGTACAGCGTGTTCGGCTCCGACGTCACCGTCGACTGGACCATCATCAGCGACGACAAGGAGCTCGACGTGCTGGGAGCCCACCTGGGCCCGCACTGCTGGCCCGCCGCTGCCCGGATGCTCGAGTCGGGTCGTCTGCCGATGGCCGACATCGTCACGCACGAGCTGCCCCTCGCCGACTTTCAGAAGGGTCTCGATCTGGTCGGCGACGGGACCGCCTCGATCAAGGTCGCCCTGATCCCGGGCTGATCGCCCGCGCGCTCGCTGCCCACCCGCAGCACCTCGCGCCGGTCACCCGCCGGTCACCCGCCGTCGCGCAACCCCATCACCCGCCACACCTCGCAAGATCCATTTCGGCACTCACTAGGAGAACCATGATGCTCAACCTCACCCCGCGCCGGGCGACCGTTCTCGCCCTCGCGCTCACCGCGACCATCGGCCTCAGCGCGTGTGAGAGCGCCGACAGCAGCTCGCCCGGCACCGCCACCGGTGCAGGTGGAGCGGGCGGTTCGGTCGAGAACGCCAAGGTCGCCTTCCTCATGCCCGACCTTGCCTCGACGCGCTACGAGCTGCAGGACAAGCCGCTCTTCGAGGCCAAGATGAAGCAGCTGTGCCCGACCTGCACCGTCATCTACCAGAACGCCGACTCTGACGCGAGCAAGCAGCAGCAACAGGCCAACTCGGCGCTCGCCCAGGGCGCGAAGGTGCTCGTCATCGACCCGGTCGACTCCGCGGGCGTCGCCTCGACCGTGCAGGCGGCGCAGTCGCAGGGCGCCAAGGTCATCGCCTACGACCGTCCGAGCACCAAGGCGAAGGCCGACTTCTACGTCTCGTTCGACAACGAGAAGATCGGCAACCTCATCGCCGCCAGCCTGATCGACCATCTCAAGAAGACGAACGCATCGGGCGGCATCCTGCAGATCAACGGCTCACCCACCGACGCGGCGGCCGGCCTGATCAAGAAGGGCGTGCACAGCGCCGTCGACCCGGGCGGCTTCAAGCTGCTCGCGGAGTACGACACCCCGAACTGGCAGCCGGCCAAGGCCCAGGAGTGGACCACCGGCCAGATCACCCGCTTCGGCAAGCAGATCGTCGGCGTCGTGGCGGCCAACGACGGCACCGGTGGCGGCGCCATCGCGGCCTTCAAGGCCTCCGGCGACGCCGTGCCCCCGGTGACCGGCAACGACGCCGAGCTCGCGGCGATCCAGCGGATCATCAACGGAGACCAGTACAACACCATCTCCAAGCCGATCAAGACCGTGGCCGAGGCGGCGGCGCAGAACGCCTTCACCTTCCTGCAGGGCCAGACGCCCAAGTCTGAGGCGACCGTCTTCGACACCCCGTCACAGCTGTTCGTGCCCGAGGTCGTGACGACCGAGAACGTCAAGAAGGTCATGTTCGACAGTGGCATCACCAAGGCCTCCGAGGCCTGCACCGGCGTCTACGTCGCAGGCTGCACCAAGCTCGGCATCAAGTGAACCCGGTGATGGTGGCCCGCACCGGCCGAACGGAGCGGGCCCGTCGACTCGACCTGGAACGAGAGGGAAGCTGTCATGACCGCACCAGCGACTGACTCACCGACGACTCAGCGCCCGAAGGTGGGGACCGAGCTGCTCGCCCTGCGTGGTGTCACCAAACACTTCGGCGCCGTCGCGGCCCTCACCGGCATCGACCTCACGGTGCACGCCGGCGAGGTCGTGGCCCTCGTCGGAGACAACGGGGCCGGCAAGTCGACCCTGGTCAAGGTGTTGGCGGGGGTGCACGCCGCCGACTCGGGAACGATCTCGTTCGAGGGTCAGGACGTGCGGATCCACTCGCCCGCCGACGCCCAGGATCTCGGGATCGCCACCGTCTACCAGGATCTCGCACTCTGCGAGAACCTCAACGTGGTCGAGAACCTCTTTCTGGGTCAGGAGCTTCGGCCGGCCCGCCTCGACGACGTGTCGATGGAGGTCAAGGCCTGGGAGCTGTTGCGGCAGCTGTCGGCGAAGATCCCCACGGTGCGTATCCCGGTGGCGTCGCTGTCCGGCGGTCAACGTCAGACCGTCGCGATCGCCCGCTCGCTGCTCGGCGCTCCGAAGATCATCATCCTCGACGAACCGACGGCCGCGCTCGGAGTCGCCCAGACGGCCGAGGTGCTCAACCTGGTCGAGCGACTGCGCGAGAACGGCCACGGCGTGATCATGATCAGCCACAACATGGCCGACGTGCTCGCGGTAGCCGACACGGTGGCCGTGCTTCGGCTCGGGCGCAACAACGGGTTCTTCACCGTCGGAGACGTCAGCATCGAGCAGATCATCGCCGCCATCACCGGTGCGACCGACAACGCTGTCACCCAACGGGCCTCTCGGCGCGACCCGGCCACCCCGGAGACCGAGGCCCCGCCCGACGCCACCACAGATTCCACCAGAGACGCGACGACGGATGCCGGCGAGTCCGACGACACGGCATCCGCCAGAGACGACTCGTCGTCGAATCCCACTGCCCTGACGAGCGAGAAGGAGTGACCTGATGACCACCGCACCGCCCAAGGTTCCGCAAGGGGCTCCCGTGGCCTCGGACCGTCTCGACGAACGACTGCAGGCCCGCGAGGGCCTGAGCGGATGGGTCCAGAGCTGGATCGACCGGTTCCGGGGAGGGGACCTCGGCCTGCTGCCGGTCATCGTCGGCATCGTGGTGATCTGGACGACGTTCCAGATCCTCAACCCCATCTTCCTCTCGAGTGCCAACCTGGTGAACCTCACCCTCGAGTCGGTCGCCACCGGGGTCATCGCCCTCGGCATCGTGTTCGTGCTGCTGCTGGGCGAGATCGACCTCTCCGTCGGCTCGGTCAGCGGGCTGTCGGCGGCCACGGTCGCAACCCTGTTCGTCGTCAAGGGGTTTCCCGCCCCGGTCGCCATCGCCGCCTCGATCGGGGTGGGTGTCGTCGTCGGGCTCATCTACACGCTGATGTTCAACCGGTTCGGGGTGCCGAGCTTCGTGATCAGCCTCGCCGGACTGCTCGCCTTCCTCGGCGTGCAGCTGTGGCTGCTGGGCGAGCAGGGCTCGATCAACCTGCCCTTCGACTCCGGCCTGGTGCGCTTCGCGCAGATCTCGTTCATGCCGGATGCCGTGTCGTACGTTCTGGTGCTGGTGGCGGTGGCCGCCGTGTTCGCCAGCGGCTTCTACAACGCCAAGGCGCGTCGCGACAAGGGTCTGTCGGCGCCGTCGACGAACGGCCTGCTGATCAAGAGCGGCGCCCTGCTCGTCGGTCTGGGGGTGGCCACGTGGTACCTCAACCGCGACCGCGGAGTCGGCTGGATGTTCGTGTTCTTCCTCGTGCTCATCGTCATCTCGAACTACATGCTCACCCGCACCAAGTGGGGCCGGTCGATCTTCGCGGTCGGTGGCAACGCCGAGGCGGCTCGGCGCTCTGGCATCAACGTCAATCGGGTCTACGCGTGGGGCTTCGTCGTCTGCTCCGTGCTGGCGTCGGTCGGTGGCATTCTCGCCGCCGCCCGTCTCGGCTCGGCGACACCGGCCACCGGCACGGGTGACGTCAACCTCAACGCCATCGCGGCAGCCGTCATCGGCGGTACCAGCCTGTTCGGCGGTCGCGGCTCGGCCTGGGCGGCTCTCGTCGGCATCATCGTGATCACGTCGATCACCAGCGGGTTGACCCTGCTCAACCTGAGCAGTGGCTACCGCTTCATGGTGACCGGGGCCGTGCTGCTGCTCGCGGTGGCCCTCGACTCGGTGGCGCGCCGGTCGCGTGCCTCGCACGGCAAGGGGTGACCCGCTCGACCCCTCGGCTGCCCGGGCGCAGCTGACCGCCCGGTGGGCTCAGAACCTCTGGTTCTGGGCCCACCGGGATGAGCGCCCGAGCGGCCTTGGTGTGTGAAGATCGAACGACCGGCCACGGCGGCGCGGCTCGCGACCCCAGCGATCGCGTACCGCCGATCCGCAGCGCAACGAGGGTGAGGCGAAGTGAACGAGTACGTCGTCGGGATCGACATGGGCACGGGCAGCACCAAGGGAGTGCTGACCACGCTCGACGGCGACATCGTGCACACCGCGTCGCGCCGACACGGGATGAACCTCCCGCGTCCTGGCTGGGCCGAGGTCGACGCCGAGTCTGTCTGGTGGGACGACTTCGTCTCGGTCTGCCGTGAGCTGGTCGAGGCGGCCGGCGCCACCCCGGTGCGCGGACTCTGCGTGAGCGGTGTCGGCCCCTGCTTTCTGCCCACCGACGCCGATCTGCGGCCGACCCGTCCCGCCATCCTCTACGGCATCGACGGGCGGGCGACCTCAGAGATCGCCG
Organism: Humibacillus sp. DSM 29435; assembly: GCF_001758225.1. Taxonomy (GTDB): domain Bacteria; phylum Actinomycetota; class Actinomycetes; order Actinomycetales; family Dermatophilaceae; genus DSM-29435. Next base: position 102,745 of record NZ_MAST01000017.1, on the reverse strand, counting down.
AGCTCAACGACCGGCTCGGCGAAGACGAGATCCTTCGGGTGGGGGGAACCCCGCTCTCGAGCCAGGCCGTCGGCCCCAAGGCGCTCTGGGTGCGTCGGCGTGAACCGGAGGTGTGGGCGCGCAGCTCCTACTGGTTCAACTCCAACTCGTTCGTGGTCGCGCGACTGACCGGAGAGTACGTGCTCGACCACCACACGGCGAGCCAGTGCGACCCGCTCTACGACATGGGCGCTCAGGCCTGGCACGAGCAGTGGTGCACCGACATCCTGGGCGACATCGCGATGCCCCGGCTGGCGTGGCCGCACGAGGTGGTCGGGGTGGTGCACGGTAGCGCGTCCGAGCTGACCGGCCTCGCCGTGGGCACCCCGGTGTCGGTCGGCACCATCGACGCGTGGGCCGAGGCGTTCAGCGCCGGCGTGCGCGAGCCCGGTGAGCTGATGCTGATGTACGGCTCCACCATGTTCTTCGTGCAGGTCGTCGACGAGCTGCGCTCCGACCCGATGCTGTGGTCGACGATCGGCGTGCAGCCGGGCACCTTCACGATGGCGGCCGGGATGTCGACGTCAGGCAGCCTGACCAGCTGGGTGCAGGGTCTCACCGGTGACGCCCCCTTCGACCAGCTGGTGTCGGAGGCGTCGGGCGTCCCGGCCGGTTCGAACGGGTTGTTGCTGCTGCCCTACTTCGCCGGCGAGCGCACCCCGATCTTCGACCCGCGGGCCCGTGGAATGGTGCTCGGCCTCACCTTGACCCACACCCGGGCCGATCTGTTCCGCGCTGTCTACGAGGGGATCGCCTTCGGGATCCGGCAGATCGTCGAGTTTCTCGACCACCCCGAGGCCCCTGTCACGAAGCTGTTCGCGGTCGGCGGCGGAACCCAGGGTGGCCTGTGGACCCAGATCGTCAGCGATGTGACGGGCCGCGAGCAGGTCATTCCGGCGCAGACGATCGGCGCCAGCTTCGGCGACGCGCTGCTCGCGGCCATCGGTACCGGTCTGGTCGACCCGTCGACCAACTGGGCGAGCGCCGGTGAGGTCACCGAGCCCAACCCGGCCACCCGTGACCTCTACGACGGGCTCTACGAGCAGTACTGCTCGCTCTACCCCGCCACCAAAGACCAGATGCATCACCTCGCCCTACTGCAGGAGTCAGCAAGTGACCAGACCTGAATCAGCCTCCCCCGAAAGATCGGCCGCGGAAGTCGTCGCGTCGCTCACCGTGGAGCAGAAGGCCGCCCTCACGAGCGGTGCGACGTTCTGGACGACCAAGGCCATCGAGGATGCCGGCATCCCTCAGATCCTGCTCACCGACGGGCCGCACGGGGTGCGCAAGCAGCGAGCGGGCGCCGACAACCTCGGACTGACCGAGAGCATCCCGGCGACGTGCTTCCCGCCGGCGGTCGCCCTCGGGTCGAGCTTCGATCCCGCGCTGCTGGAGCGGGTCGGGGCTGCGCTCGGTGAGGAGGCCGCAGCGCTCGGTGTCGCGGTGCTGCTGGGCCCGGGCATCAACATCAAACGGTCGCCCCTATGCGGCCGCAACTTCGAGTATCTCTCCGAAGACCCGGTCGTCTCCGGTGTTCTCGGCGCCGCACTGGTGCGTGGCGTGCAGAGCCAGGGGGTCGGTGCCTCACTGAAGCACTTCGCCGCCAACAACCAGGAGGCCGACCGAATGAGGGTCTCGGCCGACATCGACCCCCGGCCGCTCCGCGAGATCTACCTGCGCGGGTTTCAGCGGGTGGTCACCGAGGCTGCGCCGTGGACCGTGATGTGCTCGTACAACAGGCTGAACGGGGTGTTCACGTCGGAGCATCCGTGGCTGCTCACCGATGTGTTGCGCGGAGAGTGGGGCTTCGACGGGCTCGTCATGAGTGACTGGGGCGCCGTCAACGACCGCGTCGAGGGGCTCGCGGCCGGGCTGGACCTCGAGATGCCGTCGAGCGAAGGTCGCACCGACGCCCAGATCGTCGCCGCCGTGCGCGACGGCGACCTCGATGAGCGCGTGCTCGACCAGGCCGCCGAGAGAGTGGTCGTTCTTGTGCAGAGAGCCGAGCGGCGTTCGACCCCAGACGGTTTCGACGAACAGGCCCACCATGACCTGGCCCGCGAGGCTGCCGGTCGCAGTATCGTGCTGCTTCAGAACGACGGTGATCTGCTGCCGTTGTCGCCGGGCTCGTCGGTGGCGGTCATCGGGGCCTTCGCCGACACGCCTCGATACCAGGGCGCCGGCAGCTCGCTCATCAACCCGACCCGGCTCGACCGGGCCGTCGACGCCATCGTGGGCTATGCCGGGCAGGACAGAACCTTCTTCGCCGCGGGCTTCGCACTCACCGCAGTGGAACCGTCTGAGGCGGCACGGCTTCGCGACGAAGCGGCCCAGCTGGCCGGCTCCACAGAGGTTGCCGTCGTCTTTCTCGGCCTTCCGGCCGAGCTCGAGTCGGAGGGCTTCGACCGCAACGACATCGAGCTGCCGCCCCAACAGGTCGAGCTGCTGCGCGCGGTGGTGGCAGCCAACCCCCGCACCGTCGTCGTGCTCTCGAACGGGGGAGTGGTGCGGCTCGGTGACGTGGTCGACCTGGCGCCGGCGGTGCTCGAGGGATGGTTGCTCGGTCAGGCGGGCGGCACTGCCGTCGCTGACGTTCTCTATGGCGAGGTCAACCCCTCGGGCCGCCTTGCGGAGACGATCCCGCTGCGTCTGCAGGACACCCCCGCCCACCTCGACTTCCCGGGCGAGCACGGCCACGTGCGTTACGGCGAGGGCCTGTTCGTCGGGTACCGGTGGTACGACGCGCGCGACCTGCCGGTGCAGTTCCCGTTCGGGCACGGTCTGTCGTACACCACCTTCGACTACGGCAACCTGACTCTGGCGGCCGAGCCCGACGGCATCCGGGTGGGCCTCACGGTGGCGAACACGGGTGGGCGCGCCGGTCGAGAGGTGGTGCAGGTCTACACCGGCCGGGCCCACTCGTCGGTCGCGCGACCACCGCGCGAGCTCAAGGGGTTTGCGTTGGTCGACCTTGCGGCCGGAGAGAGCCGCGAGGTGGAGATCCAGGTTCGCCGCGACGATCTCGCGCACTGGGACCTGCGCGTCGACCGCTGGGTGCTCGAGGGTGGTGACGTCGCCGTCGAGGTCGGCGCCTCGAGCCGCGATGTTCGCCTGGCCGGCTCGGTGACGGTGGTCGGAGACGACGTCAGGATGCCGCTCACCCTCGACTCCTCGATCGGCGAGGTGCTGGCCGACCCGGCCGCGGCGGCGCTCGTCACGGGGGCTCTCGCTCAGGCCGACGGCGATCGTCCCGAGGGCAGGCGCGCGGCGTCGGAAGGGGCCGGCGCGATGTTCTCCGACCCCGCTCTGCTCAAGATGATGGCGTCGGCGCCGATCGGGCGCATGGTCAGCTTTCCCGGCACCGGTGTCACCAAGGAGCAGGTGCAGGGCCTGCTCGACCAGGCCAACGCCGAGTACGAGGCGACCTCTGCCGACGACCGGCCGGCGAGCTGAGGGCGGTACGCCTACGGCCAGGTGTCCTCCGGTGTCACCTGAGCTGGCCAGTTGGGGTTCGAGGCGGTCGACGATGGCCAGGGCCCACCGCGGCGCCGTCGAGCTCCGCGACCGCAACGGCGCGGTTGAGCGCGGCGGGCCTCGGTGAGCAACATCAGGGCCAGCAGCCCGGCGACCTCACCGTCGTTCGGCAGGAGGCTGCGCCCCACGCGGGTGAGCCGGATCGCCTCGGCGGTCAGCTCGTGATGCACGGGGTCGGTGTCGGGCCCCGTCGCGAGGTAGCCCTTCGTTGAAGACGAGGAAGAGCACGGCGAGCACGCCCGACACCCGCTCCTGAAGATCCTCGGCGGACGGCACGCAGTAGGGAATGCGGTCACCGGAACGGGCGTACCTCGACCTTCCGGCGGCAGCACTTCGACCTCTCTGCTGTCGATGAGGCTGCCGGCGTCGGGCGACCCGAGCCCGCGGGCGAAGACCCCGATCCGGCACGGGTCAGGGTGTCGGCTGCTTTCGAGAGGCGAGACAGAGCTCGACGATGTGGCGCACCAGGTCGAGCGGGATGGGCTGAGCCAGCGGAAAACGCACCGTCTCCTTGGCTCCGCGATACTGCGCCACCTCGGCCTCGAACGAGCTGTCACCGGTGGGCACGGGGTAGATGCCGACGTGCTTCTTCCAGCCGGCGAAGTAGAGCAGCGGTCGACCACCCAACAGGTAGGTGGGCATGCCGTAGCGGATCTTCTCGCGGGCGTCGGGCACGGCTTCGCGGATCGTGCTTCGAACCCCGTCCAGAGCGGCCCGGCTGGCGGGCGGAAAGGACGCCAGGTAGTCATCGATCGTCTCGAATTTGGTCGCCACGCGTCGTTGCCTCGCTCTGCTCGGTCGAGCCCCTGGCTGCTTCGAAGGTACGCGGCGTCGGCCGTCCGCGCTACCAGGGCGCGCCGTCTCATCAGCCATCAGGCACCGTTCAGGTGCCCAGCGACCGGGCGAGCCAGAGCCCACCGTCGCTGCTGACCGGCTCGAAGCCGAGATGCCGGTAGAAGCCGACCGCGTGCTCGTTCTCGGGGTTGACGCCGAGAAACACCCCGGTGGAGCCCTGTTCGGCCAGTCGGCGCAGCAGCGTGTCGATCAGTCGCCGACCCCAGCCGCCGCCCTGCCAGCCAGGGAGCAGGTCGATGTGCAGGTGCGACGGGTAGTCGTTCACCACCGCTTCGGGCGCCACCATCGGCTGGTGGATGAGCCGCACCAGGGCGGCGTCGCGGGTGTGGGGCTCGAACTCGTCGGCGGGATGCAGACGCTGCAGCGGCGGCATCCACTCGGCAGCGAGGCGCGCCTCGAAGGCCCGCGTGTCGAGCGACCCGAGCACGTAGCCCTGCGCTCCGGCGCCGTCGTCGAGAACGAAGGCCAGGTCGGGCTCGAACTCGACGTACGGCCCGACCCAGACCTTCCCCGGCAGGGAGTGGTCGCGGTGCAGGGGTGTGGCGTCGCCGCCGGTCGCCGCGGTCTGCAGGCACACCGCGTACAGGGCGGCGCGGTCGTTGGGGCGGTAGGGCCGGATCGGGTCGCGAGCCGTGGTCATCGCTCGCGCCTCGTCGGTCGCGCGCGCAGGCGCAGGTTCGGCAGCTCGGGTGCCGGCAAGGTGTGATCCCACTCGGTCGGGAAGGTGCCGAACCGGCCCGGGAGGGTGGGCGGCTGCTCGCCGCGCTCGTGCTGCCACTGTTCGCGGAAGGCGACCACCTCGTCGTGGTCTCGGCCGATGAAGTTCCACCACATGACGATCTGCTCGCCGAACGGTTCGCCGCCGAGCAACAGCAGCCGAGCCGACTCGTGCCGACCGGCCTCGAGCCGGATCTCCTCATGCCCCGTCGGCACGTAGGCCAGCTCGCCCCGCTTCGCCTCGACGGTGTCGCCCCGCTCCACGGTGCCGACCGTCAGGGTGCCGGAGTCGACGAGGATGCCGTGCTCGAAGCTCACGTCGACCGGCACCCTCAGCGACTGCCCGGGTTCCAGGTTGATCTCGGCGCCGACGATGCCCGAGTGCATGGCGACCGGAGAGCTCTGTCCGAGCAGCGACCCGAGAAAGACGAGGGCCCGCGCACCGTCGATCTCGGTCACCGGCGGAACGTAGTGCTCGAACGCGGGCGCGATGCTGCGCTCGGCGTCGGGCAGCGCCACCCAGAGCTGAGCGCCGTGCAGCACGGTGGTCGCGGCGGTGGAGAACTCGCTGTGGGCGATGCCCGACCCGGCGGTCATGATGTTCAGCTCGCCCGGTCTGACCAGCGCGTGCACGCCTGTCGTGTCGCGGTGTTCGACCTCGCCGCTGAAGAGCCATGAGACGGTCTGCAGCCCGGTGTGCGGGTGGCCCGGCACCTGCATGCCGCCGCTGTCGCTCACGTCGTCGGGCCCGTAGTGGTCGACGAAGCACCAGGCGCCGATGAGCGACCGTTCGCGCTGGGGGAGGGTGCGACGCACGGTCATGGCCCGCGGCCCGCCCAGTGGGACCTCGCGATACGGCAGCACCTCGAGGGGGGTGGCCGGCGTCGTGGCCGGCGAGACGACCTCGTCGGGACGCCTCTCGAGATTGCTCATCGGCATCCTCCTCGTCGCGGTCGTGAACCTTCGTCGACCCTAGCGGCCAGGGCGAGGGGGCGAAGGGGCGAGGGGGCCCGGCAGTCCGGTGGGCAGGACTGACGTCTCAGTCACGAGGGACCGAGGGCTGGGAGCCGCGCGACAGCGGGGCCAACCCGACGAGCACGAGCAGCGCTCCGAGCGGCAACAGGCCGAGGGGTAGCGCGATCGTCACGACGCCGACCGCAGCCACGACCAGGTTGCCTACCGACAGGCGCTCGCTCAGCCTGGGGTGACGCAGCACCTCCACGGCCAGCCAGCCGAAGGCGGCGATGCTGGCCAGGAGCACGACGGTGGCCACGACTCCGATCGAGCCGGCGGCGTAGTCGAGGGTCGTGTGCGGGGGTGGCGAACCCGGGTCGCCGAGGGTGGTGACGGTGTCGACCCAGCGCAGGATGCCGTCCGCGAAGAGCAGCAGCGGAGCAGCCAGGGCTAGCAGCCCGACCCGTTCCGTCGGGCGTCGCACGCTCTGATCGCTCGACGGCGCTTCGACTCCAAGCGTCGAACTGGTCTGCGGCAGAGCGTGAGTGGTCATGGTTCAACCGTGTCGCAGCGCGGGCGCGCCCACCATGAGGGACGACCCCGAGTGACCCCTCACCCACCCCTGAGTTCACCCCTGACCGGCCGGTCAGGGTCGGGCCCCCGCGCCGTCGCTCGCGTCGAGAGGGCGGCCTCGGCCCCCTCGCCTCAGCTCGCCTCAGCTGGCCTCGGCCTCGGCCGCCGGCAGCGCGTCCGAGGGCCTGCGGTCGGCGAGGCCCGACATTCCCCAGCGCACCGCGCTCGTACCGACGTGACCGAGCGGGCGAGCGACGAACCGGCTCACGGGCCCGGGCAACGGGATGTCGAGCATCTCCAGGGCCCACTGGGGCAGGAGCGACACCCCACCCGACGCGATGGTCCCGTATCCGGGGCGCACCACGTAGGGCAGGGGAGGGTTGAGCAGCAGGAAGCGAGCGGCATCCCGGGCGGCGGTGGTTGTCTCGAGCTCGGGCCGGTACTCGTTCAACGCCTGGCGCAGCTCGACGACGCTGCTCGGTGGGTCGACGACGCCGAGGAGGGCGGCCGGGATGCCGGCCTGTTCGACGTAGCGGTCGGTGTCACGCGGCGAGAGCGGCTCAGCGCCGAACGTCTGGTAGGCCCGAAGAAAGGAGTCGATCTCGGCGAGGTGGACCCAGCGCAACAGGTGCGGGTCGCTCGCGAAGTAGGGCCGACCCAGCTCGTCCTTGCCTCGCACGCGCTCGTGGATGCCGCGCACGTGCCCGATCACCTCGTGCGCGTGCTCGACGGTGCCGTAGGTGGTGATGGCGAGGTAGTGGCTCGTGCGCTGCAGACGGCCCCACGGGTCACCCTTGTAGCCGCTGTGACCCGCGACCCCGGCCATCGCCATCGGGTGGAGCGACTGGAGCAGCAGTGAGGCGATACCGCCGGAGAACATGGAGGCGTCGGCGTGCACCTTCCAGATCGGGTCGTCGGGCGTGAACCAGCGCTCGCCCTCTGCACCCCAGATGCGCTGGGCGTGCACGGGGGCATCGTCGCCGGCGACGCGCGACCGCAGCGCGAGGCCGAGGCGCCGCTGCACGAACCGGGTGACGTCGTTGAAGGCCATACGACCTACGCTACGTCGCCTGCGCTGATCGTGTCGGGGTCACCCCTGCCGGTGCTCCGGTGCTACCCGTGCTGCCGGGCCGGCGGGACCATCGACGTTCACGGTCGGCGTGCCTGACCCGCACCGCACGATGACGGCCCGCGACGTTTCGTCGGTCGGGTTCGACTCGCGGTGCACGGCGCCCGCCGGAACCCGCAGGAAGTCGCCCGGCCCCGCCTCCACCACGTGCTCACCGTTCGGCCCCGACTCCAGGCGCATGCGGCCCGAGACGATGTAGAGCGTGGTGTCGTGGTCACCGTGGTGGTGCCAGGCGGAGGTGGAGCCGCCGTCGGTGTCGACCGTGCCCGACCACATCGTCTCGGTGTGCAGGGCGACCTGTCGGGTCATGCCCGGGGTGGGGTCGGCGGCCGAGAGCTCGTCGGCTCCGACACGGGTGCAGGGCAGGGCAGGGTCGTGGTGCGCCGTCATGGCCCTATTCAACGCCTCCCCTCTCGTCTCTGGCTGCTCTGCCTCGGGTTGAGTGGGCCGATCCGGAGGGTAAGACTGACGGCGTGACCAGCGATGCAGCGAGCAGCCGGGCGAAGCCGTCGTCTTCGGGCCCCGAGGGCGGCCGGGAACCTGACGAGAACCGGGGTTCGGAGCCTGCCGACGGGGGCGGCAACGCGAGCATGGTGACGGTACTCGTCGCGATGGTCGCCAATGCGGTCATTGCCGTGGCGAAGACGGTCGTGGCGCTCATCACCGGCTCGGCGTCGATGGTGGCCGAGGCGGCGCACTCGTGGGCCGACGCGGGCAACGAGGTCTTCCTGTTGTTGGCCGAGCGTCGCTCCAGCCAACCCCGCGACGAAGCGCACCCCCTCGGCTACGGCCGGGAGGCCTACGTGTGGTCGATGTTCGCCGCCTTCGGGCTCTTCGGGGCCGGCTCGATCGTCTCGATCTGGCACGGCCTGCAGAGCCTGACCGAGTCGTCGGGAGACGAGGCGAGCTACGGCTGGGCGTATGCGGTGCTGGCCCTGGCGTTCGTGCTGGAGGGAGCCTCGTTCCTTCAGGCGCGTCGGCAGAGCGAGACGGAGGCACGTCGGGTCGGGTTGCACCCGTTGCGGTTCATCGCCGACACCTCGAACCCGACGTTGCGCGCCGTGTTCGCCGAAGACGCGGCCGCGCTCGTCGGCCTGGTCATCGCGGCCGCGGGCATCGGGCTGCACCAGATCACCGGAGACGCCCGCTGGGATGCCGCGGGGTCGATCCTGGTCGGGCTGTTGCTGGGGGTGGTCGCCGTCTTCCTCATCTCGCGCAACCGCGACTTCCTGGTGGGCCAGGCCGTCTCTCCCTCCTTGCGCGCTACCGCGATGGAGCGGTTGCAGGCCGGTCCGGAGATCGAGCGGATCACCTTCTTGCATCTGGAGTTCGTGGGCCCGAACAAGGTGTTCCTGGTGGCTGCCGTCGACCTCGTCGGCGACGAGACGGAGGCGGCCGTCGCCGAGCGTCTGAACGACATCTCGGCCCGCATCGAAGACCACGTGCTCATCGAGCGGGCCATCATCACCCTCTCGCGACCGTCCGACCCGGCCATCTCGGTCTGAAGCTCCGGCTGCCTGAGCTCTTGGCTGCCTGAGATCCTGGCTGCCTAAAATACTGGCTGCTCGACCGTGGTGGAGCGCCCGCACCTGCTCAGGGTCGGACGAGGCGGTGGAGCGCGAGCTGGGCGAGCAGGGAGTACAACACCGCAACCGCTGCCGGTCCGTCGATGGTCAGGGTGGTCGACGACCCGTCAGGTTCGGCGTGCACGGCATGGCGCAGGCGCATCGTGATCGGCCCGGCATGCACCCGCCAGGCCCAGGTCATCGCGCTCTCGTCGACCGACTCCACCTCGAACCGAATGCTCACTCCGACGGGCCCGACCACGCGGCCGGTGAGGCCGGGTCGCAGCTCGTGGGTGCCGGCGCCGAGCTCTACGCGGCGGATCTGCGGCGACCAGCTCGACCAGAGGCGCGTGTCGGCGTAGCGCCGCCATGCCAGCTCGGTCGATGCTCGGCCGCTGGCGCGCAGGGTGAGGGAGGTCATGGGGTCCTTCGAGTCGGGTGTCTGGTCGGGCGCTGTGGGTGACGCCGTGCTGCTCAGGCGGTGCTGGTGGGGATCTCGGACCACCGAGTCACCTGCCAGGCGTTGGTGAACTCGAGTGACACGGCGAACCGGGCCTGTGAGGGTTGGTTGCGGTCGATCTGCTTGCCGTCGCGGTCGAGGGTGGCTACGCCGAACTGTTCGATGTCGACGACCACCCGCTGGCCTGGTGGCTGGGCCGAGGCGCTTGAGCTTCGGGTGCGGTAGATCGGCCCGGCGTAGTGCTGCCCCGAGCTGGCGAACTGCGCGGCCCGGGCCTCCAGGGCTGAACAGACATCGCACGAAGGTGTTGAAAGACCCTGCAGGGCAGTGCCGCTCGGTTGCGCGAATGCCGTGTTGATCGACTCGACATAGAAGTCGACGAAGGCCTGCGCCCCCGCCGGGGTGGCGGCGCGTGCTGCAGCGGGCAGGCGGTTGGTGACCGGGCCGGGCACCGTCGGCCCGGAGACACCACTCGTGGGTGACCGAGCCGCGCCTGTGCTCCCCGCTGACCCGGTGGCCGCCACCCCGACCGGGGCCGGGCCGGTGCTGCTGCATCCGGTCAGCAAGGTGGCGCCCGTCAACAGGGCCGCGACCGCCCCGACGAAGTTTCGACGCACCACGCCAGTCTGCCCCACCGCTGCCGTCGATGCGCCCACTGACGACCGGCGGTGAGGTGCAGCGACCGCGGGCGGGCTGCGCGGCATACGGTGGTCGACATGAATTCGTCGGACCACTTCCTTCGCCTCGACCAGGTCACCTCGGTGGTACAGACCGACACGGGCCTGATGGCCGAGCTGCACGGTGAGCGCTTCCGGGTCGACGTGTGCCGGGCCGACGTCGTGCGGCTGCAGCTGAGCCGAGGCGGCGTGTTCGACGAGCAGCCCACGTATGCCGTCTGCGTCGACCCGCTCGATCCGGTGCGGCGGGGTGAGGTCGACTGGCGCGTCGAGGCCGTCGCTCCAACGGGTGAGGGCACCGCCAAGGCACACGAGCCACACGAGACACACGAGACCGGTGGGGCCACCGGCACCTCGACGTGGCGCCTTGTCACCGACGAGCTCGTGGTCACGGTCGGGGTGGCTCCCTTTCGGGTCGACGTGCACCGTACCGACGGTTCGCCGGTCGTTGAGACTGCGTTCGACGCGTCGGGCGCGGCAGCCACCTACGCCACCCTCAACGACGCGTTCGAGATCAGGCGCCGGCGCACCCGCGGTGACGCGTTCTTCGGGCTGGGCGAGAAGGGCGGCAACCTCGACAGGTCGGGCCGCGACTTCACGATGTGGAACACCGACGTGCTGAACGGCGACGCCACGGCCGAGTTCCGGGCGGGCCGGGCCGCTGACGATCCTCGGGCCGACATGTCGAGCGTCGAGTTCGACCCCTACTACGTCACCATCCCGTTCTTCTACCACCAGGCGAACCCTGCTGGAACGATGAGCGGCTCGTTCATCGACAACGGCTACCGGGGGTCGTACGAGTTCAGCAGGCCCGATGAGTACCGCATCGGGTTCGAGGGCGGTCAATGGACCGAGTACGTGTTCGCGGGCCCGTCGATGGCCGGCATCCTCGAGGCCTACACGTGGCTGACCGGGCGGGCGGCGCTACCGCCGTTGTGGTCGTTGGGCTATCACCAGTGCCGGTGGCACGCTTACAGCCAGGACGAGGTGGAGCAGCTCGGCGCCCAACACCGCGCGAACGACGTGCCGTGCGACGCCCTGTGGCTCGACATCGACTACATGGACGGGTACCGGGTCTTCACCTGGGACGGTGAGCGCTTTCCCGATGCTCGCGGGATGTTGCAACGCCTCGACGACGAGGGGTTCAAGGTGATCTCGATCGTCGATCCGGGCGTCAAACACGACCCCGGGTACGGCGTCTACGACCAGGGACTCGAGCATGACGTCTTCTGCCGAACGGCCGGCGGCGGCACCTACATCGGCCAGGTGTGGCCCGGGAACACGGTCTTTCCCGACTTCTCGACCGAGGCCGCGCGAGCCTGGTGGGGCGAGCTGAACGCGACGCATGTGGCCTCGGGCCTCGCCGGCATCTGGAACGACATGAACGAGCCCGCCACAGGCAACATCCCAGCCGGCCGAATGCGGTTCGAGGGTGGCGCGGCGTCGCACGTGAAGTATCACAACCAATACGCCTTGTTGATGGCGATGGGAACGCACGAGGGGTTGCGGGCGGCGCGACCAGAGCTGCGCACGTTCATCCTGTCGCGTTCCGGGTTCGCCGGCATCCAACGTTTCGCGGCGAACTGGATGGGTGACAACCAGGCCCGCTGGGACCATCTGCGGCTCGCAGCAGTGATGGGCTCGGGTTTCGGGCTGTCGGGTCAGCCGTTCGTGGGCGCGGACATCGGCGGATTCCAGGGCGACTCGAACGGTGAGCTGTTCCTGCGATGGATGCAGCTGGGCACACTGACGCCGTTCTGCCGCAACCACTCCGAGACCGGCAACATCGACCAGTACGCCTGGTCGTTCGGGGCGGAGGTACTCGACCTGGTGCGCGAGGCGGTGCGGCTGCGCTATCGGTTGATGCCCTACCTCTACTCCGCGTTCGTGCGGGCGACCGAAACCGGTGAGCCGGTGCAGCGCCCGCTGGTGTTCGACCACCAGCACGACCCCGCTGCAGTGGCGGCCGACGACCAGTTTCTTCTCGGGCGAGACCTTCTCGTGGCGCCCGTCACCGAGGCGGGCATGACGGCTCGTCAGGTCTACCTGCCGGCGGGGCACTGGTACGACTGGCACACGGGGGAGCTGCACGAGGGGGGTCGGCACGTCGTTGCACCGACCCCGATGGACCGGATCCCGTTGTACGCCAGAGCGGGCGCCGCCATTCCTCTGTGGCCCGACGTTCCGGCATCCACCGCTGGCTACTCGCCGGAGACCATCGACCTGCATGTGTTCGACCCGGTAGTCGACGGTCGGTGGGAGTCAACGCTTGTCGAGGACGACGGGCTCACCTTCGGCTCGCTCACCGGTGCTCGCCTCACCACCACGGTCGCGGTCGAGCGGTCAGGCCAGCAGGTGAGCGTCGAAACGTCGACGCAGGGGGAGGGTTACGACGGTCATCGACGACAGTCGTTCACCGTGGTGCGGCACTCCGGCTGAGGCGACGCGTCAGGTGCGGGCTTGTCCGGTGTTGCTTCGTCAGGCGCGGTGGGTCACGAGCCTTCGGTGAGCTTCGCCGAGATGGTCGCCAGCGTCTCGTCGATCGACTCCTCTATTCCGGGGTGGTCGCTCTCGGTGCTGAGGGTGAGCCGCAGAGTGGAGGCGTCGTCGCCGTCGGGGTCGAAGTCGAGCTCACCGTGGTAGTGGTTCGAGCCCTCCGAGCCCCACTCGACCTTGCGGGCGTCGTCGTCCGTCTTGAACCAGGCGGTGCCGTGCACCTTCTGCTCCGGCTCGCCGGGCGGCTCGATGACAGCGGTGGTATTGACCTCGCTGCCGTTCTTCCTGGTCACCTCGGTGATGCGCGGGAAGTACTCGGGGAGGTTCTCGGCCTTGGAGAGGTAGGCGTAGGCGGTGTCCTGGTCGACGTCGATCTTCGTCGTGCGCGTGTAGCTGGGCATGAGCGGCTCCTTCTCGGAATCGGCTCGACCCACGAGTGACGGTGGCCGAGATGCTCGTACGGGCCTGTCATACCCGTGGCCTGGGGTCTTGAATCCGGCGAGGCGGCACGATGGGCTCCGCCGGCGGGTGTGCGGCTGGCCGCTACGGCAGTGATTCACCCCACGCATCAGTGACGTAGCAGCGCGACCCACTGACGTCGCAACCGCTACGTCACTGATTCACCCCGCGGGTCAGTGACGTAGCACTCTCCACGCCTCGGCCCACGTGGACGGCCCGCCACGAGATCGAAGACTCAAGCGACCGTGATGTCCACGAAAAGTTCGCCGGCGAGCTTCTCGAGCTCGGCCCGCAGCCGCTCCGTGTCGGAGCCGGAAGGCACCTGCACGACGACCTGCGCCTCGAAGAGCACCCCACCAGCCATCGGGGCGTCCCGGGTCGTCGTGGCGATCGTCTCGATGGACAGATCGTGACGACTGAGCACTGCTGTCACCTCGCGCACGATGCCCGGTCGATCGGTGCCGAGCAGGTCGAGGGTCAGGCGTTGACGCTCTTCATCTGTGCCGGCCGCCTCGTTGCCGGGGTGGGGGGTGACCTCGAGCATCTCGTCAAGGGTGCTCAGGGCAGCGGTCAGGTCCGCGATCCCCTCCGCATCCACGCTGACCACGACGATGCCCGCGAACTTTCCCGCGAGCTCGGCGAGCTGGCTCTGCTCCCAGTTGCCACCGTGATCGGAGACAACGGCGGAGAGGGCACTGACAAGGCCGGCGCGGTCGTCGCCGATGACGGTAAGCACAAGTCGAGGCACAAGGTCAGACTAGCGGCGAACCCCGCCGACCTCTCGTGAGACGGTCAGGTGAGGTTGATGCGGATGCCGGCACGCGGTGAGCGCTGCAGCAGCCCGAATGTGACCTTGTTCGCGGCGTCACCGACCCGCGCCAACGGGTACTTCCGGGCGATCGCCTGCTTCACTGCTGCTATACCGGCAGTGTCACGCACCACCTGCGCCGTGCCTGAGTAGGTCGGCGCCCCGTCGGCCACGTTTCCGCGCATGTCGCAGGGCCGCAGCTCGACGGCCGGGTTGTTGTGGAGCCTTTTGACCTTGCCGGTCTTGTCGACGGTCGTCACCACCAGCTGGTCTCCGTCGCGGGCGATCCAGACGGCAGTCGGCACCCCGACCCCCGTCTTGCGGAAGGTCGTGAGAGACACGTACTGCACGTCGTCGAAGACGCTGGGGTCGGCGCTCGCCTGTTCGGTCACGATTTCAGCGTAGGCGGCGGAACGCGAGAGCGTCGGGAGCGCCCTGTGGACAGGATGCAGCGCCTCAGCCGTCGGTCGGGCAGAATCGGGCCCACACTTCGCCGGTGCTGACGTTGAGGCCGGCCCTGCTCGACCATCAGGGGACCGCCATGAGACTTCGCCTACCGATGAGAGTGGCGTCTGCCGCTGTGCTGGCGTCCGCGCTGCTGCTCAGTGCCTGCACGGGCGGAGACAACGACCCCGACCCCAGCGGCACCTCGACGCCCTCCACGACGGCTGCGACAACACCCCCCACGACGGCGACCAAGCCGCCCACCAAGACACCGTCCGGTTCTGCCACGACTAGTTCGAGCGGCTCGGCGTTCCCCGAGGGAGTGCCCGCCGCTGCCCAGAAGCGAACGCCTGAGGGCGCCAAGGCGTTCGCTGAGCATTTTGTTGATGAATTCAACCGGTCCTGGACCAAGCCGGACCCGGCCATTCTCGCGCCCCTATGCATAGACCGGTTCGAAGCGTGCGGTGCTTACCTCAGAACGGCGACCGACCTGAAGGCGAAGGATCACCACTACGATGGCCCTCCGCTTTCCGTAACCTCGTTCACGGCGCTGGCCGAGAAAGCTGGCCGCCTCCCGATACTAATGGTGGGGCACCAGGAAAAACGGAACGTAGTAACAAAGAATGGCTCGATCATCCTTACTGACCCCAGGGAGTCCGTGCGCATTGTGTACTCGCTCGCCTGGGGCGATCGCGGCTGGCAGGTCTACAGCTCGCAGTTGGTCACGTCGTGATGGCGCTGCAGCGATTTGGCAGTGGTCTAGTCGCCTGTGTAGTCAGCGTGTTGATCGGGCCGGCCGCATTCGCGGGAGTGCGGGGCGACACAAACGCACAGGGCACGACCACGATGGGGATGTCGAAAGGCGAGCGGTCCGCCATTAAGGCCGAACTCGCCGAGATGGTGGCGGCTGGCGGTCCGCGATACGACTACAAGTTGACCATCGCCGGTTGCGATATCGGTGGCGGCTCGGGCGCGAACTCATTCTGCTACGACGAAGCAGTCCAAGCTTGCATCAACAATGACCCCTCGTACGGGTTGGGCCCGTTGACGGACATCAGGCGGCGGATGGTCGACCCGGTCGGAGCGGTCATGATCGGCGGCAAGGTGGCTACGCCTGCTGAACTCGCTGCTGCACCTAACCAGGGCTGGGATCTGATCGGGAACACGTGCTTCCCGCAGGACATGCCAGGCTCGGCGCCGATTCCATCGGTTGAAATGATCGTCAGAGCTTTCCATCTAACGCCTTGGGCGAAGGGCGCCATCTCCACACAGCCGACGGGCAACGTGACGCTGGTGAACCTCAAGACCTTCTACAAGGTCGGTTGGTCTGCCTCAGGGTTTGAGCCGGGAGAGACCGACAGCCTCGACCCTGCGACCATGTTCGGTTTCAGAGTTGACGTGCGCCCCAAACTGGTCGGGTTCGTCTACGACTTTGGAGACGGAGAGTCTCAGGGACCGACGACTTCACTCGGCGGAGTTTACCCAAATGGTGACATCGTGCACACGTACCGGAGGCCGGGCGCTTACCAAACCCGGGTTGTGGCCACTTTCGGCGCCGATTTCCGCATCAATGGCGGGGCCTGGCTCAACTTGCCGACGACCGTTGTCGTACAGCAGCCAGCCACGCCCGTTACGGTGCGCGAAGCCAGAGCGGTCCTCGTCCAGCAGTGATGACTTCTGCGTGAGACTTACCAGTTGATGAGCTGACGGCCCTGCTTGTCGCGGAACGTTCCGACGAGAATGACGATGAAGTCGACCAGGGTCCAGATGCCGAGGCCTCCGACGGTCACCAGCTGGAGCAGTCCAGTGCCGACCTTGCCTACGTAGAACCGGTGGATGCCGAGCACCCCGACGAAGAAGCAGAGCAGGGCCGCGACGAGGCGTGAGCTGGTGCTGACCGGCATCCCCATCATGTCGACCGCCACCGGCGCGAAAGGTGAGGGCATGCTGGGAGCAGTCAGCATCGGGCCGATCTGGTCGGTCCAGGAGTCGCCGTCCCAGTAGCGGGTGGCGGGCTTGCCCTCCGGGTCGGGGTACCAGCCGGCCGGGATCTCGCGAGGAGCAGGTGGTTGGGTCATGTCGATCTCCCTCGGTTGCGTGCCGCCGTTCCACCAAGGATGCCGCAGAAGCGCGTCTGGGGCACCACCGACGCCGGGACTCAGGGACTGGTCGTGGGCAGGTGCTGAGCGAGAAAGTCGGAGGTGCGCTCCCAGGCCAACGAGCTCGCCGCTGGGTGGTGCAACGGCATCTCATCGTTGTCGAAGGCGTGGTCGGCGCCCTCATAGGTGTAGAACGTCGTAGCGGGCTGCCGGGTCACCGAGGCTTCGATCGCCCGAACGGTATCGCTGTCGATGTACGAGTCGGCGAGCCCGAAGTGGTGCAGGCTCGGCGCGGCCACCTGCATCGAATCGCCGAGCTCGGGCAACGAAGAACCGTAGTAGCTGACGAGCGCTGCAGCCGGTGTTGCCGGGTCGCGGCGTTCCAGGGCCGCCGCAGTCATGAACCCCAGGCCTCCGCCGAAGCAGAACCCGACCACACCTACGCCGCCGATCACCTCGCCGTTGCCGCGGAGCCAGTCGACGGAGGCGACGGCGTCGGCCACGGCGGCATCCCAATCGAGTCGCTGAACGAGCCCCATCCCGAGCTCGAGGGCGTCAGCGCCCTCGACCGGCTCGGTGACGCCGAGACGCCAGTAGATCTGCGGGGCGAGCACGACATAGCCGAGGTCAGCCAGGTGGGCTGCGCGCCGCTGGATGTAGCCGGTGACGCCGAAGATCTCCTGAAGAAGCACGATTCCTGGGCCCGATCCGCTGGGGGGAAGCCACAGTAGGGCCGGCATTGCGCCTGCCTCCGTCGTCACGTTCGTGGTCTGCGCCATGGCGACACTCTAGGGCTCCCACCATCCGGCCGTCGGCCCGAGAACTACAGGCCAGCGGGGATTTCCCACAGCAACGTTCAGAAAGCCACAAAAACGGGTGCCCGTATCTCTTTACTTCGGTCGCGAAGGATGGTTTGATCATCGAACGGGGCAACCAGAGCCCCGGCCACGACGGCAGCTCGATGACGAGGAGGTCAGGGTGTACGCAGCAGAGCGACAGCAGCGCATCATCGCCGAGGCCCGCCGCGCGGGCCGCGTCGAGGTCAACGCCCTGGCCGACTCTCTCGGGGTGGCCACCGAGACCGTGCGCCGCGACCTGACCGCCCTCGAACGGCGCGGTTCGCTGCACCGGGTGCACGGCGGCGCGATCCCGGTCGAGCGCCTCGAGGTCGAGCCCACCCTTGCCACCCGCACCGGGCGCCTCTCGGAGGTGAAGCGGCGCATCGCCGCCAGAGCTCTTGACGAGCTGCCGACCGGCGGCAGCATCATCCTCGACTCGGGTTCGACCACCGTCGCCGTTGCCGAGCTGCTCCCACCCGACCTCGACCTCACCGTGCTGACCAACAGCCTGGCGGCCGCAACCGTGCTTGCGACGCACCCCGGCATCTCGCTCTACCTGCTGGGCGGGCGGGTACGCGGCACAACCAGCGCGGCCGTCGGTGACTGGGCCACCGGGGCGCTCGACGGGGTCGTTGTCGACGTCGCCCTGCTCGGCACGAACGGCCTGTCGGTGGCTCGCGGGCTGACGACTCCTGACCAGTCGGAGTCGCTCGTCAAGCGCGCCATGGTCACGGCCGCGCGCAAGTGTGTGCTGCTCACCGACTCGAGCAAGGCAGGCGATGACCACCTGCACCGATTTGCCCAGGTCGCCGAGGTCGATGTCATCATCACCGACACCGATCTCGACGATGACGTCGCCGCCGAGCTCCGTGCGGCCGGACCCGAGGTGGTGACCGCGTGATCGTCTCACTCACGCCCAACCCGAGCATCGACCGAGCAGTCTTCATCGACGCGCTGAACCGTGGGGAGGTGCACCGCTGCACGGGCAGTCGAATCGACCCAGGTGGCAAGGGGGTCAACGTCTCTCGAGCAGTCGCAGCCCAGGGTGGCCAGACCCTCGCCGTGCTGCCGAGCGGCGGCCCCGAGGGGCACCTGCTCGAACAGCTGCTCACGGATGCCGGGGTGCCCCACGTGGGGGTGCCGGTCGCCGGCAGCGTGCGCATGAACATCAGCGTGCTCGAGCCCGACGGCACGACGACCAAGCTCAACGAGCCCGGCCCCGACCTGTCCAACGAGGAAGCCGGTGCGCTGCTCTCCGCCACGCTCGAGCGCGGGGCCAAAGCCGACTGGGTCGTGGGGTGCGGAAGCCTTCCCCCGGGTGCCCCGACCGAGCTGTATGCCGCGCTCGTCACGCACGTGCGGGCCCGCGGTGGTCGAGTCGCCATCGACTCCTCCGGTGAGGCGATGGCGGCCGCTGTCGCAGCGAGACCGAACCTCATCAAGCCCAACCACGACGAGCTCGCCGAACTGGTCGGGCACGCCCTCCCCACCTTGCGCGATGTGCGCGACGCCGCCCGAGACCTCGTGGCCGACGGCATCGACATCGTGGCGGTCAGCCTCGGTGGAGACGGCGCCCTGGTCGTCACCGTCGACGAGTGCGCCCACGCGATCGCCCCGATCTCAACTCCGTTGTCGACCGTGGGCGCCGGCGACTGCATGCTGGCCGGCCTGCTGCACGGGCTCTCACTCGGTCTCGACCCGGCCGACGCCCTCGTCATGGGCGTCACCTGGGGGGCGGCGGCCGTGACCCTGCCGGGCAGCCGTGTTCCCTCTCCAACCGACCTCGCCGGCATCCGCGCCGAGCTCACCCGCACGCCTGACCTCATTCGCACCATCGCCAGCTGAACCCCTGGAAAGGAAGAACATGTCCCTCATCACCGAAAAGCAGGTCGTTCTCGACCTCACCGGTGCCGACCGCCACGCGGCCACCAGGACGCTCGGCGAGCGCCTCGTCGCCTCCGGCCGTTGCACCGACCTCGACCAGTTCATCAACGACGTGCGCAAGCGCGAAGAGACCATGGCGACCGGGCTGCCCGGCGGCATCGGCATCCCGCACGCCCGCAGCGCAGCGATCACCGAGCCCTCGCTCGTGTTCGGCCGTTCGGGTGACGGCATCGACTGGGGCGCCAAAGACGGCCCCGCCAAGCTCATCTTCCTCATCGCGGCGCCCGAGGGCGGCGGTGACGCGCACATGCAGATGCTGCCCAAGCTCGCGCGGGCCCTGATGAAGAAGGACTTCAAGGCTGCGCTCACCGCCGCGACCAGCGAGGCCGAGGTCGTAGCCATCGTCAGCGCCCAGGTCGAGCTCGACCAGCCGGTCGCGTCGGCCGCCGCCGCGCCAACGGTCGCCGCCCGCACGGATGCCGTGTCCGACCCGACGTCCGACACCACGGGCGCGGCGGCGGTCACCGCGTCGTCGCCCACCGGAAGCGCCTCCAGCACAGTGGTATCGGGCGGGGGAGCGACGACGGCCGTCAACGAGCAGGAGCCGCCGCGCGTGCTGCACTTCGTTGGCGTCACCTCCTGCCCGACCGGTATCGCCCACACCTACATGGCCGCCGAGGGCCTGGAGAACGCGGCCAAGGCCGCGGGCCACATCATGAAGGTCGAGACCCAGGGCTCGGCCGGAACGACGCCGCTCGACCCGGCCGAGATCGCGGCCGCCGACGCTGTGATCTTCGCCCACGACCTGCCGGTGAAGGATGCCGGCCGGTTCGCCGGCAAGCCGACCATCGACGTCGGCGTGAAGAAGGGCATCTCCGACGGCCCGGCCCTCATCCAGCAGGCCGCAGACCTCGCAGCCGAGTGGCGGGCCGACCCCAGCAAGGCCGCGGCCGCGCTCGCCGCCGGCCCCGCGGCATCCGGTGGCGGTGGCCTCATCTCGAAGGTCGACAGCGGCGCCAGCCTGGGCACCAGGGTGCGCCAGTGGCTGATGACGGGTGTGTCGTACATGATCCCGTTCGTCGCTGCCGGCGGCATCCTGATCGCCCTCTCGTTCATGCTCGCCCAGCTCGCCGGCGGCAACGGCGCGGTCGACATCGTGAACTACAACCTCAAGCCGGGCGACCCGCTCAACATCGCCGAGACCTTCAGCCCGACCGACCTGACGTCGTGGGCGGCGCTCTTCTTCGTGATCGGTGGCGCGGCCTTCGGTTTCCTCGTGCCGATCCTCTCGGGGTTCATCGCCTTCGCCATCGCCGACCGCCCCGGCCTCGTGCCCGGCATCGTCGGCGGTTCGGTCGCAGCCACGATGGGTGCCGGCTTTCTCGGCGGCCTCGTCACCGGTGTGATCGGTGGTCTCGCCGCCCGCTGGGTCTCGCGGTGGAAGGTGGCCAAGGGCGTACGCGGGGTGATGCCCGTGGTGGTCATCCCGATCGTCAGCTCGCTGATCACGATCGGCCTGTTCATCACCGTGCTCGGCCGCCCGATCAAGGGCCTCAGCGACGGGCTCACCAGCGCGCTCAACGGTATGACCGGGTCGAGCCTGATCGTGCTCGGTCTGATCCTCGGCGCCATGATGGGCTTCGACCTCGGCGGCCCGGTCAACAAGGTGGCCTACGCCTTCGCCACCACCGGCCTGGCAGCAGCCGGTGCCTCGACCGACGCCCCACAGCTGAAGATCATGGCTGCGGTCATGGCCGCCGGCATGGTGGCCCCGCTCGCCATGGCCCTGGCCACCACCATCCGGCCCAAGCTGTTCAGCGAGCCGGAGCGCGAGAACGGCAAGGCGGCCTGGCTGCTCGGCGCCTCGTTCATCTCCGAGGGCGCGATCCCGTTCGCCGCGGCCGACCCCATTCGCATCATCGTCAGCTCGGTCATCGGTTCGTCGATCACCGGGGCCTTGGCGATGGCCTTTGGTGCCACCCTGCGGGCTCCGCACGGCGGCATCTGGGTGCTGCCCCTCATCGGCAACTTCCTGCTGTTCATCCTCGCGCTCGTCATCGGCGTCGCAGTAACGTGCGGCATCGTCGTCGCCCTGAAGTCACGCGACCCGAAGCTTGCTCAAGTCGACGCCGTCGCCACCGTCTGACCTCCACCCAGCTCGGCACCATCCTCTCGACCCTCCCACACCGCGATCCTGGCGGCGCAGATGGGCATCCCGGCGGTGGTGCAGCTCGCAGGAGCCACGTCGATTCCGTTCGGCACGGCGGTGGCGCTCGACGGCGACTCGGGTGAGGTCACCATCGCGCCCGACATGCAGCTCGTGACGCAGCAGCGCGAGCGCGCGGCCCGACGGGCGGAGGCGTTGTCGCATCTGTCGGGGGCTGGGGCCACCTCAGATGGTCACGCGGTCGCCCTGCTGGCCAACATCGGCGGCGTCGAGGATGCCGTCGCGGCCGGGGCGCTCGACCTCGAAGGCGTCGGCCTGTTCCGCACCGAGTTCGTGTTCCTCTCGGCCACCACGGCCCCGACGGTCGCGGAACAGACGGAGGTCTACCGCGGCGTTTTCGCGCCGTTCGAGGGCCGACGCGTCGTCGTGCGCACCCTCGACGCCGGAGCCGACAAGCCGCTGAAGTTCGCCGATCTCGGGCCGGAGGAGAACCCGGCGCTCGGGCGTCGCGGGCTGCGGCTCTCGGCGGAGCGGCCCGACCTGCTCGACGCGCAGCTCGAAGCCCTTGGTATCGCCGCCCGCGAGACCGGCGCCGACGTTCGCGTCATGGCGCCCATGGTCGCCACGGCTGAAGAGGCAGCGTGGTTCGCCCGCCGCGTTCGCGAGAATGGTCTGCCCAAGGCTGGCGTGATGATCGAGGTGCCGGGTGCTGCTCTACGGGCCCGGCACGTGCTCGAGGAGGTCGACTTCGGCTCGCTCGGCACCAATGACCTGGCGCAGTACACCATGGCCGCCGACCGCATGCAGGGCGCGTTGTCTGACCTGCTCGACCCGTGGCAGCCGGCGGTACTCGACGTGGTCGCGGCGGCCTGCGAGGGAGCGGCCGCGGTCGGCCGGCCGATCGGCGTGTGCGGCGAGTCCGCGGGCGACCCTCTGCTGGCCCTGGTGCTGGTCGGGCTCGGCGTCTCGTCGCTGTCGATGGCACCCAGCAAGGTGCCGGTCGTTCGGCTGGCCCTCTCGCTGCACTCGGTCGCAGAGTGTCAGAGCCTCGCGGCAGCCGCTCGGGCGGCCCGAACTGCCGTCGATGCCCTGACCGCCGTTCGCGACGCCGCGAGGAGCGAGCTCACCGACCTGCTGTAGAGCCGCGGGGCCGGCCGCCCGATGCGGCCGGCTCGGGGGCACGCGCAGGCGGCCCGTCGGAGACCCTCTCGGGGCATCTGGCGGGTCAGGCCCACTCGTCACCGAACCGTGGGTGTGTGGGTCACGTCGGGGATGGATCGCGGTCTCAGCCGTCCGCGCAGTGACCGCCCGAGGGATGACCCCACCAGCAGCCCGAGCGCGATGGCGCTGACGACTCCGAGCACGGCGAGGGTGGCCTGGGAGGCGGGCGCCTGGCCGGTCGCGATCTGGGTCGCGCCTAGCAGTCCGAGGCTGCCGGGCACCAGCAGCCAGAAGGCCGGCAGGAAGAGCACGAGCCGCGGCAGCTCAGGACGGCGCAGCTCGACCAGCGTGGCCCCCAGGCTGGCTGCGATCGCCCCGAGAAACCCGCCGAGACCGGCGGAGCCCAGATACTGCCCGGCGAGCTGGGCGCTGAAGGCGACCGTCAGCACCAGCAGCACCCAACCCTGCAGGCGCAGGGGTAGGCCCCCCATGAAGCAGATCGCGAAGCCGATCACCAGCAGCCCCAGCGGGGCGGCCCACCACCCGAGCTGTTCGACCCGCACGTTGAGCAGCAGGGCCGGCCGCACGCGGAGCAGCGCCGTCGCCGCCAGCAGGCCCAGGGCGAACAGGCCCAGCTGCACGAGGCCGTAGATGAGCCGGCCCGACCCGGCCTGCATGTGTCCGGCCGCGAGCTCTGACATGCCGGTGACCACGAGGGCGCCGGGCAGAAGAACGGCCAACGGCGGCAGTACCGTGCGCAGTGGCCCGTCGATCAGCCCGGCGTTGGCGGCGCCGAACACGACGAGTGAGACCGCGAAGGCCGCCACGGTGGGCAGGAGCGTGCGGAGCATCTGGGTGTGCTCGGCCAGCTGCACCAGGATCAGCACCACGACGGCTCCGACCGCTGCGGTGGCGATGTTGGCCCAACCCGGCTGCAGGATCATGGCGATGCCGGCCGCCAGCAGCGGCCAGGCGAGGCGCACGGCCCACGTCGGGTAGCGGGTCTCGCTCGCCGCCACGGCCACCAGCTGCTGACGGGCCAGCGTCGCGCTGATTTCGCCGACCAGCAACTGGTGTCGGACCAGGCGCACGCCGGCCGACTGGTCGAGCCGAAGGCTCTCCCGGGCCGAGCGAACGGTCGACGGCCCACCGTCGGTCAGCGAGAGCATCAGCCCCGTCGGGCCGGCGGCGATCTGGATGTCGGGGTAGCCGAAGTGCACACCGACCTCGGCGAGGTCTTCCTCGACCTCGTGCACCGGCTGACCCGTCGCGATCATGGCGGTGCCGAGATGGGCGAGCAGGGCGCGGGTCTCCGTCTCGTGATCCTGCTCAGACGATCCGGATGCCGACATAGGCACAGTCTCACAGAGCCGCGGCCCGCCAGCCCGCACGGAGTCAGGCGGGGCCGAAGTCAGGCGGTTTCGAAGTCAGGCAGGGGCGAGGTCAGGCAGGGCCGAGGTCAGGCAGGGCCGAGTTCAGGCAGGGCCGAGTTCAGGACGGGTCGAGCGGTGTGACCTCGGGACGCTTGGCGTGGCGGGTGTCGCCTGAGGAGCGGCCGGTGAGGCGACGGTGCACCCAGGGGCCGACGTACTCCTTGGCCCACTGGGCGTTCGCCTGGAGGGCCTCACGCCGACCGATCGGCGGCGCGGGGTCGAGCGGGGCCTGCCAGTCGTGTTCGGCTGCCGGGTGGCCGAGGGCCTCGAGCGCGGCCAGCGCGACCCGACGGTGCCCCTCGCTCGTCATGTGGATGCGGTCCTCCGACCACATCCGCCAGTCGCGCAGCGCCCGCAGCCCCCACTGGTCGATGACGTGGGCGTCGTGCCGCATGGCGATGCTCCAGATGTTCGCGGAGTGGATCGCCGCGCGGCCCCGCGTGGCCTTGACCAGCGGGGCGTCGGCGGGGTCGACCGGGGTCGCCATCAGCACGTCGGCGCCGGTCTCACGGATGCGGGCCACGGCGGCCTCGAGCTCGAGCGCCAGGGCGTCGAGGTCGGCCTTGGGGCGCAGGATGTCGTTGCCGCCACCGACGATGCTCACGAGATCGGGCTCGAGGGCGAGCGCGTCGCTCAGCTGGGGGCCGACGACGTCGGCGAGCTTGCGACCGCGCACGGCCAGGTTCGCGTAGCCGAAACCCTCGCCGTGGGAAGCGGCGATCTCAGACAGGTGAGCCGCCAAGCGGTCGGCCCAGCCGGCGAACTCGCCGCCGCGAGCCAGAGCGGGGTCGTCGTCACACATCCCCTCAGTGAAGGAGTCACCGATCGCGACGTAGCGGGTCCACACTCGCGGGGTGGCCTGTTGGCTCATGTCAGTCTCCAGTCGATCGGTTCGCCGCCCTGCTGCACGAGCAGGTCGTTGGCGCGGCTGAACGGCCGCGACCCGAAGAAGCCGTTGTTCGCCGAGAGTGGCGAGGGGTGGGCGCTCTCGATCCGCGGCACCTCACCGAGCAGCTTGCCCAACGACTGCGCCTTCTTTCCCCAGAGGATGGCGACCAGCGGGCCCGCACGCGCGGCGAGGGCCGTGATGGCCTGGTCGGTGACGGCCTCCCAGCCCTTGCCCTGGTGGCTGTCGGACTTCCCGGGCGCCACCGTGAGCACCCGGTTGAGCAGCATCACGCCGCGCTCGAACCACGGGGTGAGGTCGCCGTAGTCCGGCGTCGGCAACCCCAGGTCGGTGTCGAGCTCGCGGTAGATGTTCTGCAGCGACCGCGGCACCGGCCTCACGTCCGGGGCCACGCTGAAGCTGAGGCCCACGGGGTGACCGATCGTCGGGTACGGGTCCTGGCCCACCACGAGCACCCGCACCCTGTCGAAGGGCAGCGTGAACGCGCGGAGCACGAGGTCGCCGGCGGGCAGGTAGCCGCGACCGGCGGTCAGCTCGGAGCGCAGGAACGACCCCATCGCGGCGATCGTGTCGGCTACCGGTTCGAGCGCCGGCACCCACGACGGGTGTACGAGGTCGGCGAGAGGGCGAACGGGCACCCGCACACGCTACCTCTGACCGCAGTGGCCCCGCCGACCACTCAGACCCGCCGACCACTCAGACCCGCCGACCACTCAGACCCGACCATCACCCGCGCTCGAGGTGACGCATCGACCGGTGCCGGTCATTAGGGTGGCGGGGTGACCCAGAGCCTGCCTTCGGACCCGACCGCCGCCCGACCCACCGCACCCCGCTGGCCGGTGGTCGTGTTCGACCTCGACGGCACCCTCGCCGACACGGTGAACCTGATCGTCGAGTCGTACCAGCACGCGTTCCGCACCGTGATCGGGCACGAGGAGGACCCGGCCGTGATCCGGTCGTGGATCGGGAGGCCGCTCATCCAGGCCTTCCGTGAGCACTCCGCCGAATCGGCCGACG
This sequence comes from Humibacillus sp. DSM 29435, assembly GCF_001758225.1. Taxonomy (GTDB): domain Bacteria; phylum Actinomycetota; class Actinomycetes; order Actinomycetales; family Dermatophilaceae; genus DSM-29435. The sequence continues at coordinate 76,528 of NZ_MAST01000017.1, read as the reverse complement.
AGCTGTACTCGACCTATCTGCAATGGAACGCCGAGAACACCGAGCGGCTGATCCGGGGCTTCGACGGCGCCGCCGAGATGCTCGCCGCTCTGCGCGAGGCCGGTGTTCTCGTCGGGGTCGCCACGTCCAAGCGTCGTGAGTCGGCCGAGCAGGCGATGGAACTGCTGGGCCTCGCCGAGCACGTGGAGGTGCTCGTGGCGATGGAGGACACCGACCAGCACAAGCCCGACCCCACGCCGCTGCTGCTCGCGATCGAGCGCCTCGGCATCCGCAACCCCTCGCGCGCCGTCTACGTCGGGGACGCCGTCGTCGACGTTCTCGCCGGCAAGGCCGCCGGCATGGACACCGTCGCCGTCACCTGGGGTGCCGGTGAGCTGGCCGCCCTCTCGGGAGTGCGTCCCACGGTGGTCGCGACGACGACCGCCGAGCTGACCGGCATCCTGCTGGGCTGAGCCGGGCGCCCACCGGCGGCGGCGACTCCGGGTGGGGGGCCTAGCATCTGGTCGTGCACAGCTTCGACCAGCCTGTCGACCCCGCGGACGTCGACACCGTTCTCTCCTACGCCCGCGGTCGCCTGCTCATGGACCCGGTGCCGCTCGACCGGTCTCGCTCCCTCGAAGAGCTGGAGCAGCTCGTCGGGCAGACCATCACCCCAGGCGGGCTCGGTACCGCCCGCACGATGGAGCTGTTCGTCGAGACCCTGGCCAAGGCCACCATCTCGACCGACCACCCCGGTTACCTCTCGTTCATCCCGTGCGCGCCGACCCGCGACGCGGCGGCCTTCGACGTCGTGGTCGGCGCCTCCTCCATCTACGGCGGCTCGTGGCTCGAGGGCGCGGGCGCGGTGTACGCCGAGAACCAGGCCCTGCGCTGGATCGCCGACATCGCCGGGCTGCCCCCGCAGGCCGGCGGCACGTTCGTTCCCGGAGGAACCGTCGGCAACCTGTCGGCGCTCGTCACCGCGCGTCATGCGGCGCGGGCCCGAGCGCTGGCCGCGGGTTCGGGGGCCCGCCCGTTCCGGATCGCCGCCACCGACAACGCCCACTCGTCGATCGTGTCGATGGCCGCCGTCATGGACGCCGAGGTCGTCGGGGTTCCCGTCGACGACCACCTGCGCATGACCGGGCCCGAGCTGCGTCGGGTGATCGAGGAGACCGGGCCTGAGACCTTCTTCGCCGTGGTGGCCACGAGCGGCACGACGAACTTCGGGGTCGTCGACGACCTCGCGGCCGTCGCCGAGGTGTGCCGCGAGTTCGGCATCTGGTTCCACGTCGACGGCGCCTACGGGGGCGCCGGGCTGGCCGCGCCGTCGGTGCGGGCGCTGTTCGACGGGATCGAGCAGGCCGACTCGTTCATCGTCGACCCGCACAAGTGGCTGTTCTCGCCGTTCGACTGCTGCGCGCTGATCTACCGCGACCCCGAGCTGGCCCGGGCTGCGCATACCCAGCACGCCGGCTACCTCGACGTGCTGACCGAGGCGGCCGCGTTCAACCCGACCGACTACTCGATCGGTCTGACCCGACGCGTGCGAGGGCTGCCGTTCTGGTTCTCTCTTGCCGTGCACGGCACCCAGGCCTACGTCGATGCCGTCGAGAGCACGCTCGAGGTCACGCGTCATGCCGCCGCCGAGATCGAGCAGCGCGACTACGTCGAGCTGGTTCGCGCGCCCGACCTCTCGGTCGTGGTGTTCCGCCGACTCGGGTGGTCGCCGGCCGACTACCAGGCCTGGACCGACCGGCTGCTGGCCGACGACTTCGCTTTTGTCGTGCCGACCACCTTCCGCGGCGAGACGTTGACCCGGTTCGCCATCGTCAACCCCCGCACCACGAAGGCGTACATCAGCGCCATCCTCGACACGATGATGTGACCCGCGGCGGATGCCGTGTGGTGGGGTGCGTGTGACCGGTGTTGCCTGCTGGGGAGTGAGGTGGGAGCGACACTCCGGGCTGAATGACAACGGTGTCATTCCCGGTCTATGGTGGCTCGATGAGGGCATGAGCCGCCCACGACAGCGAGACAGGACCCAGAGCCAGCACATGAGCACCGACCACGCCACGCAGCATGCCGACCCGTCGATCGGCCAGGCGCCGCTGAGCGACCGCGACCGCGAGATCCTCGGGTTCGAGCGGCAGTGGTGGAAGTACGCGGGTTCGAAGGAGCAGGCGATCAAGGACCTGTTCGACATGAGCTCGACCCGCTACTACCAGGTGCTCAACGCCCTGCTCGACAACCCGTCTGCCCTTGAGGCCGACCCCATGTTGATCAAGCGGCTGCGCCGGATGCGCTCGAGCCGTCAGCGCGCCCGCACCAGCCGTCGCCTCGGCTTCAACCTCTGACGGGCCCGACGCCTCTGCCGTCTGAGCACGGCGTGCGTCGCCTCACGCCCCACCGGTGAACCCCGTGGTTCACTTCCCCCATGGCAGAGGTGACGATCCGTCGTGCCGGGGCCGACGATGCGTTCGTCGTGGCGGCCCTGCACCTGCAGTCGGCGCGCGACCTCGGGATGAGGGCTGAACCCGGCTTTCTCGACCGCTTCGTCGACGCCTGGCTGCGTGCACGCCCTGACTGGCCGACGTGGATCGCCCAGCGCGAGGGCGAGCATGCCGGCATCCTCGAGACGAGACGCCTGCGCTCGCTGCCCTGGCCGACGCAGCCGGAGGTCACCTCCCTGCACGTCGAGAACCTGTTCGTTGCGCCGGCCCATCGCGGGCTCGGGGTCGAGGAGGCTCTTGCCGAGGCGATGATCGAGTGGGCCCACAGCACCGACATCACCTCGGTGCGCGCCACCGCCGACGACCGCACGCGCCGGCTCTACGACGGGCTCGGGTTCAGCTCGCCGGGTCGGCTCATGGAGTTCGACCTGCGCGAGCCCTCCTGACCCGTTGTTCTCGATGCGCCCCGTTCGAGCAGGGTCGGGGAGGTTCATCGGCGCCAGGTGCCGACAGACCTCCCCGACCCCGCCGGCGCCTGCTCGTCATCCACAGGGGCCGGGTCTGGGCGTACGCGGCAGGGGCCGCGTGGAGCAGGCTTCGAGTCATGGGCGAGCCAGCGGCCGAACGGGTTCTCGAGAGCCAGTGTGGTGTCATCGCTCGCCGACAAGTGCTGGCGTCGGGCCTCGATGACGACGACATCGAGCGAATGCTGCGTCGGCGTGAGTGGTCGCGCGTCCATCCCGGCGTCTACGTCGACCACACCGGCGAGCCGACCTGGATCGAGCGGGCCTGGGCGGCGACCCTGTTCCACTGGCCGGCGGCACTGGCGGGACCATCGGCCCTGCGGGTGCATGGGGTGCGTTCGGCCGGCGGCGGCCTCTCATCGGTGAGCACCGAGCCCATCCATGTCGTGGTGGCTCACGACCGCAGGGGGTGGGCTCCGGCGGGTGTGCTGCTCACCCGGCGCCGGCGCTTCGACGACCGGGTGCAGCTGCACCTCTCACCACCGCGGTTGCGCATCGACGAGGCGCTGCTCGACGTGGCCTCGGGCTGCCGTGACGAGGCAAGTGCCGTGGCGGTGCTCGCAGACGCGTGCCAGGAGGGGCGCACCACGCCGGACCGACTGCGAGCGACGCTGCTGCCCCGGGGCAGGTTGCGGCACCGGAAGACACTGCTCACGGTGCTCGATGACGTGGCCGACGGTGCCCTGTCGGCTTTCGAGCGCCGCTACCTGACCCAGGTCGAGCGCCGGCACCGTCTGCCGACGGCTCGACGCCAGGTGCGGGTGGCGACGCGCGGCGGCATCACCTACCGCGATGTCGAGTACGCCGACTTCGCCACACTGGTCGAGCTCGACGGACGGCTGGCCCATGCGGGTTCGCGACGTCGGTGGGACGACTTCGAGCGCGACATCGAGTCGGCGATCACCGGCCAGGTCACGGTGCGCCTCGGCTGGGGCCATGTGCTCGAACCGTGCCGTACAGCGGGGCAGCTCGTTCGGTTGCTTCGATCACGCGGCTGGGCTGGTTCGCCGGTCGCCTGTGACGCCGGATGCCCGGTGGAGGTCGCTGCTCGGGCGGCCGGCTGAGCGGTGAGGCAGACCTCGAAGAGGTCGGGGAGGTTTCTCGGCAGTAGGTGCCGATAGGCCTCCCCGACCTTGCCAACCCTCCGACCAGACCGGTCAGACTGACCCCAGGTACTGGTCGAAGCCCCGGCGGAAGGCCGCCTCGAGCCCGTCGAGCGGGTAGGCCAGGCGCTCGTCGGGCTCGGCCACGGCAGCGGCCCACGACTGCCCGGCGATGCGCCGTTCGCGGATGACGGCCGCCACCGCCGCGATCTCGCTGCGCTGGCGCTCGACGAAGGCCGCGTCGACGCACCGCCCGTGCCCGGGCACGACCACGCTGGCCGGCCCGAGCCAGTTCTGGTGCGAGCCCAGGGTGTCGGCCCAGTCGAGGGGCCAGCAGTCGCCCCCGAAGGAGGGCGGGGCACTCTCCTCGATGAGGTCGCCGAGAAACATCGCGTCGGTGTCGGGCACGTGCACGGCGATGTCGCCGTCGGTGTGCCCCCGACCGGCGTACGCGAGGGTGACGACCCGGTCGCCGAGGTCGATGGTCGCACCCTTGCCGAACGTGCAGTCGGGGCCGCGCACCACGGTCGCCAGCACGGCTGCGGCATCCGCCTCGGTGTAGCCGTACTCGGGGCCGTCTCCGGGGTCGGCCCGGAACTCAGCCTTGATGCGCTCGGCGTCGGCGACGAAGGTTCGGCCGACGTTGTCGTGCGCATGCACGGTCGCCGACGCAAAGGCGGAGTTGCCGAAGGTGTGGTCGAAGTGCACGTGAGTGTTGACCACGTGGCGAACGACGATGTCGCGACCGAGCGCCCGGATGTCGCCCTGGACCTCCGAGCCCTGTCGGTCGCTGGCCCGGGTGTCGACCACGACGGCGCCGTCTCGCCCGAGCACCAGCCCCACGTTGACGTTCCACTGCGGGTACCGGGCCACGAGCACCCGGTCTGCCACCTCGACGAACCCGCTCGGCACGACCATTGGCCCACCGTAGGGCCGGATGGCACGCTGAGGGGATGCCGTGCACCTTCTGTTCCGTCGTCGCCGGCGACCTGCCGGCCGACATCGTGCTCGACGAGCCAGAGCTGCTGGGCTTCCTCGACCGCCGACCCGTGTTCAAGGGCCACGTGCTGTTGGTGCCCCGCGGGCACGTCGACACCCTGCTCGACCTGCCGCCGCATCTGCACGCGCCCCTGCTCGAGGCGACCCAGCGGCTGGCCCGGGCCGTCGTTGCCGGGCTCGGAGCCCAGGGCAGCTTCGTGGCGATGAACAACCTGGTGAGCCAGTCGGTTCCGCACCTGCACGTGCACGTTGTGCCGCGCACCAGGGGCGACGGCCTGCGCGGCTTCTTCTGGCCACGCACCACCTACGCCGACGAGGCCGAGTCGGCCGACTACGCCGCCCGCCTCCGCTCGGTGCTCGACACGCCGCCCCCGGCCTGACCGGAATCTGCCGAACCGGCCGTCCGGACGTTTGCACTCTCGGGGTGAGAGTGCCAATAATGTCGTTAGCACTCTCACTAGGGGAGTGACAGAAAGACCATGGGCCGTGTGCCGAGGTCTCGGCGCTCGCAGCGACGTGAACTGCGTGAGCCGGGTCCGTCCGTCGCGGGCGACACGCGTCCCACCACCAACGTTTCGTGTGGGAGGAACCACCCGAATGGCCAAGATGATTGCGTTTGACGAAGAGGCGCGCCGCGGTCTCGAGCGAGGCATGAACGTGCTCGCCGATGCCGTCCGTGTGACGCTCGGCCCGAAGGGCCGCAACGTCGTGCTGGAGAAGAAGTGGGGCGCCCCCACCATCACCAACGACGGCGTCTCGATCGCCAAGGAGATCGAGCTCGACGACCCGTTCGAGAAGATCGGCGCCGAGCTCGTCAAGGAAGTTGCCAAGAAGACCGACGACGTCGCCGGCGACGGCACGACGACGGCGACCGTGCTCGCCCAGGCGATGGTCCGCGAGGGCCTGCGCAACGTGGCGGCCGGAGCCAACCCGATGGCCCTCAAGCGGGGCATCGAGAAGGCCGTCGACGCCGTGACCAAGACGCTGCTCGAGCAGGCCGTCGAGGTCGACACCAAGGAGCAGATCGCCTCCACCGCCAGCATCTCGGCGGCTGACGAGGAGATCGGCAACCTCATCGCCGAGGCGATGGACAAGGTCGGCAAGGAAGGTGTCATCACCGTCGAGGACTCCAACACCATGGGCCTCGAGCTGGAGATGACCGAGGGCATGCGGTTCGACAAGGGCTACATCTCGGCCTACTTCGTGACCGACACCGAGCGCATGGAAGCCGTGCTCGATGACGCCTACGTGCTCGTCGCCAACTCCAAGATCGGCAGCATCAAGGACCTCGTCCCGCTGCTCGAGAAGGTCATGCAGTCGGGCAAGCCGCTGCTCATCATCGCCGAGGACATCGAGGGCGAGGCCCTCGCGACCCTGGTCGTGAACAAGATCAAGGGCACCTTCAAGTCGGTTGCCGTCAAGGCCCCCGGCTTCGGTGACCGCCGCAAGGCCATGCTCGGTGACATCGCCATCCTCACCGGTGGTCAGGTCATCTCCGAGGAGGTCGGTCTCAAGCTCGAGAACGCCACCCTCGACCTGCTCGGCAAGGCCCGCAAGGTCGTGGTCACCAAGGACGAGACGACCATCGTCGAGGACCAGGAGGACCGGTCCGCGATCGAGGGTCGGATCAACCAGATCAAGGCCGAGATCGAGAACTCCGACAGCGACTACGACCGTGAGAAGCTGCAGGAGCGCCTCGCCAAGCTCGCCGGCGGCGTAGCCGTCATCAAGGCGGGCGCGGCCACCGAGGTCGAGCTCAAGGAGCGCAAGCACCGCATCGAGGATGCCGTTCGCAACGCGAAGGCTGCCGTCGAAGAGGGCATCGTCGCCGGTGGCGGCGTCGCTCTCATCCAGGCCGCCAAGGTTGCCTTCGAGACCCTGCACCTCGAGGGTGACGAGGCGACCGGCGCGAACATCGTTCGCGTCGCGACCGAGGCCCCGCTCAAGCAGATCGCGATCAACGCCGGTCTCGAAGGCGGAGTCGTGGCCGAGAAGGTGCGCGGTCTCGAGGCCGGTCACGGTCTCAACGCTGCCACGGGTGAGTACGTCAACCTGCTGGCTGCCGGCATCATCGACCCGGTCAAGGTGACGCGCTCGGCGCTGCAGAACGCAGCCTCGATCGCGGCCCTGTTCCTGACGACCGAAGCCGTCATCGCCGACAAGCCGGAGAAGTCTGCTCCGGCCATGGGCGGCGGCGACGACATGGGCGGCATGGGCGGCATGGGCGGCATGGGCTTCTGAGCCCCACCGCTTCATCTGCACGCCTGAGTCAGTGAATCACTGAGTCACTGAGTCACTGAACTACTGCACCACCTGCACGTACCGACGGGCGGTTCCTCCTACGGGAGGGGCCGCCCTTCGGCGTTTCCCCTCTGGCCGCTCGCGTTCGGTCGGTCCGGTGGAGGGCACAGTCCCGCAAATCTGGAGGTACTTCTTGAATCCTTCCGATCTGTCTCTTTACGGTCGCCGGGACGGGTTCGGCACGTTGCCGGATCCCCGAGACCGAGGAGCACCCCCATGTTCGCCACCTCAACGGCATCCGCGAAGCCATCGCCAATCACCCTGTCGCGCCGTACCGTGCTGCGCGGCGCAGGTGGCCTGGCTGTCGTCGCGGCCCTCGCGCCGAGCTTCGCGCAGGCAGCCGCCGCGGCACCGGGGCTCACCGGGGCCGACCTCGAGGTGCTGCGGGCTCGCTGGGTCGACTCGCTGACCGGCCGGAACCTCATCTCCGGTTCACCGTCGACGTTCGCCGACGCCATCGCCACCCTCGACCAAGGAGTCACCGCCCGCCTCGCGATGGTGAGCCCGAGCGACACCCAGTTCTTCTCCGACCACAACTGGGGCGGTCCCCAAGGTACGGCGCAGTCGAACGCCATGCGCCTCAACTACGTCGACCTACAGACGATGGCGGTGGCCTGGGCCACACCGGGCTCGGCGCACGAGGGCTCGGCTGCGGTGCTCGACACCGTCAAGGCCGGCCTCGAGCACCTGCACACCACGATCTACAACGAGAACACCGACTGGTGGGGCAACTGGTGGTCGTGGATCATCGGCGCCTCCCGCCCGCTCGCCGACATCATGGCGATCCTGCACGCCGAGCTCGACCAGTCGGCCATCGACACCTACTGCGCATCGATCGACCACTTCCTGCCCAACCGCGACCCCCGGCTGCAGATCCACCCGAGCGGGGTCATCTCGTCTGACGGGGCGAACCGGGTCGACATCTGCCAGGCGATCATCGTGCGTTCCATCGTCCAGCCCGACACGGCCCTGCTCCAGGCTGCCGTCTCGGCGCTCAGCCCGACCTGGCAGTACGTCACCGAGGGCAACGGGTTCTTCAAGGACGGGTCGTTCGTCCAGCACTCGACCATCGGCTACACGGGCACCTACGGGCTGGTGCTGCTCGGCGGGCTCTCCAAGCTCTTCGCCCTGCTCGCCGGCACGACCTTCGACATCACCGACCCCACCCGAGCCAACCTGACGTCGGCGGTGGAGGGCTCGTTCGCACCGCTGATGTACAACGGCCAGATGATGGATGCCGTTCGCGGGCGGGCCGTCTCACGGTTCGCCGAGCGCAGCATCGACGATGGCAACCAGCTCATCGAGTACACGTTGCGGCTCGCGCAGGCCGCCGACGCGGCGACGGCGCGGCACTGGCGAGGCCTGTGCAAGCAGTGGATCGTCAACAACGCCGCGGCCACCGTCACCGACACCACCAACATCGTGCGCCTGGCCCTGGTCACCGACCTGATGAGCTCGTCGGTGCCGGCGCGAGCGGACGAGACCGGCCCGCGGCTGTTCCAGGCCATGGACCGGCTCGTCTACCGAGGCAAGCGCAGCTCCTGGGCGTTGTGCGTGGCGATGTGCTCGCGACGGATCGCGTGGCACGAGGGCACCCCCGCCGAGAACTTCGAGGGGGTCAAGACGAGCCAGGGCATGACCTACCTCTACCTCGCGGGTGACGACGACCACTTCGACGACGACTACTGGGCCACCTTCGACCTGACGGCACCCCCTGGCACCACGGTCGACCTGACGCCGCTGCCCCCCAACCCCGAGGGGGAGTGGGGCGCGACCACCCCACAGAACGAGTGGACCGGTGGCGTCACCTTCGATGATCTGGCCCTGGCCGGTATGCACCTCGTCGCCCCGGGGGGCACCGGCTTGGTGGCCCGGAAGTCGTGGTTCACCCTGCCCGACATGGTCGTGGCCCTGGGCAGCGACATCTCCACGCAGAGCGACGCTGAGGTGCGTACGGTCGTCGAGCACCGCAACCTCGGCGACCGCCCACGCGAGCTGCTCGTGAGCCTGGGAGCCACCGACCGCACGGTCCGGGCTGACGCCACGAAGAGCGCGGCATCCGAGATCGCCGGCGGCTCTGCCGTGGGCGGGGCCCGGTGGGCCCACCTGGAAGGGGCGGGCGGCTACGTCTTCCTCGACGGGGCTCCGGGACTCACCGCCAGCGTCGCCCCACGCGAGGGAACGTGGCAGCGCAACAACACCAGTACCGCCGCGGGGGCAGGCGACCTGCGCACCCGGCAGTACGCCACCCTGGCCTACTCCCACGGGTCGGGCGCCGACGTCGCCGGTTCGACCTACGCCTACGTGGTGCTGCCGGGTGCGGGGGTGGCTCGAACGAAGGCCCAGGCCCGCCGCGCCACCGTCACTGTGTTGCGCAACGACGCGACGGCCCAGGGTCTCGGCTGCCGAGGCGGCCTCACCGCCGCCAACTTCTGGAGGCCGGGAACGGTCGGTGACTTCACCGCGAACGGCAGCCTCTGCCTCATCGCCCGCAAAACAGGGAGCATGGCCCGGATCAGCGTGAGTGACCCGACGCAGGCGCAGAGCACGGTCACCCTCGTGGTGACGAACACGAGGGCTCGCCGGGTCAGGGGGGTCGACGCGAGCCGGGTAACCCTGGTGCGGTCAGGCAACGTCGTCACGCTGACGATCGACGTGAGCGCGTCGGCCGGCCGAACGTTGGAGTTCGCGCTCCACACCTGAGCTACCCCGCGCCTGAACCGGATGCGGTCCCTCCCGACCGAACGAGTCAGTCCGACGCCTTCATCCGAAAGTCGAGGGCGCGCGGCATCGGCTGACGATCGAGACCCGCCGAGAGTGCGTCTTGGTAGGCGTCCCAGAAGACCGTCAGCGAGGTCTCGCCTTCGCGGATGTCGGCGATCTCGAGGCCGCTCTCGATGATCGCGGACACCCGGGAAAGGTCGCCGGTCGCGAGCGCGGCTCGTGCCTCGGCGAAGCGGAGCCGGCCGTGGGCCCGCTGCGGCTCGGCCGTGTCAGCGACCACGGCCAGTGCCGCAGCCGGCTCGTCGGCTTCGAGCAGCACCTCGAGCAGCTCCAGGGTGAGGGCCAGCAGGTCGGGCCGCAGTCGGTGCGCGGCGCGGTAGTTCGCCACCGCGAGGCCGAGCTCCCCCCGGAAGCGGGCCAGTGCCCCGAGGTTGCGCACCGCCCACGCGTTCGGCTGCTCGTGAGCGGATGCCGCCCACTCGGTTTCGGCCGCGTCGAAGTCCCCGTCGGCGGCTTGCGCCACGCCTCGGTGCAGAGCGGCTCGCCAGCCCGTGGCCCGGCCCAGCAGCCTGACCCAGCGGTCGTCGACCTCGTACGAGAGAGGCGGCTCGCAGGGGTCGCCCGGCAGGCTGTCACCTCCGTCGAGAAGGTCTAGCCAGACCTGTTGCGCTGGGCCGATCGTGCTGTCAGAGAAGGGAGTTGCCGGCATCCGAAGCGAGTCGTCACCCGAACGGGCGCGGGCTGTGCGTTCGAGCGCGCCCCAGCCCGAACCCACCGACAGCACCTCGAGGGGTTCGTCGTCGACCCAGGTCTTCGCCTCGGTCAGGGCCCGTTCGAGCGCGGTTTCGGTGACGAGCTCTTCGACTCCTCGGGCTGCCGCGTCACGGGCGAGCGACCACGGCGACCCGTGCACGTGGTCGGGCGGGCACCGGACCATTCCGTACGCCTCGACCCACGACCACTCCGCCCTGGGTGGGAGGGGGAGGTGTTCGAGCTGGGTGCGGGCGAGGCCGGCCTGGATCTCGAGATAGTCATGGCCGGGTCCGTTGAGCCACTCCTGCCAGTGGCGGCCACCGTCGCTCTGACCCCACAGGAACAGCTTGCGACCGCGCAGACGCCTGGTCGACACCTGGGCCAGGCCGGTGCCCTCGGCGTCGAGGGCGGCGATCCAACCCCGCTCGGTCGCAGGGATGTCAAAGAAGTAGTCGGCGGCCTCGGTGCTGCGCGTCGGGTAGGTGCGGTCGATACCGCCCGTGACCGGCATCTGCACGCGCCGAAGGGTCGCGTCGTAGCCGAACTGCCAGGCGGCGTCGGCGGGAGCCACGACGCGCACGTCGGGGGTCAGGGGCACGGCGATGTTCGACCACCAGTAGATCGGCACCGTCGCGTCGCTCGGGTTGACGATGCGCACGTGCACGAGCAGCACGGGAGAGCCTTCGGGCAGCCAGGCGTCGATCTGGAAGACGACGCCGCGCAGCCGTTCGTACTCGTACATCCGCAGCACGGGGGAGCCGTCGGCGTGCCGGGCACGAACGGCGTGCAGCGGCTCACAGGTGAGGGGACTGTGCCCGATCGTGCCGATGTTCCACTCGACCCCGCCGCTGACCCAGGCGTTTCGCAGGGCGAGGTTGGCGGGCTGGAAGGCCGGGTTGCGAAAGAGCAGCTCGCGGTTGCTCGGCCGGTGCACGAGCGAGACCAGTCGGCCCCCAGCGCCGAGCAGGAACGTGGCCTTCAGCACCTCGTTCTCGAGTACCGCCACCTCGTGCTCGGTCTCGGTCAGCGAGCGGTCGTAGCCGTCCTGGAGCAGGTAGGGAAGCACGCTGCGAACCCGGCCGTACCGGATGCCGTTCAGCATCTCCGCGTCGGCGTCACCCGGCGCCGCCACCTGATGCGTGTCGGACGGCGCGAAGATCGGCGGCAACGGGTTGGGTGGGCCGATCGGCGCGGTCGGCAGCGAGAGGGTGCGGAGGTGCAGGGTGCTCGTCACCGTGGGTTCCTTTCCAGGAGCGGGTCGCCGGTCGGCAGGGGCCGCGCTGATGGTGGTCGGCTCGGGCCGGTAGCGGCCCCAGCCCCAGCCCACCGTACGGGTCGGTCAGCGCAGCTGCCCCAGGGAACGCGTCACGGTGTCGAACACCGTCTTGTCGACCCGGATCCCGGCGTTGCGCAGGGACAGCACTGCGGCTCCGACCAGTCCGTCGGGCACGACGACGACGGGCCGTCGGTGTGCCCGGTGGTCTCCCGGCCCGTCAAGGCGGGCAGGCCCGACGTCGCTGACGATGTCACGCACCGCGGCCTGGTTCACCAGCACGCTGCCCCCGACCACGAGCGGGCCGTCGAGGCCGGGGCTGACGACGGCGGCCAGCGTGGCGGCGAGGACGTGCCCGGCCTGGTTGACGATGTGCTCGGCTACGGCGTCATGGCCGGCACGGGCGGCCTCGAAGGCGAGCGGAGCGTACTGGGCGAGCTGTACCGGTCGGAGGGCGTAGACCCACCTCACGAGCTCGCTCAGTCGTAGGTCGCGTTCGCTCGAAAGCTCATGCCGCACAACGGAGCTGGAGGTGGGGGCTCTACCAGTCGTGAGGCCCGGGTTCCTCGCAGCGAGCAGCATCGGGGTCAGCGCCGTGGTGGGGCCTCGCCCGTCGAGGTCGGCAGCGACGGCTCGGGCCACTTCGCGTCCGATCCAGAAGCCGGAGCCGTCGTCGCCGAGCAGCCAGCCCAACCCGTCACAGACCGCCTCCACCTCGCCGCCTCGGACCCGCACCGCCGCAGCCCCGGTGCCGGCTACGAGGGCGTAGCCATCGGCCTCGGGCGTTCCCGAGAAGTACAGCGCGAGCAGGTCCTTCTCGATCGTCACGGCGGCCGTCACTCCGGTGGGCAGGAGCGCCCCCCGGATGCTCGCGGCCACCGTGAGGTCATCGGTCACGCTGCTGCCTCCGGCCATGGCCACGGCCGTCGTGCTGATCACCGAGCCGGCCAGGGCTGCGCCGTCCAGGGCTTGGGCGGTGGCGGCTCGAAGTGACGCGGCGGCAACGACGGGGCCGGCCGAGATGGGGTTGCCGCTGCCCGATCGTCCATAGCCGAGGGCACGCCCGTGAGAGTCGAGCACAACGGCGCGGGTGGAGGTGCCGCCCGCGTCGATGCCGAGGTGGTGGGTCATCGTTATCGACTTGTCATCGCTCATTCGTTGACCTCACGCTCAGGATGGGAAAGATTTTCAGTGAACAACTCCTACGAGTGAGATGAATTTTCATCATGGTGACGACGCCAAAGCTGGCGAACCGGGTCGGCCCCGCCGACTCGCGTCTCGGCGTCGCCCACCGGATCGCCGCCCGAAGGCCGCAGATGTCAGTAGCCATGGACAAGATAGCGGGGCTGCTGCTCGAGCACCCGACGGCGCCGCTCAACCTCTCGATCACCGAGCTGGCCGAGCAGGCCGGAACCTCGGCGGCGACCGTGACCCGGTTCTGCCGGGCCATCGGCTACGCCGGCTACGTGCCGTTGCGGGTGGGGGTCGCCGCCGACGTCGGACGGGGTGACACGAACGAGTCCTGGCACACCGACATCGGTCGGGCGTTCGATCCCGACGACAGTGCCGGCGAGGTGCTGCGGGCGCTGCTCGACACGCACGCCCGTTCGTTGGAGGCGACCGCCGAGTCGATCGACCTCGAGCAGCTTACCCTCATCGCGGCTCGAATGGCGACGTGCGAGCACATCGACATCTACGGCATCGGCGGCAGCGGCGGCATGGCGAACGAGATGGCCATGCGCCTCTACCGCATCGGCGTCAACGTGCACGCGTGGACGGAGGTCCACCTCGGCCTGACCAGCGCCGCGATCCAGGACGAGCGCAGCGTCGCGATCGGCATCTCGAACACCGGCCGCACCCACGAGACGATCCAGATGCTCTCGCAGGCGAAGTCGACCGGCGCCTTCACGGTCGCGCTGACCAACCGCTCCGACTCGCCGTTGGCCGGGCTCGCCGACGAGCATCTGCACACGGCAGCCCCTGACGAGTACCTCCAGCCTGACGAGCTGTCGGCCAAGCACTCGCAGCTCTTCGTGCTCGACCTGCTGTACGTGCTGGTCGCACAGCAGAACTTTCCCCGCACGACCACCAAGCTGGCGGCCTCGGCGATGGCCGTGTCTCCCCATCGCCGGCTGCTGCGCCGCCAACCGTCCGCGTCCAAGAACAACGAACCGACCTCCCTTCCCTCCGCCCCGGGTGGCCAGCCCGGAAAGGACACCGCGCATGTCTGACCTCATGAGACAGATGACCGAACAGACCACCAGCCGCATCGAGCGGATCGCCGCGATGGCGGCCGAGGGTGGCCTCGACACCGCCATCGCCATGATCGCCGGCTCGATCACCGACAACGGCATCCTCCAGGCGTTCGGAACCGGGCACTCACAGGCGTTCGCGATGGAGATCGCCGGGCGCGCTGGAGGGCTCATCCCCACGGCCCGCATCGCCCTCAGCGACGTCGTCGTGCTCGGCGGTCAGCACCGGTCGGTGCTGGCTGAGGCCGCCGCCCTCGAACGCGAGCCGACGATCGTCGACGACCTCTGGGCGCTGACCGACCCCGACCCGGCCGACGTCTTTCTCATCGCGAGCAACTCGGGGGTCAACGGCTCCATCGTCGGCTTCGCCCTCAAGGCCAAGGAGAACGGCCACGGCGTGATCGCCGTGACGAGCCTCGAGCACACCGCACGGGTGACGCCCAAGCACCCGAGTGGCCTGCGCCTCAGCGAGATCGCCGACGTGGTCATCGACAACCTCGCTCCCTACGGTGACGCGACGCTCACCCTTGGGGGCGTGGAGGGCGGCGACGGGGGCGGCGGCGACGGCGGCATCGGGCTCGGGGCGGTCTCGTCGATGACCGCCGCCTTCATCGCCCAGCTGCTCACCATCGGCGCTGCCGAGCGGCTCGCGGCATCCGGCAGCACGCCGCCGGTCTACCTGTCGGCGAACATCCCCGGCGGCGACGAACACAACCACGGCCTCGAAGACCGCTACGGCGACCGACTCCGTCGGCACGCCTGAAACACCCACCCATGGAAGGGAAACACACCACAATGGACATTGAGAAGAAGGCGATCGACCGCCGCATCTTCATGAGAGGTGCACTCGCGGCAGCGTTGGCGGTGCCCCTGGCCGGCACCCTCGCCTCGTGCGCCGGCAGCAGCAGCAGCAACGACACCCCCGCGGCAGGGGGCGGCGAGACCGGCAAGGTCTCCAAGGACAACCCCTTCGGCATGGCCGACAAGGCCACCGTCGACGCCGTCATCTTCAACGGCGGATACGGCATCGACTACGTGACCTTCGCCGCGAAGATCATGGAGAAGAACCACGCCGGAAGCACGGTCAAGGTCTCTCCGTCGACCCAGATCGCCCAGGAGCTGCAGCCGCGCTTCGTCTCGGGCAACCCGCCCGACCTCATCGACAACTCCGGCGCCGGCTCGATCGGTTTCAACAGCATTCTTGACCAGCTGGAGGACATGACCAGCGTCATCGAGGCGCCGAACCTCGAGGGCACTCCGATCAAGGACACCCTCTTCGGTGGGGTCACCAAGCCGGGGACGTTCGGCGACAAGTTCGTGGCCCTCAACTACGTGCTGACGGTCTACGCGCTCTGGTACTCCGCCTCGCTGTTCGAGCAGAACGGCTGGGAGCCGCCGAAGACCTGGGACGACGCGATGAAGCTCGGCGCCGCCGCCAAGGCCAAGGACAAGTACCTCTTCGTCTGGGGCAAGGAGGCTGCCACCTACTACCAGACGCTGGCGATCTCCTCGGCCATCAAGCAGGGCGGCGACGAGATCCGGCTGTCACTGGAGAACCTCGAGGGCGACTGCTGGTCGAAGCCGGCCGTGCAGGCCGTCTTCAAGGCGATGGGCGCGGTCGTCAAGGCCGGCTACTTCAAGCCCGGCGGGGCCGGCACCCAGTTCACGGCAGCGCAGTCGCAGTGGAGCAACGACCAGTCGGCCCTGCTCTACCCGTCCGGTTCGTGGATCGAGAACGAGATGAGCAAGCAGACGAAGTCGGGCTTCAAGATGACCGGCGCGCCCGAGCCGACCGTCGACTCCAGCGCGTCAATGCCCTACGAGGCGATGCACAGTGCGGCCGGCGAGCCGTTCGTCATTCCCACCAAGGGCGCCAACGTCGCCGGCGGCAAGGAGCTGCTGCGGGTCATGCTCTCCAAGGAGGCGGCCACGAACTTCTCCAAGACGCGGCTGTCGCCGACCATCGTCAAGGGCATTGTGCCGCCCGACGGCTTCGGGTCGACGGCTCTCGTCTCGCAGACGAGCATGCTGGAGAAGGCCGGAGAGAAGATCTTCACCTGGAACTTCGTCGACCTCTACGGCACCAACAAGGACCAGCTCGTGGTGTGGAACAGCTTCCTGGCCGGCAGCCTCGACGTCGCGGGACTGACCTCAGGTCTGCAGAAGATCACCGACAAGGTTCGCAATGACGACTCGGTGAAGAAGGTCAAGGTCTCATGACCAGTCCCGCGCTGGTCGCAGCCCCCGACGGCCAGGCGGGTCCGCCACGGAAACGATCCCGACGCCGTCTGACGTTCGACCGAGTCAGCTTCATGCTCGTCTTCCTCGGTCTGCCGCTGGCCATCTTCGTGATGTTCGTGATCTGGCCGTTCGTCCAGGCTTTCTACTACTCACTGACCGACTGGTCGGGCTTCACCTCGAAGATGAACTTCATCGGGGTGGAGAACTACCAGAAGCTCTGGAACGACGACATCTTCATGACGGCGCTGAAGAACAACGTCATCCTCGCCATCGTGGTGCCGATCGTCACCATCGTGCTCAGCCTTGCGCTCGCCACGATGGTGACGGTCGGGGGCTCGAGCAACGGAGCCGTTCGGGGGCTGCGCAACTCGAGCTTCTACCGGGTCGTGTCGTTCTTCCCCTACACGATCCCGGCCATCATCACCGGGATCCTCTGGGCGCGGATGTACGACCCCTCGAGCGGACTGCTCAACGCTGTGCTCACCGGCATCGGGCTCGACGGGTTCACGTCCTTCCCCTGGCTGGGTGACTCGCGAACGGCGATGCCGGCCATCATGTTCGTCATCATCTGGAGCTTCGTCGGCTTCTACATGGTGCTGTTCGTGGCGGCCATCAAGGGGATCCCGTCGGAGATGTACGACGCGGCTCGCATCGACGGTGCCGGCCGGCTGCGCACGGCGTTCTCGGTGACCATCCCGCTGATCCGTGAGAACGTGCAGACGGCCTACATCTACCTCGGCATCCTGGCGCTCGACGCCTTCGTCTACATGCAGGCGATGAACCCAGGGGGTGGGCCCGAGAACTCGACCCTGGTCATGTCCCAGGACCTGTTCACGACGGCCTTCAGCAAGGGCCAGTTCGGGTTGGCCAGCGCCATGGGGGTCACCTTGGCTGCGATGACGCTCGTCTTCGCCGGCCTGGTGTTCCTGGTCAACCGTCTCACCGGTGGGGGCCAGCAAGGGGAGGCCCGATGAGCACCGCGACCGAGCCTCGCGTCACACCGAAAGCGGCGACCTACCGCGGCACAGTGGGCGACCGGGCGTTCAGCCTGTCGTCGCACACGGTGCTGATCCTCTGGTCGGTCATCATCTTCGTGCCGTTGGCGTGGACCGTGATGACCTCCTTCAAGACGACGACCGAGATCTTCGCGTCTCCGTTCTCGTTGCCGAAGAACTGGAACTTCGACAACTACGTCAACGCCTGGACGGACTCGGGTATCGGCGCCTTCTTCCTCAACACGGTCATCGTGGTCGGGTTCGCGCTGGTGATCGTCATGGTCCTGGGCGCCATGTGCGCCTACGTGCTGGCCCGGTTCGACTTCTTCGGGGCGCGAGCGATCTACTACCTGATGCTGGCGGGGCTGACCTTCCCGGTGTTCCTGGCGATCGTGCCACTGTTCTTCGTGCTCAAGAGCATCGGTCTGCTCAACACCCTGCCGGGGCTGATCCTCACCTACGTGGCGTTCGCGCTGCCGTTCACGGTGTTCTTCCTCTACCCCTTCTTCAAGGATCTGCCCGCCGAGATCGCCGAGGCGGCCGAGGTCGACGGGGCGGGGGAGTGGCGCAAGTTCTTCCAGGTGATGTTGCCGATGGCCAAGCCGGGGATGGCGTCGGTGGCGATCTTCAACTTCCTCGGGTTGTGGAACCAGTTCCTGCTGCCGGTGGCGCTCAACACCACCCGCGACAACTACGTGCTCTCTCAGGGCATGGCCTCGTTCGCGTCGCAGGCGAACTACGCCGTCGACTATGGTGCGCTGTTCGCGGCCGTCGTCATCACCGTGGTGCCGGTGTTCATCGTGTACCTGATCTTCCAGCGCCAGCTGCAGGGTTCGGTATCGGCAGGCACGATGAAGTAGTCGTCACCCTCCGCTCCACCATCGAGGGGGCAGTTCGTGTTGCGCGAGCTGTCCCCTCGATGGTTGGAAATGGGGATGCCGGTTCGGCGGGGGCGGCGGTAGCCTCGGGATTCATGTCGCAGCCGATTGAAGAACGCCGCCGCCCCCCCTTCGTCGCCGACGAACGCACCCAGATCGTGGGCTGGCTCGACCTGCAGCGTGAGATCGTGCGATGGAAATGCACGGGCGTGAGCGAGGCCGACGCACACCGCGTCGTGATTCCCACGTCGCCGTTGATGACGGTTGCCGGCATCGTCTCGCACCTGTGTTCGGTCGAGAACACCTGGTTCGAGGTCGCGTTCCTCGACCGGCCCAAAGCGGAAGCGCAGTTCGACGACCCCGACAGCGACATGCGGGTCGAGGGGGTGTCACTGACGCAGCTGCTCGAGAGCTACCAGCGGCAGTGTGTCGTCTCGAACGAGATCATTGCCGCCCACTCGCTCGACGAGGCTGGCCGGTACACGGGCTGGCCGGCGGGGCGGGCCTCGCTGCGCTGGATGCTGCACCACATGCTCGAGGAGACCGCCCGACACGCGGGCCACCTCGACCTCCTGCGCGAGCTGCTCGACGGTGAGAAGGGCTACTACTGAGCCGGAGGGCGTGGCCGCTTGGCGGGATGCACCGAAGGGCGGCTCTCGGGGGAGAGCCACCCTTCGGCGGGGGCGCCGGGTCAGCCCGGGGCGGTGGCCGGCCCGGCACGTCGGGGATGACCTCAGTGGGCGAAGAGCGCCCGGGTCGCGTTCTCGTGCTCCGCGTAGGCCGTCGACGCCTTCATGGTGAGGCGACCGATGTCGGCCAGCGCCTCGGTCATCTGGTTCTGCGAGCGCTGGTAGTCCTGCATGACGCGCTCGAACTCAACCTTGGCTGGGCCCTGCCAGTCACCCGCCATGCCGGCGAGGCGACCGCGCAGCTCGGAGGCGCTGCTGTTGATGGTGTCGGCGAGACGGTTGATGTCGCCCGCTGCAACGGCGATGCGCTCGGTGTCGATCACGGATCGAGCCATGGGTTCACTCCTTTTGGTCGGGCCCCGGCGGCCTTGACGGGCCGTGGCCTTGAGCAACGGTGGCCGCTTCGCGACCTGACCCCTTGAACCTAGGGAAATCTCGCGTGGCACCTCGGCCGTCATCCACAGGCCCGGCCGTGCAGCCCCCGGGTAGTGGCCCCTAGGCTCCAAGGATGACCCTGTGGATCGACGAGCCGATCTGGCCCGCCCACGGCCGGCTGTTCGCACACCTCGTCAGCGACACCTCCTACGCCGAGCTGCACGATTTCGCGGTCGGGCAGAAGCTGCATCCACGGTCGTTCGACGGCGACCACTACGACGTGCCGCAGGAGCGGTGGCAGCAGCTCATCGACGCGGGCGCCGCACTGACGACGGGGGTTGACCTGGCCCGGCGGCTCAACGCGTCGGGCCTGCGCCTGCGCAAACGCAAGGGTGACCGCGGTGTGTCACGGCAGCTCGCAGTGCCCTTCCCGAACGGCACAAGCGACGTCGACCTCGTCGCCGGGCGAGCGCCGGCTCGCGACGACCAGGTGTTCGCCGCGATGGTCTTCGTCCGAGACGCACGGGGCCGGTTCGCCGTCGTCTACAGCATCCGGCGTGACGAGTGGGGCTCACCCGGGGGCTGGCGAGAACCGGGGGAGAGCCCGGCCGAGAACGCCGTGCGCGAAACCCTCGAGGAGACCGGCCTCGTGATCGACGCCCGACAGGTGGTTCCCTGCGGCTACGAACGGTTCACACCGCATACCGACGACAACCTCATCGAGCCCGGGCGCCCCTATCTACAGGTGTTCCGCACCGGGCTCGATGTCGACGGGGAACCACTGAGCGAGGGCGACGACGGCATCCGAGAGACACGATGGGTCGACCCGACCGAGTTCGTCCGACTCTGTTCCCACCTGTTCTGGTGGCCGCTCGCGGTCGAGATCTACCCCGAGCTCGGCCCGCTCGAACGTTAGGGCCTCAGCGTCGGTTGGTGTAGCTGAGGGCCACGTCGAGGTCGGCTTCGCTCAGCATGCGCTGCACGGCCTGGAGGTCGTCGCGGCTCTTGCTCGACACCCGTAGCTCGTCGCCCTGGATCTGGCTCTTGACGCCCTTGGGCCCCTCGTCGCGGATCAGCTTGTTGATCTTCTTCGCGTTCTCCTGGGTGATGCCCTCCTTCAGCGCGGCGTCGAGGTGGTACTCCTTGCCCGACAGTCGGGGCCCGGCCTCGGGCACATCGAGGTGCTTGAGGCTGACCTTGCGCTTGACCAGGTGGGTCTGCACCACGTCGAGCACGGCCAGGCAGCGCTCCTCGGTGTTCGCCTTCATCTTCACGACCTCGCCGGCGAGATCGACGGACGCGCCGACGTTCTTGAAGTCGTAGCGGGTCGCGATCTCCTTCGACGCCGAGTTCACGGCGTTGGCGATCTCCTGCTTGTCGAACTTGCTGACGATGTCGAACGAGGAGTCGGCCATCGGGGTCTCCTTGGTGGTCGGGTGGTGGTCGGGTTGCTGGTCGGGCGTTGATCAGGTGACGCCGGGTCGGGCGCGCCAAGAACCCGATTCGGTGGGCGCCTCATCTCTTGCTATTCTTCCATGCGCACGGGGCAGGTTGTCCGAGCGGCCAATGGAAACGGACTGTAAATCCGTCGCGAGAGCTACGAAGGTTCGAATCCTTCACCTGCCACCACCTGCACAGAAGGGCCTCTGACCAGCGGAAACGCCGGTCAGGGGCCCTTCCGCTACTCGCGATGGTGTCCGGTCAGTTACGGCCGTCACCGGCCATCTACGGCTGTCCGCGGGGAAAACGCGGGGAAGTTCTGCTTTGCCCGTGCCCTGCAAGCGGGTCGTGTTCGCGCAAAGCCTGCTCGACGCGATGCCTCGACTCCTCGTCTTGGCCGACGAGGCAAGCGGCGTAGACGCGCGGGAGGACGTTGACGCTGTGACCGGCCCACTCAGCCACTTGCGTCGCCGGTACGCCAGAGTTGAGCCAGAGCGAAACAGCAGCGTGCCTGAGGTCGTACGGCCGTTTCGCGAGAGGCGACTGGTATTCGCCATCAGTGAACGCCTTGCGTCGCGCCAGGGCCCAAACGCGATCGACGGTGCCCATCGATTGGGGAGTCGCGTAGGGAGGGCTCACCGGTACTCCGGCACTACCCACGCGAGTCACGAACAACCGCCCTCCGACTCCAGGGGTGAACGACGCGAGGTGTCGCCGAAGGGCCTGTCCGAGCTCGGGCGGGCATGGAACGTCCCGGGTGGCTCGGCGTGCACGATGCTTGAGTGCGCGGTCTTCGTCCGGACTCCCGGAGTCGGTCCATGCTCGGCCGGCCGTCTGCGTGGAGCCGTCGAGGGTCAGAGTGCCCCATTCGGTGACGTCCTCGGGAAGATGAAGGTCCGTCGTGCTGAGGTGCCTCACCTCTGCCGGCCGCATACCGGCGTAGTAGATGCACGCGAAGAAGGCCTCTAGCGAGGGGTAGATCGTGCGAACGGCAGTGATGAGGCCCCGCGCCTGGGTCGGGTTAACGACGACGCGGCGATCGACCAAGTCCGTCTGGAGTGGGCGCCTTCCAAGCAATGCGGTCCATAGGATTCGCCTGCAGGTGCTCGACCTCGACGGCATACTGCAGCGCACTGTAGAGAGCAGACCGTTTGCGGGCAACGGTGCTTGATGCGGCGGGAAGGCCATCGAGCCGAAGGGCAAGGCCGTCCAGAACCTGCCGAAGTCGTGGAGCCTGGGCGAACTCGGCTAGCTGTTGTGCCCACAGAAGTTGGGTACGCGCTCGGCTGGTGAGGCGCCCTTGAGTGCGGTGTGGCCGCGGTGGTGATTGTTGGTGTGCAGGAAGCTGGGGAACGCGGCGACCCGTTCAGCCTCGGAGCGGTACGGGCGGGCGTAGGCCCATTCCTGTTCGAGGGTGCGGTTGAACCGTCCGACCTTGCCGTTGGTCTGGGGCCGGTACGGGCGGGTCCGTTTGTGTACGCCCGGGCCGAGCGCGGCCGCGAAAGCCTCTGAGCGGTAGGCAGACCCGTTGTCGGTCAGCACCCGTTTGACGGTGATCCCGCACGAGACAAAGTACGCGTTCGCCCGGGCACAGAACGCCGACGCGGTCTCCTTGCGCTCATCGGCCAGGATCTCGGCGTACGCCAGGCGGGAGTGGTCATCGACGGCGTTGTGGATGAACGCGGTCCCCGGCCGGGCGGCCTTCTTGATCCGGTTGCCCTTGGCCCGGCCGTGGATGCGGTGCCCACCACCGTCGGGGATCTGGCCGAGCTTCTTGACATCGACGTGGACCAGGTCGCCGGGGGCCTCGTGTTCGTAGCGTCGCGGCGCGGGTTTGGCCCGCAGCCGGGCCCCGGTGGCCGGGTCGGTCCACGACAGCCGCGGCGCGTGGTGGCGGGTCAGGACCTTGTGGACGGTCGCCGGGTTCAGCCGCAGCCGGTACCCGATCCGGGCCGGGCCCCAGCGGCGCGAGACCCGCAACCCCATAATCCACCGTTCGGTGCGCCGATCCAGCTGCCGCGGGCACGACGTGGGCCGGCTCGAGCGGTCCACCATGGCGGCTTTGCCGTGCTGGCGGTACCGACCGGCCCAGCGCTGGGCCGTGGTGACCGAGACGTTGAACCGGTCCGCGGCCCGCCGCAGGGGCCACCCGTCATCGACGATGCACCGGGCCAGGCGAAGGCGCCCGGTCGGGGTCAGTGGGGCGTTAGCGTGGGACATGAAGACCTCCGTGGTGGGTGTGTTGCCGTCAGACAGCTCCACCCCACCCCGGGGGTCTTCCTCATGTCCAGTACCGAACCCGTGTCACCAACGTCCGTGGTCAGTACACCTAGAAAGCTTGCTCATCAGTTGACCCTTCTGGCCAGGGGGGGTGCGGCGGCGATGAAGGCGCGCGCCTGTTGCCCGTAGAGGCGCCGGGTCTCGCAGCCGGACTGGATCGCGGCCCGGCTCACCTCCGCGACGGCGGCCTCAAGGGCCTCGCGCGTCGCGGCGGTGACAGCGATCAACCCGGTGAATCGGATGTCGGCGTGCCCAGCGATGAGGGCGCGTTCGCGGTCGAGGACGTCGCCGGCCTCGACACTGTCGGACAGGTCGGCCAGGGCGCCGATCCGGGCTGTCTGCGCGGCCTCGGTGGCGTACTCGACCTTGGCTTTGCGGATCTCTCGGATCGCCTCGTCGGCGGGGACGGGTTCGGCGGTGATCGAGATCGTCTTGCGGATGCCGGCTTGGAACACGAGCGCGTGCAGGAAGAAGGGCGGTGCGTCGATGCGGGGCCACTCGTTGATCCACAGGACGGCGGAGTGCGCGTTGTCATGTCGCAGGTGATCCCACTGCTCGTCGATGGCCATCGGGCCTGCCGACTCGAGCCGGCACGGGACGAAGCGCTCCTTGTCAAAACCGGGTTCGTACGCCTGGCGCAGCGTCGCGGCGAGGTCAGCCTCGCCGAGCCAGGTCACGAGGCGCAGGTCTGCGGCGCGCAGGCTGGCCTCGAACGAGGTCATCTCCTGCCTCAGGAACGCGACGGCACCGGCCAGGCCGCGCCCCGCCTGCCGGATGTGGCCGCGGGCCGCGTGCAGGTCGAGGGAGATCGCGATGAGGGTGCGGTGGGTCGATGCCGCCGGGGCGGCGGTCTTCATCAGCGCCTCGTACTCGCGCACGGCCCACTGGTCGGGGCTTCTGACCCCGTGGGTGTCCCACCAGCCGGTGATGCCGCGCCCGGCGTCGGGCAGCGAGATCTCGAGCACCTGCACTCGGGTCCCGGTGCCCGTGTGCGCCAGGCTGGCCAGGGTCCGTCCCCAGCCGTGGACCCGCCTGGCCTGCTCTTCCGGGGCCAGGAGCACGTAGGCCGGGTGGCTGACCACGGCGGCGACGGTGAGGGTCTGGGCGTGCGGGTCGTGCAGGACCGCCGTGCTGCTCGTTTCGTCTATCAGGAACCGCATCGCGGCCGCGTCACCGGGCAGGGCAAGGCTTCCGGCCGGTCGCGGCTTGGCCGGGCGGGCTCGGTACTTCGTCTGCCCGGTGGCCCGACGCAGGCCGAAGTGCGCCGAGGTGGGCAGGGCTTCGATGGCGGGGCGGCCACCCGTTCTGACGAACGCGAGCGCGACCAACACACCCCAGAGGGGCGCGGTGACGATCGCCCCGAAGGTGCTGGCAATGAACATCGCCGGGATGAGCACGAGCGCTGCCAGGGCGATGCAGGCCACCCGCGACGCAGACAGGCCCAGCAGGAGCCCCCGGCGGGGCAGCCGGGCGAAGCGGACAGTGAGATGACTGGTCGTGTCGATCATGGTCGGCCCTCGGTGGGATTCGTCGGTGGTTGCTTCGGTGGTGTCGCAGACGTGGTTGGTTGGACCGACGGCGCGGTCCCTCCGGCGGTCCCTCCGGCACTGCCTCCGGCCTCTGACCTGCCCCCCGGGCCGACGGGCGACCCGGCGGGAGCAGGCCAACCGGCCAGAGCGGGGCGGGGGACAGGCGGCGGTGTCCGGCTCCCACCGCCCCACCCGCCACCGGACCCGCCTCGGGACCCGAACCCGGCGCTGAGGGCGCGGGCCTGGCCCTGGAGGGCGGTGACCTTCTGGGGGCCGGAGATGACGGACTGGGCGCCTGCTCCGCTTTGACGCGCGACGGAGTGAGCGGCGTACAGGCTGTCTCCGGCGAAGTGGAATATCCGGATCGCGGCCCAGGGCGATAGCCCGCCCAGGAGCAGGATGAGGGAGCCGCCGATGAGCTGGGTGGCGGTTTGGCCGTCGCCCGTGCCGGACTGGCCGGCGCCGTTGAGGATGGAGACGCCGAGGCTGAGAATGATGACCAGCAGCAGCTTCGAGGCGATCATCGCGGCCGTGAACTCGATCCACTTTCGTACCCAGCCCCGCGTGAAGTCGGCGGTGGCGCCCGCGAAGGCGAGCGGTGCCAGGACGGCAGACAGCAGGATCATCAGCTTGCGGATCATCATCGCCGCCCAGACGACGACGACCGAGGCGAGCACGGCGAGGGAGACCAGGATGACCACGGCCGGGTTCGTGAGCCCGGCAAGGTTGGCGAACGCGAACTTCACGCCGAGGCCGTCGAGGTTGGCGTCCAGGGTGAACTGGATGACGCCGTTACTCAGCGCGTCCACGGCACCGAGCAGGAGTCGGGTGGTCGCGATCGCGAACGCCGACCCCAGGAAGCTGATCAGTAGGCCGGTGAAGCCCGCTTGAGCAGGACGCGATGTCCGCGCAGGGTCGCCGTGATCAGTTCGATGAGGAAGAGGCCGACGCAGAGGGTGGCCGCGATCGACGCAGTTATCGTCATCTCACGCAGCAGCTGTGGCGATCGCAGGTCAAGGGTCGTGGCGTCGTGATCTGAGCCCACAACCAGGTGGTGGCGTTGTTCGCGGCTGAGGAGAAGAACCCGGCGATAGTGCTGAAAGGGTCGGTGAACTTGTTGGCCGTTACGGCCGCCTCGGCGGCATTGACCGGTAAGCAGATCGGGTTGAGCCGCTCGATACCTTCGCAGGCCGTGTCAGCTCACCTGGATGCCCGTATAGTCGATGACCGCGACGAATCCCCACGTGGGGCGGGTCGGCGGGCCCTCGAGGTTCAGGGATACGGCGCGTAAACCGCCGCTGTCTCAACCGACTTGACATGTCCGGATCCCTCCTTGAGGCCGGCGGCTTCCGACCCCACTACATCCTGAATTGTGAAGAGCCGGTTCGGCTCGACCGCGATGCCGACGTTGTCCCTTGCGAATAGCCCCGGAGTGCTCCCTCGCGGCCGAGGACGACCGGGGCGGCCATCATCGAATAGGCGACCCCGAGGACGGGTGTGACCATGACTACCGGCTGCCCGAGTGCGAGCTGGACCGCAGCCCACGGCAGGTTTACACCGGCTAGCGCGGTCTGGTTCAGTCCGCCGGACATCCTCGCGTTGGTTTCCAAAAGATACGGCAGGGGCTCGCTGTCGGTCAGCGGGTTCTGCCAATACCGCACTTGCGTGTTCGATACCGAGTGCAGTTTGTGCCGCCCGACGATGGAGCGGGCGACTTCGACCGCGGCCGGGTCCTCGACGAGCAAGCGGCGCCGGGACATCTTCGTGCGCGGCACCGCAATGAGCAGGTTGCCGTCATGGTCGGCGAGGCAGTCGATGGAAACCTCCGGTCCGGGAAGGTAGGGCAGCAGCATCAGAGGAGGTACGACCCCGCCGGCGGCGTGGTGCGCGTCGAGCACGTCCGCGACCTCGCGCAACCGTGCGAGCGGGCCCGGGGTTGCGAGCACCTCCTCAAGTGTGGGCGCCGCCGTGGTCAAGACCCGGAACCCGGACGCACCCACGCCGGTGACCGGCTTCAGGCATACGTCTCCTAGAGGGAGCAGCTGCTCGTAGCCGGCGATCAGTTCAGCACCCGTGCGCACGACCACCCACGGCGGGACAGCGAGGCCGGCCTCCACCGCATCGGCGTACGCGGCCGCCTTGTCCTCCATGAGCGCGGCCGGACCGGCCGGGCCGGCGACGACGGCGACGCCAGCAGCGGTGAACTGCTCCCGGGCGCCTGAGATCGTGTCTAGGTGAAGCCGCGGGATGAACACGTTCACCGCGTGCCGCCGACAGAAGTCCAGCGCCCAGTCGACATACGCATCCCCGACGACGCTCTCATCCGGTTCCCGGGCGACGACATCGCAGGCGCCCATCACGGGCGAGTCAAGGTCCTTATGCGTCCCGAAGACCCGGACCGACACCCGGCCGGGGTTGTCTCGCAGCAACGCGATGGTCAGGGCGGTCGTCGAGTAGGCGCGATTGAACCAGATGTTGAGCACAGAGGAGCTCCAAGAGAGTGTGGACGGGGCGAGGTTACCCTTGCCTCGTCCACGGCCGTGCGATACCCCACTTGAGGACCAAGCCACGTCAGCCGCATATGCAGACGCGCGGACCCGGCACGTCAGAGGACGCGAAGGCCACTGGGAAACGTCCGCGCCGGGCACAAAGGGCCCTTCACAATCGAGCATGACGGTACGCCCCCAGGAGCCCAGTCACTTATCTGTGAAGGACCCACCCGAAGGCCCAGCCGGCTTCCCGGCCGGACGCGAGGGCGGCGGTCAGGTCCGGTGCCTGCGCCGCGATGACGTCGATCGCCTCGTGCAGGTACCTGAAGCTGTTGGCTTGGCTCACCTTGGCATCCCGGGCCAGCAGGTGGATGTCGGTAGCGTCGACCATCCGGCGCAGCACGAGCACGGCCTGGGTCTAGCAGGTCGCGGTCGGCTGTCACGGCCTGCGGTCGGCTGCCTTGCGCTGGGCTTGGATCCCGCGCGAAACGCGGGCAGCGGTTTCGGTGTGCACCTTGCGATACGCGAGTCAGGCGCGTGTTATTAGTTCTTCAATCCACCCCGGCCCCCGCCCGGTGAGAAACCTCACTTTTGCAGCGAAGGGGGTATCCATCTACGAATCCCTGTCTATCGGCGACACGAGAGGTTGATCCTCTGCCGCCGTCCACCCCAGACCTGGTTCGCGACAGGGTTGAGGAGCGCTAAGTGAATACCGGCCCCTACCGCGAAGCCCAAAAGGATGCCCGCGTAGGAGCGCCGCCGTCATGGCCAAACACTGTGACAGCAGCCTGACAGTGTGGATGGGAGGCGACTGACTGAGCCAAGTGCGGGCTGTGTCACAACCAGCGCGACTTGGTCATCCATGACTTGAACCTGGTGGGTGAGGTGGTCGGAGACATCGTCAACATCTTCGGGCATGCCGAAGGAAGGGGGTACAACGTGTCCTTCCCGGTCGGGGAGTACTTCTCCAACCCCAAGCGGCTGAGGAAGCCGAACCTGCGAACAACGGCGCTCGAGGAGCATCGCGCGCGCGGGTCTGCCAAGACTGCATTGCAGACAAATTCAACGGGCCCATTCGTGAGGTCAGGCTCGACCTGGCGAACGGGCTCACCGGGAAGGCCTTGATTCACTCGATGCACGTCAGCGTCCCCACCGACATCCTCGGTGGGGACGCAGTTGGCCGCGGGGAACGTAGGGGCAATTACGCGACTAGGATTACGCAGATCAACCCGTACCGAGCGTGGGCGCTCAAGACCGCGCGTCGCGCCGACGCGTTCGGCGTCACCGAGCCCAGCGCGCGGAGGACTCCACAACAGTTGGGACCGCAATGGACGCCCGCGACGTTGATGGCCGTCCCGGTGGTCATGCTTGGCAGGTGCCGGTGTGAGGGGCATAGCCAGCCCGGCGCCCCCGCTGACCCAGCAGGCAACGAGCGACTCTGCCCGCACCGACTGGACGGGACGCTGGGTCTCTGACGCCCTGGCAGTTCGCATCATCACAAGCGCCTCATCCATCGGGGTGAAGCTTCACGAACTCGTCGGCCTCGCCGTGCGACGCAACCCGAAGCGGGCGCATTTACTCGTCTCCACCGTTCTCGGAAAGCACGTGCCCACCGACCCAGACCTCGTGTACGCCTCCGGTCGACTACTCGGTGAGCTGGTCGCTGATCTGTTGACCGGCGCACCCGGCGACTCACCACCGAACCCGCATGCTCACACGGGTGCGCTCGTCCGTGCCGCTTTGGCGGGAGACCGCAGCGCCAGCGGTGACCTGCTCGGGCACGTGAACCAGCGGCAGCGCCAGCGCCTCGATGGTGCGAGCGCTGTGCTGGCTGGGACCGTTGTGGTGGGTTACGCCGAGACTGCGACTGCCCTTGGGCACGCGGTCGCGGACGCGATCGAGGTGCCATACCTGCATTCGACTCGGCGCCCCGTCGAAGGGGTGCGCCCGGTTGGTGGGTTCGAGGAGGAACACAGTCACGCCACCAGCCATCTGCTCCTTCCGGAGGACCCGGCGCTACTCGTCGGCCGCAGCCCGCTCGTGCTCGTCGATGACGAGCTCTCCACCGGCACCACGGCGCTGAACACCATCGAGGCACTGCATGACACGCACCCCCGGAGCCGCTACGTCATCGCCACGCTGGTCGACTTGCGCTCCACTGAGGACCGAGAGCGAATGACCCGGTTCGCGGCCGGCCTCGGCGTCCATGTCGACGTCGTCGCACTGGCGGCCGGGTTCGTCGAGCTGCCGAGCGACGTCCTCGCCCGGGGTCAGGAACTCGTCGCAGACACTGAATCCGGTCTGTCGAACGGCGGACAGAACGTGCCAGTCACCACCTCACACGCACTCCGGCTAACCGTCGACTGGCCTGACGGCGCGAAGGAGGGCGGCCGCCACGGCTTCACCCCTGAGGACCGGCACGTCCTCGATGGAGCAGTCGCGACCCTGGCACAGCAGGCCAGACCGCTGGTAGCTGCCGGGCAGCGCGTGCACGTCCTCGGCTTCGAGGAGCTCATGTATGCCCCGCTGCGGTTCGCGCAGGCGCTTGCCGCGTCCACGTCCGCCGCGGTGACGTACTCGACTACGACACGCTCGCCCGTGCTGCCCGTCGATGACGGAGGCTACGCGATTCGGACCCGCCTGGCCTTCCCTGCGCATGACAACCCGGTTGACGGGCCCGGTCCTCGCTTCGCGTACAACCTCACCTCGGCCGATGATTTAGTGCAGCCCCGATTCGGCCTTCTCATTCTCGTGGTCGACGCAGACGCGGACACGGATGACCTACACCTGCCCGGTGGACTGCTCGCGCAGCTTGCCGCGTCCGCGCGCCAGGTCGCTCTCGTCGTCCTGCCGAGCTATCGCCCCGCTGCCCGAGTCCCGTCGAACAGTCCCAATGTGAAAACTCCCCTGAGATGACTTCTTCCTGCGACACCGCCGCTGCCCCGGGCCAGGACAACGCCGGGGCGGCGGGCTGTCCGCTGGCTGGCCCCGCCTTCGGGTCCTACGCGGCCGATGACGTCACCTGGCTGCTCAAGGACCTTTCCGGTGCCGACCTGGAGGCGCCTACGGAGGAGCGCGAGGCGGCGGTCCAGGCTGGCCGCGCCCACTACGCCGAGTCCCTGCCGGTGGAGTACCTGCCGAGCGCAAACTACCAAGAGCTGTTCAACGATGCGCTCGCCCGTTCGGCGGGCAAGATCGCGTACGCGGTCGGGATCGTCACCGATCTGGTCCTTGCTGCCCGCGGCCCCGACGCTGTCTTGGTCTCCCTCGCTCGGGCTGGGACACCTGTCGGTGTCCTCATGCGCCGCTGGGCTCAGCACATGCACAGCCTCAACCTGCCGCACTATGCCATCTCGATCGTGCGCGGGCGCGGCATCGACCATGTTGCCCTCGCGTACATCGCACGGCACCACGACCCCGCCAACGTCATGTTTATCGACGGCTGGACCGGAAAGGGCGCCATCACCCGCGAGCTCGCTGCCTCCATCAAGGACGTGAACGCGACACTGGGCACTGCGTTCTCGTCCGAGATGGCCGTGCTGGCCGACACCGGCAGCTGCGTGAACATATACGGCACCCGCGATGACTTCCTCATCCCCTCCGCGTGTCTGAACTCGACCGTCTCCGGCCTGGTGTCACGCACCGTCCTCAACGAGGACCTCATCGGACCTGGCGACTTCCACGGGGCCAAGTTCTACGCTGCGCTTGCGCCAGTTGACGTCTCGCGCGCCTTCCTCGCCGCTGTCGTCGCGCAGTTCGACACCGTCGCGGACCAGGTCCGAGTTGACGTGCCAGTGCTCGTCGCGTCCGACCGGACCCCGCAGTGGACGGGGTGGTCGACTGTGGAACGGCTCAGTAAGGAGTACGGCATCGGGAGCGTCAACCTGGTCAAGCCTGGAGTCGGGGAGACGACCAGGGTCATGTTGCGCCGCGTTCCGTGGAAGGTGCTCGTCAACCCGGACGCAGCCGAAGAGCTCTCGCATATCCTGCTATTAGCAGAGCAGCGCGGCGTGGATGTTGTCGAGGTTCCCGGGCTCGAGTACAGCTGCGTCGGGCTGATCCACCCGAAGTTCACTCGCGGCGCGACCGGCGCGGACGGCACGGCGCTGGCCCCAGAATGATGCCGGCCATGCGATCGTCCGACTTCAGGTCCGTGGCCGCGATGAGCGACCTGGACCGCACCTTGATCTACTCCCCAGCCGCGCTGATGCTGCAGTGCGCGGACCAGGACGCACCTCGGCTGCTCTGCGTCGAAGTCTACAAGGGACGGCCGCTGTCGTTTATCACCGAGACAGCTGCCGGCGTCCTGGCCGATCTGACCGCGACCGGGATGCTCGTGCCGGCCACCACACGTACCGTCTCGCAGTACCGCCGGATTCACCTGCCGGGGCGTTTGCCCCGCTACGCCATCTGCGCGAACGGCGGACGTTTGCTCGTGGACGGCGTAGAGGATGAGGACTTCACCGTTGCGGTATCCAACAAGCTCACCGCGTCCGCCCCACACACGGAGGTCTTCGCCGAGCTGATCCGCATGGCTGACCCCGGGGACGGACAACTGTTCGTCGAGAAGGTACACAACGCCTCGGACCTGTTCTGCTACGCCGTTGTGCGGCGCTCCCACGTGCGAAGCGGGTGGTTCGAGCACTTGCATGGTTATGCCTCCGAGCGAGGCTGGCGGGTGTCCATTCAGGGCCGCAAGGTGTACCTCGTCCCAAACTCACTGAGCAAAGCGTCGGCTGCACTCGAGGTTGCTGAGCGTCTAGGCGTTGACGCGATGGCCGCCGCTGGCGACTCATTGCTCGATGGGGAACTGCTGGAGGCCGCGGACGCCGCGATTCGCCCCGCGCATGGGGAGCTGGACGACACCGGCTGGTCGCGTCCTCATGTGACAGTCACCGCGAGCAGGGGGGTCGCTGCTGGTGAGCAGATTGCGTCCTGGCTGCTCCAGCAGGTGGGAATGGAACGGAGACTGACCCGCGCGGTCTGAGTACAGCTCCGTGAAACGACCCGTCTGCCGCATCTACGGGGTCTCTAACTCATCCCGGATGGGAACCCGGTCCTACCGGACGGGCTGCACACCGGTTTTGCCACTCGGCACTTGACCGTGACGCAGGGCGACACTGTCCATCACGAATATGCGTCGCACGACTCTCACCTGTGTCCACTCCGAGCAGCAGGGCAGGCCCGTGCAGCGGCGACACGGGGCGAGGTTTTCTAGGGGCCGCCGGATCCTCATGAACGGAGACCACGAAGTCCGATACCTCCCAACCGAGGCCCTGCCAACCGGGACGGCGGGTCGAGACACCTTCAACCCCTTGAGGGCGTCCAGCCCTAAAGGTGTCAACTGGCGGGAAGGTCAGGAAGCACCGCGCCGGGAGTCTCTGTCCTGAACCAGACGGAGTCCGCCTGCGCGTCGACCCGCACGCTGCCGTCGCTGACACCCTGTGCGCACTGCTGCCCGTCCGCGTAGCCGATCTGTTTGCCCGTCTTCTCGTCGAGGGTGGCGGCGGTCGCAGCGAGGACCCACACCTTTCCGCCGCTGGCCCCGCACCAGTCGGTGACAGAGTCCTGAGCCGTCCACAGGACATGCCCGGCTGGGGAAACTGCAGCATTACCGACGAAGATGGTGCCGGTCTGAGTGTCGATCCCGTGAAACGTAGCCTCCACCGTGCTCGGCAGTGACCACCGGATCTTGCCAGATGGCAGGGTGACAGCGGAGACGACATTGTCGCCGTTGTCATTAGTTCTCGTCACGAGTGTGACGCTCTGCCCGGCGTCCTCCCAGACCGGAGCGTAGCTCTCCGAGGTGGCCACATCCCACTGGGGGACGAGCACCTCGCCGGGGATAGTGCCGACGCGTTTGCCTGACGAGGGTTCGAGAATCGTCCAGTCTTCACCGGACCCATCGTTTGCGCCCGTGAGCCACCATGACCCGAGCGCATTCACCTCCTGCTTCACGTCAGCCTCGGGGTCGCCTGTCGTGATGTCCCAGGCGCGGCCGCCGATGGACGCGTACCGGAAGTCCGACGTCTGTGTCAGCAACTGCTGGGCGAAGTCGAACTCAGGGCATGACGAGTCGGTTGCGTCATGCCCCGGGACCTTGGTGCTCCAGACGTTGGCGTTCGTGCGGGCGTCGGTCGCGTCAACGAACGCCTGGTACGACTCAGCGTTCACGCCTGCGGCAGGGGTCGTCTCGACCCGGGCCCGTAGGATGAGCGGTCGGCCGCCCGGGGTTGCTGCTAGCGCCCAGCTGCAATTTCCGAACATGGGCAGGACGGTCTGGACCTCGAACGTCTTCTCATCCACGACACCGACCTGCGAAACGCCTTGGTCGGTCTGGCCGAGCTCACCTAGACCGCCGTCTGCCTCCAGAGCGATGACCCCGCCCCGACGCACGAAGTCAACATTCGCGCCGTTTCGACCTGGAGACTTCACCTGTCCCGGTTGGAGTGCCACCTCGGTCGTCGTCGTCTCCGGTTCCGGAGTTGCGAGAGCATCCGGGGTTGCGACTTCAGGAGATACCGAACCGGCGGCGGTTCCCTTGCCGAGCTGAGCGGACAGCTCGGTCGAGCCGAACACGGACATTGAGCAGTTTGCCGATGCGAACTTGTCGACGGCGCTCATCGAACCTGAGCTCATCAAACCTGTCATCAGGCCACCCGCCAGCGCGCCGAGCGGGTTCTTTACCGCCTCCTGCGCGGTACCGACCTGGCTGTCCCACGCCTTGACGGACTGCGTCATGTCGGACTTGATCTCTTCCGGTGCAACCTCATCGAGCTTGTGCAGCATGCTGCTGAACTCGCCGAGGTTCGTCACGAGACCGCCAATTGCCTTGACGCCGTCGTTGCCGGTCTGCTTGTACCTGGCATTGATCGACCCCATGCCGGACTTGAGCTCAGTGCAAAACGCATCCGTGCTGCGCCCGTCTCCGCAGCCGCTGAGTAGCAGCGACCCGGCCAGAACAATGATGCCGGCCGCCGCCTGTGCGGTCCGTGCCCTCGGCGCGGTACCTGAGATGCGCATGCTCGCCTCCTGTGCTCCCGGGCTACATCAGCCCCTCCTACGTCATCCCGAACCGGGTGGGACTCACGCTTCCCGGAGCTACCGGCCGGGCGCCGTTCCCACACGGTAGTGCAGGTACTCTGCCGCTGCACTGGAGATGCGGGACTCCACGAAAGCACCATGAGGGGCCGAACGTTCGCATCCTCCGGCGGATCAGCTGGTCCCCACCTCGAAGAACGGATGCCTTCGGATCAGTCGGGCAGCCCCTTCGAGGACCTCTCCTCGCCGACGAATCCGTTCGCGCCCAGGCGCAGGCCGTCGGTGCCGAGGTCGCCGCAGAGAGTGGCTGGTCCCCTTGGGAATCGTGCAGGTGCGCCCAGCAGCAGCGGGAAGCCCCGTCGGCGCCGGTCACCTCGGCGGTCGCCGACCAGTCGTTTCCTCGAAACCAGGTGGATGGAAGATGACTCGCTGGAACCGGCCGATGATGCACCCGGCTTTCTCGTGCGCGGCCTCCGCGGCGATGTCGAGATTTGCCGAGTCGTACCTTGGGCGGTACCTCCGGGAGCAGCTGCCAGTCTTGGCGGCGGCCTACGACCATGAGGTAAGCCGGGGTAGTCCCCGACCTTCATGCCCGGCGAGCTGACGCCGGGACCGTTGCCGGTGGGCCCCGGCACGATCTACTCGATGTCACGCCTCGTCTTCGAAATCGACCTCGCGCCTGCGCCGGAACTCGTCCAAGTTGCCGAACGCGGCCTCACTGCGGGTGCTGACGCTCGGGTGGGGTCTTTCTCGCTGAGTACGCCAGCGTATTTGCCTTAACTCACCCCGACAGACAGGGCAGCGCGCGCCAATTGTGGTGTTTCGGTGCCCTGACAGATGGCCCTGTCTCGATCCGGCGCAGCGCCGCCGGGGTCAGCTCGTCCAGCGCCCGCCACACCGTCGACGCTGATGCGACCGGCCCGAGCACCTGCCCCTGATGGCGAAGCACGTCGATGTCCGCGATTGCCTCACCACCGTCAGCGAGCAGGACCGCGACATCGACCACCACCCGTCCGCGGTCATGCACTGGCCGGAAGCCGGCCCGCCGGGTCGCGCTCGACAGTTCCGCGGTCAGCCCGACCCGGTCCGCCAGCAGGCGGGTAGCAACACTCCCCGCGTGGGCGATCACCCCGGACCCGTCAGCCGCGACAAACAACCCGGACGCCCACGTCGTATGCTCTACCTGCGAAGTGCCCTCCGAAACGAAGTGCTGAACCCTAGATAAGTCCCGTATCTCCTTGCGTGACAGGCACTTTCGCGCGTCCGGGACCGGTTTTAGATCACGACACGTGAACGATCCGGGCTTGATTGAAGCGTCCCGTAACCCTGAGTGTTCATGAGGCCTCGTTTATTCGCTGATCGGAGTTTGCCGATCGAAATCTCCCTGCCTCGGCGAACATTGCCGCCGAGGCAGGGTGATTACAGCCTCAGCGGCACCAGCTCACGCAGTTCGAGTTCGCGCACGGAGCCCGCTGCTACGCTCACGAGCGGCCGCCCAGACGGCGGTCCCGAAGCATCAGGAAGCACCCAGTGGTGGCGTCGACACCGCTGCTACTCGACACAAAGGGGATTGACATGGGAGTGAGCCTCTCCAAGGGCGGGAACGTCTCGCTGACGAAGCAGGCCGGGGCAGCCGGTCTCACCGCGGTCACCGTGGGCCTGGGCTGGGACGTGCGCAGCACGACGGGCACCGACTTCGATCTCGACGCGTCCGCGATCGGCGTCAAGGCAGATGGCCATGTGGCCTCGGACAAGCACTTCGTCTACTTCAACAACCTCACCTCACCGGACGGCTCCATCGAGCACACCGGCGACAACCTCACCGGTGAGGGCGAGGGTGACGATGAGGCGATCAAGGTCAACCTGGCGGCGGTGCCGGCCGAGATCGACAAGATCGTCTTCCCGGTATCCATCTACGACGCTGAGACGCGCAGCCAGAGCTTCGGCCAGGTCCGGAACGCGTTCATCCGCGTGATCAACCAGACCGACCAGACCGAACTGGCCCGCTACGACCTGTCCGAGGACGCCTCCACCGAGACCGCGATGGTGTTCGGCGAGCTGTACCGCAACAGCGCCGAATGGAAGTTCCGCGCTGTCGGCCAGGGGTACGCCTCCGGCCTAGCCGGCATCGCGAAGGACTTCGGCGTCAACATCGGCTGACGCGCACTTTGAGCGGTGGCCCGTCGCCTCCGGACGGGCCACCGTCTTGCCTGCTTTCAACCCTTGCTGCATGGCTCAGGCGGATCCGCCCCCATCGCAGCAGCGCCATATGAGGTAGGAAGGTGTTGACTGCGCTGCTTTGGCTGACAGTAAGAGAGCGAAGTGAAGCCCGGATGATCGGGTACGTACGATGTGGCATCTTTAGGCGAAACACCCCACCTAATGCCGAGACTCGGCTATGGTGCGCCAGACGGTGCCTGTGTTCGCGCCGGGGAAACGGCAGGGCTGCTCGGGCCTGCAATAGGAAGGAACTCACCAATGTCTGTAAGCCTGTCCAAGGGCGGAAACGTCAGCCTGACCAAGATGGCCCCGAGCATGACCGCCGTCACCGTTGGGCTCGGCTGGGACGAGCGCACCACGTCTGGGGCCCAGTTCGACCTCGACGCCAGCGCACTGATGTGCACTGCAGCCGGCAAGGTCGTCGACGACCAACACTTCATCTTTTTTAACAACCTCACCTCCCCAGACGGCTCCGTCGAGCATACTGGTGACAATCTCGATGGCCAGGGCGACGGGGATGACGAGTCCATCCACGTCAACCTCGTATCCGTGCCCGGCAACGTCGACAAAATTGCTTTCCCCGTCTCGATCTACGACGCGCAGGCCCGCGGGCAGTCGTTCGGGCAGGTTATGAACGCGTTCATCCGCGTCGTCGACCGCGCCAACGGTTCAGAGCTCGCCCGATATGACTTGACCGAAGACGCCTCTACCGAGACGGCCATGATCTTTGGCGAGCTATACCGGCACGGCGGCGAATGGAAGTTCCGCGCCGTTGGCCAGGGGTACGCGTCCGGACTGGCAGGCATCGCGCGTGACTACGGGGTCAACGTCGGCTGAAAAGCTCATGGGCGCCACCGAAAAGGTAACCGGGCACGTAGCTCTCGGTGTCTATCTCTCACTTGCAACCCACAGACAGAAGTGACTCACGTGATTATCAAGACTTTCGGATGGTCATTTGCCGTGACCGCCGTCGCTCTCGTCGGATCGCTTGTTCTGGGCGGTCCAACAGCGCTCGCGCTGGTGGCCATTCTGTGTGTCCTCGAGATTTCTCTCAGTTTTGACAACGCGGTCGTGAACGCGACCATTCTCGAGAAGATGAACGCCTTCTGGCAGAAGATGTTCCTCACCGTCGGCATCCTCATCGCGGTGTTCGGCATGCGGCTGCTGTTCCCGCTGTTGATCGTTGCAGCAACGGCCCACCTGAACCCAGTCGAGGCGGTCAGCCTTGCCCGTGAAGGCGGCGCGGTCACCGAGCCCGGCACGTACGCGTACCTGCTGCACGAAGCGCACCCGTCCATTGCGGCGTTCGGTGGCATGTTCCTCTTCATGCTCTTCCTCGACTTCTTTTTTGAAGACCGCGACATCCGGTGGCTGCACTGGCTCGAGAGCCCCCTGGCCAGGGTCGGCAAGCTCGACCAGCTCTCTGTCGTCGTCGCGCTCGTCGTGCTCGTGCTCGGCGCCGAGTTCCTCGCCAAGGATGCCGGCGCCGTCATGATCGCCGGAGGCCTCGGCATCGTGACCTACCTGCTCGTCAACGGCCTCGGGGAGTTGTTCCAGAACGCTGGCGAGGAAGCCGAGGTTGGGGTCGAAGGACGCGGTGGCCCTCCGCAGGTCCTCAAGGCCTCCGGCAAGGCCGCGTTCTTCCTCTTCATGTACCTCGAGGTCCTTGACGCGTCCTTCTCTTTCGACGGCGTCATCGGCGCGTTCGCCATCACGCAGGACATCTTCATCATCGCGGTCGGCCTCGGTGTCGGCGCCATGTACATCCGGTCCATGACCGTATACCTCATCCGCAAGGGCACCCTAAAGTCGTACGTGTTCCTCGAGCACGGCGCGTTCTGGGCCATCGGTGCACTGGCCGTCATCCTGCTCGTCAGCATCAAGCATGAGGTGCCCGAGGTCGTCACCGGCCTCATCGGCGTCGGCTTCATCGGCGCCGCATTTATCTCCTCGATCGTGCGCAACCGTCGACACCCCGAACTCGCCGAGGAGGTCCACGCCGGCCACCACGATGCCGACACCGAGCACGCTCAGGACACCGGAAGCTCGCCACCCAGCATCGCCACGTCCCCGCGCATTTAGGCACGACCCAAGCGGAGTCAGAGTGCGGCTCCTGATCCGGGCGGAAAGATCCGGGTCCACCACAGGTGGACTCGCGCACGACCAGCACCAAGCAGCACTCATCCATCCGTACAGGACCACCGGAGGCACCGATGCCGATCGACTACACCAAGCGTCCGGCCACGCCGCAGTCTTCCGCACCACCCACGCCACAACCGGTCGCGCCACAGCCGTCCACCGGCCCGGTCAAGTTGACCAAGAGCTTACCGAATGTGTCCCTGACCAAGCGGGGCCAGGCCACCGGCCAGCTGCGTGTCAACCTCAACTGGAACGCCCGTCCGCCTGGCGCGGCCCAGGGTGGCGGGTTCCTCAAGCGTCTCGCTGCCGCCGGGACATCCAGCAGCATCGACCTGGACCTCGGATGCCTCTACGAGTTGACCGACGGGTCCAAGGGTGTCGTCCAAGCCCTCGGCAACGCCTTCCGCAACCCTGAGGCGGGCAACCCTGTCGTCTGGCTCGACGGTGACGACCGGTCCGGCACGAACAGCGCCGGCGAGAACCTCTTCGTCGACCTGAGCCAGCTTCACCGGATCCGACGCATCCTCGTGTTCGCCTTCATCTACGAGGGCGCCCCGAACTGGGCCGCCGCCGATGGTGTCGTGACGCTCTTCCCCGCGCATGGACCGACCATCGAGGTCCGTCTCGACGAGGCGCGCGGCGGCGCTGGCATGTGCGGAATTGCGATGATTCAGAACCGCGGCGGGGAGCTGTCGGTTAACCGTGAGGTCAACTACGTCAGCGGTCACGACAAGCTCGACCGCGCTTACGACTGGAACCTTAGCTGGACCGCAGGCCGCAAGTAGCAGGCGCGTCTCTGCCCGAACATCAGAACCTTAAGTCGCCACCACAACGCTCGATAGGGAGAAGATCAGCATGAGTGTCAGCCTCAGCAAGGGACAGAAAGTTTCACTGACGAAGGCCGGCGGACAGACCTTGACACGGGTCCGCATGGGACTCGGCTGGGACGCCGTGAAGAAGAAGGGCCTCTTTGGCGGCCTGAAGTCCCAGACGATCGACCTGGACGCGTCCTGTCTGCTCTTCGACGCCTCCGGCAAGCTCGTGGACCAGGTGTGGTTCCAGCAACTGCGCAGCGCAGACGGCTCCATCCAGCACACCGGAGACAACCAGACCGGCGACGGCGACGGCGACGACGAGTCGATCACCGTCGACCTGACCCGCGTCCCAAGCCACGTGAACACGCTCGTCTTCACGGTGAACTCGTTCACAGGGCAGGACTTCTCACAGATCGAGAACGCGTTCTGCCGTGTCGTCGACGAGGCTTCCGGTGGAACAGAAATTGCGCGCTACGACCTTACCGGGTCCGGGCGTCACAACGCTCAGGTGATGGCGAAGGTCAGCCGTGAGGGGGCCGGCTGGGCGATGACCGCCATCGGCGCTCCCGCGTCCGGACGGACGTTCCGCGACCTACTCCCGGCTATCGGTCAACACCTGTGAAAGGGACCGTCCAGGACGCAGCGAATCCCGCCGCGGAGGTGGACGTCTCTAGGGCCTCCGCCACCGACCTCACGCCACCGACCTAGACGCTGGTGAAGGCCCTCAACAGCGCGAACTTGAGCGTCATGCTGCTTGGAGAACGCAGTTGCGCCTATCTCGCGCGGGCCTTGCCGAGTTCACCGGCATTGCTGCGGAGCTCTTTGACCTCTGATATGAATGGGGTCTTCGGTGAATGCGGGGTTTTCGGATCGCAATTCAGTGATCATCAGCACCAAGGGGAGTCTACGTGAGTTCGCAGCCACCGTTCGGCGGCCCGGCCATGCCGGCCCAAGGCCCCCCGTCCATGCCCGGCATGCCAGGGGGTTTTCCAGGTATGCCCGGAATGCCGGGTGGGTTTCCAGCCGCGCCTAGCGGGATGCCCGGTGGTAGCCAGCTGCAGCCTCCACCGCCTCACGTCGACACTCCGGCCCCGGACCGCGGCGATGTAGACCTTCCCGGAAACGGCCCGGGGCCGAATGCTGCCCCGTCTTTCAACGCAGAGCAGCCGGCGCTCGATGCGCCCATCAAGACCCCGGTCCGGTGGTTGGTCGCCGCCGCCGGTCTCGTCCTCGCGAGCGGAGTCGTATCGATCGTCGCGTTGGCGACCGGCCGCGGAGCGACCATGGGTGCCCTCGCATGGCTCGTCGGCGGTCCTCTTGCGATCGGTGCGGTCGCCATGTTCTTTTCGGCAGACGCCAAGGCCCGCCAAAACGCCTGGTACGCCGGTGCCAGCGGCGGCGACCTCGCCCGGCGCCTCGTCATCGGGGGTGCGTTGGCGGTGGTCACTCTGGCGGCGTACCTCATCGCCAACGACGTCGCCCGGGGCCGGTGGTCTTGATGCCTCGACGTGGGATCGCGGCCATCGCCGTCGTGGGGGCACTGCTCATCAGCGCGTTGGGAAACTCGGGCCTTCCCGCGACCGCTGCCGCCGCGCCGGAGCGGGCTATCGCCTCTGCCGCCAGCGCAACCCCTGAAGCAGTTCAGAGATTCGGTGCCTGCCTGGCGGGAGGAGGGCAGGGGCACCTCCTCCTCCTGATCGACCGGTCTGGGTCGCTCAAGGGTACTGACCCGAAGAACGCCCGAGTCACCGCTGCGGGGCACCTCGTCAAGCAGATGGCGAGTCTTGCCTCTCGGAGCAACCTGACCCTCGAGATCGCCGTCGCCGGGTTCGACACGGGGTACGAGAAGGTCACGGACTGGACTCCGGTGGTAAGTGGCCGCAACGCCCTCCTCCAGTCGCTCGACCGGTTCGCCGCACGGAACCAAGGTGTCGACACCGACTACTGGAACGCGATGACCGGGGCGCGCCGCGAGCTGGCGGGCCGAGGCGCGGGCAAGCAAGGGCGCTGCTCCGCAATTGTGCTGTTCACTGACGGCGAGTACTCGCTGACCACCCGTGGCGGGAACCACCCGAGCATAGCTGACCTTGGCGGGCCCAAACCTTACGACCGCAACAACGATCTTTCGACGGATGCCAACGTGGCCGCCGCGATCGGGGCCGGCGAGCAGGACATCTGTCGTGCTGGAGGTGTCGCGGATCAGATACGGTCCCAAGACATCATCACGTTTGGTATCGGTCTGTCGAGCGACAGGAAGCCCGACTTTGGGTTCTTGCGAAAAATGACAACCGGCGAGGGAGGGTGCGGCAAGATCGTCCAGCCCGTCTCGGGAGCGTTCATCGAAGCCGCGAACATTCGGGACCTCTTCTTCGGGTTCGACCAGATCGCCGGCGGAGACACCCCGGCGGTCGTGCAGAGGGGCGGGGTGTGCGGTGCGACGGCATGCCCTCAGGGCACGCACTCCTTCGTCCTTGATTCGTCCATCAGCAAGATCCACGCTCTGGCGGACAGCGATGCGGACGGAAGCTCCATCACGTTGGTCGACCCCGCTGGCGGTAGGCTCAACTTGGCACGAGGCGCCAGTGGATCGGGCAGTCTTCCAGGTGGGAAGGTGACCTGGCAGTGGCTCGGCGATGCGTCGGTTTCCGTCGATGTGGAGCGTACTGCCGACACGGCATGGACTGGGCAATGGAGTCTGCGCTTCTCTGCGCCCAATCCGGCTGGCAAGACATCTCGGTCCAGTCTGCGCATCTTCGGCGACCTCCTACCAAAGTGGCCGGCGTCCACGAGCACAGTTCTACGCGCGGGAGAGGTTCTCAAAGACGTCACATTCCAACTGGTACACGTCGACGGTTCCCCCGTGGATCCGGCCAGACTTTCCCCGAGGACGACGCTCACCGCGAGCCTCGTGCTGGCGGATGGCACGAGCCTTCCGGTGGCGACCGGTTTGAGCGGCTCCTCAATCGCAGCCCCCCAGACCATTGACCTCACCGGGGTCGACCCCGGCAGCGCTACCCTTCGGTTAGCACTAGCGGTTACGACCAAGGATTGGGCTTCGCTGGGTCGGTCCGTTCCGGGCACAGTCCTTGAACCTCAAGTCAACGACATTTCGGTGGATATCCGCACCCCCGCCAACTATCCGTCGCTGGCGAAGAGCGTGGACTTTGGTACCATCACGGAGGCGGGCCAGGTGTCTGGTTCCGTGGCCGTCACCGGTAAAGGTTGTGTGTGGCTCGACGGCGCGCCCACCGTGACGACGTCCCCGGCCGATGCTCCTGGGATTGGGATCACCTCGACGGCGACGAATAAGGCCAACTGCGTGAGCGGCTCGTTGCCGCTGAGTTTTTCCAGCGACGACGTGGGGGACGGGCTTGTCTCGGGGTCTGCGACGGTGATGGTGCTACCACAAGACCGGACCGCATCTCCAGTCAAGGTTTCGGTCACTTTTACCGCGGACATGCAGCGCCCCATCAATCCGTGGTACTTCCTGCTCGCATTAGTAGGGCTGACCCTGCTCGGCGTCGCCGTTCCCGTGGCACTTTTATACCTCGCCAAGTTCGTGACAGCCAAGATCCCCGGTACCAGCCTGTCCGCCGGCAGCGTGCGTGGCGAGGTCTCCGCCGGAAGCGGTAGCTTCCTCGACGCAGGATGCTCGCTGACGCCGCAGCAGCTCCTGAGCCAACCACTCCCGCAGGGCGGGTCGCGGAGGGTGAGCATCGATGGTAAGACGCTGATGACCAAAGCCGGGCTCGGGCTGACCGAGCCCGGGTACGTGCGGGTCGAGCACCCAGGTCGTATCTCGGCTGCTGGGCCCACCGGCGCTCAGAGCAAGGGTCACGCCAGGCTCCCGCTCGCCGTTCAGAACCAGTGGTGCGTCGCCCTCGACCCGACCAACCCGCGCGGCGGGGAAGTCGAGGTGACCTTCTTCACGGTGACGGGGGCACCAGGCTGGGATACCCTTGTCAGTGGTGCGCGCCGGGCCCTTCCCGAGGTTGTTCGCGGGCTGCGCAGTCAAATCCCGGAGTCCACGCCGGATGCTGGCGACGACACAGGGATTCCCGCAGACCCGTGGGCGTCGAGCCGAGTCCCGGCAGGGACGGGCGCCGACCCCTGGGCTCAGCCTGCCAACCCGAACGGTCCTGTCTTCGGTGCGCCGATCGGGGGTGTGCCCGCTGCCCCCGTCGGCGCGCCGCCTGTGCCTGGAGTGCCACCAGTCACGGCACCGCTCGACCCCTGGGGCGGGGCACCTGTAGCCGCCCCACGCCAGGGAGACCCCGACCCTGACTCCTCGCCCCAGCCTCCGTCGGGCTGGTGATGATGCTGGCCACACGGCTCGGCCCGTTCCGGTGTGCAGCCCTGCCCCACCGCCCATCACTGACCGTACGTTCCTGCTGAAAGGTAGTTGTCATGCGTAAGTTCCTCGTCGTGGGATGTGGTGGATCCGGGGGAAAGACCCTGAGGCTGCTCATCGACCAGATTCGTGCCGACTTCCGGGCCAACCCGTCCCTGCGCGGCGCCGACCTCCCGGCAGCGTGGCAGTTCGTCCACATCGACGTCCCTGTCGATCCTGATCGGGAGCCGACGCGCTTG
The DNA here is from genome assembly GCF_001758225.1 of Humibacillus sp. DSM 29435. Classification (GTDB taxonomy): domain Bacteria; phylum Actinomycetota; class Actinomycetes; order Actinomycetales; family Dermatophilaceae; genus DSM-29435. The sequence continues at coordinate 32,446 of NZ_MAST01000017.1, read as the reverse complement.
GGGAGCATCCGAGACCTCGGGGGAACTTATGTCTCTTTCAGCTCGCCACAGAACACGTACGAGGCGACCAGCCTCAATGTGGAGTCACAGCTCCGTTCACGCTCGCTGGCTCCACTCGTAGGCTGGGCCCCGAAGGACCGGCCGGCTGCGAACACGGTGCCGGTCACGAGTGGTGCGGGCCAGTACCGAGCCATCGGTCGAATGCTCACCCTTCCCCGGTTGGCTGCGCTGAGAACTACCCTCCTCGAGGCGCAGTCGAAGATCGTCGGTCCCACCGCCTGGGGGTCCATTCCCACGTCGGAGCAGGGGAGTGACGTCATCATCCCGATCGTCGTCGCCTCCATGGCCGGTGGATCTGGTGCCTCGATGTTCCTCGACGTCTGTCGGCTGCTCGGCACCCTTCCCGGCATCAACGCCGCCAACATCGGGTGCCTGCTCTACACTGCGGACGTCTTCGGTGAGCTCCCGGACGGCAGGCGAGCCAATGTGGAGGGCAACGCGATGGCGGCCATCAGTGAGGTCATCGCTGCCGTATCCGGGTTGAGCGACGAGGCGGACAAGGAACTCCTTGGCGCACTGGGGCTTCCGACCTTCATGGGCGACGAGCCGGCCTTTGCTCGAGTAATCCCGATCGGACGACGGATCGGGGGAGCCGGAGCCTTTTTCGGCGACGGGACTGCCGACGGCGTCTACCGGGGTGTGGCCCGCGCGCTGGCCGGCATTATGACGTCGGAGAGAGCCAGCCAGCAGTACCTAGACTCTTTCCTGGGCAACCCGACCCCGATGCCCACGGATCAGGAACTCTTCGGATGGAAGATCGGGGACGCGCAGCTGCCGTTCGGGTCCCTGGGGTTCGCGAGCCTCAGTCTGGGGCGCGACCGCTACCTCGACTACGCAGCCCAGCGCCTCTCGCGGGCCGCGGTGGACCACCTGCGATCGGGTCATCTGAGCCCGACGAGCCAGCTGCCGTCACTCGACCAGCTGCGGCTGCTCATGGACAACCAGTGGGGCGCGAGCATGCAACACATGGGCTTGCCTCAGCTCGGCCAGCCGGCCTTGGTGTGGTTCCAAAGTGTCGCCTACCCGTCGGGCGCACTCCAGGCCGCCGCTGGTGAGGCTGCGGCTCAGGCGGCAACGACGATGGCGAACACCGGCGCGGCGCCGGCGGCGGCGTGGCTCGCGACGGCCCAGGCCGCCGTGGGGATGGCCCGGCCGCAGGTCGTCGCCCAAATCCAACGATTCGCCTACTCGTGGGCGGAGGGCTGGGCCGGCACGCTCGAGGGAGCGGCCAAGGCCGAGTTCGTCCGCGCGACCTCGGACTTCGGGTTGCCGTACGCCCGTGAGCTCATGACCCGGGTGGCGCGGCAGTGCGATGCCCTCATCGACGAGCTCTCGAGCGCTGGTCAGACCGCGGACGCCACCGACCCGCTCGCGGTCGACACCTCGCTCGTGATTCAGGCGACCGCCCTCGGCAAGCAGGTGGTGAACGGTGCCCACGCTCTGGGGCAGACCTTCACCGGGTCGCTCAACCGCTCCTGCGAGGACCGGCTCCGCCGTGAGGCCGCCAGGTATGCGGCGGCGGTGCTGCGCTCCTACGTCAGCGAGGTGCTGCGCGGTCTCCAGGGCACAGCCAATGAGTCGCTGAAGATCCTCGAGGCGGAGGTCAGCAGGACAGCCGCAGGTGCCGGGCTGGCCCAACTGCATTCCGTCACCTATGGCGACTGGCCGGACGAGTCAGAGAAGGTCCCCGCGCGCTTCGACCACGCCCAGAACGAGGTGCTCCTCACGACCTCGAGCGACTTCCCCCGGCAATTCCGGGACGACGTCACCGCTGCGCACCGCGCATTGACGTACCCGGAGGGACTCGCGGCGATCCGCTCCGAGATCATCGGCGGTCAGTGGCAGACGGCCGGCCCCGTCGTGACCCACACCGTGCTCGAACAGCGCGGCCACTGGCGCGCTCCAGTGCTCAATCGGTCGGCCCTCGACGGACAGCCGACCCCGCAGGCAACGCCGAGCTACCGCCTCGAAATGACCGCAGCCGGCCTCATCGCCCGGGCTCAGGACCGCCTCTCCGCGCGCGGCGACGTCTTCGAGCGGTTCGCCGGGCAGTCCATCGCACAGTACCTCGGCGATCCGGCGGTGTCTGACTTCGACCGGGAGCAGCGTCAGCAGGACTTCGCAAGGCGATTCATAGAGACGATGGCCCTCGCCCGGCCGGTCGTCGGGGTCGACGCCGCCATGGTGCCGCGGATCCACAGCAACCGCAGTGTCAGGTACGTCTACAGTTTCAGCGAGATCCCGTTCGAGGAGAACGACGAGGTCGCTCGAGCTGTGCGCCAACGGCTCGCCGGTGACGCCGACCTCGAGCCCAGCACCGTGGACAACTTCGGGCGGGCGCTCGCGGGCAGCGACGCGACCACCGGCAAGATCAGCCTTTTCGGCAGCTACGAGAAGGTCAGCCCGCTCTGCTATTCGTCCCTACTTGACCCGATCAAGAATCGCTGGGCCACGGCCGACGCCAGCTATCAACGGTCCCTCTGGCTGTGGAAGCGGGCCCGCCCACTGCACGCCAGCCTCGCGATGTCCCCCGACGAGGCAGTCCGGATCGCCGCCGGGTGGTACCTCGGGCGACTCCTCGGCCTAGTGCGCCAGACCGACCCCAGGGCCCCCGAGGTTAGGGCACCCGAGGGCTGGCTGGCTTTCGGGCCGCTCCTTGAGTCGCGGGAGGTGGCCGCCCAGGGCCCCATGGACTTCCTTGCGTCGGTGCTGATGTCGCACAGCTGGGCCTTGGCCCGGTGCTCCGGCGACCCGCACCTCACCCCGCTGGCCCCCTACGCCGCACTGCGCCGACTCATGGACACCTCCGGCTCGACGCAGATGCCTCCTCAGGTGCGCGATCTCGCGGGCACTCAGCTGCTCGCACAGGCGCTGTGGGGCCGGCAGTTGACCCTGAAGAACGCCCGGCCGGGGGGTGGGGACGCGCCGTTACAGGGCGACGCCTTCGCGGGCATCCTCGCCGAGGCCGAGGGCCGTTCATCTCTGGCAGCGAACCCGACGCCACAGGTGGGTGGCGCGGTGTCCGGTCAGCCCGTTGGCCTGGCCTGGGAGCAGCGGCCCACTCCCCAGGCCCAGGCGGCCCCGCCGTCACCGGTCGAGTCGAAGGCGAAGGCCGTCTCGGACTGGATCGAGAGCCTGCGCGCCTGGTACCGCAGCACCGGCTATGTGCAAGCCGCGCCTGGGTGGGCCTTGACGATCCACACTCGCGACCAGTTGCAGAGCGCTCCATTGTCCATCGAGCTGGCGCCCCTAGCCTTTAAGGCTTTCGACCTGCTGGACGCGTGTCTCGCTGCTGCCCTAGAGGGCCCATTCCATGACCCCATGGGGTCCGGGGGTGCCAAGCCACTGATGGAAGGGCCGGACTTTGTCTGACATCACGATCATCGGTGCTCGTCGAGCCACCCTCCTGCAGATCGAGGCGGTCCTGCGCGATTGGGTGGCACTCGAAATCATCGGTCCGGTCCGGGTCGTCGACGTCGACGCCCTTCAGCGCGATGACGGGCGCATTCCCGCCACCGTCCTCACGGCCACCGGGTCGTCAGTCGAGGTCCTCCAGGACGGCATCACGGCGTCGGTGAACGAGCTGGGGCGGCTCTGCCTGGTCAGCTTCGCCGCAGACGATGACCACGTGGTCACGCAGGCTCAGGCGGTGACGCTTATGGGTGCTCTCATATCGTCTATGCCGCAGGCCTCTAAGGTGCAGGCTCACGTTTACGCGGGCTCCGCCCAGGACAACTGGAGGCGTACCGTCACGCCCCTGCTGGGCTGGCACAACGTCGTCATCTCACCGGAGGACTCCCCGTCGCCGGGCCAGGGATCGTCCCCTCTGTCACCCTCGCACGACGACCCGCGCTGGATCACCCACGTGGTCGGCTCGCTGTGCGCCCTCCTCGGGCTCTGGCAGGGGCAGGCCGGGGGAGTGCTGGACAACCGCCAGGCGCCGGCGGGCGAACAGTTCGTTCCCGTGCGGGTGTATAGTCGCTCGCTCTCCGCGCAGGCGGTCGAGCGGGCCCTCTACGCCCGCCTGCTCGACGTGGGCCAGGCTTACCCAGCGCCCCGGGTAGACAGCACGAGCGCCGTCGTGGCCCCGGATGAGGCGGCGGTTGCGGTCGGCATGGCAGATACGTTGCTCGCCAAGCACAGCGATGTGCTGCCGCACGCACGCGTCTGCGCACCCCCCGTGGCGAAACACAACCTCGACTTCATGATGGCGCTGCGCGAGTTCTTCGGGTTCCTGATCAACACCCTGCGTAACCTTCCACGGCGCACCGCCGAGGAGCTCATCGCGCGGACCAAGCAGGGTGTTGCCCGTGGTGTCGAGAACGTCGTCTTCGGTGGCGCCCAGGATGCCGGTTTCGCGGTAGTCGTCAAGGGGGTCCGTGCCGACGGCTCGCCCGCCTCATGGGCGGACTTTGAGCGCGGCATCGACGCGGTCGTCCAACGCAGCTCGCCCGGCGTCGAGCTGTCGTCGCCCCCGCAGACCCCCGAACTTTGGACCGACTTCGCGGACGCGGGAATGACTCTGCTCGATGCCGGCCGCCGCTCGGGCGACCTGCCTCCGGTGATGCAGGGAGCGCAGCGAGCCATCGTCGCCACCACGTCTCGTGTCGCTCCTGCTCAGGAGGACACCTTCGAGCTTCCACACATGATGGCGGCCTTCCTGCCCGGGTGGACCCTGGAGGTCGCTGACGACATTGGTGCCGGCCGGCTCTCCCAGAAGCTGGACGAGCTCAAGCAAACCAACCCGAGCCTGGCTCACGAGACCAATGCGGAACAGCAGCGGCTACGCAGTTGGCGGGCTCGGGCCACCCAGTCCTACGTTGGGCGACTGGGGGTGCGGCTCGGTGGGGCCCACCGCCAGCTCGTCGACGAGATCGCCGCCCTCGACGCCGGGATCGCGGCGCTGAGCCAGCAGGCCCCTGAGGACGACATCGCGAACGACCAGGAGGCACTCGCCCGACAGATGAAGTACCTCACTCTCGGCTCGTTCGTCGGCCTCGGCCTGTTCGGGGCCCTGACAGGCCTTTCGCGGGTCGCCATGTGGCTGGGCGTGCTGCTAATGGTCGTCACCGTCGTCTCGTGGGTGGTCGGCTGCACCATGCTGTACCTCAAGAAGCAGGGTCGTCTCTATGCTTATCTGCACCGCATCGCTCAGTCGGCCACCGACCTCGAGACCGCCAAGCGGCACCGGCTGGAGGCGCTGGAGGACCTCCGGCGGATCTCGCGGGTTTATCGCCAGTACCTTGACTGGGCCCGCGCCTTCGGCGCCTTTGTCCACGCTCCACTCGGGCGGGCCGTGGATGCTGCCCGGGTCGGCCTGCACGTGGGGCAAGGCCTCCCGCGCTCCATCAGCATCGGTACGGCCATGCCCGCGCCCGACGCGATTGACGAAGTGTCGAACGGGTGGCGGTCCACGCTGTTCGAGGCCGGGTGGCTGGCGGACTGCTGGACGGAGTTCCTGACGGACGTACCGCCCGGCCTCGGCGATCTCAAGTATGCAATTTCCGCCGACGCCGGCGAGCTGCTCGCCGACCGCAACCTCGACGGGCAGGGCCCGACCCTCACCCGGTGGAGCCACGCCGCAGCGCAAGAGGCCGCCTTCCGAGGCCCGTCGCACCGGTTTGTCACCAAAGTCAAGGGCCTCACACTCACCGACGACGCGGCGCGCGCACACCTGCTCTCGGTCGTCGAGGTGCCGGACCGGCACTCGGGGGCGGTCACAACTCAGACGCGCAGCCAGTTCCTCGCAGGCCTGGACCACAACTACCCGCACACGCCAATGCAGTTCCTCGACGGTGCCTTCTCACCGCAGGCCCAGTCGATCACGGTCCGCAACGTGCAGGAGAGCATTCTTCAGGAGCAGTTCGACGGACTGACGCTCGCTACGGTGCTCGTACAGCTCGGTGACGCCCACCCCGTCACCGATCTGCGAGGTACACCTCGTGATGAACGAGACGACGGCCCCGTCGAACCGCAGCACGTTCCGTTCGTCTGACCAAGGGAGCCTTCGTGGGTACCATCGTTCTTGCTTTCGTGGTGGCAACGGTCATCAACATGGCCCTGTCCGGGTATGCCGGCGCGATCCTCGCGCGCAGGCGCGGTCTACCGCTGTGGGTCGGCATCGTTCCGGGCGGGGTAATACCGTGGATAGGGCTGGTCGTCCCGTCCGTCATACGGCCGACTGGCCTCAAGCCATCGTTGGCCAGGTCCCGTGGCTGGCGGCGCCTGGCCGGGGTGGGCCTCGCGGGGCTGGGTCTCCTCGGGATCGTGCTCTCCGCATTTAGCGAGTGGGCGACCGTGTCCGGAGCAGTGAACGCCCAAGGGGCGCGCTTTGCCGAGCAGGCCAGTGGGGGCCCCGGAGACACGTCGTTCGGGCTCGTGGTCCTCCTGCTCACCGTTACCCTGTCGGCAGTTCTTCTGACCGGGCACTTGTGGCACGGGGGCTTGCGGTTCTCACTGCCCGGCCTGTTCATCGCCGGTGGCTTCGCCTCGATGACGATTCTCGCGGTCATCGGTTCCGAGCTGGTTTCCGATGCCTCCTCGCTCGCGTTAAACCTGACGGCCGGGTACGCGGAAGCACACGTCGAGCTCGGGCTCGGCGCGATGTTCGCCGTACTTGGCTCTTTCCTGCTCTGTGTCGGCTGGATGGTGACGATGGGCGGGCGGACTCTGATTCTCGACACGGCGCCGCTGGCCGCCACCGCCGACCCGGGATGGCCCGGGCCGCAGCCCCTGGGTCCCCGGGCCACGACCGCGCCCACGACGGCCCCGCCCGTGTGGCCGCCGACATCGATGGCACGCCCTGGCAACGGGGCACCGACGCCCATGCCGGGCCAGCCTCCGGCCGGGTGGTGATCCATGCCTGATCGACGCTACCGTGAACGCGTAAACGCGCTGTCAACCTGGGCCTTGGGCCTAGGCCCTACGGCTCGCCCGGCACCCGAGGACCTCGATGTGCTCGCGGCGCTCGGGCCGATTGCGGACTCGGTGCGCTCTCAAGTGCTCTGGGCCAACGAGGATGCCGTCGAGGCGCAGTGGGGCTCGGGCCTGAGGGAGATACTCACTACCGGCGCCGCGCCGCTGCCGCCCCAGGTGCAGGTTGAGCCGTCGCACGACGCTGGCCCGAACACTCCGCAGGCCGTGAGCGAGGAGTTCGACCCGCGCCCGCAGCAGGCCCGCCTCCAGCGGCTACGTGAGTGGGCGAGCGCCGAGTCGGAGCGAACTGAGGTGGCTGCTCTGCCGCCGGAGCTCCTGCAGATCGTTGCTTTCCAGAACATCAACTCCGCCGACGACGTTTTGGCGCGCTGCGCGGGCCTCACGATCCCCATGGATATCCGTCTGGCCCGAGAGCTGGCGGCCGTGGTCTCCGAACGCCCCGCCCCCGAGCAGCTGCCCGAGAAGCCGAAACCCGTCGCCGGCAGCGAGTGGTCGGAAAGCCCCGGCGTGTTCGCCGGCGTGGACTGGTCGACCTTCGGTGAGGGCCAGGCCCGACCCCTGACGCCACTGCTGACCCACGCCGTCGAGGGTGGCATCTCGCTGGACTGGCAGGACCCGGCCGACCTCGGCCGGGTGCGCATCTTCCGCGTTGTCGCCTCGGCCGACACCTGGCCGGCCCTCGACCCGAGCCAGGCCGAGCCGGTCGGCGTCACCCTGTCGACTTCCGTGGCCGCACCACTCGTCGCGACCTCGGCCGTCACGTTCATCGGTGTCTGGTGCCATGCGGGCCAGGACGAGGTGGCGGCCCGCATGGCCGCCCCCGTGTTCGTGGCCCAAGGGCAGGTGGTGTGGCCCCCGAGCCGCTTGACCCTTCAGGTCACGCCACGCAAGACCGTGGCTGCCACCTTTAACGTGCCACCCGGTGCCACGATTCAGGTTCAGCGGTTCGGTGCCGGGTCCAAGCCCCGGTTCAACCAGGCCGCTGCCCTCGACCCGAGCGTTCTCGTCGGAAACGGCTTCGTCGACCCGCACCCCCCCGTCGGGGAGGTCTCTTATGCCGTATACGCCTCGGTGCGCCTCGGTGATGGCTCCCTGGAGTGGTCCGAACCCGTGATGGGCACCGTTACCGTGCGGGTCCGGCCGACGTCGCTGCCTCTCACGGTTTCGCCTAACGGGGTGAGTCCCGGCACGTACGACATCTCCTGGGAGACGCCGGAGCACGGAGCGGTCGAGGTCTTCCTCAGTCCGTCCGCGCCCCCCGCGGGCCTGTCGGAGGAATCCCGCACCCGCGAGATCGTCCGCAGTCAGGGGCTCACACCTGACCGGTTGCTGCCCTATCCCACGCTCTCCCTCGGCGACACCACCGTTATACAAGGCGTGGCCATTCCCGACGAGTGGGCCCGTGCTTACTTCGTGGCAACGCACGTCATGGCTGAAGACGCGGTGGGGGTCGGCCCCACGGTGGGGCTCGTGCTCCCGCGACCTCCGCGCAACCCCGAGCTCATCGAGCGGGTCGACACCCAGATCATCACGTTTGCCTGGCCTGCCGCAGACGCCCAATCTAAGGATGCCGACGTCATCGTCGAGGTGCACCAAGGACCCCGTCAGAGCCAGGAGCTCGATGTCGGACGCTCTCAGCCGATCGTGTCGATGACCCATGAGCAGTACGTCCTGATGGGAGGTATCCACCTGACTCGCACCCTCCCGCCGAACGGGTGCTCGCTGCACCTGTTCGGGGTGATCTACGAGCGTGGGCGGCCCCGTCGTTCGCACGGCGTCGCCCTCGACTACCCAGGGATCACGAGGGTCGCCTACGACATCGTCGCCGTTCGCCAGGACGGTCAGCGGTCGGTCAACGCGGACGATCTCGCCGGCTACGCGGTTACCGTCCTGAGTAACGAGGTGCTCGACGCGGCGCACTTCGTCGTGGTCCATCACCCGCAGCGCCTACCCCTGTCGCCCAACGACCCGGGCGCACGCGAGCTGCTCAGTGAATTGCGTCCTCTGATCGCCAACGTCACTCAGACCCTCGGCCACCTCACTCCGGGGACGCACATGGGCTTCGTGCGTCTTTTTTACAGCCCCCCGGACCGCCGAGACTGTGCCCGCATAGCCGTTATCGACCCGGATCCAGCCAACCTGTGGCGAGGGGTGTGTTGAGATGCAGGAGCTGACCTACGGTTCCGCCGACGGGATTCCCGGTCGCCAAGCCCAGGGGTGGGGTGTCCTGCGGCGAGTGGGTGACCTCGACCCGGCCATCGAGAAGTCCCTGCTCGAAGGAGTAAGCGTCTTCCTCCCCACAACGATGTCGAAGTTTCCCAGTGCCGCGGACCTGGCCAGGAGGCCGGTTCGGCTGCGGTACGCCGTCGGCCGCGACGAGGCCGTGGGCCTGTGGTGGCGATCGATCGAAGCCGGGCTGGACCACACCCAACGCCCCGGGAACGTCTTCACCCATGCGGTAGCCAGCCAGGTCCCGGCCGACACCCGCCCTTCCGACTTCGCCCTATCGCCCCAGTGGCTCTCGCCCTTTGGCGCCGACCAGGTGCGCGACGCGACTCCCAGCGGGGACTTCACCCTCCCCACGGACCCGGCCGCCCACGGCATCGCCGCAGTCCTTCGCTGGCTCCATTGCTCGCGCGGTGTTGCGGTGCCGGCCGTGTCGTGGCTCGTGGATACGGCGATCCAGGCCTTGATGGCGAGGACTCCGGTCGTGCTGCGCGGTGTGAGTTCCGAGGATGCCTGGGGGTGGATCGCCCTGATCTCCTGGCTGCTCCCGAGCAGCGTTGGCACCAGGATCGGCTTTTCGACGGGTGAGGAGCCCGCGTCACTGGGCAAGGCGCTCGAGCTCGGTGCACTGCTAGCCGCCGTACCCGGTGCTGATCCGCTTCCGCCGCAGCGCGACCGGGTCTGTGAACTCGACCCGCGGTGGCAGGTTGACGCCGAGGCTGCACTGACGTCGGGCTCCTGGGCGTTGCCGAACGGCACTCATTTCCCCGTCACGGCTTGGGCCACCGTCGGGCGGGACTTCATCTGGCTCGACCCCGCCTCGGCGCACACGACGCTGCGCCGGCGGGACGAGCTCTACGACCCCCTCCTCGCTGCCGGGCTCCCATATGCCGATGCCGCACCTCTCGCGGTGCGACTCGGTCTCCTGGCGACGCCCGGTGCCGTCATCATGGGGCGTAGTGAGATGCTCGTGGCCGCGCTCGACCAGAACGTCCTCCCGGTCGAGCTGAGGTCTCACCCGCAGATCGCCCCCCTCGTGGCAGAGGCTGGGCCCGCACTTCCACAGGCACTACTCGACCCGGGATCGTCGACCAATGTCGCCGCCACACCGCGGGAGTTCGACGTTCTCGCCGCGGCCACGACGGTCGACCTCGCTCCCGCTGTGTTCAGTGCCGACGAGGCGTCGGTGGTCGAACCCCGGCCTCGGTTCGCGACGACGGACTGGACCTCCGAGATCGAGGTCATGCTCGTCAAGAACACGCCTGACCTGCATGGGCAGGCCGACCTGCTCGACGAGTTGCCGTATCCCGGCCCGGCATCGATGCTCCCGGCCGCGACCATGGTCGCGCGCCATTGTTCCCTTGATGCCATCGGGGAGCCGCGCCGATGGGTTCCCCTCCTCCTCACGCTCCCCCCCCTCGGCCGACTGGCCCTGCTGCACTGCATCTCGCAGGCTGCCCCGACGGCGTTGCCCGACGAGGACGTCGCCCGGCTCATGGCGGCGCTCGCCCACGACCCGCAGCTGGACCGCTACCTCAGCCCCCTCCTGCTCCTCCTACTGCGGGCGGAGGCGGCCGGTGGCGACGCGCTCCTGCCTTGGGGGCAGCGGCCAGCCTGGCACCGCGACCTCGGCGACTTCGTCGCCGGGCTCGATCCGGACGAGGCGGCCTTTCTTGCCCTGCCCTTCCTGGAGCTCGTCGTCCAGTGCGACCCCCCGAACGCATCCCTGCGTCGAGCGGGTCGGGACCAGGTGGAGCGATGGGCGGCAGAGCCGCAAGCCGCTGGCCTGTGGTCCCTTCCCTGTGCGGATGGACGACCGCTCGCTCGCGTCGTCGCCGATAACTGGGCGTGAGCATGATGACCCCCGTGGCGAGACCACGAGCCGCAAGCCCCCCTACTCCAAACCTTCCCTCTCCCTCCGATTCGTCCGCTGTGAGGAACGACTGACATGTCCATCACCCAGCTCACCCGGAACGGGCGGATTCCCTGGATCAAGCCCGGTCCGCTCCGGATCCACCTCGACGCCGGCCCCGGCGCCGAGATCACCCTGCAGGATGAGAACGGCGCCCCCGTAGCGCCCGACGGTAGGCAGCTGAACGAGATCTTCATCCTCCCCAAGCCTTACGATCTCGTGGTCGGAGTGCGGCACGTCGGGGGCCCCTTCGCGCCCGATGCGCGCGTCGGGCTGACCATCAGCCACCCCGCGGACGGGCCGGGGGATGCAGTCGTTCGCGTCCCGGAGTCCGTGGGCGGCCGACATACCGTCTCGCTCGTGCGGATCGAGATGCGGGGCGCCACGCTCATGCTCGCCGACGCGATCGGCCCTTTCGACCCCGGGATCACCCCTCCCCGAGAGCTCACCGCCCGCGACTGGCACAGCGTCGGTCGATTCGCCTACCACGCCCACCACGACGGTGGGAATGCCAAGCGCGGCCCCTGGGCGCTCGTCATCGACGGGTCAGCGTCGATGCTCGTGGCGAACCAGCGAGGTGAGGTTGGCCCTCTTCTGGAGCTCGTCTTCGGCATCGTCTCCGCGGCCCGCGGCGGGGGGCCACACGCCGTGCTGCTCACGCAGGCCGGGCGCCCTCGTGATCTCACGAGCCAGCTTGACCTGGCCGAGGTCGCCTGGCCGTCCGTGCTCGGTGACCAGCCAAGCCCCTGGTCGAGGGCTCTGCCGTCGGTGAGGCAGGCCGCCGAGCTGGTCGGCGCCGGCGGGGAAGTCGTCGTCGTTGTTGACGGAGTGCCTGCGGATGCGCTCGCCCTCGTCGAGTGGGCGACCAGCCCCGACTGCACCGTCTCGCTGCGAATCGTGGGCCGCGGCCGGTCGGCGTACGAGGGCGTCGCGTCCCAGCGTCCCAAGGAGTGGTGGGACGAGGAGTTCGCCGCACTGGTACCGCTCGCGAGCGGTCCTGATCACCGGCTCGTTACGGTCTCCGACCTCGCCTCCGCCGTCGACGCGGCCGCCGAGGTCGCCGACGCGCTCTATCCGGGGGCCAGTGGCCGGGGTGAATCGTGACCTGTCCGAAATGCACTAAGACCGTCTCTGCGGCCGGGGCCTGCGGCGGCTGCGGCTTCGAGGTCCCTCCTCACTGGCTCACGGACGTGCAGTGCTCCATGGCCGTCACGGGTGCTCGCTCCGCAGGCAAGTCGATCTTTATCGGCGTGATGATCAGGCACTTCGGCCAGTTCCTCGCCGACAGGCACCACACCTTCCTGACGCCGCTGAACGACACCGAGGATCGGTTCCTGAGGACGTACGAGAACTACCTATACGGTGAAGAAGGCATCATCCCCCCCACGCCGCCTGACGTTCCTGAGCCGTTGATGTGGTCGTTCACCATGGGGGGCCGGCGGTTCTGCCTCTCCTTGGCGGATGCAGCCGGTGAGAGCTTCGAGCGGCTAACACCCGACCAGAATGCCTTCGCCTACTTGGGTGGGGTCGACATGATCTGCTCGCTTATCGACCCACTTAAGGTCTCCGACGTGCGTGCCATCGTCCGTGACACCGGCATCCCACTCCCGGCGGAGGCCGGTAATGATCTACAGGTTCTGCGGCGTGTCCTCCAGGCGCGGGCCGCGCACGCGATCCCGGGTCGGGTACAGGTCCTGGCCCTGACGATTAGCAAGTTCGACGTCCTGCAGGGGCTCAAGAACGTCGACAACGACCGCTGGGTGTCGATCATGGGGCGACCGGGGGCCGCGATGCAGAGAGACCCAAGCTACGTCACCCAATGGGATGACCCGCAGGATCGGCTGCTGCTCAGCCAAGAGCTACGCAGCCTGCTGCCCGTTCTCGGAGCTCCGCTCATCGAGGCCGCGGCCACCGAGAGCGGCCTACCGTACTACCTGTACGCCGTGTCCGCGCTGGGGCGCCCCCCGGGGAACGACGGTTTTAGCACCTCCGGCATCAGCCCCTATCGTGTTCTCGACCCGTTGAAGACCCTGCTGACGATGAAGGCGGTCCAGGCATGACAACCCTCGCCAAGGGGGCCAACACGGTCCTGACGAGCGCCGCCGGGCCGCCTGTCGGGTCGGCCTTGGTCGGGGTTACGTGGCCCAACACCGCGGCCGATCTCGACCTCGTGGCGCTCGTGTGCGGCCCGGACAAGCGAGTGCTCGGAGACGACCACTTCCTCTTTTGGGACCATCCGACGAGTCCGACGAAGGAGGCATTCCTGCGTTCGGTGCCCCCGGGCGCCGTGTCACCGTCCGTCGACCGAGCCCAGCTGCTCATCAACCTTGACCTCGTCGCGCCGGCCATCGAGTGCGTCTACATCGCCCTGGCGAACGTCGCCGAGGGTGGCAACCTCGCGCAGTGCGGCGGGTTATCAGTCCGATTCGTCGATCTGGCAGACGGCGCCACGCTGGTCGACTACGCGAACTCGGGGACGTACACTACCGAGTCCTGCCTCATCCTTGTCGAAATCTATCGCTACCAGGGGCAGTGGAAGTTGCGCGCCGTGGATCAGGGATATGCCGGGGGCCTTGCGGCATTCGGCCGAGATTACGGCGTCGACATCTCCTGACATGTTGGGTGGGGTACGTCGCACCCGCACCAAAAATGCGGCGGGAAGGCGCCGCTAGTCAGCCCGCGATGAGGCCGAAGTCCTTGATGACGGAGGCAAGGCCCCCGGCGTAGCCCTGCCCGATCGCCCGGAACTTCCACTCGGTGCCGTGGCGGTACAACTCGCCGAAGATCATCGCGGTCTCGGTGGAGTAGTCCTCAGTGAGGTCGTATCGTACGAGCTCCCCGCCCGTAGTTTCGTCGACCATGCGGATGGAGGAGTTCTGCACCTGGCCGAAATTCTGGCCACGGACCTCGGCGTCGTGAATCGAGACGACGAACACGAGTCGCTGGGCTTCGGGGGGAAGCGCGGTTAGTTCCACCTTGACGACCTCGTCGTCTCCGTCGCCCGAACCGTCGAGGTTGTCGCCCTGGTGGACTACAGCGTTGTTCGGCGAGACGAGCTGCCCGTAGAACACAAACCATCGGTCGTTAATGCAGCGCCCGTTCGCATCGCAAACGACAACAGAGGCGTCGAGGTCGAAGTCGAACCCCGTGGTCGTCCGTGCGTCCCAACCGAGCCCTACCTGGAGCCGGATCAGACCGGGGGACGCCTTGCTCAAGCTGATGTTGCCACCCTTTGACAGGGAAATGGACACTGCTCCTCCTTGGGTGCTATCGAGCCGAGAACTCGGTGGCGTTCGTCGTCACGGCTGCCGTTAGTGGCCTGCCGAGCCACCGACCCCACGATAGTCCCGGGAACGCGACTATCCATTAGCCGGCTCACGGTTTTCGACCCAGACAGGGTCATGAAATCCGAGAGCCATTGATGGACTATTACGGATCAGGGTGCGCCTTACCGGGCGTGCTCGAGTTCTCAGCAAGGGCCCAGGAGTTCGTCACGTCGTTTCTCGACCATGCGACGGGTGGCCTAGGGAGCCTGCCGGGCGACGCCGCCCAACACCCCATTTTGCGCGCGCGGGCCTAGGTCGACGCGCCGACGAGGCCGCCGGGGGATCGATGCCCCAGCGGAGCACCACGGCGGTTGGGCGGGCCAGGGGGGCGCTGGAGACGCCCAGCAGCTCACCAGAGAGGCCGCACAGGCTCTTTTCTGCGCGCCGAAGCCGACGCGGCCCTTCACCATGCCGAGATCTCCACGAGGCTGGCCAGCATCGAGGCGCACGCGTCGTTGTGCGCACCGTAGAGACGTTGCTCGACTACGCCGGCAGCCATCCCCGAGCGTCACGGCTAGCCCTGCTTTGGCAGCACTGCGTGCCGCCACGGCTCACGTGATCCGCCAGCGTCTTCAGGGCCTGGATGAGGTTACGGCGGTCCTAAGCCAAGGCGTCGCCGTACTCGAACTCGGTCGTCGCTTTGCCGTGAAGCTTGCGTCAGGCTGGTCGATGAGTAGTCCCTCATCGCGGTGGCGCTCACGGATGTGTCCCGCCGGACGCGCCGTCGCCGGCGCGCGAGCTGCCCTCGAGGAGGCCCTCGCCAGCTCGCAATCGGCGCGCAGATAGTGGGCCAACCCGAGACCAGAGGAGGGGGGGCAATAAGCCTGTTCAGCTGGCACGTGTCAGGCTGCGCGAGTCGACAAGGCACGCGGCAGCGGCGGACCCCAGCAGCCTCGCCCGGCCGGCACGACATCCATGGCTAGGCTGCGCGAGGCCCCCGTGAAAGTTCGCGTGCAGGTACACGCAGCCGAAGACGTGTTGTCGACTTGGGCGAGTGTGACCGCCCTGGCCCTCGTCGATCGGCTGCGGGCGCCGTTGTCGAGCAACCATGAATCCGGGTTGCGGATCGCCGTGGTATCCCCGACCCACAGTCGCCTGACCGCCACGCCGGACATCGCGCGTTGCACGGTGCGCCGGACAAGAACGTGGACGAGGACAGCCTGTTCCGCCAGCTCGCGTGTGCTCCCTGCGCACCGACTCCCACGTTGAGGATGTCAGGGCGCGCGACCCTTGGCCGCTCGCCGTCAGGAGCGATTCTGCAGGGACCGGTACTCGGCCCCAGACCTGTTTCGGGAGATGCCGTTGCCGGCCTTCCCCGGTGCGATCGCGCACCTCACCCCCAGGGTCCCTGGACTGCGGCGAATCGACGTTGGTTGTCCTGGAAGACAAACCACCGTCGAGCGTCTAGCCACAGCCACAGCCACAGCCACAGCCACAGCCACAGCCACAGTCCTGCCACGGCCGCTACCCTCACGACCCATCCCGGCGGGGCCAGCCCGCCACACTTCAGGTAGGACTAGACCACATCTTTACTGGCCTCGTTTCGTCGTCCGGATTTCGACGCCCAAACCCCGGGCGCCCGCGTGAAGCTCGTCGACCCGGACTTGACCAGCGAAACTTGCGTTCGTGACGGTTGCGGCGGGCCAGGGCCCCCATGCGCCGACATGGTTGATACCGTTCGCGGGTTCACAGGCTGGACCCGCGCGCCGCATGCGGCATCTGGAGCGGACTAAGTCGGCCACCGTCGAAGGGAGCGTCCATGCTGCATTTCCAACACCTTCCTAAAACGGAGCGGCGCCGGCTGTTCGCCCACCCCCCGCAAAGCTTCGACGAGCAGACACGCGTCGAGGACCTGGGGATGGCCCTGGGCGCGACGCTGTACATGCCAGCCACGCGGCCGCGGCTCGCGTCAGACCTGCGCCGCCAGCGTGCCGCCGGCGCTGTCAGCTCGGTCGTCTGCCTTGAGGACGCCATCGCCGACGCCGACGTCCCACGAGCACAGGCCAATGCCATCGAGCAGCTCCGACTGCTGGGCGCGAGCCTGGAGCGCGAGCCGCGAGCGGACGGCGTTGGCAGTGTGAGGGGGAGCACCGGCCTGCCGCTGACCTTCATCCGGGTGCGGCAGCCGGAGCAGATCGGCGAGATCATGGACGGGCTCGGGGAGCATCGTGGCGTCCTGGCCGGGTTCGTCCTGCCGAAATTCACCGATGTCAGTGGCGCCCGTTACCTCGAGGCTGTTCACGAGGCGTCCCGCCGCCACGACCAGATGCTGCTGGCCATGCCGGTCATCGAGTCCCCGGAAGTCGTCTACCAGGAGTCGCGCGCGGAGATCCTTGCGGGCGTCGCAGCACTGCTGTCTCACCACCGCGAGATCATTCCCGCGGTGCGGATCGGCGCAACGGACCTGTGCGCCGCGCTCGGCATCCGCCGCTCCCGGGAGCTGACGATCTACGATGTCGGCCCGGTCGCCGAGGTCATCTACGATATTGTCAACGTCCTCGGTCGCGCCGACGGGACCGGTTTCACCATCACCGGCCCCGTCTGGGAGTACTTCCCCGACCGGGACCGCCTCTTCAAGCCGCAGCTGCGTCAAACCCTGTTCGAGGAGAACCACGCACCACGCCTGAGGCACGAGTTGATCAGCCGGGACCTCGACGGACTCATCCGTGAGGTCGTCCTCGACCGCGCGAACGGGCTGACCGGCAAGACGGTTGTGCACCCGAGCCACATCCCGGCTGTCCACGCGCTGTCCGTCGTGTCCCATGAGGAGCACAGCGACGCGCTCGACGTCGTCACCCAGCACACGGCTGGTGGCGGAGCGACAGCGTCGGCGTACCGGAACAAGATGAACGAGGCTGGCCCGCATCGCGCGTGGGCGAGCAGGGTGCTGACCCGTGCAAGGATGTTCGGAGTCGCAAATAAGGACATCAGCGTGGTGGATTTGCTCACCGCAACCCAGCCTGCTCCGCCAGACCAGTCCAACCAACTGGGTCGGAAGGTCCAAGAAGGCGGTTGAGCCAACGCCTTTACCAGGCCGGGAGCGTGTGAGCCCTCCGCTGGGATCTTCTCGAGGTCCTCGCGTGCCGGCGCGTTCCGGTTCTGAATCAGGTACGAGGTGGCCGGCTCCACGAGAGCGCGATGAAGGACGTCCGCAGACCCCGACTGGAACAGCGGCGCCTTTATGAACGCCTCCCCGTCCTTCGTCGTGGTACTCCTGCTCGCGCGACGCCGCGGAACACGCACGGCAGCGTGGACACGTCGTCGGCTTTGCTGATTCCGTCAGTGGTCTCGACCACGTCCCGGTGCTGGTCCGCTTCGACCAAGCTCAACGCGAAGAACAGCGTAGGCGTGTCGTTGCGATCGCGGCATCGAGGTCATCGGCGTCCTGGTGCAGCTCAGGGAGGGCGATAGCTGTGCGGTGTATCGGCAGCGTCGCTGTCACCCGGCCTGAGACTTCGACGGTCGTGGTGGTCCTGATGAGGTCTTTCTCGGACCTGGGTGGCTGAACGGGTCCGGGCTGCGAGAACGCCCATGCGAGGCACTCCCGTGTACCGGTCGCACAGGCCGATCAAAAACTGGAAAGAACCTTCGAGAGCAGCCGTGAGGGTGCGTACCTCCCGGGGCTCGCCGAGTAAGGGCTCCAGCTCGTCCGGCCCGGGTGCCGGCACGACGGGTTGATTAAGCTCCCCTGCGGTGACGGGGCGCGAACAGTCCCGGTCTCGGGGCCGCCGGTGTCGGCAGCGCGGCTGTCGCGGGAGGGCGCGGCGAGGCCGCTGGTGGACGCCGCGGGTCTGCGGGCGCCACCGAGGGGGTCTCGCCGCGCGTGACCGGTCCCGGGGATGGAGAAGTGCCGGGTGACCCGACCGGTCGCGGATCGGCTGACTCTGACGCCACGCACGGCGGCGGAATACACTTGGCCTTCGGGTGACGCGTGTGCGCACGGTGGCAGCGGTGTCACTGTCTTGCGGTAGCGAGATCCCACTGAAGCACCATTCCTCAGTTCTCATAGCGGAAGAACAGAGGAATTCAGCCAGTCAACCCGCAGCGCGCTCCCCGCCACGGGCTCAGGGTCATCGACCGCGCAGCGAAGTCCCTCGCGATACCGGCCAACCCTGTCGATGTACCCATGAGCGCCTGAGCGGAACTTCCGCGCGCCATCGCGCCGGTAGATCTCGCCTGGGACCAGGACGGTCTCCATGATTGCATTGTCTGCTCGCAGCCCTTGCACGGCGGCGATCGTGCGACCATCGGCGGGCGCGACGACCACGATCCGCTCGACGGAGGCAGGTATCTTCGCTGGTTGACCTCCAGGCTGGTGGTTCCTGCAACAACTCCGACGTGGCGGACAGCCCCGCTGAAGTAGGCAGGCTGCTTGAAGAAGACGACGTCGGTGCCTGCGGGCACCCTCTCGTTGTTGGCATGTAGCAATGCGCTTATGACGACGGACGGGCCGCCCGCAAGGGGGGCCACGCGAACTGCACGGTCACGGTCGTCTAGGTCAGGTCAACATTCCGCGCCTAGTCAGCTCCCCATCGAGTCGTCCTGTCGCAGGGTCCGGACAGGGCAGTTCTGTTGGGAACGCGCCTCCGGGGCAGGAGCCGCGCTGCTCAGTCGAGGGGGGTGTGGTCATCGAGCCAGCTGATCCGGTCGAACCCGAATGCGGCCGCAGCCGCGCGGACCGGCCCACGTATGAGGGTGTCCTCGTTGCGCAGGACGAGTTCGCCGTCGACGTTGTACACCGACAGTGCGACGAGGGTCCCTCCGGAAGGGGGGCGAGAGATTGGGACCTCGACCCGTGCGTCGGCGAAGGTCTCGATGACGAGCGTCCCACCCCAGTTCAACGTCTGCCCGCTCGCGGAGTAGAGGTAGACGACAACTCGTTCGAGGTCTTGGACCTGGGCCAAGTCCAAGGTAAGCGTCTCGAACCGGTGGCGTCCGGCCACGATGACAGGACGGCGGGTCGCCGCAGGTGCCTGGGTCAGCTCGCTAGCCGCCTGCACGAGCGAGGATCGCTCGCAGGCGAGTTGATAGGCACAGCCGAGGCGGACGTCGCCGACAGCGGCCGAGCAGGCGGCCGACAAGGTGAGCGCGCCCACGCCGGACTGGATGCGGGTGAGGGTCACCGTCGGCTGGTCCGCGTCCAGCACTGTGGCGCTTCCGCGTCGGGTGCGCGCGGTTGCGAAAGCTCGCGCGGGGCGTCGCCCGCTTCCAGCGGGGGAGGTCGGCGTGACTGGCTCGGTGGGCGCAGCCAGATCGAGCGGCGATGTGCCGTCTAAGCTGTGGGCAGGCGCGGCCGGGCTGACCGGTGATGACGACTCGGGGGCGTGCGTCGGGGGGCTGGGCTCGGAGAGATCCAGCGACGTGGAGACCTTCGGTGTCGGCGGCGCCGTTGCGGGAGGCACCACGCCAACTGGTGCGCTGACCCGGGGCGGAGCGAGTGCGGACAGGTCCAGTGACCCGTCCACGGTCGGGATTGAAGGCGTGCTCGGAGTACCCGGCGCGGGGCTGTAGGTCCGTCTGGACGGGCGCTTGGCTCGACCGGCGGTGAAGTCCACCGCAGGCAGCGGGCGAGGGGCGGTCGTCGATGCGGCGCTAAGAGTCCCGGCCGACCTTCGCAGGGCCCGATGGCGCATCCACGGCAGATCGATGCGTGGCTGCGCCGTTGCGGGGCTGCCGATGCTCACAGGGACACCCCGAAGTCGGCGGCCATGCCGACGATGCCCTTGTCGTAGCCCTGGCCGATGACCTTGAACTTCCACCCGCCCTGGTGACGGTAGAGCTCACCGAGCGCGAGGCCAGTCTCCGTTGACAGGGCCGGCGCGAGGTTCTCGGACCGGACCAATTCCGCGTTCCCGTCGAGGTTGAGGACGCGCACGCTGGCTTCGCGCAGTTGACCAAGAGACCGGCGTGCGGCCACGCCTTCGTTGATATACGCGATGACGACGATGCGGGACACCTCGGTTGGTACTGCGTGCAGGTCAACCTCGATCTGCTCGGTGTCACCGCCGACCGCGGCCCGCAGCTGGGTCACGGACAACTCCGGCGTAGACAACTGGTTGAAGAAGACGAAGTGCTCGTCTGACAGTGCGTGGCTGCCCTCATCGCACAGGATGGTCGCCACGACGAGATTATCGGTCACGACAGGCTCGGCGGAGGAGAGTTTTACGCCGATCACGACCCCGTCGAGGCTCGGAATTTCACGCGTGAGGGCGACGTTCGAGCCGCGCCGCATAGGGGCTGCCATCAGAGGTCCAGGTCCGATCGGGAGAACTTGGTACGGAGGAAGTTGCCCTGAGTCATGAGGGCGTCAGCGTCCTGGTTGTGCACTGCGACGAGGGTCGCAGACACAGACGTCTGGAGGTCGTCGATCTGTTCCAGCAGCGACTGTGTCGGGGTCCGCCCGGCCCCGCGCGGGGTGTCGCGCAGGTCGCGGTCTACCGCAAGGTAGCTGCGCAGTGTCGTGGGGAGATAGTCCCCGAGGGTGCCCTTGACAGTGATGACCGCGTAGACGTCGAGCGAATGTACCTGGGAGGTGTCGATGACCTCGCGCAAGGTGTCGGTGAGGTGCCGGGCCGCGACCACGGCGGCTGCGGGCAGCCGGCCCGCGTTCGCGTTGATGAAGGTGTTCAGCTGCATGACCCGCGTGAGCAGGGCGTCGGGGCTCGCGCTAAGGTCGGTGCCCGGCGCGGCGCCCGCCGCTGCGGCGTCCGGGGTGGGCGCGTTCTGTTGCTCGTGCCCTCTCCTGAACCAGGCCATCTGTGCTGCTCCTTCATCGGGTGGTTTGAAGTTCTCTCCAAGTGTGCCGTTCCACCCCTCGGTCAGCATCAGCTGGGCGGGGGCGATAGCGACGTGACGAGAGTGGGCCAGTGCTGAGGACTGCGCCCGGCTAATGCTGTCAGCCCTTCAGCTCGCTGGCGCGTGTGCGGTCGAGGTACGGGCGAGCCTTCTGGATCTGTTCCCCGAGGGCGCCGATGGTCGCTGCCATGGAGTCGTTCGCCTGGGTACGGAAGGTGTCGATGGCGTCCATGGTCGCGAACACGTTGTCGAACGCGGCCTGCAGCTTGACCACGTCGATGGTGGAGGTGGCGGCCTGTTCGTGGATCGCGGCGCCCTGCGTCCTCAGTTGCATCGGCGTGGACTCGGTGAGGTTCGAGGCGACGGTGTTAAGCGCGTCGATCTGGTCCAGGACCAGCCTCTGCTGCGATAGGGCCTGGCTGACGATGACTGCAGTGCGCAGCGCCGAGATAGTCGTGGTCTGCGCCCTGTCGACGCCGCGGATGAGCTCGAGATTGCTCTTGCGGATGAGCTCGAGAGCCATATAGCCCTGAACGTTGACCGCCATCTGCGTCGTGATGTCCTGCCGGCGCTGGCGGACCGCGAAGAGCGCGTCGGAACGCAGCGTGTCCGCCACCTCGGCGCGACCCTGCGCCTCGAGCGTGCCGGCCTTGACGGCGATAGAGACCTCGAGCGCGGCAGCAAGCTCTCCGTACTCGGTGAGCCTGGCCATTGTCGCCCACATGTTCTGCTTCTCGGTCTCGATGGCCGCGTTGTCCTTGCGAAGCTCGTCCTCACCGGAGGCGAGCGCCTGGATGATCGCGTTCAGGTGCGACTGCGCCGACTGGTACTTCGCGAAGTATGCGTTGATGCTGTTGCCGCCCGGGAGCCACTTGCGCAGCTTTTTCGAGACGTTGAGGTTGGCGCGTTTCGGGTCGAGCTCGGTCACGGTCGTGCGCAGGTCAACGAGCGTCTTGGACACCCGCGTCGCGACGTCGCCGTCGTTGATCTTGCCCATGGCAGCCGCTGGCCGGTCGAGCATCCGGGAGGACATCGACGCGGACGAGCGCAGCTCGGTCTCACCCATCGATGTGATCGAGGCGAGCTTCTGCGCGAACACCGGCGACTTCACGTCGAGCGAGACGAGCTCGCTGGCGAACGCGTCCGCCTTGGTGCGCAGCGTAGTCTGCGCGGCTGTCTCCAGCGGGACGGCGGCCACGGCTTGTTCGGCCGTCACGGTCGCGACCGGTGCGGGCGGGGTCAGCACTAGCGCGTCAGCTCCGGGCTCGAGAACGGCGGCGGCGGCCACCGGGGCGGGGCCAAGGTTGAGCTCGGACATACAGGTCTCTCCTCGGGTTGGTCAGGCCATCGTTACTTGCGGCATTTCGTTGGCCCCCAACAATCTGGACACGACCTGGGGCCAGGCACGACGACGGGTACTCGGGCCGCTACGGTTCCGTCGGTAAGGGGCGGTTCCGGCACGATTTATTTTGCGCTTCCACCTGCGGAAGACCAACATGATTAACTCCGTCATCAAGTTTGCAT
This sequence comes from Humibacillus sp. DSM 29435, assembly GCF_001758225.1. Classification (GTDB taxonomy): domain Bacteria; phylum Actinomycetota; class Actinomycetes; order Actinomycetales; family Dermatophilaceae; genus DSM-29435. Next base: position 9,667 of record NZ_MAST01000017.1, on the reverse strand, counting down.
TATTGACAGGTGAACGCCCAGCCGACGAGGAGCCCACGGACGGCCCCGCGGCTCGACCGGATGACGTCGAGGCTATCGCGCGCTGGCTCGTCTTCCGTCGAGGCGAGATTCCTGTGGGCGATGTGGGAGTCAGGCCGGTGAGACTGATAGGTGGCTGACCAATGACGAAAGGACCTTGGACGCCCGACTGGTCAAGCAGTCCAAGTCTCGTTCGCAAGGCTGTGAAGTCCCGATTGCCACCAGAGTCTTGACCAAAATGAACGCGTGCGGCTGTACAAGCGGGTCCGGCCTGGTGCACGGGCATGGGTGGAGGGCCTTGGTGAACGTGCCGACACCACACAACCGAACTTTTCGGTTGTGTGGTGTGAGGATGAGGTCATGGCCGTGGTGACGAGGGAGTACCCCGCATTACGGGAGGTCTCGGGTCGCAGTTCAACAATGGTCTTGAGGTCGCTCTCGATGGTCTGTGGCATCGCACTTGGTGTGGTTGCTTTGCTGTCCGCGGCAGTCTTGCTGACCGATCGCGCCTCCACGTCACCGTTGCCCACTGACCTGATGCTCATCACGGCGTCACTGGTGTTGGCTGTCCGTATCGCCCGCGGACGCCTCAGTTGGGGAGAGATCGCGGGCCTCTTGGTCATCACTGTGGCGGCGAGCCTCTATGCGCCGTTCTCTGTTCTCGCCCAGTTCGTTGGACCTGCGGTAACGGCCGTCCTGCTTCTCGCGGTGGTGGTCTCGATCCAGGGGCGTCCCGCCCTCGTACTCGGGATCTGTCTCACGATCGCCTCCGTCGTGGTGATACTGCAGTGGAGCGGGCGTGGGTGGCAGGCGGCGGCGACGATGGGAGCTCTGCAGTTAGGAATGTTGACGGCCGCCTGGGCGGTGGTGAACGCGCTCTTCCGTGCCGTGACCACCTCCGACGCCTTAGCGACTCAGCTACGTGACGCAGAGCTACGGACCCGCGTGGTCGAAGCGCAGCACGCAAGTCAAGAGACCATTCGGAGGGTGCTGCACGATGACGTCCTCACGGCCTTGCGGTCCGTGGCGGAGCCGGTGGCGGTCGCGAATACCTCCGTTGATGCGCCGTCTCGCAAGGCATGTCGCGACGCGGCCCGTGCCATCCGTGAGCTCACGGCCGACCGGCTGATAGACCCAGCGGACGCCGCCCACGTTCGCGTCGACGGACCTCAGGCTTCCGCGACTGCCTCGGGCCTGGGAGGGCTCATCGTGGAGGGTCTTCCATTGACCGTATCCACCCACACGTTGGCTGGGCCCTCACCCGCGCCGAGCGTTGCCCGAGCACTCGCCTTATCGGCGCGCGAGGCACTGCGGAACGTCGGCCGCCATGCCGGTGTCAATGAGGCCACGCTCACAGTCGACTTTTCCGTGGGGGGCGCCGAAGTGCGAGTGAGTGATCGAGGTAGCGGGTTCTCTGTGCGCGAGGCGACCCTTGGAATGGGGATCAGCTCGTCCATCATGTCGAGAATGGAAGAGGTGGGTGGTTCGGCTACCCTGCGCTCAGGCGACGGATCGGGGAGCACTTGGACTCTTCGTGGTCCAGTAGGCCCCCTGGCGTCCGAAGTCACCATGATGAACGAGAACACCGGACACGACTTCCTCACGACGGAGAAGAGAAGGCTGGCACTGGGCCTGACCATCCCCATGTTGGCGGCTAACCTCTTCGTGGCGATTTTGTATGTGCCCAGCAACAGGTTATTTGCGGTGGAGGTGCTGGTGGCGCTGGCTATGACCGCCAGTACCGTGGCGGCCGCCATGCTCGTCGTCCGAAAAGCCTTGGGTCGCGCGGTGATCAGCGTGTTCGGGACGCTGCAAGCAATGCTGCTGCTGGTCCACATGTGGGGTGCCGGCCCCGGGGCGGCAAGTGACTTCAGGTCGTGGGGGTCAAGCTTGGGAGCGTTGCCTCTCATTCTTCTGGCGTTTTTTGTGACCTCTCCCGCGGCCCTTGCCGTGCTCGTACTCCCGTACGCGACCGTCCTCGGTTTCGTTGTCGCGCGTGACCCAGTCGCGAGCCTCACCTCTTCATTGGGGTTTCTCTCCGCCGTCACGACCACGGTCACCAGCTGGCTCTTAGGGACGGCGCTGCGCCGTTCCTGGCGGCAAGTGGAGGAGCAGCGACACCAGGTGCATCTAGCCCAGGTGACCGACGTGCGCCGCTCGTCCGTCGAAGAGGTCAAGGACCAGTACCTGAGCCGTGCCATCGAGACAGTCCTTCCGCTGCTGGAAGCCGTCAGCAGCGGACGAAGCAACCTCGACGCGGCCGACATCCGGGCAGAAGCAGCACAGCTCAGTTTGGCTACGCGTGATGACCTGTATGCGCCGGGCTTTTTCCCTCTGGATCTTCGCCAGGAGGTGGCCGAGTTCCGCAGGAACGGTGGTGTCGTGGACGTCAGACCTGGGTTCCCACCCGGCCCCGGACAGGGACCTGCGGGCGCCCTTCTGCAAGCACTGGTGCGTGACCGGGTAGGCGCGCGACGGGTTATCCTCACCTACCTGACCGGTGAGGATCGTGGTGTACGGGTCGTGGTCGTCCCGCCGTTGTCCGAAGACGAGATGGCTAGCTTGTCGCGCGCCCACGGCTTGGAGTCGGCCGCGGTGGGCGGGGATGAGTTCGTCTCGTGGCTGTTTCTGACCGATCCCCACAAATGAGGATGGCCACGCCACGGGTGGTCGACTATAAAGTTACGATGGCATCTCTCGACCTCGGCGAACCACCATGGAGCGTCGCCGTGGTGGACAACCACGAAGCAGCACGGTTGGGCGTGATGGCCTACCTCTTGACCCGGCCGGACCAATTCGGCCCCTGTGCAGGGTTCGAGGGCCTAGAAGCGTTGTCAGCAGCGACATGGACCCCACGCCTGATCGTGCTGGACCTTTATCTGGGAAGAGACGACCAGCCCACGATCGACGCCATCCCCGGACTGAGGGAAGCAGGTTCGGCGGTCATCTTGTTCACGTCCGAGGAGCGCCCCGTCCCCTTACGGCGAGCCGTAGCAGTCGGCGTCTCGGGCCTCGTCCTCAAGAACGACGGGATGATGCCCCTGTACCAGGCGCTGGTCGCGGCGGCCAAGAGTGAGTTCACGTGCTCGAGCATCGTGGCCGAAGCCCTCCTCACAGATCCGACCCTCGTGGCGGCCATCACCCCGCGAGAGACGCAAGTTCTCACGGGCCTCGATCAGGGTCTTAGCCATCAACAGGTGGCGCGACGGCTCGGCGTTCAGGAGAGCACGGTGCGGAGTCATCTGAAGTCCGTCCGTGAGAAGTACATGACCCTCGGACGCAACGTCACCAACACCCTCTCTCTCATCCGAGAAGCCGACGAGGAGGGATGGCTCGATCACAAAGCCTGAGCCGGCCTGAGCCGCCACCCTGCGGACCGCCCACGGGCCACCCCCCGATTGTGGGGAGTGCGTCGATTTGTTGGAAAGCCTAGGTTCGTCCCTACCGGCCATCGACGGTAGCACCCCTCAATGGCCGGGGCGACACAGAAGTGACCGAACTCCGCGGCGCGAGTACGGACCAAGGCCATGAACATCCTCATAGCGGGTGACACTCGCGGACACCGCCCTCAGCTAGGCTCGAACTAACGTACTTGGCTCAACCACGAAAATTGGTTAAGCCTCTTAGGCCTCTTGGGAAGTTCCCATGGCTATAACCGAAAGGAATCACATGTTCAAAACCGAAGCCCAAAAGAACGCCAGCGGGAACTACGACGTCCAGGCAACCTGTCCCAAGGGACACACCTGCTTCAAGAAGCGAGGAGATCGAGAACCCTACAAGTGCCCGTACTGCGGGAATGACGTTCCCTGATCCGGCTCTTCACAAACCAGGACGTGGCAGGGGTGGGCCAGTCGGTCCCCGGGGTAGGGGTCGATGGCATCGCATGATGGGAGTTCTGACGCTACCCATCTGGAAGACCGCGACATGCCTGACAGCACCTTCGCTTGCCCTGACCTGACCGTGTTCACCCGCTCGGTCGATCTCGGCCAGCCTGCCATTTGTCAGCGGCTTGAGCCCGCCCGCGCGGTCTTGGCGCGCAGACCATTGCGCCATATCAGTGGTGCCACCGCTGGGGTTGGCAGGGATTTGCGGGGCGGCGTCTTGGGCCGGCTCGCGAACCAACCCTTCGGGGGGGATGCTGGACGTCACGGACCGTCGCTGCGAGTGCAGCGGGTGCGGACACGTGTGGCGAAAGGACACCACACGCGCGGCCGATCCTCGGGCGAAGCTCTCCCCACCGTGGGCCGCGAGGAAGCGTTGGAGGGGACCGCTACTCAGCATCTTACCGTGGCCCGCTTTGGGGAAGGTCCTGGGGCGGTGTGAACACCACGAACGACGCGGTCCTGGCCGAGAGCACGAGGGTGTTGATCAGCGACCCGGCCCGCTTCGAGGGGGCCAGCACCATTGGCGTCGACGAACACGTGCGGCGGCACACAGGCATGGTGACAAGTATGTGACCGTGATCATCGACCTGACCCCAAGCCGCACCAAGACGGGGCCTGACCGCCCGTTGGACATGCCCGAGGGGCCATTCCAAACAAGCCTTCAAGGCGTGGCCCGCTGGCCGCCCACAGGCCTGGCGTGACGGGTTGCAGGTGGTGGCGACGGACGGGTTCACCGGTTCAAGACCGCCACCACCGAGGAGCCGCCCGACGCGGTCACGGTCATGGATCCGTTTCACACCATCAGCTTAGCGGGCGACGCGTAGGACCAATGCTGGGCGCCGGCTCCAGCAACGTTAGGTCAGCAGTCAGCAGGAGGTCCACCGACTCCATGCAAGCGTCTTTGACGAATCGCTCACCGATTCATACGGATCGTGATTAGGATTTAGAGGAAACGGCGCTACCGCCTCGGAGCGCCAGCAAATGCAGAAAGAGTTGAGATGGCACTTCAAAATTTCGATGCGAGCCAGCCCGATGTGGATCGCGTTGGTGACGTACTCACCGACGATGAGGACTTAGTCGCCATAGTAGCGACGTTCCAGAGATTGATCGCGGTCACATCTCGGCGTCTCCTTCTGCTCGAGAAATCGGGAGACTACTCCGTGATCCGAAACAATCAAATCTCCTCGATCGAAGTCTCGGATGGTCGCGGCCAGGAGAAGTTCCTGAAGATCTACTTCGGCGGGGGATTGAGCCGCACGATCTCGGTACCCGGCAAACGGCAAGCCACAGCGATCGTAAGTGCAGCCGCGCGATAGCGGCACCACTGTGTCCTTGGCGGCTGAGCAACCACGGTGGAATGGCTTCTGGGGTGAAGGGTTGTCGGCGTTGCAGAGGGGGATCCCGGTCAGTAATAGTCAGCGCTGCCGCCCACATTCCTTGATGATCTTCGTATTCAAAACGAGTTTAGTTCGACGGACCAACGACGAGGGAAACGTCGGTTACGAAGCATCAGCTTCCTGTTGAACCACAAGAGAGCACTCTCTCCGAGAGCGCCAAGAAAGGAAATGCCAAATGGCGCTTATCCAGTGTCGAGAGTGTAAGTCAGAAATTTCGGATTCGGCGGCAGCGTGCCCACGATGCGGGGTTTCCGCCCCAGGTGGGAACAGTACACTCACCTTTGTCAGACCCAGTTTGCTGAACGGGGCTGCGAGAGTAGACGTCTATGTCGACGGACAACCCTACGGCGCACTGAGGGTGAAAGGCCGACTCAGTGTTCCCGTCACACCTGGAAACCACCATGTTGAGTTCAGAACGAGCCAAGGGAAGTCAGGTGTCGGGACTGTTTCCGCAACAAGCGGAGATACAACGGTTACCGTGAAGTTGAACGTCTTAGGATCGCCCAAGATCAGTTGATGTCGGTGGGCGCCGACTGGGCCGCGACGACCAGGCCCAAGCGGTGACCGAACGGCTTAAGAGGCTGCCAGATTCGCGGAAACAGCAGGTTGCCTAGGCCCACGAGGTGGAACCTGTCCGCCACGATCACCACGTCCGGTAGCGCGTCCCGGACGGCTTTGGCGGCTCTTCAACGCGTCCAGAGCGTCTTGTGCGAGGCGGGCGGCGGCTGGTTCCTGGTGTGCCGCGAGGCGTAGCGCTCCGAGGACCTTGTCGTGGACCAGGCCGTCCCACTCGGCGGGTTCGGCCACATGCGCTTCGCGATGATCACCCATCAAGTACGCAACCTGGGCCGCAATCGAGTCTGGGGCGGCGTAAAGAAGATCTCCATGATCCGGGAAACCCCAAAACGCCCACCGGGATGGCTTGAGTCGGCTAGCGTCTGCCTGCGACGTCGCAGAGTTCCACCGCCGGCCAGTGGCCGTGCGCTGGCAGCGTGGCTGTCGATCTTGAGTTCTGTCGCTCGGTGATGAGGAGATCTATCTTGGATTCATCCTTCTGCGGCTACAACCGGCGCATAGACCAATTGCCTTCTGCGGGCTCAGGGTTGCGCGCCGCAGTTGCCAGCCGAGCCTGTTCGCAGGCGAGAACTTACGGACATCGCTGTCGTCCACGACAGTTTGCAGTTGCAGGCTGACTCGATGGCGCCGCTGCGCAGAAACCTGCAAACGGGTAGATCTCTCGCCTGTCCGGGGCACCTGGGAAGCGACGTGCTTGAAGTCGGATTAAACCCTTCGGTCGTAAACAAATGCGACGAAGACTGCAGACCCTAGAGTACATAGAAGGGACACAGGCCTCGATGCGAATTCGCCTGGTTGCGGGAGGGGTGGCGGTCATCGCCGCGTCTATATTCGGCATTCAATCGTGCACGGCAGCCGACCACGTGTCATGCGCCGACTTCGTCAGCTCCTCCTCGGCTCAGCAGTTGGACGCTGTCCATGTATGGCAGAACTCCAACGGGGGCCGGCCGTTGGGGGACATGTCCGATCGCGCTGACGTGTCGATGCTCAGCAGCTATTGCAGCCAACCGAGTCACTCTGGTGACAACCTGCAGGACCTTCAGGTTGGCGTCGGCCGGGGCAGTTAGCCCGATTCCCTCACCGGGGCAGATAGCTCCATTTCCTCAGAAGTGAACGTGCTCGCGAGAGGCTAAACAGATGGATGTTGTTTTGGGAGTGGGGTTCATTGCGGCCATAGTTGGTGTGTCAATGTACTTCTCGCACCTCAAGGAGAAGGGTGGCGCTGCGGGAAGGGCGGTATCCGGGGTAGAGACCGTCGGCCGCGGCATCGGCTGGGTGCTGCTGCGCGTCTACGCCGCAGTTCTAATTTTTGTTGGTTTCCTGATGATCTTCGTCGTGCAGGACGCGCCGACTGGCACCATGGTGGCCGGAGTCGCGATCGGCGCCTATGGGCTCTACGTGATGTTCGGCGGTAGGTTTGTCGTCTATTGACCGGCCTGGACCTGCATCACTGGCGTCGCGCCTTCGCCGACGTTACTGGTCTGTCTACGCTGGTACCTATGACGCGATCTGGGACTCGCCGCTGACCGAGCAGATCGGTCTCGAGGTGCTTGGCGCTCTGGATCCGCAAGGCCCGGTTCTCGAAGTCGGCTGTGGCACTGGCCTGGTCACCCGGCAGCTCGTTGAGGGCGGCCGCGTGGTGATCTCGCTCGACGCTGACCCCGTGATGATCCGGCACATGGCGCGACATGGCGTGCGCGGGGTGACGCAGGCAGACGCGGCGCAACTGCCGTTGGCCGACGCATCCTTCCCTAACGTCGTGCTCGCCAATGTGCTTCACGTAGTCGAAGACCCGAGCGCTGTACTGCTGGAGGCGATGAGAGTCGCATCGCCCCTCGGTCGCGTCGTGGTGACCTGGCCGGTGGACCGGCTCCACCCACAAGCTCTCTCGCGCACCGAGCGACGCCTGGGTCGCTCCCGGGCCGGCGCCGCCCGCGCGAACCTCTTGCGGATCATCACCGGCGTCCCCGGCGCGGCGTTGCGTGTGCGCCGGTGGAGAACCTCAGATCTGGCCCAGCATCTTGATGACGCCCGGCTGAGCTCGGCATGGGAACCTCTTGACGCTCGCGTGGTACATGGCACCGTGCACCTCAATACTTACGCGATCCGTGAGAGGTCGGCGTCCGAAGCTGTCGGTTGATCGGCTTTCAAACTTGACCGGGCAACGCGGTGTTTCTGGCTGACAGTCGCCGATGTTGGCGGGTGCAGGAGCACCGTATCAGGCGAGAGAAGGCTGGCACTGGGCCTGACCATCCCCATGTTGGCGGCTAACCTCTTCGTGGCGATTTTGTATGTGCCCAGCAACAGGTTATTTGCGGTGGAGGTGCTGGTGGCGCTGGCTATGACCGCCAGTACCGTGGCGGCCGCCATGCTCGTCGTCCGAAAAGCCTTGGGTCGCGCGGTGATCAGCGTGTTCGGGACGCTGCAAGCAATGCTGCTGCTGGTCCACATGTGGGGTGCCGGCCCCGGGCGGCAAGTGACTTCAGGTCGTGGGGGTCAAGCTTGGGAGCGTTGCCTCTCATTCTTCTGGCCCGACTCGTGCCACTTTTGCTGATTTTTGGGGTCGGGCTGGTGTTTGTGCAGTTCAGGGCCGTGACCCGTGGTGGGTTGACACACTAATCGGGCCGGTAGGTTCACCTGGTGGTGTTCGTGAGGAAGGTCCGGACGGCCTCTGGGGCGACCGCGGTGCAGATCGCGCAGCGTCGGAACGGGCGGGACCGGGTGCTCGAGCATCTGGGTTCGGCGCACACCGAGGCCGAGCTGGTCGCGTTGGTCGCGGTGGCCCGCCGGAAGGTGTACCCGGGGCAGGGTGAGCTGGATCTGAGCGCGGGAGCGGTGCCGGCCGGGTACGCAGTGATCACCGCGAAGGCCAGCGCCGTGTTGTGGCAGGTGTTGTCGGGCGCGTACACCCGGTTGGGGTTCGACGTGGTCGGTGACGCCTCGTTCAAGCAGTTGGTGTTGGCGCGGATCGTGGAACCGACATCCAAGGCTGACTCGGTACGGGTACTGGCTGAGATCGGCGTCGGGCACGCGTCGCTGCGCATGATGTTCCGGTCTCTGGCCCGGGCCCAGGAGCGCGGGTACGGCGACCAGATCGCGGCCGCGTGCTTCGCCCATGCCGCGACGTGCGGGGACCTGTCGCTGTGCTTGTATGACGTGACGACGTTGTACTTCGAGGCTGAAGACGAGGACGACCTGCGTAAGGTCGGGTTCTCCAAGGAACGCCGCGTGGACCCGCAGATCGTCGTGGGGCTGCTGGTCGACCGGAACGGGTTCCCCCTAGAGATCGGCTGCTTCGAGGGCAACCGGGCCGAGACCACCACGATCATCCCGATCGTGAAGGCGTTCGCGGCCCGACACAACCTGGCCGACATGGTCATCGCCGCTGACGCCGGGATGCTGTCGGCGACCAACCTGTACCAGCTCGATCAGGCCGGGCTGAGGTTCATCGTCGGTTCCAGGGCCAGTAGGCTCTCCGCATTTGAGCGGGGCGGCACCTGATTCATGCTGCTGGTCTCTGCCCTCGGGTGAGGGCGATGTGGACCATGATGCGCCTTCGGTAGTTGTCCATGTTGGTGAACCCACACCCGACACGTTTGGTCTGTTTGATGATCCGGTTGAAGCCCTCCGTTCGGGCGTTGGTCACATCCTCGGTGAGCGCGACCAGTACAGCCGGCCACCACGTCTCGATCGTGCGCGCGAGCCGCGTCGTCTCGTCCATGTCAGCCCGCGCTGCAGCGTCGTAGAAGTCGAACAACCGAGCCCGGATCAGGTGTGGTTCGCACTCGCCCA
>NZ_MAST01000016.1 GCF_001758225.1 Humibacillus sp. DSM 29435 | reverse complement strand
CCCCGCGTCATCGACCTTCTCATCGAGACGAGACAGAGCCGCAACGAAAGCCTCCCGGCCCTCTGTCGCCAACTCCGAACCACTCTCGATCATGTGTTCGATTCTACCCGATACGGCAGGTCAGCACCAGTGAATCTGACTGCCAAGAAACGGGTTTCGGTCGTACCTGGACTGAACCGAACGCCCGTCCCGTTCCTGAGAACTTGCGCCCTCGAGCTGTTGCAGCGGATCGGTCTCTCGATTCGCTCAGTGGGTTGAGGCGCCCACCGCACTGTGAAGTTCAGCCGTCGCCATCTTCGTGCGGATCCAGGGAACCAACGCCAGCAGAACGCCGGCCACGACGAGAGTGATGACCGCGTTGACGAGGTAGTACGTGGAGTCGGAGAGCCCACCGAGCCCCTGGATCAGCTGGGCGGCCAGCGCCTGCCCGGCCGCACTGCCGAGGAACCAGAGCGCCATCGCCTGGCTCGCGAACGCCTTGGGGGCCAAGCGGGTCGTAGCGGAAAGCCCTACCGGCGAGAGACACAGTTCCGCAACGGTCTGCAGCACGAACACGCCGCCGAGGATGTAGACCGGTGCGGTGTTGCCCTTGAACGTCGCGAAGGCCCACGACAGGGCCAGGGCCGACACCCCGATGAGCGTCACACCGAGCACGAACTTCATTGGGGTGGAGGGGAAGCGGCCTGCACGGCGAGTCCAGATCCACCCGGCGACTGGCGCCAGCACCACGATGGCGAGCGGGTTGATCGACTGGAACCACTCTGGGTTCACGTTGACACCAGCCGTCTCGGTGACCGTGCGATCGGCCGCGAAGAGGGCCATTTTTCCGGCCGCCTGCTCGAAGATCATCCAGAAGAGCATGGCGCCGATCCACAGCGGCAGGTACGCGAGCAGGTGCGACTTCTCCTCCTTCTCGACCTTGGGGCTGCGGAACATCATCGTGAAGTAGGCGATCGGCGTGAGCAGCGCGACGATCGAGATGGCGTCGATCATCTGGTCGAGGATGGTGTCGCGCCACAGACCGGCCACGACCACTACGAGTCCGAAGGCGACCAGGGCTCCCACAGCCAGGCCGCCCACCTTCGTGCGCTCCTGACGGGTGAGCGGGTTCGGCACATCGTCGACGTGGGGGCCAAGCACCTTGCGGCCTCTGACGAACCAGACGACCGCGACGGCCATGCCGACGGCGGCAGCCGAGAAGCCAGCGTGAAAACCGTAGCGGTCACGCAGCCAGCCGACGACCAGGGGCGAGAAGAACGCGCCGATGTTGATCGACATGTAGAAGATCGAGAAGCCCGCATCGCGTCTCGGGTCATCACCCTTGTACTGCATGCCGACCATCGTCGAGACGTTGGGCTTGAGCAGGCCGGTCCCCAGGGCGACGAGGGCGATACCGAGCCAGGCGGTCGGGGTGGCCGGGATCGCCAGGCAGATGTGCCCCGACATGATGACGAGCGCGCCGTAGAGCGTCGATCGTCGCGGACCGAACATCCGGTCGGCCGTGAACCCGCCGATGATCGACAGCAGGTAGACCGAGGCCCCGTAGATCGTGACCACGGCCGTGCCGGTCGTCTCGTCGATGCCGAGGCCGCCGTCGGCCACCTTGCCGATGAGGAAGTAGAGCAGGATGGCGCGCATCCCGTAGTAGGAGAAGCGTTCCCACAGCTCGACGAAGAACAGGGTCGCCAAGCCCTTCGGCTGACCGAAGAAGGCGCGATCCCCCCCGGCGTCGGGTGCTGAGCGGCGGTTCGGCGTACTCGTCGTCATGGCTCTCCCGTCGGCCCACGGCCATTGGGGCCGGGGCACTGACTGCAACCTAGGCCCGAGGCGGTGCCGGGCTCAACCCGAAACGCCCTAGGACCGGGTCGTGCGAGCGACCTCTCGACGCAGCCGCAGGGCATCGTGCAGCACCCCAACGGCGAGCGCAGCCCCCACTCCTTCGCCGGCCCGGATGCGCAGGTCGAGCACCGGTTCGACGCCGAGCTCGCGCAGCACCAGGGCGTGGGCCGGCTCTCGAGACCGTTGTCCTGCGACGAGGTGCGCAGCGACCCCGGGTTCGAGCCGGATGGCGACCAGCGCACAGACCGACGTCGCGAGCCCGTCGAGCACCACGACGCCCCCCGCCTCCGCCACGCCGAGCACGACGCCGGTGAGCACGGCGAACTCACCGCCGCCCAGCCGGCGGACCGCTTCGTCGGCCCCCACCGGGCCGACCCGCCTGATGGCTCGCTCGACCACGTCGGTCTTGCGTTCCAGCATGGCCGCGTCGGCTGACGACCCCCGGCCCGCGACGTCGGATGCCGGCAGGTCGAGCAGGGCAGCCGCGAGAGTCGCGGCGACGGTCGTGTTACCGACACCCACCTCCCCGATCGCCACGAGGCCGGATGCCGCTGCCTCGGCGCCGCGTCGGCGACCTTCGGCCAACAACGCAGCCCACGTCTCGTGGTCGAGGGCATCGCTGTACACGAGATCGCCTCTACAACAGCCGATTCCGGCGTCGATGAACAACAGCTCGAGGCCGGCGGCCCTGGCGGCAACGGCGCCCATCGACGTTCCCTCGTGCGTGGCTCGGGCCACGTCGGCGGTGACAGAGGCATCGAAGGCCGAGACGCCGTGCCTCGTGACTGCATGATCGGACCCCGCGATGACCAACGTGCCCGGCCCGGCAGCGGGCGACAGCGCGCCGATCCGGTCGAGCACCACGTCGAGGGAGCCAAGGGACCCGGGTGCCGTGAGCAGATCGTCGGCGCGGTCACGCGCCGCCACCACGGCAGACTGTTCGGGGCTGCGCAGGTGCGAGACGGGCGCGGCGCTGTCGGTCCAGCGCTCACGCATCACGACCGCGTCGAGCGGCAGGCGCTTCGACCAGCCGGCCCGCTCGAGCCCCGGCTCGGGCGGCCGTTCGTCGGGCCAGCCGAGGCAGAGCCAGCCGAGCGTCTCGACACCGTCGGGCAGGCCGAGGAGGGCAGCGAGCTGGGCCGGCTCGAAGAGCGTGACCCAGCCCAGCCCGAGACCGTGCACGCGGGCCGTCAGCCAGATGTTCTCGATCGCGGCCGCGCACGACCACAGGTCGGCGTCGGGAAAGCTGGCCCGTCCGAGCACTCCGGCGGCCGGCGCTCGACGGTCACAGGCCATGACGATGCCCACCGGTGCTTCGCGAATTCCCTCCAGGCGCAGGTCGAGCAGCCCGCGCGCGGCCTGTTCGGTCATTCCTTCTGCCTGGCGCAGGCGGCTTCGGTCGGCCATCACCGCAGCTCGGTCGCGGGTGGCCGCCTCGGTCACGACGATGAACCGCCACGGTTGCGAGTGTCCGACGCTGGGGCCCCGGTGACCGGCCTCCAGCACCGATCGCAGCACGGTCTCGGGTACCGGGTCGGGCCGGAAGCGGCGGATGTCCCGACGGGCGCCCACCACGCGGGCCAGCGCCTCGACGGCATCCGGCATCGCCCAGGCGTCGGGCGCCGAAGCCCGCTCGGCAGCCGACGAGGGGTCGCCGATGGTCGGCACCGGTCGCGGAAAGCTCACCCCCCGAGCCTAGGAGATCACTCGAAGCCTTGACGGCACCGACCCCCTGCCCCGCAACACACCGAGAACTTCCGAACCCACCGGGAAACTACCCGGTGTGTTGACGACTACTCGGTGTGTTGGGGCAGAAGTGGGGTCAGGAAGCGGCGATCCAGGTTCGGGTGACCCCCAGCACGCGCTCACCATCGAGGTCACCGAGCGACATCCCGACGAAGGCCGAAGCGCCGGCCGAGGTCTGCCAGCGGAACCGGTAGCTCTCGGCGGTCACGGCATCGGCGATCGCCGTGGCGGCGCTCTCGGCGCTCTGGGCGTTGGCGAACGCGCCGGCACTGCGAGCCAGGTAGGCGGCGAGCGGCCCGGCGTAGGGGTCGCCGCGGCCGTCTGAGCCGTCAGGGTCGGACGCCGTTGGGCGGGTCTCGTGGCCGTCGTCGAGGCGCAGCGCGCTGCCGACGAAGTCACTGGCGACCGCGGCCGGCTCGACAACGCTGACCCAGACCCCGAAGGTCTCCGCGACCGGGGCCAGCGACTGCATGAAGCCTTCGACGGCGAACTTCGCGCCGCAGTAGGCGTCGGCGAACGGCTGGCCGACGGCGCCACCGACGCTGGTGATCGTCAGCACCCGGCCCGATCCTCGCTCGCGCATTCCGGCCAGCACCAGCTTGGTGAGGGCGACCGGTCCGACGTAGTTGACCTCGAGCTGGTCACGGACATCGTCGATGCTCAGCTGTTCAGCGGTTCCGACGGCTCCGCGTCCGGCGTTGTTGAGGAGCACGTCGATGCGCCCGTGGTCGGCCAGCACCGACTCCACGCACGCCCGAGCGCTGTCGTGGTCGACGACGTCGAGGGAACGGACATCGAGCTCGACGCCCGCCTCCTTGGCTGCGGCCGCGAGGCTGCCGGCCCGGGTGGTGTCACGCATGGTGGCGACGACGGTGTGGCCCCTTCGGGCCAGCTCGACGGCCGTGTGCAGCCCCATTCCACTGGAGGTGCCCGTGACGAGGGTGACCGGGCCGTCGCTCTGGCTGTGCTTCTCGCTCATGCGCCGACGGTACGCCGTAGTCCTTGAACACGCCGTCAGGCCGCCCTGGCCACGGAGACAGGCCCTACGCCCAGCGGCCAACCTTGGGCCGCAACTCACCGAGTAGTCACCAACCCACCGGGAAAGTACCCGGTGGGTTGGTGACTACTCGGTGTGTTGCCGGAACGGGAGCGCTGGAGTGAGGTCGCGTGGCGGTTAGGTCAGGTCAGGTCAGGCGTCGACCTCGTCGAGGCCGGCGATCACGATCTCGAGCAGCCGACCGAGCTCGTGACGCTCGAAGTCGGTGAGGCCGCGCAGGGTGTCGCTCTCGACGACGTTCGCCTCCCGGACGGCCGCGCTGAACAGCATCCAGCCCTCCTTGGTCAGGGAGACGAGGGTGCGCGTGCGGTTGGACTGGTCGGGCCGGCGCTGCACGATGCCGCGCCCCGTCATCTTGTCGAGCCGATGGGTCATCGACGACGGCGCGACGCTCGAGAGGTCGGCGAGCTGGCTCGGGGTGAGGCACGTGTCGCCGGCCTTGGCGAGGGCGGCCAGCACCGCCCACTCCCCCTGGCTCAGCTCGAGGTCGGCGAACTGGCGGTTGTACCACTGGTCGAGCTTCTTGGTGACTCCGTAGACCGCGGTGATGACCCGCTGCACAGTCTCCTCGCCACCGGCCGCGACGTAGGTCGCCACGTCGTCAGAGTGCTGGTCCTGGATCGATCGCCGCTGTGGAGCCATGGCCGCATTGTCACATGTCCCGATGAAGTGTTAATATTTCGAAGTCGAACTTCGAGATCGAAGTTTCGCGGGTCGAGGCAACGTCGCTCCCCACCGCTACCACCAACACCACGAAGGGTGTGACACTCATGCGTACTCGCCTGCTCATCATCGCCTCCGCCATCGGCATGCTCGGTTGGGGCACGGTGCTGCCCTACCAGTACGCCTACGCCGCGAACACCCGCGGCTGGGGAGCACTCACCGCGGCTCTCGCGAGCACCCTCTTCTCGGTCGGCGCCCTCGTGGCCGCGCCCCTGGGGGGCCGGCTGTCCGACCGCGTCAACCCGGTCATCGTCGTGGTGGTCGCCAAGATCGTCGCCGCGGCCGGAGTGGCCAGCCTCATCTTCGACCAGACCGCCCCGACGTTCCTGCTCGGCATGTTCGTCTTCGGGCTCGGTCTCTCGGCCGCAGTGCCAGCGGCATCGGTGCTCGTGCTGCGCTGGGTGGAGCCCGAGGAGCGGCGCAAGATCTTCGCCTACAAGTTCACGGCCGAAGCCGTTGGCATGGCCATCGGCGCGTTCGTGGCCGGTATGTTCGTCGACCTCTCGCGCCCCGACGGCATGGCCATGGCTTTCGCGACGGCCGGTGCCGGTTTCGTGGTCTCAGCCGTGCTCATCTACCTCGCCGGCCTCGGCGCTCCGTCGGCCATCTCGAGCGACCTCGCCGCCGGCGACGCCGAGAACCGGCTGAGCACCCTCGACGGGCTCCGCCGCATCTTCGCCGTGCCCGCCCTGCGGTGGACCGCCGTCGTCACGGTCGCCCTGGCCCTCGGCTTCTACGCCCAGTTCGAGGCGGGCCTACCTGCCTACGCGCTCACGGTGCTCGACGTGAAGGAGACGACGATCGGGCTGGCCGCCGCCGTCAACTGCATCGTGATCGTCGTGCTGCAGGTGATCGTCGTGCGCCTGACCGCGAAGCGTTCGGCGGGTTCGCTGCTCATGACGGTCGGGGGCATCTGGACCCTCTCCTGGGTCATCCTCTCGGTCGCCCAGCTCGACCCGGCCATCGCCTCGGCCCTGTTCGTCACGACCTTCGGCATCTTCGCCGTCGGCGAGACGATGTACTCGCCGGTGCTCAACCCGTTGACCGCCAGCCTGGCTCCGGCCGGGATGGTGGGGCGCACCCTCGGCACCTTCAACGCCATCCAGACGACCTTCTCGGCCCTCGGGCCGCTGGTGGCCGGGGCCCTGCTCGGCGCCGGGCTCGCGAACGGGTTCCTCGCCCTGCACGTCGTGATCAGCCTGGTTGCGGTCTACGCCGCCTGGCGGCTGCGCACCGTCATGCGCCGGTCGGATGGGGTCACGGGCTCGCACACGGTCGACCTGGACGAGGCCGAGGCCACCTGGGTGCGCAGCGGCGACACCACCGGCGCGGGCTCGGCTTCGGGCGACCGCCCGTCGACCGGTTCCGTGCTGGTGGCCTGACCCGCCTCGGCTCAGACCAGCAGCTGGTGGTCGGCCAGCTCGCGGTAGAGCGGGCTGGTCTCGAGCAGCTCGGCGTGTCGGCCCACGGCCTGCACCCGACCGGCCTCCAGCACGACGATCTGGTCGGCGTCGGCGACCGTGGCGAGCCGGTGCGCCACGATGACCAGGGTGCGCTCACCGGCCACCGCGTCGACCGCCGCTCGCAGGGCCACCTCGTTGCGGCTGTCGAGGCTCGAGGTCGGCTCGTCGAGCAGCAACAGCCTCGGCGAGGCGAGCAGGGCTCGGGCGATGGCCAGCCGCTGGCGCTCACCCCCCGAGAGCAGGATGCCGTCCTCCCCCACCTGCGCGGCCAGCCCGAGCGGGTCACGGTGCAGGATGCCGGTCAGCCTGACCTGCTCGAGCACGTGCTCACACTGTTCGTCGGAGGCCTCCGGCGCGCCCAACATCAGGTTCTCGCGAATCGTGCCGGCCAGCACCGGGGCGTCCTGCTCGACATAGCCGAGCCAGCTGCGTACGTGCTCGCGGCCCAGGTCGGCCACATCGACCCCAGCCATGCGGATGACGCCGGAGCTCGGGTCGTAGAAGCGGGCGAGGAGTGACAACAGGGTGGTCTTACCGGCCCCCGACGGGCCGACGACGGCGGTGCGGGTACCCGCCGGCACCGCAAAGCTGACGTCTTCGAGCACCGGCGTCGACCCGTAGCCGAAGCTCACCCGGTCGAACTCGACCAGCGGCACGCTCGGCCGGAAGCCTCCCCCGGCCGAGCCGACCACCCCGTCGGTAACGGCGTGCGTGAGCGGCATCCGATCGGGTCGGTCTTCTGAGCGCGATGCAGGGCCGGGGTCCTCCTCGGGCAGGTCGGTGATCTCACGGATGCGGATGACAGCGCCGAGCGCGTTCTGAACCGAGGTGTAGGCCGAGAACACCGAACCGAGCGGCATCACCATGAGGAACAGGTAGAGGATGAAGGCGATGAGGTCGGCCACGGTCAACGCCCCGCTGGCGACCCGGTAGCCGCCGACGGCCAGCACGAGGATGAAGGCCCCCTGCAGCGCCACGCCGATGACCGGTTCGATGAGGGCCATGACCCGGGCCAGGCGAACGCCGGTAGCGTAGGTGTCGTCGGCGAGCGAGCGAAGGGCCGCGACCTCGCGTTCGGTCGCCCTGGCGGCGCGGATGGTACGGATCGCAGGTAGCGCCCGGGCGACTCCCGCTGCCAGCACCCCCACCTGGGTCTGTGCGACGAGCGCGAGCTTCTGGATGCGACCACCGAGGGTGACAACGACCACGGTGGCGAGCAGCACAACGAGCAGGGTCAGCGCGAGCAGCAAGGGGTCGATGAGGCCCATGGCGACGATCGCCCCGACGAAAACCACTGCCCCCGCTAGGCCTTCGACCAACCCCGAGGTGACGACCGAGCGCAGCAGGGTGGTGTCAGACCCGACCCGCGAGACGAGATCACCGATGCGGCGGGTGTCGTACTCGGCGATGGGCAGCCGCAGCAACCTGCCGACGAGCTCGTGACGAGTGGCCCGCACGACCGCCTCGGCCGTGCGCTGCAGGAGATACTGCTGAACACCGGAGACCAGGGCGCCCACGACCACCAGGGCGACGAGCAGCCCCACGAGGGCGGTCAACGGGCGGGCCTCGCCCACCGCGCTGACCACCTTCGAGACGAGGGCCGGCTGGGCGAGCGTCACCCCCGCGCCCGCGAGGGAGATCAGGGCCACGACCCCGAGCACGCCTGCGTGGGGGCGCAGGTACGGCCAGAGGTGGCGGACCGGCGCCCGCCTGCCGCCCTCGCCACCGGGAAGCTCCGACTGTCTCTGATCATCGTCCGCCACCACGTCAATCTACGTTGACATCGGCGTCACTGCACGGCTTCGTGGCCGGATGCCGCTCAGCCGCGTGCGTGGAAGGCCGCGATGCGGTCGATCGCCTCGGCCACGGTCTCCCGACCGGCAGCGAAGCTGAGCCGCACCGAGCGCGCACCCGAACGGTCGTCGAAGTCGCCACCGGGGGTGATCGCCACGCCCGCCTCCTCGAGCAGCGCGCCGGCGTAGGCCGTCGAGCTGCCCCAGCGGCTGCGCTGCGGGCCGAGATCGGCCCAGTAGTAGAAGGCGCCATCGGCGGGGGCAGCCGCGCCCCAACCCAACCGGCTGGCACTCTGCAGCAAGAGCTGCCTCGTTCGGGCGAACTCGGCGACGGCCGCGTCGCACTCGAGGTAGGACTCTGCGGCGAAGGCGGCCAACGCTGAATACTGCGCCGGAGCCGGCGGGCACAGCGCGACGTTGCCGGCGAGGGCGTCGACGGGCCGGGCCAGGTCGTCGGGGAGCAGCATCCAGCCGAGGCGCCAGCCGGTCATGCCCCAGTACTTGCTGAACGAGGAGATGACGATCGCGGAGTCGTCGAGCTCGCGGGCGCATACCCCTCGGGGGTCGTCCGCGCCTGGCTGAGGGTAGGTCACGCCGTGGTAGATCTCGTCGCTGACGAGCCGCACCCCGTGGTCGGCGCACCAGGCGCAGATCGCCGCCAGCTCGGCCCGGTCGACCATGGTGCCAGTCGGGTTCGCCGGCGAAGCGATAATGAGACCGGCCAGCGGCGACTCGGCGTGGGCGGCATCCAACAGCTCGGGGGTGGGCTGGAAGCGCACCTCTGGCCCGCAGTCGATCGAGACGACCTCACACCCCAGCGCGTGCAGGATGTTGCGGTAGGCGGGGTAGCCGGGCCGGGCCAGCGCGACCCGGTCGCCGACCGAGAACGCCGCGAGAAAGGCGAGCACGAAGGCGCCCGAAGAGCCGGTCGTGACCGCCACGCGGGCGGGATCGAGGTCGAGGTCGTACCAACGCCCGTAGTGCCCGGCGATCTCGGACCGCAGCTCGCGGATGCCGAGTGCCGACGTGTAGGTCAGGGCGCGGCCCGAGCCGTGGAGCTCGGCGGCGGCCTTGGAGACGAGCGAGGGCGCGCCACCGGCGGGCTCGCCCGCGCAGAGCGAGACGATGTCTCGACCCTCCGCCCGAAGCACCGCAACCCGGTCGAGCACGTCCATCACCTGGAACGGCGCCACCTGCGAGCGCGTCGACGGTCGCAGAGGCTTCGGTGCGGTGCTCACCCGGCCAGTCTCCCCTACCCACGGCGCAGTAGCGGCACGGCCCGAATCGGTAGTGCGCAGGTGCCGACGAGGGGTGATCATGGGCCTCATGGCCGACACTGCACTGACCCCCATCACCCTGCCCGACGGTCGAACCCTCGACCTGTCGTTGACCGGCACCGGCGACGGCCCGGTTCTCCTCTTCCACCACGGCACCCCCGGGTCGGGGCTCCCCCTGCGGTCGATGGAGCGTGCCGCTCGTGATCGGGGACTGCGTCTGCTCACGTGGTCACGGCCCGGCTACGG
The DNA here is from genome assembly GCF_001758225.1 of Humibacillus sp. DSM 29435. Lineage (GTDB taxonomy): Bacteria > Actinomycetota > Actinomycetes > Actinomycetales > Dermatophilaceae > DSM-29435. Next base: position 64,724 of record NZ_MAST01000016.1, on the reverse strand, counting down.
CGGCTCCTCGCGCCGCACCGGTCGCCGGGTGGTCGACGTGGTCGACGACGTGGTGTCGGTGCTCGACCACCTGTCGGTGGAGCGCTGCGTCGTGGCGGGCTGGTCAGGGGGTGGGCCGCATGCGCTGGCGACCGCGGCCCGTCTTCCGACCCGCGTCGCCGGCGTGCTCAGCATCGCCGGCGTCGCTCCCTTCGGCCAGCCCGACCTCGACCTTCTCGACGGCATGGGATCTGACAACCTCGAGGAGTTCGGGGCCGCCGTCGATGGCGAGGCCTCGTTGCGGGCCCTGCTCGAGCAGCAGGCCCCAGGCCTGCGAAACGCCACTCCCGCCGCCGTCGTCGAGCAGATGCGCTCCCTGCTGCCGCCGGTCGACCAGGCGGTCATCACCGACGAGTTCGGTGCCGACCTCGTCGCCGGCTTCGCCGAGGGCCTGCGGGTCGGTGTCGACGGGTGGCTCGACGACGACCTCGCGTTCACCTCACCGTGGGGGTTCGACCTCTCCGAGATCACCGTTCCCACCTTCGTCTGGCAGGGGTCCGAAGACCTCATGGTGCCGTTCGCGCACGGCCAGTGGCTGGGCCGGCGGTTGTCGGAGCAACCGAACCGGCACCGCGGCAGCGCCACCCACCTGCTCGAGGGAGAAGGGCACCTATCGATCTGGCTCCGCGCGGTGGGGCCCATGCTCGACGAGCTGAGCTCCACCCTCTGTTGAGCGTGCGGGCACGCGGCCTGAGCCAGCAGCTGATTCCGCAGCTGAGTCACGAACCGGTGCGTCCATGCCGCTCGACGCGCACCGTGGGAGTCGCGCGCGCCATGGGCGGACGCCTATTGACTCGACGGTCAATCAGGCTATATTGACTGTGTGGTCAACAGTTCTCGCGACACCGCCCCGTTATCAGCATCGACGCCGCTTCCGGCGGCCGCAGCCGCGATCCGCGTCTACCTGATCCTCGTCATCGCGACGTTGGTGGGCCTGGTGATCCTGGCGTTCACTGCGTCGCCCCAGGCGACGAGCAATGCCTGGGGTCACGCGATCGTGGTGGCGGTGTTTGCGGTCGTGCTGCCACTGCGGCTGCGCAGCGCACAGGCGGGGCGTCGCAGCGCCATACAGGCCGTCGGCCTGATCTCGGCCGTGCTCTTCCTGGTGAACGTCATCGAAGCGCTCATCCCAGGCTTCGTGCCGGCCTGGATGCGCGCGCAGATGTATGTGGTCGCCGTGCTGATGCTCGTGGTCGTGCTCGACGTCGTTCGCTGGGTGGTAATAGCCGATGGACGCTGATCGGACAGGATTGACCTCATGCCCGCCCGTTCAGCACGACGCACCGAGCCGCCGCCGCGCCAACGCCTGAGCGCGGATGAGCGACGCACGCAGATCTTCCGGGCCACCACCGAGGTCCTCGCCGGAAAGGGCTACGCGAATGCCACGCTGACGGACATCGCCGAGACGGCCGGCGTCGCCAAGGGACTTCTGTGGCACTACTTCCAAGACCGCGACGACCTCATGCAGCAGACACTGCGACATCTGGCGCGGCAGGTTCGCGAGGCGGTCATCACCGATCTCGACCTCACCACGGAGGTCCCCCTCGTCGTCCGCGCGGTGCTGGCCAGCACCGCGACGCTCACGCGCACCCACGCGACCGAGCTCGAGGCGATCGACCAGATCGTCCACAACCTGAGAAGCCCTGGTGGCCATCAGCAGATCAGCATGCGCGACTACGACGCGACCTACGCCGAGCACGAACAGCTACTCACCCGAGGCCAGTCCGAAGGATCCATCCGGGGGCTGGACGTCCGAGTCATGGCGGTCAGCTACCAAGGGGTTATCGACGCGATGATCGGCTACCTGCAAGCCCACCCCGAGGTCGATCCGCAGGAACTGTCGACGGCGGTCGCCGACGTGCTGCTGTCCGGCATCACGGCAGAGCCGTAGCCATCATGAGTTGGCGGGCTGGTGGGCGGCCTTATCGACCGAACCAGCCTCGGAGTCGGTCGAGTGTCTTGTCGTGGCCGTTTCGGTGGCCGTCGATCATGCCTTGGCCGACCAGCGAGGTGACCTGGTCGACGACGGTGATCCGGGTGCCCTGGTCGCTCGCCTCGAAGTCCCAGGTCAGGATCGCGACGGCCATTAGCTGCCCCTCGCGGCGGATCGTGTCGCTGTAGACCAGGCGCTGGGGCGAGTCGATGAAGTAGTAGCAGTGAGTTCCGAAGTTGGAGAGGTCGCCAGGCGGTCCGCACCGGTAGCGGTCTTGTCCGTTCACGGTGAAGTCTGCCGAGTCGTAGATGATCTGCTCGCCGCTGGGGACTGACCACTGGGTGCGGTGGTCGACATCGGCGTAGGCGGCCCACACCGCGTCGACCGGCTGGTCAACCTCGCGGGTGAAGCGCAGGGTTTCGTGTACAACGTCCATGTGCTCGTCCATTCTGTCTGGTGGGAGCGTCGCCTGGGCCGGTCGAGTCGCCTTCCGGCAGACCCGTGATCGTGTTCAGGCTCCGCTGAGGACCACCCGGTTGCCGTCGGGGTCGGCCAGCTGCAGGATGCGCGCCCTGCCGCCGGGCTGCGGGCCGTCGTGGCCGATGCCGGCAGCGGTCAGCCGCGCGGCGGCGGCGTCGAGGTCGGTCTCGTCGAGCACGACCGATGACTGCCCCGCCCGGTCGGGTTCGCACCACACCTGCACGCCGAAGGTGTCGCCGAGGTGCCACTCGATCAGGCCGGGCATGGGACGGGCGTCGGGCTCGCGCTCGAACAGAGGGGTGTACCACTGCTCGGCTCGGTCGAGATCGGTGACGGTGCAGTTGGCGAGCACGCGATGAATCATGACGGGCCTCTCCCTTGGTGATTGCTGTTTGCAACCGGTCTCGAGTCCAGCACAGGTGGTGGTAGATTGCAAGCAGCTTGGAGGAGGAAGATGGCGACTTCGCCCCGGTCCGGGTGCCCGATCAACGCCGCCGTCGAAGTGCTCGGTGACCGGTGGAGTCTCATCGTGCTTCGCGACATCATCTTCGGCGACCGTCGCCACTTCCGGACCCTGCAACGCGAGTCGGAAGAGGGCATTGCCTCGAACATTCTCGCTAGCCGGCTTCGCGGCCTCGTTGCCGCGGGGCTGCTCACCCGAGAGGACTCCGGCGCCGGCCACCGAGCCGCCTACAGCCTCACCGAAGCCGCGATCCAGCTGGTCCCCGTGCTGGCCGAGCTGGGCTGGTGGGGCCTGCGGCATCGGCCCACCACCGAACCATTACGCGTGCGCGCACAAGTCCTGCACGACGGCGGCCCCCCGCTCTGGGACGACTTCATGAGCGAGCTACGCGAGCGTCATCGCGGCATTCCCGCGCCCCACACCGGTCGACCGTCCGTCGGCGAACAACTCGACACCGCTTACGCCGTGGCGATCCAGACACAAGCATCTAGCCTGCATTCATGACGACCGCCTACCACGCCGACTCCTCCGAGCTCACCGACAAGGAGGTGCTGACGTGGGAGACGTTCGGCTCGGCCTGCCGTGAGCTGGCGACCGCCGTCGTCGACTCCGGCTTCGAGCCCGAGATCCTCATCGCCGTGGCCCGAGGTGGGCTGCTGCCGGGCGGAGCCCTCTCGTACGCCCTCGGGGTGAAGCTGACCGACGCCATCAACGTCGAGTTCTACACCGACGTCCACGAGACCCTGCCCGACCCGGTGCTGCTCGCGCCCCTGCTCGACACCGACAGCATCAAGGACCGGCGGCTGCTCGTGGTCGACGACGTCGCCGACTCCGGTCGCACCCTGGCGCTTGTGCTCGAGCTGCTGCGCGAACACGGCGCTGAGTGCCGCAGCGCGGTGCTCTACTGCAAGTCGGCCTCCGAGGTGGCCCCTGACTTCGTGTGGCGCAAGACCGACCAGTGGATCGTCTTCCCCTGGTCGGCCGAGCCCCCGGTGACGGCATCCGGCAGGCTGACGCCAGCCGAGCAGCAGGCGTAGCGTCGCCTCATGGACCTCGGACTGCACCTCGCGAACTTCACCTGGCCGGGTGGTTCGGCCACCTTCGTCGACGACCTCCGCCGCACGGCCCAGGCCGCCGAGGATGTCGGCTTCACCAAGCTGTCGGTAATGGACCACGTCTGGCAGATTCGCGGTGTCGGTCCGAAGGAGCACGAGATGCTCGAGGCCTACACGGCCCTTGGCTACCTCGCCGCCGTGACCGAGCGCATCGAGCTGCTCGCCTGGGTGACCGCAGCGGTCTACCGCGAGCCCGGGCTGCTGGCCAAGCAGGTCACCACCCTCGACGTGCTGTCGAAGGGGCGTGCCTGGCTCGGTATCGGCGCGGCGTGGAACGAGGAGGAGTCACTGGGCCTGGGGCTCACCTTCCCGCCGACCGCGGAGCGGTTCGAACGGCTCGAGGAGACCCTGCAGATCTGTCTGCAGATGTGGAGCGACAGCGTGGAGCCCTACGACGGTAAGCACTATCGTCTCGCCAGCACCCTCAACTCGCCCCAGTCGGTTCAGCGGCCCCACCCGCCGATCCTCATCGGCGGCAGCGGCGAGAAGAAGACACTGCGCATGGTGGCCCAGTACGCGCAGGCCTGCAACCTGTTCGACAGCCCCGAGCTCGGCCACAAACTCGACGTGCTGCGCGGGCACTGCGATGCCCTGGGCCGCGACTACGACGAGATCGAGAAGACGGTCATGAGCCGGCTCGACCTCGGCGAGAACGGCGAGAAGGTCGACGAGACGCTGGCGCACCTCAGCGAGCTCTCGGCCCTCGGCATCACCCACGTGCAGACGGGCCTGAGCGACAGCTCGGACGCCAGGCAGATCGAGCTGTTCGGAGCAGAGGTCATCCCGCGGGCCCGCGAGCTCTGAGCGGCCATCCCCGACCGCTGACTCGCGGCACGACCGCTTTCTTGACTGATTCCAGATCAAGTGGTTCAGTGGATGCATGACGTTCGAACCCGAAACCCTGTTGCGTAGCGCCAGGCTGAGGGTCACGCGTCCACGGCTCGCAGTGCTCGAGCACCTGCGGCAGAGCCCGCACGCCGACGCCGACGCGATCTCTAGAGGCGCCCGCACCCAGCTCGGGACCGTGTCGACCCAAGCCGTCTACGACGTGCTCGCCGCGCTCACCGAAGCCGGCCTGGTGCGCCGCATCGAGCCCGCCGGCTCACCGGCGCGGTTCGAGCTGAGGGTGGATGACAACCACCACCACCTGGTGTGCCGCGAGTGTGGCGAGATCGTCGACGTCGACTGCGCCGTCGGCGAGCGCCCCTGCCTCCATCCCGCCGCCGACCACGGCTTCGAGATCGACGAGGCCGAGGTCATCTACTGGGGCCGTTGCCGAGCGTGTGCCGCCCGCACCGCATCACCGTTGAACTGAGCTTCTTCCACTGCACGACTGCCCGACCCAACTAGGAGACAAGCTGATGTCTGTTGAAGGACCCCGCCAGGATGCGGGAAACACCAAGCCGCTGACCACCGTCGCGGGAGCCCCCGTCTGGGACGGCGAGAACTCCGTCACCGCCGGCCCGCGTGGGCCGCTGCTGCTCCAGGACGTCTGGTTCCTCGAGAAGCTGGCCCACTTCGACCGTGAGGTCATCCCCGAGCGGCGCATGCACGCCAAGGGCTCCGGCGCCCACGGCACCTTCACCGTCACGAACGACATCTCGAAGTACTCCTGCGCCAAGGTCTTCTCCGAGGTCGGCAAGCAGACCGAGATGTTCGCCCGCTTCTCCACCGTCGCCGGTGAGCGTGGTGCGGCCGACGCCGAGCGCGACATCCGCGGCTTCGCCGTGAAGTTCTACACCGAGGAGGGCAACTGGGACATCGTCGGCAACAACACGCCCGTCTTCTTCTTCCGCGACCCGCTGCAGTTCCCCGACCTCAACCACGCCGTCAAGCGTGACCCGCGCACCAACCTGCGCAACGCCGAGAACAACTGGGACTTCTGGACCAACCTGCCCGAAGCGCTGCACCAGGTCACCATCGTCATGTCCGACCGCGGCATCCCCGCGTCGTACCGCAACATGCACGGCTTCGGCTCGCACACGTACTCGTTCTACAACGCCGAGGGCGAGCGCTTCTGGGTCAAGTTCCACCACCGCACCCAGCAGGGCATCAAGAACCTCACCGACGCCGAGTCGACCGAGCTCATCGGCAGCGACCGCGAGAGCCACCAGCGCGACCTCTTCGACGCGATCGAGGCCGGCGACTTCCCGAAGTGGAAGCTCTTCGTGCAGGTCATGCCCGAGGCCGACGCCGCCAAGGTGCCCTACCACCCGTTCGACCTGACCAAGGTGTGGCCCAAGGCCGACTACCCGCTCATCGAGGTCGGCGAGTGGGAGCTCAACCGCAACCCCGAGAACTACTTCCTCGACGTCGAGCAGGCTGCCTTCTCGCCCACGAACATCGTGCCGGGCATCAGCTTCTCTCCCGACCGGATGCTGCAGGGCCGGCTCTTCTCCTACGGTGACGCCCAGCGCTACCGCCTCGGGGTCAACCACCACCAGATCCCGGTCAACGCCCCCCGTGGCGTCGAGCACCCGAACGACCCGCACCGCGACGGTCCCGGGCGCATCTCGGCCGGCGGCACCCCGTCGATCACCCCGAACTCCTACGGCCGCTACTCCAGCCAGCCGCAGTACAAGGAGCCGTCGTGGGCCATCGACTCGACCGCCGACCGGTTCAACCACCGTGAGGACGACCAGGACTACTTCAGCCAGGTCGGCATCCTCTTCCGCGAGAAGATGACGCCGGCGCAGCAGCAGGTGCTGTTCGAGAACACGGCCCGCGGCATCACCGGCGCCTCGAGGGAGACCATCGAGCGTCACATCCACAACTGCACCCAGGCCGACCCGGCCTACGGCGCAGGAGTGCGGGCCGCCATCGACGCCCTCAACGCAGACGCTGCGCAGGACGTCTCGAAGGGCGCCGGCGACGACAACGCCCCCACGACCGGCGCGCCGGTCGAGCGGTCGGACAGCCAGGGGTTCGTCACGACCCACTGATAGAGGTTTCACCCCCGCAGGGTCGGTCACGCAGACGCGTGACCGGCCCTGCGGCGTCCGGTCACCGAACGTCCTTGGGCGGCAGCATCTGGCGCGGCCAGGGGGCGACCGGCGCCCTCCGCTGTTCTCGGTAGGGTGCTCCAGCCGCACGGGTGGTCGGCGTGACCGCCGGCGTGGCGACGTCTTCACACTCAGGAGGGTGGCCGTCGTGACGAAGGAGCCTGTCCCTCAGGGCACCTCCGGGGTGGCCACGGTGGTCGCGCTCGGCTTGATGTCGTCGTTCGGTCCGCTGTCGATCGACCTCTACCTACCGGCCTTGCCCCAGGTGGCGCGGGATCTGGGCGTCTCTCCGGGTGGCGTGGCCCTCACCCTGACCTCGTGCACGCTCGGACTCGGTATCGGCCAGCTGGTCGTCGGGCCGCTCTCGGACCGCTGGGGGCGGCGCCGGCCGCTGGTCGCCGGGATCGTGCTCTTCACCGTCTTCTCGCTCGTCTGCGCGGTTGCCCAGACGCTCCCGCTGCTCGTCGCCGCGCGGTTCGTTCAGGCCCTGGGTGGATCCGCCGGGATCGTGCTCGCCCGCGCGGTGGCACGCGACCTGCGGTCCGGTGCAGAGCTGGTGCGGCTGTTCTCGCTCATGCTCGCGGTGAACGGCCTCGCGCCGGTGCTGGCGCCGGTGCTGGGCGGTCAGCTGTTGCGGGTGGTGTCGTGGCGGTACTCGTTCGTCGCCCTCGCCGTTCTCGGTGCGCTCATCCTCCTCCTCGTCTGGCGGGCGGTTCCCGAGTCGTTGCCCCCCGCCAAGCGCCGGGTCGGCGGCCTGGCCGATGCGTTACACAGCTACCTCTTCCTGATCGGCGACCTCCGCTTCGTGGGCCAGGTGCTCTCCGGGGCGTTCGCGTTCGCAACGCTGTTCGCGTACATCTCGGCGGCACCGTTCGTGCTGCAGAACCACTACGGCTTCTCCGCACAGCTGTTCAGCCTGGTGTTCGGCACCAACGCCGTCGGGCTGATCATCGGCACCCGCTGCGCGGCGTACGTGGGCCTCGCGCGAGGCCTGCTGCTCTTGACCGTAGGCGCGGTCGCCGTCTGGCTGAGTGGGCTCACCGGCGCCGGGCTGCTCCTGCTGCTACCGGGCTTCTTTCTCGTGGGTACGGCGTTCGGACTCTGCATCCCCTCCATCAGCGCCAACGCGATGCAGGCCCACCCGCACAGTGCCGGGGCGGCGTCGGCGCTGCTGGGCGCCACGCAGTTCGTCATCGGCGGTGGGATCGGTCCGCTCGCAGGGCGCGGCGCCTCAGACGGGCCCCTCTTTCTCGGGACGGTCATGACCGGTTTGGCGCTCATGGCGCTGGCCGTGGGCTGGGCGAGCCGTGGCAGCCACCCGCTCGCCGAGGGCCGGTAGTCGCTACGGCCGGCCCGTTGCGTCGCTGGGGTCTGGGACCGGCAGAGGTCGGTCAGCCCGGGCGGCGGAGGTCGAGCACGTTCGGGAGCCTCTCGAAGCCCGCCGACACGTAGGCCGCCACACCGCCGAGGTTGCTGCTGGGGGTGCACACCGTGACGCTCGATGACCCCATGTCGCGCAGCGCAGCGGCCGCGGCCACGGTGATGGCTCGGCCGTATCCGTGGCCACGGTGGTCTCGGTGCCCGCCCAGCGGCTCGATCAGGCCGGGACGGCCGGGCCCCGCCGACCACACCGTCGCGGCCGCCACGGCGTTGTCGTCGTGGTCGTAGGCCACCAGGCAACGAGCCCGGCGGTATGCCGCGGAGCCGGCCATCGCACTCCAGCGGTCGACGGTGAAGGTCGAGCTCGGGAAAGAAGCACGCTGCACCGCGACTCGATCCCGCACGATCTGATCCCGCACGTGATGCGCGTCGACCGCCTCGATGCGAAGGCCGCAGTCCTCTACGGCTTCGGTCAGGTCACGCCTGAGTGGGGTCCAGGACTCGTCGGCGACCCAGCCGCTGCGGCGTAGGAGTGAGCGGAACGCGGTGCCGGACCGGGCCTCGACAGACCCCTGAGTGGCGGGCAGCACCCCGCGCCCCGGATCCGACAGGTCGGCCAGAAGCTCGCCGGCGAAGGTCTCGTCGTCGTTGACGGTGGGGGCGATCGCCATCCGGATCAGCCTGCTCTCGTCGTCCACCATGCCAGCGGCCAGGATCTGCCCGTCACGGCGCCACACCCGAACGACGTCGGCGAGTGCCTGGGCGCCGAAACGCCAGTTCCAGCCGAGGTCACCAGGGTGAACCTGGACCGGCGCCCCCTCCTGCTGCCAGCTCGCGACGGCGTCGACGACTTCCTCCAGCATGGCGGCCGTACCGGACTGGAAGGTGGTTGCCATGCGCCCATCAAACCCAACGCCTCGCTAGCGCGCACATGGGTTTTCGGCCGATCAGTGCCTAGACCTTGCCCGTGAGGTTCACGCGCCGGTGGAAAGAGCATGGACCGGCCCTCGGCAGGCGCGACCAGAACGAGAACGCGGGTCAAGCGACGAGAGCGAGCACCGCGACGCGGTCACCGGTAGGGTCCCCGAGCATGGACATGCTGAGGGGCGAGGAGATCACCGGGGCCAGGCTGGCCGACTGGCGCAAGCTGGCCCAGGGCCTGCACGCCCGCTTCCTGGTCGCCGACTTCAGCACCGGCGCACGGTTCGTCACCGCGGTGGGCGAGGCGGGCGACGCGATCCGACATCACCCGAGCGTGTCGATCGGCACCGGCTACGTCGACCTCAAGCTGGTCAGTCCCGACGCCATCTACCGCGACGACGAAGGCACCGAACACGTCGTCGAATGGGTGACCCAGCAGGACATCGACCTGGCCCGACGGATCACCGAGATCGCCGCCGACCACAAGATCGGCGCCGACCCGGCCTCGGTCAGCGTCATCGAGCTCGGCCTCGACACGGCGCACTCTGCGACCATCGCCCCGGTGTGGGCTGCCCTGCTGACCGGAAGCGCCGAGGCCCAGGGCCACGGGTCGCCGAGCGATGAGATCAGGGACGCCACGGGGCGGGTACCGAACCTGTGGTTCGGCGACGCCGACGAGCACGAGACCCCGCGTCAGCGGTTCCACGTCGAGGTCTACGTGGCGCCCGAGGCAGCCGAGCAACGAATCGCCGCAGCGGTCGCCGCGGGTGGGACCGTCGTCGATGACAGCGACGCACCGTCGCTCACCGTGATCGCCGACCAGGACGGCAACACGGGAGTCGTCTGTGTCGCCGAGTCCCCTGCGTCGACGGACTGAACCCGCCGACCCCGCGTAGCAGCATCCGTGCCCCACTCAGCTGAGGATGTCAACCCTACGGAAGCGCCGGTAGGCCAGCATCGTGAACGCGACCGTCCACACCAGGGCCCACAGCGACCCGTGCAGCATGTTGCTGTAGTCGGGGCTCACGGCCAGGGCGTCCTGCCAGGATCGCCCGTAGTGGCCCGGGAAGGCGTTGCGGTAGGGCTCGAGAGCGTCGAGCTGGTCGAGGATGTTGAAGACGATCGAGACGAGCACCGCCCCCCCGACCGCAGCCAGTGGTGCGTCTGATCGCACCCCCAGCCAGAAGGCGATGGCCGCGATCGGCAGCAGCGTGACGAAGATGTAGGCCATCGCCAGGGCGAGCCGGGGCAGGAACTGGCCCCAGGTGAGGTTGTCACCGAGCGGGTTGGTGAGCGGGTCCCAGCCGTAGGCCACACCCCCGACGAGCAGGCCCCACGCCGGCAGCAGGAACGTCGCGAACAGGGTCGAGGCGACGCCGATGAACAGCTTGCTCGTCAGCAGCCGGGCCCGTCGCACGGGGGCGATGAGCAGGTAGCGCAACGATGACCACGACGCCTCCGCCGGCACGGCATCCCCGCAGAAGAGGGCGGCGAGCAGGATGAGCAGCAGCTCGGACGCGAGGAACACGAGCACGAGGCTGAAGTTCGCGGCCCCGCTCTGGGCGAGGTCGAAGATGCGGCTGCTGGGGCTGCTGCGGTTGGGGTTGCCGTTGCGGTCACCGAACGCGAAGGAGGCGACGAGGATGAGCGGAAGGGCGAGCAGGAGCCCGAAGGCCCAGAGGGTGCGACGCCGACCCCACTGCCGCCTCAGCTCGGCCCGCCACGAGAGCGGGTCGTGCACCTGCACGATGGGCTCGGTCGCCGCGTCGGTGAGAGCCGGGGCCGACTCCATGACCTCGAGCAGCGCTTCGCCGGGCCGGTGGTCGGTTGAGTGCCGGGAGCCTGGGTTCTGATCGGCCGCGTCGTCGGTCGAACCGCTCGTCTGCTGGTCGGTCATCGGGCCCTCACCTGCCTCAGTCGCTCGACGAGCGAGATGTTCTCGTCGATGGGTTCGCCGCCCGGTGTCGCGGACGCCGACGAGATGACGCCGAGGAAGACCTCCTCGAGGTGACGCCGGCTGCTGACCCCCACCACGGGCAACCCGGCCGCGACCGCGGCCTGCACGACCGCCACGCGCGACAGCTCGCCCACGACGACGAGCCGGGATGCCGTGTCGACCCTCACCTCGTGGATGCCGTCGTGCCGCTCGAGCGCGTGCACCCCGGCTCGCACCAGCGCGGCATCCGCGTCTTCGGGCAGGTCGAGGATCGTCGTGTCGTCGGAGTCGACGAGGTCAGCCACGAGGCCCTGCGTGACGACCCGGCCGGCGTGCATGACCACGACATGGGTGCAGGTCATCTCGACCTCGGCCAGCATGTGGCTCGAGACGACGACCGTGCGACCGGTCTCGGCGTAGCGCCGCAGGATCGGGCGCATCGCGGCGATCTGGGGCGGGTCGAGTCCGTTGGTGGGCTCGTCGAGGATGAGCAGCTCAGGCAGCCCGAGCATGGCCTGGGCGATACCGAGCCGTTGCTTCATGCCGTGGCTGTAGCTCTTCATGGGCCGGTCAACGGCTCCCCCTAGGGCGGCCACGTCGAGGGCCTCGTCGAAGTGCGCCTCCTCGGGTGCCCGCCCCGTCGCGGCCCAGTAGGCCTCGAGGTTGGCCCGGCCGGTGAGGTGCGGCAAGAACCCCGGCCCCTCGATGAGCGCACCGACCCGAGCGAGCACCGCGGAGCCGGCCGACACCGGCTCGCCCAGCACGTGCACCGAACCGGCGTCGGAGGAGATCAGCCCCATGACCATGCGCATGGTCGTGGTCTTGCCGGCGCCGTTGGGCCCGAGCAGGCCCACCACCTGGCCCTTCTCGGCTCGCCACGACACGTCGTCGACGGCGCGGTGACCGTCGGAGTAGGTCTTGACCAGCCCCTCGATCACAAGCGGGATGTCCGCGAGGTCGGGGCGCGACGGCAGCAGGCGGCGACGCCGCCGCCGCACGAGGAAGCCCCCGAGCGCGAGCAGCAGCAGGGCGCCGAGAGCAGACAGCGCGAGCACGACCTCGGTGTCGACCACCGAGACGGTGGTGCCCGGGGCGGCTCCGTCGAGCTGCGACACGGGCAGGATGAGGCTGCCACCGGCCTGCACGGCGATCTGGCTGGGTTCGCGCGCGTTCGAGAACGTCGACTCGGTGCTCGTCAGCAGCACCCGGAGCCGGCTGCCCGACGGCAGGTCGTAGGTGGCGCCAGGCAGCGACAGGGTCACCGGCGTGGGCTGCCCGGGGGTGACCTTCAGCCGAAGCGGCGCCACGAGCGGGTTGGCCAGGGTGACGGACGAACCGGTGACCCGCCACACCGACCCGAACAGCGTCACGTCGGCGGTGTCGGAGGTGACCGTCATCGTCAGGGTCGGTGACCCGACCACGGTGCGGGCCTCGGTCAGCGGCTCGGTGTCGAAGGCGGTCGACTGTCCCGGCAGCGCGGCCACCTGGTAGGTCGAGAGGCTGATACCGAGGGCGGCGAGGCCGGGCACTGCGATGATCGAGGCCGGCAACCCGCCGGGAGGGTGCACCAGCGCTCCCTGCTTCTGCGCGAGAGGGACGCTCTGGGTCGCCAGACTCGTGCCCGACAGGCCTGGGTAGGCGGGCAGGGTGTGCAGCGTGGACGGCTGACCCGCCCGGGTGGCGGCGATGGGGTAGGTGAACTTCGCGGTGGGCAGGGCCGAGTCGCGTGGGGCCTTGTCGCGGACGTAGTGGTCGAGCCAGGCGTAGGAGGCCTCGGTCTCTTCGGCCTCGTGGGTGCTCGGGGCGTCGTGGCCGCCATCGCTCCAGCGCACCGCGTAGGGGGTGCCACCGGCGTCGAGGGCGGCGGCGGTCGCGTCGGCCTGGTCGAGCCCGAAGAGCGAGTCGCCGATGCCCTGGATCAGCATCGTCGGCGCCTTCACCCGGGCCAGGCTGGGCTTGGGGCTGTGCGCGGCCAGCAGCGTCAGCAGCTCGGGGCTGGCCACTCCGGAGTCGGAGGCCTTCAGGAAGAGCCGGCACAGCGCCGTGTCGAACCGGCCGCACGAGTCGGCGGCTGTCGGCGCCCCGGTGGCCGGGCCACGGGAGGCACCCGACCCAGCCGCTGCTCCCGGCGCGGGCGTGGCCTCAGCGGTGGTGGCACCGGGGGGCTGACCCCCGGGTGCACCCGTCGCCGCCCCGGCGCCGCCATCGACAGCTCCGGCGCTGCCGCCCCCTCGGGCCGAGAGGAAGAAGGTGCTGGCCCAGACCTGCTTGAACGGGCCCGCGACGGCGATCGGGTCTCGCCCGGCGGCCGTCGTCGGAGCGGCAGCGAGCGCCGACTGGGGGAAGAACGCCTGGGCCAGGTCGTTCCACGTGATCGCCGACACGACGGCATCCACGCGGGGGTCGGCGCCGGCCAGCATCAGCCCGAGCGCGCCGCCGTACGAGCCGCCCATGACGCCGAACCGCGGGTCTCCGGCGCCGTCGAGCTCGACGTCGGGTCGCTTGGCGGCGAGGTCGACGAGTGCCTTCGCGTCGTTCACCTCGTAGTCGGGGTCGTCGAGATGGATGCGGCCTCCCGAACTGCCGTGCCCGCGAGCGCTCCACGTGGCCACCACGTAGCCGCGCGCCTGCAGCGCGGCGGCCTGGCCGGCGACGGAGTCCTTGCTGCCACCGAAACCGTGGGCCAGCAAGACGAGCGGATGCCGGGTGCCGTCGGACTGTCCGTAGAAGGAGATGTCGAGCTGGACCGCGGATCCGTCGGGCTCGGCGCGCACCGGGAGCTTGGCCGCCACGGGGGCCGGCTGGTCGGCCTGCGGGCGCAGCGCCGGCACACCGAGCGCTGCTCCGGGTCGGCTCACGCTGGGCGAGCTCGCGGCGTGGGAGTCGACCGCGCCGGCCGCGTAGGCCGTCGCCGGGGCCACGGCCGACACGGTCGGTGCCGCCAGAGCCGCGGCGGCGAGCCCGACAACGACGAACGACCGGGCCATCACGCGACGGGCCGGCCGATTTCTGAGTGATCCGCCCCGCGGCCCGACCGGCATACCACTATCAGATCACGGCAACCGTGCTCGGCGTGCGGGCAGTCGACGGGCAGGGCCCCCAGCCGGGCGGCGGGAGGGGCCGCGCGCGCCGCCCTGGTTCGTTCCCGGCTCAGTCGTCGTCGGAGCCGCGCTCCAACCAGTAGGCGACCGCGATGCACACCACGAGCACCATCACCGGTGGGATGAACCGGGCCCCGCCCTCGAGCGCAAGCCAGCGGTAGGGGGCGTCGCTGAACGCGAGGATGTCGCTGTCGAGCAGGTAGCGCAGCACCGCCAGCGCCCCGAACACCAGGCCGATGACACCGACGATGTTGATCACGAACCGACGGCCCGCACCCGAGGTCTCCGCTGGGCCTGCCACCGGCTCAGGCCTGTTCGCTGTCGGGATTGTCAACCGGCAGCTCGAGCAGGCCGGCACGGCCGAACATCGCGGCGGTCTCGCGAGCGCTCGGGCTGCCGGAGTCGAGGTCGGCGCCGGCGGCCACCAGGGCGCGCACGACCTGCTCCTCGCCCTTGAAGATGGCACCGGCGACCGGAGACTGGTTGCGGTCGTTGGCCAGGTCGACATCGGCCCCGTGCGAGATCAGCGCGTCGACCGTGTCGGGGTGACCGTGGTAGGCGGCCAGCATGAGCAGGGTGTTTCCCTGCGCGTCGCGGGCATCGACCGGGAAGGAGTGCTCGAGAAAGGCAACCAGCTCGGAGGTGTTGCCCTCGCGGGCGAGATCCATGGCGACGGCCACGATGCGGGCTTCGTCATCGGCGCTGATGGGTGGCTCGGTCATTGTCCAAACCTACGCACTGGCGCCCCGCGACCGCTCTCGCGCTCATCCCGTGGCGCGGAGGTGGTGCGTGGCGGACCGCTCCGACGTGCGCCGCATCCGGATGCTAGAAATGCAGCATGGCTACCACTGCACTCGGAGATACTCCCGCCCACACCGTCGGCGACCTTCCCGCCGTCGGCGATCAGGCTCCTGACTTCACGTTGACCGGCGTCGACCTCGGCGACGTCACGCTCCCCACCGGAGGCACCCGGGTGGTGCTCAACATCTTCCCGAGCGTCGACACCGGGGTCTGCTCGGCGAGCGTGCGCAAGTTCAACGAGCTGGCCGCCGGCCTCGACAACGCGACGGTCCTCTGCATCTCGAACGACCTGCCCTTCGCGATGAACCGCTTCTGCGGCGCCGAGGGCATCGAGAACGTCACCGTTGCCTCTGGCTTCCGCTCGTCGTTCGGCGACGACTACGGCCTCACCCTCACCGACACCGGCATGCGGGGCCTGCTGGCGCGCGCCGTCGTGGTGCTCGACGAGACGGGCAAGGTGACCTACACCGAGCTCGTGCCGAGCATCGGCCAGGAGCCCGACTACGACGCAGCCGTGGCCGCCCTCGGCTGAGAGCGGCATCCAGACCTCGCTCAGGCGCCGGCTGGGGGCGCCTCGGCGTCTTCCGGTCCGGCGATGTTGACCATCCAGGAGTTGCCGAACTTGTCGGTGACCATCCCGAAGTGGTCTCCCCACATCTGCTCCGCCAGCGGCATCGTCACGGTTCCGCCGTCGGACAGCTTGGCGAAGTAGCCGCTCAGCTCGTCGACGTCATCGCCGCTCAGGCTGACCGCGATGGTGTTGCCGGCGGTCACGTCACCCATGGCCTCCGGGGTGTCAGACGCCATCAGCGTGTAACCGCTCGGGGTATCGAGCTGGGCGTGCATGACGCCGTCGGCCGCCACCCCGTCGGTGGGACCGAACTCGCCGAACGTGCTGATCGCCAGGTCGCCGCCGAAGACCCCTTGGTAGAACTCCATCGCCTCTCGGGCGTTGTCACGAAAGCTGAGGTAGGGGTTGAGCCGGGATCCCATGGCGTGCTCCTTCGCTGTGCTGTCGTCGACCATCGCAGACTAGGCCCAGCGAGACCCCGCCGACGGGGTTTTCCGCGAGAAGTTCACACTGAACACATCTGGTGGGCTCAGCGGGCCCGCGGTGATCGCTTCGTGCTGCCCTCCGAGCCCAGGGGTCGCTGGCGGTTGCCGTCATCGGTGGGCCCCAGCCCGCCCTGGCACCCGGGGCAGTAGAACATCGTGCGTTCCTGGGGTGGCCGACCGATCGGGGCGACCCGCACGGTCGCTCCACAGCGGCGACAGGGTCGCCCACTTCGGGCGTGCGCGTAGTGCGCCTCGCCCAGGCGGTAGGAGCCGGTGCTCGACTGCACCGCATGGTTCTTGCCGTTGTCGATGAGCCGGTGGGCGCGCGCGACGATCCGCTCGAGACGCCCACGACCCAGCTCGGATGCCGTGAGCCACGGGTTCACCTTCTCGAGGAAGAGGGTCTCGGCGCACCACATCGTGCCGACCCCGGCGAGGTTGCGCTGGTCGAGCAGTGCCTGCCCTACCGGCACCGCCGCGCGGGCCAGGTTGTCAACGGCCTGAACGGCATCCCAGTCGGGGCCCAGCACATCCGGCCCGAGGTGGCCGACGAGATCGTCTTCGCGCGACGTGGGTACGAGGTCGAGCATTCCGAGGCGCAGCCCGAGCGCCGTCCAGTCGGAGGCCGCGACCAGCGCCCGGAGACCCGAGTTGGCGCGCCACCGCCTCGGCAGCCCCGGCGTCGCCTCCACTCGCCACTGCCCCTCCATCCGAAGGTGCGAGTGCAGGGTCAGTCCACCCTCGAAACGGTGCAGGATGTGCTTTCCTCGGCTGACCACCTCGAGGGTGTGTCGGCCGGTGAGGTCTGCGGTCGAGATCTCGGGCCAGCGCAGGTCGCTCTCGACGGTCTGTTTTCCGCCCAGCGCCTGGTGCAGGCGCGTAGCGGTGCGCCAGACCGTGTCACCCTCAGGCATCTGGCTCCGCTCTCGCTCGGTTCGAATCCGTCCGTCGCCATTGTCTCAGTTCGTCGAACGACGGGTTGATGAGCGAACGACGCGGTACACCAGCGCGTTCGACCTCGAACGAGTCGTTCGCGGGGAAGCGGGGGGGGTGGGGTCAGCGGCGCAGGCGCAGGCCGCGCGGGGTCATGTGGAACCCGGCTTGCGAGAGAGCCTGCACCAGAGGGTGGTCGGAGCCGAGCAGAGACGCGCCGTCGGCCTTCTCGACGGTGAGGCGACCGAGCGCCCCTTCGCGCACCGACAGCGCAAGCGCGTCGGCGGCGGCCTGCAGCTGTTCGACGTCGTCAGACCAGCACAGCATCGTCTTGCCGCCGCGCTCGACGTAGAGCACGAGCTCACCGTCGACGAGCACCACGAGCGCGCCGGCCTTGCGCCCCGGCTGATGGCCCTTGCGGCGTGACGTTCGCCGCACTGGCCCAGCGTCGGATGCCGCTGCCACGGCGGAGCCGCTCGAGCCGGCACTGACCTCAGGCCCGTCGTCGGGGTCGGTGGCGTCGGTGGCGGGCCGCTCGGGCCAGCCGAGCGCGGCCCCGTACGGGTTGGCCGGGTCGCTCGCCGCGAGCACCAGCGCGGGGAGCCGGGACGCCTCCCGTCGGCTGTCGTGGTCACGACCGGTGCGCGGCGGCGGCCGGAGCCATTGGTCGTCGGGCCCCGAACCTCGCGACACCCCGTCGCGGCCCTCCGTCGACCCCGCACCCGATCCCGATGTGGCGCCGGGCAGTCGGGTCAGGGAACGCAACCGGTCAACAGCTCCGGTGGGGGCGAACTGAGAGGCGCCGAGCCCCTCGACGAAGTAGCCGCGTCGCACCTTGCCGGCCTCTTCGGCAGCGGCCAGCACCCGGTAGACGGCGGCGAAACCGCCGGGCACGTCCTCCGACATCACCGACCCCCGGGTCAGCACTCCGTAGCGGTCGAGCAGCAGCTCGGCGGTGGTGACGGCCCGCACGGTCGGGTCACTCTCGGCCACGGGAAGCAGCGCCCATCTCCCGACGCCGGATGCCGGACCCGAGCTCGCTGCCCGACCGGCATGCAGGCTGGCAGCCTCCGCCTTCGACTCGGCCGCCCCGACCTGCTCGGGGGTGGTGCCGGCGAGCGCACCACGCAGCGAACCGAACCGCCCCAACGACCCCCGACGCCCGGAGTACCGGGTCGACCTCGGTGCGGTGACGGTGCGCTTGTGGGCGGTGCGGCCGCCGGCGAGCAGCGCTCGCAGGGGCGCCGCCGTGTCGTTCGTGACGCGCCCCGACCACACCAGCGACCACAGCGCCTCGAGCACGTCGGCATCGCCCCGGTCGACGCGGCTGGCGAGGGCGCGGAAGAACCACGCGCCACCACCGGCAAGAGCGTCGAGCACGGCATCCTCGGCGTCGGTGAGATCGAGCGACTCGGGCGGGGTCAGCGTGAGATGGGCCGCGTCGGCGAGGTGCAGGCTGACCCAACCGTCGTCGCCGGGCAGCGAACCGTGGCCGCGCCAGACCACCTCGCCCGCGCTCATCACCTCGTCGAGCAGCGACGGACGGTAGTCGGCGACCCGAGCGGGCAGCACCAGGGTCTCGAGGGCGCTCGCGGGCACCACCGCTCCGGTGAGCTGCTCGACGGCGCGCAACAACCCGTCGCGCCCGCGCTGGCCGCCGCCGACGCCCTGCCACTGCGGCAGGAAGCGCGCGAGGTCGGCCTGGTCGACCGGCTCGACCTCGTGACGCAGCGCGGCGAGCGACCTACGCCGCAGCAGCCGCAGCACCTCGGCGTCGCAGAACTCGGGGCCGTGGCCACCGCCGTTCTCGGTGGGCAGCAGCTCGCCCTCGACCACCCGGCCCGCCGACACGAGCCGGCGCAACGCGTCGTGCACCACAGCCGGCCCGAGCCCCCACCACGACGCGACCGTGCCCACCGCAAAGGGCCCGTGGGTGCGGGCGAACCGCGCGACGAGGTCACCGAGGGGGTCGGGCACCGACTCGAGGAACGCCCTCGGCACGCCGACCGGGAGGGCGGTGCCGAGAGCGTCACGCAGCCGAGCGGCATCCTCGATGGCGGCCCAGCGCTGCTCACCGCCGACCCGCACCGCGATGATGCGCCGGGCCGACTCCAGGTCGGTCAGAGCCGCCTCGACGGCAGCAGGCGCGAACCCCTCGGCGGCCCGCGCCACGATGTCGCTCATCGACAGCGGCCCGAGCACCCGTACGAGGTCAGAGAGGTCGTCGGCATCGCGGGCTCCCCGTTCGGGGGTGAGCCGTTGCAGCTCGGCCTCGGTGCGGGCCACCGCCTGAGGGTCGAGCAGGTCGCGAAGGGCGAGCACCTCGCCCTGGCCGAGCAGCTCGGCGAGCAGCGACGGGTCGAGGGCGAGAGCAGCAGCGCGGCGCTCGGCCAGCGGGGAGTCGCCCTCGTAGAGGTACTGGGCGACGTAGCCGAACACGAGCGACTTGGCGAAGGGCGAGGGTTGGCGTGACTCGACGTCGACGAGCGTGACCGCCCGCGAGCGCACCTGGGTCATCAGCTCGACGAGGCCGGGCACGTCGAACACGTCTTGCACGCACTCACGCACCGCCTCGAGCACGATCGGGAAGGTCGGGTACTGGCTGGCGACCTCGAGCAGGGCCGCCGACCGCTGGCGCTGCTGCCAGAGCGGCTGACGGCGGTCGGGACGGCGCCGCGGAAGCAGCAGAGCACGAGCCGCGCATTCCCTGAACCGGGCTGCGAACAGGGCCGATCCGCCGATCTCGGTGGTGACGAGCTCGCTCACCTCGTCGGGCTCCATGCTGATCAGCTCGATCAGCTGCTGGCCGATGGCGCCACCGTCGCCCGAGGCCTCTTCGAACTCGAGGTCGGGCAGGCGAAAGACGATGCCGTCGTCGCCGTGCATGGCCTGCACGTCGACGCCGAAGCGCTCGCGCATGCGCGCCGCCACGCAGAGGGCCCACGGCGCGTGCACCTGCCCACCGAACGGCGACAGCACGGCGACCCGCCAGTCGCCGATCTCGTCACGGAACCGCTCGACCACGATGGTGCGGTCGTCGGGCACGTGCCGGGTGGCCTCCTTCTGCTCGTGCAGGTAGCCCAGCAGGTTGTCGGCGGCCCACTCGTCGAGCCCGGCCGCGGTGACCCGCTCGCGGGCCCGCTCGGGCGTCAGGCCGACGATCTCGCGTACGAACGCGCCGAGGGCCCGGCCCAGCTCGGCGGGCCGACCCTGCTGGTCGCCCTTCCAGAACGGCAGCTTGCCCGGCTGCCCCGGCGCGGGCGTGACGAGCACGCGATCGTGGGTGATGTCTTCAATGCGCCAGGTGGAGGTGCCGAGGGTGAACACGTCGCCCACCCGCGACTCGTAGACCATCTCCTCGTCGAGCTCGCCGACTCGGCGTCCCGGACCCTCGCCGGTGGCGAGGAAGACGGCGTAGAGGCCGCGGTCGGGGATGGTGCCGCCACTCGTCACGGCCAGGCGCTGGGCACCGCGCCGACCGGTGAGGGTGTCGGCGACACGATCCCAGACGATGCGAGGGCGCAGCTCGGCGAACTCGTCGCTCGGGTAGCGCCCGGCCAGCATGTCGAGGGTCGCCTCGAGCACCGAGTGGGGCAGCCCGGCGAAGCTGGCCGACCGGCGCACCAGCGCCTCGAGGTCGGCCACGCTCCACTCGTCCATCGCGCACATCGCCACGATGTGCTGGGCGAGCACGTCGACCGGGTTGGCCGGGATGCGCAGGCTCTCGATGGCGCCGGCCCGCATCCGCTCGACGACCACCGCAGTCTGCACGAGGTCGCCGCGGAACTTCGGGAACATCACCCCCTGGCTGACGGCGCCCACCTGGTGCCCCGCCCGACCGACCCGCTGCAGGCCGCTGGCGACGCTGGGCGGGCTCTCGACCTGGATCACGAGGTCGACGGCGCCCATGTCGATGCCGAGCTCGAGGCTGCTCGTGGCGACCACGGCGGGCAGCCGACCCGCCTTGAGGTCGTCCTCGATCGCGGCGCGGTGGTCTTTGCTCACCGAGCCGTGGTGGGCCCGGGCGAGCACCGCAGGGGCCCCGCGCGAGGTGCCCGCCTGCGCCATCACCACGGCGGGGGTGCGCACCGATCCGGCCGGATGCCGCTCAGCGCGCTCTGCGGCATCCGCCAGCTCGATCGGTGACCCGTCGAGAGCGGCGGCCTCGAGCTCGGCGGCGGCGAGGCGGTCTTCCCAGATCTCGTTGAGGCGGGAGGTGAGCCGCTCGGCCAGGCGGCGCGAGTTGGCGAACACGATGGTCGAGCGATGGCCGGCGATCAGGTCGACGATGCGCTCCTCGACGTGCGGCCAGATGCTCGCCTGGGGCGCCTGACCCGCCGCCGGCCCGCTGAGGTCGGGCACTCCCGGCGAGATCTCGGCGGCGGCCCCGGCCAGCTCGCCGAGGTCGGGCACCGGCACGACGACCTCGAGGTCCCACTGCTTGGTCGACACCGGCTGCACGATCTCGACGGGGCGGCCGCCGGCGAGGAAGCGGGCCACCTCCTCGACGGGGCGCACCGTCGCCGACAGGCCCACCCGCTGGGCGGGCTTGTCGAGCAGCGCGTCGAGGCGGTCGAGACTGAGGGCCAGGTGGGCTCCGCGCTTGGTGCCTGCGACCGCGTGCACCTCGTCGACGATGACGGTCTGCACCCCCTTGAGCGCCTCGCGCAAGGCCGAAGTGAGCATGAGGAACAACGACTCGGGGGTGGTGATGAGGATGTCGCTCGGCGTGCGGGCGAACTGGCGTCGCTCGATGGCCGGGGTGTCACCCGAGCGCACACTGACACTGATGTCGGGTGGCGCCACCCCGAGGCGGGCGGCAGCGTGACCGATGCCGACGAGCGGGGCGCGCAGGTTGCGTTCGACGTCGACGGCAAGGGCCTTCATCGGGGAGATGTACAGCACTCGGCAGCGGGCCAGCTTCTCTTCCGGCGCCGGCTCGGTGGTCATGCGGTCGATGGCCCAGAGAAAGGCGGAGAGGGTCTTGCCCGACCCCGTGGGCGCCACGACGACGCAGTGATGGCCCGAGCTGATGGCGTTCCAGGCCCCCTCCTGGGCGGGGGTGGGCACGCTGAAGCTGTTGCGGAACCATTCGGCAGTTGCCGGTGAGAACCGCGCGAGCGCGTCTGTCTTCTTGACCTTGGCCATCTCCACCACCCTGCCACCCGCCGCCGACAGCGGCATCCATCGTGTTCTTCAACGGCAGGCCCGCCAACGCCGCGCTCACGCCTCGGCGACAGCACCCACCTGCTCGTCCGGCGGCCCGAGGCGCTGATTTCGTCGCCGGAACTCGGAGGGCGAGTCGCCGTAAGCCGACCGGAAGGCGCGATTGAACTGGTCGGGCCCACGAAACCCGGTCGCCAACGCTACCCGGCCGATCGGGAGACTCGGTTGCATGAGCAGGTTCTCAGCAGCGCGCTGCAACCGCACATCACGGATCAGATCGCCCACGCCCAGGGGCTCGTCGGTGAAGAGCGACTGCAGGTAGCGGCGGCTCGTGCCGATGTGGGCGGCCACCTGGTCAACGCTGAGATCGGGGTCATGTGCCCGCCTCGCCACATGAGCCCTCGCCCGAACGCGAAGCGCTTCGCGGACATCCGCCGGAGCCGGCTGCCCACCCTGCATCTCGAGGAGCATGCCGAGACCGAGCTCGAGCAGGGCTCGAGAGACGGCTCCGGCGGACATCGCAGACACCGGCCCCGACGAGCCACCCGACAGCGACGTGAGGAACTGACGGGTCGCCAATCCGATCGGAGAAGGCTCGCCCCCGAAACCGGCCAGGTCGCGAGGCGACAGTCCGTGCTCTGCCAAGAAACTGACCGGGAGGTAGAACTGAACCGACTCGGCGGGCTCGGTGACCGTGACCGTGAAGGGGTCGCCCGGAAAGAGGATCGCGACCTGCCCGGCTTCGGTGGTGAACGTCCGGCGCTGGTGGTCGGTGTGCATGCCGCCGGCGACCAGGAAGTCGATCTGCAGGTGCTCAGAGACGGAGTCCTCGACCATGTCTTTCTCTCGGACGGAGACCAGGTGCTGCGCACGCGTGCGCGTCACGTGGAGGTCGTCGAAGGCAAAACTATGAATTCGTGCGCGGAAGAGGTTCGGCACCGGGCTCGTCATGCGACAGGAGAGGGACATCAGATCGAGCCCCTCAGGGCCCCCGACGGTGAGGCCGGAGTCGAAGGTGTGGGCCCACCGACCTTGCCTCACGTCGCTGACCATTCCGGAACGCGACCCTGGGACGAGAACATCGACCACCCCTTTGCACCGACTGCAGGACCGCTAACCAGATTAGCGGAATGGTGAGACCGAGATATCGTCTGGCCAGGCACCATACTGAGGACATGTTGAGCACCGTGGCGGTGATCGTCCAGGAGCCCGTGGCTGTCTTCGAGCTCGGGGTCATGTGCGAGATCTTCGGTGTCGACCGCACGAGTGACGGCGTTCCGGCCTTCGACTTCAGGGTCTGCTCACCCACCCCGGACATTCCCCTCAAGACCCCGTCCGGGATCTCCATCGTCGCCTCCCACTCCCTGGACGGCGCCCGCGACGCCGACCTCGTGGCCATCCCGGGTGGTCCGGTGCGGGGGCCCTTCAACGACGACATGCTCGACGTGCTTCGCGACTGCGCCAGCCGAGACGCGCGGGTGATGTCGGTGTGCTCCGGCGCGTTCACCCTGGGCGCAGCAGGATTGCTCGACGGACGCACCTGCGCCACCCACTGGCGCTTCTCTCGACTGTTGTCGCTGCTCTACCCCGACGCCGTGGTCGACCTCGACGTGCTGTACGTGCAAGACGGGCCGGTGCTGACCAGCGCCGGCACCGCGGCGGGCATCGACGCCTGCCTGCACGTGGTGCGGAGCGAGCTGGGATCAGAGGTCGCCAACGTCATTGCCAGACGCATGATCGTGGCTCCTCACCGGATCGGTGGCCAGCGGCAGTACATCGACTACCAGGTGCCGATCGAGACCGGCGACGCAGGTCTCCAAAAGGTCATGGAGTGGGCGGTCGAACATCTCGAACGCGACCACGCCGTACCGGATCTGGCCGCGAGGGCCCACATGTCAGAACGCACGTTCACCCGCAAGTTCAGCGAGCAGGTCGGAACGACCCCCCACCGCTGGCTCACCGTGCAGCGGGTGCTGCGGGCTCGGCATCTTCTCGAGGCGACCGATCTGGACATGGAGGGGACGGCGCGACGGTGTGGCTTCCCGTCCAGCACCGCGCTCCGGCGGCACTTCGTCCGCGAGATCGGCCTGACACCGCACGAGTACCGCCGCACCTTCGCCGTTTGACTGCCTATCTCAGCCCGCCACCGTTGGCCGGAAGTGTCGGACGGTTGACGCCGAACTAGGTCGACGATGGCCCGAGATGACCCGAATGATGGACGTGACAAGTCACGACATCGAGGGACATCACGATGACACGCAACTCATCGCACCACCGCCACGGCAATCCATGTGAGTCGTGGTCCGACGATTCCGGCACGGCTTCTCGACGAGAGACTCTTCGGTCCGCACAAGGCGCGCGCTCCGGTGCCGACAAATCCGGAACTCCTGGTTCCGTACTTCACGGGGATCGGTCAGTGTCAGCGCCGTGATAAGTCACGACATCGAGGGCACCGGCCAGGGCGGCGACACCGTCGTCGGTCCGGGATCGGTCACAGACGCCTTGGCCCAGGTCACGGCGCGAGGCGAAGAGTGGCAGCACCTGGTTCGGTTCGACGCTGTCGAACGACTAAGGATCAGGCTGGCAGACGGAGACGTCGAGGCGTGGCTGCTGACGTGGTTGCCGCAGCAGGCGACAACATGGCACGTCCACCAGAACGCGGGGGGGTTCGCGGCGGTTCGAGGTGAGCTGACGGAGCAGGTCGCGAACTACCCCTCTGCCGTCGACCTCGACTCTCCCGCAGCGACTCCGTCACGGGTTCTTACCGTGCCAGCCCCGGAGCAGGTGGTCTTCTTCGCCCGACACCTCCACCGGGTTGTGAACCTGGGGAGCGAGCCAGCGGTCAGCCTGCACGTCATGGAGTCGTCGCGGCCACCTGCGTCTTCGTCGTCCGGAACCCATCGCGACGGGCAGGACGCCATCTCCGAGGCTGACGAGCAGCTGCTGACGCCGGGTGAGGTCGCAGCGTACTTCCGGGTGCATCCCAAGACGATCACGAGATGGGCCGAGAGCGGTCGTCTGACCTCGGTGCGCACGCTCGGCAACCACCGCCGTTTTCTGGCCAGCGAGGTGCGGGCGCTCCGACGCGACCCTCACGAATGAACCCACCGCCCGATTGCCACCGACCCCTGACTCGCCTGTTCCGCCGCTCCACCACTGCCCCGCCCACCTTCGCCCCCTCCGACGACCTCGAACCCCGAAAGGCCCCTCCATGTCCAGCGAGACCACGCCCATCCTCAAGCCGACCGCCACCCGACAAGCGGTGGCCGAAGCCGTGGGCACCTTCATCCTCGTCTTCTTCGGCGTCGGCTCAGCCGTCTTCGGCATCGACCGGCTCGGCCCGGTCGGCGTCGCGCTCAGCTTCGGGCTGGTCCTGCTCGCCCTGGCCTACTCCATCGGGCCGGTCTCCGGCTGCCACGTCAACCCCGCCGTAACCCTCGGGGTGCTGCTGAACAAGGGAATCACCACCACCGAGGCCGCCTACTACTGGGTGGCCCAGCTCGTGGGGGCCATCGTGGCCGCCGCGCTGATCAAGCTCATGGTGTCCGGGTTCGGGGGCGTCACCGACCAGACCGGCGGGCTCGGCACCAACGACTGGGGCAAGAGCATCACTGCCGGCGGCACCTTCGTGCTCGAGGTCGTGCTCACCTTCCTGCTCGTCTTCGTCGTGCTGCTGGTCACCAGCCGGGCCGCCGCCCCCGGCTTCGCCGGCCTCGCCATCGGGCTCGTGCTCACCGTCATCCACCTCGTCGGGATTCCCCTGGACGGCACCTCGGTCAACCCCGCCCGCTCCATCGGCCCCGCCCTCTTCGAAGGCGGCACCCCCCTGACCCACCTGTGGATGTTCATCGTCGCCCCCATGATCGGAGGCGCTCTCGCCGCCCTCGTCGCTCCCCTCTTCGAGACCGCCGTTCCCAAGGGCGACAAGGACCCCACCAGCGCCTCGGTACCGCAGTAGACCCGCGCCTTTGCGCCCCCTCTCCCTTCCTCCCCCTTAACCTCAATCGGGAACCTGGACATGACTCAGCCGCTCACCCCCACGCAGCGCGAGGCCTCATCAGAGGCAGACGCCCCGTCACCAGCGCCCAGCGCCGCAACCGCATCGCCCGCTGACCCGGGCAACGGTGGTGCCTCGCCGGCGTTGACGCCCACCTCGGCCACGCCACACCGTCGGGCTGGGATGTGGTCGCGGCTCGGCATCCAGTCGAAGCTGCTCGCGATGCTGCTCGGCGTCAGCATCGTGTCCATCCTGGCCACGGGGCTGATCAGCTACCGGTTGGCCAGCACGGCGCTCACTCAGGCGGCCAAGGACAAGGTCATCGCGGTGGGTGACGCCCGGCTGAAGCAGATCACCGCCGCCGAGGCGTCGCTGCGCACCAACACCATCCTCAACAGCACCGGCATCGCCCAGGACGCCATGCGCGACTTCGAGACCGGCTACCAGAGCCTGAACCGGCAACCGGTGGCCCCCGCCGACCGGGCCGCGGTCGAGAGGTACTACCAGAACGTGTTCGTGCCGAACCTGGCGCCGCACGTCAACGGTGAGGTCGCCCCCCCGGCCTTCTACCCGCGCAGCAACGCCGGCTGGTACCTGCAGGCGAAGTACACCGCACCCTTCACCGACTTCGACAAGGCCGTCGAGAACACCGACGCCGGCGATGGCAGCGCGTGGTCGACGGCCCACGCCAAGTACCACCCGTTCTTTCGCAACGTCACCGTGCAGAACGGGTTCGAGGACGTCATGCTCGTCGACCCCGATGGCAACTCGGTCTACACGACGTACAAGGGCGCCGACCTCGGCGTCAACCTCCTCAACGGGGCCTACCGCGACTCGGCCCTGGCCACCGCCATCAAGGACGTGTTCAAGGCCAACTCCGTCAACGCCTTCGCCGTGGTCGACTACGAGGCCTACGCCCCCAGCTACAACACGCCCACCATCTTCGGCGTCTCCCCCATCGGGGTCGACGGCAAGCTGACGGGAGCGCTCGTCGTGCAGCTGCCGGTCGACACGATCAACAACACGATGACCGGCAAGGGCACCTGGGCCACCAGCGGCCTCGGCCAGAGCGGTGAGGTCTATCTCGTCGGGCCCGATCACACCATGCGCTCAACCTCCCGGATTCTGCTGCAGAAGCCGAAGGAGTACCGCCAGCTCACCATCGACAACGGCACACCGGCGGCCGTGGCTGACGCCATCGTCAAGGAGAAGAACCCGATCCTGTTGCAGAAGGTCGACAGCCCCTCGGTGTCGATGGCCCTGGCCGGCAAGACCGGAACGGTCACCGAGACCGACTACCTCGGGCGCCGCGTTATCACCGCCTACGCACCACTCACCGTCGACGGGCTGACCTGGTCGGTGCTCGCCCAGGTGGATGAGGACGAGGCGCTCGCGCCGGTGACGAACCTCTTCCGGGTGCTCGCCGCCATCACCATCGGGGCGGTGCTGCTCATCACCTTGCTGTCGACCCTGCTGGCCCGAGCCTTCACGCGACCGGTCAAGCGGTTGCTCACGGCCGTGCGCGAGGTGGCCGGCGGCAACCTCGCGGCTCGCGTCGTGCCCAAGGGTGACGACGAGTTTGCCGACCTGGGCCTCGCCTTCAACGACATGGCCACCAGCCTCAGCACGAAACAGGAGCTGCTCGACGAGCAGACGCAGGAGAACGACCGCATGGTCTCCACGCTCATGCCCGAGAACGTGGCCCGCCGCTACCGCGAAGGTGAGCAGAACATCGTCGAGGAACACATCGACGTGTCGGTCGTCTACGGCACCATCGACGGCCTCGACGAGGGCACCCGCGACCGGTCGGCCGCCGAGTCGCTGGTGGTGCTCAACGAGATCGTGGCCGTCATAGACCGTGCCGCCAACAAGCACGGGCTGGAGAAGGTGCGCACGCTCCGTTCCGGGTTCTCGGCCACCTGCGGCCTCGTCGTTCCGCGGGTCGACCATGTCGGGCGTTGCCTCGACTTCGCCAAGGAGGTGCAGCGCGACGTCGCGATGGTCGGCGCCCAGCACGGCATCACGCTGGCGATCAGGGCTGGTATCGACAGCGGACCGGTGACCAGCGGGCTGGTCGGAGGCTCGGCCGTCTACGACCTCTGGGGCGACAGCGTGAACCTCGCCTTCCGGGTGCAGTCCGACAACCAGCCCGGCGTCTACGTCACCCAGACCGTGTACGACACCGCGCGGGATGCCGTGCCGTTCACCGAGGCGGGCCAGTTCCAGACCAAGACCGGGCCCCAGCAGGCGTGGCTGCTGGCGGAGGGGGAGCAGTCGTGAGCGTCTGGAGCCAGTCGTGGCTGATCTGGTGCGGTGTGGTGGTCGTCGGGCTACCCGTGCTGAGCATCTTCCTCGCCGAAGTGGAGACCAACCTCGAGCGACGACGCAGCTCGATGACCCGGCCGCTACACGTGTTCCGCACCTATGTGCTGCCGCTCGCGGCGCTCGTCGTGCTGCTCGCAGTCATCCCCGACGACATCGTTGCCAACGACTCGAACTGGTTCAAGATCGCCGCCACCGGTCTCGGGCTGCTGCTTCTCAACTTCGCCATCTCCAGCCTGAACACGGCCCTGTTCGTCAACGCCGACCGCGGCTCGTGGCGCAAGAAGCTGCCGTCGATCTTCATTGACATCGCGCGCATCATCATCATCGCCATCGGCCTCGCCATCCTCTTCTCGTGGGTGTGGGGGGCCGACGTCGGAGGCATCTTCACCGCCCTCGGGGTCACCTCGATCGTCATCGGCCTCGCCCTGCAGACCGCCATCGGCTCGATCGTGGCCGGGCTGCTGCTGCTCTTCGAGCAGCCCTTCACCCTGGGTGATTGGCTCGACGCAGGAGGCGTCAAGGGCCGCGTCGTCGAGGTGAACTGGCGAGCGGTGCACATCCAGACCGACGCCGGGCTGCAGATCGTGCCGAACTCGTCGCTGGCCGGGGCGTCGTTCACCAACCTCAGCCGGCCCAACGCCACCGTCACCGAGACCATCGAGTCGGCCTTCGCCAAGGAGGACTCCCCCGCCGTGGTCATGGCCACCCTGCAGGGGGTCGCCGACGCCATCCCCGGGCAGCTGCCCGGCAGCCGACCCGACGTGAGCTTCGTGGGCGCCGGCCGTTTCACCACCAGCTTCACGCTCGGCACCTTCGCCGCCGCCGGAGAAGCCAGGGCCCAGTTCCAGCTGCGGCTCTGGTACGCCGCGAGACGAGCCAACATCGCGCTCGATGGCGCCGACATCTGGAAGGACGAGAGCGCCGACGACGTGCTGGACCTGCTGCGCCAGGCGGCGAGCCGGCTGCACATCAAACCAGAGCAGCTCGACGAGCTCGCGCCGCGCCTCGACCTCGAGCGGTTCGCACCTGGTGAGATCATCGACCAGATCGGCCGGGTTCCGGGCACGGTGCGATGGATCGCCGACGGCCAAGCACGAGTCACCATCCCCTACGGTCGCGCCGGCACGATCAGCCCTCTCACCCTGAGCCGCGGCGACCTGACCGGGCTCACCGCTTTGACCAAACAGCCGAGCGCCTACACCTGCGTCGCGGCGACCGAGCTCACCGTGCTGACGGTTCCGGCCGAGGTGCTCGACGAGCTCGCCCGCCACAACGTACGACTCTCGCGCGACATCGGTCAGGACATCGACCGCCGGGGCCAACAGCTCACGGCAGCCGTGGAGAACGCCGACCGCCAGCTGACGACCAGTTCGACGTCGCCGTCCTCACCGCCTGCGACCGCCGGAATCGTGCGGAGGTGACCGGATGGATCCTGGTGTGCCGAGAGTCCGGTCGAGGTCAGCTCGCTGCCTCGACTCTGCCCTCATCGCGGTCTGCACGCTCGCGATGAGCAGCTGTGCGCTCGCGCCGGAACCGCCGGCATCCAGAGCTCTCTCCGGCGCCACCGGTGATACAGCAAACTCGCCCAACCGCTCAGGCCTGCAACAGCTCGCCGGTACCCCGCGGATCGTGTTCCCGCTCACCGTGGTACGCACCGGTGGGGTGGCCGGGTTCGACGACCATCTCGTCCTGGAGGCCAACGGACGCGTGCACGTCGACTCCCGCGTGGTGCGCGGCAGGGTGTGCGCCTTGACGCCGGCGCAGCAACGACTCCTGACGCTCTTGGCCGTCAGCCCGGTGGGCAACGTAGCGACGCGATCAGCGCCACCGACATCCAACGGCACGTCGCAGCAGGCCGGTGACGGCGAGCGCAACGACCCACTCCTCATCACGATCGAAGACGGGCAGTCCCGGCTGATCGATCTCGACCATACGTCCAGCGCCGAGGCGCACGACCTCCTCGACGCTCTGCTCGGCGACGTCACCTTGTCGACCCCGACCTCCACCCGATGCACCACCGCATCCCCTGGCCCCTCGCAGGCGGCGCCCTCCACAGGAAGTGTCACCTCCCATGGCTGACCACCGCCCGCACCGCACTCGCCGCGCCTCCCCAGCCGGGCGAGCCACGCGCCCGAAACGAGGACGGATCCTCACCGCCGTCGTCGCTGCGCTTGGGCTCGTACTGGCCCCGATCATCGCCGCGGCTCCCGCCGCGGCCGAGAGCCCCGGGTTCTTCACCATCGACAAGCGGATCGTCGGCCGAGCCGACAACGCACCCGTCGCGCCAGGCGAACGCCTCGTGTACAGCATCGTCGTCACCTGCAGCAACACCGACGCCACCGGTGGTTGCACCAACGCGGTGCTCACCGACCCGCTGCCGGGGTACCTGTCGGTGACCGGGGCGATCAGTGTCACCGGTGCACCCGGCACTGCAAACGTGAGCGGTCAGGACGTCAAGGTCGTCTTCACCGAGCGCCTGTCAGACCCGCCCGGTGCGGTCGGCCTTCAGGGCGGCTCGTCGGTCACCATCTTGGTGCCGGTCGTGGTGTCTGCCGACATCCCGGCCACCGAGAACGGTCGACCCCTGCGGAACGTCGCGACGGTGGACGGCACCAATACCGACGCGAAGAGCGACGACTTCACGGTCGTGCCCGAGGTCGAAATCCTCCTTGCGGCGGCGACGACCAAGGCGTACTCGCCGGCCTCGGGCATCGCGTCGCCGGGCACGCCGGTTCAGCTCTCGCTCACCGGCCGCAACACCTCGAACGTTCCGGTCGACTCCCTCCAGATCGTCGACCCGGCCGACCCGGCTGCCGCTCCCAACCCGTTCGACTCGCTCGCCTTCACCGGCGCCATCACCGCCCCGCTGCCCGCCGGCGCCGAGCAGGTGCAGGTCGACGTGTGGGTGGGCGGCGCCTGGGTGAACGGCCCGCCCGGCGCCACCGCGACTCTGCCCCCGGGCATCGACCCCGCCGACGTGCGCGGCTTCCGGGTCACCTACGCCAGCATCGGTGGAGCGCCCATCGAGGCGGGTACCACCGTCTCGCTCGGCCTTGGCCTCGAGCAGTCGGATGCCGTCGCGGTCGGCCCGGTCGACAACACCGCCGCCACGACCGTCACCGCGGGCGGCGCCACCTCGGAACCGGCCACGGCCAACGCGCGCTACACCGTGCTCACCCCCGACCTGAAGGTCACAGCCGCGAAGTCCTTCGACCCCGCCACCATCGCCGCCGAGGGCACGAGCACGGTCACCCTCAAGGCCAGGAACAGCAGCGACCGCACCCTCGGCTCGTTGACCATCACCGAGCCGAGCGGTGGAACCAACCCGTTCACGAACGGACTGACGTTCACCGGCTGGGCGAGCGGCATCCGCTGGCCCTCCGGAGCCACCGGTGCCTCGGTGACCTACACCCTCGCCGGTGGCGGCGAGGTCACCGTGCCCGCCACCGGCCCGAACACCCTGCCGGACCCGCCCGCTGGCGAGGTTGTCGGCTTCACCATCCGCTACACCGGCCCCATCGTCGCGGGCTCCGCGGCCACCGCCCCGTTCACGGTGAGCAGCGACGCCGCCCAGACGGCCGACTCCGTGGAGCGCCCCAACACGATCTCAGCCGACTCCACCGCCCCCGGCGGCTTCACGGGCACCGATACCGCCACCGCCACCCTGACGACACTGAAGAAGCGCCTGGCGGTCGAGGTCGGCAAGACCATCTCGCCGAAGAGCCTGCTGTCGATCCCGGGTGAGACCGCCACCGTGCGCCTCAGCGGCACCCTCAAGCCCTTCCCCGACTCCACCACCGCCGCGAACGAGCTCATCGTCCAGGACCCCGCCGACTTCGCGACCGACGGCTGGTGGAAGGCGTTCGCGCCTCGCACCGTGGCCGCGACGCCCATCCCGGCCGACTCGACGCTGACCGTGCAGTGGTGGAACGGCAACGCCTGGGTCGACGTGTCGAACATGACCGACCTCGCCGGCCCGCAGGTCTACTCCGGCGACCTACCCGCCGACGTGCAGGCAAAGGCGCAGGGCCTGCGCTTCGTCTACCGCAGCGACGCCGGGTTCGCCCCCGGCACCTCGGTCAAGCCGAACCTCTCGTTCGCCCTCAAGCCGGCGTTGGCCGGCCAGGACATCACGATCGAGGACTGTGCCGCCTCGGCCGCCACCGCTCCCGGGGTCGACCCGACGGGCGCCGCCCTCGCGCCACCGAACTGCCCGGTCATCCAGCTCGTCCCGCCCGAGCCGGGCGTCGGCAACCTCATCACCAAGGACTGGGACGCGCCTAAGACCATCGGCGAGCGCACCGGCGCCAACGCCGGTCTGACCATCCGTTGGTCGACCGGGGGCCGCTCGGGCCTCGACCAGGAGATCGTCAGCGACGTGCCGAACCCGTCGGCCGGCGCCGTGGCCGGGGCCGTCTTCGACAGCTTCGACCTGGCACGGATCGACGCCATCACCCCCGCGCTGGACCCGCTGCTGACCTACGACCGGGTCAACCGGGTGGAGCTGTTCAACGCCTCGACCGGCGCCTGGACCACGGCCTCGGCCGACCCCTGCCCGGGGCGCTGCGACGGCACCTTCCCCGGCGTCGCCCTGAGCGGGGCCGAGCGCGCCTCGACCATCGCCTTCCGTCTCGTGTTCGAGGAGAGCCCGACCCGCGCGAGCCGTATCGGCAACGACCCCACCGCTCCCCCGGTGGGCAGCGGCGTCGCCCGCTCGTTCGACAACGACCGGCAGATCCACCCGGTGTTCACCATTCGCGACGACCGGCGCAGCGCCGCGACGAAGCCGGTGCTCGCGACCTCCGTCTACAACGTCGCCGGCGCTCCCGGTGACGTCAGCAACACGGCGAGTGCCGACGGGCTCGTCGCGGGCAAGGTCATCGTCAGCGACACCGACTCCGACATCATCTCGATCGTCGACGTGCCGGTCACCGCCAACATCACCAAGAACTGGGCTGGTGGCCCGCTCGGTGTGCCCCCGGCCGGCTCGCCTGTGGGCGACTACCCGTCGGGCCGGGCCTCGATCGCCGCGAAGAACACGACTCCGCGCAACGTCGACCGGCTGACGATCACCGACCCCGTCGGTGCCACCAACCCCTTCGACACGTTCGACCTCAAGGGGTTCGTCACCATCACCGACCCGACCACGATCGGGGCGATTGGCGTGGCGATCACGCTGAGCGCCGCCGACGGGTCGACGCGAACACTCACCCGCGCCGAGGCCCTCGCTGCCACCACGGCATCCCTGGCCGACATCGTCGGTCTGACGATCGTCTACACCGGGCGCATCGTTCCTGGTGCCGTCGCGAACCTCGTGCTCGACACGCGACTGCGTCCGACCCTGCGCAGTGACGGCTCGCCGGTCAAGACGGGCACCGTGGGCAACGATGCCGATGTGCTGGTGGAGGATCTCGTCAACTACCCGGGCACGCCGATCGTCTCGGCCACTGACGACGACTCCGCCAGCATCGCGCTGATCACCCAGGGCATCGGGGTGGTGGCGACCAAGGCCTTCTCGCCCGGCGTGCAGGTCGAGCCCAACCGCTCGCCCGTCACCATGACCCTCACCTCCACCCCCAAGGGCCCCTCGCGCACCAACCAGATGGTCGTGACCGACGCCGACACCTCGTTCTTCGACCAGTACGACTTCCTCAGCTTCGGCCCGAACTTCACGCTCACCGCGCCCATCAACCGGGTGCAGGTCGACGCGTTCACCGGCGGTACGTGGAGCGTCGGCGGCGGCGAGCCGGTGCTCACCGGCGGCGCCTGGGTCACCGGCACAGCGGCGACGACGCCGACGCTGCCGCCGGGGGTCACCCCTACCCAGGTGCAGGGTATCCGCTACACCTTCACCCGCGCCGACGGCACTGTCTGGGAGAACCCGGCCACGCCCCAGGCCTCGATGCCGATGCAGGTGCAGCGCCGCGTCGAGCTCAACACTGGCGGCCCCGTCCCCTCCGACCTCGCGGGCAACACCCCCGCGCCCGGTGAGACGACCGCGGGCCTGGCCACCAACACGATCCAGAGCGCCGTGCGCGGCGCCGCCCTCGTGGGCGGCCAGCCGATCACGGCCGACACCACGGCCGAGAACACCATCCGCTACCAGCACGCGAAGAACTCCGTCGTCGTCACCAAGGCGCCCACGGGAGCGCGCCCTCCCAGTGTGGGAATCCCGTACGTGCTGACGTTCCGCAACGACGGTGACGTCGCGATCACCGACCCGTTCATCAACGACCGCATCCCGAGCGATGGCTCCGGCCCGCTGCTCGTGATCAACCCCGACCTGCCCCCGGGTCAGAGCCCGTACACCTACGGACTCGAGGGAGATGCCCCCAGCCCGCCGAGCGGTCCGCCGATGCCGACCACCCAGACCGGGGTGACGGTGGCGGCGACCCCGACCTTGCTGACCTTCAGCTTCCCCACGGGGACGGTGCTCGAGGTCGGCCAGACCTACACGATCACGACCGACCTCGTCTTCCGCCCCGGCCTGGCCGGCAACACCGACGTCACCAACACCACCGGCATCGTCGGGCAGCGGCCGTGGGACGGGTGCAAGGCCACCCTCGACGACGCCACCGGCGAGTGCCGCGCCTCGGCCACCGTCTACCCGACGGTCGCCGGCGCCATTCGAGGGGTCAAGTCGGTCAAGGCTACCGACGACGCCCTCGGCGTGCTCAACATCCGCGACGACCCCACCGGCTGCACCCCTGACGCGGCGGGCTTCTACCAGGGCGGCTGCGTGCCGGTCACCAAGCCCGGTGGCGACGACGTGTGGCGCCTGACCTTCAGCAACAGCGGCAACCTGCCCATCGACCAGGTGCGTGCCATCGACCGGATGCCCGATGTCGGTGACACCGGCGCGTTCGTGACCACGCCGCGCGACTCGAAGTGGCGCCCAAACCTCAAGGACGTCAAGCTCGTCGGCACGACGAGCGGCACCGTCTCCGACTTCCGGGTCTACTACACGAGTGACCTGCCGTTGTGCGTCGCCGAACTGAGCAACAAGAGCTGCCCGGCCGGCAGCTGGAAGCCCTGGACCACGGACGTCGACCCCGCCGACGTCGTGGCCCTGAAGTTCGAGACCGACTTCGACAGCCTGTGGCAACCCGGCGCACGGCTGTCGATCGACATCACGACGACGGCCCCGGCCGAGTCGAAGACACCCGGCGCCGACACCATCGCGTGGAACACCGTGGCCCAGGCCGCGCGTACCCGCAACGGGGCCGGCTCTGGCTTCGCACCTCGCTCGGAAGGCAACAAGGTCGGCGCGGCGCTCGCCACCGGGCCGATCAAGGTCACCAAGAAGGTGCAGGGCCCGGCCGCGGTCAACGCACCGGTGAGCTTCGACCTCGTGACCACCTGCACCTCGGTCGGCCAGGCGGTGACCCTGGCGAACGACGGGAAGATCACCCTCGCCGCCGACGAAGAGGCGACGTTGAGCGACATCCCCTGGGGTTCGAAGTGCACGGTCAAGGACGACCGGGCCACTTCTGGAGCCTCGCAGTTCGAGGCCACGACCGTCACGGTGGCCCGCGATGGCCAGACGGTGCCCATCGTCATCGCCACGAACACCTACGAGTTCGCCTCGCTCGTGCTGTCGAAGAAGGTCACCGACTCGGCGCTCGACCAGAACGGCAAGCCGGTCGTCTACGGCCCGTTCGGTTTCGAGGTCGCCTGTACCTTCCTGGGCGAGCCCATCTATGCGACCGGCTACTCGGCCGACCAACCGATGACCGCCAGCTTCCTCGCGGGCGAGACTGCTCGGTTCGACGACCTGCCGGCCGGTTCCGAGTGCACGGCGACCGAGACCGACACACGCGGAGCCAAGACAACGACCTCGACCGGCACGATCGCCGACCAGACGGTCACCGGCACCGACGTCATCACGCTCGCGCTGACCGCCGACGACGCGCAGGGTGGGGCGACCAACGCCGTGGCCTTCAACAACACCTTCAGGGTCGGCAGTCTGCAGATCACGAAGAAGCTCGCCGGCGCCGGGGCTGACGATCCGACGGTCGGCACGTTCACCGTCGAGGTGTCGTGCACGCTCGACGACGTCACGGTGTACCAGCGCACGCTCACCCTCAGTCGCGACAAGCTGACTGAGGAGATCAAGAACCTGCCCGACGCCGCGAAGTGCAATGTCACCGAGCCGGATGCCGGAGGGGCCAGCAGCACCGCGATCACGCCAGACATGCCGGTGACCATCGACGGCGACTCGGCCGAGCCCCTGAAGGTGACGATCACCAACACCTTCCTGCTCGGGTCGGTCGAGGTCACCAAGAAGATTGAGGGCGACGGCGCCGACCAGGTGAACCCAAAGCAGGAGTTCACGGTGCGCCTCTCCTGCGAGGTCACGGTCAACGGTGAGGTCAAGCCCATCGACCTGGGCAAGGACGCCGAGCGCACGCTCTCGGCCGCCGCCGGGCTGACGACGACGTGGGGCGACCTGCCCGACGGCGCCATCTGCAAGGCCACCGAGACCGACGACGGCAGGGCAAGCGCAAGTGACGTCGCTCCCGACTCAGTAACGGTCGACGCCAAGGCCAAGACGCCGGCCCTGCTGACGGTGACGAACCGGTTCGATGTCGGGTCGGTCACGGTGACCAAGGTCATCGACGGCCCGGCCGCCGGCCAGGTCGGCGACGACCGCGTGTTCACGGTTGCGCTGTCGTGCACCATCGAGGTCAACGGCAAGCCCGCCCCCGTCACGATCGACGCAGACGGCATCCGTCAGCTCTCGAGGGGCAGCAGCCTGTCGACCACCTGGGAAGGGTTGCCCGACAAGGCCCTGTGCAGCGTGACCGAGACCGACAACGGTGGGGCCACGGGAGCCGTGCTCACGCCCTCGTCGGTCACGGTCGATGCCGCGGGCACCACCCCGGTGGCGTTCACTTTGACGAACACCTTCGCCGGCGGATCGGTCGCGGTCGTCAAGGAGATCGACGGTGACGGCGCAGGGGCGGCGGCCGACAAGACGTTCACGGTGGCGCTGTCGTGCACCTACCTGCTGGGCGACACGACCACGCCGGTCGTGCTGCCCGGCGGCGGGCAGGCGACGGTGTCGAAGGACAACGGCTACCGGGCCGTCTTCGATGGCCTGCCGACGGGGGCGAAGTGCGATGTCACCGAGCCGGATGCCGGTGGGGCCGACCGCACGACGATCGACCAGCCCACGGTGACCGTGGGTGACGGCACGGTGGTGACCGTGACGGTGACCAACACGTTCAACGGTCCGACGCCGACGACACCGCCCAACACCACCCCACCGATCACTGGAGCGACCACTCCGCCGGGCGCCGGCAAGGGTGGGAACGGCAACGCAGGCAACGGCAACGCAGGCAACGGCGGACCGGTGTCAGACACCGGTGGCCAGCTCAGCGGATCGGGCACCCGACTGCTCGTCGGCTCCGGGCTCGCGGCCCTGCTCGCCTCCCTGGGTGGCGCGTGGCTCGCACGACGGCGTCGAGGCGGGTCGACTCCCTGAGCCGGGCACGAGTGGCGCCGCGACGATGGGTGACCGTGGTGATCGCCACGGTCACCCTCGTCGCCGCCATCACCTCTGGGCTGCTGCTGCGCGCCGGGCTCGATCGCAACACTTCTCCCCCAGGGGCGCAGGTCAGCCGAGACCTCGACGGGAACCGGGTGGTCTGGCAAGCCGCGCCCGAGCTCGACCGAGCGAAGGCCAAGCCCACCGGGGGTCGCTTCGTCGCCTCCCGTCAGAAGCTCTCGGTGCCACTGCTCGCTGCCTCGGTCGTCGACGGCGTCATCACGCCACCGACGTTCACCGACGCCTTCGTCATGCGTGACTACGGCCAGGTCGGTGACCCGAGCACCGGGCTGGTCGTGGTCACCATGCACTCGGTGCGTGGTGGTCGAGGGCCGGGCAACGCCTTCATCAACCCGCCCACGGATGCCGCCGACGACGCCTCAGCCGGGCGGCATCCCCTCGTCTTCGCCGGTGACCCGTTGACGGTCGACGGGGTCGCCTACGTGGTGACCGGAACAGCGATCGAGACCAAGGGCGAGGCAGCGCGCGATCCGCGAATCTGGCGCGACCGGAAGTCCAGAGGCGACCAGCTCGTAGTCATCACCTGCCTGCTCTCGCCCGCTGTGACTATGAGCAGTCAGGACAACCTCATTGTTTTCGCCAACCGGGCCTGAGGCGCCTCCGGAACAGCCCGAATCGCTCAGTCGTGACCGACTCCCGTCGGGACCGCCAGTCGGGTCTGGTCGCGCAGCAGCTCGGAGAGCAGCCAGACCCAGCCGCCGGTCGCCGTGATCGCGCCGACTCCGATGAGCACCGCACTCAGGGTGAACAACGCGTCGGAGTAGCCGAACAGCTGCGTCAGCACCGTCTTGTCGCTCTCGGGTGCGTCGGTGAAGTCGTACATGAACAACCCCACGACGAACAGGCCTGCCCACGTCACCAGCTGTGCTCTCACCTGGCGCGCCGTCAGGGCTCGCGGCGCCGGCCGACGACGGAACGACAGGAGGGTCGTCAGCGCGAGGGCAAGCGCCACGACCGGGATGACGGTGACGAGCAGGATCAGCGTCATCCATCCGCCGTTCCCGAAGGCGGCCCGCCCGATCCACACCCACCCGAGGATCAGCAGATGCACGGGGATCATCGCGAGGAAGACCGAGCGTGTGCCGGATGCGCGCATCTGGCGATGCTAGAGCGAAAGACGTGCCCACCGAACGCACGATCCACAGTCGTGTCGGCGCCGGGAACGCAGCAGGTTCGGCCGTCCTGTGCACATGGCCACCAAGCGCTCCTATGCTGAGCGGCAGGTCGAACAGCACCGCACCCCTCCTCGGCCTGGGAGTCGCGGATGGTCAGGTCGTCGCAGCACGAGGTACCCATCGGCCGAGACGCGCAGATCGGTCTCGTCGACGAGCTGCTCCATGCCGTCCTCCGCGACGCAGAAGAGCACGCAGACGCGGACGTACAAGAGGGTGAGCCCAGGGTTCGCGGCCTCCTCATCGGCGGTGACGCCGGCATCGGAAAGACGACCTTGGTCCACGTCCTCGTGGAGCGATGTCGCGCGATGGGACTGATCTGTGCGGTCGGTCACTGCCTCGACCTCGCGACGGGCGCACCGTTCGGGCCCGCCGTCGAGGCGTTGCGCGACGTTCACACCCAGCTGAGCACCGCCGACTCCAACTCCACGTTGGCCCGCACTGGCTGGCTGGTATCCGAACCACGGTGGATGTCCGCCTCTCTGGAGTCTCTCCTCGCGGCATCCGAGGTGCTCGCAGGCCAGGCGCCTTTCGTGCTCGTGCTCGAGGACCTCCACTGGGCCGACGCCTCGGTGCGGGACTTCGTGCTCGGGCTGCTGCGCACCGGCCGCGCACCGCTTCTGCTCGTTCTGACCTTCCGGGCCGACGACCTGACCAGCGGTCACCCGTTCGGGACGGCGCTGGTGGAGCTCACCAGAAGCCGGGGAACGGTGCGCCTCGACCTCGAGGGCCTGGCCCGGCACGACGTTCACGAGCTGGTCGTTCGCCGTTCGGGCCGGCCCCCCGACGCAGACGAGCTCGCCAGCCTGCTGACCCGTTCAGACGGCAACCCGCTCTACATCGAGGAGCTGGTCGCGGCCGATGAACCGGGTGTCCCCGCCCTCCTGCACGACCTGCTGCTCCGCCACGTCGAACGGCTCTCACCGAGCACGGCCCGGCTCGCCCGACTCGCCTCGGTGGGCGGCAGCCACCTCGATCTCGAGGTCCTTCAGGAGGCCTCCACCCTCGACGGGGAGAGGTTCACCTCGGCGATCACCGAGATGCTCGAAACCAATGTCGTCACACGTCGCGGCGACCATTTCACCTTCCGCCACGCCCTGCTCCGGGAGTCGGTGCACGACGACCTACTGCCCGGAGAGCTCGTCGGGCTGCACGAAGCGTACGCGCGGGTTCTCCGCGGTCGGGTCGAGACCGGGGCGACCGACCGCCGTTGGCGCTATGGCGCCTCCCTCGCCCTGCACGCGACGGGCGCCCACGACTGGCCCCTCGCCCTCGAGGCCTCGGTCTGGGCCGGTGCGGCAGGCAAGCAGTACGGCTCGGCTGCGGCGGCCGACCACTTCGAGCGCGCCCTCGAGCTGTGGGACCGAGTGCCCAATGCTGCCGCGCGCACGGGTCTCGCCAAGGCCGACCTCCCGCGCCTGGCAGCCCGGGTGCTGGCCAACGAAGGGGTCCGTGACCGGGTGCACGGCCTGCTGCGACAGGCCGTCGACCTGCTCGAACCAGACGGTGACCCCCTGACGGCGTGCCGGGTCTACACCGCCATCGGAAGCCAATGGGGTGACGTACCGGCCCTGATGAGTCGTCGTACGGCTCTCGACCGTGCCGTGGGGCTGGCCGGCGTGACGCCGAGTCGTGAGCTCGCCGAGGCCCTGCTCGCGTCGGCCTTCCACGGATGCCGCGTCAGCCGTTACGTCGAAGCCCTCGGGTTCGCGACGCGGGGACTGGACGCCTCCCGGGCGATCGGGGCCGATGACCTGGTCAGCGAGGCGCTGTGGGAGCTCTCCGAGCCACTGTGGTTTCTCGGCCGATGCAGCGAGTCGCTGGACGTGCACAGGCAGGCCGTGCGCGCGGCCAAGAGGGCCGGCGAGCTGGGCGCCGCGCTCGAGGCCTCCGGCGAGCTGGCGCTCTACCTCTTTCTCTCCGGTGCGCTCGACGAGGCCGCCGCCCTCTCACGCCGGGTCCGCGAGGATGCGACGCGAGCCGGGGTCTCTCGCTTCGTCGCGTTCGGCGCCGAGCAGGAGGTGGCGATTCTGGTAGGCCAAGGCCATCTCGACGAAGCGGAGGCCCTGTTCGAGACCCACTGTGTCTCGCCAAGGCTCGAGTGGCGACTGCGGTGGACGCGGTCGCGCCTGCGCATCGCGCGGGGAGACATGCGCGGTGCCCTGGCGCTCGAGGAGGCGGCCTTCGCCGACCACGCCAACGAACCGGGGGTCCATCACTCACCGCGCCTCATCGAGATCTGCGAAGCCCTGAGTGACCCCGGTCGCGCGTTGAGCGCGGCCGAGTCCATGCTGGCTGAGGTCGGCTCGAGCGACTCCCCTCTGGAGCAGGCGCTGGCCTGCGACTATGCCTACCGGGCGCTGGCGCTGGCTGCGGCCACGAGAACCGCACCGAGCGCCCAGCTCGTCCGGTTGGCGGAGACCTCGCTGGAGCTGGCCAACAACCACGCCACCACCGACTGGACGAGCAGCCAGTACGGGATGCACCTGTTCATGGCGCAGGCACAGAAGACCAGGCTGACCGGCCGCTCGAGCATCCCTCAGTGGCGACGGGCCGTCGAGGTTGCGGCCCGCTTCGGTCGGTACACCTCGTTGCGGCCAAGACTCGAGCTGGCTCGGGCACAGCTGGAGCACGGCGAGCGCGACGACGGCAAGGATCTGCTCGCCGTGGTCTGGCATGAGGCCCGGTCGATGGGTGCCGGGTGGCTCCAGGGGCAGGCCGCCCTCGCGGCCAGACGGTTCCGCGTGCCACTTCCCCTCGAACATGACGCCCCCGGACCCCTCGACCGGCTCACCCCCCGAGAGCGTGAGGTACTCGCGCTCGTCGTCGGCGGTGCCACGAACCGCGCCGTCGCCGAGGCGTTGTTCATCACTGAGAAGACCGCGAGCACGCACGTCGGCAACGTGCTCGCGAAGCTGGGCGTGGCCAACCGCGGCGAGGCGGCCGCCCTGGCTCGAGCGGCGGAGCGGCAACGCGACGGCTGACGCTCTCGTCAGCCCGATGCGTCCGGCGGCGGATCGGCCCACAGCCGACCACCGGCCCACAGCCGACCACCGGGCGACGGTGGCACACGGCGAGGATTGGGGAGGTCGGAGGCTGAGAATAGGGATTTTGCCCGATGCGGCCAAGGGGTGGCGTCAGCGAACGTGGAGGGGGGTCGATCGTCGCCTCGAACGCATCGAAGGGAGCTCGAAATGACCACAGGTTCACTCACTCGCCGCGGCCTTCTGGCCGGAGGGACCGCTGCCGCCGGAATGTCGGTCTTGCAGGTCTCGGGGTCGGCGCAGGCCCTCGGCACCGGGAGTGCTGAATCGGTACCGTGGCTGCGAAACCAGGGAGATCCGCCCGAGAGCTTTCCTGGCGGCCCCGACGACGAGGTTGTCCTCTGGGAGGACCAACCGCCTCCCTTCCCGCCGGGCAACGGCATCGGCCAGCAGCTGGTCTGGGACGA
The DNA here is from genome assembly GCF_001758225.1 of Humibacillus sp. DSM 29435. Classification (GTDB taxonomy): domain Bacteria; phylum Actinomycetota; class Actinomycetes; order Actinomycetales; family Dermatophilaceae; genus DSM-29435. The sequence goes on along the minus strand of NZ_MAST01000016.1, from coordinate 21,882 downwards.
GCTCTCGACCCGTCTCACACCCACTGACAACTTCTTCTTCGTCAGCCACTACAACCAGCCGGTGATCGACCCGGTCACCTGGCGACTCGGCATCGACGGCCTCGTCGCTCGCCCTCGCTCGCTGTCGCTGGCCAGCCTGACGTCGCGTCCGCGTGAGCGGGTGGAGTTCACGTTGGAGTGCGCTGGCAACACCGCCTTTCCCCCGTTCATCGGCGGCATCGGCAACGCCGTGTGGGGCGGGGCACCCCTGGCCCCTCTGCTGAAGAGCGCGAAACCCATGGCATCGGCCACGGAGGTCGTGTTCTGGGGAACCGACGCCGGCGCCGTCACGATCCGCGACGACTCGGGCGTCATCAGCCCGGGGTCCACGGGCACCGGCACACCGGACCCCGACAACCCCGACCGCTGGGACATCACCATCAACGAGCAGTTCGCGCGCAGCATGACCGTGGCGGAGGCCATGGCGCCCGGCAACCTCCTCTGCTACGAGATGAACGGCCGGCCGCTGCCCATCGAGCACGGCTACCCGGTGCGCCTCATCGCCCCTGGCTGGTACGGCGTCGCGAACGTGAAGTGGCTTTCGCGCATCGAGCTGATCGACCATCGCTACGCCGGGCGGTTCATGGCCCGTGACTACGTGACGTTCCGCGAGCAGACCGACGCCTTGGGCAAGGTGACGTGGAGCTTCGAGACCGTCGGCCGCTACCGGCTGAAGTCGGCACCGGCCAAGGTCACCCGAAACAGCACCGGCGGACGGAGCCGGTACCAGGTCATCGGGGTCGCCTGGGGTGGCACCATCGCCCGCGTCGAGGTCTCCATCGACGGTGGCCCGTGGCGCCAGGCCCGTGTGGTCAAGGGCGGTCGACACGGAGACCCGGACCAGGGACTGGCCTGGAAGCTGTGGACCTTCGACTGGGGTCGGGCCCGATCCGGGCGCCACACCGTCGCCTCCCGCGCCATCGACGTGAACGGAGCGGTTCAGCCGAAGCCGGACGACCCGGTCATCGCCGACCGGCGTACGTACTGGGAGGCCAACCAACAGATCACTCGTACCATCGTCCTCCCCTCGTAGTGGGCGCCTCGATGCGGCGGCTCACCCGATCAACGCCCAGCCGGCCAGGCCGAGGTAGACCGCGCCCCTCGCCACGGCAGACCGGCGGGACCCCTCCCCCAGCCAGGACAGCCGCGTCGCGGCCGAACGGCGCACGAAGCCGCTCGTGCAGGCCACGACCCAGGCCGTGTCGCAGACGACCGCGAGGCCGAGCACGCACAATCCGACAACAACCATCGAGCCGGGCGCCGGCGCCGGCTGACGCGAGGTGAACTGAGGCAGGAAGGCGAGCAGGAGCAGCAGGGTCTGCGGGTTGAACAGGTCAACGACGAAGGCGTCACGGGCCAGGACCCACCGGCCGGATCGGTGCGCGGCCGTCGTGGCGCCACCGACGGCGACGGGCGCGAAGATCTGCCTCAGCCCGAGGACCACGAGGCAGGACACCCCGGCCGTGCGCAGCACCGTGAGCGCCGGGCCGGAGGCGGCCAGCAGGGCACCGACGCCGACGGTCACCAGTATGACGTGCACCATCAGCCCCGCCTCGAGCCCGATCAGGCAGAAGAAGCCGGCCGCCCGGCCGTGCGAGAGCGCCCTCGTCACGACGAACACGACGGACGGCCCGGGCACTGCCAGCAAGGCCAGCGTCGCGACAACGAAGTCGAACGACACCGGTGTCGTCATTCCGCCCCCGTCCCCGTCCGCTTCGCCCGCACGGGACCGCAGCCGCGGCCCCATGAGCCAGAGCGCCGTGAGCGCCCGGCTGATACCCACGCCCTTGCAGGGCTGGTGGTGGCGAGGTCGGATCGACCGTTTGGGAGCCGGCGTCGGCGGGGCGGCATACTCACGTGGTGAAGAACCTCAGCGAGCGCATCCCGCGGGACCCCGACCCCGACGCGCTCTACGAGCGGTTCACCGCGTGGACGACCGAGCGAGGCCTGACTCTCTACCCCCACCAGGACGATGCCTTTCTCGAGATCCTGAGCGGCAGCAACCTCATCCTGGCCACGCCGACCGGGTCGGGAAAGTCGCTCGTCGCCACGGCCGCTCACTTCTACGCCCTGGCCGAAGACCGGGTCAGCTTCTACACCGCCCCGATCAAGGCGCTGGTCTCGGAGAAGTTCTTCGCCCTCTGTGAGCAGTTCGGCGCCGACAACGTCGGCATGATCACCGGTGACGCCACGGTCAACGGCGATGCCCCGATCATCTGCTGCACCGCCGAGATCCTCGCGAACATCGCTCTGCGCGAAGGCAGCTCGGCCGACATCGGCCTCGTCGTCATGGATGAGTTCCACTTCTACAGCGAACCCGACCGCGGCTGGGCGTGGCAGGTGCCGATCATCGAGCTCCCGCAGGCGCAGTTCGTGCTGATGTCGGCCACCCTCGGCGACGTGACCATGTTCGAGGACGACCTCACCCGCCGCACCGGCCGCTCGACCGCGGTCATCGCCGGCACCGAACGGCCCGTGCCGCTGGAGTTCTCGTACGTGCTGACCCCCATGCACGAGACCATCGAGAAGCTGCTCGCGCAGGATCGCGCGCCCGTCTACGTCGTGCACTTCACGCAGGCGTCCGCACTCGAACGCGCCCAGAGCCTTCTCGCCGTCAAGATCACCAGCCGGGAGGAGCGCGACGCCATCGCGGCCCGCATCGGCGGTTTTCGGTTCGGCTCGGGGTTCGGCCGCACCCTCTCGCGGCTGGTGCGCAACGGCATCGGGGTGCACCACGCCGGGATGCTGCCCAAGTACCGGCGGCTCGTCGAACAGCTCGCCCAGGACGGCCTGCTCAAGGTGATCTGCGGCACCGACACCCTCGGCGTCGGCATCAACGTGCCGATCCGCACTGTCGTTCTGACCGGCCTGACCAAGTTCGACGGCACGAAGCAGCGGATGCTCAAGGTGCGCGAGTTCCACCAGATCGTGGGTCGTGCCGGCCGGGCCGGGTTCGACACCCGGGGCTGGGTGGTGGCCCAGGCGCCGGAGCACGTCATCGAGAACCACCGGGCCGTGGAGAAGGCGGGTGACGACCCCAAGAAGCAACGCAAGATCCAGCGCAAGAAGCCGCCGGAGGGTTTCATCAGCTGGTCGGAGGAGACGTTCGACCGCCTCATCAACTCTGACCCCGAACCGCTGCAGCCGCGCATGCGCGTTTCGCACTCCATGTTGGTGAACATCCTTGGCCGAGAAGGCAACCCGGTGGCCCACATGTCGCGCCTGCTCACCGACAACCACCATGAGCCCAAAGACCAGCGGCGCCTGCAGAAGCACGCCCTCGTGCTGGCCCGCGAGCTGCTCAGCTCAGGGGTCGTGGAGCGGCTGCCGGTCGCCGAGGCGTCGGGCCGTCGCCACGCCCTCACCATCGACCTCCAGCGCGACTTCGCCCTCAACCAGCCGTTGGCGCCGTTCGCCCTGGCCGTCATGGACACTCTCGATCCCGAGTCGGAGAGCTACGCCAAGGATCTCGTGTCGGTCATCGAGGCGATCCTCGAGAACCCCCGGCAGGTGCTGTGGGCCCAGGAGTCGAAGGCGCGTGGCGAGGCGGTCGCCGCCATGAAGCTCGACGGCATCGAGTACGAGGAACGGATGGAGCGCCTCGATGAGGTCAGCTGGCCGAAGCCGCTCGCCGACCTGCTCGAGGCCACCCTGGGCACCTACCGGCAGACCCACCCCTGGATCTCGCCCGACGCCCTGTCGCCGAAGTCGATCGTGCGCGAGATGTTCGAACAGGGCATGACCTTCAACGAGTTCGTCTCGGTCTACGGGCTGTCGCGGTCGGAGGGGCTGCTGCTGCGCTACCTCACCGACGCCTATCGCACGCTGCGTCACACGGTGCCTGAGACCCACCGCACCGACGAGCTCGAGGACGTCATCGAGTGGCTGGGTGAGCTGGTTCGCCAGACCGACTCGAGCCTGCTCGACGAGTGGGAAGACCTGGTCAACCCGGATGCCGCCCTGCCGCAGGCGGGCGACCTCGCGCCACCCACGCGGCCGCTGACCGGCAACGTGCGGGCCTTCACCGTGATGATCCGCAACGCGATGTTCCACCGGGTCGAGCTCGCGTCGCGCGACCACTGGGAGGCTCTCGGCGAGCTCGAGGCCCGGGTGGCCGAGCTCACCGACCCGCCGCAGAAGGTCGTCATGACGACCGAGGCCTGGAACAACGCCCTCGGTGCCTACTACGACGACCACGACTCCATCGCGACCGACCAGGCGGCGCGCTCCCCGGCCCTGCTGCAGATCGAGAAGACCCCGACGGAGTGGCGGCTGCGGCAGGTCGTCGTCGACCCCGACGGCGACCACGACTGGGCGGTCGTCGCGCACGTCGACCTCACGGCATCCGACGATGTGGGGGCTGCGGTGCTGATCGTGACCGGGTTCGAACGTCTCGGCGGCTGACCGAGAAACTCTGTGGCGGCACCAATCCGCCCTTCGCACTGCTCCGAACGGACTATGGGGGCAGGACCACGGGGCGACGGCGGGAGGGACTCAGGCGTCGCCCCGTGCACACCACCAACCGGCGCCACTGCCTGCCGTCGCGTCCCGTCACCGCTTCAGCGACGCACCTCACGATGGGTGCCGTCGAGGCGCCTGGTCCAGCCGCGCCCGTCGAGGTGCTCGAGCAGGGGCACCACGGTGCGCCGGGTCGAGTCGAGGGCCTGACGGGCCTCGCTCGTCGTGAAGGGCTGAGGCAGGGCTGCCAGCACCCGCATCGCCCGGGCCGGGGCCGAGGGAAGCAGCACGACCTCGCCGGGCAGCCGGAGAACGCGTCCGGCCTTCTCGGCCGCAGCCAGCTGTCGGGGCCCCAGACCGGCGGCGTCGAGATCGTGCTGCTCGGGGGCCGCGTAGGGCGCGCCCTGTAACCGCTGCTCGATCGCCTGGAGGCCGGCCTCTGTGCGCGGGTCGAGGGCCGCCCGGACTCCCGGAAGCCCGACCCGGCCGTCGACCACCTCGAGGCCCGACTCCACGGCCAGCCTCGCCAGCAACGCGCGGTCGGGCACGCCGACCGCGGCGCGGGCCGCCTCCAGCGAGAGGCTGGGTTGAAGTGGGTCGGTGCGGGCCTGGTTCTCGGCGCCGGCTCGAAGCGCCTGTACCCAGTCGAGCCACTGTGCGGCGTCGACGAGCCAGGCCCCTCGACGGTGCACTTTCGACGCATCGTCGAGCGCACCGGCGGCAGGGCCCGTCTCTTCGTCGGGAATCGTCTCGAGGCGGTGGCCGAGGGTGAGGGCGTCGGCGACCGTCATCGCCCCCCGTCGCCCGACCTCGCGATCGAGGTCGGGCCCCGCTGACAGGGCGGCGAGGTCGAGGGCACGCCGGGCGGCCGATCCTCGCCGAGAAAGGCCGGGTGGGTCGGTGTCGAGCACACGGGCCCCGGCCAGCCCCCGCCGAGCTCCGGCGTCACGCAGGATGAGCCGGTCACCGGGGCGCAGCGGCAGGGCCCGACCGAAGGTCAGCCGCGCCGTGCTGCTCGAGGAGGTCGAGAGGCTCGTCGAGCTTGGCGCGTCCGCTGGTGCCAGCGGGCGTACCCGCGCCTCGATGGCCAAGGTTCCCACGTGAGCCATGACGTGGGTGGGCAGCGCCGTCGCCTGACCTCGTTCGACCTGCCCAACCTGCAGCCCAACCGGCTGCCCGACCTGCCCTGCTCCCGAACCTTCGTGCCCTCCCCCGGCGCCGACCACGGTGAGCTCGACGTCGACCACCGCTGTCGTGTGCCAGGCTCCGGCGCCGACCAGCCGATCGCCCCGGCCGATCTCGTCGGCACTCACTCCACGCAGGTTGAGGGCCACCCGCGCCACCGAGGACACCTCCTCACGCGGCCGCCCCAGTGACTCCAGGCCGCGCACGGTAAGCACGCGCTCCGTCTCGTGCTGGGTGACGAGCCGCAGGCGGTCACCCACGCCGATGCGTCCCTGGCCGAGAGTGCCCGTGACGACGGTGCCGCTGCCGCGCACGGTGAAGCTGCGGTCGACCCACAGCCTCGCCGGAGCGTCGGTCTCCGGCTCGGGCAGGCCTGCGACGAGACGGTCGAGGGCGGAGCGCAGCTCGGGCAGCCCCTGCCCGGTTCGCGCCGACACCGCCCTCGCCTCCCACCCGCCGAGACCGGCAGCCTGCAACCGCTCCGCTGCTGCACCGAGGGCGGCGTCAGGGTCGGCGAGGTCGGAGCGGGTCACCACGAGCAGCCCGTGCTTCAGGCCGAGAGCCTCGACGGCCGTGAGATGCTCCTCCGACTGCTGGCGCCACCCCTCGTCGGCTGCGACGACGAAGAGCACGGCCGGAACCGGCCCGAGACCGGCGATCATGTTGCCGATGAAGCGCTCGTGGCCCGGCACGTCGACGAAGGCCACCTCGGCGCCGGAGGGCAGTGTCGTCCACGCATAGCCGAGGTCGATCGTCATGCCCCTGCGGCGCTCCTCCTGCCACCGGTCGGGCTCGATCCCGGTCAGGGCCCGAACGAGAGCCGACTTACCGTGGTCTACGTGGCCGGCAGTGGCGATGACGGCCACGCTCAGCCACCGCTGTCGGGAGCGTCGAGCACCGCGCGGATGGCGCTTTCCACCAACAGGTCGTCGTCGGCCGGGACACAGCGCAGGTCGACGAGACAGCGTCCCCGCTCGACCCGCGCGACGACGACAGGACGGCGGAGGCGAAGGGCCTCGGCACATCGGGAGGGAAGCTCGACCGCACACCCGGGCAGCGGCATCCCGGGAGCAGCGCCACCGCCGACGGCACCGACGACGTCGACGACCTCGCGACCCAGGGCGGCAGCGAGGCGCTCGGTGCGGGCGCGCACAACGGCGGAGTCGGCGTGCAGGTAGGCCTGTACCGGCACCACCGGCCCCCGCAGGGTGGCCTCGAGCGCCGCCAGGGTCAGCTTGTCGACGCGCAGGGCGCGAGCGAGGGGATGCCGGCGCAGTCGCTCGACCACCTGCCGGTCGCCGAGCACGAGCCCCGCCTGCGGACCGCCGAGCAGCTTGTCGCCGCTCGCGGTCACGACCGTGGCACCGGCGGCGAGCGCCCTTGTAGCGTCGGGCTCCTCGGGCGTCGACGAGTCGAACGTCAACAACCCGCTGCCGATGTCCATGACGACCGGCACCCCGAGCGTCGCCAGCTCGGTGAGGCCCACGGCGGAGGTGAACCCCGCGACGCGGAAGTTGCTCGGGTGCACCTTGAGGATGCAGCCCGTGTGGGGGCCGACAGCAGCGGCGTAGTCGGCCAGGTGCGTGCGGTTGGTCGTGCCGACCTCGCGCAGCCGCGCGCCGGTCGACTCGATCAGGTCGGGCAGCCGGAACCCGTCCCCGATCTCGACGAGCTCGCCGCGGCTGACCACCACTTCGCGTCCTGCGGCGAGGGCGGTCGTGGCGAGCACGAGGGCCGCGGCGCCGTTGTTCACCACGAGGGCGTCACCCGCCGTCGGTACCTGCTCGAGCAATGCCTCGAGGGTGCCGCGGCCGCGGCGTGCCCGCGCGCCCGTCGCGAGGTCGAACTCGACGTCGACGTAGCCGGCCGCCCGCACGAGCGCCGCGACCGCCCCCGACGACAGGGGGGCGCGACCGAGGTTGGTGTGCACCACGATGCCGGTGGCGTTGAGCACTGGCTCCAGGGTCGTCGAGCTCGTCGGCAGCCCGGCGCGGGCAGCGTCGGCGACCGCCTCGGGAGCGATCTGGCCGTCGCGAGCCTGCTGCTGAGCGGTCACGATGGCCGCCCGCACCACCGCGTCACCGAGCCGAGCGGCGGCCTCGACGAACACCGGGAGGGCCAGCAGCGTGTCGGTGCGCGGGATGAGTCGGCGCGGGTCGGGCTGCGACACTGCTGCCTCCTCCGCGGAACCCGAGATTCCGCGTCATCCGTTACCCGTCAGTCGTCATGGCGGAGGTGGACGGGAATCGAACCCGCCAGGCCGAGATGCTCGGCCTCACCGGTGTTGAAGACCGGGGGGACCACCAGGTGCCCAGACACCTCCACCACCACACCGTACCCACCCGTACCCACCCGCGCCCGGCCTCCCCCGCCGGCCATCCGACGCGACGGCCTAGGGTCAGGTCATGGATGCCGCACTGCAGGCCGCTGTCCGACTGACCCAGTTCGCCAAGGGCGGTGGCTGCGCCTGCAAGATCCCCCCGGGTGACCTCGAGCGCATGGTCCAGGGTTTGACCGGTGTGGCGCATCCCGACCTGCTCGTCGGTCTCGACGACGGCGACGACGCCGCTGCGGTGCGCATTGCCGGTGGTGTCGCAGTGCTGGCGACCGCCGACTTCTTCACCCCCGTCGTCGACGACGCCTACGACTGGGGGCGGATCGCGGCCGCGAACGCGCTCTCCGACATCTACGCCATGGGCGGGCACCCGGTGCTGGCCGTCAACCTCCTCGGCTGGCCCCGCGACGTGCTGCCCCTGGAACTGGCGGCAGAGGTGCTCCGCGGTGGCCTCGACGTCGCGGCGTCCGCCGGCTGCCCTGTCGCTGGTGGTCACAGCATCGACGATCCGGAGCCGAAGTACGGCATGGCGGTCACGGGCATCGGCGACCCGGATCATCTGCTGCGCAACGATGCCGCCCGCCCCGGGCTGCCGATCAGCCTCACCAAGCCGCTCGGCGTGGGCGTGCTCAACAACCGCCACAAGGCCACCGGCGAAGTGTTCGACCATGCGATCGCCTCGATGGTGGCCCTCAACGACCAGGCCAGTGTGGCCGCGCTGGCCGCCGGGGTGCTGGCCGCGACCGACGTCACGGGCTTCGGCCTGCTCGGGCACCTCTTCAAGATGGCTCGTGCGTCGGGGGTGACTGCCGTCATCGACGCGGCCTCCGTGCCCTACCTCGACGGGGTGCGAAGCTCGCTGCGCGACGGTTTCGTGCCCGGCGGCAGCCGCCGCAACCTCGACTGGGTGCGGCCGCACCTCGACGCCTCCGTCGGCGAGGACGAGCTGTTGCTGCTCGCCGACGCGCAGACGAGCGGCGGGCTCCTGATCGCCGGAGAGGTACCCGGCGGGGTCGTCATCGGTGAGCTGGTCCCCCAGGGGGCCCACATCATGCGTGTGAGGTGAGACCCGGCTCCCCGCGCCGACGCAGAGCCAAACCGGAGAGCCAGGCCCGACGAGTCAGCTGACGACCGGGTCGCTGCTTTGGTGCTGCCTGGGGGCCGGCTTCTTGGTGATGAGCGGGAGCACCATCCCGACGAGCGCGATGATGCCGATCACGGTGAAGCCGACGGTGTAGGCCTTCTCCTCCCCGATGAGTGCCGCGATGAGGAGCGGGCCGAAGATGCCGCCGAGGCTCCAGCCGATGAGCATCAGCCCGTAGATGCCTCCGGCGTTGCGCACGCCGAAGAAGCGGCCTGCCGTGGAGGGCATGGTGCCGAAGGCCCCGCCGTAGCAGGTGTAGATGAGGGCGGCGAGGATCGCGAAGATCACGGTCGAGGAGATGTGCGGGATGAGCAGCAGGCAGACGCCCTGGATGCCGAGGATGCCCATGAAGGCCGGCATCTTCCCGATGCGGTCGGACACCCAGCCCCACAGGATGCGGCCGCCACCGTTGAAGATGGCCAGCACACCGACGAGGCTGGCCGCCCCGGTCGCCGAGAAGCCCGCCACGTCGGTCGCACTGCTGGCGGCCACGGCGATGAGGGAGATTCCCGCAGTGACACTGAGGGTGAGGATGCCGGTCAGGAGGTACCACTGCGGCGTGCGCAGTGCCTCCTCCGTGGTGTAGTCCGCATCGGCCTGAGCTTCCGTCTTCGGGCTGGATGCCGTGGCAGCTGCGGTGCTGCCAGCGGGAGGCGCGGCTGGGTTACGGAAGAAGCTGGCGCCGAGCACGATCGCGACGAGATAGCCGATACCTAGGGGGAGGAAGGCCTTGGTCGGCATGGACGGGTCGCGCGCGATGAGGCTTTGACCCAGGGGCGAGGTGATCACGGCACCGAAGCCGAAGCCCGCGACGGCGATGCCCGTGATGAGGCCGGGCTTGTCAGGGAACCACTTCTGCAGCATGGCGATCGGCACGATGTAGACCATGCCGAGACCGAAACCGCCGAGGATGCCGTAGCCGACGATCAGGATCCAGAAGCTGTCCTTGTCGGCGAAGGAGGCAATCACGATCCCGACGCTGTAGATGACGCCGCCGGTCAACGCGACGACCCGGGGACCACGCTTGTCCTGGATCCGTCCGCCGATGAAGCTGCCGAGAAAGATCATGCCGATGGCCACCTCGAAGGGAACCGCCGCCTGCGACTTCGACCAGCCGAACGCGTCTGCGCTCTGCATCGCCTTGGCGAAGACGCTCCACGCGTAGACCGCGCCGATGGCCAGCTGCACCAGCACCGCGGCCACGAGGATGACCCACCGGTTGCCGCCCGTGGCGTTGGTACCGGACTGCTGCACGTCTTTGCTGCTCACGAGCTCTCCTTCATCGAGGGGGAAATAACGCGGCTCAGCGGGCCGTCGTGATCGAGTCGTGAGTGGCGCCGGCGGCCCGGCGGCGCTCCAACCGCTCGCGTTGAGGTTCGACCGTGTACTTCGGGTCGATCGCCGACACGATCCCCGCGTCGAACACGCCGAATCGCGTAAGGGCCGAGGCCGCCATCAGCGACAGACCGCTCACGGCGGCCACCACCCGGTTCGAGCCGAGGGTGACCGCGCCGACAGCGCCGCCCACGGTGAGGGCACGGCTCAGCCGCAGCAGCTTGCCGGCCTTGCCGGTGCGCAGCGGCTCCGAGAGCGTCGCCCCCATCCGGTGCTGCATGACTTCGAACGCGGCGAGCTCGACGACCGCCGAGAGCGCGGCCAGCTTGCGGGCCGGGCCGTTCTGGCTGGTGGGAACGGCGATCAGGGCCAGCCCGGCCGAGGCGAGGTTGGCCGAGCTGACGAAGACCAACGGCAGCTCGTGGTACGACTCGTGCCACGTGGGCGTCGCTGTGTCGGAGAGCAGCACGGCGGTGTAGGCCGCGAGGGGGGCACCGAACAGGGCCGAGCCGACCGTGGCCGGGCCGTCGGCCAGCTTCAGGGCCCGCGAGAGCAAGGCCACCGCCGAGCCACCCGTGGGGTTCTCGCCGGAACCGCCGTCGAGCAGGATGCCGCCCAGCTCGGACGCGAGCGCCACTCCCGAGAAGCCACCGAACGCGGTGAGGATCCAGGTGCCGACCGACATGGGCGAGGTGAGCTTGACCGTGCGCATCATGTTCAGCGCCCGGCTGGGCTTGCCGAGGTCCTTGGCCAGGGCCGCGCCGCCGAGCGCCGCGCCCGCGACCGCGCCGAGGCGTCCAACCCGACGCAGCGCGGGGTAGTTCAGGGCCGAGCCGCCCGCGGCGAGCAGGGCCGAGCCGCCGGCCACTCCACCGAGGAACAGATAGGCCGCGACCTCCTTCTCCCACGGGGCCGGCTTGACGATGTGCCGGCCGTAGTAGCTGTCGAAGCTGACCTCGGGCACCATCACCGACTCGTCAGTGCGTCGGCGACCAGCCTGACTGCCATTCGAGTCGTTGCTTGAGGCCCCCGAACCGCCTCCGCGTCGGCGGCCACCGCCGCGTCGGCTCTGACGCTCCGGCGGACGGTCAGCGTCGAACGGGTTGGTCGTCATGGCCGCCTCCTGACGAAGGCGGCTGCGGCCATGGCCATCATGGTGAGGGCGGCGTAGCCCGCCTTGCGGAACATGTCGGGCAGGTCGGCCGTCGTCACCCGTGGGTCCGGGGGCAGCCCGTAGACCTCGGGCTCGTCAAGAAGCAGGAACACCGATCCGGTGCCACCGACCCCGTCGTTGGGGTCGGCGCCGTAGAGCCGCGCCTCGGTGAAACCCTGACCGTGCAGCTGCGCCACGCGCTCCTGCGCGGCCGCCCGCATGTCGGCGAGGTCACCGAACTTGATCGAGGTCGTCGGGCACGCCTGGGCACACGCCGGTGTCTGGCCGTCACCGAGACGGTCGTAGCAGAGCGTGCACTTCTGCGCGATGCCGACGTTCTTGACCTCACCATTGTTGGCGAAGCCACTGTTGGCGGCGTGGGCCGACCCCACCGACTGGGTGGTCGACGTCGTGGCGTCAACCACCGACGCGGACGACGAGCCCCGGATGCTGATGCCGTGCGACTGCTTGCCGTTCTCGTGCCCCTCGTCGCCCTTGCGCCGCTCGATCACCCCGAAGGGGCACGCTGCCACGCAGTAGCCACAGCCGTTGCAGATGTCGTCCTGCACGACGACGGTGCCGAACTCGCTGCGGAAGAGAGAACCCGTCGGACACACGTCGAGACAGGCGGCGTGCGTGCAGTGCTTGCACACGTCTGACGACATGAGCCACCGCATGTCGGGAAGGGCGGGCACGTCGGCCACCGCGAGGCTGCCGTTCGTCTGCGGCATCGTCGCAGCGGTACCCAGCGGCGAACCGCCCGGCGCCCCAACGGCATCCGAGCCCTCGCGTGAGCGCAGTGACGGCATCCCGAGCTCGACGAGGCGACGACCTGACTCGCGGGCCTGCTCGATGCGGTCGCTCGACTGCTCGACGAAGGCGACGTGACGCCAGGTGCTCGCGCCGAGCGCGCCGGTGTTGTCGTACGACTGGCTCAACATGTCGAGCCCGTCCTCGGGGATGGCGTTCCACTCCTTGCAGGCCACCTCGCAGGCCTTGCACCCGATGCAGATGGACGTGTCGGTGAAGAAGCCCTTACGGGGCTCTCCGTCCTTCCAGGCCGCGTCCACGGAGGGGTTCGTCGGGCCGGACAGCTGGTTGCGCCAGAAGTCCATCAGGCTCAGCCTCCCATCGTGTCGGGGGTGGATGCCGGGTGACCGGTGCGCAGCTGGTTGCCCGTCTCGGTCGTCGTGCCGGAACGCGACTGGTACTCGGCGACCAGCCGCAGCAGCGCCTCACCGGTCGGTCGACGACCCGGTTGGATGTCGCAGGAGCCGGCCTTGCTCTCCTGGATCTGCACGTTGGGGTCGAGCGCCACCCCCAACAGGTCATTGGCGGCGTCGCCACTGACGACGGCGCTGTTGCCGACTCCCCAGTGATAGGGCAGCCCGATCTGATGGACGGTGTGCCCGCTGATCATCAGGGGCGTCATGCGCTCGGTGACCATCACCCGGGCCTCGATCGCCGTGCGGGCCGACACGATGGTGGCCCAGCCGCCGTTGGTCAGGCCGCGCTCCTGCGCGAGCTCGGGAGATATCTCGCAGAAGAACTCCGGCTGCAGCTCCGACAGGTAGGGCAGCCACCGGCTCATGCCGCCGGCGGTGTGGTGCTCGGTGAGCCGGTAGGTCGTGAACACGAAGGGGTACACGTCTGACCCGGGCTCCCCACCCGAGGGGCTCCAGAGGTTGTCCTTGCGCGGGAAGACCTTGCGCGCCGGGTTGGACTGCTGCGCGTAGAGCGGGTTGCGAACCGGTGACTCCTGGGGCTCGTAGTGGCTGGGCAGGGGGCCGTCGAGCATCCCCTTCGGCGTGAAGAGCCAGCCCTTGCCGTCGGCCTGCATGATGAACGGGTCGTCACCGGCGAGGCCGTCCGGCCCGCCCGTGCCCGGCTCGGGCCGATAGCTCGGAGCCTTCGTGACCGGGAAGTCCGGCACGTCGTTTCCGGTCCACCTGCCTTCGTCGGCGTCCCACCAGACGTACTTCTTGCGCTCGCTCCAGGGGTTGCCCTCCGGGTCGGCCGACGCCCGGTTGTAGAGGATGCGCCGGTTCGCCGGCCACGCCCAGCCCCACTCGAGGGCCGTGAGGTTCTGCTCCCGGCCCGGCTTGCGGTTGGCGGCCTGGTTGACCCCGCCGGCGTAGACACCGGTGTAGATCCAACACCCACCCGAGGTCGAGCCGTCGGCCTTCATCTGGGTGAAGGACGAGAGCGGCTGCCCGGCCTGGTCGCCGGTGAGGTGATAGCCGTTGATCTCGGCGAGTACGGCTTCCGCATCGGGCTCGCCGTGCTCGTCGACCGGGTAGTCCCAGGTCAGGTCGAGCAGCGGACGGTCGCGCTCGTCGGTCGAGTCGGCCAACAGCGCTCGGAGGCGCTGACCCAGCTCATGGAAGAACTGGAGCTCGCTGCGGCAGTCGCCCTTGGGCGTCACCGCCTGGTGGTGCCACTGCAGCATCCGCTGGGTCTGGGTGAAGGAGCCGCTCTTCTCGGTGTGCGCCGCGGCCGGCAGGAAGAACACCTCCGTGTCGATGTCTTCGGTGACCAGCTCGCCCGTCGCGATCTCTGGGCCGTCCTTCCAGAACGTCGCCGACTCGATCATCGCGAAGTCACGCACCACCAGCCACTTCAGGTGCGACATGGCCAGTCGCTGCATGCGGCCGTGGGCCGAACCGACGGCCGGGTTCTGCCCCAGCAGGAAGTAGCCCTCGACCTCGTCGTCGAGCATGGCCATCGTCGTCTGGTAGGTGCCGTGGGCACCGGAGAGCCGCGGCAGGTAGTCGTAGGCCCAGGAGTTGGCGGCCGTCGCCTTCTCGCCCCACCACGACTTCATGAAGCTCACGGCATACGTGTCGGCGTTGGCCCAGAAGCCCTTCTGCTGCTTGCTGCCGATGGCAGCGATGTAGTCGTCCCACGTGTCGTGCAGGCCGGCGACCGGCATCGCGAGGTAGCCGGGCAGGATGTTGTAGAGCGTCGGGATGTCGGTCGAGCCCTGGATGCTCGCGTGCCCCCGTAGCGCCATGATCCCACCGCCGGGACGGCCCATGTTGCCGAGCAGCAGCTGCACGATCGCCGCCGTGCGGATGAACTGGGCCCCCAGGGTGTGCTGGGTCCAGCCCACGGCGTACACGAAGGCCGTGGTGCGTTCGCGACCGCTGTTCTCGGTCACCGCCTTGGCCAGGTAGGCGAAGTCGTCGACCGAGATGCCGCACGTGTCGCGCACCATCTCCGGGGTGTAGCGGGCGTAGTGCCGCTTGAGGATCTGGAAGACCGTGTTGGGGTCTTGCAGCGTCTCGTCGCGCTTGACCCGGGCGTGCTCCAGAGGCGGACCGCCGGAACCGTGCTCGTGACCGGCCGCACGATCCGACGCGACCTCGCCGTCTTCGTGCTGCGCGGCCGGACCGCCGATCGTCCCGAGGGCTCCAGCCGAGTCGTCGCCCGAGCCGTCGTCTGTCGCGTAGGCCCACGTGTCCTGCGAGTAGCTGCCCTTCTGGTCGTCGTAGCCGGAGAAGAGGCCCTCGAGGTCTTCGGTGTCGCGGAAGTCGTCGCTGACGATGGTCGCCGCGTTGGTGTAGGAGACGACGTACTCCTTGAAGTACAGGTCGTTGGCCAGGATGTGGTTGATGACGGCGCCCAGCAGAACGACGTCGCTGCCGGCCCGGATCGGAATGTGCTTGTCAGCCGTCGCCGAGGTGCGCGTGAAGCGCGGGTCGATGTGAATCACCTTGGCGCCCTTGAGGCGCGCCTCGGTCACCCACTGATAGGCCACCGGGTGGCACTCGGCCATGTTGGAGCCCTGGATGACGATGCAGTCACTGTTGGACAGGTCCTGCACATACTGCGTCGCGCCGCCACGTCCGAACGAGGACCCCAGACTGGGGACCGTGGAGGAGTGTCAAATACGCGCCTGGTTCTCGATCTGGATCGCTCCAGCTGCGGTGAAGAGCTTCTTGATGAGGTAGTTCTCCTCATTGTCGAGCGTCGCTCCGCCGAGGGAGGCGATACCCATGGTGCGTCGTAGCGGGCGGCCGTGCTCGTCGGTGTCCTGCCAGGTGCGCTTCCGGCTCTTGACGAACCGGTCGGCGATCATCGACACAGCGGTCTCGAGCTCGATCGGCTCCCAGTCGTGCCCGCCGGGCCGACGGTAGAGGGCCTGTTTCTGGCGGCCGGGGTTGTTGACCAGCTGCTCGGTCGCTGAACCCTTGGGGCACAGGCGCCCTCGCGACACGGGTGAGTCGGGGTCGCCCTCGATCTGCACGACGTGGTCGTTTTTGACGAAGACCTTCTGCCCGCAGCCGACGGCGCAGTACGGGCAGATGCTCTGCACCACCTTGTCGGCAGTGGACGTGCGGGGCGTGAGCTCGCGGGTGGCCCTGGAGGTGACCGACGGCCCTCGACCGAGGTAGTCACCCGACCTCAGCTGCCGTACGACGGGCCACGACAGGAACGTCTTCTTGGGATCCATCGACCTCATCCTTCTTCATCGAAGTACGTCACCATCACACCACGCCGGGAGGCGCCTGGCCAGAGCGGGTTACCCAGCATCCTGCTCTGGCAAACATACTGGTGTTCAAACCCGCCCGCCCGCTGCGCGACACACCAACTTACTCAGCGCCTCGGCCGAGGCGGTGCGGCTCGTGCCCCCCTCGTATCCGGGCCCGAGTGGGTATGGTCCTGGAAGCCCGCACGGGCCGGACCACAGGAGAGGATCCCGACCCATGGATTCCAACGATGTCAAGGCGGCGTCACGTACGGCCGGCGACCACCCTGCTCTGGAGTCGGCCGCCAAGGTCGGCTACGCCGTCAACGGGCTGCTGCACGTCATCATCGGGGTGATCGCCCTGCAGCTGGCCTGGGCCTCTTCGGCGTCGAGCGCCGACCAGTCGGGCGCCCTGGGAACCCTGTCCGAGAACCTGTTGGGCAAGGTGGTGCTCTGGGTCGCAGTCGTCGGCTGGCTCGGGTTGGGGCTGTGGCAGGTGACCGAGGCCGTCACCGGTTCGTCAGAGACCAGCGACCGCGTCAAGGCCGCGGCGAAAGCCGTCGTCTACCTCGTGCTCTCGTGGTCGGCCTTCACCTTCGCCCGCGGAGGGTCGAGCTCGAGCAAGAAGCAGTCGACCGACTTCACCGCCACCCTGATGGGCAAGCCGTTCGGGGTCTGGCTGGTCGGAGCCGTCGGAGTCGCTGTGGTGGCAGTCGGCGCTTACCTCGTCGTCAAGGGTGTCAAGAAGATGTTTCTCGACGACCTCGAGTCGCACCCAGGCCGATGGGTGGTGCGGGCCGGGCAGTTCGGCTACGTGGCCAAGGGCGTGGCGCTCGCCATCGTCGGGGGCCTGTTCGTGGTCGCCGCCGTGCGGCACAAGCCCAGCGAGGCCAAGGGACTGGACGGCGCCCTGCGCACGCTGCTGGCCGCGCCGTACGGTCAGCTGCTGCTCACGGTGGTCGCGCTCGGCCTGGTCGCCTACGGGGTGTACTCCTTCGGCCGGGCCCGCTACGCCGACGTGTGACGGTCCGGGGAGCGTGAGGCCCGACGGCCCTCAGGCTGGGCGGCGGCGGAGGTAGTTCCAAGCGAGCAGGGCACAGACGATGCCGTTGAGCGCCCCGACTGCGATGTCGCTGAGGTGGTGCATCCCGCGGTAGAGGCGGGCGAAGGCGACCAGGAAAGGCACCACCACGCACACGGTGGTGACCAGCCTGCGCAGCCAAGCACGTTGGATCCCCTGAGCCATCAGCGCGAGCGTCAGGTAGAGGGCGGTGGAGGCGCCGACATGTCCGCTCGGGTAGCTCGAGGTGGGCGGGGCCGGGTCGAGCTTGTCGACGTCAGGTCGGTCACGGCCGACGATCGCCGAGGCCGCCACGAACACGCTGGCCTGCACGGCGATGGCGATCGCGGGCACCACGGCGTACCACCACTGCTTGGTGCGCCACCAGACGGCAACCACCACCACGACACACACGCCGATGATGATCTCCGTGTTGCCGATGTGCGACCAGACCGCCGTCACCGAGTTCCAGAGCGAGGTTCGCGACTCGGCGATGGTCTTGCTAAGCGCGTTTTCGCTCTTGAGGCCGCCCAGCGGGCCGACGATCACGAAGCCGAGTCCGAGAATCAGGGCGAAGAGCGCGACGGCCGGGGCGAGCACGCGCACGGCGACGTCGCGCAGGGCCTCCCCCACCGCCGGTCGCGAGTCGTCGGCCGCGTAGCGCCCAACGAAGCTCGGCCGGGAGTCGGTGTCGCGACGCTTCACGTTCGTGGTCATGGTGGTCCCTTCGGAGTTCCCTGCGGGTAGGCAGACGTGCGTGGTGGTGCGGGTTCGGTGGGCGGTGGGTCATCCGGCGCCACGGGGTTCCACCCGCGGTAGCCGAGGTACGAAGCGGTCACGAGGCCCACCCCGAAGAGCACTCCAGCAGCGGTGTCAGACGGGTAATGGACCCCGAGGAAGACGCGGTCGAGGCAGGTGACGACGACGAACACCACGCCGCCCCCCACCTTGGCCGCTCGCCCCCGTCGCCCCAGGAACGGCCAGAGCAGCAGCACCATCGCTGTCGCGATGGCCGCCGCGTTGGCCACATGGCCTGACGGAAAGCTGAAGCCGGGAGCGTGCTCGATCGGATCGGCGACGATCGGCCGCGCCCGCCGCACGACCTCCTTGAGCACGAGCTGCAGGTTCCAGGCCACCATCATCGTCACGAAGGCCCACGCGGCCCGCGTCGGGCTTCCGCGCCGCTTCCACACGACGACGCAGACCGCGGTGGCGGCGATGTAGAGCCACTTCGGCTGAGTGGCCTCCTGCCAGCCGATCAGAAACGTGCGCAGCCAGGGATTGTCGCGCGTGATGTCGGTCGCAGCCGACACGAGTCGCTCGTCAAGCTCGATGACCTGGCTGACTCGCTCGCGAACGACGAACGCCAGCACGGTGACGGGCACCGCGAAGGCCAGCCCGAACCCGACGGCCTTGAGCAGGCGGCCGACTCGGCCTCCGCGCCCGATCCGCTGCTCACCCGTCGACGGATGCTGGGAGGGTAGCTCCTGGGCGCCCCCATCGGAGGCACGGCGCTCAGCCACTGCGCACCACCAATGCGTCAGGAAGCACCCGCACCGCGAGAGCTCGGTGCTCGCCGATGGGGTCTCCGTCGATCTCGGCCTCGACCGGCCGCTTGGCCACGACGGTGAAGGCGGTGCTGCGCAGGCGATCCAGACGCCGGTGCCCGATCCGCCCCCGGGTGGCGACGGCACCGACCACCGAGAGCCAGCCGAACGGCCCTTGCGGTGCCACGACGACGAGATCGAGGATGCCGTCGTCGGGGCGCGCGTCGGGCATCAGCTCGACGCCCCCCTGCAGCGTGCCGCAGTTGCCGACGAGCACCGTTCGGCAGTGGCGCACGACGGTGTCCTCCGACCGCGCGTGGTCGACCTTCACGACGAAACCACGACCACCCAGGCGCTTGGCCGCGGCGATCGCGTAGGCCGGCCAGCCGAGCACGCCCTTGATCTTCTCGTTGGTGCCGGCCATGACCTCGCCGTCGAGCCCGAGCCCGCACATGACGAGAAACACCTCCTCGTCGTCGGCTCGCTCCTGGCCGTCGGCGACCGCGAGCTGATTCACGCCGGGGCGCACCAGCCCGACGTCGATCCGGTGCTGAGAGCCGCCCACCATCGCCTCCGCCGCCTGGTCGAGCGAGTCGATGGGGAGCCCGAGGTTGCGGGCGAGCAGGTTGCCCGTACCGGCCGGCAGCAGACCCAGGGCCACGTCGGTGCCCACCAGCCCCGCGGCGACCGCGCGCACCGTGCCGTCGCCTCCGAGAGACGCGACGACGTCGGCGCCGGCCGCCACTGCGTCACGGCTCTGCCGCTCGCCGGTCTCATCCTCGGTGGTCTCCACCCAGTTCGGCTCGTGCCACCCGTGGCGCTGACACACCTCGGCGAGCAGGGCCTGGGCCGCCTTGAGGTCGTCGACCTTCGTCGGGTTGACCACGACGGTGAGACTCCGTCGAGCGGGCGCACCACCGGGTGCTGCGGTCGGCTGCGCTGAGGTGGACGATGAGGTGTCGGGCATCCTGAGATCCTAGGCAGGGCACCGATTCGGCCGGATGCCGTCGGCGACGCTCCACGGGTCGTACCCCGAATCGCGCCGGGCTCACACCGCGGGCCCGAGGTGGCACTGCCCCCAGCGGGTGCGTCCCGGGATGTCCGCTAGAGATAGGGAGGCGCGCGGCCGAGGATAGGGAGTCCTCCGGATGTGGCGGGAGGGGCGCTCGACCGATCGTGGAGGTGTCGCCAGAACTGGCACCCTTCCAAGGAGAACCTCATGTTCCAGGTCAGCCGCCCATCCACCACCTCCACCACCCGCATGGTCCTCGCCCTCGCTGCGGCCTCCGCACTGGCCGTGGGCCCGATCGCCTCGGCCACCGCGAGCCCGGTGCCCGACCCCCCAACCAACCAGCACATCCCGTCCGACAAGATCGCGTGGCAGGACACCATGGCCGACCTCGCTGCCCAAGCGCGCAGCACCAGCTCACTGGCCGGCCGCCGGATGTTGCACAGCGAGCTGACCATCGTCATGCACAGCCACCGCGACTGGTGACGAGGTGGTGGCCCTGACGAGGTTCGACCCACCAGGCAGCATGAGATGCGCCCGCCCCGGTTGCCACCAGGGCGGGCGTACCTGTGCGGAAACTGCTCGTGCATCAACGACAACGGTCGTACTCTCGAAGAGCCGAGCGGCGAGCGGCCGCCCGGCTCACCCCGAAAGGGGCCCGAATGACCAGTGGCGACGACGCCATCTACGGGCGCGAGCGAGAGCTGGCGCGCTTCGACGAGGTCGTGGCTGAGGTTGCGGGCGGCGGGCGTCGCACACTGGTGGTCTGCGGAAGCGCCGGCATCGGCAAGACCACGCTGGTCGACGCGCTGGTGCGGCGGGCCCACGCGGCTGGGCTCGCGCCGCTGGAGGGGCACTGTCTCGACATCGACGCCGCCGTGCCGCTCGGCCCGGTGCTGCACGCCCTCGCCGACCTGCCGCCTGAACAACCCGCTGCCCAGCGCAGCCCGACGGCCGCGACCGGGCCGCCGCCCAGCGTCATCCTGAACGAGTCAACGTTCGACCGGCTGCGCGCCGAGCTCACTCAGGCCGCTAGGCGTCGGCCGGTGCTGCTGGTGATCGAAGACCTGCACTGGGCCGACCCGTCGACGCAGGACTTCGTTCTCGCTCTGGTGCGGTCGTTCCGTGAGCCGCTGCTGCTCGCGTTGACCTTCCGCGACGATGACCTGACCCGGGAGCACCCTTTCCGCCGGCGCCTGGCCGAGCTCGACGGGCGTGTGGGCGTCTCGCGACTGGACGTCGGCCCGCTCGACGCCGTCGCCACCGCAGCCTTGGTTCAGCGGCGCACCGCGGCGCCGGCCGACCCGCAGGTGTTGGTCGAGCTGGGCCGGCGGGCGCAGGGGAACCCGCTGTTCATCAAGGCGATCCTGGCCGACGGGGGGACGGGGGTGCCGGCCTCGCTGCGGGATCTGCTTCTGACCCGGGTCCGCACCCTCCCCGAGGATGCCCGTCAACTCGCGAGGGCGTCCTCGGTGGGCGGCAACCGGATCGATCTCCCCTTGCTCACCGACATGGCGGGGTCCGCCGGGCTGACCGAGGAGCGGTTCGACGACGGGCTTCGTGCCCTGGTCGACGCCAACGTCCTCGACCAGCGCGGTGACCAGTTGGTGTTCCACCACGCCCTGATCCGCGACGCCGTCTATCAGGAACTGATCCCGAGCGAACGGGCCCGTCTGCACGCCACTTACGGGCGGCTGATCGACGAACGGGTGGGCCGCGGTTCCGCCGTCAGTATCGGTGACCTGTTCGAGAGCGCTTTCCACTGGAACGCCTCGGGCGACCTGCCCCACTCTCTGGTGGCCTCCACCCGGGCCGGGATGGCGGCCTTCGAGCTCGGAGCCGACGAAGCCGAGGCACACCTGACCCGGGCCGTCGAGCTGTGGGACCTCGTGCCGGATGCCGACGCGCTGACCGGCCGCACCAAGGCCGAGCTCTGCTACACGCTGGCCTACCCCATGCTCGGCTCGGAGAACGGCACCAAGTACATCGAGATGGCCCTGCACCTGGTCGATGAGAAGACTCAGCCCGCGCTCGCTGTGCGGATCTGGTCAACCTACGCAATCGAGGAGTCCGTCTACGAGAATCTGGATGCCGCACCACCTAACGGGACCGCGATCGACCACGCAATGGCTCGGGCGATCGAGCT
>NZ_MAST01000015.1 GCF_001758225.1 Humibacillus sp. DSM 29435 | reverse complement strand
CGTGCATCGTGAACAGCTGGTTGTACTGCTCGGGGTTGTCGACGATCTGCAGCCCCGGCTCCCACAGCTCGGCCCGGATCAGCAGCGCGAGGATGCCGCCGAGGATGAACCACACGAAGGAGGTGATGAAGTAGAGGTTGCCGATCACCTTGTGGTCGGTCGTGGTGACCCACTTGACGAACGTCTGACCCTTGGACAGACGCCGGGTGGTCGCTGCGGTGGTCGACTTGGCGTCAGCCTGACGCCCCATCGTCGAGGTCGGGTTGGCGGTGGCGGTACTCATCAGTTGCCCCCTGTTCGGGCCGGTGCAGGAATCTTGTTGGCGTCTGCGGGCACCATCTTCTCGCGGCTCACGTCGACCGGGATCAACCCGGTCTGCCCGATGTCGGCCAGACGCTTCATCTCGGCGTCGTACTCGGCCTGCGGCACGATGTGCACCATGAAGAGCATCTGGGAGTGGTAGGCGCCGCAGAGCTCGGCGCACTTGCCCTGGAAGACACCGGTCTGGGTGGGAACGATCTGCAGGATGTTCGTCTTGCCGGGCAGCATGTCGAGCTTCGTCATGAACGAGGGGACCCAGAAGCTGTGGATGACATCACGAGCGTTGAGCACGAACTCGACCCGCTTGTTGACCGGCAGGTAGAGCGTCGGCATCTTGGCACGGGCATCGGGCAGGCTCGGGTCGACGTGCACCCCCGACTCGTGGACGTTCGAGTCGATGTAGTTGAAGTCCCAGCTCCACTGCTTGGCCACGACGCTGATGGTCACGTCGGGTTTCTTGCTCGTGTCGGTGAGAGCGGCCTCGTCGCGGGCCGTGTAGTAGAAGAACACGGCCACCATGAAGACCGGGACGATGGTGTAGAGCATCTCGACGGGCACGTTGTAGCGCAGCTGCACGGGGAGGGTCTCATCGCCCTTGCGCTTGCGGAAACGGATGGCGGCGTAGAGCATCAGGCCCCACGTGATGGCGCCCACGGCGAGCACGGCGATCCAGCTGCCGATCCACAGGTCGGTGACGCGCCTGCCGCTGTCGGAGATCGTGTCGGGCAGGAACCCGTTGGACAGCTTGCCCTGGCATCCGCTCAGGGCGAGCGTGACGACGGCGACCAGTGCCGCGATGAGCAACCCTCGTCGTCGTCGTGAGGGCAGATGACCATCGGCCCTCGCCGCGGTCGCGCGATTCACCACGAGCGTGGCCGCTGCGGTGTCGTCGTGCTCAGGCACCAGGTGCACCTTTCGTTCCGTTCACGGGCGGTCGACGAGCCCCTGGGAGGGTCAACGCGTCCGTCTCTTCGACTCTTGACAGGCACATCGTGCCCACTGCACAGACACTACCGTCCCGGGCACGGTCCTGTCGTTGCGGGTGGGGCTAGCGTGGCGGCGTGGTGAGTCACGATCAGGGCACGAACCCTGGACCGATGCGCAGGATGCTCGACGCGGCATCCGGACCGCTCCATCCCTTGGCCCGCGAAACCCTGCTCGCCGCCCTGGACGCCGGGTGGGCCGACCCGTCGAGGCTCTACGCCGAGGGACGGGCGGCCCGGTCGCTGCTCGACCGTGCCCGCGAGGTCATCGCCGACGGGCTGGGCGTGCGACCCGGCGAGGTGAGCCTGCTGCCGAGCGGCCCCGCGGCTCTGTCGCGCGCTGTCGACGGCGTGCTGCACGCGGCGCGCCGTCGCGGCGGCGGCACCGTGGCCTCCGCGGTCGAACACTCGACGGTGCTCATCGAGGGCCGGGCCCGCGCCTCGATGAGCACCGTGGCGAAGGCTCCGCTCGTGGAGGTTCCCGTCGACTCGCTCGGGCGTGTCGACCTCGCGGCCTGGGGCGAGGCCGTCGCGCGCCCCGGCATGGTGGTGGCCGCCCTGCAGAGCGCGAACGGCGAGGTCGGCACTCGCCAGCCGCTGGCCGCGGCCAGGCAGCTCTGTGCGGCCAGCGGCATCCCGCTCGTGGTCGACGCGATGGCCTCCCTCGGGCGCGACGACGTGCCCACCGACTTCGATGTTCTCGTCGGCGACGGCCGCTCGTGGGGTGGCCCCCCGCTCGGGGTTCTCGTGGTGCGTGAGGGCGTGCGCTGGCACTGGTCCGGGGCTCGGGCCGACATCGAGCACGGACGCCACGACGTGACGCCGTGGGTGCCACTCGCGCTCGCGGCGGCGGAGGCCTGGCAGCAGACTCAGGCGGGCCGCACGAACGAGGCCGCGGCAGCCCACGAGCTGGTGACCCGGGTCAGGGCGGCTGCGGCGCTCGTGCCCGACACCGAGGTCGTGGGCGACGCCGTCGACCGGCTCCCCCACGTCGTGACCTTCTCGAGCCTCTACGTCGACGGCGAGGCCCTCGTCGACGCTTTCGACCGAGCCGGCTTCGCCGTGGCCAGTGGCTCGGCCTGCACCTCGAGCACGCTCGAGCCGAGCCACGTGCTCGCGGCCATGGGCGTGCTGACGCACGGCAACGTCCGGCTCGTGCTGCCGCTCGAGGCGGTCCGGCCAGCGCGTGCCGACGACGTGGCGGCCTTCGTCGAGGCCCTGGCCCCGACCGTTCGCGCGGTCAGGTCGAGGGCGGGGGTGACCGGCTTGTGAGCGGGCCCAGCGAACCCACCGACCCCACAGAACCCACCGAACCCACCGACCCCGTCTTTACGGAAGCCGATGCCCAAGCCGATGCTCGCGACACACCCGGCGAGGATGCCGTCGTCGATGCCCGCGGCTTGCGTTGCCCCCTGCCGGTGATCCGCCTCGCCCGCCTGGTCAGCGACCACCCGGGTGTGGTCGAGGTGACCGTGCTGGCGACCGACCCGGCCGCCGCGCACGACATCCCGGCCTGGTGCCGCATGCGCGGACATCGCTACCTCGGTGCGCAGGAAGGCGACGGCCATACCGCCCACCGGGTGGGGATCAGGCCCAACCGGCCGGCAACGGGGCCGTGAGCGCCACGCGGAGCAGCTCGAGGTAGTCGCCTCTGGGCACCTCGCGCACGCCCAGGGTGGCGAGGTGGTCGGTGCGCCACTGCACGTCGATGACCCGGCGCGCGTCGCCATCGGCGGCGAGCAGCTCGTGCAGCCCGAGCAGGGCCACCTTGGAGGCGTCGCGCTCCCGATGGAACATCGACTCGCCGGCGAAGAGGCCACCGATGGCCACCCCGTAGAGCCCGCCGACGAGCCGGTCCTCGCGCCACACCTCGACCGAGTGGGCCCACCCGGCTCGGTGCAGCGCCACGTAGGCCTCCGCGATGACGGGCGTGATCCAGCGACCCTCACGGTCGGGGTCACCGCAGGCCCGGACGACCTCCGCGAAGACCGTGTCGACGCGCACCTCGAAGTGGGCCGCCGACTTGCGCAGTGAGCGGCTGACCTTCAGCTCACCCAGACGCAGGATGCCGCGCGGGTCAGGTGACCACCAGCCGATCGGCTCGCTGCCGTGTTCGCCGATGCCCATGGGGAAGACCCCGGTGGAGTAGGCCTCGAAGAGCGTGGGCAGCGAAAGGTCGGCGCCGACGCCGATCAGGTCTTCGCCGTCGGGAACCTGCTCGAGGGCGAAGTCCCACGGGGTGGGGTCGGGGGGTGTCGGCACTGGCCTTGCCTCGAGCTGGTTCCGGTCAGGTGCCGACGTCGGTGGTCAGGGTCGCTGACAGGTGATGTGGCTACCGATCTCGGTCGCCGACTCCTCGCCGTAGGCCTCAGCCAGCCGCTCGAGGAAACGTGACTTGCCGAGCAGGTACTCCTGGGTGCCGACCGTCTCGATGACGTAGGTGGCCAGCATCGACCCCAGCTCGGCACAGTGCCGCAGTGAGAGGTCGGCGGCCAGTCCGGTGAGGAAGCCCGCCCGGAACGCGTCACCGACACCGGTGGGGTCGGCGCGCCGCACCTCCCGGGCGACGGGAACCGAGATCGGCTCCTCGCCGCGCCGCTCGATGGTCGCCCCGTCGGCCCCCCGGGTGATCACGCGGGTGCCGACCCGGCGCAGGATCTCGTCGTGGGTCCAGCCGGTCTTCTGCTCGGTGAGGTGGGCCTCGTACTCGTTCGTGAAGAGGAACTCGGCGCCGTCGACCAGGCCCTGGATCGTCGGCCCGTCGGCGAAGGCGAGCTGCTGCGACGGGTCTGCGATGAACCGGATGCCGCGCGCCCGGCACTCCTGCGTGTGGCGCGTCATCGCCTCCGGGTCGTCGGCGCCCACCAGCACGAGGTCGAGACCGCCCACCCGGGCTGCCACGGGGCCGAGCTCGATGTCGCGGGCCTCCGTCATGGCGCCGGCGTAGAAGGTGGCGATCTGGGCCATGTCGCTGTCGGTGGTGCAGATGAAACGTGCCGTGTGACGTGACTCCGAGTAGTGCACCGACTCGCAGTCGACGCCGTGGCGCTCCAGCCACGACCGGTAGTCGGCGAAGTCGTCACCCACGGCTCCGACGAGGATGGGTCGCTGACCCAGGCCGGCCATGCCGAAGGCGATGTTGGCCGCCACGCCCCCGCGACGAACCTGGAGGTCGCCGGCCAGGAACGAGAGCGAGATCTTGTCGAGCTGTTCGACCACGAGCGAGTCGCGGAAGCGCCCCTCGAAGGTCATCAGGTGGTCGGTGGCAATGGATCCAGCAATGGCGATCTGCACACCCGAAACCTAGCGCGTCGAGCCGCCGGGTACGCCGAAGGGCCCGACCGTCTGACGGTCGGGCCCTTCGCACGTACCGGGCCGAGCCCGGTCTTGAGGCCGCTCAGCCGAAGGAGTCTCCGCAGGCGCAGCTGCTGCCGGCGTTCGGGTTGTCGATGGTGAAGCCCTGCTTCTCGATGGTGTCGGCGAAGTCGATCGTCGCGCCCTCGAGGTAGGGCGAGCTCATGCGGTCGACGACGACCTCGACGCCCTCGTAGTCGCGCACGAGGTCACCGTCGAGCGTGCGCTCGTCGAAGTAGAGCTGGTAGATCAGGCCTGAGCAGCCGCCGGGCTGAACACCCACGCGCAGACGGAGGTCGTCGCGACCCTCCTGCTCGAGCAGGCTCTTGACCTTGGTGGCGGCGACGTCGGTCAGCACGACGCCGTGCGCTGGGGCTTCGGTGCCCGTCTCTGAGGCCTCAACGGCTTCAGCCGCTGAAACGTTCGTCTCGACAGTCATGTGGTGGTCCTTCGCGTCGTTGACGGCGTGATGCTGTGGTGCCTTGGTCACAAGGGAGAACTCACGTCGTGCCGGATCTGTTCCCGACACCTCCTAGGGTACGTCGCCCGCGCAGCAGTGCCCACACCCTGCCCGCGTGGCGGTCGAAAACCACCCCGGACCGGTCGAGTCGACCTGCACCGAGTCGACCTGCACCGAGTCGACCTGCACCGAGTCGAGTCTGCAACGGCCGCAGAGGATGCCGAGCGCTCAGGTCCGCAGCGCCGATCAGGGTCGGTGCGGTGACCAGGTGCGGGCCACCCGCGCGGCTCGAGCGGTCAACGTTCCGGCCGGGTCGGCCAGCATCGCGTCGACCTGGCTGCGACGCTCCGCCACGGCATACACCCCCGAGATGCCGCCGGCCATCGCCTCGCGGCGCCCCACGAGCGCCTGCCCGGCGATGACCACGGCCGGCACCCCCACCTGCCCGGCTGCGGCGGCCACCTGCATGACCGGGCCGTGCAGCGACTCCCAGTCGAAGCTGGCCTCCCCCGTGACCACGAGGTCGGCCGCAGCGAGCAGGGTGTCGAACCGGGCGGCATCCAGCACGGCCCGAACGCCGCCCGTCGGCCGTGCGCCGAGCAGCCGCAGAGCGTAGCCGAGACCCCCGGAGGCCCCGGCCCCTGGCTCTCGCTCGGGCCGAAGCAGTGCCCCGCTCAGCAGGTTCTTGGCCGGGGGCTGCACGCGGGAGACGACGCTGGCGAAGTGGCCGATGGCGTTCTCGAGACGTTGAGCCTGCTGCTCCGAGGCACCCTTGGCGACGGCGCTCATGGCGCTCGTGCCCTTGAGACCGAGCAACGGAGCCTCCGTGTCGGTCGCCGCGACCAGGTCGATCCCCGTGAACCGTTGGCGGGCCGTCTCCAGGCCGCCGAGGTCGTCTTCTCGTGTGTCGAGCAGAGCCAGCCCGCCGCACCCGAGTCGGCTGCGGTGGCCGACGCCCAGGGCGGTCAGCAGGCCGGCGCCGGCATCGTTGGTGCCGGAACCGCCCAGGCCGACGACGATGCGCGTCGCGCCGAGGTCGACGGCGGCCGAGAGCAGGGGCCCCATCCCGAAGCTGGTCGTGTGGGAGGGGTCGCGTTCGGCGGGTGCGAGCAGGTGCAGGCCGACGGCGTGGGCCGACTCGACGTAGGCAGTGCGGCGCCCATCGCCCTCAACCAGCAGGATCGTGGCGGGTACCGGCCGGCCGAGCGGGTCGGTCGTGACGCAGGCGTGCAGCCGGCCGCCAGCGGTGGCGGCCACGACGTCGACGAACCCGGGCCCACCGTCGGAGATCGGCACCTGCGCCAGCACGTCGTGGGGGGCCGCCCGTGACCAGCCCTGTGCCATCGCCGCGGCCGCCTGACCTGCAGTGAGCGAGCCGGAGAAGGCACTGGGGACGATGAGCACGTGCACGGCGGCATCCTCCCATCTCCCGGTGCCGGTGCCGGTGGAACGCGAGACGCCGGTTGCCAAGACCTCAAGGTCTCCGGCAACCGGCGGTGTGATCTCGGCGAGCGCAGCCAGGTCGGTGTCAGCCGGCCAGGCTCGGGTAGTCGGTGTAGCCCTGTGCGCCACCGCCGTAGAAGGTCTGCTCGTTCGGCGCGTTGAGCGGCGCGTTCTCGCGCCAGCGACGCACGAGGTCGGGGTTGGCGAGGAACTCCCTGCCGACCGCGACGAGGTCACCGAGCCCGCGCTCGAGGATGTCCTCGACGTCATGCAGCTGGGTGACGGACGAGAAACCGGTGTTGAGCACGACCGGGCCGTCAAAGCGGCGACGCAGGTCGGTGACGAGCTCGGACTCCGGGTCGCCGAGGATGCTGAGGTAGGCCAGGCCCAACGGCGCGATGCCGTCGACCAGCGCCTCGTAGGTCGCAGCCGTCTCGGCGTCGTCGGTCTCGAGCACGCCTTGGATGTTGTGCGACGGCGAGATGCGGATGCCCACGCGGTCGGCGCCGATCTCGGCGGCGACAGCCTGTGTGATCTCGATGGTCAGTCGGGCCCGGTTCTCGGGCGAGCCTCCGTAGCCGTCGGATCGCTCGTTGCTCGACGGGGCGAGGAACTGGTGGGGCAGGTAGCCGTTGGCGGCGTGCACCTCCACGCCGTCGAGGCCGGCCTCGACGGCCCGGCGAGCTGCGTAGACGAACTCCTCGACGAGAGCGGGGATCTCGTCGGTCTCCAGCGCCCGGGGCGTCGGGTAGGCCTGCTGCCCGGTGGCGGTCACGATCTCGCCCGGTGCGGCGATGGCGCTCGGGGCCACGGTCTCGAGACCGTTCTTGTTGTCGGGGTGCGCGATGCGGCCGGCGTGCATGAGCTGCACGACGATGTGGCCGCCGCCCTTGTGCACCGACTCGGCGACCTCGCGCCAGCCGGCGACCTGCGCGTCGGAGTGCATGCCGGGCGTGTCGAGGTAGCCCTGGCCCACGGCGCTGGGCTGGGTGCCTTCGGTGATGATGAGACCGGCGCTGGCGCGCTGGCCGTAGTAGTTGGCGTTGAGGCTCGTCGGAGCCTGCGCGTCACCGGCCCGGTTGCGGGTCAGGGGCGCCATGACGAAACGCTGCGGGAGGTCCCAGCGGCCCACGCGGATGGGTTCGAAGGCCTGGCTCATGGGTGTGCTCCTTGATATCGGTGGAGGATTCAACTACCCCGTGTCCAAGTCGCATGACCTAACAGCCATTCCCAGATGCCTGCAGGGGTCGATGTGTCGTGGCCCACACCGCCATGTCGCCGCAACACACCGAGCAGTTCCGAACACACCGGTCTGCTTCCCGGTGGGTTCACCGTTCCTCGGTGTGTTGCCGGAGGAGCGAGGATGCCGGTGGGCGCGGTGCGAGTGAGCCGGCGGGGCCCGCTCACGGGGGTGAGCGGCATACGATCTGGGCATGACGACCGACACGGCCTCGGCACCCGCCCCGCTCCCCCTGCTGGTGCTCGGGCAGGGCACCGACCTGCACACCGAGCGTGGCGTCGAGTGCCCGGGCGACCTTCCGGCCCCCTCCGACCCCGGCCTGGTGGCCCGGGCCCGCGCGGCCAAGGCGGCGCTCGGCGACTCCGTCTTCGTGCTCGGCCACCACTACCAGCGCGACGAGGTCATCGAGTTCGCCGACGTGACCGGCGACTCCTTCAAGCTGGCCCGTGAGGCCGCTGCGCGCCCCGACGCGCCCTACATCGTGTTCTGCGGTGTGCACTTCATGGCCGAGTCGGCCGACATCCTGACCAGCGACGAGCAGACGGTCATCCTGCCCGACCTCGCCGCCGGCTGCTCGATGGCCGACATGGCCGCCATCGCTCAGGTCGAGGACTGTTGGGAGCAGCTGGAGGCCGCCGGGGTCGCCGACCAGACGGTGCCCGTCACTTACATGAACTCCTCGGCCGCCATCAAGGCGTTCACCGGCCGGCACCACGGCACCATCTGCACCAGCTCGAACGCACGCACCGCCCTCGACTGGGCCTTCGAGCAGGTCGGCGGAGTCGCCGGCACCGGCAAGGTGCTCTTCCTGCCCGACCAGCACCTCGGTCGCAACACGGCGGTGCGCGAGCTCGGTCTCTCGCTGAGCGACTGCGTCGTGTGGGACCCGCACCGCCCGAACGGTGGGCTCACGGCATCCGAGATCGGGAACGCCCGGATGATCCTCTGGCGTGGGCACTGCTCCGTGCACGGCCGGTTCTCGGTGGAGGCCGTCGAGGCCGCGCGGCGCGAGATCCCCGGCGTGAAGGTGATCGTGCACCCCGAGTGCCGCAACGAGGTCGTCGAGCTGGCCGACGAGGTGGGCTCGACCGAGAAGATCATCCAGACGATCGCGGCCGCCCCCGACGGCACCGCGTGGGTCGTCGGCACCGAGCTGAACCTCGTGCAACGCCTGGGGCGGATGTTCCCGAACCAGCGAGTCTCGTTCCTGGAGAAGAACGTCTGCTACTGCTCCACGATGAACCGCATCGACCTCCCGCACCTCGTGTGGGCCCTCGAGTCGCTCGTCGAGGGCCGGGTCGTCAACCCGATCCGGGTCGACGCCACGGTGGCCGAGCAGGCCCGCACCGCCCTCGACCGGATGCTGGCGCTGCCCGGCACGACCCACAAGGACTGACGCTCCCCCGCGCCCGAACGCCTGGCCGTGATCTCCGACGTCCACGGCAACCTCACGACCCTCGAGGCGGTGCTCGCCGACATCGACGCCCGAGGCATCACCCGGGTGTTCAACCTCGGTGACGTCATCGGGAAGGGCCCGCGCGGGTCCGAGTGCATCGACCTCTGCCGCCGTCGCTGCGAGCTGACGGTGCGCGGCAACCGCTCGTCGTCGGCTACGGCGACATTCACGGCGTCTACCTCGAGGTCGACCACGGCCGGACCCTGTTCAGCGCCGGCTCGGTCGGCAATCCCCTCGATGCTCCCGATGCTCCCGACGCTCCCGACGCTCCCGACGCTCCCGACGCTCCCGACGCCATCCTCGAGGGCGACACAGGCGCCCCGACCGGCCCGCCGGTGTTGATCACCTTCGTGCGGGTGCCCTTCGACGTCGAGGCCGAGATCGCGGCGGCTCGAGACCTGGGGATACCGGATGCCGACGCCTACGCTCTCGAGCTGCGCGACCAGCTCTACCGAGGAGCCACCGCCCTGCCGTCGTAGGTGGCTTCTGCCACCACGCCCGCTCCAGCGCGCGGCTCTCACAGAACCGGGAAGCACCTCTCTGGCCCCATCAGCCCCTCGAACGAGTCGTTCGCGGGTGGACGCCGGGTTGGTGACCGAACGGCGGGTTGGTGACCGAACGGCGGGTTGGTGACCGAACGGCGGGTTCATGAGCGAACTCGCTGGCATACCGGCGCGTTCGCCCCCGAACGAGTCGTTCGCGGGCGGAGGCCGGGTTGGTGACCGGACGGCGGGTTGGTGACCGAGCGGCGGGTTGGTGAGCGAACGGCGGGTTGGTGAGCGAACGTGCTGGCATACCGGCGCGTTCGCTCTCGAACGAGTCGTTCGCGGTGAATGGAGGGGGCTCAGGGCGTGTGCAGGGCGCCCATCCGGGCCAGGAAGATGGCCTCGGCGGTGCAGACCTTCTCGAACTCGCCCAGGTGCAGCGACTCGTTGGCGCCGTGGGCCCGGGTGTCGGGGTCCTCGACCCCGGTGACGATGATGGCGGCATCCGGGAAGCGCTCGACAAAGCTCGAGATGAACGGGATCGACCCGCCCACGCCGATGTCGACCGGGTCGGTTCCCCACGCGTCGGCGAACGAGGCGCGGGCCTGGTCGTAGGCCGGCCCGTCGGCGTGGGCCGCAAAGCCGGACCCGCTCTCCTCGAGGCTCACCTCGACGCGTGCCCCCCATGGGGCGTGGCTCTCGAGGTGCTCCTTGAGGCGCTCGAAGGCGGCGGCCGGGTCTTGCGTGGGCGCGAGCCGCATAGAGATCTTCGCGGCCGCCTTCGCCGCGAGCGTGTTGGAGGCCTTGTCGATGGACGTGGCGTCGATACCGATGGTCGTGATCGACGGCTTGGTCCAGAGCCGCGACAGGATCGACCCGGTGCCGATGAGCTGGGTTTCGTCGAGCAGCCCCGACTCCTCGCGGAAGCGTGCCTCGTCGTAGTCGAGGTCGGCCGCCACACTCTCGTCGAGCCCGGTCACGGCCACGGCCCCCTGCTCGTCGTGCAGGGTCGAGAGCAGCCGCACCAGCGCGGTGACCGCGTCGACCGCGACGCCGCCGTACATGCCGGAATGGATCGCGTGGTCGAGCGTGCGCACGGTCACGACGACACGCACCCCGCCCCGCAGCGTCGTGGTCAGTGCCGGTGACCCGACCGCCCAGTTGGTCGAGTCGGCGATGACGATGGCGTCGGCGGCGAGCCGGTCGCCGTGCTTGGCCAGGATCGTCTCCAGCGAGGGTGACCCCGACTCCTCCTCGCCCTCGACGAAGATGGTCAGCCCGACCGGCAGATCTCCCGAGTGCGCCCGGAGGGCCGCGACGTGGGCCATCACGCCGGCCTTGTCGTCGGCCGCGCCGCGGCCGTAGAGCCGCCCATCACGCTCGGTCGGCTCGAACGGCGGCGTGTCCCAGTCGGCCTCGTCGCCGGGCGGCTGCACGTCGTGGTGGGCGTAGAGCGTCACCGTCGGCGCGCCCTCCGGTCCGTCGACGTGGCCGATCACCGCCGGGCGTCCGCCCTCGACGACGATCTCGACGTCGAGCCCCTCGGCCCGCAGCAGGGCGGCCACGGCCTCGGCGCTGCGCGTCACCTCGCTCTGGTCGAAGCTGCTCGCGGAGACGCTCGGGATGCGC
This sequence comes from Humibacillus sp. DSM 29435, assembly GCF_001758225.1. GTDB lineage: Bacteria > Actinomycetota > Actinomycetes > Actinomycetales > Dermatophilaceae > DSM-29435. Next base: position 65,545 of record NZ_MAST01000015.1, on the reverse strand, counting down.
GTCAGTGCTTCGAGGTCGGCACGCACCTGGGGCATCAGGGCCCGAACACGGTCGCGGATGCTGTCGAGCTGGTCAGGGGTGAGCACGTCGTCGGTCATGGCCCGACCATATCCAGCGGGGTCCGGGTGGGCCATCCAGCAGGGCCGACGTGCGGGATGGCGTGCGGGATGGCGTGCGGGATTCGGCAGCCGGCATCCGGCAGGTGGTTGACTCGAGCCATGGACGCAGTCGATGCGGCGTTCCAGGCCGTGCCACGGGCGCTGTTCCTGCCCCGAGCCGATGTCGACCGGGCCGACTACGACGGCCCCATCGCGATCGGCAGGGGGCAGACCAACTCACAGCCCCGCACCGTGGCGGCCATGCTGCGTCTGCTCGAGGTGCGAACCGGCGACCACGTGCTCGACATCGGCGCCGGATCGGGATGGTCGACCGCCCTGCTCGCGCACCTGACAGGGCCGACCGGGATCGTGGTCGGACTCGAGCTCGAGCCCGAGCTCGCCCGTTGGGGCGCCCAGAACCTCGCGTCGACCGGAATGCCGTGGGCGTCCATCTCCCCCGCGGTGCCCGGGGTGCTCGGCACCCCGGGCGATGGCCCTTACGACCGAATCCTCGTCTCGGCGGAGGCGCGTCAGCTGCCGCAGCCACTCGTCGAGCTGCTCGCCGACGACGGACGTCTGGTCGTTCCTGTGCGGGGCACCATGACCTTGGCCGTGCGTCAAGGCCAGGCCCTCACGACGACGCACCACGGCCACTACCGGTTCGTGCCGCTTCGCTGAGTGAGCGGCGACCTCGGCTCCCCCGGTCGCCCGGCATCCTCGGGCGCCGCCCCGGCCCGCGCCTGGGGATGCGAGGGCTCGAACCGATACCGCCTAGAGTGGCCTCGTGTTCGGACGCAAGAAGACCCTCAACGAAGAGCTGGCCACCAGCGAGGCCCTCGACGAGCGCCCCGGCGCCAAGAACCGGCCGACGCCCAAGCGCCGCGACCAGGAGGCGGCCAACAAGCGGCCGCTCATCGTCACCGACCGCAAGGCCGCAGGCAAGACCGACAAGGTCGCCCGCCGCGAGGCGCAGGCCAAACAGCGCGCCGGGATGATGTCGGGCGATGAGCGTTACCTCGCCGCCCGCGACAAGGGGCCGCGCCGCCGGTTCATCCGCGACAGCGTCGACGCACGGTGGAACATCGGCGAGTTCCTGCTGCCGATCATGCTGCTCGTGCTGCTGCTCAGCTTCGTCAAGACCAGCTGGGCGCTGCTGCTCGTCTTCGCCCTCGTCTACGGCCTGATCGCCGTGTCGATCCTCGACTCGGTGCTGATGTGGCGGCGCACCCGCAAGAAGCTCGAGGCGAAGCTCGGTCCGCCCCAGAAGGGTGAGGCGTTCTACGCGATCATGCGGGCGTTCCAGATGCGCCGTACCCGGATGCCGAAGCCGCAGGTCGCGCGTGGAGAAGCCCCGCGCTGAGCCACCGCTCACCCAGATCGCGTCCACCGTCGCCAACGGGCGGGGCGCCGGTGCTGATGGCTACGCCTCCGGATCAGGCTGGGTGGTCGAGGGATACGTCGATCCGGCGTCGGTGTGGTCCTGCGAGACCGTCGTGTCCTTCGGCACGGCGACCTCGGTGGTCACCGTGACGTCGAAGGCCGCCGTGACTGCCGACAGCACGATGACGATGACGATGAGCGCCAGGAAGATGATGGCGGGGTGTGGCACCCGGTTGCCAGCCCGTTCGATCCAGCCGAGGGCCCGGCCCGGGCCGGCGCCCTCGAACGGACCCGTATCGCCTCGCCCTTGGGGTCCGCGACGGCCCCGCTCATGAGGCGCGCTGCCGCCCCCGGCGACCTCCCCGCCGGGGGCAGCACCCCTTCACCGTGAGGGCGTCACCGCCCCGTCGGCGGCGATGAGGTCGGCCGCCCGCTCCCCGATCATGATGGTCGCCGCGTTCGTGTTACCGCTCACCACGGTTGGCATGACGCTGGCATCGGCGACCCGCAACCCGCCCACGCCGAGCACCCGCAGCTCGGCATCGACGACGCTGCCCATCCGGCACGTCGACGTCTCGTGGTAGACGGTGAGGGCGTAGTGCCGGGCCAGGTCCTCCAGCAGCGCATCTGAAGGCTCAGCGCCCGTCGTGTGTCCATGCGCCTCGGCCAGGGCCGGCGGCACCAGCAGCGACCCGACACCTTGCCCCGGCCAGTGGCCGACGATGTCGAGGGCGCGACGCATGACCGCGACCATCACGGTGGCGTCGTGCGGGTCGGTCAAATAGTTGAGGTCGATGCGGGGGGCGTCGGCGACGTCGGCGCTCACCAGGCACACCTCGCCCTCCGAGTGCGGTTGCACCGGGTTGGGCAGCACCACGATGGTCTCGGCGTCGGGAGACAGGGCGGCATCCGGATCGGCGAAGTAGTCGGCGGGGTCGACGCGGAACAGGTGCCGCCAGATGTCAGGCGTGTAGCCACAGGCGAGCAGCCCGATCTGCGCGTCGTGAGTGTGCAGGTCACCGAGGCCCGTGGAGAAGAAGGCCACCGCGTCGTACAGCGACGAGGAGGCCAGGCCCTGCCCGGTGGTGGCCCACTCGGTCACCCGGCGCTCCGCCTCGGCGCGCAGCGCCTCGAGCTCGGGCGGGAGGTTCGCGTCGTCGGCCGGGTCGGCGGGCAGCGGCCCGGCCGGGGCCCGGAGGGCGTCCGGGCCGAGCGAGATGGCGATCTCGGTCATCGTCAGCGCCACCCCCGGGGCGGGGAAGGCGAGCGGCACGTGGAGGTGGTCCTTGAGGTGCTTGCCCACGTGGGGGTTGTCGAGCAGGCACTCGACGCCGACTGCGGCCAGCTCGTCACGGGGGCCGATGCCCGAGAGCAGCAGCACCTGCGGGGAGCCGATGGCTCCGGCACTGAGCACGACCTCCCGCTCGGCCCGCAGCGTGACCGCGTTGCCCTCTGCGTCGCGGTAGCGCACGCCGGTGGCGCGCAGCCCCGCACCGCTCGTCTCCAGGAGCACGCGCTCGACCTGGGCGTGGGTGATGACGGTGAGGTTCGCCCGCTCCATCACCGGCTCGAGGAACGCGTGGTAGGTCGAGCTGCGCTTGCCCTCACGGGTGGTCGTCTGGAAGAGCGATGCACAGCCGGTTGGCCCGCCGCGGTCACGCCCGTTGTAGTCACCCATCGGGATGCCGGAGGCCTGCGCCGCCGCGACGAACTGCTCGGCCGCGACGGTGCGGGGTGCGCGCACCGAGACCCCCAGTGGCCCACCTTCGCCGTGCGCCTCCTCGTCGATGACGACCCCTTCGGGCGGGTCGGGCGGCGCGAGGTCCTCGCTCTTGACGAAGTACGGCAGCACGTCGTCGTACGACCAGCCCTTGGCGCCCCCGGCCTCCCAGCCGTCGAAGTCGCCGGGGTGACCGCGCACGTAGGCCATGTAGTTCAGGCCCGACGAGCCGCCGAGCATCTTGCCTCTGGGCACCATCATCCGGCCGTCGGTGAGACCCTTGCCGGCGCCGCCCGGGTCACCGGTGTACATCCAGTCGACGTCGGGGTCGAGCTGCAGCGACGCGACCGCGGCCGGCATCAGCGCGCGGTCGGGGGGCGTGCCTCCTGCTTCCACGAGCGCGACACGCATCATGGGGTCCTCGGTGAGGCGAGCGGCGATGACGGCGCCCGCCGACCCACCCCCGACCACGATGACATCGAAGGCCGCCATCTCGGCTGATGCTGACGACTGGGCTGACGAACGGGCTGCGTCACTCATCGACGCCACCTCTCTGATCGGGTCGCGCTGGCGAAGGCTCCCCCGAGGTGCCACGAACGACGGCGTCGGGCACCAAGTGGGGCCCTATCAGGTGTCTACCACCGCACGCGACCGACCGGAAGGGGACCGATCGCCGGAACTCAGTCAGCTCTGAAGGTCGGCGAAGGCCAGCGGGTCGCGGGTGACGGCATACGTTGCAAAATAGAGCTTTTCGAGCTCGCCACCCGGCCCCCGCACCACCTCGAGCAGCTCGCCGCGCTCGCGACCCTCGACGGCACGGAACCGGTCCGGCCCTTCGGCGGCGTAGCAGGTCTCGGATGCCGGGTCGTTCTCGGCCAGGCGCGACCAGAGCCTCCCGCCGCGCACGAAGAAGGCGATGGGCGACCCCTCAGACCACCATTGCCCGAGCAGCGGGGCGAGGTCGGCCGAAGGCACCTCGGGCCTCCATGGCGTGGGCATCGTCGGCTCGGCGTCGACGACCGCCTCGACGAGGTCGGTCGCGAGCCCGACCGAGAGCGCCCCCGACGAGCAGTTGGCGAAGACGATCGCCCCCACCCCGTCGGAGCGGCGCACGCGCAGCCCCGTGAGGAAGCCCGGCATCGCTCCCCCGTGCCCGACGTAGACCCGGTCTCCCCGCCGGCCCATGCCGAAGCCGAGACCGTAGCCGCCTGTCCAGGCCTCCACGTCGGTCATGATGATCGGCCGGCACATCTCCTCGACCGTCTCGGGGCGAACGACGCGGTCGTCGGGCCGGGCCACGTAGGCGGCGTAGCGCGCCATGTCGGCCACGGTCGACCAGAGCCCACCGAGCGGCGCCGTGGCGTTGAGGGTGAAGAGCGGTTCCTCGGTGGCCGTACCGGCGAAGGGGTCGACCTGGTAGCCGACGGCTCGGTCTTCGCTGGGAGTCAGGCCGGTACGGGTCATGCCGAGCGGGCCCAGCACTCGTTCGTGCACCAGGTCGTTCCAGTCTCGGCCGGTGATGTGCTCGACCACCTGGCCGAGCAGCCCGTAGGCGAGGTTGGAGTAGTGGAACGCGTGGTGGGAGGGCAGCACCTGCTCGGCCTGCTCGACCCCGGCCAGGAAGGCGTCGCGGTCGGGAGCGACGAGGCTCTCCCAGATGTGCCCGACCGGTTCGCGCTGCAGGCCCGAGGCGTGCGCGAGCAGCTGGCGCAGCACGACCTTCGCGTGCCGCGTGCCACGCAGGTGGTCACCCAGCGTGTCGTCGAGCGTGAGCCGTCCTTCGTCGCGCAACGACATGACGACCAGGGCCGTGAACGTCTTGGTGACCGAGCCGATCATGAACTGGGTGTCGTCGTCGGCGGGCGCCGGCGGGTCATCGAGACGAGCCGCGCCCACGTGGCCCGACCAGACGAGATGGCCGTCGCGCACGACACCGGCGCTGACTCCCGGTGAGCGCCAGTCGCGCTGCGCGGCGACGAGGCGAGAGTCGAGATCGCGCACCACCCCGGCCGACAGAGCCTCATCCGAGGGTCGGGGCACGGATGCCGCTGTCGGAACGGTGTGAACGCCGTCAGTGCTCACTCTGCAGTCCGCAGGCTCATGGGCCCGTAGACGGCGACCTCGTTCTCGCGCAGTGTCACCGCCTCCACGCCGGCCGTGAGCAGGTCGCGCCACGACTCGCCGAGGTAGTTTTCGGCGTCGCTCTGGGTCGGGAAGCCGCTCTGCACGAGAGCGGCATCCGTCATTGGGTTGCCGTGGGCGTCGAGAAAGAGCCAGGTCCAGTCCGCACTCATGGGACTCACCCTAGTTCGCCCGGCTCGGCAGCGTTTGCCGCCGAGGTTTGACGGCCACCCCACACGCGTGCAACGGTTCGCGAGTACCCGATGGACGATGGGGCAAGCCGGCGAACCTCCGGCGCTGACCCGCAACCGTGACACCGCCTAATAGAACCGGGCGGTCAGCCGGAAAACCCGCGCCCGTCGGCTCCATTGTCAGTCTGTCGTGGAATACGGACCGGAGACACCAGGAGGTTTCCGGCCCCGGCCGTCCACCCACGGTGCCCCGCCCGCGAGGAGGAACCGTGAAACCTGTTCGGCCGAACGTTCATCGCGGGCCCTGGCGCATCGCCCTGGCCCTACTGCTGGCTGCCGCCTTCGCCGCCCTCACCGTGGCCCCGGCCCAGGCCGCCGCCTACCGTTACTGGGGTTTCTACCAGCAGACCGACGCGAAGTGGGCCTTCGCCCAGAAGGGGCCTGAGCAGACGACCCCGAAGGACGGCTCGGTCGAGGGGTGGCGCTTTGCCGTCGGCGACGAGAGCTCGTCTCGCCTACCCCGGGCCACAGTGACCTTCGAGCAGGTGTGCGCAGCCACCCCGGCCCAGGGCGGCAACAAGCGCGTCGCTCTCGTGGTCGACTTCGGCCGGGTCGCCGACTCGGCCGACGGTGCCACGCCACCTGACCCCAAGGCGGTGTGCGCCGTGGTCCCGACCGACGCGACGAGCGCCGACGTGCTGCGCGCCGCCGGCGACCTGCGGATGGACAAGGGCCTGCTGTGCGCGATCGGCGGCTACCCTGCCGCCGGCTGCGGCGAAGAGGTCAAGCAGGTCAGCGCCGAGGCAAAGGCCCCAGACACCGCCGTCACACTCGCGCTCCCGGCCGCAGCGGCCTCGAACACTCCGGGCGCGACCACGCCGGTGCCGAGCACCAGCCCTTCGAGCGCCACCGGTTCGAGCAGCACCGGTTCGAGCAGCACCGGTTCGAGCAGCACCGGGTCGAAAACTCCCGAGCCGAGCGCGTCGGCCGTCGCGACCAGCACGACGAGCGGGTCGAACACCGGCACGTTGATCGCCTACGTCGTCGCGGCCCTGGCCCTGATCGCCCTGGTCGTCTTCCTCGTGGTGCGCTCGCGCGCGGCGCGCAAGACGAGCGCCTGACCCGGCTCGATGCACGAGACGTGACGGCCGAGGCACATGCACCTGCGTGAGAGGCTCCAACACCCGGCAGCCTGGTGGCTGTGGGGGCTGGGTCTGGCCACGGCGGCCTCACGCACGGCCAACCCGGTGCTGCTGCTCCTCGTCATCGGGGTGTGCGTCGTCGTCGTCACCGAGCGTCGAGACCCGGCCACGCCGAACCCGCTCGTGCCGTTCCTGCTCATCGGCGGGTTCATCGTCGCCTTCCGCGTCGTGCTGACCGCCGTGCTCGGCAACGGCATCAACGGCCCCACCGTGGTGTTCAGCCTGCCGAGGGTGCCGCTGCCGGACTGGGCGAGCGGGGTGCGCCTCGGCGGCCCGGTCAGTCTCGAGTCGCTGCTCTTCGCCCTCTACGACAGCCTTCGCCTCGCCGCGATCCTGACCTGTCTCGGGGCGGCCAACGCCCTGGCGAGCCCCCGGCGGTTGCTGCGCTATCTGCCGGCGACCCTCTACGACGTCGGCACGGCCGTCGTGGTGGGCCTCACCTTTGCCCCGCAGCTGCTGTCCGACGCCCGCACCGTGCGGTCGGCACGCACCCTGCGCGGGCACGAGGGACGCGGGATCCGCGAGATCTCCCGCCTCGCGGTGCCGGTGCTCGAGACGGCCTTCGAGCGCTCGCTCGGCCTCGCGGCATCCATGGAGTCGCGCGGCTACGGGCGAGCCGTGCGATCAACGGTGCGCGACCGCCGGATCGCCTCGGCCCTGGCGCTCGTCGGACTGCTCGGAGTGCTTGGGGGTCTCTACGGCCTGCTCGACTCCTCCGCCGGCGGGGCGCTCGGTCTGCCTTTGCTCGTGGTCGGCGCGGCGCTCGCGGCGGCCAGTCTGGCCGTCGGGGCCTCGCGCGACTCCCGCTCGGGTCACCGCCGGGAACAGTGGGCGTGGACCGAGACCCTCACCGTGCTTACCGGCATCCTCAGTGCGGCGGTGCTGGTCGTCGGCTCGGTACGGGGATGGGAGGGCATCGTGCCCACGCAGCGCGCTGAGCTGCCGGCTGTGCCGCTGGTGGCCGTGGTCGCCATGCTGATCGCCGCGACCCCCGCGTTCTTCACCCCGAGGCCGCGGCAGGTCGACGCATGATCGTCTTCGACCGGGTGAGCGTCACGTACGCCGGCGCCCCCGCCCCGGCCCTGAGTGACGTCACCCTCGAGATCCCCGAGGGTGAGCTTGTGCTCGTCGTCGGTCCCACGGGCAGTGGGAAGTCCACGCTCCTGCGCACCATCAACGGGCTGGTGCCGCACTTCACCGGCGGCACGCTCTCGGGCAGCGTCGTCGTCGACGGCCTCGACACGGCCGAGCACCGACCCCGCGACCTCGCGACCATGGTGGGTCTCGTCGACCAGAACCCGACCTCCACGTTCGTCACCGACGTCGTCGAGGACGAGGTGGCTTACGGGATGGAGACGATGGGCCTGCACCCGACGACGATCCGGCGCCGTATCGAGGAGACGCTCGACCTGTTCGGCCTGACCCCCCTCCGGTCGCGTCCGCTGTCGGCCCTGTCGGGTGGGCAGCAGCAGCGGGTGGCGATCGCGTCGCTCTTCGCGGCCGGCCCCAAGGTGCTGGTTCTCGACGAGCCCACCTCAGCCCTCGACCCGGTCGCGGCCGAGGAGGTGCTGGCCTCGCTGCAGCGCATCGTGCACGACCTGGGGGTGACGGTGGTGCTCGCCGAACACCGGCTCGAGCGGGTCGTGCACCACGCCGACCGGGTGGTGCTCGTGTCGCAGGGTCGAACCTCGGGCCTGCTCGACCCGGCCACCGCCATGGCCACCTCGACGATCTTCCCCCCGGTGGTCGGGCTCTCACGACTCGCCGGATGGACCCCCACGCCCCTCTCGATCAGGGACGCCCGCCGCCACGCCGCCACGTTGCGAGCCACCCTCGGCGACCTGGGTGGGGCCCCCACCACCCCCCTGCGCGGCATCGGCCCGGCGGATGCCGTCACGGTCCGCGGCGCCCGCATCAGGCGCGGTTCGCGCGTCGTGATCGAGGGCCTCGACCTCACGGTGGCGCGGGGTTCGGTCACCGCGTTGATGGGACGCAACGGCGCCGGCAAGTCGACCCTGCTCGGGGCCCTCGCCGGTCAGCATCCACTCACCAGCGGCAGCATGCGCCTCGGCCGCCGGGGTCTCGACCCCCACGACGTCCGGGCCCGTGAACGGGTCGCGGTCGTGGGTCTCGTGCCGCAGCAACCCGAGCTGCTGCTCTACGCCGACTCGGTCGAGGCCGAGTGCGCCGACGCAGACCGTGACTTCGGGGTCGAACCAGGCACGACCGCGCGCATGCTGGCCCGCATCTCCGGGCCGATCGACGGCGGTCTGCACCCCCGTGACCTCTCGGAGGGACAGCGTCTCGAGCTGGCCGTGTCGGTGATCCTCGCCGGCGCCCCCGAGGTGCTGCTGCTCGACGAGCCGACCAGGGGGCTCGACTACGGCGCCAAGCAGCGGCTCGGCGCCACCCTCACCGAGCTGGCCGCCCGGGGCACGACGGTTGTCATCGCCACGCACGACGTCGAGCTGTGCGCTGAGGTGGCCGACCGGGTCGTCATCCTCGCCGACGGCGAGATCGTCAGCGACGGGCCGGCCCGTGAGGTGCTCTCCTCCTCCCCCGCCTTCGCCCCCCAGGTGACCAAGGTGCTGCTGCCGCAGACCTGGCTGACCGTCGCCGAGGTCGCCGCCGCCCTGGAGCGGTCGGCATGACAGCGGGCACGACCCGCCGGGCGATCCCGCTGCGCTGGCCGGCCGCGGTGGCGGTGTCGCTCGTCTGCACGGTCGGGCTGCTCGCCTTCGTCTGGCCGTTCGTGGTCTCGGCCGAGTTCGCCACCTCACACGGCAACGACGCCCCCTGGTTCTTCGCGGTGCTGCTCGCACTGCTGGCCCTGGTGTGCCTGGCCGAGCTGACGTCCGGGCGGCTCGACGCCAAGACGATCGCCGTGCTGGGCGTGGCCGCCGCGGCCGGGGGTGGGATGCGGCTGCTCAGCGCCGGCACCGCGGGCCTCGAGCCGATGTTCTTCGTGGTCATCGTCGCCGGTCGCGTGCTCGGGCCGGGCGTCGGCTTCGTCTCGGGCTCGCTGGCCGTCACCACCGGCGCCCTGCTCACCGGTGGGGTGGGTCCGTGGCTGCCCTTCCAGATGATCTGCGCGGGAGCCGTGGGCCTCGGGGCCGGCCTGCTGCCGGTTGCCGCGGGTGCCCGCGCCGAGCGTTGGGTCGTGGCCGGTTACGCGCTGCTCACCGGCCTCGGCTACGGCCTGCTGATGAACCTCTGGTTCTGGCCCTTCCTCGGCGCCAACGCCCCCACCGGCATGGGCTTCGTTCCCGGCGCCCCCGTGTCCGAGAACCTCAACCACTACGGCGTGTTCTACCTGGCGACCTCGCTCGGGTGGGACCTCCCGCGTGGGGTGCTGAACGCGGTCTTGGTGCTCGTGGCCGGCCCGGCCCTGCTTCGCGTCTTCCGCCGGGCGGCGCGTCGGGCCGCGTTCGACGCCCCGGTGGCCTTCGAGCAACCGCCCCTTCGCACCGCCCTTCCGGACGACCCCCGGGTCAGGGCACCGAAGCCGCCCGAGGTGGTGGGGCGATGAGTGTCACGCTCGTCACTGGCCCCGTGCGCAGCGGCAAGAGCCGCCACGCCGAGAGCCTGCTCCGGGGCCATCTCGAGGTGACGTACGTCGCGACGGGGCCTTCCGCTGACGACGCCTTCGAGACGGATGCCGTTGACACCGAGTGGGCGCACCGGGTGCGGCTCCACCAGGAGCGACGCCCCCCAGGGTGGCTGACGCTCGAGACGCACGAGGTGGAAGCGGCGGTCAGGGAGGCCACGACCCCGGTGCTGGTCGACTGCCTCGGCACCTGGCTCACCGCCGTCGTCGACGAGATCGGTTGGGACGACCTCCCGGCGGCCGACCGCATGCTGTCGACCCGGGTGCGCACGCTGACCTCCGCGCTGGTCGCTGCCCAGGTTCCGGTCGTGGTGGTGAGCAACGAGGTGGGCTGGTCGCTGGTGCCCACCACGGCCTCGGGCCGCTTCTTCCAGGACCAGCTCGGCCTGCTCAACGCCGCCGTCTCAGCGATCGCGCACCACGTGCATCTCGTCGTCGCCGGACGCGTGCTCGACCTCAGCGGTGCGGCGTTGGTTCCGCTCGGGTCTCGCCGCGGCGCGCCCGATGCGTGACGGTTGGCGACTCGCCTTCGGCACCTTGACGGTGATCCGCGTGGCCCCTCCGCGGGTCGTCGATGCGCGTACCGCAGGGATCGCGATGCTGCTGGCGCCCGTCACTGCCCTTCCGGCGCTCGTGGTGTGGGCGGCTTTGGCGGCCCTTGTGGTGCACGGCCTGCTGCCCGCAGCAGTCGGCGCCGCTCTGGCACTGGTCGGCACGGCGTTGCTCTCGCGAGCCATGCACCTCGACGGGCTGGCCGACACCGCAGACGGGCTCACGGCCAGCTACGACCGCGGCCGCGCCCTCGAGGTGATGCGGCGAGGCGACACCGGCCCAGCGGGTGCGGCCGCGCTGGTGCTGACCCTGTTGGTGCAGGCGGCGGCCCTCGCGGCGCTGATGCCGTCGACCGTCGGGGTGGCCCTCGCCGGGGCCGCTCTCGTCGCAAGCCGGCTGGCGCCGGCGGTCTGCGCGCGCACCGGCATCCCCGCGGCCCGTCCGGAGGGCCTGGGCCACACCGTGGCAGGGTCGGTGCAGACCGGTCGGCTGCTGGGCGTAGGCGTAGGCGTCGTCGGGGTCGCAGCACTCGGCGCCGGTCTGATGGGCTCGACCCAGGGGCTGGTCCTGCCTGCGGCAGCGGCATCCGTCGCTGTCGTGCTCGTCTCCTGCGCTGCGACGGAGGCAGTGCTCCGGCGCAGCGTGCTCCGTTTCGGCGGCATCACGGGCGACGTGATCGGCGCGTCGATGGAGATCGCCCTGGCGGCAAGCCTCGTCGTGGGCACGTTGGCCCTCGCCCTCGTCTCCACCTGAGCCGGTTGGCGGCAACGGTCGCTGTTCGACCACCTGGTTCGGCAGCGCCGAATGCGTGACCGCGACCCGCCCACCGCCTCCGGCCGCACCAACTGCGCGACGCGCGGCGCGACGCGCATCAAGGGTCGAAACCTCGACACCAACTGCGCGACGCGCGGCGCGACGCGCAGAAAGGGTCGGGAGGCGGGCAGGTGGAGGGCAGGTGCGGGGCGGCTTTCGAGACCCCTACGGCTGGCGCACCTGCACCTGCACGAAGGGCGGCTTGACCACCGTTGCGGCGACCGCGCGTCCACGCACGTCGATCTCGACCGTGGCACCGTCGGCAACCGAGGGAGCCAGCAGGGCCAGGGCGATTCCCTGCTTGAGGGTCGGCGAGAACGTGCCCGACGTCACCTCACCCACGTTGGCTCCGTCGGCGCTGACCGCGCAGTGCGGCCGTGGGATGCCGCGGCCGTCGACCCGCAGACCCCGGATCAGCCGCGTCGGGGCCGCCTTCTGCGCCACGAGCGCCTCCTTGCCCCAGAAGCTCTCTTTCTTCCAGCCGACGGCCCATCCCGCCCGAGCCTCAACGGGTGAGATGTCGAGGGAGAGGTCCTGGCCGTGCAGTGGGTAGCCCATCTCGGTGCGCAGCGTGTCGCGAGCGCCGAGCCCGCACGGTTTGCCGTCGAACGGGGCCATGGCCTCGACGAGGGCGTCCCAGACAGCAGGGGTGTCGTGCCACCGGGGCACGATCTCGTAGCCGCGCTCGCCGGTATAGCCGGTTCGGCAGACGATCACCGGGCGGCCCTGCCAGTCGGCCTCGACGAACGACATGTAGTCGTGACCCGTGGGCAGACCGAGGGTCTCGAGCACCTCGTCGCTGCGGCTCCCCTGCACCGCGATGACGCCGTAGTCCTCGTGCTGGTTGGTCACCTCGATGCCGTCGGGCGCGGCCGCCTGCAGCCGTCGCACCACCTCGGCCGTGTTGGCCGCGTTCGGGATCAGGAAGAGCTCTTCGTCGCTCTTGAGGTAGACGATGAGGTCGTCGACCACGCCTCCCGACTCGTCGCAGCACAGGGTGTACTGGGCCGACCCGGGCTGGATGCGGCGCACGTCGTTGGTCAGGCACGCGTTGACGAAGTCGGCGGCGCCCGGTCCGGTGACGGAGGCCTTGCCGAGGTGGCTGACGTCGAAGATGCCCACCCGCTCCCGAACGGCCGTGTGCTCGGCGACGACACCCCCACCCGGATACTCGATCGGCATGTCCCACCCACCGAAGTCGGCCATCTTGGCGCCCAGGGCGGTGTGGCGGTCGTGAAGCGGAGAGGTCTTCCCCGACGTCGGTGTCGTCATGGCCGCCAACCTACCGCGCCGGCCATTCACCAGAGCGCCATGCCTGTCTGGTCGATACCATCGAGCGCCGCCACCCCCGGCCAAGAGTGGGGCGCCCACATGGAGCGCTCCCGATCGCACCGCAACCAAGGAGCCTCTTCGTGGTCAACCTGACTCTCTCGACCCGCTCGGCGGCCGACGCCCCGGGTGACGCGCTCGTCATCGCGCTGGTGTCTGACTCCGCCGGCACGAACGGTGCCGCCCTTGCGCCGGGGCACGACCTCTCGCGCAAGATCGTCACTCACCTCACGTCGGTCATCGCTGATCTCGAGCTCGGCGGGAAGGTCGGCGAGGTGACCGTCGTGGCCGCAGTCCCCTCGGTGGCGAGCAAGGTCGTGGTGCTGGCCGGGATCGGCGACCTGGGCTCGGGCAGCGACGACCTCGAGAACATCCGTCAGGGCGTCGGCACGGCGATCCGGTCGTTGAGCAAGAAGAAGAAGGCCACTGTGGTCGTGCCGGGAACCACGGCCGAGATCGTCGCGGCGACCGCGGAGGGGGTGGCCCTCGGCGCCTACGCGGTGTCGAAGGCGGGCACCACCAACCAGGATGCCGTCGACGCCGTCGTCCTCGTCGGCCCGGGGGATGCGGCATCCCGCAAGGCGGTCAAGCGCGCAGCGGCGCTCGGTTCCGCCGTGGCCTACTGCCGTGACCTGGTGAACCTCGCTCCGAACCTGCTCTACCCCGAGACGTTCGTCGACTCGCTGGCCGAGAAGACCAAGGGCACCAAGGTCAAGCTCAAGAGCTACGACATGAAGGCGCTGCGCGCGGGCGGCTTCGGTGGCACCGTGGGCGTCGGCCAGGGTTCGGCGAACGAGCCCCGCATCGCCGTTCTCTCCTACGCCCCTTCGCGACCGAAGGCCACGATCGCGTTCGTGGGCAAGGGAATCACCTTCGACTCGGGCGGCCTCTGCATCAAGCCGGCCGGCGGGATGCTCACGATGAAGTGCGACATGGCCGGTGCCGCCGCTGTGGCTGCTGCGGTACTCGCCGTGGCCGAGCTCGGTCTTCCCGTGGCCGTGACCGGCTACCTGGGCCTGGCCGAGAACATGCCGAGCTCGACGGCTCAGCGCCCGAGTGATGTCGTGACGATGCGCGGCGGCACCACGGTCGAGGTGCTCAACACCGATGCCGAGGGCCGCATGGTGCTCGGCGACTGCATCGCCCTGGCGAGCGAGTCGGCTCCCGATGCCATCATCGACATCGCCACCCTCACCGGAGCCCAGGTGATCGCCCTGGCCAACACGGCTGCCGTGATGGCCAACGACGACGCGCTGCGCAGCCGAGTGGTCGACGCCTCGGCCACCGTCGGTGAGGCGATGTGGCCGATGCCGTTGCCCAAGGAACTGCGCTCTGCCCTCGACTCGATCAACGCCGACCTGGCCCACAAGGGCGGCTCCGAGGGCGGCATGCTCACCGCCGGCATCTTCCTGAGCGAGTTCGTCGGCAAGGGCATCCCCTGGAGCCACATCGACATCGCCGGACCGGCGTTCAACGACAAGGGCGCCACCGGCTACTCACCCAAGGGCGGCACCGGTTTCGGGGTGCGCACCCTCGTGGGGCTGGCCGAGTCCTACGTGTGACGCCATGACCCCGTGACCCCATGACTCATGACGCCGAGAGGGCAGTCCGTGTCGGTGAGCGTGGCCCGACGGCGACGCTTCACAGCACGAGCTGCCCTCTCGGCGGATCAGGAGTCGCTCAGCCGCCGGACTTGCGCCGGAACATCTGCTGCGCCTTCGCGGGCCCGTGCGAGCCGTGCACCTTGGAGCGTTCGGTGTCGTCGGAAGAGACGTCCTTGCCCCCGTGCGAGTGCTTCTTGTCGAGGGCTGCGCGGAACTTCGCCTTCATCTCTTCGCTCGGCGCGTTCGCCCCGTCATCCTGCTTGGGCATCTGCCTACCTCCTGCTGCTGAAACGTTCGGTGTGGGTCTCGACCCTCTCACCATCGCAGCCCGGAGGCGTACGTGCCACGGACTTATCGGTGTTCAGGCCTGTGCCGGGATGCCGCTGTGCCACGTTTCGAGCGGCCTCGACTCACGCGTCACCCTTGCGCTTGCGGGAGTTCCACTCGCGCATCCGGTTCGGGTAACCCGTCTGGTTGACGTCGTAGGCCGGCACTCCCAGCTTCTGGCTGAGCGAGAACGCGTCCTTCGGCGTACCGACGGCACGACGGGTCCACTCGCCGTCCCAGGCGATGAGCACGATAGTCGTGGTGGTCACGCTGGTGGCGGGCTCGACGTAGGCCTCGACCCCGCGGTGGGTCTCGACGAACGTCGTGAAGTGCTCGACCACGGCCTTCCGGTCGATCTCCATCTGAGGGCCGTCAGAGCGCAACGCCGCCTTTCCGAGGCCCGCTGTCGAGCCGCGACCCTTGCCACGAGAGAACAAACCCATGGCGGCACTTTACGTGCCCAGACCATGGCACCGGGACAACAGGTGAAAGAGGCGCGCAGCAAACGGACCGGTCTGCTTGTGACGTCGACCACGATCAATGACAAGATGCTCTTGCTGTCGCCCGTTACCTCGCCAACGCCCGAAGGAGCTCCATCACATGCCGGCTGGTGCCGCTGACGACTATGACGTCGTCATCCTCGGTGGGGGCTCGGGTGGCTATGCCTGTGCACTGCGGTCGGCCGAGCTCGGGTTGTCGGTGGCTCTCGTCGAGAAGGGCAAGCTGGGCGGGACCTGCCTGCACGTGGGGTGCATCCCGACCAAGGCGCTGCTCCACGCCGCCGAGGTGGCTGACGTGGCCCGCGAGGGCGCGAGCTTCGGCGTGCACACCCGGCTCGAGGGCGTCGACATGCCGGGCGTCAACCGCTACAAGGACTCCGTCGTCGCCCGGCTCTACAAGGGCCTCCAGGGCTTGGTCAAGGCCGCGAAGATCGACTTCGTCGAGGGCGCCGGCCGGCTCGACGGCCCTACCACCGTCGTCGTGGGCGAGCGTCGCATCACCGGTCGCAACGTCGTGCTCGCCACGGGCAGCTACCCGCGTACCCTTCCCGGCCTCGAGATCGGGGGCCGGGTCATGACGAGTGAGCAGGCCCTGCGACTCGAGGAGGTTCCGCAGCGGGTGGTCGTGCTCGGTGGCGGCGTCATCGGGGTCGAGTTCGCTTCCGTGTTCAAGAGCTTCGGCTCCGCCGTCACGGTGGTCGAAGCGCTGCCGCGGCTGGTGGCCGCCGAGGACGAGGCGCTGAGCAAGCAGCTCGAGCGGGCTTTCCACAAACGGAAGATCACGGTCAAGACCGGAGCGCGCTTCGCCGGCGCCACCCAGCACGCAGGCGTCGTGACCGTGTCGCTCGAAACCGGCGAGACCATCGAGGCCGATCTGTTGCTCGTCGCCGTCGGGCGCGGGCCGGTCACCGAGGGCCTGGGCTTCGAGCAGGCGGGTGTCAACATCGATCGCGGCTTCGTGCCCACCGACGAACGGCTGCGCACGAACGTCGCCGGTGTCTACGCCGTCGGCGACATCGTTCCGGGCCTTCAGCTCGCCCACCGCGGCTTCGCCCAGGGCATCTTCGTCGCCGAGCAGATCGCGGGTCTCGAACCAGCCGTCATCGACGAGTCGGGGATCCCCCGCGTCACCTACTGCGACCCCGAGGTCGCCAGCGTCGGCCTGACCGAAAGTCAGGCTCGCGACAGGTACGGCGACGTCGAGACCTACGAGTACAACCTCGGAGGCAACGGCAAGTCACAGATCCTCGGCACCCAGGGCTTCGTCAAGCTCGTTCGCGCCACGGGCGGCCCGGTCGTCGGCGTCCACCTGATCGGGGCCCGAATGGGTGAGCAGATCGGGGAGGCGCAGCTCATCGTGAACTGGGAGGCTCATCCCGAAGACGTCGCTGGCCTGGTCCATGCCCACCCCACCCAGAACGAGGCGCTCGGAGAGGCCCACCTGGCCTTGGCCGGGAAGCCCCTGCACGCACACGCTTGAGCCAGAAACTCGGAAGAGGAGAGAACACGACATGTCAGAACGCGTGACCATGCCGGCCCTGGGTGAGTCAGTCACCGAAGGGACCGTAACCCGCTGGCTGAAGAACGTCGGTGATCAGGTCGAGGTCGACGAGCCGCTGCTCGAAGTCTCGACCGACAAGGTCGACACCGAGATTCCCTCGCCGGTCGCCGGCACCCTTCAGGAGATTCTGGCCCAGGAGGACGACACGGTGCCGGTCGGAGCCGACCTCGCCGTCATCGGTGACGGCGCGGCCCCAGAAGGCAGTGGTTCATCGTCCGACGGTGCTGACGAGAGTGCCGCCGACACACCGGCCGAGGCGCCCAGCACCGAGGCCGAGCCCGAGGTCGGAACGAGCGAACCAGAGACCGAGAGCAAGACCGAGCAGGCACCGGCCGCTGCCCCCAAGGGCGACTCCAGTGAGTCTGGTGGCTCCGAGGGCGAGACGGTGACGATGCCCGCCCTCGGGGAGTCGGTCACAGAGGGAACCGTGACGCGCTGGCTCAAGGCCGAAGGTGACGACGTCGAGCTTGACGAGCCCCTCCTGGAGGTCTCGACCGACAAGGTCGACACCGAGATCCCCTCCCCGGTGGCCGGCAAGCTGACGAAGATCATCGCGGCCGAAGACGAGACCGTCGAGGTGGGCGGCGCCCTGGCCATCATC
Source organism: Humibacillus sp. DSM 29435 (assembly GCF_001758225.1). Classification (GTDB taxonomy): domain Bacteria; phylum Actinomycetota; class Actinomycetes; order Actinomycetales; family Dermatophilaceae; genus DSM-29435. The sequence continues at coordinate 47,939 of NZ_MAST01000015.1, read as the reverse complement.
GGCGGCAGTGCCGCCGAGGCGGCCCCGGCCGCCGAGCCTGAGCCGGAGAAGGCGCCTGAGCCGCAGGCCGCACCCGCCGCGAAGGCCCCGGAGAAGGCAGCCGAGGAAGCACCCGCCCAGGCAGCGCCGGAGAAGGCGACCGATGCCGCAACCGGCCAGCCGGAGTCGCAGGCGGAGAAGACGGGCGTGGCGCCGACCGCGCCCGAGCCGGCATCCTCGTCTGGGTCATCGTCTGAGTCGTCATCCAACGACTCAGCGGCCTACGTCACGCCGCTCGTGCGCAAGCTCGCGACTCAGCACGGTGTCGACCTCGGCGCCCTCAAGGGCACCGGTGTCGGTGGCCGCATCCGCAAGCAGGACGTGCTCGATGCCGCTGAGGCGGCCAAGACGCCCGAGCCCGCCCCGGAGCCCGCAGCACCGGCGACTGCGCAGGCCAAGCAGGAGAGCGCCGCTCCGGCACGACCCGCGGCCGCGGCACCCCAGGTCTCGGCCAAGCGCGGCACCCGCGAGAAGATGTCGCGACTGCGCAAGGTGATCGCGACCCGGATGGTCGAGTCGCTCCAGGTCTCGGCCCAGCTGACCACGGTCGTCGAGGTCGACCTGACCAGGGTGGCTCGCCTGAGGGCCCGCGCCAAGGCCGACTTCGAGGCGCGGGAGGGCACCAAGCTCAGCTTCTTGCCGTTCCTGGCCCTGGCCACGACGGAGGCCCTCAAGGCCCACCCGAGCCTGAACGCGAGTCTCGACGGAGAGGAGATCGTCTACCACGGCAGCGAGAACCTCTCGATCGCGGTCGACACCCCGAAGGGGCTCATCGTTCCGGTGGTCAAGAACGCCGGTGACCTCAACATCGCCGGACTGGCCCGCGCGATCTCTGACGTGGCGGCCCGTACCCGCAGCAACAAGATCACGCCCGACGACCTGGCCGGTGGCACCTTCACCATCACCAACACCGGCAGCGTCGGTGCGCTCTTCGACACCCCGATCATCAACCAGCCGCAGGTGGCCATCCTCGGAACGGGGGCGATCGTCAAGCGGCCGGTGGTGGTCGCTGACGCCGACGGCGGCGAGACGATCGCGGTGCGTTCGATGATGTATCTCGCGTTGTCGTACGACCACCGCATCGTCGACGGGGCGGATGCCGCTCGGTTCCTCGGCACGATGAAGGCTCGCCTCGAAGAGGGTCAGTTCGAGGCCTCGCTCGGTCTCTGACCGAGAGCCTCAGGGCGCTGCTGTTTCCTGCTCGACACCGTTCCACCAGATGAGGTTCAACCATGGGCAAGCGCGTCGCCGTGACCGGTTCCACTGGACTGATCGGCGACGCGCTCTGTCGTCACCTCGTCGCACGAGGTGACAGCCTCGTGCGTCTCGTTCGACGTCCGACCGAAGCGGCTGACGAGCGAGAGTGGGACCCGGCCCAGGGGCTGCTCGAGCCGACAGCGCTCGAGGGCGTCGACGCGCTCGTCAACCTCGGAGGCGTGGGGATCGGCGACAAGCGCTGGACTGAGGAGCACAAGAAGGCGGTCGAGCAGTCTCGCGTCGACGCGACCGACACCGTCTCGCGAGCGCTCGCCCAGCATCTGTCGAGCACCGGGCGTCGCATTCGTCTCGTGAGCGGCTCGGCCGTCGGCTTCTACGGTGACCGAGGCGACGAGGTGCTCACCGAGTCGAGCCCGGCCGGCGACGACTTCCTCGCTGGCGTCGTGACGAGGTGGGAGGCGGCGGCCGACCCGGCCCGCGACGCCGGGCTCGACGTGGCGCTGGTCCGCACCGGCCTGGTGATGAGCCGACGTGGTGGCGCCTTCGAGCCGATCCTGCGTCTGGCCCGGCTCGGGCTGGGAGGGCCGCTGGGGTCGGGAAAGCAGTGGTTCCCCTGGATCACGTTGGTCGACGAGGTTCGCGCCATCGTTCACCTGATCGACCACCCCGACCTGGCCGGGCCCTTCAACCTGTCTGCGCCCGGCGAGGCCCGACAGAAGGAGGTGGCGACCGCCCTCGGGCAGGCCCTCTCACGCCCGGCGATCCTGCCCGCCCCGCGCTTCGCCATCCGGGTGGCCATCGGTGAGTTCGCCGACTCGGCGCTGGCCAGCCAACGCATGCACCCCGTAGCGCTCACCGCCAGTGGGTTCACCTTCGAGCACCCTGACCTCGCTGCCGGGGTCACCTGGCTCGTGAAGCACTGAGCTTCGGATCGCTGAGTGACTCGAGCCGCCAACCCTGTGGTAGCCACACCAACGAGAAGTCGAGGGTTCGGCCGGGGTCGGCTGATCGCTGCTGCCGCGCACCGTCAGAGGTGACGACCTCGTAGGGAGCCCACCTGACCTTGGCCCGCACGACGGCGTGGGTTCCTACCGTCTCGATGAGCCGCGCCGACTCGACGGACGGACGAAGCGACTCCCAGCGCACGTGCTGGGCCGACAAGGTGTCGATGAGCTTCTCGTCGGCCACCCACGAGGGCGACTGGGTGCGATGCACCTGAGCCAGCCCGGCGCGGTTCTGCCGGGTGAGGGCCTCGGCGCGGGTCGTGGACAGGGCCGCGACGAGCGCCCTGCCGCTCGTCGCGGGCGCCTGTCGGTCGATGCGGACGTCCACCGACGGTGCGGTGGTGGGGGCCGCCAGACGGATGGCCGAGGACGTAGCGGTCACGGTCGGAGCCGAGCTCGATGCCGTGCTGCCGGCCGACACGGCCCAGACAGCTGCGGCGCCTGCGAAGACCACAACTGCGCCGAGCGCCAGAGTCAGCGGCACTGCGCGAGAGGGCTGACTGGTGGCACCGCTCGAGGGTTCACGCTCGATGACGGGCGCCGCAGCGCCCGATCGACTGTCGACACCGACGGCCTCCACCGCAGCGCCGGGCGACCACGCACGCGAGCGACGAAGGATGCGCCTCCACCGGCTCGGCGTGGCGACAGCGGTGGGCGGGTCGTCGGCTGCCTGCACGCGCAGCCGGTGGGTCAGGGCAGCTGCGTCGTCACCGCCCACCACCACCTCGATCGGGTCAGCCCGGGTGGCGTCGTAGAAGAGGCGTGCAAGCGCAGCGGCGTCGGGTCGGCGAGCCGGGTCGGGGTCGATGCACGCTGCGACGACGGTCGCCAGCTCGTGGCCCACGTGGCTGCTCACGATCTCGGGGTCGAGTCGCTGGTCGGTGTCGGGCGCTCCGTTGCCCGTGGAGCAGAACCAGGCCAGCGCGCCCAGCGCGAAGACGTCGCTGCGGGCATCAGGTAGACCGCCCCGCCGCACCTCGGGAGCGATGAAGCCGGCGGTGCCGTAGACCGCTCCGGAGGCCGTGGCGATGACCTGGGCCGCGCCCAGGTCGAGCAGCTGCGGCACCCCCCTCTCGGAGATCATGACGTTGCCGGCGGAGATGTCGGCGTGAACCCCGCCCGCAGAGTGCAGGGCCGTCACGGCGTGACAGAGCGGTGTGAGCACCGTGACCACCTCCCCCGGACGAAGGTGCCCTCGACGACCGACGATGCTCGACAGCGAAGCCCCGCTCACCAGGTCGAAGACGAGCGCGATACGTCCGTCGGTGAGCGGAACGACATCGCGAAGACCTACCAGATGGTCGTGCTCGACGGCCATCAGCACGTGCCGCTCGGTGCTTGCCTGCTCAAGAGCCACGGGGTCGAGGCGGGCGTGCGGCACCTTGATGGCGACGGCTCGGCCCGTCGCGTCACGGCCTGACCAGACGACGCTCGAACCGCCGGAGCCGATGACGGCCTCGAGACGATGCCCGGGCACCACGGGAGGCTCCGGAGCGGGCTCTCGTGCCGGTCGGGTCGGTTGGCTCACACCCCCATGGTGCCCAGGTCGTCGGCGCTCGCGTTCGCGCCATCCACAGGGCAACGGCGCGACCGACTCGACCGGAATGACCGGAGTTACCAGCGTGATCGGCGGTGAAGGCAGCGGGGGCCGACCACACCCGCGGCCACACCCCTGGCGCAGACGGGCTAGGGGGCCTCCCCCGGCGTGATCACCGAGACCACCTGTTGGCCCCGCGCGCTGACGCGCGCCGCGTCGATCACGGCCAGCACGTGAACGGCATCCGACGGGTCGACCGGCATGGCCGACTGCGCGTCGGGGCCGGCCAACGCTCGCGCCACGCTGCGGTAGAAGTCGGCCTGGTCGGCGTCGGTCACCACCGGTCCTGGCTCCCGCTCGTCTCCGCGCACGATCCAGCCGACCGCGTCACCGTCGTTCTCGAACTCGGTGAAGGCGCTCACGTCGTCGACCTGTCTGCCGATCACGTAGGCGCCGGCTGAACCGGCGACCCGGGCCCGGGGACCGGGTGCGCCGTTCACCGAGCTGGCCATCAGATGGCTGACCACCCCTGACGTGTGATGGCACGCCAGGAAGGTGTCGTCGTCGGCGACCGTGGTGCGCTCGTCGATCTCCGCGTAGACACGCTCGATGCGCCCGTGCAGCACGACGGCCTGGTCGACGAGGTGGGACTGCAGGTCGAGCATCAGGCCGCCCCCCTCGCTCGCCGAAACCTGTTCTCGCCACCGCTCCTTCGGAACGGGGCGCCAACGGTCCCAGCGGTACTCGGCTCGCCAGATGTCGCCGACCAGGCCCTCGTCGCGAACGCGCAACAGCGCCGCGTGCTCGGGGTCGAACCGCCGGTTGTTGAACACCGTGAGTGGTACGCCCGCTCGCGCCGCCGCGTCGACGACCTCGATGGCCCGGCTCGCGTCGACCGCGAGCGGCTTGTCGACGACGAGTGGGATGCCGGCGTCGACCACGCGTTCGGCCTGCTCGGCGTGCACCCCGCTCGGGGAGGCCAGCACCACGAGGTCGATCCCCGGAAGGCCGAGCAGCGCGTCGAGGTCGGTCACGACCTTCGTGCCGGGGTGGTCGGAACGCACCTGCTCCGCGCGATCGCCGTTCGAGGTCGACACGGCAGCCAGCTCCAGGCCGGCGCGCACGATGAGCGGCGCGTGGATGCCGCGGCCTGCGGAGCCGTAGCCGACGAGCCCGACACGGATCGGGCGAGGTGAGGAGGCGGGGCTGGGAGGCATACGGCCCAGCCAACCACAGACCGCCTGGGCCGCCCGTGCCGGCGGCGTACCCTGACGGAATGCGCTTCGTGCACCTGGGTCTGAGCCCTGACTTCGTCGACTACGAGGCGGCCTGGCAGCTCCAGCGCGAGACCCACGCCAAGGTGGTGAGCGGTGAGGAGCCCGACACCGTCTACCTGCTCGAGCACGCCGCCGTCTACACGGCCGGCAAGCGCACCCAGCCGCAGGACCGCCCGACCGACGGCACCCCGGTCGTCGACGTCGACCGCGGCGGCAAGATCACCTGGCACGGTCCCGGACAGATCACCGGCTATCCCATCGTGCGTCTCCCCGCCCCCATCGACGTCGTCGGCTACGTCCGCCACCTCGAGGAGATGATGATTCGCGTCTGCGCCGACTTCGGGGTCGACGCCGGTCGCATTCCGGGTGAGAGCGGCACCTGGATCGCGGCCGACGAGCGCGGGCCACGGCGCAAGATCGGAGCGATCGGCATCCGGGTCAGCCGGCAGGTCGCGATGCACGGCTTCGCCCTCAACGCCGACCCCGACCTCTCCTGGGGCAAGGTCATCATCCCGTGCGGAATCGTCGGCGCCGGCGTCACCTCACTCTCCTTCGAGCTCGGCCGCGACGTGCCCGTCACCGAGGTGCTCCCCCACGTGGAACGCCACCTGCGCGACATCCTGCCCACCCTGAAACCGAACCGGCGCGCCATCGCAGTCGGCTCGTGATGACCCTCTAGGGTTTGGCCACCGACCCGCATCGAAACGTCACGGCTCGGCCGGCCAGACTCGACAGGGGAGCTCATGGACGTCGCGGTCCGCACCGTCAACCTTCGCAAGACCTACTGGACCCGCGGCGGCCGGCGCGTCGCCGTCCAGGGACTCAGCATGAGCGTGCCGTTGGGCGGTGTGCACGGCTTCCTCGGGCCCAACGGGTCAGGCAAGACCACGACGATCCGGATGCTGCTCGGGCTGATCCGCGCCGACAGCGGCACGGCCGAGGTCTTCGGCAGCCCCGTGCCCGGCAACCTGCCGGCGGTCATCGACCGGGTGGGCGCGATCGTCGAGTCGCCGAAGTTCTTTCCGTCGTTCACCGGGCGTCAGAACCTCAGCCTGCTCGCCAGCGCGATCGGCACCCCGAACGCGCGCATCGACGAGGTGCTCGAGGCGACCCACCTCGGTGATCGTGGTCGAGACCGCTTCGCCTCGTACTCCTTGGGCATGAAGCAGCGTCTGGCCATCGCGGCCACCCTGCTGAAGGACCCCGACCTGCTCATCTTCGACGAGCCGACCAACGGCCTCGACCCGGCCGGCATCCGAGAGGTCCGCGACACGATGCGCAGCCTCGGCGAGCAGGGCAAGACGGTGCTCGTCAGCTCGCACATCCTCGCCGAGGTCGAGCACGTGGCCGACACGGTGTCGATCATCGGTCACGGCGCCCTGCTCGCCGAGGGGCGGGTCAGCGACATCCTCGGCGACTCCGGTTCCGCTCGCGTGCGGGTCACCGTGGCCTCCCCGGAGCGCGCCGAGCAGGTTCTCGAGCACGACGGGCTCACCGTGAGCCGTGACGGCGAACGCCTGGTTGTGACCACGGAGGACCCCGCGGCGATCACACGGGCGTTGGCCGGGCACGGGCTCTACCTGAGCGAGCTGACCCCGATCCGGGCCGACCTCGAGTCGGTGTTCCTAGCCCTGACTGCCGAGGAAGGCCTGGGTAGCGAGTCAGACCGGGTGGCCGGTGGCGCGAAGGAGGGGGCGGCGTGACGAACCAGACCATGGTTCCGGCTGACCCGCGGCCGCGCGCCCAGGTGCGGCCTGGCGGCATCAGCTTCATCGGCCTCGTGGGGGTCGAGCTGCGCCGCCTGTGGTGGCGCCGGCTCACCAAGGTCGCCATCGTTGGGGTCATCGCGTTCGTCGGGCTCGCCACCTACGGCGTCTACGAGCAGACCAACCCCGAGGCCGTCGCCCAGCGCATCGACAGCTACAACTCGATGGTCGCCGAGATGAAGCAGCAGCAGCAGTCGATGACGGCTGAGGACAAGGCCGCGCAGATCTCCGGATGCCGCACCGACGAGGCTGCGCAGAAGGCGGTCGACCCTAGCGCCGACTTCAACTGCGAGCAGGTCTTCGGCCCGCCCAGCCCCGAGGATTTCGGCCTCACGAACCCCGCGACCGACGAGCTCATCCGCGGGGTGGCACAAAGCGCCGTCTACCTGCTGGGTTTCCTCTCGTTCCTGCTTGCCGCGAGCTTCATCGCAGCTGAGTTCTCCTCCGGCTCGATGGGCAACTGGCTCACCTTCCAGCCGCGGCGCCTGCGCGTGGCCGCCTCGAAGCTCACGGCGAGCACCATCGCCGGCGCCCTGCTGGCAGTGTTCGGCCTCGCGCTTACGGCCCTGGCCGTCAGCGGGGTGGCCACGGTCAACCGGCCCGATGCCTCACTGAAGCTGCCCGAGGCCCTGCCGTCGAACCCGGAACCGCTCGCCCTGGCTCTGCTACGCATCGTCGCGGTGGTGGCGCTCGGCGGGCTCGGCGGGGCTGCGATCGGGCTCATCGCCCGCAGCACAGCCGCCGTCGTGGGGCTGGTGCTCGGCTACGGGGTCGTGGTCGAGGGGTTCATCGCGAACGGCATCGGAGACGGACGCCTGAGGCCCTGGTTCGTCAGCCTCAACATCGACGCCTTCGTGCAGAACGGCGCCACGTACTACGTCAACGTCTGCAACGCCGACGGCTGTCAGGGGCTGCAGCTGAAGAACAGCTTCACCCATGGCTGGGTCTACCTGCTCATCGTCGCCGTCGTCGGGGTGGTCGCCGCCCTGGCCATCTTCCGGCGGCGCGACGTCACCTGACCGGTCACTACGCCGCTGAACCGCCCCACGCATCAGTGACGTAAGAACCCGCCCGCGCATACCCCTGGCTTACTCTCAACGCGGCTGCAGATCAGTCTGGATGCCGGGAGCGGCATCCCGTCGGTTCGGCGCCCGTCTGCGCTCGGGCGTAGGCTGAACCCAGCCCAAAGACCTGGCCCCAAGACCCCTTGGGCATCCGACTCAAGGAGCACCTCTGTGACTGTCGCACCCGACGGCCGCCGCATGCTGCGCGTCGAGGCGCGCAACGCCGAGACGCCCATCGAACGCAAGCCCGAGTGGATTCGCACGACCGCCAAGATGGGCCCCGAGTTCACGGCCCTGCACTCGATGGTCAAGAGCGAAGGACTGCACACCGTGTGCCAGGAGGCGGCCTGCCCGAACATCTTCGAGTGCTGGGAAGACAAGGAGGCCACCTTCCTCATCGGGGGTGACACCTGCACCCGGCGCTGCGACTTCTGCGACATCGCCACCGGTAAGCCCCAGATGCTCGACCTCGACGAACCGCGACGGGTCGCCGAGTCGGTCCAGAAGATGGGTCTGCGCTACTCCACCGTCACCGGGGTCGCCCGCGACGACCAGCCCGACGGCGCGGCCGGCCTCTACGCCGAGACCATTCGCCAGATCCACCTGCTCAACCCGAACACCGGGGTCGAGATCCTGCCGCCCGACTTCGGCGCGATACCCGAGCTCGTCGGGCTGGTCTTCGACGCCCGGCCCGAGGTGTTCGCGCACAACCTCGAGACGGTGCCGCGCATCTTCAAGCGCATCCGCCCCGCGTTCACCTACGAGAAGTCGCTCAAGGTGCTCTCGATGGCACGTGAGGCCGAGCTGGTGACCAAGAGCAACCTGATTCTCGGCATGGGTGAGACCGATGACGAGATCGAGGAGGCCATCGGTGACCTCCACCACTCCGGCTGCGACATCCTGACCATCACCCAGTACCTACGCCCGTCCAAGCTGCACCACCCGATCGACCGATGGGTCAAGCCCGAGGAGTTCGTGCACTGGTCGAACGTGGCGGAGGAGATCGGCTTCAAGGGCGTCATGGCCGGCCCACTCGTGCGCTCCTCCTATCGCGCCGGCCGCCTGTGGGCCACCGCGATGCGCAAGTGGGGGCGCGAGATCCCCCCGCACCTCGCTCACCTGGCGAAGGCGGCCGAGTCGCCCGCCCGCCAAGAGGCCGCGTCGCTGGTGGCTCGAGCCGCCAGCGCCGTATCCTGACCGCATGGCACGCAACCCGTTCGCACGCGGCAAGAACACCGACTCAGGGGCTTCGACTCCCAAGGTGAAGAAGCCTGGGCGCCTTGCGCAGATCCTTGACGTCTACAAGGTCTCCAAGAAGGCCGACCCGGTCATCGGCTGGTGGATGCTGCTGGCCCTGCTTGGCACCTTCGCCGTGTTCCTCGTTGTCGGCGTGCTGATCAAGCTGCCGTGGATCTTCGGCTTCTTCGGTCTGCTCTTCGGCATCCTCGCTGCCACCGTCACGCTCAGCCGCCGGGCCGAGCGGGCCGCCTACTCACAGATAGACGGGCAGGCGGGAGCGGCCGGGGCGGCGCTCACCTCGATCCGTCGGGGCTGGTACACCGAACGCGAACCGGTGGCGGCCGACGTCGCCCGGCCGGGCGACTTCGCCTCTGCCGCGATGGTCTACCGCGCTCTGGGGCGCCCCGGCGTCGTGCTCGTCGGAGAAGGGCCCACGGCCCGGGTGCAGAAGTTGCTGGCTGCCGAGAAGAAGCGCGTGGAGCGGGTCGCCCCCGGCGTTCCCGTCACGCTCATGCGGGTCGGCAAGGGCGAGGGCGAGATCCCCCTGCCCAAGCTGTCGAGCAAGGTGCAGAAGCTCAAGCCGAAGATCACCAAGGACGAGATGTCACTGGTCAACAAGCGGCTCAAGGCCCTCGGCGGCCTCAAGGCCCCGCTGCCACCTGGCGTCGACCCCACGCGCGCCCGGATGGACCGGAAGTCGCTGCGCGGCCGGTGACCCGAGCGCTGGTCAGGTGAGCTGAGCGCTGGTCAGCGAGCACGCACGATGACGGTGTTCGCGGCCTTGTCGTGCAGGCCACGCCCGTCCTTGTCCCAGATGACGGCCGGGATGAAGAGGCAGAGCAGCACGGTGCGGGCGAAAGCCTGCAAGGGCAGCACGCGGCCGCTTCCCGAGAGCGAGCGCACCTGCAGCCCCACCATGCGGTGGCCGATGGTGAAGCCGAGCGTGGCGACGAGCAGCAGGTTCATCACAGCGAAGACGCCCAGCACGGTGAAGCTCTCACCGCCGTTGGTGGCCTGAGCCGAGAAGGGCAGTGGCGCGCGGAACAGGCCGGCGGCGATGACGGTGGCGATGGCCCAGTCGACGATCACGCCGACCAGCCGGCGGCCGAACGAGCCCAACGAGCCCGGCCCGTGCTGCGGCATCCCGAGTCGTTGGCCACGCCATTCCCCGGCCGCCGTGCGTGACCGGGGGCCGTCGAGCCACGAGCCGAAGTCTTCGCGATCCACCACCTGACAAGCCAACCACGACCCGCCCGGCGGCGCTGCACCGACCCCGCACTGTGGGCCATGGGTGAGCCGCCGCTTAACACCGCGGAAACACCCGGGTCATGCACGAGAAACGGCTGCTCGCTACAGTTTCGAACGACAGCACAGGGGTTGTCGTCGGCGCCTGGCGATTCTTGGCGTGTGCTGGCGGCGCCCCTGGCCCCACATCAGGAGGTTGGATGTTCAGCTCAGCTGAAGAAGTGCTCGCGTACATCAAGGACGAGAACGTCGAGTTCGTCGACATTCGTTTTTGCGACCTGCCCGGCGTCATGCAGCACTTCAACGTGCCCGCTGAAACCGTCGACGAAGACTTCTTCACGGTCGGTCAGATGTTCGACGGCTCGTCCATCCGGGGATTCCAGGCGATCCACGAGTCAGACATGAAGCTGATTCCCGACCCCGCGACCGCCTTCATCGACCCGTACCGCACGGCGAAGACCCTGGTCATGAACTTCTCCATCCTCGACCCCTTCACCGACGAGCGGTACAGCCGCGACCCGCGCAACATCGCGACCAAGGCCGAGGAGTACCTGAAGTCGACCGGAATCGCCGACACCGCGTTCTTCGGGGCCGAGGCCGAGTTCTACGTCTTCGACGACGTGCGGTTCGAGACGAAGGCGAACGCGTCGTACTACTACCTCGACTCCATCGAGGCGGCCTGGAACACCGGCCGCGAGGAGGAGGGCGGCAACAAGGGCTACAAGACCCGGTACAAGGGCGGGTACTTCCCGGTCTCCCCCGTCGACCACTTCGCCGACTTCCGCGACCAGATCTGTCGGGAGCTGAAGGACGTCGGCCTCAACGTCGAGCGGAGCCACCACGAGGTCGGCACCGCAGGGCAGATGGAGATCAACTACCGCTTCAACACGCTGCTGCACTCCGGCGACGATCTGATGAAGTTCAAGTACGTCGTCAAGAACTCGTCGTGGGCGCAGGGTCACACGGCCACCTTCATGCCGAAGCCGCTCTTCGGTGACAACGGGTCGGGCATGCACACCCACCAGTCGCTCTGGAAGGACGGCGAGCCCCTCTTCTACGACGAGCGCGGCTACGGCGGGCTGTCCGACCTCGCGCGGTGGTACATCGGCGGCTTGCTCAAGCACGCTCCGTCGCTGCTCGCCTTCACCAACCCGACCGTGAACAGCTACCACCGCCTCGTTCCGGGCTACGAGGCACCGGTCAACCTGGTCTACTCCGCCCGCAACCGTTCGGCCTGTGTGCGCATCCCGATCACGGGCACCTCGCCGAAGGCCAAGCGCATCGAGTTCCGCGTGCCCGACCCGTCGGCCAACCCCTACCTGTGCTTCGCCGCTCAGCTGATGGCCGGGCTCGACGGCATCAAGAACCGCATCGAGCCCCCGGAGCCGGTCGACAAGGACCTCTACGAGCTGCCGCCCGAGGAGCACGCCGCCATCGCGCAGGTTCCCGGGTCACTGCCGGAGGTGCTCGACGCGCTCGAGGCTGACCACGCCTACCTGCTCGAGGGTGACGTGTTCACCTCCGACCTCATCGAGACGTGGGTCGAGTACAAGCGCAAGAACGAGGTCGACCCGATCCGCTTCCGCCCGCACCCGCACGAGTTCGAGATGTACTTCGACATCTGAGCCGAGGAACGAGGCCAGAGGTCGAACGGAAACGCAGCGACATCTGAGCCGAGGAACGAGGCCAGAGGTCGAACGAGAACGCAGCGACATCTGAGCCGAGGAACGAGGTACCACCTTGTGCGCCTGGCACCTTCGAACGTTCGGAGGTGCCAGGCGCACAGCCGTTCGCGCGGTTGGCACCCCTGACGCCTCAGAGGTGTCGGGCGCGCAGCAGACGAGGAACGTGGGCTCGCTGCCAGCCCCGATCTGGATGCCGCTGGGCCAGCGATCGCCGCGTCCGTGATCGGAGCAGAGCGTCAGAGACGGCGCGAGAACACCAAGGGCAGCCGGCGTCGGGCCCCGACTGGGGGTACAGCGGCATCCGTGACGGAGGCACTCGAGCCGCCCGAGCCGGCCGACGTGACCGAGCGCAGCTGTGGGTAGCGGGCCCGTACCGCGATCTCGAACCGGTCGCCCAGTGTCACCCGGGAGGCCGGGCAGTGCGTGCAGGCCCCGTTCATCCGCACCCTGACGTCACCGTCGTGCACGTCGACCAGCTCGATCTGGCCCCCGTGAGAGCGCACGTAGTCTCCGACGTCGCCGTCGATGACCTCGACCACGGCCATCCGCAACACGTCGTCGGGCGTGCCGTCGTAGGAGGGTTGCCAGTGCTCAGGCTCCGCGAGGGCGGCCTGCAGCGCGGTGCGCACCCCGGCGCCGTCGCGGCGCCACGTGAGCCCGGGCCGTAGGCGCAACCGCACTGCCGCCGGCTCCACTGACACGGCGTCGATCGTTCCGTCGTCGAGCAACGACTGAAGCACTCGAGGGAGTCGGGTCGTCGCTCCGACGAAGCCCAGCACGTCGGGCGGCACGATCCAGCGCATCGAAAGGGGGTCACCGTCGACCGGCTCGGCGTGGAGGGGAACGAGGGGAACGAGGGGCGGTACGCCGGCCCGGAGGGCGGCCATGTCAGGTCACCGCCTCGACGACGAGCTTGGTCAGGAACGCCATCCCCCACGCGAGCACGAACATGTAGCCGAAGGCGATCGCCGGCCATCGCCAGGTGCCCGACTCGCGGCGCATCACCCCCACCGTCGACATGCACTGCAGGGCGTAGAGGAAGAAGACCAGCAACGCCGCCAGCACGGGCGCCGTGAACAGCGGTTGACCGGCACGCGGTCCGTCGGCCACGGTCATCGCCTTCAACGCCTCGCTGGGGTTGTCGGGGTTCTCGGCCGAGGCCACCTGGCCGAGCGTGGCGACGAAGACCTCGCGGGCCGAGAGCGACGCGAGGAGGCTGACGTTGATGCGCCAGTCGAACCCGAGCGGCTCGAACACGGGAGCCACGGCCCGGCCGGCGTCGGCGGCCAGGCTGTTGTCGAGCACGTAGGCCGCCACGGCCGTGTCGTTGCTCGTGTCGACCCCACTGGCCTGCATCTCGGCCAGGCCGCGACCAGGAAGGTTGAGCAGCAGCCAGAGGATGACGGTCGTGACGAGAATGATCCGCCCCACCTTGCGCAGGAAGGCCCGGCACGCCTCCCACACCGACAGCCCGACAGCACGCGCCGACGGCATCCGGTAGCTGGGCATCTCCATGTAGAAGGGCAGCAACGGTCCGCGGCCGCGGCCGATCCGCGAGAACACCCACGCCGCGAGCATCGCTGACACCGCGCCCACGAGATACAGCACGAACATGATGGCGCCCTGCGCCCCGAAGGGGCCGAACCGGGTGCCGGGGTCGACGAGCAGACCGATCAGCAGCACGTAGACCGGCAGCCGCGCTGAACAGGTCATGAGGGGCGCGCCCATCATCGTGGCGATGCGGTCGCGGGCCGAGGGAAGGGTGCGGGTGGCCATGATGCCCGGGATCGCGCAGGCCATCGATGAGAGCAGCGCCACGAAGGCCCGCCCTTCGAGCCCGGCCTTGGCCATCACCCGGTCCATCAGGAAGGCGGCGCGAGAGAGGTAGCCGACGCCCTCGAGCAACGCCACCATCACGAAGAGCAGGGCGATCTGCGGCAGGAAGACGAGCACCCCACCGACGCCGCCGAGGAGGGCGTTCGACAGGAAGCTGCCGATCCACGGGTTCGAGACGTGTTCGGAGACCAGCGAGCCGAGGTAGCCGAAGAACTGCTCGACGTAGTCCTGCAGCGGAGCGGCCACGGTGAAGATCACCTGGAAGAAGGCGAACATCGTGACGAAGAAGACGAGCGAACCCCAGACCGGATGCAGCAGCACGGCATCGATGCGCCGGGTGCGCTCGTCGACCTGCGGCACGTCATACCGAGCTGCGGCGAGAACCGAGGTGATCCAGGCGCTGGTCTCGGTCGTGTCGTGGGTAGGGGGCAGGATCGCCGGCGTGGCCCACGACTGCGGCGCGGCGAGCAGCTCCCGCAGCTCGGCCAGGTCAGTGCGCCGGCCGGCGATGATGCTGACCACCGGCACACCCAGGGCGCGGCGCAGGGCCTCGACATCGAGGGAACCCGAACGACGAGCGAGCTCGTCGGCGAAGGTCAGCACCACGCACACCGGGAGCTCAGTACCGAGCACCTGGCTGAGCAGGCCGAGCGAACGGCGAAGCGAGGTCGCATCGAGCGTGACCACCAAACCGTCGGGGGTGGCGACCGCGTCGTTCTGAGGGTCGAGCAGATCGGTGACGATCTGCTCGTCGGGGCTGATGGGGTCGAGGCTGTACGTGCCCGGCAGGTCTTCGACCGTCACAGAGAGGCCAAGTGCCGTGGTGGTGCCCTCGTAGCGCGCCACCGTGACACCCGGGTAGTTGCCCGTCTTGGCCCGCAGGCCGGTCAGTGCGTTGAACAGCGTCGACTTGCCGGAGTTGGGGCTACCCACCAGCGCGATGCGGATGCCGCCGGGCAACGTCGACGACCTCCCACCCGCCGCGCTGTGGCAACCATCACCCGCACCAGGACGATCGCCGGTCACAGGTCGGCAGACACCCCGACGCAACGGGCATGGACACGGCGCAGCGCCACCTCGTAGCCGGCCAACCGGAAGATCACCGGGTCGGCCATCGGGGCTCGTCGCAGCATCTGCACCGGGGCGCCGGGCGCGAAGCCCAGGTCGAACAGCCGACGGGCCGTCGCGGGGTCGGTGCTCGTGCTCAGCTCGACGATGTGTGCGGTGTCGCCCGCGCGCAGATCGGCCAGGGTGAGCCGCCGACCGTGGTCGTTCGCCGGACACGGCTCGATGACACGCTCGCGCAAGGCGGTGGACACGAGGGACATACGGTTGCCTCCGGTGCGGAAATCAGGCAGGGATCGTGGGTGTGCAGGTCGGCTTCGTCGTCGGGCCCGTTAAGGTGAGGCTAACCTCATGGACGAGCCGTCGTCAACCGGTGCCGACGCAGGAACCGCGTCGACGGGAGAGACTGGAGTGTGAACGACTCCGGCGGCCAGGCCGCCCCCTCCACGACAGGTCGCGACGCGTTCGGCGACCGCCCGGCGGGCAGCAGCCCCAGCGAGAGCGTGAGCAGCAGCGACGCCGAGAGCGACCGGCCCACGCCTGCCACGCGAACCGAGACCCCCGACCCGAGGCGCTGGAAGGCGCTGGCCGTCTGTCTCGTCGCCGGCTTCATGACCCTGCTCGACGTCAGCATCGTCAACGTCGCGCTGCCGTCGATCCAGACGGGGATCGGTGCCTCCCCGAGCGACCTGCAGTGGGTGGTGTCCGGATACGCCCTCACGTTCGGGCTGACCCTCGTCGGCGCCGGCCGCATCGGCGACGCGATCGGGCGCCGCACCGTCTTCATCATCGGGGTGGTGCTCTTCGGACTGGCCTCACTGGCCTGCGGCCTCGCCGGGAGCGCGGGGCTGCTCGTGGTGGCCCGGCTCGTGCAGGGCGCGGCGGGCGGCATCCTCAACCCGCAGGTGTCGGGCCTGATCCAGGAGCTGTTCAGGGGCCGCGAGCGGGGCCGGGCGTTCGGCCTGCTCGGAGCCACCATCGGCATCTCGACCGCCGTCGGCCCGATCGTCGGGGGCCTGATCATCAGCGCCCTCGGGCCGGCCGCGGGCTGGCGATGGATCTTCTTCGTCAACCTGCCCGTGGCGGTCGGCGCGGTCGTGCTGGCCCGTCTGTGGCTGCCGGCTCCGAAGCCGCGGTCGCAGAAGTCACGCCTTGACCTCGACCCGGTGGGTGTCGTGCTGCTCGCCCTCGCCGTGGTGACGCTGCTGCTGCCGCTCGTCGAGACCGGTCGAGGGGGCACCCCCAGCGTTCCCTGGTGGGTCGCCCTGATCGGGCTGGGAATCACCGGCGTCTTCGTACAGTGGGAGCGTTTCTACACCCGTCGGGGGCGCAGCCCGCTCGTCGACCTCGCGCTGTTCCGGGTTCCTGGCTACTCCCCCGGCGCGGCGGTCGGCACCATCTATTTCGCCGGCTTCACCGGAATCTTCTTCGTGCTCACCATCTACTTCCAGCAGGGTCTGGGCTACACCCCGCTCCTGGCCGGCCTCGCCGTCACGCCGTTCGCTGCCGGCTCGGCCGTGTCGGCCGCTGTCGGGGGCAACCTCGTCGACCGCTACGGCCGGGTGCTCGTCACGGCGGGGCTGGTCACCGTTCTGGTCGGCCTCATCGCCACCGACGTCGTGCTGGGGCTGGTCAGTGGGCCCTCGCTCGGTTGGGCGCTCGCTGCACCACTGCTCGTGGCCGGCGTCGGCAGCGGCATCGTCATCTCCCCGAACGTCACGCTGACCCTCGCCGACATCCCGGTGGCGCGGGCCGGCACGGCGGGCGGGCTGCTCCAGACCGGCCAGCGGATCGGCACGGCAGCCGGCATCGCCCTCATCGGCGCGGTCTTCTTCGCCTCGAAGGGGGCTGACGGGCCCGGCGGCGCCGGCGGTGCGACCTCGGCCCTGCGCGTCGCCGCGGCGCTCGTCACCGTGGCTCTGGTCGCCAGCCTGCTCGACCTCCGCGGTCGCCGACACCGCGAGACCGTCTGAGGGCGGCACCGGCCGCCATCGGCTCATCCGGCCGGATGCGGCTCGGGAGGGTCGGTGTAGGCCTGCTCGACGGCCGTCTGCATCCGTAGGTGCGGCCACGAGATCGCAGCAGCGGCGATGAGGGCCAGGCAGACTCCGGCGCTGGCGGCGACGCCGACATAGGGGTCGGTGTGCTGACCTATCCAGCCTGCCGCCAGGAAGGACCCGCCGGCGCAGGCGACCGAGACGGCCCCCGCGAGGCTGTACACCCGCCCGCGCAGCTCCGGCGTCGTGACGAGAGCGAAGGTCGACTGCAACGGCACCATGAACGCCTGAAGCATGCCGCTGACGAAGAACAGCAGAGCCACGAGGATCTTGGGTGGGTAGAACGCCGTCATCAACAGCGGCACCGGCATCGCCAGGGCGAGCGGAACGATCAGGCGGTTCTGGGCCTGCACACCACGGCGGGAGATGAGCACGATGCCGACCACGGCGCCGATGATGGGCGCTGCCATCAATGCGCCACCCCATCCGTTCTCACCGGCGATCGGGATGGCCAGAGCCTCAGGGGCCGCGATGCCCAGGGTGGCACAGGCCCCCAGCAGCACGAGGCGAGCGAGCACCGGATGTCGGACAAGGTCACCGACGGCGTCGCCGAGGTCACGCGCGAAGCCCCAGAACCCGCGTCCGCGCTCACCCCGAACGGGCCGCATCTCGACGACCACGGCAATGACGCCTGCAGCCACCACGAAGGTCGCCAGGTCGAGCAGCAGGCCTGTTTCCGGGCCGAGCAGGGCCACCAGCCCCCCGCCCAGGGCCAGCCCGATGGCCTGGTTGACCTGTTCGGACATGGCCCGCAGACCGACCGACCGGGCGTAGAGGTGCCGGTCCTGGAACAGGTCGGTGTAGAGCACCTCGTTCGAGGCCGAGGCGGCTCCACCGATGGCCTCGAGGGCGACGAGCACGCCGAAGATCCCCCACAGCGACGACTGCGTCTTGACGAGCAAGATCAGCCCGACGACACAGATGGCCCGCAACAGATGGGCGAGGATGAGCACCCGTTTGTACGGGATGCGGTCGACGAGCGGGCCCAGCAGGCTGCGACCGAAGAAGGTCGGCAGGAGGCTGACGGCAAAGGTGGTGGCGGTGGCGAGCGGTGAGCGGGTGCGTTCGAAGACGACCGCCGCGATGGTCACTCTCGCGATGTAGTCGCCCCACATCGACAACGCGTTGGCGACGAAGACGGGCAGGAAGCGCGGTGCGCGGAGCACCGCCACAAAGGTCGGCTCCCCACTCTCCCGTCTCTGAGCCGTCGTCACGACTCGACGCTACCGTGCGGTCGGGAGGCGTAGAAGTTGAAATCCGTCGCCTGCCGCGACCGGCGGGCGACCTTGCGCCAGAGGGGTTCGAGCTGGTGCCCGCTACCGGCCGTTCGGCCCATGAGCCGGCTGACCCCCTCAAGGTCACGCAGGTCGGAGGGCACGCTGTCGACGGCTCGTCCCCGCCAGAGCACCGAGGCGTTGCGGATCAGCGATCCGAGCACCCAGGCCTCGCGCAGCGCCCTGGCGTCCTCGACGGGCAGGAGCCCGGCTGCCGTCAGCGCCTCGAGGCCGGCCATCGTGCCCACCACCCTGAGCGTCGGGGTGTCGTGGGCATGCCTCAGCTGCAGCAGCTGCACGGTCCACTCCACGTCGGTGAGGCCACCCAGCCCGAGCTTGAGGTGCTTGCGCGGGTCGGCCCCCCGCGGCAGTCGTTCGGCCTCGACGCGCGCCTTGAGCGTGCGGATGTCGCGCGTCTGCTCTCGGGACAGCCCTTCGGCGGGGTAGCGAAGGGGGTCGATGAGGGCGACGAAGTCTGTGGCCAGGTCGGCCGGCCCGGCGATCGGGCGCGCTCTGAGCAGCGCCTGGAACTCCCACGTGAGCGCCCACCGGTCGTAGTACGTGCGAAAGGAGTCGAGACTGCGAACGAGGGGGCCGGCCTTGCCCTCCGGCCGGAGGTCAGCATCGATGCCCAACGCGGGGTCGGGGCCCGGGCCGGACAGCAGCTTCTTGAGGTTCTGGACCACCTGGGTGGCTCGAGCCGCAACGGCGGCCTCATCTCCGTGCGACCGCAGCACGAACATGACGTCGGCATCGGAGGCGTAACCCATCTCGGCGCCGCCGAAGCTGCCCATCGCCACGACGAGGATCTCGCCGCCCAGGGCGACCCCTTCGTCTCGCTCGACCTGGGACACGGCGGCAGCCAGCGACACCTCGATGGTGGCCGCGGCCAGGTCGCTGAGCGCCGCCCCCACGGAGCGCAGGTCGAGCTCGCCCACGACGTCGGCCATCACGATGCGCACCAGCTCGTGCCGCCTGATGGCCCGCACGGCCGTCACCGCCTCGGCACCCGTCTCGCGCCGGTTCACCGCGGAGGTCATGGTGGCGACCAGCGCCTCGCGGGTGCGAGGCACCAGTCCGTTGGCATCGCCGAAGATCGAGACGCTCTCGGGTGAGCGCACGAGCAGGTCGGCCGCGAAGCGGCTTCGAGCCAGCCCGTGGGCGAGACGGTCGGCGGCCCGGCCCTCGTCGCGCAACATCTTCAGGTACCAGTGCGTCGAACCCAGCTCGTCGGACACGCGCCGGAACGACAGCAGCCCGGCATCCGGGTCTGCCTCATCTGCGAACCAGCCGAGCATGACGGGCAGCAGGGTGCGCTGGATGGCGGCGCGTCGGCTGACCCCGGTGGTGAGCGCCTCGATATGGCGCATCGCGCCCGCTGGGTCACCGAACCCCAACGCCGAGAGTCGCGCCCGGGCGGCCTCCGGCGTGAGTCCGACCTCTTGAGGGGTCAGCTTGGCGGCGGCGGCCAGCAGTGGTCGGTAGAACAGCCGCTCATGGATGCGGCGCACCTCCCGAGCGATCGTCTGTCGGTCGGCGACGACCTGCTTCTCGGGGTGCGTGCGATGGCCCATCAACCGACCCAGACGGCGCAGGTCGGCCGGCGTCTCGGGCATCAGGTGGGTGCGGCGCAGCCGGTGGAGCTGGATGCGGTGCTCGAGGCAGCGGAGGTGTCGGTAGTCGCGGTCGAGGGCCGCAGCGTCGTCGCGCCCGACGTACCCACCCCGGGCCAGTGAGGCCAGCGCCTCGAGCGTGGTGGCCGAACGGAGCCTGGGGTCTGAGCGCCCGTGCACGAGCTGGAGCAGCTGAACGCTGAACTCGACGTCACGAAGCCCACCGGGGCCGAGCTTGAGCTGACGCGCGGCCTCGTTGGGGGGAACGTGGTTCTCCACCCGACGACGCATGGCCTGGACGTCCTCGACGAAGTTCTCGCGACCGGCCGCCTCCCACACGAGCGGCCCGATCTCTGCCTTGTAGCGCAGCCCGATCTCGCGGTCGCCGGCCGAGACCCAGGCTTTGAGCAGCGCTTGGAACTCCCAGGTCTTGGCCCAGCGCTCGTAGTAGGCCCGATGACTCGCGATGGTGCGCACCAGAGGGCCTTGCTTGCCCTCGGGCCGCAGCGCCGCGTCGACGGGCCACAGGCTCCCCTCGGGCGTGGGCGCCGAGCAGGCCCGCATCGTGGCGGCAGCGAGGGTCGTGCCGACGCGCAGGGCGATCTCCTCTTCGACCCCGTCAGCAGGCTCGGCGACGAAGATGACATCGACATCGCTGACGTAGTTGAGCTCGCCACCGCCTGTCTTGCCCATCCCGATGATCGCGAGGCGGCACTGCTCGTGCCCTGGCCCGAACTCCTCGCGCGCGATGACGAGAGCGGCCTCCAGCGCGGCCTCGGCCAGCTCGGCCAGCGCCTCGCCGACGGCCGGCATCTCGGCGAGCGGGTCGGGTGCGGTCACGTCGAGCGCGGCGATGCGCAGCAGACCACGCCGGTAGGCCACTCGCAGGGCGTGCAGAGCCGGTACCTCGCCGCGCCCCGTCCCGACCGCCGCGACGAGGTCGGCCCGCACCTGCTCGCCGGTGGGCCGCGTGGCCGCAGCTGCCAACAGCCAGTCGGCAGGGTGTTTGACGAGGTGGTCGACGATCGCGGTGGAGGCCCCCAGCAGGCCGAGCACCCGGGACCGGGCGACGGGGTCGTCGGTGAGCGCGGCGGCGAGCGCTGTGACCCCGTGACCGGGTGCGTCGGGCCGGGTGGCCAGCGACTCCATCACCCGCACCAGCCCGAGCAGCGCCTGGTCGGGATCGGCGGCCTCGCCAAGCGCCGAGAGCAGCACCTCCGGCACCCCGTCGGGCTCGTGCTGACGACGAAGCAGGGCCAGCGCCGGGTCGCCGAGGAGACCGGCGGCGCGCGGCACGTCGGCGAAGCCGACCCTGGCGAGGGCAGCTTCGACGGAGGAGGTTCGCGATGCCATTCTCGTCAGTGTCGACTCTCAGGATGCTCGGGAGCCGTCACAGGCGCGGGAGGTAGCGGTCGAGCTCGAACTTGCTGACCTCGTGGCGGTAGTCGAGCCATTCCTGACGTTTGTTTCGCAGGAAGAAGTCGAAGACGTGCTCGCCGAGGATGTCGGCCACGAGGTCGCTCTGCTCCATCACCTCGAGCGCTCGACCCAGCGAGGCCGGCAGGGTCTTGATGCCCATGGCTCGTCGCTCGGCATCGGTGAGTCCCCACACGTCGTCCTCGGTCTCCGGAGGCAGCTCATAGCCCTCCTCGATGCCCTTGAGCCCGGCGCCGAGGATGACCGCGAACGCCAGGTAGGGGTTGCAGGCAGGATCGAGCGAGCGCACCTCGATGCGGGTCGACTGGCCCTTGTTCGGCTTGTGCATCGGCACCCGCAGCAGGGCCGACCGGTTGTTGTGGCCCCACGTCAGGTGCGCCGGCGCCTCGCCGCCGCCCCAGAGGCGCTTGTAGCTGTTGACCCACTGGTTGGTGACGGCGGTGATCTCGGCGCCGTGCACGAGCAGACCCGCCATGAACTGCCGGCCGACCTTGCTCAGCTGGTACGGGGCGCCGGGGCCGAAGAAGGCGTTGGTGTCGCCTTCGAAGAGCGAGACGTGGGTGTGCATGCCCGAGCCCGGGTGCTCCGAGAACGGCTTCGGCATGAAGGTGGCGTAGACCCCCTGGGTGAGGGCGACCTCCTTGATGACGGTGCGGAAGGTCATGACGTTGTCGGCCATGCTGAGGGCGTCGGCGTAGCGAAGGTCGATCTCGTTCTGACCGGGAGCTCCCTCGTGGTGGCTGAACTCCACCGAGATGCCCATGCTCTCGAGCATCGTGATGGCGGCCCGCCGAAAGTCATGACCGGTGCCGTGCGGAACGTGGTCGAAGTAGCCGGCGTCGTCGACCGGCACCGGGCGGCCGTCGGGGCCGCGGCCCGGCTCGAGCAGGAAGAACTCGATCTCGGGGTGGGTGTAGAAGGTGAACCCGAGGTCGGCGGCCTTGGTCAGTCCCCGCTGCAGCACGTTGCGCGGGTCGGCGATGCTGGGGCTCCCGTCGGGCAGCTGCAGGTCGCAGAACATCCGAGCCGTGCCCGGGGGGTCACCGCGCCACGGCAGGATCGAGAAGGTGGACGGGTCGGGCTTGGCCAGCATGTCGGCCTCGTAGACCCGGGTCAGCCCCTCCATCGCAGACCCGTCGAACCCGATGCCCTCAGCGAACGCCCCTTCGAGCTCGGCCGGGGCGACGGCCACCGACTTGAGGGTGCCCAGCACGTCGGTGAACCACAGACGGACGAAACGGATGTCGCGCTCTTCGATCGTGCGCAGCACAAACTCTTCCTGACGGTTCATGGGTCGATCCTGCCGCATCGAGGTTTCATCGGTGTGACGGCTCTCCTAGCTGTTGCTCTGTGAGTTTCACCCTGCGACCGCCTGCTGCCAGCCGGTCGGATGCCGGCCTGCCGGCACGGCCGTGGGCCCCCGGGAGTGATCCCGGGGGCCCACGGCGCTGATGCGGTTCGGACCTGGTCCGGCGCCGTTCAGGTCACTTGGTGGTGACGCGAACGAGCATGTTCTCCTTGTTGCTCGAGGTCTGCACGACCTTCATCGTGACCCCCAGCCCGCTGACGGCCGTCGAGGCCCACGGGTTCGAGGCGTCCCAGTAGCCCAGCTGGTTCGTGTCGTCGAACGTGGGGATCGCCGGGGCCGACTTCAGCGTCACGCCGTAGCCGTTGCGGTGGAAGGTCACCATGTCGGTGCGCTCCTGACCGAACGTGGCATCGAACGGCTGACGTCGGTTGCCCAGCAAGGCACCGTCCGGGAACTTGACCGCCTTCGGACGAGCGTCGACCGGCAGGATGAGCCCACCGCCCGGGTGCGCCGAGGTGTTGTTGTCGGCGTACTCGCCGTTGCTGAACCAGACGAGCAGACCGTTCTGGTACGGGAAGCGCTCAACCCACTTCGGCCGGGTGTTGGCCCAACCGAAGTTGTACGGACCCGCCTTGAGACCCTTGTCGTAGTTGCTGTAGACCCGGTTCTCGGCGTAGTAGACGTCTTGGACCTGCTTGGACGTCGTGCCGTCGATGATCGAGAAGCCACTAGCCACCCACGCTCCGGCGCCACCCTCGACGTCGTCGATGGTTCCTTCGACGCCGTCCTTGGTGACCGAGATGTCATCGAGGTAGGCCTCGCTCGCCACTCCGCCGTCGGTGGAGACCCGGAAGCGGAACTGCACCGACTGGCCCTGGTAGGCCGAGAGGTCCCAGCTCTTCTGGGCCCAGGCGAACGCACCGTCGACCGGATCGCCGACCTTGGCCCAGGTGGCGCCGTTGTCGGTCGAGACCTCGGCGTAGAGGAAGTCGTACTCGGGCTCGAGGTTGCCTTCGACCCAGGCGTTGACCGAGGCCGACGTGGCCGCGCCGGTCAGGTCGATCGTGGTGCCGAGCGTCGAGTTCATGTCGTTGCCGAGGCCGCTCCACCATTCAGCGGAGCCCGAGTGCGGGGTGTTCTTCTCGGTGAAGACATCGCGCTTCGGGAGGGGGACGACGATCGCCTGCGGCTTGACGCCGTAGGAGTTCTCGTCGGTGTTCGTCCTGTCCTTGACCGCGCGGTCGGCGGGGCCGAGGTTGACGAGCTTGTTCTTGCCGTAGTCGACCGTGGTGTAGTCGAGCCAGCCGAGCTGCAGCTTCTCCCACGGGCCCATGTAGCCGGGCTTGGTGCCGATGGCGTCCCTGCTCTGGTTGAGCCACGAGCCACCGCTCATGATGGTCCAGAACCCGGTGCCGTTGTCGCCGCCCGCGGTGTCGTACAGGTCGGGCAGGCCGAGGTCGTGGCCGAACTCGTGCGCGAACACGCCCAGGCCGCCGTTCTCGGGCTCGGTCGTGTAGTCGCCGATCCACATGCCGGAGTCACCCAGCGGCACACCACCGAGCTTGTTGAAGCCGGGGCCGGTGCTGCCCTGCCCGTTGGAGTAGGCGTACCAGCGGTGCGACCAGATGGCGTCGGTGCCCTGTGCGCCGCCACCGGCCTCCTCGCCCTCACCGGCGTGAATGGCCTGGAAGTGGTCGATGTAGCCGTCGGGCTCGTTGAAGTTGCCGTCGCCGTCGTAGTCGTAGCGGTCGACCTTGTCGAACTGGGCCAGGTAGGTCTTGATCTGGGCATCGCTCTGCCCGGCGGCCTTCTGCGTGTTGTACCAGGCGGTCGCGGTGTCCTTGATGTAGCTCCAGTAGCCGTCAGTCTGCGCCACCGTGTTCGACCCGTAGCGGGCCTCGTTGTAGGGCACGGTCACCCAGTCGGACACATCGCCCTTGGCCACGAAGCGGCCGTTGCTCTGCTTGAGGTAGAAGTCCCTGAACGAGTCCTTCGCCCCGAACATCAGGTTCAGGAAGTGGTCTCGGCTGAAGTCGGGTACCCAGTAGGTCGAGTTGTCGTCGGTGGCGTTCTTGTCCCACACGCGGTCGGGCGAGGCGATCTCGTTGTGCACCGGGCCCGCGGTGGCCGTCTGGCCGGCCATGGTCTGAGTGCCGAAGTCGGTGAGGATCGTGAAGATGTCCTCCTCGCGGTCGACCGGGTAGTTGATGAAGCGCGACTTCTTGGCGTTCTTACCGCGCTTGTCCTTGACCGTCGAGTCAACCTTGATGACGCGGTTGCCGTTGATCGTCGTGGTCGTGGCCTCGCCCTTGACGAGCTTGGTCACCGCCTCCTTGCGCTCCGCGGCAGCCTTGTCGGCGAGCGGGTTGGGCAGGTTGTCCGACCGGGAAGCCTGAGCGGCAGCAGGATCGCTGCTCACCGGGGCCTTCGGGCTGGGGGTTGCCTGAGCCTGGATCGGAGCGGTCAGACCGGCGGCGACCAGCGCCCCGACTGCCAGTCCCGACACCGCGCTCCATTGGCGCTTGTTCAAGGTTCGTCCTCCTGGTTCCGAGCGCCGACGTGACGCCCCCGGAATAAGACCACGACGAAGGGTCGAAATCGAGGTTCCTTACCAAGAATTTGCCAAGATTCCCTGTTCGCAGCCTGTCAGTTGCCCGACAGCCCCGCCCCACACCGCCAGATATGTTGTGATCACGGCCTTTGACGCCCAGCCTGCGGTCAGGGTGTCGACCCGCGTCGGCGGTGCTCCGCTGCAGCCGGTGGTGGGCCTTGCCATCGCGATCACCGTTGCTCGGTCTCGGAGGCCGTCTCACTATGCTCGGCCGCATGGCCGACGAGACGAGGCAAGGGTTGCCAACGGGTTCCAGAGCGAGAGACGTGGCGCCAGCCGAAGGCGAGGAGCCGGAAGCACCCAGCCCGTACGGCTCCGGGTCTCGCTCGGCCACCCCCTTCTCCACGCCGAGCACGCCGAGCACGCCGAGCACGCCGCGCCGCAAGGTGCGCATCCCGCACCTTCAGGCGATGAAGGCCGACGGTCGCAAGTGGGCGATGCTCACGGCCTACGACATGTACTCCGCCGAGATCTTCGACGAGGCCGGCATCCCCGTGCTGCTCGTGGGCGACTCCGCCGGCAACAACGTCTACGGCTACGAGACGACGGTGCCGGTCACCCTCGATGAGATGGTGCCGCTGGTGCGCGCGGTGGCGACCGCCGCCCGCTACGCCTTCGTCGTGGCCGACCTGCCCTTCGGCTCCTACGGCGGCTCGGTGGTGCAGGGGTTCGACTCGGCCGTGCGGATGATGAAGGAAGGTCTCGCGCACGCCGTCAAGCTCGAGGGCGGCGAGCGGATGGTGCCCCTGGTCGAGACGCTGACCGGTGCCGGAATCCCCGTCATGGCCCATCTGGGCTTCACCCCTCAGAGCGAGCACCAGCTCGGGGGATACCGGGTGCAGGGCCGGGGTGACGGGGCCGATGTGCTCGTTCAGGCGGCGCTCGCGCTCGAAGGTGCTGGTGCCTTCGCCGTCGTGCTCGAGATGGTGCCAGCGCCGGTGGCCGAGCGCATCACCCGCGAGCTGACCATCCCGACGATCGGGATCGGGGCGGGGCCGGGAACCGACGCCCAGGTGCTGGTGTGGAGCGACTTCGCCGGGCTGCGCGCCGGCAGGGCGCCGCGCTTCGTGAAGCGGTACGCCGACCTTCGGGGCACCCTGCTCTCGGCGGCCCGTGCGTATGCCGCCGACGTGGGGTCGGGGGCCTTTCCCGGCGCCGAGCACTCGTTCGACAACTGAGACCCCAACCAGACTGAGGGCGGGGTGGCCTCAGTCGCTGTCGTGGGCGCCCTTCTCGTTCCAGGCCCGGTCGTCGCTGTCCCACTTCTCGGTGTTGGCCCGGGCCTTGTCGAGCGCCGCCTGCGCGTCGGCCTCGGTGGCGTACGGCCCGAGCACCTGCTCGCCTCGACTGCGGTTCGCGTCGGTCTCGACCTGGCCGCTGTCGACGTTGTACCAGAAGCTCATCTTCCGCTCGTCCTCTCCGACCCAGCCGCAGACCGTCCCTCGTGAACGCTGTCGGCTGACACCTAGACTCCACCGTATGCCGCTCCTGCACGCCAGTGTGTCCCCGCACGCGATCAGTCCCCGCCGCTCCGTGCCCAGCTCGATCGAACGCCCGCACTATGTCGACGTGGCGAACCCGCGTGAAGACGGCGACGTGAAGACCAAGAACGCCGAGCTCATCGAGAAGATGCGCGATGCCGGTCGCATCGCAGCGCGAGCAATGGCCGCCGCCGCCGCCGAGATCGCCCCTGGCGTCACCACCGAGCACCTCGACGCCGTCGCGCACGAGTATCTGCTCGACCACGGCGCCTACCCCAGCCCCCTCGGCTACAAGGCCTTTCCCAAGTCGGTGTGCACCAGCGTCAACGAGGTCATCTGCCACGGCATCCCCGACGCTCGCCCCCTGGACGATGGCGACATCGTCAACATCGACGTCACGGCCTTCATCCACGGCGTACACGGCGACACCGATGCCACCTACCTGGTCGGTGCGGTCGACGACGAGTCGCGGCTGCTCGTCGAGCGAACGCACGAGGCGATGATGCGCGGCATTCGCGCGGCGCGACCCGGCCGCGAGATCAACGTGATCGGTCGCGTGATCGAGAGCTACGCGAAGCGCTTCGGCTACGGGGTCGTGCGCGACTTCACCGGGCACGGCATCGGTCTCGAGTTCCACTCCGGCCTCATCGTGCCGCACTACGACGCCGCCCCTTCGTACGCGACCGTCATCGAGCCTGGCATGACCTTCACGATCGAGCCGATGCTGAACCTCGGCACTGCCGAGTGGGAGATGTGGGACGACCGCTGGACCGTCGTCACCAAGGACCGGCGCCGGTCGGCCCAGTTCGAGCACACGATCCTGATCACCGACGACGGGAACGAGATTCTCACCCTGCCGTAGGGTGTGGCGCGACGGCACCGGGGCCCAAGGCCCACCACCTGCGAGGAAGGTCGGATCAATGGCCAAGCACGGCAAGCCCCTGGGCATCGACATCGGCGGTAGCGGCATCAAGGGCGCGCCGGTCGACCTCGACAAGGGAGACTTCGCCGAGAAGCGTCTGAAGATCCTCACGCCCCGACCCGCCACACCGGATGCCGTCGCCGCCGTCGTCGACCAGATCGTCGACCACTTCGCGGAACAGACCGGCGACTCCCCCATCGGGGTCACCGTGCCGGCCGTCGTCATTCGCGGCACGGTGCTCTCGGCCGCGAACATCGACCCGGCGTGGCTCAACACCGACGCCGAAGCCCTGATCCAGGAGCACACCGGCCGTTCGGCCACGGTGCTCAACGATGCCGACGCCGCCGGCCTGGCCGAGATGTACTACGGGGCCGCGAAAGGCGTCAGTGGAGTCGTCATCCTCACCACCCTCGGCACCGGGATCGGGTCGGCCTTGATCAGCGACGGCAAGCTCGTGCCCAACACCGAGCTCGGGCACCTCGAGATCGACGGCTACGACGCCGAGCGACGCGCCGCCTCGTCGGTGAAGGAGAACGAGGGTCTCTCCTGGGAGGAGTACGTCGAGCGCCTTCAGGTCTACTACAACACCATCGAGAAGCTCTTCTCCCCCGACCTCATCGTCGTCGGCGGTGGCATCAGCAAGGACGCCGACGACTTCCTGCCGAAGCTGAAGCTGCGGGCTGCCATCGTGCCGGCCCAGCTGCGCAACAAGGCCGGCATCATCGGTGCTGCTCGCCTCGCCGCCGACCTCGCCTGAGGCGGGCATTCCCGACCTACACCGGGCTGGGGACCGCGATCTGGGCAGCAGAGCGTGACCGGATCGCCGGCCACAGGGCGAGGCCGGCCGCCACGAGGAAGACCCCACTGACGGCTTCCGACCACGGGGTGGTGTCGTACGACAAGCCCAGCAGTGCTCCGGCGATGAAGAACTCGCCGAGAGGTGTACTGACGCTGACCAGACCGACGACCAACAGTCGCCACTCAATACCGGGGCGCGGATCAGCGATCTGGAACGCGAAGACCATGAGGAGCAGGGCGATCGGGGTGAGGATCCACAGCCAGTAGACCCACTCCAGGCCTGGGCCCGCGACCACCCGACCCGAGAGACCCGAGCGCCCGGTCATCACGGCCAACGTCAGCAGCGGGGCAACCAGGACGGCGCCCACGAGCAGCGTCACGACCGGCCGCTGGGCGCCGCCGAGCAACCAGGGCAGAAAGAGCAGCGCAAGACTCAGGAGCACCATGCTCCCAGCCCCGACCTGAGCCGCCGCTCCGACAGGGACCCACGGCTCGGTCGGCGGCAGGAAGTCGAACCGATGGTCTTGAAGCGTGAGGCAGTCGGGGGCATCGAAGTCTCCGAGCCGACAGGCGGGCCACCACCGTTCCCGCGACGCCATGATCATGAGAACCCCCGACCCCGACAGCAGCACCGGCGCCAAGCCCTGCAGCGCCGTTCTCGCGGCATCGGTAGCGCTGCGTGACATGGCCGTGACGGTACGGGAAGCCGGGCCGACAGGTCTGCGAAACGCACGAACTGCGTGACGTGCAGCCGGTGACGTGCTCTCAGTTGGCCGTCAGGCTCGCGAGCAGCTCTGGCGCACGCCGTTCGTAGACGCGCGCCCCGACTCGCACGCCGATCTCGAACAGCATGACGCCCCAGACGAGCCCGACGACGGCTCCCGCCCACACCGCCCACACCGCGCCCGACCAGGCGAGCAGCGCGAGAACGATCGGTGGCGCTGAGAGCACCACGCTGCTGATGGCTGCCACCGTCTGGGCTGCGAGCGTGATGCCGGTGGCGCCGGGCGGTGTCGAGAAGGGGCTCTCCCCCGGCTTCGCCACCGGGTAGGGCAGCACGACGCTGAGCACGCTCGAGACGGCGTAGGCCGTGCCGAGCAGAGCCACTGACAGGCCCAGCACCACTGCCAGCAGGTCGAACCGGGCGGCCAGGGCGGCGCCCGCCACCGCGTAGACGATCACCAGCGGAACCGCGACCAGCAGGCTCGGCACGAGCCGACCGCGACGGTCGGCCAGGCCGGGCGTGCCCGCGGCCACGTGCATCCAGAACGCGTCGGCCTCGTACGCCACGGCATTGTGCTCACCCCAGGCCATCATGAAGGCGAGCAACGGCGCCATCAACAGCGTGACCCACCGCACGTCGGAGGTGAAGTACGGGATGAGCAGGGCGAGCGGAACGAAGGGCGTGAGCAGCATCCCGGCCTGGTAGCGCGGGTCACGCCACCAGTAGACGAGCACCCGCATCGCCACCGCTCCCGTCGGGGTGTCGGGCCCTCGGTCGAGCAGGCCGAGGTCACCATCAGCGGTCGTGGCGGACCCCGAACGTGCCGCCGACCTCGGGTTCTCGACCTGACGAGTCAGCGCACGCAGCCACAGCACCCCCAACGCCCAGAGGAAGGCGACGCCGAGTGCGAGTCGCAGCAGACCGACGACGGTGTGCCCGAGGGCGATGTCGCCGGGGGCGGCCCAGGCCCAGCCCAGGGGTGTCCAACCGGCCACCGAAGAGACCGACCGCACCACCGCCAGGTAGTCACCGCCCGCGTTGGACAGCACGATCAGAACCGGTGAGAGGAGCACGAGGAGGATGAGGGCGAGCACGCCCATGACGTCGTTGCCCCGACGGCTCGACAGCGCGGCGGTCGCGACTGCCGACACCCAGCGGCTCATCGTGACGGCGGTCAAGACCGCGACCGCCGTCGACACGATGCCGACGAGCGTCGACAGCACCGTGTGCGACCACGCCACCATGACCCCCGCAGAGATGAGCATCGTTGCGATGGCCGGCAACCCGACCAGCGCCCCGGCGATCAGTCCGATGGCCAGCTGTCGAGGAGGCACGGCGAACGTGGCGAAGCGCGCGGGGTCGAGCGTGGGGTCAGAGCCGAAGGAGAAGAGCGGAACGAGAGACCAGAGCACCACGGCCACCGCCCCGGCCACCGGGATGATGTCGACGGCGAGACCGAGGTCGACGCGAAGACTGGCGGCCCCGAACGCCATGGCCACGACGAGAAACCCGAAGTAGACAACCGCAAAGACGACCCCGATCGCCTGGGCACGGCTGCGCCGAAACATGTTCCGCAGCAGGGTGAGCTTCAGTCTGACGAGGTGCGCAACCACGAGAGCCCCTCCACCTGGGTCGTGCCGCCGACGAGAGAGACGAAGCGCTGCTCGAGGCTCTGGCCCTCACGCACCTCCTCGATACCTCCGTGGGCCAGCACCCGCCCGTCGGCGATGACCGCTACGTGGGAGCAGATGCGTTCGACGAGGTCCATGACGTGGCTCGAGAGGATCACGGTTCCGCCCGAACCCACGAAGTCGGCGAGGATGCTGCGGATCGTCGCCGACGACACCGGGTCGACGGCCTCGAAGGGCTCGTCGAGCACCAGCACCCGTGGGCCGTGGATCAGGGCTGAGGCCAGGGTGACCTTCTTGGTCATGCCCGCCGAGTAGTCGACGACGAGCTTGCCCTGCGCCGACGCGAGGCCCAATGCATTGACCAGCTCGGTGGCCCGCTCGGCCGCGAGCTCGCGTGGCATTCCCCGCAGCAGACCGGAGTAGGTGATCAGCTGCAGGCCGGTCAGCCGGTCGAAGGTGCGCAGCCCGTCGGGCAGGATGCCGAGCAGCCGCTTCGCCGCGACCGGGTCGGCCCAGACGTCGTGGCCGAGCACGAAGGCCTGCCCCACCGTGGGACGGAGCAGGCCCGTGACCATCGAGAGCGTCGTCGTCTTGCCGGCGCCGTTCGGGCCCACCAGGCCGAAGAACGAGCCACGCGGAACGTCGAGGTCGATGCCCTTCACGGCGATCACGTCGCCGAAGCGCTTGCCCAGGCCACGGATGGCCACGGCCGGCCCGGCGGCGGGACCGCCTCGAGGGGCGGGAAGGTCGGCGGGTGCGGAGGCTGCGGTGGAGGACGTGCCCCTTTCGGTGGTCTGCGACTCGGTCATGCTCGGCTCACTCATGGCTTCCCCTGTCTCGCTCTACCCGTCAGAAAGTGGCCGACTCGTCGTCCCTGAGGTCGACGTAAGTCAGCCCGTCGACCCCGCTGAACGTCTCGATGTGGGTTGCGTACATGCGCCGACCCGCCTCGGACAGCAGCGCGTCGTGGATCGGGATGAAGACCTTCGGGGCGATGCGCGCGACGAACGCGATCGAGTCACGGCTGGCGGCCCACGGCGCGTTGAGGGGGTGGGCGAGCACGTCGACCTCGCCCGGTTCGGCGTCGTAGGCGTCACCGGGGTGGAAGAGGGTCGGCTCACCGTCGGCGCGGAAGACGAACCCGACGTTGGGGATCTGCGGCATGGCCTCGTGGTTGAAGGCGTGCAGCACTCCCACCGGCGACACCGTGACATCACCGACGGCGAACGGCTCGCCCTCGGCGGTGGGCACGGCAGCCAGGCCTTCTTCTCGCAGCTTCTGGGCGGTGAGGGGGTCGGTGTAGACCTCGGCGCCCGGGTTGGCCCGGATGAGCGCCGCCGCCGGCCCCGGGTCGAAGTGGTCGCCGTGGTTGTGGGTCACCACGATGGCGTCGAGGTCGCGCAGCTCGGCGAAACCCTTCGAGAAGCTGCCCGGGTCAACGAGCACCCGGCGGTCGGCCGCCTCGATGAGAAGGCAGGCGTGTCCGAGATGAGTAAGGCGCATACCTCCACCTAATCACGGCACCCGCGCCACGCCGGTGACGCGAGAGCCGACGCTCGGGTATCGACTGCGACACCCCGGGGTGGGTGACGACTCAGACCAGGAGCTCGACCGGCCGAAGGGCATCGTGGACCAGAACAGTCGTCAGTGCGCTGGTGATCGTGCTGTCGGTGGAGGCCTTCGCTCGCGGACTTCCTCGCGTACGTCGTGCGCGGGCTGTTCGTATTCGCGCGCGCCGTTGACAGCCGGCTGACGCTCGCTCTCAGACGTCGATGCTCGACAGGTCACCGTAGCGGTCGCCTGACACCGACTCCCTCGGCACGGCGGCGTCGATGGCGGCCACATCGTCGGTCGTGAGCTCGATGGCGACCGCCCCGACGTTCTCCTGCAGGTAGCGCACCCGCTTCGTGCCGGGGATGGGCGCGATGTCAACGCCCTGCGCCAGCACCCAGGCCAGTGCGAGCTGTGCGGCCGTAGCGCCTTTTTCCTCCGCCAGTGCCCGCAGCCGCTCGACGAGGGCGAGGTTGGCCGACAGGGCCGCCCCCTGGAAACGTGGGAAGTAGGCGGTGCGACGCGAGTCGGACTCGTCGAGGTCGTCGGGCGAGGTGATGGCACCGGTGAGGATGCCGCGGCCGAGGGGCGAGTAGGGCACCAGCCCGATGCCGAGCTCGCGCAGCGTCGGCAGGATCTCGTGCTCGACGTGGCGGGTGAAGAGCGAGTACTCGGTCTGTAGCGCGGTGATCGGGTGAACCGCGTGGGCGCGTCGGATCGTGTTGGGTGAGGCCTCCGAGAGACCGAGGTGGGTCACCTTGCCCGCCGCGACCAGCTCGGCCATCGCGCCCACGGTCTCCTCGATCGGCACGTTCTGGTCGACGCGGTGCTGGTAGTAGAGGTCGATGTGGTCGACGCCGAGCCGCTGGAGGCTGGCCTCGGCGGCGCGGCGCACATACTCCGGTCGGCCGTTGACACCGAGTCGGGTACCGTCCTCGGCGCGCTCGTTGCCGAACTTCGTGGCGAGCACGACCTGGTCGCGGCGATCGGCGATGGCGCGCCCCACCAGCTTCTCGTTGGTGAACGGGCCGTACATGTCGGCCGTGTCGAGAAAGGTCACCCCGAGCTCGAGGGCACGGTGGATCGTCGCCGTGGCCTCGGCTTCGTCGCCGGTGCCGTAGAACTCCGACATCCCCATGCAGCCGAGGCCGATGGCCGAGACGTCGAGGGGGGCTGCGGTGCCGAGCGTGCGGGTGGGGAGGCTCTGCTGGTTCGTGGTCATGACCACCAGTCAAGACCTTCTGGTGCACGTTCGGGCAAGCGGGGGCCCGGATGCCGCCTGGCTCGGGCGGCATCCGGGCATCACCTCAGGCGCGGTCAGGTCTGGTCAGGTCTGGGGCCGCCAACCCCTCGGTGACAGCCTCGATGATGCGTGGGCGCAGCTCGTGCGGGTCGATGACCGCGTCGACCGAACCGACCGAGACAGCGCGGTGGATGCTGTGCACCCGGTCGAACTCCGACGCGACCTCGCCCAGCTTCTCGGAGCGCACCCCACCCCGCAGCTCGGCCATCTCGGCCACGAGCGAGGCCCCCTCGACACCGGTCGACCCCGCGATCCTCGACTCGAGGTCGGTCACTCGAGGGTCCGCGGCCGTGCGCGAGTCGACGACTCGTGCGAACACCACGGCTGCTGCCGGGGCCCCACCGATCACCGAGGCGAACGAGCCCTCGACGGCGAGCACGGTCATCCGCGGGTTGAGGGCCTTCGAGAACACGACGAAGGCGCCGCCGTGGTAGCGCGAGACGACCGTGAACACGATCGGCCCCTCGAAGTTGACGATGGCCCGGCCGATCTCGGCGCCGTACTCCAGCTGAAGGCTGCGCATCGACTCGGGCGAGCCGTCGAACCCAGACAGGTTCGCCAGCACCACGACCGGCCGGTTGCCGCTCGCGGCGTTGATCGCCCTTGCGACCTTCTTCGACGACCGCGGAAAGAGGGTGCCCGCGGTGTAGGTGTCAGGCCCGTCGGTGGGTGGGAAGCCCCGGCGCGGAACGTTTCTCGACTCGATGCCGATGAGGCAGACCGGGATGCCACCCAGGTGGGCGTCCTGCACCACGGCCGTCTCGGCGTCAGCCATGCCGGCCCACCGCTCGAGCGGCTCGCGGTCCTGGTCGGCGACCGCCCGCATGAGGGTGCGGATGTCGAAGGGCTTCTTGCGGTCGGGGTTGGTGCTCGCCGCGAAGATGTCGCCCACCGTCGCGAAGCCCGACTCTGCCGGGTCGTGGGGGTAGAGCGTCACGTCGCGGTCGGTGGGGTCGTCGCTGGTGGCGTTGCGCGGGCGGCTCTCACCGGGGGCGATGTAGGAGTGCTCGTAGTGCGTCATCAGGATCTCGCGCGCACCGGCGAGGTTCGGGGCCCAGTACTGTGCCTGGCCGTTCGGCCCCATCACCCGGTCGTAGCCGCCGATACCGAAGTTGTCCTCGGCCGAGACCCCGCCGGAGAAGTCGAGCGACTGCTTGCCCGTCAGCACCATGGCGCTGTCGGGGGTCATGATGAGCACACCCTTCGTGTGCATCAGCATCGTCGCCTCGGCGTTCCAGTAGGGCTGGGCGCCGACGTTGATCCCCGCGACGATGATGTTGATCTCGCCACCCGTCTGGGTGAACTCGATGATGCGCTTGAGGGCGCGGGCCACCCAGTCCATGTTCTCGGTGCCCGAGTCCATCGAGATGCGCGCTCCGGCCGAGAGCGAGTACCACTCGAGCGGCACCTGCAGCCGTTCGGCGAGGTCGATCGCGGCGATGACGCGTGCGCACTCCGCCTCGGCCACCGACCCGAGAGAGCGCAGCGGGTCGCCGCTCAGCACGACCCGCTTGACCCCCTCGGGATGCCGCACGGTCGGTGTGGTGACGACGGCGACGATGATGCCGGCCTTGTTCATGCCAAGAGCCCGGTCGACCGGAACGAGCACCCCCGCGTCGTCGAGGTCGTGCTCGACGACGGAGCCGCCGTCGCCCGCGATCATCGACTGCACCTCGTAGGGGTAGACGAGCCCACGACGACGCAGGCGCACCACCTTCGAGGTGTAGTCGTCGAGCGGCTTGAGCGGCTCGGTCGGCGGCGGCCCGACCGTGGCCACGACACCCGAACCGGGCTGGTAGTGGAAGCGCCCCGCGATCGGGGAGGGCGCCTCGCCCGGGGCTGCTACCAGCTGGGCCTGCACGAGCACCTCCTCGATGCCGGCGCCGGCCGTGCCGGGCGCGATCTTGCCCTGCAGCGCCGTGAGCTGGCGCAGGTCGGCCTCGATCTCGGGCCAGATCTGCACCCACACGTGGTTCATGTCGAGCTTGCTGCCGCTACTGCCTCGGCTGTTGCGCACGCGGCGGATGGCCTCGAGGCAGTTGGCGATGGCCCGCTCGACGTGCGGGAGCCCTGTCACCTCGCCCGTCTCGTCGCGCACCACGACGATCTGACGCACCTGGGCCAGTGCGACGAGGCGTCGGTCGTCGGCGTTCTCGCGAGCCACGCACTCGTAGAGCAGCACATCGTCGGGGGCGTCGAGGCGGGTGATATCGAAGGCGCGCAGCCGCCACAGGTTGAGGCGCCGTCCGACCATCGGGTGGACGCCGCGAACCAGGGGGTCCTCGGTCAGCTTCCCCTCGTGGTTGGAGTCGGGTCGGAAGGTGAAGTAGCTCACCGGTCGACCGGCGCCCGGGCTGACGGCCACCGCCACCCGTCGCACCTCGTGCGCGAACGGTAGGGTCTCGAGCAATCTGGCCAGCCCTTCGGCCTGCTCGTCGGTCGACTCCGGCCCGTCGCTCCAGCTGAGGTAGAGGTCGACGACCGCGTGCTGGTTCTCGGAGCGGGCGCTGACGTCGGCGGTGACCGAGGCGACGAGGTCACTCCCCGGTACCAGCTCGGCCACGGTGCCGATGGTCGAGGTCAGGTGGGTGGGCCGGTCGTCGAGCGTGTAGTCGGCGACGGCGAAGGGCCGACCGCCGGCCGTCAGGGTCGCCACCCCGTGCAGCCCGTGTTCGCGGTAGTGCCGCTTGATGAGCACCTCGAGCATCGGCTCGTGCTCCGGCATCTCGCGCGTGCCGTCCGCCGGCAGACGCTCGGCGAGAAAGCTGACAATCTGCTCGGGAATGGCCACGAGCTCGTCGATGCGGTCGCCGTGGTCAGCGGCATCCGGGCTCGCGGCGAGGCTGGCAACCTGGTCGCGGACGCCGGCCAGCACGCTCTCGCGTTCCTCGTCGACGAGCGGCTGGTCGAACCAGCGGAAGCGCACGCTACGGGCCATGTCGCCGATGACCGGAAAGCGCAGCTGCATCGCCACGACCAGGCGGTCGAGCACCTCCCGGGCCGCAGTGTCGAGCGGCGGCTCCGGCGCCGGCTCGGAGAGCCAGCGTTGGAGCAGGGAGGTGGCGAGCGCCACCTCGGGCGCGGAACGCTGCTGGGCCAGGAAGATGCGAAACACCGCCTCCTCGAGGTCAGGGGTGCGCTCGAAGTCGGTGATGCCGTAGTGACGCAGCACCCGGGCCAGCTTGTCGCGGAAGTCGGCGGACAGCCCCGCCCGGTCGATGTCGAGACTCTGCAGGAAGGAGTGGAAGTGCTCTCGGGGGCTGTGCACGAGCAGCTCGGTGTGCCGCTCCTCGGCCGCCGGGCGGTTGCGGCTCAGCTCGGCGAAGTCGGTCAGCAGCTCGAGGATGTTCAGCTCGTCGGCGAGCGGAACGACGCCCTCCGCCACCGCCTCGGCTCGGGCGTGGAGGTACTGAGTGAGCCGACGCCGGTCAGACGTCGGGTCGAGGTCGAAACCGAGCACCCCGGCCGAGAGGTCTTCGACCCCGCGGGCCACCCGCTCGCGAACGGTCTGCGCCTGCGACCCGGCGTCGGGTAGGTCAAGGTCGACGGATGCCGGCGGCTCGACCGGCGCTGTGTCATCGGCATCCGCGGTGGGTTCGAGACGCACGAGCGGGGCGCCCGTCTCGACCTGGCTGCCGATGGTCACGAGCAGCTCGCGCACCCGGCCGGCGACGGGGGCGACCAGCACCGTCTCCATCTTCATCGACTCGAGCACCAGCACCGGCGCTCCGGCGGCGACCTCCGACCCGACAGCAGCGGGCGTGGCCACGACCAGGGCCGGAGCAGGCGATCGCACCACACCGCCCTCGTCGCGGGTGACCCGGTGCGTCACACCGTCGACCTCGACGAGGTGCACCGGCCCGTGCGTCGCGGTGATGAGGCGGTGCGTGCGTCCCTCGACGGTGATGCGGCCGGAGTAGTCGTCGATGCGGTCGATGGAGGCGTCGACGACGTGCTCGGCGCCACCGTTGACGATGGACACTCGGAACCGGTGGCTCGCGGTGCGCAGCACCATGACCTTGTAGGCCGTGCCACGCAGCTTCAGGTCGATCGCTCGACCGACGGTGTGCTGCACCTGTGGACGACCTCCGCGCGCAGACTCGAGCAGCCGCGTCAGCTCGATGGCCTCGGCGTCCTCGTAGGCCTCGATGCCGGCGGCGACGAGCGCGATGCCCGAGTGGCGATGGCTGACGAGGCGACCCTCGGCGCGGACCCGGTCGATCCAGCCGGTGTCGGCCGACCCGTCGATGATCTCGGGCTGGGCGAGCAGGTCGAGGATGAAGCTCTTGTTCGTCGAGCCTCCCTCGATGACGACCACCGTCTCGCCCAGCGCTCGCCGCAGCCGGGCCAACGCCTCGTCGCGGTTACGCCCGTAGGCGATGATCTTGGCGATCATCGAGTCGAAGTCGGCGGGGATCGAGTCGCCCTGCGCCACCCCGGTGTCAACGCGGATGCCGGGCCCGGCCGGGAAGCTCAGCAGCGAGATGCGGCCCGGTGAGGGCGCAAAGTCGCGGTCGGGGTCTTCGGCGTTGAGCCGGGCCTCGATCGCGTGGCCGCGCTCGGTCGGGCGACCGGGCGAGGCGCCGGGCCGCTCGTCGAGCCGGCCCCCGTTCGCCACGTGGATCTGTAGCTTGACCAGGTCGGTGTCGGTGACCACCTCGGTGATCGGGTGCTCCACCTGAAGCCGGGTGTTGACCTCGAGGAACGCGAAGAACTTCTCGCCCGGGTGGTAGAGGAACTCGACAGTGCCGGCCCCGGCGTACCCGACGGCGACGGCCAGTCGCTCGGCGCTCGCCTTGACCTCGTCGGCCTGCTCGGCGCTCAGCACCGGCGAGCTCGACTCCTCGATGACCTTCTGGTTGCGTCGCTGCACTGAGCAGTCGCGCACGCCGATGGCCCAGGCCGTGCCGTGCGTGTCGGCGATGACCTGCACCTCGATGTGACGCGCACCGGTGACGAGACGCTCGAGGAAGACCACACCTGAGCCGAAGGCCCGCTGCGCCTCGTCGCGGGTTCGTTCGTAGGCGTCGGTGAGGTCGGCGTCGGAGTCGACCCGGCGGATGCCTCGACCGCCACCACCAGCGGTCGCCTTGAGCATGAGCGGATAGCCGATGCGGGCGGCAGCAGCCTTGGCGAGCTCGAGCGTGTCGACGCCGCCGCCGCTCCAGGGGGCGACGGGAACGCCGACCTCCTCGGCGATGAGCTTGCTGCCGATCTTGTCGCCCAGCTTCCGCATGGCGTCGGGGCTCGGCCCGATGAACGTCACA
Source organism: Humibacillus sp. DSM 29435 (assembly GCF_001758225.1). Lineage (GTDB taxonomy): Bacteria > Actinomycetota > Actinomycetes > Actinomycetales > Dermatophilaceae > DSM-29435. The sequence continues at coordinate 8,986 of NZ_MAST01000015.1, read as the reverse complement.
CCGATGCGGCCACACAGCTCGGCGAACGCGGCGTCCTCGGCGACGAAGCCCCAGCCGACCCAGGCGGCATCCGCCCCCGTCTCGCGCAGCGCCTTCTCGAGCACCGCGTGGTCGAGGTAGGGCCGGGCCGAGGCCGGGCCGAGGTCGTAGGCCTCGTCGCTCTCGCGCACGAACATGGCCCGGCGCTCCCCCTCGGTGTGCAGCGCGACCGTGACGATGCGGTGGCCCTCGGGGCCGCTGGCTGCGTTGATGTCACGCACGGCGTGGATGAGGCGCATGGCAGCCTCACCTCGGTTGACGATCGCGATCCGCGAGATCATTCGAGCAGCACTCCTTGTCGTCGCCCCGGTGGGCTCGCGACGCCGGTGGGGGCGTCACCCCGCCACCCTTCCACCCTTGCCCCCCGACTCGCGAGTAGCCACCCCGAAGATCTGCACCGGGTCGTGCGCCCTTGTCGGCGTGCGACAGCGTTGAAGCACCTCGATCAGCGGCAGGCGACCACCGGGGCCGACCTGAGTGCGGATAGGGACGCTCGTCAGCTCGGAGCGGCGGGCGATCAGGTGCCCGAAGGCAACGGCCAACATCCGGTTCGACTCCGCAACGCGGTTCGGTACGTCGTTCGACCGCGACTTCGTCGCCCTGATGGCCAGGGTCGCCGCCGGTTGCGTGGTCACGATGCTGATGTGGGTGAGGGCGTCTCACGCCTCCAGGGCGGTGTCGCGGCTGTGACGAGCCAGGCACCGAGCAGTTGCCGAGCAAGCCCCGTATGGACCGCACTGGCGACGGGTGACTCGACGCTGCAGGCAGAATGACCTCGTGACGCCGCCGCCGATTCCCCCCGACCGGATCACGATTCCGCGGGAGATCTGGATTCTCGTCGGTGCTGCGTTCGTCATCGCCATCGGCTTCGGCATCGTCTCGCCGGTGCTGCCGGCCTATGCGCGTTCCTTCGATGTCGGGGTCGCAGCGGCGTCGGTCATCGTCTCGGCCTTCGCCTTCTTCCGCCTCGTCTTTGCGCCCGTGGGCGGCGAGCTCGTCAGTCGCCTCGGCGAGCGGCCCGTCTACCTCGCCGGGCTCATCATCGTCGCCATCTCCTCGTTCGCCACAGCCTTCGCGCAGTCGTACGTTCAGCTGCTCGTCTTCCGGGGGCTCGGCGGCATCGGATCGACGATGTTCACCATCTCGACCCTGACCATGCTGGTGCGTCTCGCGCCCCCGACAGCACGGGGACGGGTCTCCTCCACCTACGCGTCAGCCTTCCTCATCGGCGGCATGATCGGCCCGGTGCTCGGCGGGGTGCTCGCCGGCTGGGGCCTGCGGCTGCCCTTCATCGTCTACGGTGTGGCGCTCGTGATCGCCGCTGCCGTGGTCGCGGTCGGGCTGCGCGGCGCCCGGCTGCGCCCCGTCGACAGCCAGGGCCAGCGCGAGGTGATGAGACTCGCCGAGGCGTGGCGCTCACCGGTCTACCGGGCCGTGCTCGCATCAGCCGCCGCCAACGGCCTGACCAACTTCGGGGTGCGGTTGGCGGTGCTGCCGTTGCTCGCCGTTGCGGTGCTCGACGAGCCGTGGGTGGCCGGCGCCGTGCTCGCGGCCGGCGCGATCGGAACCGCGATCACCCTCCAGTTCTCAGGTCGACTGACCGACCAGGTCGGCCGGCGCCCGCTGGTCATCGGCGGGCTCGTCGTCATGGGTCTCTCCATGGGGCTGCTCGGCGTCGCGCAGAGCCCCGGACTGTCGGTCGGGCTCGGGCTGGCCGTGCTGTTCGCGCTGTCGCTGGTCTCCGGAGTCGGCGCGGGCCTCGTCAACCCCGCGCAGCAGGCTGCCGTCTCCGACGTGATCGGCCGAGACCGGAGCGGAGGCCGGGTGCTCTCGACTTTCCAGATGGCGCAGGACGGCGGCGCCATCGTCGGCCCGATCCTTATCGGCCTCGTCGCCGACCGTTTCGGCTTCGGCCCCGCTTTCGCGGTGACGGGCCTCGTGTGTCTCGTCGGGGTGCTGCCCTGGCTGGCCGCGCCCGAACCGCTCGTGCACCATGCGACTCCCCCGGCGCAGCCCGACACCGAGGACTGACGGGCTGCCGACGGTGATCGGATGCCAGCAGGTACCGGCACCGGCACCGGCACCGGCGGTCAGCGTGCGTCGAACTTCTGACGCGCGACCGTGAGACCGATGAGCGAGACGACGGCCACGACCATGTAGTAGACGCTGGGCGCGTTGAGCGACCCGGTGAGACTGATGAGCCAGGTGAGCACGAGGGGGGCGATACCGCCCATTACCGTGACTCCCACGTTGTAGGCGACCGAGACGCCGGTGGCTCGCACCTCCCTGGGGAACAGGGTCGTCAGCAGGGCGGGCAGCGGGCCGAAGTAGAACGCCATGATGACGCCGAGCACGCCGATGGCCACCACGAGAACCGGCACGGTCGGTGAGGCGATGACCACGGCGAACAGGGGCCAGGCCAGCACCAGGGCACCGACGGCGGCCCAGAACATGATCTTGACCGGCCCGACGCGGTCGGCCAACCGGCCGACCAGCGGCACCCCGATCATGGTGACCAGACCCGCCACGATGCCACCGAGGTAGGCGGCGCTGGCGGGCACGCCGAGGTTCTTCACGGCGTAGGTGGGCATGAAGAGGATGAGGTAGACCGAGATGGTGGCCACTCCGACGCAGGCCGAGCCGGTCAGCACTCGTCCGAGGTGCTCGGTCAACGTGGCGCGGATGGGCGACTCGTGGGGGGTGCTCTCGGTGAACTCCTTCGTCTCCGAGAGGCGCGCCCGGATGTAGAGGCCGACCGGGCCGATGAGGCAGCCGATGATGAAGGGGATCCGCCAGCCCCAGGTGTAGAGGTCCGCCTTCGACAGGTGCGTGAACAGGAGGTACCCGAAGGCCGAGGCGAGGAACATCGAGATGCCCTGGGCCGCGACCTGCCACGACGCGTAGTACGCCTTGCGGTTGGGGGCGACTTCCACGAGATACGTGGTGGCCGAGCCGAACTCGCCTCCGGCCGAGAAGCCCTGGACGAGGCGCGAGATCAGAATGACGACACCCGCCCAGGCCCCGACCAGTGCATGTGTCGGCGCAGCAGCCATGAGGATGGTCCCCACCATCATCAGCAGCAGGGTGAGGCTCAGCGCCTTCTTGCGACCATGACGGTCGGCATAGCTACCGATGATCATTCCCCCGATGGGGCGCACGAGGTAGGAGATGGCGAAGGTCGCGAAGGTCAGGATCAGGCCCAGCGTCGCGTCGCCCTCGGGGAAGAAGTTCTCCGCGATGATGATCGCGAACGAGGCGTAGACGATGATGTCGAACCACTCGAGCGCGGCTCCGATCGAGCTGCTGAGGACCGCCTTGCGGGCTTCGGCCAGGCGTTCGGGGGTCACGTCTTCGTGCGTGACGGTGTCGAGGGACATGGTTCTCCTTGGGTCGGTTGAGCGGGTCAGCCGCGAAGGTGGGATAGCAGAGCGTCGAGCAGGGCGTCGCAGCGGTGGAGCTGGTCGATCTCGACGAACTCGTCCGGCGCGTGGGCCTGCGCGATGTCGCCGGGACCGCACACCACGGTCGGGATGCCGGCCCGCTGGAACAGCCCGGCCTCGGTGCCGTAGGCCACCTTCTCGGAGCTGGCGGCCCCTCCCAGCCCGGACACGAACTCGATGACGTCCTCGCCCTGCGGCGTGTCGAGGCCGGGTGCCTGGGCACCGATGGACACCTCCACCCGCGCACTGGGGTTCTCCTGCTGCATCGACTGTTCGATGCGCCGCGCCTCGGCGTAGAACTTCTCGATGGTGGCATCGACGTCCACCCCTGCGATGGCGCGGAACTCGAAGGTCAGCGTGCAGACGGCGGGCACCGTGTTCACCGCGATGCCGCCCTCGATCTGGTTGACGGTGGCCGTGGTGAAGGGCACGTCGTGGTGCTCGTCGAACGGTCCTTCCGTGCGGAACTGGTCGGCGACACCTCGCACGAACCGAACCAGCTGTGCCGCATGCTCGATCGCGTTGACGCCGTGCGGGGTTCGTGAAGAATGCGCCGCCACTCCGTGGAACGCGACGCGGATCATCGTCAGCGACTTGTGCCCGGTGATGACGCGCATGCTGGTGGGCTCTCCCACGATGCATGCGCGGGGTCGTAGCTCGCGCCGCACGATCTCGTCCACGAGGGAGATGGCGCCGACGCAGCCGACCTCCTCGTCGTAGGAAAGGGCCAGGTGCACCGGCTCCCGCAGCGGCGCGTCGGCCAGCTCGGGCACTCTGGCCAACACCGACCCGATGAAGCCTTTCATGTCGCACGTGCCGCGCCCGTAGAGACGACCGTCGCGGATCTCAGGGGCGAAGGGGTCGCTCGACCACTGCTGCCCGTCGACCGGAACGACGTCCGTGTGCCCGGACAGCACGATGCCGCCGGTGGTCGTGCCGTCGGCGGCCGGGAAGGTGGCGAGCAGGTTGGCCTTGGTGCCGTCCTCGTTGTGGACGAGCGCCGACTCCACGCCGTGGGCTCGCAGCTCGGCCACCACGAGGTCGATGAGCGGGAGGTTGCTGTCGCGGCTCGTCGTGTCGACGCGCAGCAGCCTGGTGATCCAGTCGAGGCCCACCGGGTGACCGGAAAGGGAACGAGGCTGTGAGGTGGTGTGGCGGGTTGCGCTTTCGGGGGACATGCCCGGCTCCCTGTCTCGAGGTCTGCGTGCAGGCAGTTGATTCGCGTGCACCAGTCGTCGAGACTGACACTTGTGCCAGAAAGCCGCCAGCGGATGCAGCATCGCGCGTCGAATCGTGAGATGACGCAGGAATCCGCCATCGTCGCCGACGAGGTCGACCTGGCGATCGTCAACTGCCTGCAGCTGCAACCGCGCGCGTCGTGGACCGTGCTTGCCGAGGCCCTAGACATCGACCCGGTGACCGTTGCTCGCCGGTGGCAGCGTCTATCGTCGACCGGGATCGCCTGGGTAACGGGCCGAGCCACCGGGCAGGGCACGCCCGAGTCGTGTCTCGCCGTGGTCGAGCTCAGCTGCAGCGCCACCGAGACTCTTGCCATTGCCGAGCGCGTCACCGAACTTCCCCACGTGCTCAGCGTCGAGCACACGAGCGGACCCCGATCACTCACCCTTCTCGTCGAGGTGCGAGATCTGGCGTTTCTGTCCCAGTTCCTGCTCGACTCGGTCGGATCGATACCCGGGGTGGTGGCGACGAGCAGCTACGCCGTGACCAAGGTCTACTCGATGGGCGACCACTGGCAGCTTCACGTGCTCGATGCCGCCCAGCAGGCGGTGATGATGCGGGCCCCGCAAGCGCGGCTCGACGGGCTCACGTCGGCTCAGGCGCCCCTCTCACGGCCGTACGACCTCATCGACCGGCAGATGATTCTGCTGCTGGGTGAGGACGGTCGGATGCCGGTCGCCACCATCGCTGCCCGAGCTCGTCTCAGCGAGAGCACCGTTCGGCGCCGGCTGACCGACCTCGTCAGCAACGGCCGGGTGGTCCTCCGCTGCGACATCGCGCTGCCCGACTCCGGGTGGCCCGTCATCAGCTGGCTGTGGGCGCAGGCCGACGCCCACGACATCGACGCGGTCGCGACGCGGCTTCGACAGATTTCCGGCATCCGGGTGTGCTGGCGCATCTCGGGAGGCCCCGCCAACCTCATGCTCGCGCTCACGACCCACTCGCTGCACGAGCTCTCGCTCGTCGAGGCCCGGCTGGCCACCGAGGTGCCTCAGATGCGGATTCTCGACCGGTCGATGGTGCTGAGGTCGATCAAGCGCATGGGCCGTCAGCTCGATCTGAGCGGCCGCAGCATCCGCTCGGTGCCGCTGGACATCTGGGCCGACCCCGCGAGCCACCAACACCCGTAACCGGAGGCCAGTGGTGACGCGCCCTCGGGCCTCAGGTCGTCAGCCGGTGAGTGGATGAGTCGGCCGATACGCCGGGTTCTGTTCCGCACCTTCGTTGCCGAGTGGTGCGGCGACGGCCATCCATCTAGGCCGACCATTGCTGGCCGGCTCGAGCGTCCTACCCGTGCACTCGACCGGGCCGGCCTTCGCATGCTCGAAAGCACCACGTGCACTGTCTGGACTTGCTCCAGGTGGGGTTTACCGAGCCGCTCCAGTCACCTGGAGCGCTGGTGGTCTCTTACACCACCGTTTCACCCTTACCGACTGCCGAAGCTGCCGGCGGTCTGTTCTCTGTGGCACTGTCCCGCGGGTCACCCCGGGTGGCTGTTGGCCACCACCTTGCCCTGTGGAGCCCGGACGTTCCTCGGCAGAGGTTGCCCCCTGACGCGGCCGCCTGGCCGACTCATCCACGCCAGAGCCTAGCGTCCACATCCCGGTTCGAGGTATTCCACGGCCATGGGCGGTCGCGGAACACCTCGAACCACAGCAGACGGATGCCGGTCAGTCGTCAGTCAGTCACCCTTGACGTTGACGATCTGGTGCAGCGTGTGGCGCACCTCCACGAGATCGGCAGCGTCGAGCATCACCTGGTCGATGTCCTTGTACGCCATGGGGATCTCGTCGATGAACGCGTCGGTGTCGCGGTACTCGATGCCCACCATCGCCTCGCGCAGCTGCTCGCGGGTGAACCGCTTGCGGGCCGCCGACCGAGAGAAGGCCCGCCCCGCCCCGTGCGGCGACGACATCAGCGCGACCGGGTTGCCCTTGCCGGTGACCACGTAGGAGGCCGTGCCCATCGAGCCGGGGATGAGGCCTGCCTCGCCGTGCCGGGCCGAGATCGCCCCCTTCCGCGAGAGCCACACCTGCTTGCCGAAGTGCTTCTCCTGCTCGGTGTAGTTGTGGTGGCAGTTGATCTCCTCCTGCCGCTCCACGCCCTCCCCCACCCAGGCCTCGAACGCGGTGACGACCCGGTCCATCATCTCCTCACGGTTCAGCAGCGCGAAGTGCTGCGCCCACCGCATCTGGCGGATGTAGGCCCAGAACTCGTCAGTGCCTTCGACGAGGTAGGCGAGGTCCTTGTGCGGCAGCGAGATCCACCACTTGGTGTTCAGCGCCTGCGCCACCTTGATGTGGTGCTGCGCGATCTTGTTGCCGACGCCCCGCGAGCCGGAGTGCAGGAACAGCCAGACCCGGTCGGTCTCGTCGAGCGTCACCTCGATGAAGTGGTTGCCCGACCCGAGCGTGCCAAGCTGAAGCCGCCAGCTGCCCACGAAGGATGCCGGGTCGAACTCGGCCCGCATCGCCCGCTCCTCGAGGTCGGCCACCCGCCGCTGCGTGTGCCCGAGCTCGACCGACTCGTTGTAGACGCCGGCCGAGAGCGGCACCGCGGCCTCGATCGCCCGGCGTACGGGAGCGGCATCCGTCGGCAGCTGGTTGCGGGTGAGCTGGGTGCGCACCGCGATCATGCCGCAGCCGATGTCGACCCCGACAGCCGCGGGCATGATCGCGCCGAGGGTCGGGATGACCGAGCCGACGGTCGCGCCGAGACCGAGGTGGGCGTCGGGCATGAGGGCCACGTGCGGGTGGATGAACGGCATCGTGGCCGTGGTCAGCGCCTGCTCACGCGTGGCGGGTTCGAGGATCGATGCCCAGTTGAGCAGCCGACCGTTGATCTTCTCCATGGTTCCTTCTCTTGTGGTGGGAGCCTCGAACCCTAGGCGGCGACCCCATCCCGGTCGATGCATTTGACGGTCGCGCTCGACCGTGGAACACATCGAACCGAGGCGCGAAGCCGTTCAGCGGCACCACACCGGGATGCGGTTGGCGCCCGGACCTCCGTTCACGTTCCTGAGGTAGCGAGCCGAGGCCCAGCTGTCGCTCTCGAGGTAGTACCAGAGGTCGTTGCTGTCGACGCTCTGGGACCGCACCTTGCAGCGGGCCCAGACCGAGCTCCCTGACTGCAGGGGAGCCACGACCTGGTCTGAGGTGGATGGCCCCGATCTCAGAGTGAGTCCGGTGGTGGCGACGGCCTTGGCGTCTCCGGTGGCTCCCGACGGGCACCTCGGAACCGGGCCGGACGCATCGACGTACGCGCCTGTGACCCAGCGGGTTCCGGAGGAGTTCGTCGAGTACCACACGCGGCTGCCTCCGACGCTCGTTCCGGTGGTGCGGCAGTAGAGGCCAACCGTGACCCCACGCTGGTAGGCGAAGGTCTTGGTGGCCTGCGTGGTCGGCGCTTGCCGAGCGTTGAGCCCGCTCGCCGCCGTGACCACACCGGTCGGCCCCGGCCCTGAGGCCTGCGCCGAGGTGGCGGCGCCCACCGTGGCGGCGATGGCCACCGCCGCTGCTACCGCACCGAACCGGATCGCTGTCTTCGAGCTGCCCATGATGTCCCCTGGTGTACGTGGGGCCCTCGGTCGGGGCCCAGTACTCGCAAGAACGCGCTGCGGCCACAGATCCGTTGGCAGCCTCGGGTCACGAACTGGTCACAACGCCAACCTGACGCCGCCTAGCTGTTGTGCCCACAGAGGTTGGGTACGCGCTCGGCTGGTGAGGCGCCCTTGAGTGCGGTGTGGCCGCGGTGGTGATTGTAGGTGTGCAGGAAGCTGGGGAACGCGGCGACCCGCTCGGTTTCGGAGCGGTACGGGCGGGCGTAGGCCCATTCCTGTTCGAGGGTTCGGTTGAACCGTTCGACCTTGCCGTTGGTCTGGGGCCGGTACGGGCGGGTCCGTTTGTGTACTACCGGGCCGAGCGCGGCCGCGAAGTCCTTGGAGCGGTAGGCCGACCCGTTGTCGGTCAGGTCCCGTTTGACCGTGATCCCGCAGGAGGCGAAGTAGGCGTTCGCCCGGGCCCAGAACGCGCAGGCGGTCTCTTTGCGTTCGTCGGTCAGGATCTCGCAGTACGCGAGCCGGGAGTGGTCATCGACGGTGTTGTGGATGAACGCGGTACCCGGCCGGGTGTTCTTCTTGATCCGGTTGCCTTTGGCCCGGCCGTGGATGCGGTGCCCGCCACCGTCGGGGATCCGGCCGAGCTTCTTGACATCGACGTGCACCAGGTCACCGGGGGCCTCGTGTTCGTAGCGTCGCGGCGCGGGTTTGG
>NZ_MAST01000014.1 GCF_001758225.1 Humibacillus sp. DSM 29435 | reverse complement strand
CTAAACCGAAGCCTGCGCAGGCACCGGTCCTACCGTCAATGAAACAAGTAGCCGCGGGGAGTACGGGCAGATAGACGACGCACACGATGTCGCCTCGCCGAATGGCGCCACCGAGATGAGTGACGAGCAGGTTCTGCGCCGGTACCTGTGCATCCACTACCCCCACAAGGTGTCACCGGTCGCCAAGGGGGCGCTCACCGCTCCACGCATTGTCGAGGCCCTGACGAGCGTCATCGGCCCGAACGTCAAGGCCATGCAGTCGATGCTGTTCATCAAGTCCGAGGGCAGGCCCGGGCAGGCCTGGCACCAAGACGAATGCTTCATCCCCACTCGCGATCGGTCGCTGACGGCAGTCTGGATCGCCCTCGACGACGCCACCGTCGAGAACGGCTGTCTCTGGGTGCTGCCCGGTTCTCACCAGCGCGGCGTCATCTACCCCGCCCGGCCACAGCAGGACCCTCGGTTCGACTGCACCACCGAGGCCTACGACTTTCCTTACCGTGACGACGACGCCGTGCCGGTGCAGGTGCCGGCCGGCACCGCCGTCGTCTTCAACGGCTACCTCCTGCACCGGTCGCTGAGCAACTCCGGCGGGCGCGGCTATCGTCGGGCCCTGGCCAACCACTACATGAGCGCCGAGTCCCTGCTGCCCTGGAGGCTGCCCGCTGACGGCGAACAGATGGCGGTCGCCGACTACCGCGACATCGTCATCGTCGCGGGCGTTGACCCCTACGCCTACAAGGGCATCGCCGACATCGCCCGGCCCCACTCAAGACCAGACCAAGAGGGGGGCTGTGACCGCTGACCACCGGCTCCGGCCACCGGGCCGGTGGGAGAGTGGGGTGATGAGGGTCATCGGAGCCGGCTGGGGGCGAACGGGCACGACATCGGCCGCCGCGGCCCTGGACGTACTCGGGTTCGGTCCGTGCGTCCAGATGCAGACGATGTGGGAAAAGCCCGCACTGGCCGAGGCCTGGGCGGCTCACTACCGGGGCGAGCCGGCCGACTGGCCCGACCTCCTCGGCCCGTTCGGCGCCACAGTCGACTGGCCCGGTTGCTGGGAGTGGCAGACCTTCGCCCGACTCTGGCCCGACGCCAAGGTTCTCCTGACCCTTCGTGACGGGCCCTCGTGGTACGAGAGTGTGCTGGGTTCGATCCACGCTTAGACCGCACCCGGTCTGGAGGTCGGCCCGCCTGCTGTCGCCGCGCTTCTCGACCGGCTGTGGGACGCACACTTCGGCGGTTGGTCCAGGGTGTTCGACCGTGACCACACCCTCGCTCGCTACGAGGCCCACGTCGCCGACGTGCGTCGAGTCTGCCCACCGGATCGACTTGTCGAGTGGCGCGTGGCTGACGGTTGGGCTCCCCTGTGCGACGCACTCGGGGTCGAGGTTCCCGACCAGCCGGTCCCCCACCTCAACAGCCGCCCCGCCTGACTCGAGCCGTCGGGCGAAGCCTCCTCAGGAGGCGGCCGCCAAGGGTTCGGGCAGGGGGAAGACACCGTCGCGCGTGGCGAGGTAAAAGCCGAGCAACGGCACGTCGTGGGCGGCGCACGAGTCGATGGCCTGCTGGTGCCACGCCCGGTCTACGTCGTTCAGCACCCCACCACGGGGCCGGCCGCGTCCGACGAGCAGCGACCCGCCGCGCTCGACGACGAGGGGGAGCACCAGGTCGAACAGCGTCGCCACCGCCTCGATGTCCCCGTCGTGCGGAACGTCGGACAGCACGATCGGCAAAACGCCACGGTCGTGCTCGTCGCACACCATGATTCCCAGGCAGCCGTCGGCTCGGGCCTCCCCGCTGATGATGAGGTCGATGACGTCGGCCGCGAGACGCCGGTCGGTGAGCGGCAGCTCTTTGATGTTGACGGGCAGGTTCTCGAAGGTCATGCACGTCATGGTGGCGCCGATAGAAGCCGCGACGTGCGAGTTATCCCCAGCCGCGTCTTCAGGCGCGAACGACGTCCTTGTCACGCCACGAGAACTGCGGTTCGTACCCCAGGACACGCCGCGCCCTGTCGATGGAGAGCAAGGTCGTGTGTTCGCCGATGTCGCCACGGCGAGGGACCCCGGGAAACACCTCGTCGAGCAGCTGGGCGTTGGGGGTCGTCATCACCGTGTCGGGTGACGCGATGATGAACCGGTCGAAGCCGGTGGCCCCGTGCATCAGCGCCTTCTCGACGGCTTGTGCCCCGTCCCGACCGTCGATGTAGCCCCACAGGTTCCACTTCCGTGCCCGAGGGTCGGAGTCGAACGGGAACTCGGCGTAGTCGCTCTGGTCCATCACGTTGGAGAAGCGCAACGCCGTGATCGCGAGGTCGGGGTGCCAGCGGCACAGCTCGATCGCCATCGTCTCCTCGAGATGCTTGACGAGGCTGTAGACCGACTCGGGGCGAGCCGGGTACTCCTCGTCGACCGGGACGTAGGGGGGCGCGGTGTCGAAGGGCAGCCCGAGCACCGTCTCGGACGACGCGTAGACGATGGTGCGAACGCCGAGCCGGATCGCGGCGTGGAACACGCTGAACGTCGTGATGATGTTGTTGCGGAAGGTCTCGATGTCGGGGACGAGCCCAGGCGCCGGGATGGCCGCCAGGTGCACGAGGGCGTCGACCACCGCGGGCTGGTCGCCGTCGCGGGCCCCACTCAGCGCGTCGACGACCTGGCCGTAGTCGGTCAGGTCGACCCGCATGAACCCGTCGCCACGGGCTCCCTCCCTGTCGAGGTTGACCACCTCGTGCCCGCTCGAGCCCAGCCTGGCGACGACGTGCCGCCCGAGCTTGCCGGTACCTCCTGTGACGGCGATGCGCACGACGATCTCCCTGCTCAGAACTGGATGCCGCGGGTGAGGGCGCCGTCAACGACGAGGTTGGTGCCGCTGACCCGGCTGGCGACCGGGCTGGCCAGGAACACGACCGGAGCAGCGACCTCCGCCGGTGTGCCCATGTGACCGGTCGGGTTGAGACCCACCGCCGTGGCGTAGAGGTCGGGGTCTCCGGTTTCGATGCTCGACCAGACCCCGCCCTCGAAGTAGGTGTTTCCCGGAGACACGGTGTTGGCCCGAATCCCCTTGTGCGCCAGCTGCATCGCCAACCCGTGGATGTAGCCGATGATGGCGGTCTTAGCGGTGCCGTACGGCCCGGACGCGAAGTCGGACTCGCGACCCGACACGCTCGAGATCGCGATGATCGACGCGGCCTCGCTCTGCTCGAGGTAGGGCATCGCCGCGTTGACCAGGCGCACGGTGTGCATCACGTCGACGTTGAGGCTCAGCTGCCAGTTCTCTTCGGACTCCGGGATCGCGAGGGCACTGACGCTGGCCACGACAACGTCGATGCCCCCACCGGCCTGCGCCGACTGTTCGACCCAGGCGGTGAGCGCCTCGGCGTCAGCGACGTCGACCACTGAGCCGGTGACGGAACCGGCCGAACCGCGCTCGCTGAGAGTCAGCTCGACGGCGGCGACCTCCTCGGCCTGGCGGGCGCAGAAGCCCACGACGGCTCCCTCGGCGAGGAAGGCCTCGACGATGGCCCGACCGATGCCACGGGTGCCGCCGGTGACCAGAACGCGCTTACCCTTGAGCTGCAGATCCATGAAAGTGCCTCTCGTGCAGTTGATGTGAGCGGATGCCGGCTGGTCGCCTCCGCTTTGCGATGGTCGGGAACGAACGCGTCAGACGGCGCCGAGGTGGTGGGCTCGGGCGCGGAGGTCGGCGTGGATGCCGTCGAACGCCGCCCCGTCGGGGAGCAGTGCCTTGGCCGCCTTGACCACGACGCTGTAGTTCGCGTCGACGACGTTGGCGATGGGGGCCTGCGTGATCTGCGACAGCAGCTGGTACGCGTCCATCGTGTGCAGGCCGTGCAGAGCGCTCACCCAGTGCACGAGCTCGGAGTTGGCGATCCGCCACGAGTCCTCCATCGGGCGGCTCGAACCGATCGCCATCACGTGGGTATCGTCTTCGATGCGAGGCCAGCCCGGGGCCTGGCCCTTGATGAGGTCGACGATGAGCGTCGTGGTCATGGCCCCCTCGACCGCCGTGCCGCAGGCCTCACCCTCGCCCTGGCGGTAGTGGCCGTCGCCGACCGAGAACATCGCCCCTTCGACGTTGACGCCCAGGTAGACGGTGGAGCCCGCGCGCATCTGCGGGGTGTCCATGTTGCCGCCGAAGCGTTCGGGCACCAGCGACGAGCGCACCTCTCCCCCGGCCGGAGCGACCCCGACAGTGCCGAGCATCGGCTCGAGGGGCAGCTCGATGCGGTGGTCGCTGTGCCTGGCCACGAAGCCGACGGTGCGGCGGTCGCGGTCGAGCTCATAGATCCAGGTGGTGTCGGGCAGCGCCTCCTGGAGCGTGACCGTGCGGTCGGTGCCCGTCATGCCACCGAAGAAGGGAATGGCCGCGGAGGCACCCCAGTCGCGAGCGGGCTCGAGAGCGACGAGGTGCAGCACGAGGGTGTCACCCGGCTCGGCCCCCTCGACGAAGAACGGCCCGGTCTGCGGGTTGACGAAGCGCAGGTCGACCTTCGCGCTCGACAGGTCGTCGACGCTGCGCAGGGCTCCCCCGAACGCGTCGTCGGACCACAGCCTCAGGGCGGTGCCGGGCTTGACGCGCATGACTGGCGCGACGCCGCCGAACGTGTAGGCGTAGTCGTTGCGGGTGGGGGTGTACTCGATGACGTCCATGCTGACTACCTTGGCGCCGTCAGCCGAGCTTCGCCACCGTCAGCAGCACCACAGACGGTTCGCTCGCCTCGAGGCGGTGCGACGCGTCGGGGATCATCAACAGGTCACCTGCCGCGCCCTGCCACTCGCTGTCGCCGGCCACCAGCCGCACTGCTCCTTGAAGCACCTGGAGCGTCGCCTCCCCCGGGTTCTCGTGCTCGTGCAGCTGTTGTCCCTCGGCCAGGGCGATGAGGGTCTGACGCAGAGTGTGAGCGGCGCCGCCGTACAACGTCTGGGCGCTTCGCCCGCTCGAGGCCTCCGCCGCGGCGCGCAGGTGCCGGGCGGCCAGTTCGGTCAGGTTCAAGCCGGGCACGTTCTCCATGGGATCTCCTCCGTAGGGCGCAGAACCCCGATCATGCCCCACCAGACAAGCGCCTGCCAGCTCTCTCAGGCCGGCGGCCCACCGGCATCCTCGATGCCCTGCGCGCGGGCGATGAGGGCGTCGCCGCGGCGCACGAGGTCGAGCCGGGCGACCCGAGTGGGCAGCACGCTCGCGTAAAGCCAGTTCGTGGCGACGCGAACGCGAGCCGAGAGGGAGGGCAGCGCCAACAGGTGGTAGCCCCGAGCGACCGCCTTGGCGACCGGCCCGGTGAGCGGCACCCCCAGTGGTCTGGCCACCGCGTCCCAACCGCCCAGGTCGGCCACCAGACCGAGGTCGCGGTGCCGGTAGGTGCGGCCGGCGCCGATCCCGAGAGAGGCGGTCACGTTCGCGGCGGCCACCGGCCCCTGCCGCTGCGCGTGCTGGGCCGTCGGCGGGGTGAACGGGCGCCTGCCGGCGCCCGCGCCCCGCCCGGCCACTGCGAGGTCAGGCACTGCCGCCGCATCGCCCAGGGCCCAGACGTGGGGCGCACCCCGAACGGCGAGGTCGGGGCCGACCTCGACTCGTCCACGCTGGGTGGGCAGTCCGAGACTCGCCATGAGCGGGCTCGGCACGACGCCGGCGCTCCACACCACGGTGTTCGTCGCGATCCGCGTGCCGTCGGTGAGGGTGACGCCCTCGTCGTCGACCTCGCTGAGACTCACCCCGAGCCGAACCTCGATCCCCCGCCGGCGGAGTCGGCCGAGGGCGCACCGAGTCGCGAGCCCAGCTCGGGCAGCACCTGGGGGGCGACGTCGACGAGCACCCAGCGCACCTGCGACGGGTCGAGGCGGCCCCAGCGGCCGGTCACCCGCGACACCCAGAACTGCAGCTGGGCCACCAGCTCGGTGCCCGTGTAGCCGGCGCCGACAGCGACGATCGTCAGACGCCTCCGGCGTTCATCGTCGTTCTCCGGGCCGTCCGGGAGCGCGTCGGCGTGATCGAGCTGGGCGATGATGTGGTCACGCAGGTAGGTGGCCTCGCGCAACGTCTTCATGCCGTGGGCATGCTCGTGCAGGCCCGGGATGTCGAACTGGCGCGTCACCGATCCCGGGGCGATGACGAGCCGGTCCCAGCGGAGGTCGACCTGACCCTCCTCAGGGCAGTCGAGTCCGATCGTGTGGGCGGCGAGGTCGAGCTGGCGAACCCGACCGACGAGCACCCGTACCCCACGGAGCGCCTGCCGGTAGGGCACGGCGATGTCGCGCGGCTCGAGCACCCCGTTCGCCACTTCGGGCAGCAACGGTGCATAGAGCAGGTAGTCGCTGGCCGTCACCAGCACGAGCTCGGCCTTGCCGCCCAGCAGTTTTTGCAGCCGGCGCATCGCGTAGAAGCCGGCGAACCCGCCGCCGATCACCATCACGGTCGGTCGATCTTGCGTTGTCGTCACGAGGAGCCCCTTCGGTGGGTTCTCGACACCGTAGGCCGAACGGACCACCCACCGATTGAGTCATCCGACTTCATCGTCTGCGTCGACGGAGCGACCCGGTCGGGTCGCCGCAGACCGAGAAACCCAGAGAACGTCGGATGCCGCTCAGCCGGCGAGTGATCGCCCGCTGAGCGGCATCCGATGTCACGAGGTGGGAAAGGTCAGGCGACGCGCTTCTGCGGCGCGGTCGCCTCGGTCTTGCCCGGGTCGCTCTCGACGATGTCACCGAGGGCGTCGTCGATCTTGGCCATCAGGTCGGCCTCGAGCTTCACGCCGGCCGCCTTCACGTTGTCGGCGACCTGCTCGGGCTTCGAGGCCCCCACGAGGGCGGCAGCGACGTTGTCGTTCTGCAGCACCCAGGCGATCGCGAGCTGCGGCATGGTCAGGCCCGCCTCGTCGGCGATGGGCTTCAGCTTCTGCACCCGGGCCAGCACGTCGTCGTTCATGAACCGCTTGATCATGTCGGCGCCGCCCTTCTCGTCGGCGGCCCGCGAGCCCTGCGGCGGCGCCTCGCCCGGAAGGTACTTGCCCGACAGCACGCCCTGGGCCATGGGGCTCCACACGATCTGGCTCACCCCGAGCTCCTTCGACGTCGGCACGACCTCGTCTTCGATGACCCGCCACAGCATCGAGTACTGCGGCTGGCTCGAGATGAGCGAGAAGCCCAGCTGCTTCGAGAGCTTGACGCCCTCGCGGATCTGCTCGGCGGTCCACTCACTCACGCCGATGTAGAGCGCCTTGCCCTGGCGCACCACGTCAGCGAAGGCCTGCATGGTCTCCTCGAGCGGTGTCTCGGTGTCGTAGCGGTGCGCCTGGTAGAGGTCGACGTAGTCGGTCTGCAGCCGCTGCAGCGACCCGTTGATCCCCTCCATGATGTGCTTGCGCGACAGCCCGGTGTCGTTCTTGCCACCCGGCCCCGTCGGCCAGTAGACCTTCGTGAAGATCTCGAGGCTCTCGCGCCGCTCGCCCTTCAGGGCGTCGCCGAGAACCGTCTCGGCCTTGCCGTTCGCGTAGACGTCGGCGGTGTCGAAGGTGCTGATGCCGGCATCGAGCGCCGCCTGTACGCACTGGGTGGCGACGTCGTTCTCGACCTGCGAGCCGTGGGTCAGCCAGTTGCCGTAGGTGATCTCAGAAATCTTGAGTCCGCTGTTGCCGAGGTATCTGAATTCCATCCCCCCACCGTAAGACCCGAGTCCGGGCGAGATCTCCCGGGGGGCGTGGGCCCGCCTCGGCGTGCGGCCTGACGGGGTCAAGTCTGGCGGTCTGCCCTCGCGGTGGGTATGACTGGGCTATGACGTCTCAGACATCGGATGCCGCCCAGCTGCCCTTGCCCGCACGGATCGCCGTGGCGCTCGAGAACGACGAACGGCTCGACCCCGCGGTCGACGCGCTGGGCCAGGTCACCGCCCCGCTCGGCGCACCGGGTTTGGGCGACGTGCTGCGTGGCGCCTGGCTGGGGCACGCGTTGCATCCGTCGCTCACCGACGTGCCGCTGGGACTCTGGACCGCCACCAGCGTGCTCGACCTCCTCGGCGGCCCGACCGCTCGCCCGGCCGCCCAGCGGCTGCTCGGGGTCGGACTGCTCAGCGTGGCCCCCACCGCAGCTTCCGGCTGGGCCGAGTGGCACCGCTCTGACCGACCTGCGCAACGGGTGGGGGTGGCCCACGCTGCTCTCAACGTGGCCGCCATCGGGCTCTACGCCGGCTCGTGGGCCGCGAGACGGGGCGACCGGTACCGGCTGGGCACCGTGCTGGCTCTCCTCGGAGCCGGCACGGCCGGCGCGGCCGGCTATCTGGGCGGTCACCTGGCTGCCGTGCGCAAGGTCTCCACGGTGCACCCGGGCCTGGCCGGGGGTTCAGGCCCACTCCCCGACGAGGCTGCCCGGGCGGGGGGAGTCAACGACCCGCTCAAGGCGGGGGCGGTGACCGCGGCCCTTCCACGATCGGCAGGCAGGCGCTCCGAGCCGCAGGCCATCACCTCCGAAGATGTGCACGAGGCCCTCGTCGCCCAGCATGCGCACCTAGGCACACTGCTGCACCACGCTCGGGTGGCGGCTGCTCCTGACCACGCTGCTGCGATGCGCGGCTTCCTCAGCCACTTCGCCGGTCATGTCGCCGTCGAGTCGGCGCTCATCCACCCGGTGGTCCCCGCGGTCGTCGGCAGCGGTCTGGGCCTGGGCAGAGCGGCGGAGGAAGCGGGCCTGGCCCAGCAGATCAAGCGGCTCGAAGACATGGACTCGGAGTCGCCCATCTATCGAACGCAGTTCGGGCTCTTCGAAGAGGCGATGACGAAGCACCTGTCGATGGAAGAAGGTCAGGAGCTACCCGAGATGGTGAACCGGCTGCGCGACGACCACGCGGCCACGAT
This sequence comes from Humibacillus sp. DSM 29435, assembly GCF_001758225.1. GTDB lineage: Bacteria > Actinomycetota > Actinomycetes > Actinomycetales > Dermatophilaceae > DSM-29435. Next base: position 90,117 of record NZ_MAST01000014.1, on the reverse strand, counting down.
CATCAAAGCCCTTGCGGCCGTGGTCGACTCGGCGCCCACCCGGTCGGGTTCGTACGCGCACATGCTCGATGCGGCAAAGGCACAGGTACGGTCTGTGACGTAGCAGGGGCCGTCGCGCGCTGCGTCGCAGTCGTCTGGTGTCGAGTGGGCCCCGCCTATGCTCCGGCCATGACCTGGATCAGGACGATCGACCGCGAGAACGCTGAGCCTCGCCTACGCGACACCTACGACCGTATCGCCGGCCCGCACGGCAAGATCGACAACATCCTGCTGGCGCACAGCCTGCGCCCGCACACCCTGACCGGTCACCTCGCGCTGTACAAAGCGGTGCTGCACCACTCTCGCAACCGCCTGCCGGTCTCGTTCCTGGAGACCATCGGCGTGCAGGTGAGCCATCTCAACGGCTGCGCCTACTGCGTCGACCACCACTCCGCCGGGCTGCGTGAGCTACTCGGCGATGACGCACGCCACGGTGTGGTGCTTCAGGCCCTCCGCGCCGGTCGGCCCGAAGACGCCTTCGAGGGTCGAGAGCTGGCGGCGCTGCGCTACACCAGGCTACTCACCGAGGCGCCCGGCACGGTCTCGGAGAACGACATCCAGACGCTACGCGCGACTGGGCTCGACGACGGCGAGCTCCTCGAGATCAACCAGGTGGCGGCCTACTTCGCCTACGCCAACCGCACCGTGCTCGGCCTCGGCATCACGACTGACGGCGACGACCTCGGCACGGCTCCACCGGAGTCTGACGACGTCACCGAATGGCACCACGGCTGACCACCCCGTGGCCAATCTCGCTGCCATGCAAGCAGATTGAATGAATGGATCTCTTGACGTACGTATCGAACACCTGTTCAAATTCAAAGAAGGGTAGAGCAGCCGCGATGCGAGCGACGGGAGGCGCAGTCGATGGTCGAGACCTCTCGACAGCACGCCTCCCCGGTGCCCGTCGGCTCCGTTTCTGACACCTCCGCACCGGTACTGATGGTGGGCCACGATGATGCGGTGGTCGACCTCGAGCGGCTGAGCACGTTGTACCACGACCGTGACGCCGGCCGGGTGTCGTTGAGTCAGAAGCGGCTTCCCCTGTTCGAGCGAGCCCTGCGACGGCAGGTGGCCCAGCATGTGCTGACCCGCCGGCTGCCGATGCTGGTGGCCGAGCTGCTCGAGGCCGCCGCCGACGACCTGGCTCCAGCGACGGCCGCCGATGGAGCGCGAACCGTCTCCGACCTCGAAGCCGAGGCGAGCGGCGAGCTACGCCGGTTCGAGGCGGTAGAGCACTGCAAGGCCGCGCTCGATGCCGTCGCGGTGGAGTCGCTGGGGCGCCTGCACGCCGACATCGACGCCGCCGAGACCGCCCGGTTCGCCGCGTTGGGCCGAAGCACGCCCCCGGGCTGGGTCGACCCCGAGCGACTCACCGTCATGGAGGTCTGCACCGCGACGGGACTCGGGGAACGTGACATCTTCGCCCGGGTTCGGCTGGGCTCCGCCCGTGGCGCCGCGGCCACCGACCTGCGGGCTCGGCTACGAGCCGGGTCGGTCAGCCTCTACCGGGCCTGCACCATCCACACCGAAACACACGGCTTGCCCGACGAGGCGGCCGCGGGAGTAGCCGAGGCGGTGCTGCGACCGAAAGACGATGCGCCGCCGTCGGCAGCACTGTTCCGCCAGCGCCTGAACCGGTGCGTGATGGCGGCCGACCGTGAGGCGGCAGAACGGCGCCGGGCTGCTCGCAAGCGCCGTCGCGGAGTGCACGCCAGGATCGACGAAGACGGGCTTGGCACGATGACCATCACCAACGACGCCGAGAAGGTGATCGCCGCGATGGAGCGCGTGAACGCGGCCGCGCGGGCTGCCCGACAGAGCGGCGACGAGCGCGATTTCGAGACGCTGCGCGCCGAGGTGGCCACCGACCTGCTGGTGTTCGGCGGGCTGCGTCCTGTCGTGGCCGGGGCCGATGGGAACGGCTACCCCGATCCCGACCCTCGTGGTGGCCCGCGCGCCACCGAGCCCGGCTCGGTCGATGACCAGCCGAGTGGCGACCAGACGCAGGCTGACCGCTCAGGCGAGAGCCGGTCGCGTGGCCGCTCAGAAACCTGCTCCGGCGCTCGAGACCCTCGCCGTCCCGCACCGCAGGGCGCCGGCCGTATCGGCCATCCACCCGCCGCCACGGTGTGGATCGTCGTGCCCTTCACCACCGCGGTCGGGCTCACCGACGCACCGTGCGAGATCCCGGGCTACGGGTGGGTACCGGCCGATCAGGCCCGCCGGATCATGCTGGCGGCCGGCTCCACCTGGCAGCGCCTTGCCGTTGACGTCGACACCGGAGCGGCCCTGCAGCTCGAGACCACGGCCTACCGACCCACCGCTGCGATGCGCGCGCAGGTCATGGCCGTCGATGGAACGTGCCGCGGCCCGGGCTGCACCGTGCCCGCCAACCGTTGCGACCTCGACCACGACACCCCGTGGCCCGAGGGGCCGACCCACGTCAGCAACCTCACGTCCAAGGAACGCCGGCATCACAACGTCCGCACCCACGAGCACTGGCGTGCGACCCGCGACGCCGACGGCGCCGTCCATTGGCGTACGGCCGCTGCACGCGCCTACACCACTCATCCCAAAGACTGGCTCGAAGGGGTTCGCAAGCCGAGGCTGCCATCGACGGCAGTGGTCGAGTGTCCACCAGCCTCAGCAGAGCCGACTCAGGCGGCCGACGATCGGCCACCCTTCTGACCCGTCTCCAAACTTCGCCCGCCTGCCGGACGGTGCCTGCCTCTGTCGGCCGGCTATGCACACGTACCGGATACCGCCGAGACCCGCATCACTTCTGTACGCACGGTTTTCTGATCGCGTAGACCGCGTACACGCCGTCGGTTGGACAGTAGATGTCCACCTCAGCAGCAGGGTCAACTCCGGCTGCAGCAATGATCTGCAGCATCTTCTTGATCGACCGCGGCTGGATGTGCGGCCACTGAACGGTGTTGAGGGTGAACTCGAGCTGCTTGTGTGTCTCATCGAGCATGTTGCCGAAGATCAGCAGCCCGCCGGGCTTGACCAGGTCGTAGGCGTTCTTCAGAAAGACGACGGCCCCGGCCCGGCTTCGCTTTTCGTCCACCACCCCGTTGTAGGTGTAGGACTCCTGGTTCTCCGGCGGAAGGTACTCCAGGAACCCGAGCGCTTCGACGACGTCGTAGCCCACCCCTGCGCCGCTCTCGAGGTGGGGACCCGGAGCAATATCGATTCCGTTCAGACTGAGGATGTTGCCCGTCACCGTGGTGACTCGATCGGTGATCCCGTGTTGGTCGGCCAACCGCACAGCCATCCCCAGCGACTCGCGATCCAGGTCGACGAGGGTCACGCTGGAGTCGGCGGCTCGCCCGTCACGCAGCAGCTCGGCCATGGTCTCCAACACCGGCTGGGCGGCCCCGCAGGCGAGCGATGCCACGGCGATGCATCCCGACTTGTCGGCCTCGTGCAGCAGCAGCTCTCGGAGGACAGCCGCACGGCTTCGGATGCCGATGGCGTCATCGATGTTCTTGAACCATCTGATCGACTCCTCATCGAGTACGACGCCGTTGCAGAGGCGGCCCTTCTCGGGGTCATAGATGATGTCCAGCGCAACCGCTCGCGGAATGAGCTTGAACCACGCGGCGATGGTGGGCATCGCTTTTCCCAGTTCCTGGGTGGCCGGGTTGGTCATGTCGATCACGGATCTGGTTCTGGTCAGATCTTTGGACGCATCCCCGTGGTACCCCATTGCGATGAGCTGCCTGATGCGGGTATCGATCCTCGCCTTGTGTGAGTCGGCCCACCGGTCGGTGTGCTCGAAGCGGTGATAGCGCTCCGGGCACCGGTCCACCACCCCGACCGCCGTGCGAACAGCGGTTCCATCCCTCCGGGAGGACGACGTCGCGTGCTTGCCGGGCGAGACTCCACCCTCACGACGCAGATCACGCTCGGCGGGGACCGCGTAGTCCTCCAGGGCCATCAGGGTGGTCGGCTTGACCATCGGCGCTTCCTAACTGTTCGTCCAGTGCGTGGCGGTGGCGTACGGCGGGCAGATTCACGCTCGCTGTCTCTGAGGAGGCGAACGCCCGGCCCCTGATACCTGGGCGGGGCCACGTTGGGCAGCAACCACACCGTGAACGCGATCACGACGATCACGGTGAGAAGGGTCAGTGCGCTTACGGCGCTGAGTCAACCAGCGACGCCGGAGGAGGAGCCCATGTCGTCGTAGCCCGGGCTGCTGCTCAGCTGATGCCGAGGTGGTGAGCCACGCGGTCACCGCCGATCTCGCGCACGAACACGGGGTCGCCCACCACGACGAGCTGGTCAGTGGCGCGTGACATGCCGACGTAGAGCATCTCGCGGGCCCGTTCCGGCTTGGTCGAGTTCACGCAGAGCACGACCGCACGCCGCTCCAGCCCCTTGCAGCCGAGCACGTGACCGTAGAAGACGTCGTCGTTCTCCCAGAACGAGCGCCAGTAGCCGAGGTGGCCGTCGTTCTCCTGTCGCTCCTTCTGGATCGGGTGACGGGACCCCATCGTGAGCAGGGCGATGTGCTCCGGCCGCCACCCGGCATCCAGCAGCCGCTCGACCTGGTCGTCGCCGGTGTCGACCACAGCGTCGCTGGCGCACGGCACGAACGTGACGTCGGAGCCGTCGCCGCCCCTCAGCTGCATGCGCATCGGCGCCAGCGGCCCGAAGGCGCGCGCGATCTGACGGGTGTTGCGCAGGTTGTGGTCGAGCACCAACGGCACGAGCGGCACCGGGGGCTGGCCGAAGCGGGCGAAGATCCGCTGGTTCTCGTCGCTGTAGACGTAGAGGCCACCGGTCTCGGGGTCGCGCAGAGCGGCCATCAGGGGCTGCCACCAGTGGTCGGCGAAGTCCTGCGCCTCGTCGACGATCACGGCGTCGAAGCGCTTCCCGTCGGGAAGGTCGTGGGCCCGCTCGGTCATCCGCTCGGCGAGCTCGCGCTCCCAGAACGACGCGTCGTTGCGGTCGTGCGAGGTCGTCTCGACGCCCCACTCGTTGGCGAGCGCCTCGAAGGAGCCGACGAAGGCGGGCCGGTGGTTGCGCGGCGCACCGGCCAGCTGCCGCGAGAAGTAGCAGCTGAGGCCCAGCGAGTAGCAGACCAGGGCCACGCGTTGCGGCTTGCGGTCACCCTGGCCGCGGGTCAGATCTTTCGCCTGCGTCAGGGCCAGGATCGTCTTACCCGAGCCGGCTCCCCCGCGAATCTCTAGCCGTGGCAGCAACCGCGTGATCTTGAGCAGGGTCGCCTGTTCGAGGGTGAGCCGGTCGGCGGCGGCCTCACGCTCGTCGGCCTCCGCGGCGACGTCATAAGTCGGTAGGCAGCGCCCGGTGAGGATCTCGAGGATGAGGTCGACGTCGTCCTGGCTCGGCACCCGCTGGTCGTTCTCCTGCCGTGCAGCCACGTCGCGGATGCGGCCCGCCAACGCGTCGAGGTCGCCCCGGCCACTGATCATCCACCGCGGACAGTCGGTGGTGGCGAAGTCGTCGTGCAGGTCGGTGTACGGCACGACGATGGCGTGCCCCCACCGCACCCGGCTGTGCTTCGACCGCCATCGCGGGTCCTTCTCGACGAACTCTCTCAGCACGTACTTGCCGTCACGGCACTGTTCGACGGGGCGCACCGGGTGCCGACGACCACCACCGCCGGTCCACCACCGCCCCTGCTCGTCGACCGAGACGCTGCCGCCCTTGACCTCGACCACGACGATGCCGACACCGGGCATGAGTACGACGAGGTCGAGCTCATGGTCTTTCAGCTCGGAGGTGAGCCGCAGGTTCGGTACAAGCAGCGTGTCGGGGCCCACGGTCGCCGCCAGCCGCTGCCAGACGAGTCGCTCCGACTCGTGCTCGAACTGTGGCGTCTCCCCCGTCACGACCATGCCCAGACGGTAGCGAGCCCCTTGCTCACCCGCACCCCAGACGCAGGATGCCGTTGGGCCGGCGATCACTCGCTGGCCCAACGGCATCCGGTGCATCGGTGGTTCGGTGCTTCGGTGCTTCGCCATCAGCTGCCGACGGAGACGCGCTCCTGCCTGACGGCGGCGGGGGCAGCGGCGACGGCGGCCAGCAGCTCGTGACGGATGCGCAGCTGCACGACGGCCACCCGGGCCAGCACCATGGTCAAGGCCCAGATGACGAAGAACGGGGCGATGACGGCGAAGTCGACGTGGTGGCTGATCATGAAGGTGCCGAACTCGTTGCGGGCCCAGAGGTTGTTCTCGACAAGCCAGATGAAGATCAGCCGGGCGGCCACGGCGACGAGCCAGACGGCGACGAAGCCGAGACCGCAGATGGTGTAGGCCTTGCCGGTGAGGCGGTCGACCTCGACCCGGGTGGCTGCGACCGCACCGGCCGCGAAGATCAGGCCGACACCGACCGCGGCGAGATAGACATTGACCGACGTGGCGTCGGTGGGCGCCCCGGCGAGGTAGCCGTACCCGACGAGCACGACCATGATGACGGGCCGCAGGGCGCTCATGGTGCGGTTGGCGCGGCGGCCGAACTGGGTGAGCATGACGACGGCGAAGATGCCTCCGCTGATGAGGGCGGCCTGGGCGAGGTCTGACATGGTGACTCCTTGGGCTGTGGTCTCCCGCTCGGGAGAGGGTCTGTGGTGTGGCGGTCGGTGCGCCGTTGCTGCTGATAACCAGACTCGTCGGATCGGCAGCGCCGCGAATCGGCCTGCGAGTGGAGACCGGATGGAGAGGGAGTGGAGACCGGGTGGAGACGCGATCTCCACCCGCGTCGAGGGATCTCTGTGTCCCGACGGACCACCGGGTTTGGAACACTGAGGCCGTGACCGAGCAGCTCAAGAGATGGGTGCGCCCCCAGATGCCGCCGAGCCCCACTGGGGCCGGTGAACCGACCCTCGCGGTCCAAGGGGTGCTCGCCGTCGCCACGCTGGCCCTGTCGCTCGCCACCGTGACGCCGCTCGGGATCACCGGAGCCGGCCTCTGGGGCGCACTGCTTCTCGCGGGCAACGTCGTCGTGTCGGTGGTGCGGATGCGCACCCCGGCTCAGGCGGGCGAACGCCGCCAGTTCGCCATCGCACTCGTCGGCGCCGTCGCCGCCGGACTGCTCTACGCCCACGACCCGGCCAGCTGGGGCGTGGCCTACGCCTACGTCGTGGCCATCAGCGCCGGTAGCCGGTTGGCGACGCCGCGCGCCATCGTCGTGGCGGCACTCGTGTCAGCAGTGGGAGTGCTCGGGCTGGTGCTGCACCCGAACATGGCCGACTTCCCGCTCTGGCCCCCCCTTACCGCCGGGGCCTGTGTCGCCTTCGGTATCGCCCGGCGCAGCCGCGCACAGGCGCTGGAGACGATGGGCCGGCTCGTCGAGCAGACCCAGCGGGCAGCCGAGTCCGATGCCCACGCGGCCACCCTGGCCGAGCGGGCTCGGGTGGCGCGCGAGATCCACGACCTGCTCGCGCACTCACTCTCGGGGGTCAACCTGCAGCTCGAGCTGGCCGACGCACTGTTCGACAAGGGCCGCGCTGCCGAGGCTCGCGACCGGGTGCGCTCGGCGCGGAGCCTCGTCGTCGAGGGCCTGGTCGAGGCCCGCCGCGCGGTCGGCGCCCTGCGGGAGGACACCATCGATCTGGTACCCGCGCTGGAGCATCTCGTGGCGGGGCACGGCGAACGGCTGCACGTCGTCGGCGTGGTTCCCGACCTCGGCACCGAACGAGCCCAGACGGTCATCCGGGTGGCCCAGGAGGCACTGACCAACGCCCGCCGACACGCCCCCGGCGCCCCGCTGCTGGTTCGGCTCGAGAGCGACACCCTCAGCAGCCAACTACGGCTGATGGTCGTCAACGCGGCACCGGACCGGGCGGCGGAGGCCGCACCCGACTCAGCGCGGCCGGCATCCGTCGGAGGTGGGATGGGCCTGCTCGGCATGCGAGAACGTGCTGCACTGGTCGGAGCCACGGTGACGGCGGGCCCGGTGACCATCGACGACGCCCTCGACCCACGGTGGGCCGGCGGCTGGCTGGTGCGGCTGACGCTGGTCGTTGCGAAGCCCGGCGCCCCTGGCTCCTCCGACCGACCGGAAGCGAAGGAGATGCCATGACTGGCAAGACGATTCGGGTGGTCGTGGCCGACGACCAGACCGTCATCCGCGAGGCGCTGGCCATGATGCTCGACCTCGAGGAAGACATCGATGTGGTCGCCGCTGCCGAGAACGGCGAGGTCGCCGTCGAGCGCGTTCTCGCCCTGCGGCCTGACGTGCTGCTCACCGACCTGCGGATGCCGGTCATGGACGGCGCCGCGGCCACGGCGCAGGTGGCGGAGCATGCGCCCGACACTGCCGTCATCGTGCTGACCACCTTCGACGACGAGACCTCGATCCTCTCGGCGCTGCAGGCCGGAGCGCGTGGCTACCTGACCAAGGATGCCGGCCGTGGTGAGATCGCGGCCGCGATCCGAGCCGCCGCTGCAGGTCAGTCGGTGCTCGACCGGGCCGTCCAGGCCCGCCTCGTGTCGGCCGCCGTCAGCCGGTCGGTCGGTACGTCGATGGCCGAGCAGCAGCCATCCGCAGGCTCGGCGGGTGCGCCGCCCGCGGCCACCGATGGGCTGACCCCCCGCGAGAGCGAAGTGCTGGCCCTCATCGCAGAGGGCCTCAGCAACCGCGAGATCGCTCGCCGGCTCTTCGTGAGCGAGGCGACGGTCAAGACCCACATCAACAACCTCTTCGCCAAGGCGCACCTGCGCGACCGGGCGCACGCCGTCAGCTACGCCTACACCCACGGCCTCGTCACGCCCTGAGCGTTCGCGACCTCGCGCGGCATCCGACGTGCTCATGCCGGACATCCGGGACAGCAAACGTGTATCACGAAGCGCCTCGACGCCTCCGTGGTTGTACGTCTCGTCGCCGTTCGCTCAGCCCTGCACAGAAGGAACTCCATGAAGATTGCGATCATCGGGGCCGGTTTCTCCGGCCTCGCGACAGCCAAGGTACTCACCGCCCTCGACCACGACGTCACCGTCTACGACAAGACGCCCGACGTCGGTGGGGTGTGGAGCGCGACCCGTCGCTACCCCGGACTGCGCACGCAGAACAACAAGGGCACGTACGCCTTCTCCGACCACCCGATGCCCGAGGCCTATCCCGAGTGGCCCAGCGGTGAGCAGGTTCAGGCCTATCTCGAGAGCTACGTCGCTCGTTTCGACCTGTCGTCCACGCTCCGGCTCGGCACCGAGGTCACGAGTGCCGTTCCCGCCGACCCGGGCGGCTGGGACCTGCACACCGCCACCGAGTCCACGCACTACGACCACCTGGTCGTGGCCAACGGGATCTTCTCGACGCCGTTCGTGCCGCAGTATCCCGGCGAGGAGCAGTTCCGGGCGGCCGGTGGCGAGATCGCCCCGGCGGGTGAGCTGCGCGACCACACGGCCACGGCCGGTCGCCACGTGGTGGTGGTCGGCTACGGGAAGTCGGCGTGCGACGTCGCGGTCGAGGTGTCGAAGACTGCCTCGTCGACCACCGTCGTGACCCGGGAGCTGCTCTGGAAGCTGCCGCGCAAGCTGGGCGGAGTGCTCAACTACAAGTTCCTCATGCTCACCCGTCTCGGCGAGGGGCTGTTCCGCTACCGCCGCGTGTCAGGGGCGGAGCGGGTGCTGCACGCCCGCGACTCGACGGTGGCCAACGGCATGCTCGGCAGTGTCGGTGCCGCCACCGTGCGGCAGCTGGGGCTGGCCGACCTCGGGCTGGTGCCGAACGGCAGCTTCGGTGACATCGCCCGCAGCACCGTCAGCCTGGCCACCGAAGGCTTCTTCCCGGGGGTGCGGGACGGCTCGATCGCCGTGGCCCGTGACTGCGTCATCGACCGTCTCCAGGTGGTCGACGGGGCGCCGCACGCCGCGCTCTCCGACGGACGCGTCGTGCCCGCCGATCTGGTGCTCGCCGCAACCGGCTTCCGCCAGGTCGTGCCGTTCCTGTCCGAGGAGGTGACTGGTCAGCTTCTCGACCCGAACGGCGACTACCTGCTCTACCGACAGATCCTGCCGATCGGGGTTGCCGACCTGACGTTCAACGGGTACAACTCCTCGCTCTTCTCACCGTTGTCGGCCGAGATGTCGGCGGTGTGGATCGGTTCGCACCTGGCCCGGGCGCACCGCGTGCCATCCCCCGAGGCGGCGCGCCGGCACGTGAGCGAACGCCTGGCCTGGATGAGGCAGCGCACGCACGGAAAGCACGCCCACGGCACCAACGTCATTCCCTTCTCGCTGCACAACATCGACGAGGTGCTGGGTGATCTCGGTCTCGACGTCGGGGGCGCCCGGAAGGCGCTGCAGTGGCTGCTTCCCGTGTCACCGTCGGCCTACGCCGGGGTCACCCCTCGCCTCGTCGCCAGGCTGGCGACGGAGCCGGCCACTGCGGATCCGCTCGCTCTAGACGTCGAGAGGGCGACGATCGTCGCCTGACGGTCATCCACCGAGCAGCATCCGGCGGCCTGCACGCTGCGACTGCCGTGCAGTGGTGGGGCGCCTTGGTGTCATCAGAACGTCGCTAGAAATTCGCTCACTTCCGCGCGGTTTCGCTCACTTCTGTGCCAAGGTGGGATCGTGCGTTATGCGAGACATCGCGCGATTGTCGACGAGGTAAAAGGTGGGGCCGTCTCGGTCCAGTCCCTCGTCGATCGGTTCGGCGTGAGCTCGGCCACGATCCGCCGAGACCTGACCGAGCTGGCCCACGCGGGCGTGGTGCGGCGGGTCCACGGCGGCGCCGCACCCCTGCCGTCGAGCGAGCCCGAGGTCGACCGGCCCTACGACGAGGTGGCCGACGACGCAGCCATCGAGAAGCAGGCCATCGCCCGGCGGGCCGCTCATCTCGTGCGCGACGGCGACACCGTGCTGCTCGACATCGGCACGACCACCGGCGCTCTGGCCCGCGAGCTGCGGGGGCGCGCGGTCACCGTCATCACCCCCAGCCTCGCCGTGCTCGACGAGCTGCGCAGCGACCCGACCACCGACGTCATCGTGCTCGGAGGGTTGTTGCGCCGTCGCTACCACTCCCTCGTCGGCCTGCTCACCGAGGACGCGCTGCGCCAGGTCCACGCCACCACCGTCTTCCTCGGCACGAGCGGCGTCGACGCGAACGGCTGGGTGCTCGACACGACGTCGGTCGAGGTGCCCACCAAACGGGGCCTCCTCCAGGCCGCCGACCGAGTCGTGCTGCTCGCCGACCACAGCAAGTTCCCCGGTCAGGGGTCGATCCGCGTGTGCGGTCTCGACTCCGTCTCCGTGCTGGTCACCACCGACCTCGCCGACCACAGAATCCTCGAGACCGCGCGAACGCGTGGCACGGAGGTGCTCCTGGCCTGACCGGCCGGCTCCCGCCTGACCCCCCACCCACATCCCACCCGTGACCGAGGAGGCCACCGCATGAACGCCATAGCCAGCCACTACCCGTCGCAGCATTCCGGGCGTCACCCACATCGCCGTCGCGGCCTCGTGCTGGCCCTGTCTGCCACGCTCGCCGTCACGACCTTCGCGGCCTGCGACCGCACTAGCGGGTCCCCGGCGAGCCCGACCCAGAACGCGAACGCCAAGGACGTGACGCTCGCCATCACCTCCAACTCCATCGCCGGGGGCAAGAACGCCGACGAGGCCGACTGGTACAAGAACTACGTCATCCCGAACTTCACCAAGGCCCAGAAGGCCAAGGGCGTCAACGTGACGCTCACGTTCCAGCCGTCCGGCGTCGACGACGAGCAGTACAAGACCAAGCTGGCCCTCGACCTCAAGAGCAAGTCGGGCGCCGACATCGTCGCGCTCGACGGCATCTGGGTCGGCGAGTTCGCCCAGGCCGGCTACATCAAGCCGCTGAGCGACGTCGTGGGCTCCGACGTCACCACGTGGGAGGGCTGGTCACAGATCCCCAAGGCCGTGCAGGCCAACTCCTCCTTCGAGGGCAAGACGTACGGCATCCCCTCCGGCACCGACGGGCGCGTGCTCTACCTCAACAAGAAGCTCTTCGCGAAGGCGGGTCTGCCGACCGACTGGCAGCCGAAGTCGTGGCAGGACATCCTCGACGCCGGCGCCAAGCTCAAGTCGCTACCCGGCGTCGACCCGATCCAGATCAACGCCGGCACGGCGATGGGCGAGGCCACCACCATGCAAGGGGTGCTGCCGCTGCTGGCCGGAGCCGGCACCGAGATCTACTCCGGGAACAAGTGGCAGGGCAACACCAAGGCCGTTCGTGACGTATTGACCTTCTACCAGACGCTGGTCAAGCAAGGTCTGGAGAACACCGACTTCCAGCAGGCGGCCAAGGGCCGCGACGAGTCGTTCGCGGCCTTCGCGAAAGGCAAGATCGGCATCCTGCTCGAGGGCGACTACTTCTGGCGCTCGGTGATCAACCCGAAGAACGGGGATGCCGCCATGGCCACGCGTGACTCCGACGTGGGCTGGGCGGCCATCCCGTCGCAGCAGCCGGGCACCGGCATCGGGGGCAGCGACACCGTGTCGATGTCAGGTGGAGGCGGCTACTTCCTCAACCCCAACACGAAGTACCCCCAACAGGCCTGGGAGCTGTTGCAGTTCCTCGGCTCGGCCGACGCCATCAAGGCCCTGCTCGGTGGCACGGCGCGCATCACCGCCCGCCAGGACGTCAACACCGAGGTGCTCTCGACCGACCCGCTTCTGACGTTCATCTCCGAGAAGGTGCTCCCCGTGACGCACTACCGGCCGGGCCTGGCGGTCTACCCGCAGGTCTCGCAGGCGCTGCAGCAGGCGACGGCCGACATCGTCTCGGGCAAGAGCGTCGACGACGCCGCCAAGGCGTACCAGACTGCGGTCGAGAAGGCCGTGGGGGCCGACAAGGTGTCGGCGTCGTGACACCTCCCCGGTACCCACCTCACAGGGGGGAGGTGGGCACCGGGTGAGCGCGGCGACGATCGACGCTGCTGGGCTGGGGCGACGGCGCGCCATGTTGCTGGTGGCGCCCGCTCTGATTCTCATCACGGCCTTCCTTGTCATTCCCGCCCTCTGGACCGTCTACCTCGGCGTCACCGACTACCGGCTGACCGGCATCCAGGCGGCCAACCCGCAGTTCGTCGGGCTCGACAACTACCGCGCGGCGCTCGTCGACCCGGCGTTTCGCAACGCGCTGTGGCTGACACTCGTGTTCGTGTTCGGGTCGGCCATCGTCGGGCAGACCGGCGCGGGCTTCGCCCTGGCCTGGACGCTGCGCTCCGTGCCCAAGATCGTGCGCACCGTCGTGCAGACTCTCGTGCTGCTGGCCTGGATCCTGCCCAGCTCGATCGTCGCGTTCCTCTGGGTGGCCTACCTCTCGCGCGACGACGGAACCCTCAACGCCATCCTGCACACCGGCGGCACCGACTGGCTGCTGGCCCACCCCATGCTCTCGATCATCGTCTTCAACACCTGGCGCGGCACGGCGTTCTCGATGCTGCTCTTCTCGGCGGCGCTGGGTGCGGTTCCCCCGAGCCAGCTCGAGGCCGCCCGGCTCTCCGGGGCGGGCACCTTCGCGCAGCTGCGCGACGTCGTGGTGCCGCACATCCGCGGACACGTGCTGACCAACACGCTGCTCATCAGCCTGTGGACCTTCAACGACTTCTCGCCGTACCTGCTCACCGCCGGCGGGCCGAACCACGCGAGCGAGGTGCTCCCGGTCTTCATCTACAACGAGGCACTCTACGGCGGCCAGCTCGGCTACGGTTCGGCCATCTCGTTCATCATGCTCTTCATCAACCTCGTCATCGCACTGTTCTACGTGCGCCTCCTCCGGGAGCGGCGATGACGCCCCGCACCGTGCTGCGTCGACTGGCGCTCACCGCCTTCCTGTCGATCGCCACGGCCTTCTGGGCGTTGCCGCTGCTCTGGCTCGTCACCGCGCCCTTCGACCGCCGACCGGGCCTGACCGTGTCGTGGCCCGACTGGACGCTCGAAAACTTCCAGCGCCTGGCCGAGAACCCCTACGCCTTCTCGTCGTTGAAGAACTCGGTCATCCTCGCCGGCGGGTCAATGATCGGGGTGACCATCCTCGCCGCCCTGGCGGCCTACTCGCTGTCGCGCGTGCGCATCCCCGGGCGCAACGCGCTGCTCTACGGCCTGCTCCTGCTCAGCTCGATCGTCACCGGTACCGCCGCCATGGTGCCGATCTTCCAGCTGATGTTCTCGCTGAACCTCATCGACGACCGTTCCGGCGTCATCCTCGTGTTCATCGGTGGCCTGCTGCCGGCGGCCATCTTCATCCTCAAGGACTTCATGGACGCCACGCCGAAGTCGTACGAGGAGAGCGCCCGGGTGTTCGGGGCCAGCTCGATGCAGGTGCTGCGCCACGTGATGCTGCCCATCGTGCGACCCGGCCTGGCCACCATCGCGGTCTGGACGCTCGTCAACGTGTGGAGCGACTTCCTCATCTCCTACATCCTGCTGCGCGACCCGGCGAAGATCCCGGCCGGCGTTGTGATGTACACCTTCTACTCCGAGGGCGGGCAGGCGAACCTGCCTCTCATCTCGGCGTTCTCGCTCGTCTACGCGCTACCGGTGGTGGCGCTCTACCTGTTTGTCAACCGCCGCTACGGCTTCAGGTTCCACGGAGGCATCAAGAGCTGATGGCCAGTATCCACATCGACGGTCTCACGAAGGTCTACCCGGGGGGCGTGACCGCCATCGACGGGCTCGACCTGACGATCGAAGACGGCTCGTTCTTCGCGCTGCTCGGCCCGTCGGGCTGCGGCAAGACGACGCTGCTGCGCACCATCGCCGGTCTGGAGGCCGTGTCGGCCGGCACCATCCACATCGCTGAGCGCGACGTCACGGTTCTGCCCCCCGGCGACCGCAACGTCGCCATGGTCTTCCAGGACTACGCCCTCTTCCCCCACATGAGCGTCAACGAGAACATCGCCTACCCCTTGCGCATCAAGAAGACCGGACGCTCCGAGCGCACCCTCAAGGCCACGGAGACCGGCACGGCCCTGGGCCTCGAGGCCCTGATGGAGCGCCGCCCGGCCGAGCTGTCGGGTGGCCAACAGCAACGCGTGGCCCTGGCCCGGGCGATGGCCTGCCAGCCGTCGGTGTTCCTGCTCGACGAGCCGCTGTCGAACCTCGACGCCCGACTGCGTCTCGAGGCACGCAGCTTTCTCAAGCGTCTGCAGCGCGAGCTCGGCGTGACCACCGTGTTCGTCACACACGACCAGAGCGAGGCCCTGGCGATGGCCGACCAGATCGCGGTGATGGAGAAGGGCCGCATCCGCCAGCTCGGCACGCCGTCAGAGATCTTCCGCAGCCCGTCCAACACGTTCGTGGCCAACTTCATCGGCTCGACCCCGATGAACCTCCTCCCGGGCGTGCTGCGCGGCGGAACGCTACGGGTGGGCAGCGCGTCCGTCGGGCGTGAGGCCGCCGGAGAGCTGGCCGCCTGGTCGGCCGGCGCCGTCGACTCCGGCGAGGTGACCGTCGCGTTCCGGCCCGAGTACGCCCGGGTCGACGGCGACGGTCCGCTCCGGTTCACGGGCACCGTCGAGACCCTGGAGAACCTCGGCGCCAGTGTGCTGGTCACCGTTCGTACCGGCGATGACCAACGGGTGCAGGCCGTGGTGCCGGAAGGCGAGGAGGTCGACGTGGGAGCCGGCGTGCACGTGGCACCCGTGCCCGGTCGCATCCTCGTCTACGACGCCCGGGGAGAGCTGTTGCGCCCGTGAGCGGCACGGTGCTGGCGACCGTCAACCGGCAGTGGCGGCCCAGCGACCGCGCTGAGCAACAGATCCGCGAGGTGGAGGTCGACGTGCCCTCGGGGTGTGCCGCGCTGGAGGTCGAGCTGTCGTATCCCGCTGATGCCGGAGACGGCGCTGCCGGCGCTGCCGTGCTCGATCTCGGGCTCGAAGGCCCGGCCGGCTACGTCGGCTGGTCGGGTGGGGCCCGACGCCGGTTCGTCGTGTCGGAGGGCTGGTCGACGCCGGGTTACCTGCCCGTGCCGGTCGAGGCCGGCGTCTGGCGGGTGCTCGTCGGGTTGCACCGGGTGCCGCCAGGGGGCGCCACGATGACGCTCACCGTGCGGTCTGTGAGAGCGGATGCCGTTGGGCGGGCTCGCGAGGCCGAACCGGCCGACCCTCCCCCGCGCGTCCGGCCCGACCAGACGGACCGTCGCCGAAGGCTTCCCACCGTTGACGGGCTCACGTGGCTGGCGGGTGACTTCCACTCTCACACAGTGCATTCCGACGGTTCCTTGTCGATCGGTGCGCTGGCGGCGCTGGCCGCCTCACGCGGTCTCGACTTCCTCGCCGTGACCGACCACAACACGACCAGCCACCACGCGCACCTGCCGGCGGCCGGCCACGCCCACGGCATCCGGCTCCTTCCCGGTCAGGAGGTGACCCGCGACATCGGTCACGCGAACGCCTTCGGCGACATCGGCTTCGTCGACTTCCGCCAGCCACCCACCGCCTGGGCCGCCGACGTGGCGCAGCGCGGCGGCATCCTCTCGGTCAACCACCCGCTCGCGGCCGACTGCGCCTGGCTCTCGCCGCTCGACCAGGCGCCGGTAGCCGAAGTGTGGCACTCGTCGTGGGCTCAGGTGCCGTCATGGGGTGCGCCCCTGGCGTGGTGGCTGCTCACCCCAAGCACCACCCCGATCGGCGGCAGCGACTTCCACCAGCAAGGCAGCGACGCCCTGCCTGGGTCGCCGACGACGTGGGTGCTCTGCAACGCAGACGGCGACGGCGACGGCGTGCTGGGTGGGTTGCGGGCCGGGCGCACGAGCGTCAGCACCTCGGTCGACGGCCCGCTGCTGCTGCGTGACGGTGACGAGCTGGTGGCGGTCGACGCCGACGGCCTGCTGCTCACCGGTGCCGGCCAGGCACGGCGCCCCGTGGTCGGCGACCGGGTGCGGCTCGGCGCACCGGAAGGGCCCTGGTGGCTCGAGGACGACCACCGGGTCGTGCACGCTCTGTGCCGCTGACCACCAATGCCACTGAACTTCAATGCCGCTGAGCTCAAACGCCACTGACCCCTGTGCGGCTGACCCCCTCTGCTGCTGAGGCAGTCGCTACCCGAACGGCACCCCGACGTCGACGCACAGGGCGACGATCTGCCACGGGCCCAGCGGCATGGTCACGACGCCGTCGGTCACCTCGACCGGATCGCCGGGCACTCCGCGCCCCGACACCGTGAACGCCCGCTGTACCGGCCGGTCCGGTGACCCCACCACCACCACCGTGGGTTCGTCGGAGGCGTTGAGCACGCGCACCTCGACGGCAGTGTCATCGTCAGAGCGGCGGCGAAGCGACAACAGGTCGACTCCCCGGCCGGTGACCGGCAGCCCCGCTACGCTCGCCAGTGGGGTGTCGGCAGGCGCCGAGCCGGCACGCACGACCACCGGGTGCAGCAACCCCTCGACGGCAGCCCCGAGGTCGGCCTGCCCCCAGTCACCGTTGTGAGGCATGACGGCCACGGTGGCCCGGCACGGGCCCAGTACCTGGGCGTTCGGGGTCGGCAGCTGCGGCCCGGCGGGCTCACTGCGGTAGGGATGCACGTTGCGGCTCAGGTAGCCGATCGAACGCAGCAGGGTCAGGGCGATCTCGGTTCCCGAGGCGGCGTCACCGTCCACCACCTCGTACTCCATGGTGCGACCGAGCAGAACGCCAAGCCCCCCGGCGTCGACGAACGTCTCGGCCGGGAAGGTCGCAATCGGGTACTCCCCGACCGGGCCGGCCTCTGCGGTGCGGCCCCGGTGCACGACGGCCAGCTGGCCCTTGGCGTGCGAGCCGTCGGCGGGCCGGGCCGTGGGCAGGTGCAGTCGCAGGCGGTGGTCGCGCGAGCGGTTCTCCCACTCGAGCGCGAGCCGTACGAACGGCTCGCCCTGCCGCAGCTCGACCTCCATGGTGACGAGCGTCGACTCGGTGGTGCTCGAGCGGCCGGACAGGTCGCTCGAGGTCGGCAGCTCGTAGCGCCGGTCGACCCTCAGATGCCCGACGACCGGGCCGACCTGACCCGGCGCGGTGACGGTCACCTCCGTGGGAGTGCCGACGAGCACGTCGTGGAGCGGCGGGCCGTAGTTGTAGGAGTCGCCCCCGTCTCCCCCGTCGACGAGACGAGCCACCCGCTCGACCGTGACTCCGTCCGCCGTGACGGAAAGGGTGCCGTCTTCGGCGACCCTCACCGCGACGAGGCCGTTGTCGAGGGTGCGCGCGTCGCGACGCACCGGCTCGCCGGCCGGCGCCGGCGCCCCAGCCACGGGCCTGATGGCCGCCCATCCGAGGGCGGGAACGGTTACCTGCGCGGCCAGGCGGCGCCGGGGTTCGTCACGGGTCACGACGACCCACTCGGTGTCGGTGCCCGCGGCCTGCGCCGCGGCGCGCAGGCGCAGCTCAGCCGCGATCGCGTCGAAGGCCGGGTCGCCCTGGTCAGCCAGCAAGAACGTCAGCTGTCGCAGTTCGGGCTCGATCTCGATGCCACGCACCTGCAGCCCGAAGAGCTCCCGGTCGTGCACCCGGTGCATCAGCCGGGGCAGGTCCGTGGAGCGGACCCGCTCTCGCGCCAGCTCGGCCGTGGGACGTGAAAGCTCTTGCGCTGGAACGAGGCTGCCGTCGGGAAGGGCGAATGCGACATCCGCCCACTCGTCGGGCACCGGAACCGTGACGTCGACCATGTCGGTGCGCACGTCGGGCGACGGGTTGGCCACGACGAGGGAACCGGTCGGAGCTGCCGCGACCGCTGGGGCGAGCGCACGGTCACGCACGGCCTGGGCGGCGTGCTCGGCCTGCTCGAGGCGGGCCAGCACCTGGCCGGCGGTCTCGTCGACGCCGCATCCGGTGACCGAGTCGTGACAAGAGGAGTCGACGACGCCTCGCCAGGCGAGGTCGAGGTAGTAGGCGGGCAGGGTGGGCAGGAACAACGAGGAGAAGGGCTCGGCGTAGCGCGCGAGCAGCCGTTCGGTGCGGGCCATGGCCTCCTTGAGCTGCCAGCGCACCGACAGCACCCCGGGGAGGATGTTGGCGCGGGCATGACTGCGCAGCTCTCCGTCGACCACCCTCAGCTGCGCGAGCGGATGGCGAGGCGAGGCGAGGTACTCGGTGAGGGTCGCCACCCGCACGTGGGGCCCCTCAACGTCCGCGTTGAGGTCGGCCACCTCGGCCATCAGGCTGGGCAGCGGTGCGGCGTGGTCGGTGCCGTACATGGCCAGGAACTCGTCGTCGTACCAGCTCGACTGGGTGCCCAGGCGTTCGGCGAGGCGGCGTCGCGCGTCACCGGCCCCGAACACGTCAGCGGCGTTGCCGTAGCTGTTGGCGAGGAACTCGGTGCGGATGCCGCTGCCGTCGGGTGAGCGCCAGCAGAACTCGTGCTGGTCGACCTCGGCGGGCACGCCCCGGTAGACCACGGCCTGCTCGATGCCGACGTGGCGCAGGATCTGCGGCATCTGGGCGCAGTGACCGAACATGTCGGGGAGGTAGCCGATCGCCATCACCGGGCCCAGCCGTGCGGCGTCGGCCCATCCGATCTCGAGGTTGCGAATCATCGTCTCGCCCGAGCAGAGAAACTCATCCATCAGCACCCGCCACGGCCCGATGGCCAGCTGCCCGCTCGCGGCGAGGGCCCGCACGGCCTCCGTCTGGTCGGGGCGCACCTGAAGGTAGTCGTCGACGGCGGCCATCTGCCCGTCCATGGTGAAGCGGAAGTCGGGCTCGCGAACGGCCCTGGCGACGACGTCGTCGAGGAGGTCGACAAGGCGCAGACGGAAGCGTTGGAAGGGCTCGTACCACTCCCGGTCCCAGTGGGTGTGGGGCACGAGCCAGACCCTGTTCGTCATGACTCCCGATCATGGCAGGTGGGCCCGGCCGGGGCGCGTCGGAAGCTCCCATGGTTCGCCTGCTGGCGGCCCGGCGGGGTGAGCGCTGCCCACGTGGTGGACATTTGGGACGTCGGGTGTCACCGATGGCCCACCATCGGGAACTGCCTCGGTAGCGTCAAGCGTTGCTGGGTCAGTGGCGACCCGCGGGTGGATACGGGTGGACACGGGTCGACACTGCGGAATCTTGAAGTTGGCTTGAACGTTGACGAAGGTGACGGCAGGTGGGCCAGGTGCCCGCCCGTGACGAGGAAGAGGTGCACTGTGAGGCGCAAGAAGTACGAGGAGTTCGAAGAGGACAACGGCACCGTGCTGCGCTACGCCCGCCACGAGAACGGCGGCGGCTCCGTCGAAGTGAACGCCCAGGTCGACCCCACGGCCTACGTCGCCGCGTCCGCCTACGTCGATCGCGGCGCCACCGTCGGGGCTGGAGCCCGCATCGGCGTCGGCTCGTGGGTCGACCACGACTCCGTGGTGTGCTCCGGGGCCGTGATCGGTTCGGCTGTTCACGTTGGAGCCGGCGCAGTCATCGGCCGGGGCGCCAAGCTCGGTGCCCGCGTCAAGGTCGGCGACAACGCCCACCTGTGGGACAGCGTGAGCATCGAACCCGACGAGGTCATCTCCGACGGGGCCGTCATCCGTCAGGGTGCTCGCGACCAGCGCGCCGCCTGAGGGGTAGTCAGCGCACCACCATGACCGGGCAGGTCGCGTCGTGGATGACGCGGTGGCTCACCGAGCCGAGCAGCATGCCCGTGAACCCGCCGTGCCCGCGGGATCCGACGACGATGAGACCAGCCGTCGCACCGAGGTCGGCCAGCGACTGACCGGGGTCGCCGTAGAGCACCTCGGTCATCACGATGACGTTCGGGTGCAGCGCCCCCACGCGGTTCGCCGCTCGGGTCAGCGACCGCTCGGCGTGCTCGCGCAGAGCGTGCGTCTCCTCTGTGCCACCCTTGGCGGTCTCGAAATAGGCCCACGACTGCATGGATAGTGGGTGGGCGACGCTGACGATGTGCAGCCTGGCGCCCTCCCGCTCGGCGACCTTGGCGGCGGCGTCGACGGCGCGAGCAGCCGCGTCCGAGTCGTCGGTGCCGACGACGACATCATGGTCGGGCCCGGGCCTCGGCGGCGGCGGCGGGCCGCCCGGACCTCCACCGGCCGGCCCGCGCACGACGACGACCGGGCAGTGAGCATGTGCAGCAACGGCGTACGAGGTCGAGCCGAGCAGGCCCGCGAGGATTCGACCCCGGCCCCGACTGCCGACGACGACCAGGTCGGCATCTCTGGACGCCTCGATGAGCTGTGCAGCCGGGCTCCCGAACCAGTACTGCGTCTTGATCTGCGCCGTGTCGAGGGTGGCCCCGGCGAGAGCCGCGCCCTCGTCGACCAGCGACTTCGCGGCGCTCTCGACCGACGGGTCGAGCTGAGAGATCTCCATCGCCGGAAACGCGGGCACCGTGGCGAGGTTGACACTGTGCAGCAGGGTCAGGCCGCAGCCCTGCCGCCGGGCCGTCTCTGCCGCCCATTCGAGCGCGGGCTGCGACCCTGGTGTGCCCTCGTATCCGACGACGACACCGTGAGTGGTCCGCGCGTGGCCGTTCATGGTCAACACCTCTTCCGTGGGTCGGCCCGAGCCCCTGCTCCGGGCACCCCCATCGTCTCGCCTTGTGCCGCGTGAGAGAGCAGCTTTGTGACCACTCAGACAACACTCAGACGGGCGGCCGCGGATGCCGCTGCAGCTCGTCATCGGGGCAGCCGCAGGTCCGCGTCGAGCAAAGCTAGTCAAGCGTCTCGAGCAGGCCGCGGGTGGAGCTGACGGGAGGACTACTGGGGGACAGGGCCTTAGGTGTGCGCAGTCCCGTCGTCCGTTTAACGACTACCTGGTCGCGGACTGGTGCCCTTTCGAATGGTGGGACACAGCGGACCAGCGAGCGGTACCCCGCAGTTGGATATGGCACGTCGGAGGAGGCCCGGCATGAACACCCACCGACGCCAACCAAACCGGTATCGCAGCGCCAGACACCACAGGTCCACGAAGCGCTGGACCTCGACCTGCGGCATGGGCTGCCCGTCGGAGAGCACCATGCCAGCCCCTCCAGACGCCGGTGCTCGACGCCACGCGGCCTGGGTCGCATCGGCGACCTGAGGGCGCAACTGGACGGTGATGGCTGAGTAGAACTCGCTCATAACAACGGACTCCCCGACTATCCAGGCATGCCGGCAGGCAAGGCCTTCCTGTGCGTCGTGGCCGCGACCGACCAGGGCGGCGCAGACCTCGGCCTCGTCTGACGTCCGGCGGGCGACGCGGTACGGGAACTCGCCCCATGCCACGAGGACGGCGGTGCTGTCCGCATAGCCGTCGCGGACTCGCTCATCGCGTTTGGCTCCGCGTTCCAACAGCTTGGTGACGAGGGCGCTCACCACGCCGCTGGTCAGGATGACGGTGAGGATGACCCAGCCAGCACCGTTGCCGTCATCACCGATCATGGTCCAAAGAAGGTCGTTCATCGCGACCACCTCGTGAGGGCGTCGCGCATGGCCTCGCTCGCGACCGGCCAAACCACGCCGTCCTGCGGATGGCCGTGCGGGAGCTCCTCTCCGGGCCACCGTCCCTCACGGCGGAACGCCTCCTCGGACAGCGCGTGCAGGCGCACCCTCGTCAGCAGGTCCTCCAGCCCGTCGTCCCACAGCCAGAGCAGGGCAGGGTCATCACCGGGGTGCTGCAGGCACAGCATCCGCGGGCCGACGTCGTTGCGGTGACGCCACGTCCGCCGGCGCTCGCTGACCGAGTACACCAGCACCTCACGCTCGCGCGTCACGACCACGCGAACCCGTTCCGTCGGGTACCCCTCCTCCGCGGCTGAGGGAAGGGGAAGGAGGTCCAGCTCGAGCTTGACCGCGAGCCCGTTGCTGAGCAGGCGACCCACGACGTTGGCGGCCCCCCACACCACGTTGCCAGAGGCAACGTCCTTGGCCACGCGGGCGGGGTCAGCCAGCAGGTTATCCATCGACGGTGGCGAGACTTCGATATTCGAACGCCTGGACGCCAGCAATGTGGGCGGCAGGGTGCTGACCTCGTCGACGGCCATCGCGCGCCAAGGGCGGACCGGGCGCGCGTTACCGGCGGCCGTGGTCAGCAGGCCGTCCGCGGTCACCGCCCCGCCGATCTGACCGATGGTCTTCAGACGCTCCGAGAAGCTCACGCCAGCCTGCGGGAACAGATCACCGAAAACGTAGCGCCAAGCGTGCACGGCCGCGACCGGGTCGCCTGCGTTCTCCAGGCGAACCGCTTCGACGGCCTTGCGCAGGTGCTCCTCAAAGAACCGGAGGACCTGCGCGCGTTCGGCACCGGACCACTTGCCGGTCAGGTCGTCCTGCGCGAGCCCGGCGTACGGTTCCGACAGCCTGTCCACGGCCACGCTGAAGGTGGCGACCATCGCCTGCTGCGGCGCCATTTTCTTGGTAACCGCCTCGTAGGCAACGGACTCGACGAGCAGTCCGCAGACCATCCCCTTGACCTCCGCGTCACGGTCGAGGGAGTGCTTCGCCTGCCGGACCTGGTTGACCCAGACCCCACCGCAGTCCTGGTTGCGTGCGGCGACTTTGTCGCGCAGCCGTCGCACGTCGGACAGCTTCGTCCACTGGTCCTTATCGCGGTCCGCGATGTAGAGCCAGCCGTCGTCGGGGCTCTCGGTCTCGAACGCCGGCACCAGGTCGACCGTGAAAGCCTGCCCAGCGATAGTCAGCTGAAGCGCGTGCGCATGTGCCTGGTCTACGTCGAAGGCAACGCCGGGCACGATGTTCGCATCGACGATGGCCCTGCGGATCTTGTCCATGGCCCACTCGGACATGCCAGGCTCTGTGCGGTGCTCCATGAGGCGGTCCGGCAGGACGACGACCATGTCGACATCCTTGAGCGGCGGGCGCATCGTCTTGCGGCCGAACGACCCCTGGAGCAGCCGGGACTGCAGTAGCCCCGCATCCCGCAGGCACTGCTCCAGGTCGGTGGCAACGTCGCGCGCCTGCTGGGTGACTGCCGGGTCAAGCTTCAACTTCTTGTCAAACGCCTTGAAGGCGTCAAAAACCTTGCCAGTCATCAGATTCTCCTGTCGAAAGTGACTCGTACAACACGCCGAGTATCTGGACGCGAACGACAGGAACGTGGTCTGATGTGCGTGGACAAACATGCAGACTCAGTTCTGCCGACGATGCGCCCGGTTCCCGCCGGGCGCATCGTGCTTTTCGCCTACTGCTTCTCCTTTCAGGTGTACGAACGTCCACCGCCCCGGACCCCATCAGGGGGCCCGGGGCGACGGCTTTGTCGGTGTTATCGCTTCGAGAAGCGATAACCATAGAAACTGTCAATCACGCGACTGCGTGACACTCCGCGCAACTCGTCCTCAGCTGCAGCCGCTGGTGCTTCCGCAGCCTTCGCAGACGTAGCAGGAGCCGGCGGGGCGCATCTTCGTGCCGCAGGTCAGGCACATCGGGGCGTCTGCCTTGATGCCGCCGAACTTCTCCAGCAGCTCGGCCGAGCTGTGCACGTCACCTGAGATCTCGCGGGCTGAGGCAGCGCCGGCACCCGACTTCACCTCGGACGCCACCAGCTCGTGCTTGTCGTCAGCCTTGGGCGCCTCAGGCGCCTTGCGGGCCACCTGCGCCGACTGCTGCAGTGAGGCGAGCTCGTCGGCGAGGTCTTCGCCACCCTCTTCACCGTCGGACTCGTACGAACCGGTCTCGAGCTGGCGGGCCCGCTCCGCAGCGGTGTGGATGCCCATGAAGGAGCGGGTGTCGAAGTCGAGGTAGTCAAGGGCGAGGCGCCGGAACACGTAGTCCATGATCGACTGCGCCATCCGCACGTCGGGGTCATCGGTCAGGCCGGCCGGCTCGAAGCGCAGGTTGGTGAACTTCTCGACGAACGTCTCGAGCGGCACGCCGTACTGCAGACCGATCGACACCGCGATCGAGAAGGCGTCCATCACGCCGGCCAGGGTCGAACCCTGCTTGCCGAACTTGAGGAAGATCTCGCCGAGCTGGGCGTCGTCGTAGGTACCGGCCGTCAGATAGCCCTCGGCGCCACCGACGGCGAACGAGGTCGTCTGTGAGCTGCGGCGCTTGGGCAGGCGGCGACGGACGGGGCGGTACTCGATCACCTTCTCGACCTTCACCGCCGCCGCAGCCGAGTCAGCGGCATCCTTCTTGTCCTTGGCGGTCGACCCGCCGTCAGACAGCGGCTGACCCACCTTGCAGTTGTCGCGGTAGACCGCGAGCGCCTTGAGGCCGAGCTTCCAGCCCTGCAGGTAGACGTCCTCGATCTGCTCGACCGAGG
Source organism: Humibacillus sp. DSM 29435 (assembly GCF_001758225.1). Lineage (GTDB taxonomy): Bacteria > Actinomycetota > Actinomycetes > Actinomycetales > Dermatophilaceae > DSM-29435. The sequence continues at coordinate 64,949 of NZ_MAST01000014.1, read as the reverse complement.
CGTCTTCGGGCAGGTTGACCGTCTTGGAGATGGCGCCCGAGAGGAACGGCTGGGTCGCCGCCATCATCCGCACGTGACCCATCGCCGAGATGGAGCGGGCACCCATGGCGGTGTCGAAGACCTCGTAGTGCTCGGGCCGCAGGCCCGGGGCGTCGATGACATGACCCTTGTCGGCGATGTACTCGACGATGGCCTCGACGGTCTCGCCCGTGTAGCCCATCTTGCGCAGCGCCCGCGGGATGGTGAGGTTGACGATCTGCATCGAACCGCCACCGACGAGCTTCTTGAACTTCACGAGCGAGAAGTCGGGCTCGATGCCGGTGGTGTCGCAGTCCATCATGAAGCCGATGGTGCCGGTCGGTGCCAGCACCGACGCCTGCGCGTTGCGGTGACCGTTCTTCTCGCCGATCTTCACCACGTCGTCCCACGCCTTGGTGGCGAGCTTGTGCACGTCGCCGTCCATCGCGTCGATCGTGCGGAGGTCGTCGTTGGCGGCCTGGTGCTTGCGCATGACCCGCTTGTGCGCTTCGGCGTTGCGGGCGTAGCCGGCGTACGGGCCGACGACGCCGGCGATCTCGGCGGAGCGCTTGTAGGCGGCCCCGGTCAGCAGCGACGTGATGCCGGCGGCGAGCGAGCGCCCACCGTCGGAGTCGTAGCCGAGGCCGGTTGCCATGAGCAGCGCGCCGAGGTTGGCGTAGCCGATGCCGAGCTGGCGGTAGTCGCGGGTGGTCTGGCCGATCGCCTCGGTCGGGAAGTCGGCGAAGCAGATCGAGATGTCCATCGCGGTGATGACGAGCTCGACGACCTTCTGGAAGGTCTCACCGTCGAAGGTGTCGTCGTCGCGCAGGAACTTCAGCAGGTTGAGCGAGGCCAGGTTGCACGAGGAGTTGTCGAGCGACATGTACTCCGAGCACGGGTTGGAGGCCGTGATGCGGCCCGTCTCGGGGCTGGTGTGCCAGTCGTTGATCGTGTCGTCGTACTGGATGCCTGGGTCGGCGCAGGCCCACGCGGCCTTGGCGATCTTGGTGAACAGCGCCCGAGCGTCGACAGTCTCGATGACGGAGTTGTCAAGGCGTGAACGCAGCCCGAACTCGGTACCGCTCTCGACCGCCTTCATGAACTCGTCGTTGACTCGCACCGAGTTGTTGGCGTTCTGGTACTGCACCGAGACGATGTCCTTGCCGCCGAGGTCCATGTCGAACCCGGCGTCGCGCAGGGCGCGGATCTTGTTCTCCTCGTTCGCCTTGGTCTCGACGAACTCCTCGATGTCGGGGTGGTCGACGTCGAGCACGACCATCTTGGCGGCACGGCGCGTGGCGCCACCGCTCTTGATGGTGCCGGCAGACGCGTCGGCGCCGCGCATGAACGACACCGGCCCCGAGGCCGTTCCGCCGCTGCTGAGCAGCTCCTTCGAGCTGCGGATGCGCGAGAGGTTCAGGCCGGCGCCCGAACCGCCCTGGAAGATCTTGCCCTCTTCCTTGTACCAGTTGAGGATCGAGTCCATCGAGTCGTCGACGGCGAGGATGAAGCACGCCGACACCTGCTGCGGACTGGACGTGCCCACGTTGAACCACACCGGTGAGTTGAACGAGAACACCTGGTGCAGCAGGGCGTGGGTCAGCTCGTGCTCGAAGACCTCAGCGTCATCGGGGGTGGCGAAGTAGCCGTTGGCCTTGCCGGCCGCGCCGTAGGTGAGCACGACCCGGTCGATCAGCTGCTTGAGGCTGCTCTCGCGCTTGGGGGTGCCCAGGGCGCCACGGAAGTACTTCGTGGTGACGATGGTGCTCGCGTTGACCGACCAGAAGTCGGGGTACTCGACACCGCGCTGCTCGAAGATCGTCTCGCCGGTCTTCCAGTTCTGCTGAACGACATCGCGCTTTTCCCACTTCACCTCGTCGTAGGGGTGCACGCCAGGCGTGGTGTAGATGCGCTCGATGTGAACGCCCTTCTTCGCGGCGCCACCCGTGGCTGCCTTCGTGCGCGGGCTCCGGTTACCGATCTCCGTCATTGTCTGCGGCCTCCCTGACCGTGGTGCTTCCAGTCGTACGTGTGTGATGGCCCTACCTCGAGTGTCGCTGTCAGCGGTGACAGTGGCGCCCGAGTCGTTCACTGCTGGCTGTGCAGCTTGGTCTCTCTGATCGGTGGTTCCTGGCCGACCGCATCGCGCTCCGCGCGCAGTACCGCGATGGCCCCCTCGAAGTCCTCGAGGCTGCCCCACGCCTGATAGACGCTGGCGAACCTCAGGTAGGCCACCTCGTCGAGCTCGCGAAGCGGCTCGAGCACCGCCATCCCGACCTCGTGCGCCTCGATCTCGGCGTTGCCCTGGCCTCGGATGGACTCCTCGACCCGTTGGGCGAGCAGAGCGAGGTCGTCCTCGGTGACCGGTCGACCCTGACAAGCCTTGCGCACTCCCGACAGCACCTTCGCCCGGCTGAACGGCTCGCCCGCCCCCGATCGTTTGATGACGCTGAGGCTCGAGGTCTCGAGCGTGGTGAACCGACGGTTGCACTCGGGGCACTGACGACGCCGACGGATCGCCGTACCGTCGTCGGTGGTGCGCGAGTCGATGACCCGCGAGTCGGTGTACCGGCAGAACGGACAGTGCACGGCTGCCACCTTCCTTCCCTGAGAACGAGCACCTCGGTGGCCCACGTCTGCTCGCCACCCGTTCAACACCGACAGGCCACCCCGTATGCCGCTCAACCACCCGCCCGAGGCCCGGCGCGGAGCCGGGCTTGGGGATGAGGCTGGGGACGATCTGGGGATGTCCTGTGGGTAAGTCCCATCTGCCTGGGGACTACATGTGGACGACTTACAGTGATGTAACTACTAGATGTAGGGGTAACTGTAGGCACGGTGCCACCCCGACCGCAAGGGCAACCCACGCCGCTCGGCGTGTCGACCCGCTGACGTGCACAAACATCGCAGAACCATGGTTCACGACGGGGGTGTCGGGTCGAGCTGACCGGACGCGGGCGGGAACGGGGCCCACGCGCGGCGTACCGGCGCGCCGAACGGTGACCCCCACGGTGACCCCCACGGTGACCCCCACGGTGACCCCCACGGCATGCCCTTCGCGGCGCGAGCGAACCACGACCCCACCCGATCGGCGCTGAAGTGGGAGGTGCGCTCGCGCGTGCTCGCGGCCACCGCGCGGTCGGGCCGCGCCAGGGCCACCGCGAGCAGGTTGCGTTCGCTCGTCGAACCGGCATCGAGATACCCGCTGTGTCCCGACGACGCGCCCCAGCGGTTGACGGCATCCTTGCTCGCCGCGGTCGACAGCCAGATCGACCCAGCCACGTTCTCGGCCTCGACGTCATGCACGACCGGGCCGGCCGTCGCCACCGGGTCGAGGTCAGCCCTCAACACGTTCAGGCCGCCCCGCTTCAGTGCGGTTTCTTCGATGGAGCGGAACGGCACACCCGGCGACCCGAACATCACGACGTCATCGATCGAATGCGGCTGCAGCAAGGCGAAGCCTGCGAGCACCGAGCCGTAGGAGTGGGCCCAGACGGTCTGGTGCACGTAGCGGTCACGGGAGGCTGCCACACCGTTGGTGAAGGCCGCCAGCTCGGCGGCGTAGCTCTCCGCCCTCGAGCTGGTGAACACGCTGGCTCCCGGCACGCCGATGCTCGTGTTCTGCGGGGCCGGGTAGCCCAGCCACGTGACGATCGCGAGGTCGTCGTCGTCGTCACCGACGCGCGACGCCTCGGCCCGCATCCGGGCGAAGATGCTGTCGTAGCGCAGCAGGTCACCTCTGACGGTCGTCGACAGACCGCCGACATAGGTGGCGACGTGCCCGGCCCGGTCGACGTCGCCGACGGCCACCGCCGCTTCGAGCAGCTCACCTGACCCGTCGACCATGAGCAACGTTCGCGCACCGCCGTCGCGACAGCCCAACACCTCGCGAACCGCCCGCAGGTCGGCGAGGCGGTTGCTGGCGGCGGTGAGCCCGATGCTGTCGGGCGCGGCCCACCCGGTCGCCACTGCGTCGTACCGGGCGCGGGCCTGCCGCTCGAGACGGCTGAGCAGCACGAGGTTGGCGGCGTGCCGGTCGGCAGCAGGGATGCCGTCGTGAGGCCCCACCCACTCCGGATGGTCTCGCAGCACCTGTCGCCGCTGGTCGGGGCTCAGGCTCGACCACCAGGCCTGCGTGGCGAACGGGGTCAGCCCGCCCGACAGCGTTGGTGGTGGAGGAGCCGTACCCGCCGATGACAGACCGGTGTCAGCGACTCCACGGGCCGCCGCCAGGAGGGACCGCGCCAAATCGTCGTCAGCGTCGTGAGCCACGGTCTGGGCGCGACACACGAAGGCTTCGACCTCCGCTCGCATCAGGGCCTCCCTACGGGCCTGCAGGGCCGCTGCGACGACGTCGGGGTCAGCCGCCCTCGGCAGAACCCGCACACTGCCCCACTCGTCGACCCAGGCGCCTTCCTCTTCAGCCCTGCGGCCGGCGCGAAAGAGCAGGGCCAAGGCCGAACGCAGGCGCGGCGCCGCAGACTCCAGGGCATCCACGCTCGCACCGAGTCTGAAGACGAGACGGCCGAGCCGACCGGACAGCCCGAGGTAGCGGGCGCCCGCCGCGTCGGCGGCTGCGCCGACCCACGAAAGCCGGGCGACGCGGGCGACGAGCAGCACGGCGGTCACCTCGAGCACCCGGGCCTGCTCGCGCCGCAACCCGCCGGCGACCTCTTCGAGCACCTCCGGGCGCACGCGGCGCAGGTCGGCCACGGTGAGCGAGCTCATCGCGCCGCACCCAGCGCGCGCGCGCCTGCCGACTCGACCTGCTCGTACGCTGCGGAAGCCGCACTGAGGGCCTCGCCGAGCGTGCGCACCTGCGCGCGCACCTCGCTGAGCTCGGTTCGCCATCCCGCCTGGATGCCGCTGACCGCCGCCGCCGCGGAGCCACCACCCAGCGCCTCCCGAAGCGCAGCGAGCTGTTGAACCATCGTCATGCCCGCGAGGATGCGAGCAGCGGCCCCCACGTCGGCAGCCTCACTCAGCAACAGTGCCGGGTCGACCTGGTATCGCATCGTCGATTCCCTTCGTCATGCTCTGCTCCCCACGAAAACGCTACGGCGTCAGTCGGCGTCCCGCGTCCGGCTGTCCACACCCCGAAGCCGAGCACTCGACCGAGGCCAGGATGACGCCACGAGGTCATCGCGGTGCTGCCCAGGGCCAACGCCTGAGAACGCCGCACCCCAACGTGGGGTGCGGCGTTCAGGCACGTGCGGCGGGGTCGAAGCGCCACTCGGGCCAAGCCGCTGGTGGTGGAACCAGGACGGCCGTGCCAGGGCTGGCTGGGCCAGCGGGGGTGAAGACTCAGGGAGCGGGCACCAGAAGCTGCTGCCCAGCGTGCACCTGATCGGTGGACAGCCCGTTGGCCAGCTGGAGCGACGCCACGCCCTCGCGAACCGGCACGTCGGGCAGCTCGCGAGCGGCGATCTGCGACAACGTCTGCCCCGACTCGACCGTCACGGGCCGACCCTCGGCGGCAGCCGACGCGAGCTGACTGGTCAACCCGATGCCGAGCGCGATCACCACGGCCAACGTGGCCACCGTGACCGTCAGCCGACCGAACCGTGTCAGGCGCAGGCTGGGCCGCTCGGCTCGCGCCGCCTCGGCCGCATGCCGGCCCGTGGGGACCAGGCTCAGCCGCGGTCGCGCCGGCTGCCCCAGGGGGCGGGCACCGGGGGTGCCCAGGGGCGCCCCGGGCGTCATGACAGCGGCATCCGTGAAGGTCAGGACGGTGGCGCCCATGGTGCCCTCCTCATCGAGTGGGGAACAGATCGGGTAACAGGTCGTGCAAGCGCTGCTGGAACGGTTGTTCGATAGAACGTCTGTACGATGTCTAGCACGCCTGTTCGAGAAAGTCGAGACACGCCTCGAACAGGTGTTTGGCAACTGTGTTCGAAACTCGTAGTCTGTGCTCACAACAACAACCACACCAGTCACCACTGACACTGGGTCGATCCGCCGCTTTCTGGGGCGAGAAGATCGGGCCACGCACAGCGGCGCGAACCGACGAAGGGTGCACCATGGCTGACGTGACCGAGCTTCCCGAGCGTGACCGGGGCGACGGCCTGACCATGCGGCAGCGGCGGGGGCTCGAGGGGATCCGTAACTCGGTCGACCGCCGCGGCTACCCGCCCAGCATGCGCGAGATCGGCGAGGCCGTCGGCCTGGCCAGCCCTTCGAGTGTCTCGCACCAGCTTGCTGCCCTCGAGCGCAAGGGGTTCCTGCGCCGCGACCCCAACCGGCCGCGCGCGATCGAGGTCGTCTCCCCCGACGCCCCCCCCGCCGAGCTCGCGCATCGCCGCTCGGCCTCCATCTCGGGCCCCTCGGATCACACGCCGTCGTCGCACGACCTCGAGACGGGCTCGGGTGACGCGCGGCCGGAGGCGGCCTACGTTCCGGTGCTCGGGCAGATCGCGGCCGGTGTGCCCATCCTCGCCGACGAGGTCGTCGACGAGGTGTTCCCGCTTCCCAAACAGCTCGTGGGGGAAGGCTCGCTGTTCCTGCTCAAGGTCGTCGGCGACTCGATGATCGAGGCGGCGATCTGCGACGGCGACTGGGTCGTGGTGGCGCAGCAGCAGACGGCCGAGAACGGCGACATCGTGGCCGCCCTGCTCGACAACGAGGCCACCGTGAAGACGTTCAAGCGCACCGACGGGCACGTCTGGCTGATGCCCCACAACTCCGACTTCTCCCCCATCGACGGCGACCACGCCACGATTCTCGGCAAGGTCACGGCGGTGCTTCGCCGCATCTGACTCAGCGCCGCGCGCTCTGCTGTGTGCTCAACGCGGATCAGCCGTCATCTGTGGTGGCCTTGAGATCAGTGACCCTGAAGGAGCGCACCGTCACGACACCCTGCCGACACGTGACGACATAGAGCCGCGACGTCGTGTACACCGACCGTTACCTTCGCGGCCGGCACCATGGTGTCGGGTGTGATCACCGTGACGGTCCTGAGCGCCTTCGGCGTCGACGATCGACACCAAGGCTTCGCCGCCGCGTACGAGCGGATCTACCTGGGGCCGGCCATCGCCCTGGGTTTCACGCTCGGCCCCATCCTCGTCGTAGCCCTGACGGTCAGCGGCTTGCACCACATCATGCTCGTCGCCGAGGTCGTGGTCATCGTGCTCTTCGGCAGCTACTGGGCGGTTCAGACCAGAAAGCTGTGGAACCTGCGCGCCACCTCGCGCGGCGAGGGACGCCACGTCGACGAGGTTGCGCAGTGACCCGCCGCACCCGTTGACCGATTCACACCCGCAACCCCTCGACCAGCCGGTCGAGCGTCTCGCCGAGCGGGGCGTGCAGCCGGATGCTCGCCTCCGCGTCACCCCGGGTGGCGGACCGGGTGACAATGGCGACCGGCGTTCCCTCGCGATGCGCGCGGCGCACGAAGCGGTAGCCACTCATCACCGCGAGCGAGCTGCCGAGCACCAGCAGCGCGTCGGCACGGTCGACCAGTTCGAAGCATCGCTCGACGAGCGCCTTGGGCACGGCCTCACCGAAGAAGACGACGTCGGGCTTGACGGTGTCGTGCCCGCAGACCAGGCACCGGGGGGTGTGGAACATCTCCACGAGCTCGTCGGCCAGCACGATGTCGCCGTCGGGACGAACCTGCTCACCCCACTGCGAGCCGACGGATGCCGCTTCCGCTGCGAAGCGCTCCCGAAACCCCGGGTTGGCCTCACTCATCCGGTCGTGCAGACCCGCTCGGGGCGTCACCTCACCGCAGGTCAGACAGACGGCGCGGTCGAGGGAGCCGTGCAGCTCGGTGACCTCGATCGCGCCGGCGGCCTGGTGCAGTCCGTCGACGTTCTGGGTGATGATCGGGCCGATGTAGCCCGCTCGCTGCAGCTCGGTGACGTGCCGGTGGCCGGCGTTGGGCGCGGCCGCGTTGAAGCGTTGCCAGCCGATGTAGCTGCGGGCCCAGTAGCGCCGTCTCGCCTCGCTGGAACCGGCGAACTCCCCGAAGGTCATCGGCTCGACCCGGCGCAGCCCGTCGGGACCGCGATAGTCGGGGATGCCGGACTCCGTGGAGAGCCCGGCGCCGCTCAGCACCACAACACCGCCACCACCGACCAGCTCCACCAGGACATCGAGGGTGCCGAGGTCACTGACCTCGAGCGGGAGGGGCCGCGAGGTGGACAGCCGAGTCGCCCTGCCACTCGGCCGGTCAGTCTGCGCTGCCGAGCTCACCGGCTGCACCGAGTTCATCGAGTTCACCGCGGGCGTCGAGGGGACAGAGGCCTGGTGCATCCTCTCAGCGTACGTCGACCGCGTCCGGCCGGCCCGTCTCCGAACGGGGAGCGAACCACGCCCGACGGTCGAGGCCGCAGCAAGCGCCGGGCGATGGTCATCGAACGGTCGAGCAAAGTCGTGGGACCCATAATATCTGGTTATGATGATGGCATGATCGATGCTGCGGGCCTGCGAGTCATGAAGGCCATTGCCGATGAGGGCAGCTTCACCAGCGCCGCCAACGCCCTCGGCTTCACCCAGCCCGCGATCTCCCAGATGGTCCGGCGCCTCGAGCAGCGCACCGGCACCGTGCTGGTCGAGCGCTACGGGCGGCAGGTGCGTCTCACCGAGGCCGGCAACGTGCTCGCCCGGCACGCCGTCGGGGTGCTTGCGGCCCTCGACGCCGCCGAGGAGGAGATCACCGCGATTGCCGGGCTACGGGCCGGACGAGTACGGCTGATGGCCTTTCCCAGCTCGTCGGCGACGCTCGTTCCTCAGGCCCTGGCCATCGTCAAACGCAACCATCCCGACCTCACGGTCACCTTCACCGAGGGCGAGCCGCCGCAGTCTCTCGCCGCCCTTCGAGCCGGCGACTGCGACATCGCCATCGTCTTCGTCTACGGCAATGACCCAACCGACCCAGCCGACCCGACCGACCCGGCTGCCGCCGGCAGCATCGGCCACCCGGGCGAGCTCGACGAGGACCTCTCCATGCTCGTCACCCGCCGACTGCTCGTTGACGAGGTGCGTCTCGTGGTGCCACGCAGCCACCCGCTGGCCGACGAGGCAGCCGCCACGATGGCCGACTTCAGCTCTGACGAGTGGATCGCTGGGTGCGCGCGCTGTCGAGGCCACCTGCTGATCCTCGCGGCACGGGAGGGTTTCACCCCGAACGTCGCCTTCGAGACCGAGGACTACGTCGCCCAGCTCGGTCTGGTGGGCGCCGGCCTCGGCGTCGCCCTCGTGCCCGACATCATCCTGGGAGCCGCCAAGCATGACGACGTGGTGGCGCTGCCGCTCTCACCACCGTCACGACGTCAGATCCTGGCCGTCACCACCCCCGACCTTCAGCGGGTGCCCGCTGTCGGCGCGGCGCTCGAGGCACTCTGCGAGGCAGCCCGGGCCGTCCCCACCGTCGTGACCGCCGCGACCGACGTGGCCACCAGCTGAGCCATCGACTGCGCACCGGCTGAGCCACCGACTCGGTTCAAAGACTGGGCGGCCGGCCGGGCTGCCGACGAGGGCTGTGCGGCATACGGTTGGCCCATGGGTGACCCGACGCGCATCTCCTACCTCTCCGTGCCTGACCGCGACGACGTGCCCGAGGGCGTGAGCCGGCTCTGGGACAAGTCGCAGGAGGCCTTCGGCTTCGTGCCCAACGTCTTTCGCGGCCAGGCCGTCAACGGCGAGCAGTTCCTCGCCTGGTGGCGCTACTTCAACCTGCTCGTCAACAAGGAGGGGCACCTCAGCAACGCCGACCGCGAGCTGCTCGCGGTCGTCGTGAGCAGCGTGAACCGTTGCGACTACTGCGCCGTCAGCCACGGCGCAGCCTTGCGCACGTTCACCGGGGATGCCGTCACCGCCGACCTCGTCGGGGTGAACTGGCGCCAGGCCGGGCTGGGCGAACGCGAGAAGGCGATGGCCGCCTACGCCGAGCGGCTCACGCTGCACCCGGCCGATGTGGTCGAGGACGACCTCCAACCGCTGCGTGACGTCGGCCTCGGCGACCACGAGATCGTCGAGCTGGTGCAGATCGTGGGGATGTTCAACATGACCAACCGCGTCAGCACCGCCCTCGGCCTCGTGCCCAACCCGGAGTACCACTCGATCGGTCGGCCCTGATGAGGGTGGCGGTCGCCGCCACCGGGTCGGCGGCGCTGGAGGCCGGGCTGCTGGCGGGCGAGGAAGGGGGCAACGCCGTCGACGCCGCGATCGCCGCGGCCATCACGGCGATGAGCACCGAACCGGGCGTCGTGAGCATCATGGGCGGCGCCTTCGTCAACATCTGGCCGGCCGGACACGACCCGGTCGTCATCGACGGCAACGTCGAGATGCCTGGCCGCGGCCTGCCCGACGAGGCCTTCGGGCGTGGCGTGCGCCAGGTCAGCACCGACTACGGCGGCGGCGTCACGATGGGCGCCGGCCACGGCTCGGTCGCCAACTCGGGGGCGGTGCAGGCGCTGGCGCTGGCGCGCGAGCGGTACGCCGTGCTGCCCTGGCGTCGCTTGGTCGAGCCTGCCGCCCAAGCCTGCCGAGAGGGCTACCGGGTCGGGGCAGCGGCGGCCCTCTACCTCGGTGTCGTACGTGACCCCCTGTTCGGCCCCGACGACGAGGCCTACGCCCTGGTCACCGGCGCCGACGGTGGCCCACTGCGCCCCGGCGAGCTCTCTACGAACACGGATCTGGCCGGCATCCTCGAGCTGCTCGGCGCGCACGGCCCAGCACTGTTCACCACTGGCGCGGTGGGGCGGGCGCTGGTCGACGACATGGCCGCGAACGACGGGCTCGTCACCGCGGCAGACCTCGCGGCCTACTCCCCGATCGTGCAACACCCCACCATGCGGCCCCTCGGCGACTGGACGGTCGCCCTCAACCCGCCACCGTCGGTCGGCGGGCCGATGCTGGCTGCGATGGTCGGTGAGCTCGCCGACCGCCATGAGTTCTCCTTGACCGACGTGATCAACATCCAGCGGCGGGTGCTCGGCTACCGCCTGTCGGTGCACGACCGGTCACGCGACCTGCACGCCGACGGTCACGCCTTGCTGCTGGCCGTCGAGCGCTATGGGCTCGCGGGTCTGCCCACCTCGGCCTCCACTGCCCACGTGTCCGCCGTCGACGACCAGGGCACGGCCTGTGCGATCACGATGAGCTCGGGCTACGGCGCCGGAATGGTCGTGCCGGGAACCGGCATCCTGCTCAACAACGCCCTCGGTGAACCCGAGCTGAATCGCCTGGGGCTGCATGCGGTGCCGCCCGGCACGCGGCTGGCCTCGAACATGGCCCCGACCACGGCTCGCAGTGCGACGGGCGGGGCCCTGGCCGTCGGCTCGCCGGGAGCCGACCGCATCACCACCGCACTGATGCAGGTGCTCGGGCGTTCGCTGCTTCACGGCGAAGAGCTCCAGGCCGCCATCGACGCACCCCGGCTGCACGTACGCACGCTCGACGACGGGTCCGTGCGCGTCGACCACGAGCCCGGAGCCGACATGGAGCTCGCCGTGGCGCAGAGCGGTCTGCCGGCGCACGCCTACCCCGGCCTGCACATGTTCTTCGGCGGGGTGGGAGCGGCGCAGCTGGCCGACCACGGGTTGTTGGCGGCTGGTGACAGCCGCCGTGAGGCAGCCGTCGGCGTGAGCCCGTGAACGGCCAGAGCAGCCGTACCCGAGCAGGGGGTCCATGCCTTCCGGCCGCACCACCTGCGCGACGCGCGGCGCGACGCGCAGAAGGTGCGGGTGGGCGGGGGCGAGCGGTTCCGGCCTGCTCGGCGGCTCGGGCGCAGGGCTCCCATCCGTTGGGCCCGGTCACAGCGAACTGGAGGCATGACCGATCGAGAGGCACTGGCATGACCATGACCGAGAAGCGGGAGACGGCCACCACCCTGGCACCGGGCGGCATCGCCGCTCGCCTCGCCGGGCTCATCGCGCCGCTGTTCGGCGGGGGGCTGCCTGTGCGGCTGCGGGCCTGGGACGGCAGCACGGCCGGACCGGCCGACGCCCCCACCGTGGTGCTGCGCGACAACGACGCGCTGCGTCGGCTGCTGCGCCACCCGGGCGAGCTCGGACTCGCTCAGGCCTATGTCACCGGTGAGCTCGACGTCGAGGGTGACCTGCGTGATGGTTTCCGCCGGGTGTGGAGCAACGCCCGGGAGTCGGCCATCACGGGCCGACCCGCCCTGACGACGCTCGTGCCCGCTCTCGCGAACGGGCTGCGCACGGCCTTCGGGCTCGGAGCGGTCGGGCTGCCGCCGGCCCCTCCCGCCTCCCAGGCCCGGCTGCGCGGTCGCCTGCACTCCCCCACCCGCGACCGCGACGCCATCTCGCACCACTACGACCTGTCGAACGACTTCTACTCGCTCATCCTCGACCCCCACATGGCCTACTCCTGTGGTTACTGGACGAGCGAGGCGCCCGGCTACACCGTCGAGCACGCCCAGCGCGACAAGCTCGACCTCGTCTGCCGCAAGCTCGGCATCGAACCGGGCGGGCGCCATCTCGACATCGGCTGCGGATGGGGCTCGCTCTCCCTCTACGCCGCTGAGCACTTCGGCGCCCAGGTGGTCGGAGTGACGATCGCCAAGGAGCAGAAGGCCTTCATCGACCAGCGGATCCGTGAGCGTGGGCTCGAGGACCGGGTCGAGATCCGCCTGCAGGACTACCGCGACGTGCCGGACGGCCCCTTCGACACGATCAGCTCGATCGAGATGGGCGAGCATGTCGGGCAGGGCAACTACCCCACGTACACCCGCAAGATCCACGACCTGCTGCGCCCGGGCGGCCGTGCCCTGATCCAGCAGATGTCTCGCACGAGTCGCCCGGGCGGTGGGCCGTTCATCGAGGCGTTCATCGCCCCCGACATGCACATGCGACCGGTCGGCGAGACCGTCGCCCTGATCGAGCACGCGGGCCTCGAGGTGCGCGACGTGCACGGCCTGCGCGAGCACTACGTGCGAACCATCGACGCCTGGTACGACACCTTCGAGGCCAACTGGTCGCAGGTCGTGGCGATGGTCGGCGAAGAGGTCGCCCGGGTCTGGCGGCTCTACCTCGTCGGCGGCGCCCTCACCTTCGAGGAGGGGCGAATGGGCGTCGACCAGATCCTGATGGTGCGCCCCACCGACCGGGGTGGCAGCGGGATGCCGTGGGTTCGCTCGTGGTGAACGCGCTCGCTGCCGTGTCTCCCGCCGCCCCGGGGTTCGACGGAGGAGCCTTCGCGCGCACCCTCCCGCTCACCGCCCTCGCCGTCGTCGTGGTGCTCGGAGTCGCGTTCGCCACCGCCGTGCGGATGGGCAAGCACTCCGTCGTCGACGTGGCCTGGGGCCTGGGGTTCGTCGCGATCGCACTCACTGCGTTCGCGGCATCCGCAGGCTCGGGTGATCCCCTGCGCCGTTGGCTGGCGGTGGTGCTGACCGCGATCTGGGGCTTGCGCCTGGCGCTGCACATCTTGGGCCGTTCTCGCGGCCAGGGTGAGGACCCGCGCTACGCGGCCATGCTGAAGAAGGCCGGCGGCAGCGAGTCTGCCTATGCGCTGTTGCACATCTACCTGCCGCAGGGTCTGATCATGTGGTTCGTCTCGCTGCCGGTGCAGATCGCGATGTTCGTCACCGGTGGTGTGGGTATCGTGCTCTGGCTCGGCGTCATCGTGTGGCTTGTCGGTTTCGTCTTCGAGGCGGTGGGCGACCTGCAGCTGAGCCGGTTCCGTGAGGGCTCGAGCAACCGGGGCAAGGTGCTCGACACCGGGCTCTGGCGCTACACCCGCCACCCCAACTACTTCGGCGACGCCAGTGTGTGGACGGGGCTGTTCCTCGTCGCGGCCAGCGCCTGGCCCGGGGTGCTCACGGTGCTCTCGCCTGTGGCGATGGTCGCCAACCTCTACGCCGGCACCGGGAAGAAGCTGCTGGAGAAGGACATCGGCGACCGCCGACCCGACTACGCCGACTACGTGCGGCGCACCAGTGGCTTCTTTCCGTGGCCTCCCAAGGCCAAGAGCTGATCGACCCGCCGGCACGGCAGGATGGGCTCATGCGTCCTGCCCTGGCTGACCTGCTCGACCTGGCGCCCCACCCCGAGGGAGGCTGGTTCCGCCAGACCTGGGCCTCGAGCGAGCCGATCACCTTGGCTGACGGGCGGGTTCGGCCTGCCGCAACCCTGATCCACTTTCTGCTGCCTGCCGGCGAGAGCTCGGCCTGGCATCGGGTGGCCTCCGACGAGCTGTGGCTCGCGCACTCCGGACTCGTCACCCTCGAGCTCGGCGGCGTCGACGCGACGCCCGTCGCCGACGAAGCCCTGTCGGTCGGAACCGACGTTGCCGAAGGTCAGCTCGCACAGGCTCTCGTGCCCGCTGGGGTGTGGCAACGCACGCTGCCCGGAGACAGCGACGCCCTCGTCAGCTGCCTCGTCTCCCCCGGCTTCGACTTCGCCGACTTCGAGCTCGCGTGAGCCTGCCTCGGGAACCGCGCCTAACCTTCGACCCCCGCGACCCTCGCGGTCTGAGGGGCACCGCGCCCCTGCTCGACGCCTGGCTCTCGTTCGGGGAGCGTACGCCGTTGCCGTTCACCATCCCGGGGCACAAACAACGCACCGACCTCGTGGGTGAGGTCGTGCGCGACGACGTGCCGCTCTACGGCGGCCTCGACACGGTCAAGCTCGGTGCCGGGTTGCTCGCGCAGGCCGAGGCCCGCGCCGCCCGGCTCTGGGGCGCCGACCACTGCCGCTTCTCCGTCGGCGGTTCGACCCACGGCAACCAGGCTCTTGCCCTGGCGGTCGGTGCACCGGGTGACCGCGTCATCGTGCAACGCACCCTGCACCGCTCGACGCTGCTCGGGCTCGTGCTGGCCGGCCTGGTTCCGGTCTGGGTGGCGCCCGAGCTCGACGAACGCACGGGGATGCCGCTCGGCGTGCGGCCATCCGACGTGGCTCACACGCTCGAGGAGTTTCCCGACTGCAAGGCCGTGTTCGTCACCGAACCGTCGTACGTCGGTACGGTCGGCGACGTGCGCGCGGTGGCCGAGGTGGCGCACGCCCACGGGGTGCCGCTCATTGTCGATGCGGCCTGGGCCGCCCACTTCGGCTTCCACCCCGACCTGCCCCAGCATGCGATCGCCCTCGGCGCCGACGCTCTCGTGACCAGCGCCCACAAGACGCTGCCCGCCTGGTCACAGGCGGCACTGGTGCTCTGGCGCGACGGCCGGCTAGACGCGGCCCGGGTCGACGCCGCCTTCGAGGCCACCCACACGACAAGCCCTGCTGGCGCCATTCTCGCGAGCACCGATGCCGCCGTCGCGTTGCTCGAGCGTGAGGGCGAGGTCATGCTGGCCGGGCTCATCGACGCGGTGGCGCGGGCACGATTGCGCCTGAGGCTGATCGAAGGGCTCGAGGTGTTGCACGGTCCGGCTGTCGACCCGGTCAAGCTCGTGCTGCTGCTCGCCGGTACAGGAGCCGACGGCAACCTCGTCGAGGCCGGCCTCATCGAGCGTGGGATGCCGGTCGAGATGGCAGATCGCGACACCATCGTGGCGATGGCCACTCTCGCCGACGACGACGCCGCTCTCATCGCCTTCACCGACGCCGTCAGCGACCTGGTCGAGGCCGGCCGGGGAGCACCCCGACAAGGGGTGCCGACAGCGGCCTGGGCGGTGCAGCCCGAGATGGCCTGCCCGCCGCGCGACGCGTTCTTCGCCGCCCGAGAGGTCGTGCCCCTGGCCGACGCTCTCGGCCGGGTGAGCGCCGAGCTGATCGCCCCGTACCCGCCTGGCGTGCCCGTGATCGCGCCGGGTGAAATCGTCACCGAAAGCGTTCTCACCGCGATCACCACGGCCCGCACGTTCGGCGTACGCATCGCCTATGCCGCAGACCCGACGGGCCTGACCATCCAGGTGCTCGCCTGACCGGCTCCTCCACACCGTGCTGCGGCCATCGTGATAGGTCAGCACCGTCATCGGGAAACGACCCGGGGTGGGCGACCGTCGGCGCCGCCGACCACGGCGAGGTCGCCTTCGAGGTCGGTGCGGTGAATCTCGAACCCCCTGTCGAGCAACGCGTTCAGGGCCGCTGGTGAGGGGTGGCCGTAGTCGTTGTCAGCGCCGACGCTGATCAGGGCGAGCCGCCCGCGGACTCCGTCGAGCGTGCGATCGTCACGGTTGCTCGAACCGTGGTGGGCCACCTTGACCACGTCGATTCCCTCCCACTGTGCTGGGTCGCGGGCGGCGGCCCGCACCACCTCTCCGGCCGCTTCGCGCTCCATGTCGCCAGCGAACAGGATGCCGACCCCGGCCACGTGCAGGCTCATCACCACGGACCCGTTGTTGGGCACGGAGCCGGCCTCGATCTCGCGGGCCGGCCACCACACGTGGGCCGAGACCCCCGCCACCCGAAGGTCGTCGCCGGCCCTCAGCTCGTGCACCGGTACCCCAGCCGCACCGGCCAGTCGTGCCACCCGGTCGGCCTCGGGGCTGGGCTCACGAACCGGTGAGACGCGAATCTGCGCAACCGCACGGCTCTGCAGCACCCCTTCGAGGCCGCGGACGTGGTCGGCGTGGAAGTGGGTGAGCACCACGAGGTCGACCGCGCTCACGCCGAGGCGGTCGAGGCAGCCGTTCATCGCCTTCGCGTCGGGCCCTGCGTCGACCACGACCGCGTGGCCGCGGCCGGTGTTCACGACCAGACCATCGCCCTGACCCACGTCGCAGGCGACCATGACCCAGGCCGGCGGTGGCCACGACAACGGCGCGGTGGGAACGGTGAAGGCGGTGGCGCCGAGGGCGAGCGCCACCACTATCAGCGGTTGCAACCGGGTGTGCCACCAGAGCCAGGGGGCGGCCAGCACCACGAGCACGGTCACGACCGCGAGCGCCACGGCGGCAGTGGCGGAGTCTCCCCAGGCGATGCTGCCCAGAGGAACGTCGGCGCAGGCTCGGGCCACCCAGGCGATGCCGAGAGCCGGCAGCGCCCCCAACCAGGCGAACAACGACGCGGCCCCGAGCCACACGACCGATAGCAGCGCCACCGCGATGCCCACGATCGTCGTGGGCGCGACCAACGGCGCGGCGAGCAGGTTCGCGACGACGGCGATCAGTGACACGGTCCCCTGCAGCGGCACGACGATCGGCGCACACACCACCTGGGCAGCCACCGGTACGGCGAGGACGGGGCCCAGACGCTGCCAGCGGCGGGGCAGTACCCGCCCCAGCGCCCGGCCCCACGGCTGGGCGAAGAGCAGCAGCCCCAGGGTTGCCACCCCCGAGAGCGCGAACCCGTAAGACCGCGCGAGCCACGGGTCAAAGCACAGCAGCCCGATGACGGCCCCCGACAGCGCGGGCACACCGACCTGACGACGGGAGGCCGACACGGCGAGCAACCCGATGGCACCCATCACGGCAGCCCGGATGACGCTCGGCTCGGGCCGGGCCAGCACGACGAAGCCCAGCAGGGCCGCGCCCGCCACCCACGGTCGCCAGCGGCGGTGCACGCCCAGCAGGCCGGCCACCCCGACCGCCGCGAGCAGCACCAGGGTCACGTTGCTGCCCGACACCGCGCTCAGGTGGCTCATGCCGGTGGCGAGCATCGCCGCCGTGAGGTCGTCAGGCGTGCGGGTCGTGTCGCCCACGACGAGCGCGGGCACCAGGCCCCGGGCGTCGGCGGGGAGCCCGTCGGTCGCGGCCCGGAAGCGGGCCCGCACGAAGTCGGCGGCCGCGAACACCCCTCCGGGTGCGCCGAGCCGCTGCGGTCGTCCCTTGGGGGTGGCCACGGCGGCCACCCGGTCGCCCGGGTCGGCCGGCGCGAGGCGCAGCACCGCCTCGACCTCGTCTCGCCACTTGAGGTCGGCCCAGTCGGGGCCGCCGATCACGAGCAGCGAGGTTGCGACCTCCGTGCGGTTCCCTCGGGCGAGCACCTGGTGCACCGTAGTCTCGACCACGACGAGCCGCCGAGCCCCCCGCCGGTCGATCGACCCTCCTCCGATCTCCCGGGGCTCGGTGGCCAGGGTGGCGTGCACCCGCACCACCGCTCGCTGCTGCGCCAGCTGCTCGAGCGGCCCGACGGCTCGCAGGGCAAGATGTGCGGCCGCCGCCACGAGCAGCAGGGCGAGGCAGGCCAGGATGAGGGCCCCGAGTCGCTGCCGACGCCCGTCGGCGCGGCGTCGCGCAAGACTGAGCAGGCCCACGCTGGCCGACAGCGCGAGCACCGCTGCGATACCGACGGCGGCGGGCTTGCTCAGCAGCGCCCAGAAGGCGATGACAGGCCACGCCACCACGACCGGCACGAGCAGCCGGAGGTCGAGACGACGGGGCTCGGCACCGAGGCGGCCGCCCCTGCTCACACGCGCACCCGGGGGCGCAGCTGCGACATCAGCTTGTCGCCGATGCCGCTCACCTCCCCGAGCTCGTCGACCGAGCTGAAGCGACGGTGCTCGGTGCGCCAGTCGATGATGCGCTGCGCCAGTACCGGGCCGACGCCGGGAAGCGTGTCGAGGGCAGCGGCATCCGCCGTGTTGAGGTCGACGGCCGCGGGGGCGCCCGAGCCCACGCCGACTCCCCCGGCCGGGTTCGACGGCTCGATGGGCGGCGCACTCGGCACCTCTCCGGGCCTGGGCACGTGCACCTGTTCGCCGTCGACAACCGGGCGCGCCAGGTTGACGGCGGTCAGGTCGGCGCCAGCGCGCGCACCACCGGCGGCGGCGATCGCATCTGCCACCCGGGCCCCCGGTCGAAGCCGCACCAGACCCGGGCGCAGCACCTGCCCGGCCACGTGCACGACCAGCTCAGTGACGACCGCGACCGGCGCGTCGGCCGACGCGACCCTGCTCGCCGTCACCTCCCTCGGGAGGTTCGTCGACGGCGACGTGCCCGACACCACCACTCCCACCGGCATGGAGACGGCGCCCGGAGCAGCAGCCGGTTCGCTCGCCCGCTCGGCCCACAGCACGCGCAGCGCGAAGACACAGCCGAGAGCCACCACGAGGGCGAGCAGCCCGACGACGGCCGCGCTCGACACCGACAGCCGCCCTCGGCGCAACGGCTCAGGGACCGTGAGCAGTCGCGGACGACGAGCCCGGCGCAGAGCGAGGTCGAGACGACCGACCTCATCGGCGAGTGAGACACGGGAGTCGTCGGTGGCGGTCGAGCCCGGCCGCGGACTCTCCCTCTTCGGCGCGACCGCTGGGCCCGAGCCGCCGGATGGAGCGGCTGGCACCCAGCGATCGGGGCTCTCGCGCCCAGACCCCGAGAGCCCGAGCACCTGCCGGACCCGATCGAGGTCAGGAGCACGCGAAGCTCGACGGAACGGCATGGCGCCACGCTAGGAAGACCCGCCCCTGAGCACGACCGGCCCCACGCCGCCTGTGGACGGGCGTCTCACCGGGGGTGGGGTGTGGACGGTCATGACCCGAGACACGCCGAAGCGGATTCGGCGCGGCCGCACCCGCTGCACCACACTGCTGCCATGGCTCGGCACATCATGACGCTCACCTGCGACGACCGACCCGGCATCGTGGCCACCGTGTCGACGGCCCTGGTGCAGGTGTCGGCCAACATCGTCGAGAACCAGCAGTACTCCGACGCGAGCACCGACCTGTTCTTCATGCGCACCGTCTTCGACGCCGACGAAGCCGGCGTGGCAGCGGTCGTGGCCGCCATCGACGCCAGCCCGGCGATCGCCCACGAACACCTCAGCGTGCGCCCCGAGACGCAGCACTGCCGAACCCTCATCCTCGTGAGCAAGTTCGACCACTGCCTGCTCGACCTGCTCTACCGGTGGAAGAGCGGCGACCTGCCGATCGACATCGCCGGGGTCGTGAGCAACCACGACGACTGCCGCGAGCTGGTGGCCTACTTCGGGCTGCCCTTCACCGTCATTCCGGTCACGCCTGACACCAAGGCAGAGGCGGAGGCAGACCTGCTGCGGCTCGTGGCCGCCGAGCACGCCGACCTGGTCGTGCTGGCCCGCTACATGCAGATCCTCAGTGACGACCTCTGCCGCCGCCTGGAGGGCCGGGCCATCAACATCCACCACTCGTTCCTGCCCGGGTTCAAGGGGGCACGGCCCTACCACCAGGCGCACGACCGGGGCGTCAAGCTGATCGGCGCCTCGGCCCACTACGTCACCGCCGACCTCGACGAGGGCCCGATCATCGAACAGGACGTGGTGCGCGTCACCCACGCCGAGACACCCGAGCGACTCGTCGCCCTCGGTCGCGACGTCGAGCGCCGCGTGCTCTCCCGGGCCGTGCGCGACCACGCCGAGAACCGCGTGTTCCTCTCAGGACGGCGCACCATCGTCTTCTGACCGTTCCACAGCACCTGCACAGGGAGCTCATCCCCCTGGCGGGTGGCGCTCCCAGGTTCACTTCGACAGTGACGAACCAGGCCCTGGGACGGTGCGCAGGTGAGATCTCAGAAGTTGTGCTGGCCTCGACGAAGGCTGGTCGTGGTGAGCGCCGTAGCGGTGCTCGTGCTCGTGGTCGGAGCTGGCGGCGGGGGCTTGCGACGCAGCGGCGCGGGCGTACCCGGCCCCTGACCTCTCGAGTCTCAGGACATTCGTTGCTGCCGCCACCAGGCCCGGATGTTGTTCTGGTGTCGCCAGATGACGACGCCGGCGAGCACGAGCAGCCACAGGCCGGTCCAGAGGTCGCCCGCCACTAGGCCGAGCAAGACCAGCGCGGCCAGCACGATCATGGCGAACGCGCCACAGACGGAACCGATCGACACCCGTCGCGCGACGACGACGCTGACGGCGAAGACGACCACGACGACGAGCGCGAACCACGGGTGAACTCCTAGGACCGCCCCCAGCGTGGTGGCCACTCCCTTGCCGCCGCGCCCGCCAAGGTAGGGCGACCAGATGTGACCGGCCACGGCGGCGATCCCGACCGCGTAGGCCACGTGGGCGCCGAGCCAGTGGTCGGCTCCGAGCGTGGGCAACAGACCTTTCAGCACGTCGAGCAGGCCGACCAGCACCCCCCAGCGCGGCCCGAGCACCCGCCCGGCGTTGGTGGCTCCGGGGTTTCCCGATCCGGTTGCCGAGAGGTCGTGTCCCAACACCCGGGCGATGAGCGTGGCTGGGTTGACGGCTCCGACCAGGAAGGCCACGACGACCGCACCGGCGACCTGGAGGGCTTCGGGCGTGCTCACGAAACAGTGGCCTCGGGCAGCGGCTCGTCGGGGCGAGGTGAGAGGGCGATGGCGAGCGTGCCGGGGCCGACGTGCGCCCCGACCACGGCTCCGAGCTCGACGACCATGACTTTCGGAGCCCCGGGCAGCTTCGTTCTCAGCTCGCCGGCGAGGGCTTCGGCCCGGTCGGCCGCGTCGAGGTGGTGCACGGCGATGTCGACGACGTGACCACCTGCGTTGACGTGGCCGAGCACCATCGACTGGATACGGGCGATGGCCCGCGACGAGGTGCGCACCTTCTCGACCGGCACGATACGGCCGCCGCGCACGGCCAGGATCGGCTTGATGGCGAGCGCCGACCCGAGCATCGCCGAGGCCGCCCCGATGCGTCCACCCCGCCTCAGGTGCTCGAGGGTGTCGACGTAGAAGAGCACCGTGGACCCCTCGAGACGCGCGGTGACCGCGGAGACGACGGCGCTCAGGTCACCCCCGGAACCGGCGACCTCGGCAGCGGCGACCACCGCGAAGCCCATCGCCATCCCGAGGGTCTCGCTGTCGATGACGTGCACCGGCACCGGCGACTCGCGTGCGGCCAGCCGGGCGGACTCGACGGTGCCCGACATCTGGCTCGAGAGGTGGATCGACACGACCTGGTCAGCGCCTTCGTGCGCCAGCCGACGGTAGGTCTCGAGGAACACCTGAGGTGTGGGCCTCGATGTCGTGACGACGGTGTAGTCGCGCAGTGCCGACGCCACCTGCGCCGGAGTGATGTCGGAACCCTCGCTGTGCTCGGACCCACCGACGACGACGTGCAGCGGCACGACCGCGATGTCATGGCTGGCCGCCACGTCCGCGGGAAGGTAGGCGGTCGAGTCGGTGACGATGCGCACACTCACCCGAAGCTCCCTCCGTCGTTGGGCTCGGCTGGACTCAACCTAGCGCGATCAGAGCGGCACGACGTTGACCAGCTTCGGTGCCCGCACGATCACAGTGCGGATGCCGTTCACCGTGACCGCCTGAATCTTCTCGCGGGCGAGAGCGAGGGCGCGCAGGTCGTCCTCGCTGATGTCGGGGGCCACCTCGATGCGGTCGCGCACCTTGCCCTTGACCTGGATGACGCAGGTGACGCTCTCCTGCACGATCTTCGCCGGGTCACTCACCGGGAAGGCGGCGAACGTCAGCCCACCGTCATGACCGAGCCGGCGCCACATCTCCTCGGCGATGTGCGGCGCCACCGGCGCCACCATCAGCACGAGCGCCTCGACCACCTCGCGTGGCGGCGCTGCGAGCTTGGTGACGGCGTTGTTCAGCTCGATGAGCTTGGCGATGGCGGTGTTGAAGCGCAACGCCTCGAAGTCGGCACGCACTCCGGCGATGGTCTGGTGCAGCGCGGTCGTCAACGACTGCTCGGGGGCGTCATCGACAACACGCACCTCCCCTGTCACCTCGTCGACCACGTTGCGCCACAACCGCTGCAGGAAGCGCTGCGAGCCCACGACCGCCCGGATCTCCCACGGCTTGCTCAGCTCGAGGGGCCCCATCGACATCTCGTAGACCCGGAAGGTGTCGGCACCGAACGAGTCGTACATCTCGTCGGGGCTCACCGAGTTCTTCAGCGACTTGCCGATCTTGCCGTACTCCCGGTTGACGGGCCGGCCCTGCCAGGTGAACGTCGGCTCGGCGCCCTGGCTCTCGGCGTGCTGCTCGACCTCGGCGGCCGGAACGTACTGCCCCCGCGAGTCGGTGAAGGCGGCCGCCTGGATGTAGCCCTGCGAGAAGTACTTCCGGAACGGCTCCTCGCTCGAGACGTGGCCCAGGTCGAAGAGCACCTTGTGCCAGAACCGGGCGTAGAGCAGGTGCAGCACGGCGTGCTCGACCCCGCCGACGTAGAGGTCGACGCCGCCCGGATCAACTGCAGTGGGGTCGACTGCGTCAGAGCGGAACCCGGCCACCGTGTCGTCGTGGCGGGCCATCCAGTAGGCCTCGTTCTCGGGGTCGACGAAGCTCTCGTGGTTGGCCGGGTCGAGATAGCGCAGGTAGTACCAGCACGACCCCGCCCAGTTGGGCATGGTGTTCGTCTCGCGGCGGAAGTGCCGCATTCCGCGCCCGTCGCCGAGGTCGGCCTTGACGTTGACCCACTCCGGCACCCGCGACAAGGGCGCCTCCGGCGAGCTCTGCGCGTCGTCGGGCTCGTAGGTCTTGGGTGAGTAGTCGGGCACGTCGGGCAGGGTCAGCGGCAGCTGGTCGTCGGGCACCGCGTGGGCCACACCCTCGTCGTCGTACATGATGGGGAACGGCTCACCCCAGTAGCGCTGACGGCTGAAGAGCCAGTCGCGGAGACGGTAGTTCACGGTGGCGTGACCGACAGAACCGTCACCATCCTCGACGAAGGCGATGATCCGCTGCTTCGCCTCGTCGACCGAGAGTCCGTCGAGCGAGACGAGGTCGTTGGCGGAGTTCACCGCGACGCCGTCGCCGACGTAGGCCTCGTCGAGCGGCAGATCGGCATCGTCGCTGGTGGCCGCGACGACCCGCACGATGGGCAGCTCGAACTTGGTGGCGTACTCGAAGTCGCGCACGTCATGCCCGGGCACCGCCATGATCGCCCCCGTGCCGTAGCCCATCAGCACGTAGTCGGCGATGAAGACGGGCACCGCTCCCCCGGTCAGCGGGTTGGTCGCGAACGCCCCGGTGAACACCCCCGTCTTGTCCTTGCCCTCGGTCTGGCGCTCGACGTCGCTCTTGCGCGAGGCGGCCAGCCGGTAGGCGGCCACGGCCTCTCGTGGCGTCGCGTAGGTGGCAGCGGAGTCGCCGGCGCCCTTCCACGCCTCGTGCGTGCCCGCCGGCCAGTCGCCGGCCGGAACCAGCGCGTCGACCAGAGGGTGCTCGGGCGCGATGACCATGAAAGTGGCCCCGAAGACGGTATCGGGCCGGGTCGTGAAGACCTCGATGCCGTCGTCGTCGCCGGATGCCGTCGTCACCGGGAAGGTGAGCCGTGCCCCGTTCGAGCGGCCGATCCAGTTGCGCTGGATCAGCTTGACGTTCTCGGGCCAGTCGACGCGGTCGAGGTCGTCGGCCAGGCGGTCGGCGTAGGCGGTGATACGCATCATCCACTGGCTCAGGCTGCGCTTGAACACGGGAAAGTTGCCGCGCTCGGAACGCCCGTCGTTGGTGACCTCCTCGTTCGAGAGCACCGTTCCCAGGCCGGGGCACCAGTTGACCGGGGCCTCGGAGTTGTAGACCAGGCGGAAGCCCTCGAGCACACCCGCTCGATCGGCGTCAGACAGCTCGCTCCACCCACGCCCGTCGTCGGTCGGCACGGCCCGCGAACCCGACTCGAACTGCTCGACCAGCTCACCGATCGGGCGAGCCCGGCCGCGGCCGCCGTCGGCGCGCACGGCATCCTCGTCGTACCACGCGTTCCAGATCTGCAGGAAGATCCACTGGGTCCAGCGGTAGTAGTCGTCGTCGATCGTGGCGAACGTGCGTCGGTTGTCGAAGCCGAGCCCCAGCCGGCGCAGCTGCCGGCGCATGTTCGTCATGTTCTCCTCGGTGGTCTTCCGAGGGTGCTGGCCGGTCTGCACGGCGTACTGCTCCGCGGGCAGGCCGAACGCGTCATAGCCGAGCGCATGCAGCACGTTGCGCCCCAGCATCCGGTGGAAGCGGCTGTAGACGTCGGTCGCGATGTAACCCAGCGGGTGACCGACGTGCAGGCCGACGCCCGAGGGGTAGGGAAACATGTCGAGCACGACGAGCTTGCGGCCCAGCGCCGCGACCTTCTCCGGTTCGGCCCACGGCCCGGCCGGGTTGGGCGCGTTGAAGGTGCCCTCCTGCTCCCACCGGTCCTGCCAGTCGACCTCGATGTCTCGGGCGAGGGCGGGGGTGTACCGGAACGGGGTCTCGAGGCCGACCTTCGGAGCCGCCTGTGACCCGGGGCTCGGTTCGCGCTCGGTGTTCAGGCTGGAGCTGGGGGTGCTGGTCATGTCCACTCTCTCGTGACGTAGCGATGGCGCGGTCCCTGCTGCCGGGAAGCTCGGGCGGCAGACAAAAACCCCTCGCACAGGGAGGGGCCGCCGCGTTGATGCTCAGAGATCGTGGGACCTCCGGCTTTGGTCAACGCGGCTGACGAAGAAGCAGCCGACCAGCCATGTGCCTAGGTTAGCGCAGCCGATGGCGCGGTCTGCAGCCGTTTGCCTGCGCCTCAGCGCAACAGCCCGACAACAAGCAACACCTGTGCGAGGTGGTAGGTGACGATGGTCTGGATCGGTGCGAACCGTCGTTCCCGCACGAACCGGTCGTGTCCGAGGATCGTGTCGGACCCGACGAACAGCGCCGCCCCCGCGATGACCAGCCAGTCGCCCTTCCACCCCGCCACGAGCACGAGCGCAAAGAGCGAGAGCTGGTAGAGCAGCACCGGGAGCCGCTGGCGACCGGCCCCCACCACGATGTCTCGACCGAACCGGGCGTGCAGGATGAGCAGCGCGGGCGCGAGCGGAACCACCCACCAAGGAAACCCACCACGGCCCGGGGTCTCGATGATGGCCCAGACGTACGCCACGTGAGTGGCCAGGAAGGCCGCCAGCCCGGCGAGGAAGCGCCCCCGGGTCGCGTTGAGCAGCAGCACGTCACCGACCAGGCTGAGCCCCAAGGCGACGAACACCACCCGCAGCGGCGGCGCGCCGTCGACCCGGCCCTCACCGTCGAGCGACCAGGCGAGCCCGATCATCAGCAGCATGAACGTGGGCTTGGTGATGCGTTCGACGACGACGTCGGACCGCAGCACCGAGCTCCAGTTGAGCAGCGCCGTCACCCCGAGCGCCACCGACAGGACCCAGAGGTGCGTGCTCACCGGTTCAGGGTGTCAGGCGAGACGCGCGCCCGGGGCACGGACACGCGGGTCCCGGTTGGCTGCCACGATGAGTGCAGGAAAAAGTCATCGCGAACTTCTGGGGCCGATCGGCACTCACACCAGATGAACGACCCCTTTCGGGGCCGCCCAGCCAGGAGACCCACATGCCCAGCACCCGCCAGACCGTCTCGACCCTCGCCACCGGCTGCGTCACGCTCGCCGCATCCCTCGCGCTCGGGGCCTGCGGGGCCAGCACCCCCGCAACCGTGACCCCGGCCGGGGCCGCGGTCACCGCGAGCCCCGCCTCGGGTGCGCCCACCGCTCTGCCCACGAGCGTCGCCCCCGAAGCAGATAGCACGAGCCTGTCGGTGCCCGGTGGCGGCGTCGGCATCGACGCGAACGGCAACACCACCGCCTCGATCCCCGGCGGCGGCATCGCCGTCGATGCCGACGGCAACCCGACCGTGGCCCTGCCCGGCTTGGGGGGTAAACGCATCGGTGACTTCGGCTCGACCGGCACCGTCACGCTGAAGGGCTCCCTCAACGGCACCCCCACGGTGACCACCGCCCGGTGCAACGCCGCCGGCGGCCCCCGTGACCTCACCGCTACGCTCGAGGGCGGGATCGAGCTGCGAGTGACCATCGTCTCCGCCGAGATCGCCGACATCACCATCACCAAGGGCAAGGCGGAGTGGCGCGGCAGCTGGGTGACGAACTTCGCCGATGTCGCCACGGTCGACGACGCCTCGTTCACCGTCAAGGGCGCCCAGCTGAGCCCCGACTCGGACATCGACACCGGCGTCGCGGTGGCCACGGGTGTGGTCACGGTCGACGCCGTCTTCGACTGCTGAGCTCGACTGCTGAGCTCGACTGCTGAGCTCGGCCTCAGCCGGGCGCCAGCTCGAGGCCGGAGAGCACCGAGGCCAGGTCGGGCTCTCCGGTCGGCGCGGTCACCTGCAGGTACACGACCGTGTCGCCGACCGTGAGGGCCACCTCGTCGACGCGTCCGGAGGTGGCGCCGCAGCGTGACCAGCTGACCAGTCGGCCCCGCCAGCCGCCCACATCGACGGTCGACGGCTGGTGCACGAGGCACTCGTCGTGGGTGGTCTGCTCGGCGACGTCTCTGGCCTCCGGCCCGTCAGGGCCCGGAGCGGCCGGGGCCCGGGCCAGCAGCACCCTCGCGGCGTCCTTCGCCAGGGTGAAGCCCGAGGCTCCGCCGACGCCAGGAATGCTCGCGCTCTCGATCTGAGACCAGCCCCCATCGAGCCGCACCGACAGACCCCCGGCCGTACTTGCGTAGGTGCGGGGCCACAGGCTGCTTGTTGCCGTCGCTCCTGCGATCAGCGTCACCGCCAGCACCAACGCCAGCACCAACCGTCGACGCCGGATGCCGCTCAGCCAGGTCAGCGGCGCCACCTGCGAAGCCGGTTGTGCCACTGACAGTTCGGTGCGCAGCCGGGTGAGCAGCTCGGGTGCAGAGGGCCGTTCGTCAGGGCGTTCGCTCAGGCCGGCAGCCAACGACCCGAATCTGCGACCGGGAGACACCCCGGCCCGGGTCAACAGCTCGCGGGCGAGCACGCTGACGGCATAGGTGTCGGTAGCCGGCGACACCTCGAGCGAGAGCTCACGCTGCTCGGGCGCCCGATAGTCGCCGGTGCCGGCCGGCTGGGTCAGGCCCGAGCCGAGACCGAGGTCCTTGGCCAGCCCCAGGTCGGCGAGCACGGCGCGTGGACTCGACCCCGCAACCCACGGCTCGAGCAGCAGCACGTTGTGCGGGTTGACGTCACGGTGCACGATCCCCTTCGAGTGCAGCACGCTGAGACCCTCGACGACCTGGTCGAGCACCGCGAGCGCGGAGCCGACCTCGATCGAGCCACACTTCTCGAGATGGCTCGCGAGCGACCCTCCGGCGGCGTGGGTCATCACGAGGTAGGGCCGGCCGTCAGCCAGCTCACCCACGTCGTAGACGCGCACGACCCTGTCGTTCTCCACCCGACGCAGCAGCCGCGCCTCCTCGACGAACCGGGCGTGCACCTCGGGGCGCCGCGACCAGTTGTCAGCGAGCACCTTGACCGCGACGTCGGCATCGAGGGCAGGGTCGTGAGCCAGCCAGACGGTGGCGAAGGCCCCCGACCCCAGTGGGCCAACGACGTGCAGCCGGCCGGGTAGCTCAGGCGCCGTCATGGGCCCAATCCTGCCGCACCGCGCGACAACCTGGCCCAGACCGACGCGGACGGCCCCCCGTAGGCTGGCCCGAGTGCGCCCAGAAGTGAGCCCTGAAGTGAGCCCGGAGATGAGCAGTGACGAGCATCGCGACGAGCTGGCCCGAAGGGCCGCCGCGGGTGATGAGGTCGCTCTCGAAGAGCTGCTGCGGCTGATCCACGCCGCGGTGGCGCGGCGTTGCGCCCGGGTGCTGCCCCACCCGCAGGATGCCGAGGACGCCACCCAGGAGGCGCTGCTCGCCGTAGCCCGCGGCATCCGCACCTTCGAAGGGCGGTCCCGCTTCACGACCTGGCTGTGGTCGGTCGTGTCGAACAGCGCGTTCGCGACGTACCGCCGGATGCGTCAGCACGCCGACCACACCAGCCATGAGATGCCCGAGGTGGTCGACGCCCAGCACGTCAGCGTGCTCGCCGGCGCAAGGGTCGACCTCGTCGAGGCCATCGAGACGCTGCGCCGCGACCGGCCCGAGATCGCCGAAGCCGTGGTGTTGCGCGACGTCGGGGGGCTCGACTACGCCGAGATCGCCGCCACTCTCGGGGTGCCGCTCGGAACGGTCAAGTCGCGCATCGCCGGCGGCCGGTCCGCCCTCAAGGCGATGCTCACCCGGTAACAGCCGCTGAAGGGGCCGGGCGCTGGGACCGAATCGGTGGTTCGGGCAATCTCTGTCAGACTCCAGCAATGCCGATGCGCCAGTTCCAGCACACCGTGACCGCCGACGTCACCGCAGCCGCCGTCGGCAGCGGAGATCTCGATGTGCTCGCCACTCCCACCCTCGTGCTGTGGTGCGAGGTCGCCGCCTTCCAGGTGTGCGCCCAGAGCATCGACCCTGACCACACCACGGTCGGCACCACGATCACGATCGACCACGTCAAGGGCAGCCCCGTCGGGGCCGAGATCACGGTGCACTGCGCCGAACCGATCAACGACGGACGCCGACTCGTGTGTCACGTCATCGTCAAGGACGCAGACGGTGACCAGATCGCGAAGGGTGAGGTGCACCGCGCCGTCGTCGACCCCGACCGCTTCATGAGCAAGTGCCACTAGCCGACCTGCACCACCCGGCGCCGGTGGCCCCACCCGAGCGCATGTTTCGAGCCGACCCTCCCGGCCGGCTCCCAGAGTCGGCTGACACGCTTCCCAGGTGACCCTCGGACTGGTCGGCGCCTTGGTCGCGGCCGTCGCCTATGGCGCGGGCACCGTGCTTCAGGCGATCGGTGCCCGTCGCCTGACCGCCCTTCCTTCGGGGGCCGGGGGCCGGGCCCGGGTCGGGGCCGCCCTGCCGTATGCCGCCGGGTTGGGCCTCGACGGCCTCGGGTTCGCCGCCTCGGTGCTGGCCCTGCGCACCCTGCCCCTCTTCCTCGTCGAGTCAGCCGTGGCATCGTCGGTCGCCGTCACCGCCGTGCTCTCGGTGGTGGTGCTGCACCTGCATCTGCGGCGGGCCGAGATCGGCGCGCTCGGAGCCGTCGCGGTCGGTCTGGTGTGCCTGGCTGCCGTGGCCGAACCGGGTCCGGCGGTGCAGCCGGGGAACGGCTTCGCCATCGCCACGTTGGTTGCTGCAGCGGCTGTGGCGGCGCTCCTGGCGACCGGGGCCCTTGACCACGACCGGCAGCGCGGCGCCATCGTGCTGAGTGTGGCGGCCGGGCTCGGCTTCGGTGGGGTCGGGGTCAGTGCCCGACTCATCGAGGTGCCGGACCCGTGGTGGCACCTCGGCGTCGACGCGCTGGCCTGGGCGCTCGTGGCCCACGCCGCGCTGGCCACCGTCGCGTACGGCCTGGCCCTGGCCCGGGCCCGCGTCACCACGGTGGCCGCCATCACCTTCGTCACCGAGACGGTGGTTCCCGCCACGATCGGTCTGGCCCTGCTCGGCGATCGCGTGCTGCCCGGCCGGTGGCCGCTCGCCGGGCTGGCCTTCGCGCTGACGCTCGTCGGCTGCATCGTGCTCGCGGGCCGCAGCGAGTCGTCGCCGTCCAGAGATCTGGAGCACGACCGCGACGACGCTCACCTCACCCCCGGCGCTCTCGACGTGCCGGTGACGAACCCACGACCTTGAGCCCCATGACGGCCGCGACGATGAGGGCGATGAGGGCGACCTTGACCACCGTGGCCGACTCAGCACCGAACGTCATGGCGTAGCCCACGGTGAGGGCGGCTCCGAGGCCCGTCCAGACCGCGTAGGCGGTGCTGATCGGGATGGCTCGCGCCGCCTGACCGAGCCCGATCATCGAGAGAACAGCCGCAACCACGAAGACGACCGAGGGCAGCAGTTCGGTGAAGCCCTTCGATGCCGCCAGAGCCGACGCCCAGACCGCCTCGAGCACCGCACTGACCACGAGCAGCAGCCACGCTCGCGAGCCTGCCGGCGTCGTCATCAGGCCACCACCTTCAGGCCGATGACGCACGACACCAGCAGCAACAGGAGCACCCCGCGGGCCAGCCCCAGCGCCTCCTGCCCCCGGGCCACTGCGAGCAGCACCGTTCCCACGGCGCCGATGCCGACCCACACGGCGTACGAGGTGCCGGCGGGCAGGCCGCTCATGGCGTAGGCCAGGCCCGCCGTTGAGGCGATGACGGTGACGACGAAGAGCACCGCAGGGCCGCGGCGGCGGAACCCGTCAGAGTCGGCCAAGGCGGTCGCCCATACGGCTTCCAGAGCTCCGGAGAGGATGAGAACGAGCCAGTACACGAGGACCCACTTCTGGCCGTCTTGTCACTGGGCGGGTACGGCTCCCTCGTCCGCGAACCCCGGCACGGCGTTCCGGGCAAGCCTACCAAGAACGACCTCACGTATTTCGCGTGCTATTGCGCGCTCTGATCCCTAGTCTCGGGTGCAGTGCGATGCCCGAAAGGGGGCTTTGCCATGGGTCGTGAATATCTCGACTTCGACGTCGCCATCGTGCCCGGCGCCCACGGGTACACCGCGCAGGTGCTGTGTGCCCCGGCCGATCTGGCGTCGGCGCCGTTCACCCTGCCGTTCGCGGCGGCCGACCTGGCCCAGTTCATGATCGCCGTCGGACCACCCCGGGTCACCTCACGTCGCCTCGTTCCCGCCGTGGCCCGCGTCGCCGACGTCAAGGAGTATGGCCGACGCCTCGGGGACGCCTTGTTCTCCGGGTCGGTCGGCGCGAGCCTGCGCAGCAGCCTCGCGGCCGCCAACGCCCAGGGCAACGCCCTACGAGTGCGACTACGACTCGATGCCGTGCCCGAGCTCGACTCGGTGCCGTGGGAGTACCTGTACGACACGCAGCTCGACCGCTTTCTCACCCTGTCGCGAGAAACCCCCGTCGTGCGCGTGCTGGACTCCGTCGAACCGCTGTCGGAACTGGCGGTGCAGCTGCCGCTCAAGGTGCTCGTGATGATCTCGAGCCCCAGTGACCTACCGGCGCTCGCCGTCGAACGGGAGCGCCAGCTGCTCGTCGCCACGACCGGAGACCTCGCCAAGGCCGGGCTGCTCGATCTCGTCGTGATGGAGGGACCGGCGACGCTCGGCGCGTTGCAGAAGGCGCTCATCGACGAGTACAACGTCTTCCACTTCATCGGTCACGGCGGGTTCGACGACAAGGCCCAAGAGGGCGTGCTCGCCCTCGAGACCACGCAAGGCACCGTCGACCGCGTCAGTGGGGACAGGCTGGGCACCCTGTTGCACGACGCCCAGGGGATGCAGCTCGCCGTGCTCAACGCGTGTGAAGGCGCCCGCACCTCGAGCAACAACGCCTTCTCGGGTGTCGGGCAGAGCCTGGTGCGCCAGGGCCTGCCCGCTGTTGTCGCCATGCAGACGGAGATCTCCGACCGGGCCGCGCTCGTCTTCAGCCACGAGTTCTACTGGTACCTCACGCGTGGTCTCGGCATCGACGCCGCGATCTGCGAGGTGCGAAAGGCGATGGCCCTCTCCGACGGCGCCTCCGAATGGGGCACTGCGGTGCTGCTGCGCTCGGGCTCCGACCAGCCGTTCACCTTCCCGACCGTCTCCGATATCGCCGAGCCGGGCCGAGAGACCCGCTGGGAGTCTCTCTACGACGCCGCGCAGGGAGCCCTGAGCGCTCATGCCCCCGAGACAGCGCTGCCGATGCTCGAGCAGCTTGCCGCCGAGAAGCCCGACTACCAGGACGTCACCGCGTTGATCGAGCGGGTCCGTCCCGACGCCCTGGGTGAGCACTCCACGCCGGCGCCGACACCCGCAGCCGGCCGCGCGCCCACACCCACACCCACACCCACACCGGATGCTGCCCCCGTGCCGGATGCTGCCCCCGTGCCGGATGCTGCCCCCGGGCCCGCCGGCGAAAGCCTGCCGAGGCCACTCGCGGCAGCACGTGCCCCCGGTCGCTCGACCCGCCGCCGACGCTCCTGGGCTCGCCCGCTCGCAGGGTTGCTCGTGCTCGCTCTGCTGTGGGGCGGCGGCTCCTGGTGGTGGGGCAACGGGCTGGGCGTCATGGTGCGCTGTGGACTCGCAGAGAAGCCGCCGAGCGCCACGCAGGCGTCGTTCACCTTCGGTTGCGCCACGAGCGAGCCGACCATCGACGGCGACTTCGCCGACTGGAGCGGCGTCGGTGCCAGCATCTCCAGCGCGAAGCCGGTGGCCGGACCGGCTCCGACCAGGCCCTTCCACGGCACCTGGCAGGGCCAGTGGAACTCTGATGCGCTCTTCGTGCACGTCCGTGTCACCGACGCGAGCCTTCGCGCCGTTGACGCAGCCCGCCCCGACCAGTGGTGGCGCGGCGACGGGGTGTCGTTCGAGTTCGGCCCTGACAACCGTGGGCTCTCGTCGGCGGCACGGCCTCGCACGGGCCAGGACGTGCACCTGATGATCGGTCTCACCTCCTCCGGTGCGGAGGCTTCGGCCAACCCCGCCGCGAAAGGCACTTTCCCGGTCGGCGGCCGCCGCACCGACGTCACCGTGGTCAGGGCCATCACCGCCACAGGGTATGAGCTGGAGGCGAGGATTCCATGGAGCGCGCTCGGCCTCACCGAGGCGCCGCAGCGGGGCACGGTGGTGGCGACCAACCTCAACGTGAGCGACGCAAGCCCCACCGGTGCCTGGCGACTGCGCACGATGGTCAGCAGCAACCCCGGGCGCACCGGAGTGAACCAGGGCTTCCCGGCCACCTGGCAGCGTCTCGTGCTCGGTGACTCGGCGAGCTGAACGGCATCCGCGATGGGCAGCCCTCACCTCTACGCACTGCTCGTCGGCATCGACGCCTACCCGGCCCCCGTGCCCACCCTGCGGGGCTGCGTGGGCGACGTCACCGCGATGGAGACGATGCTGCGGGCGCGGGTGGGTGAGCCGGTGGTCTCCGCCGTGGTGCTGACCGACGCTCAGGCGACCCGTGCTGCGGTCACCGACGGCTTCCGCACCCACCTGGGCCAGGCCACCGCCGATGACGTCGCCGTCTTCTACTACAGCGGTCACGGTTCGCAACAGGCGTGCCCACCCGAGCTCTGGGGTGGTGAACCCGACCACCTCAACGAGACGATCGTCTGCGTCGACAGCCGGCTACCGGGCAGCTGGGACCTCGCCGACAAAGAGCTCGCGTCGCTCGTGGCGGGGGTGGCGGCATCCGGCTGCCACCTGCTCGTGGTGCTCGACTGCTGTCACTCCGGAACCGGCACGCGTGACCTCGACGAGACGTCACGGGTGGCGCCCGAAGACGAACGACCGCGCCCCGTGAGCACCTTTCTCGAGGGCAGCACCGTCGGCACGTTCGGCGCCACGCGATCGCTCTCGGCCGACAGCGATGCAGCCGCCGGCCGGCACGTGCTGCTCGCCGCCTGCCGAGCCGACGAGCTGGCCAAGGAGATCACGGTTCTCGGGGTGCACCGCGGAGCCCTCTCGGCCGCCCTCGAGGCGACCCTGCGTGACGGTGAGGGCTCGATCACCTACCGCGAGATGCTGCGCGCGGTCACGGCCGGTGTGCTGCGCCGAGCCGGGCAGCAGCACCCTCAGCTCGAGTCGGCGGATGCCACCGAGCTCGACCGACCCTTTCTCGGGGGTGCGATCCCGGCCACTCCCCGTCAGCTCACGCTGAGCCGCCTGCCCGACGGCTGGAGCATCGACTACGGCGCGGTCCACGGGGTGCCCGAGCCGATCGGTGACGACTCCACCGAGCTGGCCGTCTACCCGCTCACCGCGAAGACGTCAGGCGCGCCGCTCGCGACCGCGACCGTGACCTCCGTGCTGCCCGACCGGTCGCTCGTCACCCTCTCCGCACCGCTTGACGAGGGGTCGATCTATCGGGCCGTCGTGACCGGAATTCCCTTGAAGCCGTTACAGGTTGCGGTACGCGGCGTTGACGCCGACACGGCCCTGCTCCGTGAGGCAGCGCGGGCCGTCGACTCCACCCTGCTCACGTTGGTGGCCGATGCGCCGGATGCCGATCTGACGGTGGAGGCCATCGAGGAGGGGTTCGTCATCACCCGGCCCGGGGTCACTCGGCCACTGGTGCCTGTGGTCGCTGGTGACGGGCGCGCCGAACGCACGGTGGCCGCTCTTGAGCACGTCGCGCGCTGGCTGCGCCTCGCGGCCGTGCGCAACCCGGTCACGCACCTGACCACCGGTGCCGTCGCGTTGAGCCTGACGAGCCCGTCAGGTCACCTCGCCGACGACGGCACGCTCTCGATCTCCTACGCCGACGGGGTGGCGCCACCGTTCAACGTGACGTTGCAGA
Organism: Humibacillus sp. DSM 29435; assembly: GCF_001758225.1. Taxonomy (GTDB): domain Bacteria; phylum Actinomycetota; class Actinomycetes; order Actinomycetales; family Dermatophilaceae; genus DSM-29435. Next base: position 30,145 of record NZ_MAST01000014.1, on the reverse strand, counting down.
ACACGACCGAGACACCTCTTTGGGCGGCTCTCATCGACCTGACCGAGACCTACGGCATCTTCACGGATGCCGTGCCGTCCGGGTCGGTCGCTCTCGAGGCGGGCCAGTCGATGACGATCGCGCTGACCGGTCAGGTCTCCGACGCCCTCTGGAACGCGGGCACCGTCACCCTCACCGACCAGCTCAAGCTCGTCACCAGCACGATCGAGTTCGACCCACGATCGCTCGAACAGGACGAGCTCGAGCTCACCCTGACGCCTGCGGCGGAATGCCCGGTGACCACCCGGTCGATGGGCCAGCCGGCGACCGGCGGCTGGAGTCTGCCGTGGGCAGCAGGCGCCGAGATCGTAGGCCGCGTCGAGCCGGTCACCCGTCGGCTCGGCCCGCAGGTCTCGCCGACGACCGGCGCCGACTGGCGCACCGACGATGCCTTCGTGCACACCACCCGGCCCCGGGCCTGAGATCGTGCACACGCGACGGCCTCAGTCACCCACTGAGCGGACGGGGACGGTCGAGCAAAGCCGGTGATGGGCCGGCTGGGCGACCGATCGGTCACGGGCCAGGGTCGGGGGGCCCGGTGGCGAAGGTGGTGCGCCAGTGTTGCCAGGTGTGCCACGTGACGCCGGTGGTGGTGATGGTCGCGGTGAGATGCTTCTCGTGGACGTACCCGTGGTGTCGCCGGCACAACAGGGCGAGGTTGTCCAGGCAGGTGGTTCCGCCGTCGATCCAGTGTTTGACGTGGTGCGCGTCGGTCCACTGCGCGGGGGTGGAGCACCCCGGGAACGAGCAGCCGCCGTCGCGGAGCCAGAGCGCGGTGCGCAGGGCGCGGGTGACGAGCCGCTCTTCCCGACCGACGTCGAGGGGTTGGGAGTCGGAGCCGAGCACGACGGGGATGATCGTCGCGTCGCACGCCAGCCGGCGCACGATGGCCGCGCTGAGCACGTCACCACTCAGACACGACCCGCCCCCACGCCCAGGGTTCGGCTTGCTGGTGGCCCAGTCGGGTGGGCAGCCGGAGGCTACGTATTCGCGTAGGGCCTCGAAGTTGATGGTGACCACGATCTTGGCCTTGTCCGTGCTCGGTGCCTCACCGGGCGCCGTGACACCGCGGGCGACGAGGTCGAGCAGGGCGTCCATCCGGCGCTGGTGCGCCGGTCGGGGGTCGTCCTCGATCCGCACCCCGTCACTGTCGGTCAGGGGGCGCGGCGCGGACAGGGGGTCAATCGCGGCTTTGAGGGTCGCGGCGCCTTCGGGGTCGAGGGTGCCGGACAGTCCGACCATCCCGGCCGCGTTCGGGCCGGTGAACCACAACCCGCGGCCGTCGCGACGTTTCTGGTCGTGCTCCTCAGCATCCTTCGGGGGGCGGACCTGGTCAGACAGCTCCCGGGCGAGCCTGGCGAGCTGTTCCCACCGCAACCCGGGTGCCTGCTCGGTCAGGTGGGTGACGGCCTGCTCGAGGTCGTACGGGTCAGCCACGGGCTTGAGGCGGGTGTGGAAGTCGATGACCTGCGCGGCCTTACCCACCGTGACCCGCCCGGACTGAGTCTGCTGTCCCGCGGCGGCGGTGTCGCCGGCGGTTCCACCGGTCACGGCCTCGCGTAGCTGGGCCCAGCGAGGCTCGTTGAACGCGGCCCCACACGTCACGACCGCTTTAGCTGCGCTGGCGGTCAGGGTGGGGTCGACCGTGCGCAGCCAGTCGACCCGGGACAGGCCACCCGGGGAGGCGCCGCCGCGGGCTTCGAGCTGAGTCACCAAACGTACAAGGTTCACCTCGCGGTGGTGTTGCACGGCGCCGAGCTGGGTCACCGACTCGAGCAGGTCGGTCTCGGTCATCCGGGTCGGTTCCATCTGGGGACGGTCCAGGCTCGCGGCCGCGAACGCGAACCCCGACGCGTACGCGCCGGACACGTTTGACCAGTTCGCCCAATGGACCGTCAACGGCGCCGGGAACTCCCGTACCGGCACATCCTCACCGGCCGAACCCGACGAGGCAGCACCCGGCGAGGTCGCGTCGGCGGAACCAGGTGCGGGCTCAGCGGCATCCGATGCAGCCGCCTCTGCGGCATCCGGGATGGGGGTCGACCAGAACCCGGCTGTCGCGGTTCCTCCGTTTCGGCGCTGGGTCGACTCGAGGTCGGCCAGCTGCTGCCGGAGCCTCTCGAGAAGCGAACCATTCGTGTTCATGACTCAAACCCTAGAGGCCACCACCGACACTCCCCCGCGCGCGGAATCGGCTTGTCCACAACCGAACTGGCCACTCGACTGTACGAAAGTGGCCACTCGACTGTACGAAAGTGGCCACTCGACTGAGGGTGGGCGCTCGAGGGCACAGCGGGCAACTCACGAACACCCGAGGTAGAGACTGCCGGGCCCTCATCGGGCCTGAACCGGCGTCGTCACACGCAAGGCTCGGTGAAATCCTGTTGGGTGGAGCTGAGGGGACTCGAACCCCTGACCCCCTGCATGCCATGCAGGTGCGCTACCAGCTGCGCCACAGCCCCGTACGGGTGCCACCTCGACATGATGCTCGCTGAGGCGACTGCGTCACTGTAGCCAATGACCGGGTCCGGGCCCAAATCGGATCCGGATGCCGTCGGTACGAGCCGGTGGTGTCAGGCCCTCCAGGGCCCGAGGTTCCAGCCGGCGATGCGCCAGCGCGATGCTTCCGAGTAGCTCTTGCCCGTCTCGACGAGGTCGATCCAGTGGCAGTTGTCGACGCCGCGCAACACGGCATCGGCCACATCACGGTCGAGGCCCACCAGCTCGGTCGCGGCCAGGCTGCCCGATACCCCGTGCGCGACGATGACGGCCGTCTCGCCGGGGAGAAGCTCTCGCTCGACCTCTCGGATCGCGGCGCCCGCCCGTGCGGCCACCTGAGCCCGGGTCTCGCCCGTGACGCCCCTGGGCACGTCGTCACCCCGCTCGAGCGCCGCGATGTCGTCGGGGAAGCGTTCGCGCACCTCCTCGACCCGCAGGCCCTGCCACTGACCGACGTGCACCTCCCGGAGCCGCGCGTCGAGGCGCAGCTCGAGACCGGTGAGGCCGGCGATGGCGTCGGCGGTGGCCGCCGCCCGCTGGAGGTCGCTCGAGACGAGCAGCACGGGGCGGTAGGCCGCCAGGTGCGGTGCGGCCGCAGCAACCTGTTCACGACCCACATCGGAGAGCTCGGAGTCCTTGTGGCCCTGCCAGACCCTGGCTGCGTTGTCGACCGTCTCGGCGTGCCGCATCACCACGATGCGTCGCGGGGATGCCGCCGCGCCTGGCGCCGCGCCTGGCGCAGGGCCTACCGCTGCGCGTGCCGCCGGGGGGCTCACGCCTGGCTGACCTCGGAGTCCTCAGCACCCTCGGCGTCGTCAGCGTCCTCTGCGTCAGGTCGGCCTTCTGCCACCGGCCGAGGCAGCAGGTCGACCGCGTCGAGGTCGACCTCCGGGCAGTCCTTCCAGAGCCGCTCGAGCGCATAGTACTCGCGCTCCTCCTCGTGCTGGACGTGCACGATGATGTCGCCGAAGTCGATCAGCACCCAGCGACCCTCACGCTGGCCCTCACGACGGATCGGTTTGCACCCCAGCTCACGCAGGCGGTCCTCGACCTCGTCGACGATGGAACCGACCTGGCGCTCGGATGCCGCCGAGGCGAGCACGAACACGTCGGTGAGCGGCATCTGGTCGCTGACGTCGATGGCCATGACCTTCGAGGCGATCTTCTCCTCGGCGGCCACGGCCGCCACCTTGGCGAGCTGAAGCGAACGTTCTGTTGCGGTCACGAATCTCCTTGCGGCAAGAGTGCCTTGGTGTGTTCTGTCAGCTCGGTAGCCGGATGTTCGGCCGGCGATCCCGCCACCTGGTTGAGGGGTGGGGTCAACGACCGGGCCCCGGCGACCGGCAGGGTCTGGTGGCTCGTGTAGAGCCCGTACTTGTTGATGTACTGCACGACGCCGTCGGGCACGAGATACCAGACGGGCTCGCCGTCAGCCACGCGCTCACGGCATCCGGTCGAGCTGATTGCCATGGCCGGCACCTCTTGCAGTGTCACGCGGTGCTCGGGCAGCCCCTTGTCAGACAGCACGTGCCCGGGTCGGGTCACCCCCACGAAGTGGGCGAGGTCCCAGATGTGGTCGGCGTCCTTCCACGACAGGATCTCGGCCAGAGCGTCGGCGCCCGTGATGAAGAACAGCTCGTCGCCGGGACGCTCGGCCGAGATGTCGCGCAGGGTGTCGATCGTGTAGGTCGGCCCGGGCCGGTCGATGTCGACCCGGCTCACCGTGAACCGTGGGTTGCTGGCCGTGGCGATCACCGTCATCAGGTAGCGGTGCTCGGCCGGCGATACACGTTCGTCGGCCTTCTGCCAGGGCTCCCCGGTCGGAACAAAGACGACCTCGTCGAGGTCGAAGAGCGCCTGAACCTCACTGGCGGCCACGAGGTGCCCGTGGTGGATCGGGTCGAACGTGCCACCCATGACGCCGAGGCGCATGCTCAGTGCTGCGACCCGTCAGACGAGACGGCGCTGCCCGGGGCGCCCTGCTGCTCGGGCGCGGGCCGGGGCGACTGCACCTTGTAGGCGGTGTTGCGGAAGCTCCAGGTGACGCCGAGCAGCAGCAGGAAGAGTGCGAAGGTGATCAGGAAATAGGCGATCACCGGCATCGGCAGCTCTCTGGCCGCCTCCTCGGAGACGAGGCTCAGGACGCTCTGCACTCGGTCTGACATGCGCTCAGCCTAGCGCCCACTCGTGAGAACAGCACACCAAGGTCGACGGATGTCAGCCGGCCGCCCTGCGCAGTACGTCGGCCAGGGCGCTGGCACCGGCAGCCTCGGCGGCCGCAGCCGCAGCCGCGAGCTGGGCGGGCTCGGCGAGGGTGGCCAGGTGACGGCTGAGATCGCCCTCGAGGTGCTGGGGAGCTGCCGGCTGCTGGTGGGCGCCGGTGACCCTGGCCGTCATCGTCGTCAGCACCGGGCTCGAGGTCGCCACCTCATCGAGCACCGCTGCGATGGATGCCGGGTCTGCGCCTGACACGCGGGGATCGGTCGTCAGCTCCTCGAGGCGCACGATGCGCCCGAAGACGGCCGGGTTGGTGATCTTGACCCGGTGGCCGGTGATCAGCTGACTCAGCATCGGTGCACTCAACCCGATCACGCCGGCCAGGCGGGCCTGCGACAGGCGGTAGGCCGCCATCAAGCGGCCCAACCGATCGGCCCAGCTCTCGCCGTAGAGCGCCCGCTGCTGCTCGTTGCCAGGTCCGGGATTCGCCGGAACATCCGCACTCACCTGTGATCTCCTGTCTCCAGCGCACCGGCGGACGCTTGCGCTTTTCGATTGCATATGCAAATGTTTGCCTCGTCCATTGCACATGCAAACTATCAGGGGGTTCCCCGTGGCACCACACCTCGCCACCTCGCGGTCGACGTCTCGAGGTCGATCGAGCCGGTTGCAGCACGCCGCCGGGCTGGTCGCGCTGGCCCTCGCCGGTATCGCAACGGCCTCGCCGGCCTCCGCAGCACCCATCCTCTCGCCGGTGGCCTCGACTGCAGCATCACCTGTTCTCTCGCCCGTCGTCTCACCGACCACAGCGAGCGTGCCGGTCATGGTCGTGCTCGATGCGTCCGGCTCGATGAACGAGACCGACGCGCCCGGCCCGCGCATCGACGCCGCCAAGAAGGCCGTCACATCGCTCGTCACCTCGCTGCCCGCGGGCACCAGTGTCGGGCTCAGCGTCTACGGCGCCACCACCGGCTCCGGCGCCTCCGACAAGGCCAAGGGCTGCCAGGACATCCGCACCCTGGTACCGGTCGCCCCGCTCGACCGGGCCGCTATCACCTCCGCCGTCGCCGGCGTCAAGGCCTCCGGCTACACCCCCATCGGCAACGCCCTCCGCGCCGCCGCGCAGGCCCTGCCGAAGGAAGGCCCCCGCTCGATCGTGCTCGTCTCCGACGGCGAGGACACCTGCGCTCCCCCAGCCCCCTGCGATGTCGCCAAGGACCTGAAGAAACAAGGCGTCGACCTCACCGTGCACACCGTAGGGTTCAAGGTCGACGCCGCAGCCCGCGCCCAGCTCTCCTGCGTCGCCACCTCGACCGGCGGCACCTACAGCGACGCCGCCGACGCGACCGCCCTCACCAAGACCCTCGAGACCAAGGTTGACCAGGCCATCACCGGCTACAGCGTCAGGGGCACCAAGATCACCGGCGCCGACCAGCTCTCCGAACAAGCCCCCCTGCTGGCCCCGGGCCAGTACCTCGACACCTACGCCAAGGGAGGGGCCAGCGACAACACCACCGGCACCACGAAGTACTACACGGTCCCCCTGCAGAAGAGCTCCACGCTCTACGTCTCGGCCACTCTCGTCGGCCCGCCGAAGACCGCGGCCACGGGAGTGTCGTTCTCCGGGGTCAAGATCACCCTGCGCGCTCGCGACAACTACGACTGCAACAACACCTCTGCGAACACACCGCTCACGAGCGAGCGACACTCACCGACGACCGCGGTGCTGACCGTCGACCTGGGCCGGCGCGGGCTCTCAGACCGGTGCCCGAGCGATGGGCTGGGCATTATCGAGATCGAGCGTCGCGGCACGGCCTGGCAGCAGCAGGCCCTCCCGATGGAGATCGTGGTGCGCATCGAACCGCCGGCCGACACCTCGGGCATCGCGCCCGCTTTCACCAAGCCTGAGCCGGGCCTGCCGCAACCCAACTTCGGGCCGGAGACCGCTATCACGGCGGGGTCGAGCTTCAACGACGCGGCGGCGCTGAAGAGCGGCCTGACCTACACCGGCACGATCAAGAGCGGCGAAGACCAGTTCTTCCGAATCCCCCTCCAGTGGGGCCAGCGCTTCAGCTACACGGTCGACGAGGTCGACACGGCCACGGCGTCGAGCTCCTCGCCGGTGTACGTGCGGACGAACTTCTACAACCCGATGCGGCAGGAGGCCGACACGACGGGCAGTTCGAGCAGTCAGCCCTGGTTCGCGGCTCGCGACACGGAACCGTTCACTGGTTCGAGCAACGTCCCGGTGCGCTACACCAACCGCACGCGGCCCGGCACCTCTTCTGGCAACTACCAGCTCGACGGCGGCTACTACCTGCGCCTCAGCGCCGACTTCGCCCCGAAGCAGGCCTCGACGCGCTACCGCATCACGGCCGTCGTGAGCGGCACTCCGGAGGCCGGACCTCGCTATGGGGCAGCGGATGCCGCCGACCTCACGTCGACGCCGTCGGCCTCCGCCACCCCCACGAACACGCCGGCCACCTCGGGGCCGACGTCGTCCACCTCGACCGACGACACCGAGACCGTCGCCACCTCACAGACCACCGGCGAAGGGGGTGGGCCCAGCGTGCTCACCATCGTGCTCCTGCTCGTCGCCGGGCTCGGCGGCGCCGGGCTGGCCGTGGTCGTCATGCAGGCCAGGTCGCGCCGCTCGTCATCCGACTCAGCCCAAGACCAGTCACCTCAGTCACCTCAGGGACCCCAGACGTAGGCGCCGTCGACGACGCGGCACGTCAGCCGGCCGTCGGCGGTGTCGAGTACGTCACCCTGCTGCTGCCACCCGCACGCGTCGCCCTGGGCGCTGGGCTGCACCACTGGGCCGGTGGGGCTCGTCGAGCCGTTCGCGTCGTCGAACGGGCCCCACCCGCTCGCGGCGGCAACGGCCGTGCCGGCCCCCACGACCGAGACGGCCGCCACCAGAGCGACCAGGCTCCGCCGGGGGCGCTGCCGACCCGAGGGTCGCGGCGCCGCCTGCGGAGCCGTTGTGTCATCGAGGTCCAGCGGCGCCTCCGACGACACCGCGGCTGTCGTCGGAGGGACGCTCGTTTCGGGGCGCTCAGGACCGTACCCCGGCTGGACCGCTGTCGGCCGCACACGCATCACGGTGGTCTCGCCATCAGTCTCGCCGTCGGTCTCGCCATCGGTCTCGCCGACGGTCTCCTCGGCGTCAGGCACCGCCTGCCGCCCGGCATCCTTCCCGGGGTCAGGCGCAACGGGCCCGACTCCCGGTTGCTCGTCGTCTGACCTCGCCGACCTGCTCACCGGAGCCGCCGGCTCGCTGGGCGCCCGCGCCGAGGTCGCCGAGGTCGCCGAGACGGCACCGTCGACGCGGAGCGAGTCGATCGGCGCACGGGGCAGCTGGTCGAACACGGTCACCGGGTCGCCGTCGACCGTTCGCGGCGACGAGGAACGTGGGATGCCGGCCAGCAGTCGCATCGCGGCCCGTGCGTCGACAGGTCGCCGCGCCGGCTCGGCCTCGGTCATGAGCCGTACAGCGGCCTGCAGCTGGGGGTCGACGAGCCGTTCGAGCCGTTCCTCGTCGACGTGGCCGTTCGGGCCGAGGGGCTCCTGGCCGGGCGCCGGCCAGCTCGTGGTGCGCGGCTCGAGGCCGAGGGCCATAGTCAGGGCCAGCCGACCGACGGCGTAGACGTCGTGGCTGGGATGCGGTCTGGCGGTACCGAGCATCACCTCGGGCGGGAGATAGCCCGGGGTGCCGATGACCATGCCGGTCTGGGTGAGGCGCGGTTCGTCAGCGCCGATCGTCAGCCCGAAGTCGGTGAGCATGCAGTGCACCGGGCCCTCCCCCGTGGCGCGGAGCAGGATGTTGCCCGGCTTGACGTCACGATGCACCAGCCCCGCCTCATGCATCGCGGCGAGCGCCGAGAGCACCTGTTCGAGCAACACCACCACCGTCGGTTCGTCGAGCGGACCGTAGTCACCGATGAGCGTGTGCAGCGAGCCGCCGTCGACGAGCTCGCTCGCGATGAGCACGGTGCCGTCGTCGGCCGCCCACGCGTAAGGGCTCGCGATGTGCGGGTGTTGCAGGCGCACCGACTGTTCGCGAGCGAACCGGAGCAGCTCACCGGCGTGCCGTTGCCGCATCACCTTCGCCGCGCACCACTGACCGCGCTCGTGGTCGTAGGCGCGCCATACCGTGCCGGTGCCCCCCGAGGCGATCGGGTCGACGAGGGCGTACCGACCGGCAACGATGTCGCTGCCGCCGCCGGCCCCACCCACGAACCCGCTCATCCCGACCCTCCCCACGCCGCTCATGGCTCGGAGGCTACCTGCCGCAGCCTCGCGAAACCGACCGTTGCGAAGGGCTGCTCCCCTGCTCCGACGGCGTCGAGCACCTCCCGCGCCGTCCGCTCGGCGAGCGAGCCGACCTCGGGCGGGTAGCCGAGCAGGGCCCGGTGCGCCTCGAACTCGTCCTCGTCGTCGACGAAGGCGGGGCATGGTCGACGGGGCGGGACACCCTTGCACGCTCCCGAGCCCGGCCGCATCCGGCCCGGCGCCCCGAGACCCGGCTCGAGAACCGGCTCGAGGCCCACCACGAGCCACAGCACAGACACAGCCGCACGACAGTGCCTCGACGTCGGCGGCCGTACGCTGGGGGCATGGTTCTCGAGCTGTCGGTCGTGATACCGATGTACAACGAGCAGGAGGTGCTCCCACTGCTCGTCGAACGGCTGCGGCCGCTGCTCGACGGGCTCGGGGTCACCTACGAGGTCGTCGCCGTCGACGACGGCAGCACCGACCTCACGCCGGCGCTGCTGCAGCGCCACCACCGAGACTGGCCCGCTCTGCGGGTGCTCCGACTGCGGGCCAACGCCGGGCATCAGGCCGCCATGTCGGCGGGCCTCGTCGCCGCACGTGGCGCCTACGTCGTCACGCTCGACGCCGACCTGCAGGACCCGCCCGAGGTGATTCCGCAGATGCTCACCGCCGCTCGCGACCACGGGGTCGACGTCGTCTACGGCGTGCGGGCCGACCGGTCGAGCGACACCGTGTTCAAACGCACTTCCGCCCGGGCCTTCTACCGGGTGATCGGTGCGATCTCCGCGACCTCGGCCCATGCGGATGCCGGTGACTTCCGGCTGATGTCGCGCGCCACCGTCGACGCGGTCAACTCACTGCCCGACCACAATCGCGTGCTGCGTTTCATCGTTCCCGCTCTGGGCTTCCCCTCCGAGGCGGTCGAGTACCGTCGCGACGAACGCGCGGCCGGCTCTTCGAAGTACCCGCTGCTGAAGATGATCACGCTCTCGATCGACGCGCTGACCGGTTTCTCGACGGCGCCGCTGCGGGTCGCTACCTTCGCCGGCTTCGGTGGCGCCGTCATCGCGGTGCTGCTCGTCGCCTACACCCTGATCGCGCAGGTCAGCGGCCACACGGTGGCCGGCTGGACCTCCACCGTGGCCATCGTGTCGGGTTTCGGGGCGATCCAGCTGCTGTGCGTGGGCATCCTCGGTGAGTACATCGGGCGGATGTACACGCACCTGCAGGGTCGGCCGGCCTACTTCATCGCCTACGACTCCCTGCCCGACGAGTACCTGCCCGACGAGTACCTGCCCGACGAGCCTCCCGACCGGCAGCGGGCCGACCGTCAGCGGGCCGACGCCGAGCAGTCAGCCGCGACGCGCGGTGGGCTTGGCCCGAACGAGCAGGCTGACGCCCGGCAGGTTCTGCACGGGTAGGTAGCGTTCGGCGGTGATGATGGTGCGCAGCCCGAGGTTCACGACGGGATGCACCTTGTCGAGGTCTGATCCCGAGCTGGACTTACGGCGCAGAGCCACCACCGGGCGCAGCAGCACGTTCCACGACTTCACCTCGACCACGTCGAAGCCGCCGCTCTCGAGCAGGCCCACCAGCTCGGGTCGGGTGTAGCGACGCACGTGGTCGACGGCCTCGTCGTGGTCTGACCACAACCTGGGGTCGGCCGGCACAGCGATCAGGTAGTGGCCGCTCGGCTTGAGCACCCGCAGCACCTCGCTGACGGCCACGTCGTCGTCATGGAGGTGCTCCAGCAGGTCGAAGGCCACCACAAGGTCGAGGCTGTGGTCGCCGAAGGGCAGCCGGGTCGCGTCGGCGCGAACCGTCGCCAGCCCCCGTTCATGGGCCACCTCGGCGCCCGGGGCTCCGTACTCCAGGGCCACGGCGCTCCATCCGTGGTCACGCAGCACGCGCGTGTTGCCGCCGCCGGCCGCCCCGATGTCGAGAGCCGTTCCCGGCGACAGTCCCTCGATCTGCTTCGCGAGCAGATGCCGGCGCTCCCGGTACCACCAGTGCTGGTCCTCGAGCTGGGCCAGCTTGCGTACCTCAGTGCCTTCCATGATCGGCAATCATGCCATCCGGCCGAGGCCGGTCAGCGCACGTGGCCGTCGCCCTCCACGATCCACTTGGTAGTGGTCAGCTCGGGCAGGGCCATCGGCCCGCGGGCGTGCAGCTTCTGGGTGGAGATGCCGATCTCGGCTCCGAAGCCGAACTCCCCGCCATCGGTGAAGCGGGTGCTGGCGTTGACCATCACGACAGCGGCGTCGACCTCGGCCGCGAACCGGCGAGCGGCGGAACGGTCGTCGGTGACGATGGCCTCGGTGTGTCCGGTGCCGAACCGTCGGATGCGGGCCATAGCCTCGTCGATGTCGTCGACCACGGCGACACTCATCTCGAGACCGTGCCACTCCGTCGCGAAGTCGGCCTCGTTCGCGAGGTCGTAGGCGGCTCCCGCCGCTTCGGCGTAGCTGCGCACCTCCGCCCCGACGTGCAGCCGCACCCCGGAGCCCGCGAGGTCGGCGATGACCTTGGGCAGAAAGTCGGCTGCCACGTCGCGATGCACGAGCAGGGACTCGGCCGCGTTGCAGACGCTGGGGCGGTGCGTCTTGGCGTTCAGCGTGATCGCCTGCGCCATCTGCAGGTCGGCCGCCCGGTCGACGTACACGTGGCAGACCCCGATGCCGGTCTCGATGACGGGCACCGTCGACTCACGAACGACGGTCGAGATGAGGTCGGCCCCGCCGCGTGGGATGACGAGGTCGACGTAGCCGCGCGCCGTCATCAGGGCCCGCGCTGCGTCGCGTCCGCCCTCCTCGAGCAGCACCACGGCATCGGGCGGAAGACCCTGTGCCGTCAGCGAGTCGCGCAGCGCCACGACGAGGGCGTGGTTGGTCGCGCCGGCCGCCGAGCCACCACGCAGGATGACAGCATTGCCCGACTTGAGGCAGAGGCCGGCGGCGTCGACCGTCACGTTGGGACGCGCCTCGTAGATCATCCCGATGACCCCCATCGGCACCCGCACCTGGCGGATCTGCAGGCCGTTGGCCAGCGTCGACCCACGCACCACCTCACCCACCGGGTCAGGCAGGGCGGCCACGTCGCGCAGGGCCTGGGCGACGGCTGCCACCCGGTCGGTGTCAAGGCGCAGCCGGTCCTGGAGGCTCTCAGTCATCCCGGTCGACCGGCCGCGCTCGAGGTCGACGGCGTTGGCGTCGAGCACCTGTGGCGTCGCAGCCTCCACGGCGTCGGCGAGCACGAGCAGAGCGGCATCCTTCTCGGAGCGCGACATCAGCGCGAGCCGACGAGACGCCGCCCGAGCCTTCTCGGCGAGGGCGGTCACGTGCGCAGCGACGGCAGGATCCACGGCATCCGACATGCCTCTAGGTTAGGCCGTCGCGCTGCTGGCACCGAACGCGTGCGTCGAGGTCGACAGCGTCAGAGGATGACGAGGTGGTCGCGGTGGATGACCTCGCGTTCGTACTCGGGCCCGAGCGCGGCGGCCAGCTCCCTGGTCGAGCGACCCAGCAGCGGAGGCAGCTCGGCGGAGCTGTAGTTGACCAGCCCCCGGGCGATGGTCGTGCCGTCGGGGCCGCAGACGTCGACCGGGTCACCGCTGAGGAAGCTGCCCTCGACGCCGATGACCCCGGCCGGCAGCAGCGACTTCTGCCGCTGCACAAGGGCGGCCACCGCTCCGTCGTCGACCACGAGGCGGCCACGCGCGGTCGTGGCGTGCCGCAGCCACAGGCGCCTCGACCGCCCGCGAACGCCGATGGGCAGGAACAGGGTTCCGACGTCGCCACCGGTCAGCACCTCGGTGAGCCGGTCGGCGGCCGTGACGACCGTGACCACCCCGGCGGCCGTGGCGATGCGGGCGGCCTCGATCTTGGTCGCCATGCCGCCGGTGCCGACCTTGGAGCTGCTGCCCCCGATCTCGACGTGGGCGATGTCGTCAGGTCCCGCGACCACCGGGATGCGCTGCGAACCGGGCCGGCTCGGCGGCCCGTCGTAGAGGGCGTCGACGTCGGAGAGCAGCACGAGCGCGTCGGCGTCGATCAGATGGGCGACCAGCGCCGCCAGCCGGTCGTTGTCACCGAACCGGATCTCGCTCGTGGCCACGGTGTCGTTCTCGTTGACGATGGGCAGCACCCGCAGGTCGAGCAGCCGCTCGAGCGTGCGGCGGGCGTTCGCGTAGTGCGAGCGCCTCGTCACGTCGTCGGCCGTGAGCAGCACCTGCCCCACCGTGACCTCGTGCGCCACGAACGCCTGGGTGTAGGCCGCGAGCAGCGCCCCCTGGCCGACGGATGCCGCGGCCTGCTGGGTTGCGAGGTCGCGCGGCCGGGCGGTCAGCGAGAGCGGGTGGAGGCCGGCGGCGATGGCGCCCGAGCTGACGAGCACGAGCTGGGAGCCTTGCGCGTGACGGTGGGCCAAAGCGTTGGCGAGCGCCACGAGCCGGCCGTGGTCGATGCCGCCGTCAACTCCGGTCAGCGAGCTCGACCCCACCTTGACGACGATGCGCCTCGCACTGCTGATGACCGCTCGAGCTGACACCCGGTGCACTCTACGCAGTCGTGGGTCGCCCACCGGCGGGACGACCGGCTGGCAGACACGGGACAGCACACGGCATCCAGGGCGTGACGCCGTGGATGCCGTGTGCGGCCGGTCGGTCGTTCCCGACGGGCGTCTTGCTACTCAGGTCAGTGCTGCGAGGCTCCCTCGGCTCCGTAGCCGGTGAGCGAACGCACCTCCATCTCGGCGTACTTCGCGGCGTTGTACTCCCGACTCGTCAGCGTGCCGATGTAGCCGAGGACGAAGCCGAGGGGAATCGAGATGATGCCCGGGTTGTCGAGCGGGAACCAGTGGAAGTCGACGCCCTGGAGCATCGACGGGCTCTTGCCCGTCACCGCGTCGATGGGCTTGCCCGACACGACCGGCGAGAACACGATGAGGGTGATCGCGCTGATAAGACCGCCGTAGATGCTCCACAGTGCGCCCCTGGTGTTGAACCGCTTCCAGAAGAGCGAGTAGAGGATCGTCGGCAGGTTGGCGCTCGCCGCGACGGCGAACGCGAGGGCCACGAGGAAGGCGATGTTCTGCCCCAGCGCGAAGATGCCACCGACGATGGCGACGGCTCCCAGCACGAGCGCCGAGATGCGCGCGACCTTGACCTCCTCCTCCGGAGTCGCGTTGCCCTTCTTGACGAGCGTGTTGTAGACGTCGTGCGAGAGGGACGCGCTGGCGGTGATGGTGAGCCCGGCGACGACCGCGAGGATCGTCGCGAACGCCACGGCCGAGATGACGCCGAGGAGAATCTCCCCGCCGAGCTCGAAGGCGAGCAGCGGTGCGGCGGAGTTGGCCCCGCCGGGTGCGGCCTTGATGGCCTTGGCGCCCACGAGCTCTGCGGCACCGAAGCCGAGCACGAGGGTGAGCAGGTAGAACGCGCCGATGAGCCAGATGGCCCACTCCACCGACCGGCGTGCCTCGCGGGAGGTCGGCACCGTGTAGAACCGCATCAGCACGTGCGGCAGCCCGGCGGTGCCGAGCACCAGGGCCAGAGCGAGCGAGATGAAGTCGACCGGGTTCTTGTACTGCAGCCCCGGCGCGAGCAGGTCGCGCGCCGTTCCGTCGGCAGCAGCCGGGGCGGCAGCCGCCGCGTCGCCGAGCAGGGTGGAGATGTTGAAGCCGAACTTGGCCAGCACCCAGACCGTCATGACGACGGCCCCGATGATGAGCAGCACCGCCTTGATGATCTGCACCCACGTCGTGCCCTTCATGCCGCCGAAGATGACGTAGAAGAGCATGATGATGCCGACGACGACGATGACCAGCCGCTGCCCGAGGTCGCCCTCGATGCCCAGCAGAAGAGCCACGAGCCCACCGGCCCCGGCCATCTGGGCGAGCAGGTAGAAGAACGAGACGGCGAGGGTGGAGATGGCCGCCGCGATGCGCACGGGGCGCTGGCGAAGCCGGAAGCTCAGCACGTCGGCCATCGTGTACTTACCGACGTTGCGCAGCAGCTCGGCCACGAGCAGCAGGGCCACGAGCCACGCGACGAGGAAGCCGATGGAGTAGAGGAACCCGTCGTAGCCGTTGACGGCGATAGCGCCTGCGATACCGAGGAACGAGGCGGCCGAGAGGTAGTCACCGGCGATCGCGATGCCGTTCTGCCGGCCGGTGAAGGCCCGCCCGCCGGCGTAGTACTCCGCGGCGGTGTTGTTGTTGCGTGAGACGCGGATGACGATGGCCAGGGTGACCACGACGAAGAGGGCGAAGATGCCGATGTTGATCGCCGGGTTGCCGACGGTCGTCGCGGTCGGCATGAGCGTGGGAGCGAGTGCGGTGTTCACTTGAGCGCCCCCATCTTCTGGGCCAACGCCTCGGCCCGCGGGTCGAACTCACGGCCCGCCCAGCGCACGTAGACGATGGTGATGGTGAAGGTGGTCACGAACTGCAGCAGGCCCAGGATGAGGCCCCAGGTGATGTTGCCGATCACCCTGGTGCCCATGAAGTCGTGCGCCAGCACGGCCAGCAGCACGTAGAGGAAGTACCAGGCCAGGAAGGCCCCGGTCATCGGGAAGACGAACTTGCGGAACTTCCTGCGCAGCTCGATGAAGTCGTCGGAGTTCTGCAGGGCGATGTTCGGATCTTCGGTTTCGAGAGCTTCTTTGCTCACTGAGGCCACCTCCGGGGGCGCTGGGTTGGGTCGCGACGTCGATGCGGCAGACTGCGCCGCCGGGGACCTTACGGCCGTGGACCTTCCGGGCACCAGTGCTCGCCCGGCGGTGCCACCGTAGGAGCCGCGACGCGAGCCGGTACAGGGGGCACGGGGGTGTCGTCGCCAAGCGGCGGCGACGAGTCGCCGGATGCAGTTCTAGCGGCGCCGAGCGGTCGGTTCGACGCGATGAACGGTCGCCCGTTCGGGGTGGAACGGGCCGCGGTTGAGCTCCAGGTGCTCGGGCGCGTGCAGGCGAACCATGGTCTGGGCCACGTGTTCGGGGCGCCGTGCGCGGGTCAGCAACGAGCCGAGCACCATCGTGGCGAAGGCGGTCGGCACGGTCACGGCGGCCGGCTGGGAGATGATCACGCCCAGCCAGTCACCGCGGTCGACCCCGAACGTGGTGGCGACCACGGCTGACCCCGACAGCCCGCCTCCGACGACGAGGCCGGCCACCGCCCCGATGGCGGTGAGCCCCCGCCACCAGATGCCGAGCACGAGCAGAGGGCAGAAGGTCGACGCCGCCACCGCGAACGCCAGCTCGACGGCGTGCGCGACGGGCACGTTGACCGACAAGAAGGTGAGGGCCACCCCCACGGCGACCGCGATGACGGTGGCGATCCGGAAGGTGCGGATGCCGTGTCGGTGTCCGGGCCCCGACCGCAGCAGGTCCTGGCTCAGCACTCCCGCCACCGACACCACGAGCCCGGTGGAGGTCGACAGGAACGCGGCGAACGCGCCGGCCCCCACCAGGGCGGTCAAGCCCTGGCCGAGCACCCCGTCGAACACCCGGCTCGGCAGCTCGAGCACCACCGAGTCGGTGCGCCCGGCGGCCACGAGGTCGAAGGCCAGCAGTCGCCCCAGCACGCCGTAGAGGATCGGCAGCAGGTAGAACCCGGAGAGCAGCGCGAGCACGACCAGGGTGGTGCGTCGGGCGGCCCGCCCGTCGGGGTTGGTGTAGAAACGCACGACCACGTGCGGGAGACCCATCGCGCCGAAGAAGGTGGCGAGCACGAGCGAGTACGTCAGGTAGAGCGCGTGGTCGCCGGCCAGCGGCTCGACCCAGTCTGTGACGTCGACGGTGCCGAGCGTGCCGACCGCGTCGGCACCACCCCGGGCGGCGAGGGCGACCAGCAGGAAGAAGACGGGCGTCAACAGGGCCAGCAGCTTGAGCCAGTAGTGGAAGGCCTGCACGAGGGTGACGCTGCGCATGCCGCCGGGCAGCACGGCCAGGCACACGACGACGGCGACGGCGACCTGGCCGACCCACGACGGGGCACCGGTCAGTGTGCGCAGGGTCAGCCCGGCCCCCTGGAACTGCGGGATCAGGTAGAGCAGGCCGATCGCGACCACGAGGGCGCTCGAGACGCGCCTCGCCGTCTGCGACTCGGTGCGCAGCTGGGCGAAGTCGGGCAGGGTGTAGGCGCCGGAGCGGCGCAACGGCGCCGCGACGAACACGAGCAGCAGCAGGTAGCCCGCCGTCCAGCCCACGGGTAGCCAGAGCATGTCGACCCCGCGGGCGAGGATCAGCCCCGCGACGCCGAGGAACGATGCGGCAGAGAGATACTCACCGCTGATGGCCGACGCGTTGAGCAACGGGCCGACCCCACGTGAGGCGACGTAGAAGTCGCTGACGGTGCGCGAGAACCGCAGCCCGAACGCGCCGACGGCGAGCGACGCGATCGACACCACGATGATGGCCCCGATCGTGGCGGCGGGGTTCATCGGCCCTCCAGCAGGTCGCTGAAGTCGTCTTCGTTCTTCTCGGCCTGGCGCACGTACAGCCAGCCGAGCCCGATGATCTCGGTGAACGCGAACACCGACAGCAGCAGCCAGGGCAGCGGCACACCGAACAGCTCGACGCGCCCGATCTGCGGCACGAGGTGAAAGAGCAGCGGCAGCCCGCCGAGCGTCACCGCCAGCACGGCGAGCACCCCGATCGCGAGGCGCAGCTGGCTGCGCATCAACGAGACGATGTACACCTCACCGAGCCGGGTCTGCTCGTCGATCTCCGAGGCGATCGACATGGTCCGGGTGCGGGCTGCCGAGGTGCGGGGGCTCACCACCCGCACCCGGGCCCGCACCTCGTCAGAGCTCATCCGCCACCTCGCGCACGGGGCTGGGCGCGACGCACGAGCAGGTCACGCAGGGCGCGGGTGTGCCGCCGGCTGACCATGAGCTCGTGACCGCCGACGACCACCGTCGTGCGCCCGGCCTCGGTGCGCCATTCGGCGATGTGCCCGAGCGAGACGAGAAAGCTGCGGTGGATGCGCACGAAGCCCGATTCGTGCCACTCGTCGGCGAGGGTCGACAGCGGCATCCGCACGAGGTGGCTCTCGGATGCCGTGTGCAGCCTCGCGTAGTCGCCGTGGGCCTCGACCCACATCACGTCGCTCCGCGGCAGGAGGCGGCTCACGCCGCCGAGCTCGACGACGATCGACTCGTCGTCGCTCGTGGCCCCCGCCCCGCCCTGCTCTTTGCCCTCGACGGCCTGCGCGACCCGGCGGACCGCCTCGGCGAGCCGCTCGTCGCGCACCGGTTTCAGCACGTAGTCGACGACGTTGAGCTCGAAGGCGTCGACCGCGTGCTGCTCGTGGGCGGTGACGAACACCACGGGCGGCGCGGCCGCGAACCGCGCGAGCACCCGGGCGAGGTCGAGACCGCTCAGGCCGGGCATCTGCACGTCGAGGAAGATCGCGTCGACCTGCTGCTCGTGCAGCACCCGCAGCGCCGCCTCGCCGGAGCCCGCCGAGAGCACCCGGCCCACCTGGGGGTGACGTCCCAGCATCCACACCAGCTCGTCGAGGGCCGGCGCCTCGTCGTCGACCGCGAGCACGCGCAGCGTGGTCGGGGCCGGAGGGGCTCCCCCGTCAGTCCCGGCTGCCGGCGGCAGGCTCATACGTAGACTCCCGGCCGGAACTTGGGCAGCCGCACGACGACGCGGGTGCCGGCCCCTTGGGCGGTCTCGACGACGAGGCCGTAGTCGTCGCCGAAGGTGGCCCGCAGCCGTTCGTCGACGTTGGCCAGGCCCACCGAGTCACCTGAGTCGTCACCGGCCAGCACCCGGCGCACCCGCTCGGGGTCCTCGCCGACGCCGTTGTCCTCGATGATGACGACACAGTCGCGGTCGACGTCGTGGGCCAGGATGCTGATCTCGCCCGGCCCGGCCTTGCCCTCCAGCCCGTGCCGCACCGCGTTCTCGACGATCGGCTGGAGGCAGAGGAAGGGCACCACGACGGGGAGCACCTCCGGCGCCACGCGCAGGGTCACGGTCAGCCGGTCTCCGAAGCGGGCCTTCTCGATCACCAGGTAGGCCTCGATCGAGCGCAGCTCCTCAGCGAGGGTCGTGAACTCACCGTGGCGCCGGAAGGAGTAGCGGGTGAACTCGGCCAGATCGAGCAGCAGCTCGCGGGCCCGCTCGGGGTCGGTGCGGGTGAAGGAGGCGATCGCCGTCAGTGAGTTGTAGATGAAGTGCGGGCTGATCTGGGCCCGCAGGGCCCGCACCTCGGCCTCCATCAGCCGGGTGCGCGAGGCGTCGAGCTCAGCGAGCTCGAGCTGCCCCGAGACCCAGCGGGCCACCTCGTTGGTGGCTCGCACGAGCCCGGCCGAGGCATGGTCGGTGAACACCTGCAGGGTACCGACCACCAGCCCGTCGACATCGAGGGGCGCGACCACGGCCTGACGCACGGTGCACGACGCCTCGGGGCAGGCGATGTCGGCGCCGTCGAGCACCGTGGTGCGTCCGTGCTCGAGCGTCGGAGCGGCGATGACCGTCGTCTGGGGTGAGTGGTGGGCGCGTCCGCCCTCCCAGGCGAGCAGGGAGCTCGTGTCGGTCATGGCCAGGGCCGGCGCGCCGAGCAGGGTGCGCAGGTGCTTCAGGGCGCGCTCGGCCGAGGCGGCATGCAGCCCGGTGCGCAGCGGCGGCGAGGCGAGCAGGGCCGTGTGGAGGGTGCGATAGGTCGCTCGGTCGGCCTCGGTGCCGAGGTGTCCCCGGCGCAGCAGTGCGCCCCACGAGCTCATGACGGTCACCCTAGAACACACTGACCCCGTGGCCATTCGACCAGTCATCATGGATGCCGGTCGGGGAGCACCCGGCCGAGGTCGAGCAGGCAACCCGTTCTGGCGGCCGCCGGCGGTGACTCGTCAGGAGGTCGGCTCGTCCTCGTCGACCTCGTGCCGGCGCAGCTGCCACAGGCCCGAGCGACGTTCGGCCTCGAGCTCCTCCTGGGTGGCGGCACGGGCGGCGTAGCGGTTGGCCTGGGCTTCTCGCTTCTCGTCGCGGGTCGGCCGCGACGGCTCCTCGAGGCGCAGGTCGGTGCCGCGGCTGCCGAGCAGCTCGGCCCCGGCCTGGAGCGTCGGTTCCCAGTCGAAGATGACGCCGTCGTCGCCGGCGCCGATGACGACCGTGTCTCCGGCCACGGCGCCGACCTTGTAGAGCGCCTCCTCGACCCCGAGGCGGGCCAGCCGGTCAGCGAGGTAGCCGACAGCCTCGTCGTTGGAGAAGTCGGTCTGGCGCACCCAGCGCACGGGTCGCACCCCGGTGATCCGGTAGAAGTCGCCCTCGACCTCTCCTCCGGTGCCGCTCTCGCGCTTGACCTCGAAGCCGTGGTCGTCGACCGATCGTGGTCGCAGCACGACGCGCGGGGGCACGACCTGCTCGAGCTGGGCCCGGGCCGCGTCGACGTGCCGCGCCATGGCGAAGGTCAGCTCACGCAGGCCTTGGTGCGCGACGGCCGAGATGATGTACACCTCGATGCCACGGGCCTCCAGGTCGGGTTTGACCATCTCGGCGAGCTCACGCGCCTCCGGCACGTCAGCCTTGTTCAGCACGACGATGCGGGTGCGTTCAGCCAGCGGGCGGCCACCGAGATCGGCGTCGGGAACGTAGAGCGAGAGCTCCTTCTCGATGACGTCGAGGTCGGTCATCGGGTCGCGGCCCGGCTCGAGGGTCGCGCAGTCGATGACGTGCACCAGCACCGAGCAGCGCTCGACGTGGCGCAGGAACTCCAGACCCAGCCCCTTGCCCTCGTGGGCGCCCGGGATCAGGCCCGGCACGTCGGCGATGGTGAACCGGCTCGATCCGGCCGTCACGACACCGAGGTTGGGCACGAGAGTCGTGAAGGGGTAGTCGGCGATCTTCGGCTTGGCCGCCGAGACCACCGAGACGAGCGAGCTCTTGCCGGCGCTCGGGAAGCCGATCAGGGCCACGTCGGCGAGCGACTTGAGCTCGAGCACGACGTCGATGTCCTCACCCGGCTCACCGAGCAGGGCAAAGCCGGGGGCCCGCCGACGGGCCGAGCTGAGGGCCCGGTTGCCCAGCCCCCCGCGGCCGCCGGCTGCGATGACGTGCTCGGTGCCGATCCCGACCAGGTCGATGATCAGCGCCCCGGAACCGTCCTTGACGACGGTACCCTCCGGCACGGGAAGCACCAGGTCACCGCCGTCGGCGCCGTTGCGCTCGTCGCCCGCTCCGGGTTTGCCGTTGGGGGCGCCGCGGTGCGGGTGACGGTGGTAGTCGAGCAGGGTCGTGGCCTGGGGGTCGACCCGCAGGATCACCGAGCCGCCCCGCCCGCCGTTGCCACCGTCGGGGCCGCCGAGCGGCTTGAACTTCTCGCGCTTGACCGACGCCACACCGTGCCCGCCCGAACCGGCGCTGAGATGCAGCACCACGCGGTCGACGAAGGTCACTGCCATGAGGGTCACTCTTTCCAGATGAGGGAGATGCGAAAGGGCGGGCCCCGCGGGCCCGCCCTTCCGGAGAATCAGTGGTGATCGGATCGATCGACCGGGTCACTCGGCGGCGACAGGCTCCGGCTGCTCGATGTTGACCGTCTTGCGCCCGCGCTTGGTGCCGAACTTGACCGCGCCGGCGACCAGGGCGAACAGGGTGTCGTCCTTGCCGCGGCCGACGCCGTCACCGGGGTGGAAGTGCGTGCCGCGCTGACGGACGATGATCTCGCCCGCGTTGACCTTCTGGCCACCGAAACGCTTGACGCCGAGGAACTGTGCGTTCGAGTCCCGACCGTTGCGGGTCGAGGACGCACCCTTCTTGTGTGCCATGTCAGTCCTTCTCTCGTGAGTCTCTGGGTTCCGGGCTGATCAGGCGTCGATGGACGTGATCTTGACCTGGGTCAGCGGCTGACGGTGGCCCTGACGCTTGCGGTAGCCGGTCTTGTTCTTGAACTTCATGATGACGATCTTGGGGCCCTTGGCCGCCTTGACGACCTCGGCCTTGACCGACACCTTGGCCAGCTTGTCGGCGTCGGAGGTCACCGTGGTGCCGTCGACGAGCAACAGCGGCGTGAGCTCGACGGCGTCGCCGGCCTGCCCCGACCCCTTGATCTTGTCGATGAGGAGGACATCGCCCACGGAAACCTTCTCCTGGCGACCACCTGCGCGAACAATCGCGTACACGTCGAACTCACTTTCTCGTAAACGGGTTGGAACGCCGCTTTCGGTACCGGCCCGTCAACACGGGCCCGGTGGGCGCACCGAGGAGCAAGATTACCGGCAGGGAGGCTCCCGCACCAAACCGAGGGAGCCGGCTGCCACCAGACCCGTGGTGACAGCACTCGCTGGGGTGGTTGGGCTCACTGTGGGGCGACCCCCTCGTGGTCTGCCTCGGACCCGGCCGGGCGAGGCGGCCCGGCCGGAGCCATCACCCGTCCGCGACGGCGACGGGGCCGAGCAACCGGTGCGTCGCTCTCGCTGCCTTCGGCGACGGGCCCGGACGACTGCGTGGCGGTCTCCTGGTCGTCGGGCCGCACGGTTGCGTCCTCGGAGTCGTCTGCACCGTCGACGGCGGGGATGCCGACCGCTTCGGTGACGTCGGGTGTGCTCGAGATCTCTGCCTCGATGGCCCGGTCGATCCCGGTGGGGATCGACTCCGAGGCCAACTCGGCCGCGAGGTCGTCGGCGATGCTGACGGCCGCCTCAGCCACCTCAGCGACGGGGTGGGCGGCGGTCGTCTTGAGGGCCGCTGCATGGGCTGCAGCGGCGATCTGGGCCGCCGTCGGCCCGTTGTGCTTCGGCGGCTCGGGCGCGACGCCGGCCGTGGGCACCGTCGCCCCGTTCGACGCGTTGCCGCCCGTCGACGAGCCGCCCCTGGAGTCGTCGGAACCGCGGGTGCCCCGCCGACCCCGGCCGCCGTTCCCCGAGCCGCTCGTGCTGCTCGAGCTCGCCGAGCTGCCCGAACTGCCCGAACTGGAGCGACCCGGACCGGCTGAGTCGTGGGAGTCCGTCGAGCCGGCGCCGCGGTCGACCGGTGCGCTGTGGATGATGAAGCCGCGACCGTTGCAGTGGGAGCAGGTCTCGCCGAAAACCTCGATCAGGCCGGAACCGACGCGCTTGCGCGTCATCTGCACGAGCCCGAGCGAGGTGACCTCCGCGACCTGGTGCTTGGTGCGGTCGCGCCCCAGGCATTCGAGCAGGCGTCGGACGACGAGGTCGCGGTTGCTCTCGAGCACCATGTCGATGAAGTCGACGACGATGATGCCGCCGATGTCGCGCAGCCGCAGCTGACGCACGATCTCCTCGGCCGCCTCGATGTTGTTCTTGGTGACCGTCTCCTCGAGGTTGCCACCCGAGCCGACGAACTTGCCGGTGTTGACATCGACGACGGTCATGGCCTCGGTACGGTCGATCACGAGGGAACCGCCACTGGGCAGCCACACCTTGCGGTCCATCGCCTTGGCGAGCTGTTCGTCGACCCGGTGGTGTGTGAACAGGTCACCTTCACCGGTCCACTGCGTGACCCGTTCGGCCAGGTCGGGGGCCACGGAGGTGATGTAGGGGTGGATCTCCTCCCAGGCCTGCTCACCGGCGACGACCAGCTTGCTGAAGTCCTCGTTGAACACGTCGCGGATGACGCGCACCGTCAGGTCGGGCTCGCCGTGCAGCAGCACCGGGGCCGTGGCGACGGGGCTCGACCCGGTACCGCCGTTCTTCTTGCGGCCCTTGCTCTTGCCGGCCTTGCCGTTCGTGGCCGCGTCGGCCTGGCTGGAGATCGCCTCCCAGGTCGCGGTCAGCCGCTCGACGTCGGCGCGCAGCTCCGCCTCGCTCGCTCCCTCGGCGGCCGTGCGCACGATGACGCCGGCCGACTCGGGCACGACATCGCGCAGGATCTTCTTGAGCCGGGCACGCTCGGTGTCGGGCAGCTTACGGCTGATGCCGGTCATCGAGCTGTTGGGAACGTAGACGAGGTAGCGGCCGGGCAGCGAGATCTGCGAGGTGAGGCGGGCCCCCTTGTGACCGATGGGGTCCTTCGTCACCTGCACGAGCACGGCCTGGCCGGAGCCGAGGGCGTTCTCGATGCGCTTGGGCTGGTTGCCCTCGAGCCCCGCGGCATCCCAGTTGACCTCGCCGGCGTACAGCACGGCGTTGCGACCCTTGCCGATGTCGACGAACGCCGCCTCCATCGAGGGCAGCACGTTCTGCACGCGGCCGAGGTAGATGTTGCCGGCCATCGAGACGTTCGTGGCCTGGTCGATGTAGTGCTCGACCAGCACACCGTCCTCGAGCACGCCCATCTGGGTGCGGCCGTCCTTGTTGCGCACGACCATGACCCGGTCGACCGCCTCGCGGCGGGCCAGGAACTCTGCCTCGGTGATGATGGTGCGTCGACGCCCGGCCTCGCGGCCCTCTCGGCGACGCTGCTTCTTCGCTTCGAGTCGGGTCGAGCCGCGCACGGCCACCGGCTCGTCGCTCTGGGCCCGTGGCTGACGCACTCGGGTCGAGACGTTCGGCGACTCGTCAGACCCGTCGGTCGAGCCCCCCGAACGGCGCCGGCGCCGCCGGCGACGGCTCGACGCACTCTCCTCGTCGCCCTGGTCGTCGTCGGAGCTGCTCGACGCCGCAGCAGCGGCAGCACCGTCATCACCGGCTCCACTGGTGTCGCCGGGGCTCTCGGCGTCGTCGGAGTCAGCACCCGCCGGGGAACCGCTGGTGGATGCCGCTGCCGACTCGGTGTCGGGCTCGTCGCTTCCGCCCCGGCCACGGCGGCCCTTGCCGCCGCGACGGCGCCGCGAACGGCGAGGTGTGTTGTCATCGTCAGACGGTCCGTCTTCGGCCTCGTCCGACGAACTGGAGCCACCCGAGTCTGACGACTCTGAGCTGCCACTCGGTTCGTGACGACCGCCACGACCGCCACGACCGCCGTCGGTCGCGCTCTCGCCGTCTCCGGCGTCGACGCCCTCCTCGGCAGCAGTGCCGACGCTTCCGGCGTCGCTCGCATCACGACCGCGCCGAGACCGGCCACCCCGGCTGGATCGGTTCCGACGGCTCGGGCGCTCGGTGTTCTCGCTGGTCTCGGTGTTCTCGCTGGTCTCAGCGCCCGCACGGAGCTCGCCGCCGTCGGCCTTCTCGACCGTGTCGTCACGGACGTCATCGCCATTGGCGACGGTGACGGTGACAGAGCTGACAGAGGTGGTTAAGGCGTCCTGCTCCAGAGGCTGCTCGGGAGTGAGCACCACCGCAGTCTCGTGGGTGCCCGGAGCACCGGCCGGAGCGGCCGCTCGGCGCCGTCGCCCCGCCGGTGCCTTGGCGGCCGGGCTGCCCGTGTCGGGGGCCTGGAACAGCACACTCAGGGCGGGCGGACCCGCAGTCTGGGCCTCGGTCGACTCGTCGGCCTCAGCGGCTTCATCGGCCTCAGCGGCTTCATCGGCCCCGGTGCTCAGCGAAGCCGTTGCCGGAACCGAGCCCAGGGGTTCGGCGGCGTCGGCTGCGGCGGCAGCCGACCGGGTCACGAGCTCGCGCACGGCCTCGCTCGCGTCGGAGCTGACGACGGGGGCAGCCTGCTTGCGGGTCGCGCGCTTGCGCACCGCCTTCTTCACCGGAGCCACCTCGGCCATTGTCTTGCCGGTCGCAGTGGTCTCGCCGTTCGCAGCGCTCGCGCTGACCGCAGTGGTCTCTGCGGTCGCAGTGGTCTCGGTGGCCGCGGTGGCCGCGGTGTCCTCGGTGGTGCCGCTCGGGAGCACGTCCTGGATGATGCTCGCAGCGGCCTTCTTCGCCACGCTTCGACTAGCGCGCGGGGCCCGGCTAGTGGGGGCCTTCGCGCTGGTGGCCTTCTTGGCGGTCTTCGCAGCCGGTGCGTCAGCGGCGTCAGAAGCGTCAGCCTTGGGGGCGGCCGCCTTCTTCGTCGCGCTCTTGGTGGCGCTCTTGGTGGCGCGCGGTGCCCGCTTGCGAGGCGGCGCTGCCGCGGCGACCGGCTCATCCGCCCCATCGTGGGTGTCAGGGCCTTGCACGGCTTCCGTGACCTCGGGCGGCCGGCTCGCGTTCTCGCTGGGCCCGGCTGTGGTGTCGCTGTCGATGTCGTTGGCGTTGCTGTCGCTGTGGTTGGTGTCTTCGGGTGCCATCTGGGCGCCTCTCGTCCGGTGCGGTGTGAACCACACGCGGCCGAGGCCCTCAACACCGCGCCAGCACGGTTGTCAGTCGGCCCGCCGCCGTTCGCGGCGGGTCGGAAGTCGTATCACTACAACTGAGAACGGTTCGCGCTGGGCGCGGCCCCATAGTCAGGTGCCGGCGGCACTCTTGTCGGCAGCCAGTGGATCAGCCACCGCCGCGGTTGCGATGTCGAGCGGCCCTTGCGCCAGCCGCGTCACCAGAGGTGGGCGCGGTAGCTGCAAGTCGGCGATCTCACGCAGCGCGGTCAGAATGTCGTCGGGGCGAACGGCAGGTGTGGTGTGCCGAACGACCATTCGCAGTATCGCACAGTCGGGCCCCGACGGCGCGTCAGGCTCCGCCACCGAACTGACCACCGGACTGACAACCGGGCTGACAACCGGGCTGACCACTGAGCTGACCATCGGGCTGACCACCGCGCTGACCACGGCCTGGCGCACGTCGAAGGTGCGCGGGCCCGTCTTGGTCATCCGGGTCACCTCGGCGTGCTCGCGGGCCAGCAACAGCTCGACGGCATCCGCCAGCACGCTTGAGGCCAGGCCGCCGAACTGCAGCACCCACTCGCTCGCCTCCAGCCGGTCGGCGAGGGCGCCGGGCTGGGCCTGCACCACCTCGAGAATGTCGAGGCCGTCAGGCAGGGCCTCATCGAGAGCGAGCCGCACCGACTCAGGGTCGACCCGCTCGGTCACCGAGATCTCGAAGTACTCGGCCTCGCTGGCCGTGCCTGTCGAGGCCGCGTTGGCATAGCTGATCTTGGGGTGGGGGTGGAACCCGGCCGAGAAGGCCATCGGCACGTCGGCGCGGCGCAGGGCCCTCTCGAGCGCCCGCTGGAAGTCGCGGCTCGAGCTGAACCGCAGCCGACCGCGCTTGGTGTAGCGCACCCGCAGCTTCTGCACCGCAGGATCGGGGGTGGGCCCCTCGGGAACGCGATGACGGGCGGGCGGTGCCATGTCGGCAGGCTACCGGTCCTTTGTAGGGTCATCGCGTGGACGAGCTGATGCCCTGGGCTGCTTTCGCCGGTGCCTGGCTGTTGTTCGCCGGTCCGATCTACCAGGCGTCGATCGAGCTGGGCGAGGAACAGATCGAGCGCGAGGCGATCGAGGCGACCGCCCGAGGGGTGGCGCAGCCGCGGCGCAGCTCGCCGTGGTGGTGGCTCGTGCCGCCGATCGGCTACCTGCTCGACCGACGGCATTCGACGCGTTACCGCAAGCTCGTCTTCGATGCCCTGGGCACCGAGCACCGACGCCAGCTCGTGCACTACACCGAGAAGGCGAGCGGCTGGGCCTACGTCGCCGGAGGGGCCCTGCTGCTCGCGGCGGCCGAGACCTGGAACCTCTGTGTGGAGCACGACTGGCCGACCTGGCTGTTCTGGGTGCTTGCCTCGGGAATGGCGGGGCTGTGCGGCCTGCTCACGGCGCTGCGCTCGCGGCGGGCGCGGGCCCTGCTCGGGAACGACCCGCATCGCCGGGGCGAGCGAGGTCGGCCGGGCGGCCAGGGGCATCATTCCTCCGGGACCTCCGACGCCTCCGACGCCTCCGACGCCTCCGACGCCTCCGAGGCTGCTGACGACCCTGACGACCCTGACGACCGCTGAGCGCGGCGTTGCTCCGCCTCGGCCGCGTCGAGGCGCGTCGCCTCGTCCAGGGTGGGGGCGGTGCCCCCCAGGCTGGCGGGCAGGTACCGCAGGTCCGAACCGGTCATCGGCTCGTAGGCCGCTCGAGCCACGTCGAGCAGGCCGGCCATGACCTGCTTGTACTCAGCGGTGACCTGCTCCGGGTCGGCATCGGCTGCCACCGGGACCGGTTCCCCGATGGTCATGATGATCGGCACCTTCGTACGCCCGAGCCGGCGAGGTAGCCCCTTGCTCCACACCCGCTGCGAGCCCCAGATCACGAGAGGCACAATCGGCACCCCGGCCTCGGCCGCGAGCCGCGCCGCGCCGGTCTTGAACTCCTTGAGCTCGAAGCTGCGCGAGATGGTCGCCTCCGGAAAGATGCCCACGACCTCGCCGGCCCGCAGCGCTTCGAGGGCGGCGCAGTAGGAGTCGGCCCCGGCCGCGCGGTCGACCGGGATGTGCTTCATACCGCGCATGAGTGGCCCGCCCACCGGGTGCGCGAAGACGCCGTCCTTGGCCATGAAGCGCACCAGACGACCCGACGGCTGAGCCGCCAGGCCCGCGTAGGCGAAGTCGAAGTAGCCGGTGTGGTTGACCACGAGCACCGCACCCCCGGTGGTCGGCACGTTCTCGGCGCCGAGGATGGTGAACCGCAGGCCCTGCGCGGCGAAGAGTCCCTTGGCGAAGCCGATGACTGAGGCGTAGACGGGTTCCATGGGGCCAGCCTGCCGTGAAGCAGTAGGGTTCGGCACTCCGACGCAGGAGCCAAGTCTGAGCAACCTCGGGGGAACCACGTGACACCTGCCACCTTCGGTGCGCCCACCTTTCCGGATGCCACTCACCCGGCCTTGGTCGACCGCACCGAGCTCGCGGGCAGCGTGGTGCTCGGCCTCGTGCCGCTTCTGCTGGCGGCCGTCGTGGTCGCGGTGGCCTGGTGGCGCTCCCGTGACGAGATGTTCGTCGACGTCACCCCTGGGCTCGTCCCGTCTCAGCCGGGTTCGGCGAGGCGGCGGCGCCTGAGATCGGGCGAGTGGAACGGCACCGTGGCCGTGGCCTTCACTCCCCCGCGCGGCGTCACGCCCGGGGTGGCCGGCACGGTGGTCGACGGAGTCGCCGACCCGCACGACGTGAGCGCCACCATCGTCGACCTCGCCGTTCGTGGCTGGTTCACCATCGCCGAGGTGCCTGCCGAGGCCGGCCTCGAACCCGCCGCACCCGGCCCCGCCGAGCCGGTGGGCCGACGCCAACCACGGCAGGGTCGGTCTGACCGCGACTGGATGCTGCGTCGGGCCCAGATCGATCCCGAGGAGGTGCTCACCGGGTTCGAGCGCACCCTGGTCACCGACCTGTTCGCGAGCGGGGCCGCGGTGCGCCTGTCCGACCTGCGGGGCACGTTCGGGATGACGATGCGCGAAGCCCAGATCGGGCTCTACCGCGAGGTCGTCGACCGCGGCTGGTACCGCCGCCATCCGCGCGCCAAGAACGCCCGCACCCGGCTCTGGGGTCTTATCGTGATGGTTCCTCTGGCCGTGGTGGCCGCCGCCGTCGTGCTCCGCGCCGGCCTCGTCGAGCAGGACTGGTCGTTCGTGCCCCTCCTGGTGGGAACGACGCTCACCGTGCTCGTGCTGGCGCGGTGGGGCCGCTCGCGCACGCCCCGCACCGCCGAGGGCACGGCTGTGCGCATCGAGACCCTGGGCTTTCGCCACTACCTCGAGACGGCCGAAGCCGACCAGATCCGGTTCGAGGAGGCGGGGGCCGTCTTCAGCCGCTACCTGCCCTACGCCATGGCCTTCGGGATCGCCGAGGCCTGGGCGAGGCTGTTCGGCGAGGTCGCAGCCCGGGCCCAGCTGGCGGGCTGGACCGAACCCTTCTGGGACCTCGGCTGGTTCGATGCCATCGACCTCGCCGGACACTCCCTCGACCTTGTCGGCAACGTGGCCTCGGTGGTCGATGTGACGAGCCTCGGCGACCTGGCCGGCGGCCTGGGCGATTTCGCGTCTGGTCTGGGTGACAGCCTGGGCGACGCTGTCGAAGCGGTGGCCGGAACGGTCGGCGGGCTCGGCGACTTCACCGACGCGGCATCCGGACTGTTGGATCTCGGCGGGCTGCTCGACGGCTGCGACGGGTGTGACGGCTGCGACTTCTGACTCCGCCGCGGTCCGATCCCCGCGGCCAGACGCCGCCCCCACCCTCAGCAACCCCGCCGCGGCCAGATCCCCGCGGCCAGATCCCGCCCGCACCACCAGCAACCCCGCCACGGTCCGATCCCCGCGGCCAGATCCCGCCCGCACCCTCAGCACCCCCGCCACGGTCCGATCCCCGCGGCCAGACGCCACCCCCACCCCCAGCAACCCCGCCCCGGTCCGATCCCCGCGGCCAGATCCCGCCCG